>NZ_JOIY01000036.1 GCF_000720185.1 Streptomyces sp. NRRL S-340 | reverse complement strand
CTGCCGGGCCGGGCGGGGCGGCGGGCCGGGGGGCCCGCGGGCCGGGCCCGGGGGCGGCTGCGCTCAGGCCGCCAGGCCCACCACCAGCCAGATGAACGCGGCGCCCGCGACCGTGCACAGCACGGTCGAGCGGGCGGGGTGCTCGTGGTGGGCCTCGGGCAGGATCTCGGCGGCGGCGAGGTAGAGCAGGACACCGCCGAACAGGCCGAGATAACCGCCGAGAAACCATTCGGGGATGCTGATGAACGCGGTCGAGGCGGCGCCCACCACCGGCGCCAGGGCGTCCGCGACCAGCATGGCTATCGCCCGGCGCCGGGCGTTGCCGTACAGGCTGGTGAGGGTGAAGGTGTTGAAGCCGTCCGCGAAGTCGTGGGCGATGACCGCGAGCGCGACGGCGGCGCCCATGCCGCCGCCGACCTGGAACGCGGCGCCTATCGCCACGCCGTCCATGGCGCTGTGCCCCACCATGGCCGCCGCCGCCGTGAGGCCCACCTCGGGCGCGCGCTGGTGAGAGTGCTCGTCACCGCCGTGCGCGGCCTGCCGGGCGGCCAGCAGGCGCTCCACCAGGTGGGCCAGCAGGAAGCCGGCCACGAACAGCAGCAGAGCCGCCGGTACGCCGAACACCTCGCGGCCCACCGCGCGCAGTGCCTCGGGCAGGAGGTCGAGACCGACCACACCGAGCATCAGGCCGCCGGCCAGTCCGAGGACCAGATGGCGGCGGTCGGTGACCCGCTGTGCCGTCCAGCCGCCGGCCAGCGTCATCAGGAACGCGCCGAGCGCGACGAAGACCGCCATGTGCCCTTGCTATCCGATCAACCCCCGATCGCGCACATCCGGCCACTGTCCGACCCCCACAGACCGTGACATTCCGTACGAGAGGACTCGACCCCATGGCCGATGCCCCCACCGCTGAGGTGACCTTCGTCGGTGCCGGTCCCGGCGCCGCCGGCCCCCTGACGCGCGTCGCGTGCGCCGTGCACCGCGCGCCCACGGCGCACGACGGGTACATGGCGCACGGCGCGCACGGCGCGCGCGGCGGACAAGACAGGCAAGACGCGCACGGCGGCGCCCGTTCGCGCCCGGCCCGCCGCCCCGCGCGCCCCCACGACTGCCCCGGGGCGGCCCCGGGAGCCCGCAGGACCGCCCCCGCGGCCCGCCCCCGGGTCCGTCCCGAGGCTCCCGGGGCATCCGGGGCATCCGGGGCCTGCGGCGCTCCCCGGGCCCCGTTCGGGCAGGGGGCGGGCGCGTGATCACGGTCGTCGGTACGGGTACGGGGGCGCCGCCGGAGCACGGGGTGCTCGACGGCGCGGAGCTGGTCGTGGGCGGACGCCGGCACCTGGAGGCCGTACGGCTGCCGGAAGGTGCCCGGCGGGTCGTGCTGGGGCCCCTGCCGCCCGCCCTCGACGTGATCGCGCAGTATGCCGGGCAGGGGCGGCGCGTGGTCGTGCTCGCCTCGGGCGACCCCGGGTTCTTCGGGATCGTGCGGGCGCTGGCGGAACGGTTCGGCTCCGCGCTGCTGGACGTGCGGCCGGGCGTCTCCTCCGTCGCCGCCGCCTTCGCGCGCGCCGGGCTGCCCTGGGACGACGCCGTGGTGGTCAGCGCGCACGGGCGGGAGCTGCGGACGGCCGTCAACGTGTGCCGGTCCCGGCCGAAGGTCGCCGTGCTGACGGGTCCCGGCACCGGGCCCGCCGAGCTGGGGGCCGCGCTGGCCCGGACGCCGTCCGGGGAGCGGGTGCTGGTCGTCGCCTCGGCGCTGGGCGACCCGGACCACGAGCGCGTCGAACGGGTCACGCCCGCCGAGGCCGCCGCCCGGGACTGGGGCACGGCGGTGAGCGTGGTGCTGTGCCTGGACGAGGCCCGTGCGCTGGGTGCCGTACGGACGCTGGCCGGGCCGGACGTGCCGGCAGCGGGCTGGGCACTGGCGGACGACGTCTTCGCGCCGCGCGACCCGGTCGGCGCCGGGCCCGAGGTGCGGGCGCTGGCCCTGGCCCGGCTCGGGCCGCGCCTGGGCGATCTGGTCTGGTGCGTCGGCGCCGGGTCGGGGCCGGTGGCCGTGGAGTGCGCCCGGCTCGGCGCGGCGGCCGTCGCGGTCGAGCGGACGGCGGACGGTGCCGGACGGGTGCGGGCCGGCGCCGCCGCCCGGGGTGTCGACGTCGCGGTCGTGCACGGGGCGGCGCCCGGCGCGCTGTCCGCACTCGCCGACGATCCGGACGCGGTGTTCGTGGGCGAGGCGGGCGGCGACCTGGCCGCCGTCGTCGGCGTCTGCGCGCGCCGGGCCCGGCGGACCGTCGTCGTCGCCCTCGCCTCCCCCGACCGGGTGCCCGCCGCCCGCGAGGCGCTCACCGGCGCCGGACTGGCCTGCGACGGCGTCCTGCTCCAGGCGTCACCGCTGGCACCGCCGCCGGGGGACACGACCGGAGCGGCGGCCCCCGGCCCGGTGTTCCTCCTGTGGGGCGTACGGCCCCCGGCGCCCCCGCCGCCGCCCGGAGCCGCGTCCGCCCCCGGGCAAGGGCGTGCCCGGTGACCGGTCTCCTCGGGCCCGGCGCCCTCGGGCTGCCGGCGGAGGGGGACGTGGCCGCCGTGTCGCGGGCGCTGCTGGAGGGTGAACCGGTCGTCCTGGACGCCGAGGTGCCGTGGCCGCTGCCCGTCCTGGCCTCCCTGGCCGCGCTCGCGCCGCGGCCGGGCGTGTCCGGAGGTACGGAGGCGGTCTGCGCCGTCCGGGTGACGGACCGGGCGGTCGCGCCGGGCGAGCGGGAGGTGGTGCTCCGGCCGCCGTCCCTCGCCGTCGGTGTGGGCGCCTGCGCCGGAGCGGCGGCCGAGGAGGTGCTGGGGGTGGTCGAGGGCGCGCTGCGGGAGGCGGGACTGTCCGTGCGCAGCGTCGCCCTGCTGGCCACCGTCGACACCAAGGCCGCCGAGCCCGGCGTCGTAGCGGCGGCCGCGCGGCTCGGTGTGCCCCTGGTGACGTACTCCGCCGGGGAACTGGCCGCCGTGACCGTGCCGAACCCGTCGGACGCCTCGCGCGCCGCCGTGGGCACCCCGTCGGTCGCGGAGGCCGCCGCTCTCGTCGGCGGCGGTGAACTCCTCGTCCCCAAGACGAGGTCCGCCCCGGCCGACGGGGGTCCGGCGCGGGCGACGTGCGCGGTCGTACGGCGCCCCGCCCCCTCGCCGTCCTCCCTCCAGCAGGAACTCCCTCCAGGAACTCCCCCGGGGACACCGCCATGAACACCGTTCCGGACACCCCCTTCACGACGGGCACACGCATGCGCACGCACATCGAGGACCACGGGATGCCGTGGCAGGGCGGCGGGCACGACCTGCGGCACCACGGGGACGCGGAGGTACGGGACGACGGTTCGGCGCTGGTCGACCTCGCCGTGAACGTACGCACCGGCACCCCGCCCCCCTGGCTGCGGGAGCGGATCGCCGGCTCGCTCGCCTCCCTCGCCGCCTATCCGGACGGGCGGGCCGCACGGGCCGCGGTGGCCGCCCGGCACGGACTGCCGGTGGACCGCGTGCTGCTGACGGCGGGTGCGGCGGAGGCGTTCGTGCTGCTGGCACGCGCCCTGGAGGTCCGCCGGCCGGTCGTCGTGCACCCGCAGTTCACGGAGCCGGAGGCCGCGCTGCGGGACGCCGGGCACCGCGTGGACCGGGTGCTGCTGCGCGCGGAGGACGGCTTCCGGCTCGACCCGGCGGACGTCCCCGAGGACGCGGACCTCGTGGTGGTCGGCAACCCGACCAACCCCACTTCGGTGCTGCACCCGGCGGCGGCGCTCGTGGGACTGGCCCGGCCCGGCCGGACGCTGGTGGTCGACGAGGCGTTCATGGACGCGGTGCCGGGCGAGCGGGAGGCGCTGGCCGGGCGGACCGACGTGCCCGGCCTGGTCGTCCTGCGCAGCCTGACCAAGACCTGGGGGCTGGCCGGGCTGCGGATCGGGTACGTGCTGTCCTCCCCGAAGATCATCGCCGCGCTGGAGCGCGCCCAGCCGTTGTGGCCGGTGTCCACGCCGGCGCTGGCGGCGGCCGTGGCGTGCGTGGAGCCGCGCGCGCTGGCGGAGGCGGCGCACGCGGCCCACCGGATCGCGGCCGACCGGGCCCACCTGGTGGCGGGCCTGGCGGCCTTCGCCGAGCGCGGGGTGCGGGTGGCCGGGCCTGCCGAGGGTCCGTTCGTCCTGGTGCGGATGGAAGGAGCGGCGCGGGTACGGCGGCGGCTGCGCGAACGGGGTTACGCGGTGCGGCGCGGTGACACGTTCCCGGGGCTCGGGGAGGACTGGGTGCGGGTGGCCGTACGGGGGCGGGGGGTGGTGGAGGGGTTCCTGGACGCACTGGGGGCCGCGCTGGACTCGCAGGACACGGGGGACACGGAGGAGAGGGAGGCCGCGGAGGGGCCGTGAGGCGCCGCCTCCGCCGCTCCGCCTCCTCCTCGGTCCCGCTGCCTCAGCCCCTCCGCCGTCCGCCCGGCCACCCCTTCCGCCGTCCGGTCAGCCCCTCCGCCGCCGGGTCAGCGCCACCGCCGCCCCGCCCGCGGCCAGCAGGACCGCCGAGCCCGCCGCGAGGTACGGGGTCATGGAGCTGCCTCCGGTCTCCGCGAGGCCGGCGCCCGCGGTCTTCGTGGGCTTCGCGGCGGACGGTGCCGGCGCGACGGGCTCGGTGGCGGAGGCGCCCTGGGGCTTCGGGTCCGTCGCGGGGGTGGTGGCGGGCTGCGGTGACTTCTCCGGTGCCGCGGGGGACTCACAGGTCGCCCGGGCGAGCGTGACGGTGCCCTCGACCTCGGCCACGTTGAGCTTCAACGGGTTGACGGAGACCCGGAGTTCGAGGGCGGTCGCCGCGGCCGTGCGGGACGTGGTCGCGCGGCGGGACAGGTCGAGGCGGACCTCTCCGACGCCGGGCACCCGGACGTCGGTGGTGCCGCCCGCGGTGAGCGTCACCTTCCTGCCGAGGACGGTCACGCCGCCCAGGACGTCGCTCGTCGCCGACGGCGCCCTGCCCGTCCGGCAGGTCGCCCTGGCGGTGACCTGGTCCACCTCGATGAGGGAGAGCAGGGGCAGGCCGGGCACGTGGAGGCGGGCGTGGGCGAGGTCGACGCTGCCCTCCGCGCCGCTCGCCGAGACCCTCGCGTCCGCCGTGGCCACGTCCGCGCGCAGCACGCTGAACGGCTTGCCGCCCTCGACGCCGTCGAGGCGGGCGCTGAGCGCGGTCCGCCGGGCGCTCGCCGGTGCCTGGACCTCGTCGAGGGAGAGGGTGAGCGGGAGGTTCACCGTCTTGTTGAGCAGGGACACGTCGAGGCCGGCGCGCAGGACGGAGGCGCCTGCGCGGCCGTGGCCGGTGGTCGCGTGGGCGGAGCCCGCTCCGGCCAGCGTCACCGGGCCGGCGGCCAGGGCGGTGGCCGCGGCGGCGGTGACGAGGCGGCGTGCGGGCATGCGGAAGGTATGGCCGTTCACGGTGTGGGACCCCCAGAGAGGAATGCTTGGGACCCGGAAAGAATTACGCACCGAGAGTGAACGGTCAGCCATCCTGGGTGACTTCACTCCTTCGAGGGGTTTCCGTCCTCGTTTTCGATTCGCCCGGTACGGGTGTTCGCTTCCTTCACCCTCGTGTCCCCCTCCTGCCCCCGGTGCGGACACCCCGCTCGGCGCACCGGCGCACGACACGGGGTGCACAACGAGCCGGCCGGGGCATCGGTCACCTCCCGTCAACCCGCCGCCCGTCCGGTCCGCGGTCGTCCGGTCAGCCGACGATCCGGCCGTTCAGCACCACCCGCCGCGGTTCCGCCAGCACCCGTACGTCCGCCCGCGGATCCGCCTCGTACACCACGAGGTCGGCGGGCGCGCCCTCCTCCAGGCCGGGGCGGCCGAGCCAGGACCGGGCGCCCCAGGCCGTCGCCGACAGGGCCTGGAGCGGCGGGATGCCCGCGGTGACCAGTTCCGCGACCTCGGCCGCCACCAGGCCGTGCGGCAGCGCGCCGCCCGCGTCCGTGCCGACGTACACCGGGATCCCGGCGTCGTGGGCGGCGCGGACGGTGTCGTAACGGCGCTCGTGGAGCCGGCGCATGTGGGCCGCCCAGCGCGGGAACCTGGCCTCGCCGCCGGCCGCGAGGCCGGGGAACGTGGCGATGTTGACCAGCGTGGGCACGATGGCGACGCCGCGCTCCGCGAACAGCGGGATCAGGTCCTCGGTGAGTCCCGTGGCGTGCTCGATGCAGTCGATGCCCGCCTCCACCAGGTCGCGCAGGGAGTCCTCCGCGAAGCAGTGCGCGGTCACCCGGGCGCCCAGCCGGTGCGCCTCGGCGATGGCGGCCCCGGCCGCCTCACGGGGCCAGCAGGCGGAGAGGTCGCCGAGGTCGCGGTCGATCCAGTCGCCGACCAGCTTGACCCAGCCGTCGCCGCGCCGGGCCTCCCGGGCGACGTAGCGGACCAGGTCCCCGGGTTCGATCTCGTGGGCGTAGTTGCGGATGTAGCGGCGGGTGCGGGCGATGTGGCGGCCGGCCCGGATGATCTTCGGCAGGTCCTCGCGGTCGTCGGTCCAGCGCGTGTCGGACGGTGAGCCCGCGTCCCGCAGCAGCAGCGCCCCGGCCTCCCGCTCGGTGAGCGCCTGCTTCTCGGAGACGTCCTCGGGCACCGGGCCGTGCGCGTCGAGACCGACGTGGCAGTGCGCGTCGACCAGGCCGGGCAGGACCCAGCCCCCGACGGTCCGCACGTCCCGGGCGCCGGGCGGGCGCTCGTAGGAGATGCGGCCGCCCACCACCCACAGTTCGTCACGGACCTGGTCGTCGTCGGGGCCGACGAGGACCCGTCCCTTCACGTGCAGCACCGCGCCATCGCTCATGTACCGCACCCTAGTAGGGCCTGTCGCCGCCCCGGCAGGGCCTCTCGCCCGCCCCCGCCGGGGCGGGGCGGTCACCGGTGGGAGCCGGGCCGGGGCCGCCGGTTACCCTCGACTCCGTCGACTCCACCGACCTCGTGACCGAGAAGAGAGCACTGCCGTGACCCACCCCCTCCTGGACCTCGCCCCGCTGAGCGCCGCCCGCTTCGCCTCGATCGAGGACCGGGTGGCGCGGCTGCTCGGCACCGGGCAGGACGTCGTGATCACCCAGGGCGAGGCGCTGCTGCCGCTGGAGGGCGCGATCCGTGCGACGGCCGGTCCGGGCACGACGGCCCTGAACGTGATCACCGGGCCCTACGGGCAGACCTTCGGCGACTGGCTGCGTGACTGCGGTGCGACGGTGTACGACCTGTCGGTGCCGTTCCACACGGCGGTGACCGCCGGGCAGGTCCGCGCGGCGTTCGCCGAGCACCCGGAGATCGACTTCGTGTCGCTGGTGCACGCGGAGGCCGCGACCGGCAACACCAACCCGGTCGCCGAGATCGGCGAGGCCGTACGGGAGCAGGGCGCCCTCTTCTACCTGGACGCGGTGGCCTCCATCGGTGCGGAGCCGGTGCTGCCGGACGCGTGGGGCGTCGACCTGTGCGTGATCGGGGCGCAGAAGGCGATGGGCGGTCCCGCCGGGGTGTCGGCGGTGTCCGTCAGCGAGCGGGCCTGGGCCCGGATGGCGGCGAACCCGCGGGCGCCGCGCCGCTCCTACCTGTCCCTGCTGGACTGGAAGGAGCGCTGGATCGACGGCGGGCGCACCACGCTGCTGCACGCCCCGGCCCAGCTGGAGATGCTCGCCCTGGAGGCGTGCCTGGAGCGCATCGAGGAGGCCGGCCTCGACGCGGTGACGGCCCGTCACCGCCGCGCCGCGGCGGCGACCCGGGCCGGCGTCCAGGCCCTCGGCGGGGGTCTGGAGCCGTACGTGCGCAAGGCGTCCGAGGCGGCGCCGGTGGCGACGACGCTGCGCGCTCCCGCGGATGTCGCGGCCTCCGACCTGGTGGCCCGTGCCCTGGAGTCGGACCCCGCCCTCCCGCTGGCCGCGGGCGGCGGCGCGCTGGCCAAGGAGATGATCCGCGTCAACCACTACGGGCCGGCCGCGGCCCCGGAGACCGTCGAGGCGGTGCTGACGGCCCTGGCCTCCGCCCTGACCGCCGCGTCCGGCGCGGACGTCGACCTGCCGGCCGCCCGTGCGGCCGCCGCCCTGGCCTGGCGGTGACGACGGAGGACGCCCGGGTGCCCCGGCGCCCCCGGGAGCGGGCAGAGCGCGTGCGGGGGCAGGGCGCGACACGCCCGGCGCGGCAGGCACTCGGGCATTCCTCGGGAACGGATCGACGGGCTCACCGGGACGCGAATACAAAACAGGTAATTCCTGGAATTCACTAGGGATAGTTTCCCGTCTTCTTCTGCCCCGTTTCCCTATTCCTAAACGCAGCGATTTTCCTGGCCTTCGGCAGCGTAATTCCGAAGCCGTCACGAGCGCGTCCGGGGAGTTACTCCATTGTGATGCACTCCACAAAGCTGCCCTTTTTGTACACGTAATACCTGAACCAAACGGGCATATCGCACCCTCCTCGCGCGGTCGCGCACCCGCGCGATAACACATACGGCCGCTGCACGTAAGGGCAACGGCCGATGCATTTTTCAATTCAGCTCGGTAAGTTCAATTCGCATGACTGCCGCACAAGCAGACCTGCGAACCGACCGCGTGGAAAGAGCGGACGACGTGTCCATCGAGCCCCCCTCCGTCGCCGACGGCGCCGCACTGTGGAGGCTCGCCAAGGACTCCGGAACCCTGGACGTGAACTCCTCCTACAGCTATCTGCTGTGGTGCCGCGACTTCGCCGCCACGTCCGCCGTGGCGCGCGACGCCGACGGCGAGACCGTCGGTTTCGTCACCGGCTACGTGCGGCCCGACCGTCCCGGCACGCTCCTCGTGTGGCAGGTCGCGGTCGACGCACGCCACCGCGGCCGCGGCCTCGCCGGCCGCCTGCTGGACGCGCTCGCCGCCCGCGTCGCCGCCGAGCGCGGACTGACGGCCCTGGAGACCACCATCACCCCGGGCAACACCGCCTCCGAACGGCTCTTCGCCTCCTTCGCCGACCGGCACGGCGCCCGGGTCGAGCGGGAGGTCCTGTTCGGGACGGACCGCTTCCCCGACGGGCCGCACGACCCCGAGGTCCTGCACCGCATCGGCCCGCTCGCCCTCTGAGGGCCGCTCGTCGCCGAGCCCCCCCGCTCACCCGACGGGTCCCGGCTCACCCGACGGGCCCGGCTCGCCCTCCGAGCCCAATCGCTCGTCCGAGCCCCCTCCCGTGCGGGCCCCCGCCGGGCCCGGGCCGCCGGGCCCCGCGGACCCCACTCCCGATCCGCCGACCCGACCGATCTCCCACTCCCCCACCCGAGGAGCGATTCGTCGTGACCATCACCCAGCCCGACCTGAGCGTCTTCGAGACCCTGGAGTCCGAGGTGCGCAGCTACTGCCGCGGCTGGCCCACCGTCTTCGACCGGGCGCGCGGCAGCCGCATGTACGACGAGGACGGCCACGAGTACCTCGACTTCTTCGCGGGCGCCGGCTCCCTCAACTACGGGCACAACAACCCGGTGCTGAAACGGGCGTTGATCGACTACCTGGAGCGTGACGGAGTCACGCACGGGCTCGACATGTCCACCACCGCCAAGCGCCGCTTCCTGGAGACCTTCCAGAACCTGGTGCTGCGCCCGCGCGACCTGCCCTACAAGGTGATGTTCCCGGGCCCGACCGGCACCAACGCCGTGGAGTCCGCGCTGAAGCTGGCGCGGAAGGTGAAGGGGCGCGAGGCCATCGTGTCGTTCACCAACGCCTTCCACGGGATGTCGCTGGGCTCGCTGGCGGTGACCGGCAACGCGTTCAAGCGGGCCGGCGCCGGCGTCCCGCTGGTGCACGGCACTCCCATGCCGTTCGACAACTACTTCGACGGCACGGTCCCCGACTTCCTGTGGTTCGAGCGGCTCCTGGAGGACCAGGGCTCCGGCCTGAACAAGCCCGCCGCGGTGATCGTGGAGACCGTGCAGGGCGAGGGCGGCATCAACGTGGCCCGGCCCGAGTGGCTGCGCGCGCTCAAGGAGCTGTGCGAGCGGCAGGACATGCTGCTGATCGTCGACGACATCCAGATGGGCTGCGGACGCACCGGCGCCTTCTTCTCCTTCGAGGAGTCCGGCATCGTCCCCGACATCGTCACCGTCTCCAAGTCCATCAGCGGCTACGGCCTGCCGATGTCGCTGTGCCTGTTCGGGCCCGAACTGGACGTGTGGGAGCCGGGCGAGCACAACGGCACCTTCCGCGGCAACAACCCCGCCTTCGTCACCGCCACCGCCGCCCTGGAGGCGTACTGGACGGACGGCGCGGCGATGGAGAAGCAGACCCGCACCCGCGGCGAACTCGTCGAGCAGTGGCTGGTCTCCCTCACCGAGGAGAACCTCGCCGACGTCAAGGAGTACCGGGGCCGCGGCCTGGTGTGGGGCCTGGAGTTCCACGACAAGGACCGCGCCGGACGGGTCGCCCGGCGCGCCTTCGACCTCGGCCTGCTCATCGAGACCTCGGGTCCCGAGAGCGAGGTCGTCAAGCTGCTGCCGGCCCTGACCACCACCCCCGAGGAACTGGACGAGGGCATGAGCACCCTCGCCCGCGCGGTCCGCGAGACCGCCTGAACGGCTTCCGGCCCCCGCCCCACGGTCCCCGGGGCGGGGCGCCGGAAGGCGCTGACCACCGAGAAACCCCGCAAGGAGGCACGTACCACCGTGATCGTCCGTTCGTTCAAGGAGATCGAAGGCACCGACCGGCACGTGAAGGCGGCGTCCGGCACCTGGGAGAGCAAGCGCATCGTCCTCGCCAAGGAGAAGGTCGGCTTCTCCGTGCACGAGACGATCCTCTACGCCGGCACGGAGACGTCGATGTGGTACGCGAACCACATCGAGGCCGTCGTCTGCACCCGGGGCGACGCCGAGCTGACCGACCGCGAGACCGGGAAGACGTACCACATCACGCCCGGCACCATGTACCTCCTCGACGGCCACGAGCGGCACACGCTCAAGGTCAAGGAGGACTTCCACTGCATCTGTGTCTTCAACCCGCCCGTGACCGGACGGGAGGACCACGACGAGAACGGCGTCTACCCGCTGCTCACCGAGCCCGAGGAGGTGTGAGGACCCCATGACCACCGCCACCGTGAAGGACCTGTACCCCACCCGCGGCGCCACCGAGGTGAGCGTCCCCCGCCAGGACCCGGTCGTCTGGGGCTCCCCGGACGCGCCGGGGCCCATCGCCCGCGCCGACCTGGAGGCGTTCGAGCGCGACGGGTTCCTCGCCGTCGAGGAGCTGCTCGGCGCGGACGAGGTCGCCGTCTGCCGGCAGGAGCTGGACCGGCTGGTGGCCGACCCGGCGATCCGGGCCGACGAGCGCTCGATCGTCGAGCCGAAGTCCCAGGAGATCCGCTCGGTCTTCGAGGTGCACCGGATCAGCGAGGTGTTCGCGAACCTGGTGCGCGACCCGCGCGTGGTGGGCCGGGCGCGGCAGATTCTCGGCTCGGACGTGTACGTCCACCAGTCCCGGATCAACGTCAAGCCGGGCTTCGGCGCCAGCGGCTTCTACTGGCACTCGGACTTCGAGACCTGGCACGCCGAGGACGGCCTGCCGAACATGCGGACGGTGTCCGTCTCGATCGCGCTGACCGAGAACCTCGACACCAACGGCGGGCTCATGATCATGCCCGGTTCGCACCGGACGTTCCTGGGCTGCGCCGGGGAGACGCCGAAGGACAACTACAAGAAGTCGCTGCAGATGCAGGACGCGGGCACGCCGTCGGACGAGGCGCTGACCGCGCTCGCGGGCGAGCACGGCATCAAGCTGTTCACCGGCAGGGCCGGGTCGGCGACCTGGTTCGACTGCAACTGCATGCACGGGTCGGGCGACAACATCACGCCGTACCCGCGCAGCAACGTCTTCATCGTGTTCAACAGCGTGGAGAACACGGCGGTGGAGCCGTTCGCGGCACCGGTCCGGCGCCCCGACTTCATCGGCGCCCGGGACTTCACTCCGGTGCGGTGACCGCCGGACGGTGAACCGGCCACGAGCCGGGAAGGGGCCTTCTCGTGTGGGACGGGAGGCCCCTTTCCCGTGCCCGCGCGCACCCGGGTCCGCGTGCGGCGGTGTCCGTGGGCGGCCCGGACCGTGCGCGGCGGTCTCCGGATGCGCGCGGGTCCGTGGGCGTGCCCGGACCGTGCGCGGCGGTCTCCGGATGCGCGCGGGTCCGTGGGCGGCCGGGGCGGTGTGCGGCCGTCCGCGCGTGCGCCCGGGGCCCGCGCGGCCGTGACGAGCCCTGTTCAGCCCGCCAGGACGTCCAGCAGGCGGTCCACGTCCGCTTCCGTGTTGTACAGGTGGAAGGCGGCCCGCAGGTTGCCCGCGCGGGCGGACAGTTCGATGCCCGCGGCGCTCAGCTCGCCCTGCCGGTCGCCGAGTCCGGGCACGGACACGATCGGGGACCCGGGCGCGGGGACCGGCTCATGGCCCAGCCGGCGCAGCCCGGCGCGGAACCGGTCGGCCAGCGCGAGGTCGTGGGCCCGTACGGCGGCCACGCCCAGCTCCTCCACGAGTTCCAGGGAACGGCGGCCGCCCGCGTAGGAGAAGAGCGCCGGACTCTCGTCGAAGCGGCGTGCCGAGTGGGCGAGTTCACCGACCGGTCCGTAGCAGCTGTCCCAGGGCCGCTCCCCCGCCACCCAGCCCGCGAACAGCGGGTGCAGACCGCCGAGGTCGCCGGGGACGACGAGGAAGGCCACGCCCCGGGGGCACAGCAGCCATTTGAAGGCGACGGCGGCGACGTAGTCGTGGGCGTCCGCGTCGAGGTCCAGCCAGCCGGCGGCCTGGGAGGCGTCGACGTAGGTGCGGGTCCCGTGCTCGCGCGCCGCCGCGCGCAGGGCGGAGAGGTCCGCGATCCGGCCGTCCGCCGACTGCGCGGCGCTCACCGCGACCAGCGCCGTCCCGGGCCGTACGGCCTCGGCCAGCCCCTCCAGCGGCACAGTGCGCACCTTCAGGTCGCCGCGCAGGTGGAACGGGTTCACCACGGAGCTGAAGTCGCCCTCGGCGGTGAGGACTTCGGCGCCCTCGGGGAGCGAGGCGGCGATGAGCCCGCTGTAGACGGCGACCGAGGCACCGGCCGCCACCCGGCGGCCGGGGACCCCGGTCAGCCGGGCGAAACTCGCGCGGGCCGCCTCGACGTCGGCGAACATGTCGGTCGGCCGCCCGGCGGCGGCCGCCTCCACGGCGGTGCGCAGCGCCGTCACCGCACGGGCCGGCAGCAGCCCGAGGCTCGCGGTGTTCAGGTAGGTGTTCTTCGGGGCGAACTCGGCACGGACGAGGGTCTCGAAGGTCTCCATGGGACCACTGTGCGGCCCGGCGAAGTCGAAGTCCATCGCGAATTCCTGCCCGGTTCCCCCAAGGAACACTTATGCACGGGCCCCGACCTCGGCGGATGGCCGCACACGCCGAGGGTCGGCCCGCGCTCAGTCCCGCGGGACCGCGCAGCCGTCCGGCCCGCAGGCCTCGGCGCCGCCGTTCGCGTCCTGGAGCAGGGTCAGCGGCGCGCGGTCGCCCCACGCCCGGGTGAGGGCCTGGGCGAACACCTCGGCGGGCTGGGCGCCGGAGACGCCGTAGGCGCGGTCGAGGACGAAGAAGGGCACCCCGGTGGCGCCGAGCTGTGCGGCCTCCTGCTCGTCGGCGCGGACCTCGTCGGCGTAGGCGGCCGGGTCGGCGAGCACCGCGCGGACGGCGGCCGCGTCGAGCCCGGCGGCCACGGCCAGCTCGACGAGCCGGTCGTCGCCCTCGGAGAACACGGACCGTTCCTCGGCGAAGTTCGCCCGGTACAGCGCGTCCAGCAGCTCCTCCTGCCTGCCGTGCTCTTTGGCCAGGTGCAGCAGGCGGTGCATGTCGAAGGTGTTGCCGTGGTCGCGGTCCCGGGTGCGGTACTCCAGCCCCTCGGCTGCGGCCTGGGCGCCGAGGTTGTCCTCACCGGCCTGCGCCTGCGCCTGGCTCATGCCGTACTTCCGGGTGAGCATGGTGAGCACGGGCGTGACGTCGCCCTTGGCCCGGTGCGGGTCCAGCTCGAAGGACCGGTGCACCACCTCGACCTGGTCGCGGTGCGGGAAGGCGGCCAGCGCCTTGTCGAAACGGGCTTTTCCGACATAGCACCAGGGACAGGCGATGTCCGTCCAGATCTCGACGCGCATGCTCTCGGCTCTTCTCCAGGTCGTACGGGGGCGGAGGGGGTCTCGTCGCCGGTGCGTGAACGTTCAAGCAGCCGCGTTCATTCCCCGGTCACGGTGAACCGCAGGTCCAGGTGGTGGTCCCCCGGGGCGGGCGGGTTCCCGGGGTCGGGGAACCAGCCCTGGCGGGCGTAGAAGGCCCGGGCGCGGGCGTTGTCCGTGTGGACGTCGAGGACCGCCGTGCGCCTGCCCTCCGCCCGCCACCGTTCCACGCAGGCCCGGTGCAGGGCCGTGCCGATGCCGGAGCGCCAGCGGCCGGGGTCGACGTGGAACTGGAAGAGCTTGACGGTGTCCGGGTCCGCGCCGTCCGGGGTGCGGAAGGAGGCGACGCCGACGATCCGGTCCCCCTCGACGGCGCACAGCACCCGCGCGTCGGGGCGTTCGATGGAAGCGCGCCAGGCCTCGCGCCAGTCGAAGTCCGCCTGCGGGACACCGTCCGGGTAGTACGTCGAACGGGCCCGGAGGTGGAGATCGGCGATGACCCCGGTCTCGGCGGGCAGGGCGGCGCGGATCACCAGGGCGCCGTCCGCGGGCCCGCCGCTCACGTGCCCACCGTTCACGTGTTCACCGGTCCCGTGTCCGCCGCTCCCGCGTTCCCCGTTCGCGTGTTCCCCGTTCACATGTCCCCCGGCCGGGCTTTCCCCGGTCCCGTGCTCCTCGGTCCCGTGCTCTTCGATCATGAGGGGGAGGACGGCACCGGCGGCCGGAGCGGTTCCGGCGTGGCCGGGACCGGTGCCGGGCGGGACCGGTGCCGGGCGGGCGGCTCCGGTCCGGCCCCCGACGGTTCTGGCTCCCGTCCCGCTCTAGCTCCCGTCCCGCAGGTCCGTGAGGCCCCGCGGCCGGAACTCGACGCGGTCCCAGGTCACCGTGCACCCCTCCCCCACCGGCGACTGCGCCATGAAGCCGACCAGGGTGCCGCCGGCCGCCTCGGCGCCGTCCAGGGTGAAGACGCGGACGAAGGTCCAGTGCGCGCCGTCGCGGGAGGCGTGGAAGGCGAACGCCCGGCCGGTGCGGCTCACCCGCAGCCACACCGAGTCGCCGTCCACGGTGAAGGAGTTGGCGTCGTCGGAGTGCCCGCGGGTGACCACCGTGCAGATGGTGGGCACGTCCGGGGAGTTCTCCAGGCAGAGCTTGGCCCAGGCCCGTTCGCCGACGTGCACGTAGAGCACGCCGGCGTCGAAGGCGGCGCGGAAGCCGACCGTGACGCGGGCGATCAGCTGGAAGTCCCCCTCGGGCGGCGCGCCGAGCAGGCGGGGCGCGTCCGAGGCGGGGTCCAGGGCGTCACCGGCGGGCGGCACGAAGCGGTCCTGGCGGGGGCCGGCCCGGCCGGTGAGGGCCCCGTCCGCGACGGACCACCGGCCGTCGGGCCCGCGGGGACTCAGGGGGAAGGGGAGGGCGGGCAGGTCGAGAAGTTCGGCGTCCATCGGCGCAGTCTCCCAGTGCCGTGCGGCCCGCCCATCGGCGGCCCGTTCGGAGCCGTCCCCGTGCCGCCCCGCCGGTCCGCCGGTCCGCCCCCCAGGGGGGCGCTGGGGCGGCCGGGGACGGCACCGCCCAGGCGGTCCGCCCGAGCCGTGCCGTCCCCGGCGGCCCCGCGGTCAGCGTTCCAGGCGGCCGTCGTAACGGCGCGGCAGGCCCAGCGGATTGTCGTCGCGCAGTTCCGGCGGCAGCAGGGCCTCGGGGGCGTTCTGGTAGGCCACCGGCCGCATCCACCGCTCGATGGCGGTGCCGCCCACGGAGGTGGACGTGGAGGTCGTCGCCGGGTAGGGGCCGCCGTGGTGCTGGGCGGGGGCCACGGCGACACCGGTCGGCCAGCCGTTGACGAGGACGCGGCCGGCGAGCGGGGTCAGTTCGGCGAGGAGTTCCGGACCGCGTCCCTCACCGGCCGCCTCCTCGCTGGAGAGGTGGACCGTGGCGGTGAGGTTGCCGGGGAGCCGGGACAGGACGGCCGTGGCCTCGCTCTCGCCGGTGTAGCGGGCCACCACGGTGACCGGCCCGAAGCACTCCTCCAGGAGCAGGTCGTGGGCGCCCTCGCCGGTCAGCCTCCCGGCCGGGACGGTCAGGAAGCCGGCGCTCACCGTGTGCTCGTCGCCCGCTCCGGGGGCGAGGGGGGACTCCACCTCGGGGAGCGCGGCGCGCTCGGCCACGCCGGCGAGGAAGTTGTCGCGCATGCGGTGGTCGAGCAGGACACCGTCGCCGGTGCTGCCGACGGCGTCCGTCAGGGACTTCACCAGACGGTCGCCGGCCTCCCCCGCCGGGGCGAGCACCAGGCCGGGCTTGACGCAGAACTGCCCGACGCCCAGGGTCATCGACCCGGCCAGACCGGCTCCGATGGCCTCCGCCCGCTCCGCGGCCGCCGCCTCGGTGACGAGGACGGGGTTGAGGGAGCCCAGTTCGCCGTGGAAGGGGATCGGCACCGGGCGGGCCGCCGCCGCGTCGAACAGGGCCCGGCCGCCGCGTACGGAACCGGTGAAGCCCGCGGCGGCGACCAGCGGGTGGCCGATCAGTTCGACACCGGCCCGGAAGCCGTGCACGAGGCCCAGCACACCCGCGGGGATGCCGTGCTCGGCGGCGGCGCCGCGCAGCACCTCGGCGACCTGCTCGGACAGGGCCGGGTGGTCGGGGTGGGCCTTGACGACCACCGGGCAGCCGGCGCCGAACGCGCTGGCGGTGTCACCGCCGGCGACGGAGAAGGCGAAGGGGAAGTTGGAGGCGGAGTACACCGCGACGACCCCCAGGGGCACCTTGTAGCGGCGCAGGTCGGGGATCGGCGGGGTGGCCGTGTCGTCGGGGTGGTCGATGACGACGTCCAGGAAGGCGCCCTCCTCGACGATGTCCGCGAAGGCCCGCAGCTGGTAGCAGGTGCGGGCCAGTTCCCCGGTGAGCCGGGCCGGGCCGAGCGCGGACTCCGCGTCGGCGGTCTCCACGAGCCCGTCCCGGGCCGCCTCCAGGCGGTCGGCGGCCGTGCGCAGGAAGGCGGCCCGCACGGCGCGGTCCGCGAGCGCACCGCGCGCGTCGTGCGCGGCGCGGACGGCGGCGTCCACGTCCTGGGCCGTGGCCTCCACCGCAACCTGTTCGCGCTGCTTCCCGGTACGGGGATCGACACTCCAGACTGGTGCTGCTGCCACCGCGGGTCCCTCCACAACGTCCTGCCGCTCTTGCTGTACTTGCCGGGTCTGCCGTGCTCGCCACCACGTAGGCCCGGTCCTCACCACGTGGGTCATCCTCGGGTCATCCACCAGAGGTGTTCGATATACTGAACGCTGTCTCTGATGATGAATGCACCAGGAGACTATTTCTCGTCGAACGAAGGGGTCAAGGGCGATGTCGGCAGGCGAGACAGGCGGCGGGGCACAGGTCAAGTCCGCCGTGCGGACCGTGGAACTGCTCGAGTACTTCGCCGGCCGGCCCGGCATGCACTCCCTGGCCGCGGTCCAGGAGGCCGTCGGCTACCCCAAGTCCAGCCTGTACATGCTGCTGCGCACCCTCGTCGAACTGGGCTGGGTGGAGACCGACGCGACCGGCACGCGGTACGGCATCGGCGTGCGCGCGCTGCTCGTGGGCACCTCCTACATCGACGGCGACGAGGTGGTCGCGGCGGCCCGGCCCACGCTGGACCGGCTCTCCGACGACACCACCGAGACGATCCACCTCGCCCGGCTGGACGGCACCAACGTCGTCTACCTCGCCACCCGCCAGTCGCAGCACTACCTGCGTCCGTTCACCCGCGTCGGACGCCGGCTGCCCGCCCACTCCACCTCGCTCGGCAAGGCGCTGCTGAGCACGTACACGGACGAGCAGGTACGCAAGATGCTCCCCGAGACGCTGCCCGCGCTGACCGAGCACACCATCACCGACCGCGAGAAACTCATCGAGGAACTGCACCAGATCCGCGAACAGGGCTTCGCCGTGGACCGCGAGGAGAACACGCTGGGCCTGCGCTGCTTCGGCGTGGCGATCCCGTACCGGACGCCGGCGCGGGACGCGATCAGCTGCTCGATCCCGGTGGCGCGCCTGACGCCCGCACACGAACAGACGGTGAAGGATGCGCTCTTCGACGCCCGTGACCGTCTGACGCTCGCCACCCGGAGGCTCTGACCCATGCACGTCGTACTCCGCGAGGTCCACGACAGCGACCTGCCGGTGTTCTTCCGCCAGATGAACGACCCGGAGTCGCTGCGGATGGCCGCCTTCACACCGAAGGACCCCGCCGACCGCGACGCCTTCGACGCCCACTGGGCGAAAGTGCGCGCCGGCGGGGACGTGCTGCGCACGATCCTGGCCGACGGGGACGTCGTCGGCAGCGCAGCGGTGTACGGCGAGCCGGGCGAGCGCGAGGTCACGTACTGGGTGGACCGCGCCTACTGGGGTCAGGGCATCGCCACGGCGGCCCTGCGGGCCCTGCTGGCCGAGGTCCCCGAACGGCCGCTGTACGCACGGGCGGCGGCGGACAACACGGGTTCGCGCCGGGTCCTGGCGAAGTGCGGTTTCCGGCAGACCGCGACGGCCCGCGGGTACGCGCCGGCCCGCGGGGAGGAGATCGACGAGGTGGTCCTGACCCTGCAGGGCTGACCGGACCCTCGCCCGACCGGTCGCTTCGCCTGGGCCGGGCGCTTCGCCCGACGGGCGCTTCGCCCGACGGGGCAAGTCGGGTCGGGCCGGATCGGGTCAGGCCGGATCGGATCACGCCGGGCCGGTCGACTCAGGTCGGCTCAATTCCGGTCAGCCCGGGCCGGGAGGAGGGCCGGCCGCCGCGCCGCCCCTGCGGATCGTGGTCGCCGACGACGAGCTCATGGTCCGCACCGCCCTGCGCGCCATCCTCGCCGCCGAGCCGGACCTGACGGTCGTCGGCGAGGCGGCGACCGGCGCGGAGGCGGTGTCCGTCGTGCGGCGGACGCGGCCGGACGTGGTGCTGATGGACGTCCGCATGCCCGGTGCCGACGGCATCCGGGCCACCGAACGGATCCTGGCCGAGGCAGCCGGACCGGCAGGGCCCCCAGAGACCTCACAGGCCGCGGAGCCCGTGGGGACCGCAGGGCGGCCGGCCGGCCCGCGCCCCCGCGTCCTCGTCGTCACCACCTTCGAGAACGACTCCTACGTCTACGACGCCCTGCGCGCCGGGGCCGCCGGCTTCCTGCTCAAACGGGCCGACGCCGACACGCTGGTGCGGGCGGTGCGGGCTGGTAGCGCACAGCGACACGCTGCTGTTTCCCGCGGCGGTGCGGGCGCTGGCCGTGGAGCACGCGCCGAGCGCGCCCGCGCCCTGGGTGGCGCGGCTGACCGGCCGGGAGGGCGAGGTGCTGCGGCTGGTGGCGGAGGGGCTGACCAACGCGGAGATCGCCCGGCGGATGGGGGTCGGCCCGGCCACCGTGAAGTCGCATGTGGCGGCGGTCCTGTCCAAGACCGGTGCCCGGGACCGCACGCAGGCGGTCATCGCCGCGTACGAGGCGGGATTCATGAACATGCGATGAGAAAACAGCGGAACAGGAACGATTCGCCCCGTTCCGTTCGTCGTCCTGGGCGCGATGACTGGGATGAACGGATGAACAAGACGATCAGGCGGGTGTCCGTCTTCACGCTGCTGCTCGTGTTCGCGCTGCTGCTCAGGGCGACCTGGGTGCAGTTCTACGACGCCACGGCCCTCGCGGACGACAAGGGCAACCGGCGCGGGGTGATCAAGACGTACAGCGGGCCGCTGGGGAACATCGTCGTGGGCGGCAGCGCGGTCACCGGATCCGCGCGGACCACGGGCGGTGACCTCCGGTACAAACGGACGTACGAGGACGGCAAGCTGTACGCGGCGGTCACGGGTTACAGCTCGCAGGTCTACGGCGCGACCCAGCTGGAGGGCGTCTACCAGGACCTGCTGAACGGCTCGGACAGCAGGCTGAAGAACCCGCTGGACGCCCTCACCGGCGAGCGGGCCACGCCCGGGGACGTGATCACGACGATCGACCCGGACGTCCAGAAGGCCGCCTACAAGGCGCTCGGCGACAAGAAGGGCGCGGCCGTGGCGATCGACCCGGCCACCGGGAGGATCCTCGCGGTGGTCTCCACGCCGTCGTACGACCCGAGCGTGCTGAGCACCGGTGACGGTGCCGCGTGGAAGAAGCTGACCGGGGACCCCGACAAGCCGATGACGAACCGGGCGCTGCGCCAGCCGCTGCCGCCGGGCTCGACGTTCAAGCTGGTGGTCGCGGCGGCGGCGCTGGAGGACGGCCTGTACCGGTCGGTGGACGTGCGGACCGACAGCCCGGACCCGTACCGGCTGCCGGGCACCACCCGCGACCTGGCGAACGAGAACCCCTCCGCGCCCTGCGAGAACGCCACGATCCGCACCGCCCTGCAGTACTCCTGCAACAACGTCTTCGCGAAGATGGCCGTCGACCTCGGCCAGGACAAGGTGCGGGCGATGGCGGACAGGTTCGGTTTCGACGACACCTCGCAGGACGTGCCCGTGCGGGCCTACCCGAGCGTGTACCCGTCGGGGATGGACAAGGCGCAGACCGGTCTGAGCGGCATCGGCCAGTTCGACGTGACTGCCACCCCGCTCCAGATGGCCATGGTGTCGGCTGCCATAGCCCACGGCGGCACCCTCGTCTCCCCGCACATGGTGTCGCGCACCACGGACGGTGGCGGCGACGTGCTGCAGAACTACGACCACGCCCCGGAGAGCAAGCGGGTCGTGAGCGCCGCCACCGCCGCCCAGCTCCGCTCGGCGATGCGCACGGTGGTCGAGCAGGGCACCGGCACCAACGCGCGGATCGACGGCGTCACGGTGGGCGGCAAGACGGGCACCGCGCAGCACGGCGAGAACAACAGCCAGGTGCCGTACGCCTGGTTCACCTCGTACGGCACGTCGGACACCACGGGCAAGCAGGTCGCGGTCGCGGTGGTCGTCGAGCAGTCGGACGCGGCCCGCTCCGAGGTCAGCGGCAACGGCCTGGCCGCGCCGGTGGCCCGCGCCGTGATGCGGGCGGCGCTGGAGAACTGACACTCCGCTCCAGTCCCGTACGGGGGCGCCCGGAGGCACCCCCGTGGCCCGTCCTAGCCGACGAAGTAGGTCGGGTTGGGCAGCTTGTAGGTCCGGTCGGCGTAGCCGCCCTCGAGGTCGGAGTACTGGTCGCCGAAGTTGGCGACGATGTCGTACCCGAGGCTCTCGATGTGCTTGCGGGTGCCGGACTTGAACTGCACGGTGGTGCACTTCCAGGCGCCCGGCGCGGCGCAGCCGCTCAGGTACGCGGGCGGGTTGGCCGCGTCCTTGAGGAACATGTGGCCGGCGTCGAGACCGACGTCGGCGCCGACCTTCTTCAGGTTCTCGACGGCGGCGGAGCGCTGGGCCTCGCTCAGACCGGAGTTGTAGAAGACGGCGACGCCCTTCTCCGCGGCGTAGCGCACGAGCGCGGGGCTGCCGAAGACCTCCGGCCGGTCGGCCTTGTCGACGTACGCCGCCCAGGTGGTGCCGTTGTAGCCGTAGTTGTTCTTCTTCTCGTAGTCCAGGCTGAGCAGCAGCGTGTCGTCGATGTCGAACACGACGGCGGGCTTCTTCGCCCGGTGCCCGTGCTGCGCCGCCCGCGCCGCCTTGTCGATCTGCCGCCGGGCCTCCGCGTCGATCCGCGCCAGGTCCTTCGCGTACGGGCTGTCCGCCGACGCCTGGTAGACACCGTCGGCGTCGAGCGCGGTGCCGTAGTAGGTGTCGATGTCCTTGGTGAGCAGCCCGATGTTGTACGGCTCATGGGTGGAGTTGACGGTGGCCTGCCCGGCGGTGGCGGCACCGGCACCGTAGAGGGCACCGCCGGCGAGGGCGCAGGTGGCGGCGATCGCCGCGAGACGCAGTGGCTTATTCATGACAGGGTTTCTACGCGCGTCACCCCCATGGGCGCGAGCCTCGTTGCCTGATCGATATCCACCGGTGCGCGTGCCGTCGTCCGCCGGCCCCGTGCGCGGGCGGCCGTCCTCACCGGTGCCGCCACGGCGCCCAGTCCCCCAGGTGCGCCTCCCGGGTCGCCGTTCTCGCCTGGGCGCCCGTGAGTTGGGGGCGGTTGGCGGGGAAGGGGATGGCCGCGCCCGGGCCCCTGTCGTGGTGTTCGGCGAAGCGCTGGGACTGCCACGGGTGGGCGGCGGACATGTCGGTGTACGGCGCCGCGGCGTCGACGGTCCGGCCCAGCCAGGTGTCACGGACCGTCAGCATGGGGCGGGCGGTGGGGTCGGAGCTGGGGACCCAGGGGCGGGCCAGTTTGTAGGAGGCGGCCGGGGCCTCGCCGGTGACGCGGCAGGCCGTGACCAGGTAGCCGCGCGGATCGGCCACCGCCGTGGAGGGGGCGAAGACGAAGCCGTAGGGGGGCGCCGCCAGGTCGGTGCGGTTCAGGGTGCGGAACTCGCACCCTTCGAACACCGCCGTCGCGCGGCCGAAGACGAAGTCGACGTCGCCCTCGACGTAGCAGCGGGCGTAGTACTGGCGGGCGAAGACCGTCAGGGAGGCCGTGTCCGCGTACAGGGTGTCCTGGTGGCCCAGGAAGCGGCAGCCGAGGAAGGCCGAGCGGTCGCCCAGGACCTTCGCGGCCACCGCCTGGGTGCCGATGACTCCCGGGTGAGCGGCGCGCAGCCAGTCGTTGGCGAAGGTGATCCCTTGTGCGGTGAAGCCGTCGGCCTTCAGGGTGGCCGTGGCCGAACCGGAGGTGCCGTAGGGGCCGGAACCGTCGGGTTTCGGGGTGCCGGCCGCGTTGTCGTACACGATCGTCACGTCGCGGGCGTCGTCCGTGGCGCCGAGCCAGGTCATGCCGGTGAGGGCGGCGGGGACGGTGACCGTCTCACGGTAGGTGCCCGCGGCCAGGACAAGGGTCCAGCCCGTCCCGGTCGCCGCGTCCACCGCCGCCTGGACCGTGGTGACGTCACCGCGGCCGTGCGGGTCGGCGTACAGGGTACGGGGCGTGCGGCGGGCGGCCGGTGAGCCGTGGCGGCCGAACGGGCGGGGGTGCCCGGCGGCGGCCCGCGCGGGCGGTGCGGTCAGGCCGAGCGCGGGCGGTGCGGGCAGTGCGGTCAGGCCGAGCGCGGCGGCCGCGGCGGCCGAGCCGAGCAGCAGGTCCCTTCTGGAGGGCATGCGGGTGCTCCTTCACGTCTCGGGATGTGGGGGGCAGGGCGGGCCGGGGCGGCGGGCGCCGCCCCGGCCCCCGGGTCATCTCGCGTCAGCGCAGGCGACCCGCGCCCGCGCCGCGGCCGACGAGGGCCGGGACGGAGCGCGGGGGGTCCACGTGCGTGCGCAGGACGGGCGTCCAGCCCGCGCCCGCCCGGAGGATCTCGGAGGGGACCTCGGCGTTGTGGACGGCGATCAGATCGGTGCGCCTGCCGTTGACGTAGTTGTCGGCGGCGGTGACCGGCGCCTCCTTCCACTTCTTGAGGATCGTGCCCGCGCCGGTCCCGGCCGGCAGGGTGAACGCGTTGTGCTCGGCGACGAGCTGGGACTCCATGCCGATGCCGTAGCTGTAGCCGTAACCGGGGCCCGCCACGAAGTGGTTGTCGTAGGAGTCGACCTGGCCGAAGCGGATCCGCGGGGCGCGCTCGACCAGGCCGGTGAACAGGTTGTGGTGGAAGGTGACCTTCAGGTGGCCGCGGTCGACGGCGGCGGTGGCGGCGCTGTCGCTGTTGCCGATCAGGATGGTCTTGTCGTGGTCGGCGAAGACGTTCCAGGACGCGGTGACGTAGTCCGCGCCCTTGACGATGTCCAGCTCGCCGTCGTGCTGTTCGTAGATCCGGCCGTAGTAGTGCGGCAGCGTGCTGTCCGGGTGGTCGCCGTCGGTGAAGGTGTCGTGGTCCATCCACACGTGGGTGGAGCCGTGGACGACGGCGCTGTCGTACTCGGAGTTCCAGTTGCCGTCGGCGGTGTCGGTCGGGTCCCACTGCGGGAAGCAGTCCAGCGGGCTCTCGAAGGTGAGGTTGCGGACGATGACGTCGTCGACGCCCTTGATCTGCAGGCTGGCGCCCTTGAAGCCGGCGTCCTCGCCGACGCCGATGATGGTGGTGCGGGCGGGGACGTAGGCCTTGACGAAGGCGTCCTGGCGCGCCTGCGAGGCGCGGCGCAGGCCCTCGGGGCTGTCGTCGGGCTCGGCGGACAGGTCCTTGTCGCGGCCCCAGGTCTCGGGGGCGTACGTCTTCAGGTAGGTGCCGAAGTCGTAGCCGGGGACGGCGAAGGAGTCGCAGCCCGGGCCGTCCGCGTCGATGGTCCCCTCGACCTTGATGATCTTCGGGGCGTCCCCGCCGGCGGCGAGGGCGGCCTTGAAGGCGTCCCAGGTGGTCACGGTGTAGACGTGCGCGGCGTCGGCCCGCGCACCGCCGGCCGTGCCGGTCCCGTAGGCGCCCCAGCCGTCCTCGGCGGCCAGCACCTGGCGGGCGGGGTCGGTGTGCTGGGGGCAGGGCCGGGCGGACGCGGTGGCGGTGGCGGCCGCCAGCACCACGGCTGTGCAGCCCGCGGCCACCGCGGCCGTCCGGCGGACGCGGGCCGCGGACCTCCCGCTGCCGCGCCCCGCGGCGCCGTCACTGACGCGATCATGACATCTCAGGGTACGCACTGTGCGGTTCTCCTCGGTTACGGGGCCGAAGCCGGCCAGGTGATCCAGGACGGAGGAATCTCGTCGTGCAGCCGGACGACGTCGTGCGGCGCGAGCACACGGGTGCGCAGCAGCTCCCGCGCGACCAGCCGTGCCACGGCGATGGCGCCCGGCGGGTCGAAATGCGTGTTGTCCTGCTCGGTGGCGGTCCAGTTGAAGTACGTCTTGGTCTCCTCGGCGCCGAGCCGCTGCCACAGCGCGAGCGACAGCGCCTCGACGTCGAGCAGCGGCACGCCCTCCGCCGCGGCCAGCGCGCGCATCGCCGCCGGGTAGTCGCCGTGGGTGGGCACGGCGTCGCCGGCCGCGTCGAACCTGCGCCGCTCCACCGGCGTGGCGAGGACCGGACGGGCACCGCGGGCGCGCGCGCCCTCGACGTACAGGCGCAGATGGTCCTGGTACGTCGTCCAGGGCTCGGTGTACCGGGCGGGGTCGGCCCTCTTCTCGTCGTTGTGGGCGAACTGGACGAGCAGGACGTCGTGCGGGCGGATCACGGAGAGGACGGCCGCGAGCCGCCCCTCGTCGACGAAGCTCTTCGAACTGCGCCCGTTCACGGCGTGGTCGGCGACGGTGACCCGGTGCCCCAGGAAGAACGGCAGGGCCATGCCCCAGCCGGTCTCGGGGGCCTCGCCGGCGTACTTCTGGGCGGCGGTGGAGTCACCGGCGATGTGGAGGGTGCGGGCCGGATAGTGGCGGCCCGCGGCCCGCGCCGTGCCGGGCGCCGCGAGGGCGGCCGGCACGGCGGCGAGGGCCGCGGCGGTGAGCTGTCTGCGGGAGGGGCCGGCAAGGCCGGCGGGGCCGGTGAGGGACATGCCGCCGGTCAGCCCCTCTGCTGCTTCCACTCGGCCTGCGCCTTGTTCAGCTGGCCGGCCAGCGTGTCCAGGAACTGCTTCGCGGTCATCTTGCCGAGCAGCAGCTTCTGGAAGTTCGGCTCGTTGTCGGCCTTGGAGATGGTGTTCCAGTCGGGCAGGTAGTACGGCAGCTGCACGATCTTCGTGTTGCCGCCGTTGAGCGCCTCGGCCGCCAGCTTCGTCGGCTCGGACCGCTGGATCCAGGCGTCCTTGGCGGCCTCCGTGTTGGCGGGCACCTGTCCGGCGGCCTCGTTGAACTTGGAGTTCTCCGCGGCCGAGACGGCGAACTCGATGAACTTCCAGGCCGCCGTCTTGTTCTTGCCGGCCTTGAACAGGCTGAGTCCGTCCACCGGGTTGGACACCTGCACCCGGCTGCCGTCGGCCAGTGTCGGGTTGGGGATGCCGCGGAACCTGCCCTTGCCCAGCGCCTTGAGGTGGTCCTGGTAGGAGCCGAGGTTGTGGCTCAGCATGCCGATGGTGCCGCTGTCCCACTGGGCGACCATCTTGGTGAAGTCGTTGTTGACGTCGGCGGAGGGGGTGTCCTTCTTGTAGAGCGCGACGTACTTCTCCAGGGCGGCCACGTTCTTCGGGTCGTCGACGGTCGTCTTGTCGCCGTCCCAGAACGAGGTGATGCCGCTCTGCCCGTAGACCGCGTCCAGGGCCGGGGCGATGGCGCCCTCGCCGCCGCGGATGGTGAAGCCGAAGGCGTTCCTGCCCTTGTCGGTGAGCTTGTCCGCGGCCCGGTAGAACTTCGGCCAGCTGGTCGGGGCGTCCAGCCCGGCCTTCTCGAACAGGTCCGTGCGGTACCACAGCGTGCCGTTGTTCACGGAGGTCGGCACCTGGTAGAGGGTCTCGCCGCCGCCCGCCGCCTTGCTCACGCCGAGCAGGTTCTGGCTGAGCTTCCCGTTCAGCGTGCTCTTCGCCAGCCGCCCGTCCAGCGGCTCCAGCGCGCCCTGGGCCGCCAGCTCGGCGAGCATGGCGGTGCCCACGCCGCCGACGTCGGGCAGTCCGCCGCCCTGGATCGCGGTGTCGTACTTGGACTGGGCGCTCGCCGCGGGGATGCCGACGTAGTCGACCTTGATGTCCGGGTACTTCTTCTCGAAGTCGGCGATGACCTGCTTCCAGATGTCGGTGCGCACACCGCCGTTGTTGTCCCAGAAGGTGATCCGGCCCTTGCCGGACCCCTCGGCCCCCTTGGCGCCGCCCGAACCGCTGCCGTCGTCGCCGCAGGCGGTGGCGGTGAGCGCGAGCGCGGAGCCCAGTGCGACGGCGAGGGCGGCGCGGCGCCTGCTTCTGTGGAGGGTGGTCTTCACTGACCGGCTCTTCATGGATCGGCTCTCTTCTTCCGGATACGACGAGAAATCGTGAAGCGGTGCGGAGCGGGAAGTCGTTGAGATCGGGAGATCGGTGAGGTCGGGAGATCGGTGAGGTCGGGAGATCGGTGGGATCGGGCGTTCGTCGAGGTCGCGGGGGGTGTCTTACGGAGCGGTGACGCGGAACCGGGTGAAGCCGGCCGTCCCGGCGTGCCCCGGCCCGGCGGGCGCGCACGCGAACAGGCCGAGCAGGGCACCGACCCAGCGCCAGGGGGTGGCGGCGAAGACCTGGCCGGAGGGGCGCAGGCCGTCGCCGAGGTCGTAGAAGAAACGGCAGCGCGCCCCGGCACCGATCTCGACGCGCAGCCCGACCCGCCCGCCGGGTGCGGGGCGCGCGGGGCCGGCGTCGCGTTCGCCGCCGCCGTCCCCTTCGGCGAACCGGTGCACCAGGCGGACGGTGCCGTCGCCCTCGCGCCGCAGCCCGATCCAGCAGTACGCGTCCCCGAGGACGGCCAGTCCCGCCCGCGCCCCCGGACCGGTGCCGTCCAGGCGCAGTTCCGTCTCGACCGTGCAGGGCCGGCCCGGCAGCCGCTGGGTGAGGACATGGGGCAGGGTGCGCAGGTCGTCCGCGCCCTGCGAGCGGACGCAGGTCAGCCGCAGGCCGTCGCCCGAGTGGTGGGTGGCCCAGCCGTCGCGGGGGTTGGCGGTCCACTGCCACTGCCGGCCGTACCGGCCGCCGGGGAAGTCGTCGTCGGTGGCGGGCGCGGCGGGCGGCTGCGGCGGCAGGGCGGGTTTGCGGTGGACGGCGACGGGGGCGCCGTCGTCACCGATGACCGGCCAGCCGTCCCCGTCTTCCCAGCGCATCGGCTGGAGGTGGACGACCCTGCCGTACGCGCCGCGCTGCTGGAAGTGCAGGAACCAGTCCTCGCCCTGCCGGGTGCGCACCCAGCCGCCCTGGTGGGGGCCGTTGACGCCGGTGTCCTTCTGCTCCAGGACGACCCGGTACTCGTAGGGCCCGAAGAAGTCGCGCGCGCGGAAGGCACCCTGCCAGCCGGTCTCCACTCCCCCGGCGGGCGCCAGGATCCAGAACCGGCCGTCGTGCCGGTACAGCTTGGGCCCTTCGAGGGTGAACCAGCCGGGGATCCGGTCGGCGTCGACGATCACCTTGCCCTCGTCGAGGAGTTCGGTGCCGTCGGGGTGCATGCGGTGGCCGGTGAGCCGGTTCTTGACGCCGGAGCGGGAGCGGGCCCAGGCGTGCACGAGGTAGGCCTCGCCGGTCTCCTCGTCCCACAGCGGGCACGGGTCGATGAGTCCCTTGCCCGCCTTGACGAGGTGGGGGCGGGTCCAGGGGCCGCGGAAGGCGGGGGCGTTGATCTGGAAGATGCCGTGGTCGGGGTCGCCCCAGAAGATCCAGAAGCGGTCGTCGTGGTGGCGCAGGGCGGGCGCCCACACCCCCCGGTCGTGGCGGGGCAGGCGGAACCCGGCGTCCGGTTCGAGGCGTTCGAGGGCGTGCCCGACCAGGGTCCAGTTGACCAGGTCGCGGGAGTGCAGCAGCGGCAGTCCGGGGGCGCGGCCGAAGCTGGAGGCGGTGAGGTGGTAGTCGTCGCCGACGCGCAGCACGTCGGGGTCGGACCAGTCGGCGTCCAGGACGGGGTTCGCGTAGGTGCCGTCGCCGAGGTCGGCGCCGGGCAGGCTCATCGGGTCACCGCCTCGCGGGCCAGGGCCGCCGCCTCGGCGCGGCCGAGCCGGCCGTCGGCGACGACGGTGACGACGCGGCGTACGACGCTCTCGCCGGGCGCGACGGCCAGCCGTTCGGCGCCGGCCAGCGAGGAGCCGACGCCCGGGTAGTCGGCGGCCCGTACGAACCAGGGGTCGCGGCGGGTGGCGTCGGTGGCCCCGGCGAACACCAGGGTCCAGGTGCGTCCCGCCAGGGCCAGCCAGTCGGCGCGGGTGCCGTGCACCGCCGCCTCGCCGTCGGCCGCGCCGGTGAAGGCGTGCGCGGGCTCGTCCTCCTTGCGGGCGCGCCAGAAGAAGCCGCCGTAGGCCGCGCCGGGGCGCCCGTTGGTGGCGGGGCTGCCGAGGGAGAGCGGGGCGCCGGTGACGTTGGTGAGGGAGAAGGAGAGGTCCAGTGACCAGGCGGTGCCGGTGAGCGGGGCGGCGGTGACGGTGCGGTGTTCCCTGAGCAGTTCGCGGCCGGCGGCGACCCAGCGCAGCTCCTCCTCGAAGCGGTCGCTCCCGCGGAGCGGGAACCCGGTGTGCCGCTGGGCGCCGTGGTTGTCCAGTTCGACCGGGCCCCGGTCGCGGACGAAGGTCCGGCCGCCCCAGAAGTTGTGCCCCTCGACGTCGGGGACGGCGACACCGACGCCGAGGTGGTGGAGGTGGTCGGCGGGGCTCAGTTCGGTGACGGCGGTGCCTGCCAGGGTGGTGACGGGGTGCAGGTAGGGGCGGGGGGCGAGCCGTTCGGGCAGTCGTGGCCGGGTGACGCAGCGGGCGACCGGGCGGCCCGCGACCCGCAGCACCGGGGAGTCGTCAGCCGTCATCCGCGGGTCGCCTCCTTCGGCCGGGCCCAGGCGGCGCCTAGTTCGGAGTAGAGGGAGAGGGTGTCGGCCGCGGCCGCGACGAGTTCGTCGACGCCGGGCACGGTCCGCCGGTGCTCGCCGGGGGGCGTCCGCCAGGCCGCGGCGGGCAGCGGCGCGGGGCCGGGGGCGGTGCGGACGGCTTCGACGAGCCGCATGAAGGCGCCCGTGGCGTCGGGCGGGACCAGCAGGTCCGCCCCGGAGGTGAGGTGCGCGAGCAGGTTCTCCAGC
This sequence comes from Streptomyces sp. NRRL S-340, assembly GCF_000720185.1. Taxonomy (GTDB): domain Bacteria; phylum Actinomycetota; class Actinomycetes; order Streptomycetales; family Streptomycetaceae; genus Streptomyces. The sequence continues at coordinate 132,088 of NZ_JOIY01000036.1, read as the reverse complement.
AGGTCGGTGCGGCCGTGGTGGAACTCCTGCGGGCCGTGGCCCGCGCGTTGCAGCAGCACCCTGTCCTGCTTGTACCAGAAGGTGATCCGGCCGCGGCTGCCGTGCACCAGGACGTACGGCTCGCCGGGGTGTTCGGCGCACAGGGTCGCGGCGACGGTGAGCGGTGCGCGGGTGGTGGTGAGGCGGGCGCAGGAGGTGTCGTCGGACTCGATGGCGTTGGCCCGCCACAGCTCGGTCTCGATGCCGGTGACGTCCTGTGCGCGGGTGGTGCCGAGCAGGGCGAGGGCGGTGGCGGTGATGTGGGCGAGCGGGTTGGTGAGGACGCCGTCGACCACGTCGGTGCCGTTCAGGCGGCGCCTGCCGGCCCAGGGGGCGCGCCGGTAGTACGCCTCGTCGCGTGCCCAGGCTCCGGCGCCGCCCGCTCCGGTGACCTCTCCGATCGCGCCCTGGGCGATCAGTTCCCGGACGGCGGGCACGGCGTGCGAGCCCAGTGACTGGAAGCCGATCTGGCAGGCCACGCCGGCGGCTGCGATCCCGTCGCACAGGCGCCGGAACTCGGCCATCGACGGCGTGGGCGGCTTCTCCAGGAGGATGTGCACGCCCCGCGCGGCGGCGGTGAGCGCCAGGCCGGTGTGGGTGGGGATGGGGGTGCACAGGACGGCGACGCGCGCGCCGGTGGTGCCCAGCAGGGCGCCGAGGTCGGCGGACTGCGCGGGGCTGCCCAGTCCGGCGGGGATCTCGCCCGCAGTGAGCGGGGCCGGTTCGCAGATGCCCACCAGCCGGACGAGGCCCTTGCCCTGGAGGCGGCGGAGGTTGTCGAGGTGGGTGCGGCCGTGGCCGCGGGCCCCGGCGAGCACGACCGGGACGGGCAGGGACAGGGGTGCGGGGGTGGGGGCGGGTGTGGTCGTCATCCCTTCACCGCCCCCGCGCTGAAGCCGGTGATCAGCCACTTCTGGATGAAGGCGAAGACGACGACCACCGGGACGGCGGCGATGATGCCGCCCGCGGCCAGGGCGCCGAGGTCGACGCTGTCCGCGCTCATCAGGGTGTCGAGGCCGACGGGGATGGTCTGTTTGCCCTGGTCGGACAGGAACATCAGGGCGAACAGGAAGTGGTTCCAGGCGTGCACGAACGCGAAGGAGCCGACGGCGATCAGTCCGGGCCGCAGCAGTGGCAGGACGACGATCCGGAAGGCGGCGAACCGGTTGCAGCCGTCCACCCAGGCGGCCTCCTCCAGGGAGGGCGGCACGTTCCGGATGAAGCCGCTGATCAGGATCATCGACAGCGGCAGCTGGAAGACGGTCTCGGCGACGATGACACTGCCCAGCGAGTTGATCATCGACAGCTTGGCGAAGATCTGGAAGAGCGGGACCAGCAGGAGCGCGCCGGGGACGAACTGCGAGCACAGCAGCCCCAGCATGAACGCCCGCTTCAGCCGGAAGTCGAACCGGGCGAGCGCGTAGCCGCCGGCCAGCGCCACCACCGTGGTGAGCACCAGCGTCGCCAGGGCGACCAGGACGCTGTTCTGGAAGTAGGTGCCGAAGCTGCGCTCGGTCCACACCTTCTCGAAGTGGTCGAAGGTGACCGGCCAGGGCACCAGTGAGGTGGAGCCCGCCGGGCGCAGCGCGAACAGCAGGATCCAGTAGAACGGGATCAGGGTGAAGACCAGGTAGACCGACAGCGGCAGGTAGATGTGCCGGCGCGGTACCTCGTCCCAGGCGCGGCGCCTGCCGCGCGGGCGCTCGGGCGCGGGGGCCGCCCGTTCGGGCGCGGGGGCGATCTCGGTGATCACTTCTCGTCACCTCCGAACTTGCTCAGCCGCAGATAGACGATCGAGCAGAAGAGCAGGATCACGAACGCCACCGTGGTCAGGGCGGAGGCGTAGCCGAAGTTGTGGGCGTCGACGCTGGTGTTGGCGATGTAGAGCGGGAGCGTGGTGGTCTCGCCCGCCGGGCCGCCGCCGGTGAGGGTGTAGAGCAGGTCGACGTTGTTGAACTCCCACACCGCGCGCAGCAGCGTGGACAGGACGATGGCGTCCTTCAGATGGGGCAGGGTGATGTGCCGGAACTGCTTGAGGCGGCTCGCCCCGTCGACCTCGGCGGCCTCGTACAGGTCCTTGGAGACGGACTGGAGGTCGGCGAGGATGAGGATGGCGAAGAAGGGCACGCCCCGCCACAGGTCGGCGACGACCGCGGCCGGGAAGACGGTGGAGGTGTCCGACAGCCAGCTGGTGCCGTAGGAGCCGAGGCCCATGTCGGCGAGGTAGCGGCTGATGCCGGTCTGGGAGTTGTAGAGGAGCACCCAGATCGCGGAGGTGAGCACCCCGGAGACGGCCCACGGGGAGAACACCAGCGCCCGGCCGAGCGAGCGGCCCACGAAGGTCTGGTTGACGATCAGGGCGAGGGCGAGTCCGAACAGGAGCTGGAGGCCGACCTCGACGACGACCCACTTGGCGCTGAAGGTCAGCGTGTCCCAGAACTGGGGGTCGTGGCGGAAGGCCTGGGTGAAGTTGTCGAGGCCGGCCCAGCCGTTGCGCCACGGTTTGGTGGGGTTGTAGTTGCGCAGGCTGTAGTAGAAGACGCTGAGCACCGGGTAGGCGATGAAGCCCAGCATGAGCAGGGCGGCGGGGGCGACCAGCAGGTAGGGCAGCCTGCGCGGCGTGGCGGAGGCACGGCGCCGCCGGGGTGGCGCGGGCGGTTTCGCCACGGCTGCGGCTTGGGCCATGACTGTTCTCCGTTCGCAGTGGGGCAGATACAGCGCGTGCGGGAAGCGCTTGCTACGTACACGTGACCGAGGGGTCCGGGGGCTTCCCCGGTACGGGGGGAGTCAGCCCGCGTACGGGTCCGGGACGTTGCCCGGCCGGGCCAGGAACTCGAAGTCGCAGCCGGTGTCGGCCTGGGTGATCTGGTCGGCGTAGAGGGCGCCGTAGCCGCGTTCGTAGCGCGCGGGCGGCGGGGTCCATTCGGCCCGGCGGCGCGCCAGCTCCTCGTCGTCGACCTCCAGCCGGAGGGTGCGCGCCTCGACGTCGAGGGTGATCGCGTCGCCGGTGCGGACCAGGGCGAGCGGTCCGCCGACGTACGACTCGGGCGCCACGTGCAGCACGCACGCGCCGTAACTGGTGCCGCTCATCCGGGCGTCGGAGATGCGGACCATGTCCCGCACGCCCTGCTTGAGGAGGTGGCCGGGGATCGGGAGCATGCCGTACTCGGGCATGCCGGGGCCGCCCTGGGGGCCCGCGTTGCGCAGCACCAGCACGCTGTCGGCGGTGATGTGCAGCGACGGGTCGTCGATGGTGCGCTGCATGGTCCGGTAGTCGTCGAAGACGACGGCCGGGCCGGTGTGCCGCAGCAGGTGCGGTTCGGCGGCGATGTGCTTGATGACCGCTCCGTCGGGGCAGAGGTTGCCGCGCAGGACGGCCACCCCGCCCTCGGGCGCCACCGGGTTGTCGCGGGGCCGGATCACGTCGTCGTCGTGCACCCGGGCGCCGGCGAGCTGTTCGCGCAGGCTGTCGTGGGCTGCGGTGGGCCGGTCGAGGTGGAGCAGGTCGGGGATGCGGGAGAGGAAGCCGGGCAGGCCGCCCGCGAAGTGGAAGTCCTCCATCAGGTACTTCCGACCGCCGGGACGGACGTCGGCGAGGACCGGGACCGTGCGGGCGATGCGGTCGAAGTCGTCGAGGGTGAGCTTCACCCCGGCCCGGCCGGCCATCGCGATCAGGTGGATGACCGCGTTGGTGGAGCCGCCGAGCCCGAGGACGGTGGTGACGGCGTCCTCGAAGGCCTCGCCGGTGAGGATGTCGCTCAGCCGGCGGTCCTTGTGGACGAGTTCGACGATCGTCATCCCGGCCCTGGCCGCCATCCGGTCGTGACCGGAGTCCACCGCCGGGATGCTGGAGGCGCCGGGCACGGTCACGCCGAGCGCCTCGGCGGCGGCCGTGAGGGTGGAGGCGGTGCCCATGGTCATGCAGTGGCCGGGCGAACGGGCCAGGCCGCTCTCCAGTTCGGCCATCTCGCAGTCGCCGATGAGACCGGCCCGCCTGTCGTCCCAGTACTTCCACATGTCGGTGCCCGAACCGAGGACCTCTCCCCGCCAGTGGCCCGGCAGCATCGGCCCGGCGGGCACGAACACGGCGGGCAGGCCGACGCTGGCCGCGCCCATGAGCAGGGCGGGCGTGGACTTGTCGCAGCCGCCCATCAGGACGGCGCCGTCGACCGGGTAGGAACGCAGCAGCTCCTCGGTCTCCATGGCGAGCAGGTTGCGGTAGAGCATCGGCGTCGGCTTCTGGAAGGTCTCGCTGAGGGTGGAGACCGGGAACTCCAGCGGGAAGCCGCCCGCCTGCCACACCCCGCGCTTGACGGCCTGGGCGCGCTCGCGCAGGTGGACGTGGCAGGGGTTGATGTCGGACCAGGTGTTGAGGATCGCTATGACCGGCTTGCCCAGGTGCTCCTCGGGCAGGTAGCCGAGCTGGCGGGTGCGGGCGCGGTGGCTGAAGGAGCGCAGGCCGTCGGTGCCGTACCACTGGTGGCTGCGGAGGTCCTCGGGACGCTTGCGGGGCGCGCTCATATCGACCACCCGGCGGCGATGGCGGCGACCTCGGCGCGCCGGCTCTCGGGCAGCGGCTTGCTGGGCGGGCGCACGTCCCGGCGGCACAGGCCGAGCGAGGCGAGGGCCTCCTTGACCACCGTGACGTTGTCGGCGGAGCCGCCCGCCGCGCGCAGTTCCTCGAAGCGGCGGATCTGCTCCCACACCTTCATCGCGGCCGGGTAGTCGCCTGCCCGCAGCGCCTCCAGCATGTTCCGGGAGACGGCGGGGGCGACGTTGACCAGGCCGGAGGTGAAGCCGGTGGCTCCGGCGGAGAAGTACGAGGGCGCGTACGGCTCGGCGAGACCGGCCACCCAGACGAAGCGGTCCAGGCCCGCGTCCCGGGCGAACGCGGCGAAGCGGGCCGCGTCGGGAACGGCGTACTTGACGCCGACGACGTTGGGGCAGGCGTCGGCGAGTTCGGCGAGGCGGGCGCCCGGCAGCTGGGCGTTGCGCAGGTAGGGCACGACGCCCAGGTCGGGCACGGCCTCCGCGATGGCGCGGTGGTAGTCGACCCAGCCGCCCTGGGAGACGTAGGGGTGGACGGGCTGGTGGATCATGACCATCTGCGCGCCCAGTTCGCGGGCGTGCCGGGCGGAGGCGACGGCGGTGGGGATGTCGTGGCCGACGCCGACCAGGACGCTGGCCCGGTCCCGGCTCTCCTCGACGGTCAGTTCGGTGACCAGCCGGCGCTCCTCGGGGGTGAGGGCGTAGAACTCGCCGGTGTTGCCGCACGGGGTGAGGGTGGTGATGCCGCCGTCGAGCAGGCGGTGCAGCAGGGCCCGGTGGGTGCGGCGGTCGACGGAGCCGTCCTCGGCGAACGGTGTCACCGGGATCGCCACCACGTCGGCCAGGGCCGCCCGCTGGGTCTCGAAGGCCGCGCCGCTCATTTCCGGCCCTCCTCGGCGGGGGTGCCGAGGGCGTCCGGGGTGTCGAGGACCCCGGGGAAGGCCCGGTGCACGAAGGAGGCGATGTGGGAGTGCAGGGCGCGGGCCGCGCCGTCGGCGTCGCCGTCCAGGGCGAGCCGCAGGATCTCCCGGTGCTCGGCGGCCTCCTGCTCCCAGGAGGGGTCGGCGGACCAGGCCACCGCGGAGACCAGGGCGGCCTGGTCGCGGACCTCGTCGAGCATCCGGCCGAGCAGCGGGTTGCCGCAGGGCAGGTACAGGGCGCGGTGGAACTCGCGGTTGGCCAGCGAGCGTTCGGCGGTGTCCGCGGCCTCGTCGGCGCGCCGCAGGGCGTCCTGGGCGGCGTCGAGGGAGGCGGCGCGCCGGACCGAGCGCCGCAGCGCCTCCGGCTCCAGCAGCAGGCGTACGTCGTAGACCTCGCGCGCCATGTCCGCGTCCACCATGCGCACGGTCACGCCCTTGTACTGGTTCATCACCACCAGTCCGGTACCGGCCAGGGTCTTGAGCGCCTCGCGCACGGGGGTCTTCGACACCCCGAACTGTGCGGCGAGTTCGGTCTCGACCAGCGCCTGCCCGGGGGTCAGCTGCCCGGTGAGGATGCGGTGTTTGATCCCCTCCTGCACGTACTGCGTGCGGGAGGGGATGGGCGTGGGCACAGAGGTCATGCGCGCCTCTCGGATCTCGCGTATCGCGTCTCATATATGACGTACGAAGTACGACGCGATGAAAGTAAGAGGGGCACGGGGCTTCGTCAACGGTTCTGACAGGAAAAGGGGTTGGGGGATATCGCCGGGTGCGGAGGGGAGCCGGCGCGGACGGGCGGGAGCCGGCTGGTCAGGGGCGGGGCTGCCAGTCCGGGTTCCGGCCGCTCAGGCCCACCGCCCGGTCCAGGAGCGGGGCGTGCTCGGGGACGGGGACGACGGGCCCGAAGATGCCGGCGCCCCGCTCCGGGGCCTGGTCGGCCGCGGCGCGCAGGAAGCCGTACGCCGCCTGGAGCGCGGCCGGATCCGGCTCGTAGTCCTGGCCGGTGGCCCGGGCCAGGTCCCAGCCGTGGATCACCAGTTCGTCCGCGACGACGGCGCCGGCGACCTCTCCCGGCAGGTCGACTCCGCCCGCTTGGGTCATGCCTGTCCAGGCGGCCGGATCGCGCCATGCCTCGGCGAGGTCGTCGAGCACGCGGGGCAGTTCCTCGCGCCAGCCCGGCCCGACGTCCGGCACGGTCGTGTCCGGGCGGGTGTCGGTCGTGGCGCCCAGGTTCTTGCGGGCGGCGTCACGGAAGGCGACGGACAGGCCCAGCAGGTGGCCCAGGAGATGGCGGACCGCCAGGTCCGGGCAGGGAGTCGGGGCCGGGAGGTGCTCCTCGCGCACTCCCCGCGCCAGCCGTGCCACGACAGCAGCCTGTGGTCCCAGATCGAAGATCGGTTCGGTCATCGCCTGCTCCTTGAGATCGCGGGAGGTCTTCCTCGCCGCAGGGGCAGACCGCCCCCGGCCCCGGATCTCATCGGCCGCCCGCCCGGCAGTACGCGCGCGGTTCCGGACGCCGAAGTCCGGCGGGTCCGGCCGCGCCGAACCCCGTCACCCGAACCGTCCGCTCCACGCTTCCGCCCGGGCCGGCCCCGGCCCCCGCTCGGGCCGGCAGACGGGTGCGCCCCGCATCACCGCAGGCCGGGACCGCCCGCCCCCGGAACATGACGGATGCCGCACCGCGGTCCCCCGCCAGCGCGGCGCGCGCACCGGGGCACCTGCCCGATCCGCACGGCGGGGCCTTACCCCCACGCTCAGCAGGCATGACGACGACCGACGTGACGTTGCCGCCCCTGCTGCGCGTGCTGCGCGACCGGCGGGCGGGGCTGTGCCTGGCGGCCGTGGTGGTCTCCGGCTTCGGGACGTCCGCGCTGTGGCTGGTGTCCGGCGTGTGGGCCAAGGACCTCACCGGCTCCACCGGGCCGGCCGCACTGTGCCTGGTCGCGATGTGGGCACCCACCCTGGCCGGGCCGCCGCTGGGCGCACTCGCCGACCGCGCCCGCCGCAAACCCCTGCTGATCACCGCGAACCTGCTGCTCGCGGCCCTCCTCCTGCCCCTCCTCGCCGTGGCTTCCCCCGGCCGGCTCTGGCTCCTGTACGCGGTGCTGTTCCTCTACGGTGCCCTGGGCGTGGTGGTCGACGCCGCCCAGTCCGCGCTGGTCGCCGAGGCCGTCGGCCCGGCGCTGCTGGGCGACTTCAACGGGCTGCGGACGACCGCGACGGAGGGCATGAAGCTGCTGGCCCCGCTCGCCGGGGCGGGCCTGTACGCCGCGTACGGCGGCGCCTGCGTGGCCCTGCTCGACGCGGTCACGTTCGTGCTGGCGGCGGCCCTGTACGCCCTGCTGCGCGTCCGCGAACAGCCGCCGCGGCGACCGGCCGGCTCCTGGCGGGCGCACACCGCCGAGGGCGTGCGCCGCCTGTGGTCCGATCCGCGCCTGCGCTCGCTGGTGCTGGCCGGCGCGGCCACGATGCTGTGCGCGGGCGTGAACGGCGCGCTGGTCTACACGGTCGTGGACTCCCTCGGGCACGCACCCGCGTACGCGGGCGTGCTGTACGCCGTCCAGGGCGCCGGTTCGGTGGTGACCGGGCTCGCCTCGGGCGCCGGGCTGCGCCGTCTGGGCGAGCGCCGGTTCGCGGCGTACGGGATCGCCCTGACGGCCGTCGCGGTGGCCCTGCGGGCCGTTCCGGCCGACCCGTTGGTGCTGGGCTGCTGCGCGGCGATCGGGGCCGGGCTGCCCTGCGTGCTGATCGCGGCGTTCACGGCCGTGCAGCACGGGACACCGGGTGCGCTGGTCGGCCGGGTGACGGCGACGGCGCACACCCTCGTCCTGGTGCCGAACGTCGTGGGCCTGGCACTGGGCGCGTGGCTGGCCGGGAGCGTCGGCCATCGGCTCCTGCCGGGCGTGCTGGGCGCGGTCCTGCTGACCGTGTCGGCCGCCCTGGCGGCCCCGGCCCACGGGCCGCAGGACCCCCCGACGGCGGCCACCGCCACCCCAGACCCCGACCCAGCCGCCGGCACCGGCACGGGCAGCACCTGACCCGGCGTCCGGCCCGGCACGGGCAGCACCTGACCCGGCGCCCCGTGCCGGCGCCCGTCCGTGCCCGTGCCGGCGCCCGTCCGTGCCCGTGCCGGCGCCCGTCCGTGCCCGTGCCGGCGCCCGTCCGCGCCCGGCCCGGCGTCCCGTCCCGGCGCCTCCCGCCTCACACCCGCGCGAGTGCGGCCCGCGTCGCCGCCAGGTCGGCGTCCGAGGCCAACCCGGCGTGATAGAGCCGCAGTTCGCTCGCGCCCAGGTCCCGGGCGCGGGCGGCGTCGGCGGCGAGGCCGGCCGGGTGGCCGCCCATGCCGGAGACGATCGTCAGGTTGGCGGCCAGGACGGCGTCCGCGCGTCCCTGCTCGGCGAAGGGCGCGAGCAGGCCCGCCCCGCCCGTGCAGGGCACCACGACCCCGTCCGCGACGGACAGGACGTGCGCGGGGTCGACGCCGGCGTTGGCGCCGCAGTGGTAGGAGACCGGGTCGGCGTGCAGCAGCACCCGGAAGCCCTCGGGCGCCGCCGCGCGGACCGCCGCGACCGCCTCCTCCTGGAGGGTGCGCGCCCTCTCGTCGCGCCACGCGCGCGTGCCCGCCGCCTCGCGCGCGCCGAGCAGCTTCTCGACCGCGGGCCAGCCGTCCCCGGAGGGCGCCCCCCGCCACACCGGCTCCAGCGCGGTGCGCACGGCGTCCGCCAGGGCGTCCGCGTCCAGCCCCTGTCCGTCGTAGCCGGCGCGGCAGGCCGGGCAGAAGCACAGGGACATCAGGTACTGCCCGGCGTCGCCCAGGCCGACCCCGGCGGTCTTGTCGTGGGCGTGCAGGTGGGCGAGCCCGTACCAGCCGAGGGACTCCAGTTCGGTGCCGCGCGCGCCGGGCCGTACGGCGGCCTCGGCGGCCAGGTCGACGAGGTACGCGCGGGTGGCGGGCTGGGCGATGCAGGGCGCCCACGGGTAGCGGTCGCCGTAGGCGTTGACGACGGAGGTCCCGGGGTGTTCGGCGCCGAGCCGCGAGTTGTGCGCGAGGACGACCCAGGTGTGCACCTCCAGCCCGGCCGCGGCCAGTGCCCGCGCCGCCTCGCCGTACGCGTCCCCCGGCGCCCAGTCACCGGCGGGCCGGGGCCGCAGCGTCCGCCCCTGCCAGCGGTCGCCGGGCGGGTAGAGGACGGCCGCGTACTCGGCGGTGACCACGCGGTGGCGCGGGTGACGGGGGGTCAGCGCCCGCGTGGAGTGGTAGGCGGCGGCCAGGGTCGCCCCTCTCACGCCGAGCCCGGCGATGCGCTCGGCCGCCGCCGGATCGCCGTTGACGTCCCAGGAGTAGACGAACGCCGACGCCCTCACACGTCACCCCCGAGCAGCGCGTACCCGCGTTCGATGAGCCGGGCGAGCCGCTTGACATGGTCCTCGGCCGGTTCGTGCAGCGGCGGCCGCACCTCGCCCACGTCCAGCCCCCGCAGCCGTACGCCCGCCTTGACCAGGGAGACGGCGTACCCCCTGCCCTGGGCGCGCAGTTCGACGAAGGGACGGTAGAAGCCGTCCAGGAGCCGGTGGGCGGTGGTGTCGTCGCCGTCGCGCAGCGCCCGGTGGAAGGCGAGGGCGATCTCGGGGACGAAGCAGAAGACGGCGGAGGAGTAGAGGGTGATGCCGAGGCCCCGGTAGGCGAGCTGGGTCTGTTCGGCGGTGGGCAGGCCGTTGAAGTACAGGAAGTCGCCGGGAACCTCGGTGCGCACCGCGCTGACGACGCGCTGCATGAGGTCCAGGTCGCCGAGGCCGTCCTTGAGCCCGATGACGCCGTCGGTGCGGGCCAGGGCGACGGCGGTGTCCGGGGTGAACACCGCGTTGTCGCGCTGGTAGACGATGACGGGCAGCGCGGTCGCGGCGGCCACTTCGCGGTAGTGCCGCAGCAGTCCCTCCTGTGCGGCGGCGACGAGGTAGGGCGGCATGGCGAGCAGCCCGTCGGCCCCGGCGGCCTCGGCGAGGCGGGCGTAGCGCACGGCGAGCGCGGTGCCGTACCCGGCGCCCGCCACGACCGGGGCACGGCCCTCGGCCGCCTCGACGGCGGCACGGACGCAGGTCTCGAACTCCTCGGGTGTCAGCGCGTGGAACTCGCCGGTGCCGCAGCACGCGAAGACGGCGGCGGCACCGGCCTCGACCCCTTGGCGCACATGGGCGCGGTAGGCGTCGAGGTCGAGGGCGCCGTCGTGGCCGTAGGCGGTGACGGGGAAGAACAGCGGCCCGCTGGGGATGCTGAGGCGTTCGGCGAGGGGGGCTGACGGCACGGGCTCTCCCTAGGGGCAGGCACTCACGTTTCTGATCGACGTCCATATTCATGAACAGGGCCACGCTAAGCGGCCCTCACCTGGCCGGTCAAGCGGGCGGACCGGCAAGCGGCAGCGGATCCCGCCCGCGCGCGGCACACTTGACGGCGTGCGCCCGCGATCCCTAGCGTGTCCATGCATGTGAATGGCGTCCACGCATACGGCTTTCCGTACTCCCGTGCACGTGGCTCCCGCCGCCCCGTGCACCCGGTTCACGTCCCCGCACACGGCTGGTTGACGCAAGGAGACCGTAGATGCCCGCTCCCCGCACCGTTCTGCTCACCGGCGCCGCCGGCGGGCTCGGCACCCTGATGCGGGACCTGCTGCCCGAGTACGGCTACACGCTCCGCCTCCTCGACATCCGGCCGATCGAGGGCGAGCCGGACGCCGTCACCGCCGACCTCGGCGACAAGGCGGCCCTGCGCGCCGCGGTCCGGGGCGTCGACGCGGTCGTCCACCTCGCGGGGATCTCACTGGAAGCCCCGTTCGAGAAGATCCTCAAGGCCAACATCGAGGGCACGTACAACCTGTACGAGGCGGCCCGCGAGGAGGGCGTCGGACGCATCGTCTTCGCCTCCTCCAACCACGCGATCGGCCACACCCCCCGCCCGCGCGGCGACGACCCGCTGATCCCGGTCGACACCCCGCGCCGCCCCGACACCTTCTACGGCCTGTCGAAGTCGTTCGGCGAGGACCTCGCCCAGCTCTACTGGGACAAACACGGCCTGGAGACCGTCTCCGTGCGCATCGGCTCCTGCTTCCCCGAGCCGACCAGCGTGCGCATGCTCTCGGTGTGGATGAGCCCCGCCGACGGCGCCCGCCTCTTCCACGCCGCCCTCACCGCCGAGAACGTCGGCCACACCGTCGTCCACGGCTCCTCCGCCAACACCCGCCTGTGGTGGGACCTGTCCACCGCGCGGGCGCTCGGCTACGAACCGCAGGACGACTCCGAGCCGTACGCCGCGAAGCTCATCGCCGAGCAGGGCGAACTCGACCCGGACGACAAGGCGCACGCCTACCTGGGCGGCCACTTCGTGACCGACCCGCCGATCTGGCCCTACTGACGGCCCCGCCCGCCGGGCTCCCCTGACGGCCCCCCGCCCCGGTGCCGTTCACGGCCTCCGGCTCCCCTGACGGCCCCGCCGATCCGGCGCCGCTGACGCCCGCGCCGATCCGGCCACGCCGGCCGGCCCGACGGCCGGCCGAGGGCCGCTCCGCACGGCCGGGAACCACCCCTGCCCTCTCCTGTCCGGGGGCGGGCGGGCACCGAACGGGCCCGCCCGCCCCCGCGTGCGGGCATCCGCCGTGCCCGATCCCACCTCCGACCGGGCAGCCCCGCAGGTCCGAGACGGGCACGCACCCCGGCAAACGGGCACACCCGGGCAGCATCGAGCCCGCAACAGACCTGGTCGGCGCCGCGCACCCGCTGTACAACTGTGCCCCGAGGGCCCCACCGGGCCCGAACGGGCAACGCCAGGAGGGCAGGTGCAGACCATGGGCGCGCGGACCGCGGAGGAACGGCAGCGGGAGATCGTGCGGACCGCGCGGGCCACCGGCCAGGTCGACGTCACCGCGCTGGCCGGCGAACTCGGTGTGGCCAAGGAGACCATCCGCAGGGACCTGCGCGCCCTGGAGGACCACGGTCTCGTGCGCCGCACCCACGGTGGCGCCTACCCGGTGGAGAGCGCCGGCTTCGAGACGACCCTCGCCTTCCGGGCCACCAGCCACGTCCCCGAGAAGCGCCGGATCGCCGCGGCGGCGGCCGATCTGCTCGGGGACGCCGAGACGGTCTTCGTGGACGAGGGGTTCACCCCGCAGCTCATCGCCGAGTCCCTGCCGAGGGACCGGCCGCTGACCGTGGTCACCGCCTCCCTGCCGGTCGCGGGCGCCCTCGCCGAGGCCGCGAACGTGTCGGTGCTGCTGCTCGGCGGCCGGGTCCGCGCGGGCACGCTGGCCACCGTCGACCACTGGACGACGAAGATGCTCGCCGGTTTCGTCCTCGACCTCGCCTACATCGGCGCCAACGGCATCTCCCGCGAACACGGTCTGACCACCCCCGACCCGGCCGTCAGCGAGGTCAAGGCACAGGCGATGCGGGCGGCCCGGCGCACCGTCTTCGCCGGAACGCACACCAAGTTCGGCGCGGTCAGCTTCTGCCGGTTCGCCGAGGTCGGCGCGGTGGAGGCGATCGTGACCAGCACCCTGCTCCCGGCGGCCGAGGCCCACCGCTACGCCCTGCTCGGCCCGCAGGTCGTCCGGGTCTGAGACCCGGCCCGCCCGGCCACCCGGCCCGCGCCCGTCCGGGCACCCGGTCCCGGCGGCCCCGGTCGCGGAAGACCCGCGCCCGCCGTGGCGGCACACCCTGCCGCACCCCTTGTCTCCCCGTACATCCCACTCCCCTACGTCCAGGAGCGATCCATGCGAACCCAGAGCCGACGGCGGCCACCGCGAGCGACACTCGCCCTGGCCGCCGCAGGGACGCTGCTCGCCCCGCTGCTCTCCGGCTGCTGGGTCGGGGCGGGCGGAGCCGGTTCCGGCGGCGACTCCATCAACGTGCTGATGGTCAACAACCCGCAGATGACGGAGTTGCAGAAGCTCACCGCCGCGCACTTCACCAAGGAGACCGGCATCAAGGTGAACTTCACCGTGCTGCCGGAGAACGACGTCCGCGACAAGATCAGCCAGGACTTCGCCAACCAGGCGGGCCAGTACGACGTGGCCACACTCTCCAACTACGAGATCCCGATCTACGCCCGCAACGGCTGGCTGCACGCGATGGACTCCTACGTCGCCCGCGACCGGGGCTTCGACCAGCAGGACGTCCTCGCGCCGATGCGCCAGTCCCTCACCGCCGACGACGGCAAGCTCTACGGCGAGCCCTTCTACGGCGAGTCGTCCTTCCTCATGTACCGCAAGGACGTGTTCGCGGCCAAGGGCCTGACCATGCCCGCCCACCCCACCTGGCAGCAGATCGCCGCCCTCGCCGCGAAGGCCGACGGCGCCCGGCCCGGGATGAAGGGCATCTGCCTGCGCGGACTGCCCGGCTGGGGCGAGCTGATGGCACCGCTCACGACGGTCGTGAACACCTTCGGCGGCACCTGGTTCGACAAGGACTGGAAGGCGCACCTGGACTCCCCCGAGTTCACCGGGGCGACGAAGTTCTACGTCGACCTGGTCCGGCAGCACGGCGAGTCGGGCGCCGCCCAGTCCGGGTTCGCCGAGTGCCTGAACAACATGACCCAGGGCAAGGTCGCCATGTGGTACGACGCCACCAGCGCGGCCGGCTCCCTGGAGGCCAAGGGCTCGCCCGTCAAGGGCAAGGTCGGCTACGCCCCCGCACCGGTGGAGAAGACCCGGTCCTCGGGCTGGCTCTACACGTGGGCCTGGGGCATCCAGCAGGCATCCCGCAACCCGGACAAAGCCTGGAAGTTCGTCTCCTGGGCGTCCGGCAAGGAGTACGAGCAACTGGTGGGCAGGACGTACGGCTGGTCGAACGTCCCGGCCGGCAAGCGCGCCTCCACCTACGAGAACCCCGCCTACCGCGCGGAGGCAGCCGCCTTCCAGGAGATGACGAAGAACGCCATCGAGAGCGCCCGCCCCAACGATCCGGGCGTCCAGCCGCGGCCCGCGCCCGGCATCCAGTTCGTCGACATCCCCGAGTTCACCGACCTCGGCACCAAGGTCTCCCAGGAGATCAGCGCGGCCGTCGCCGGACGCCAGTCCGTCGAGTCGGCCCTGAAGAAGTCCCAGCAGCTCGCCGAGAAGATCGCCAAGGAGTACGAGGGACGATGACCGCCACGACCACGGCCCCCGTGGCCGCCACCGAGCCGCTCGCGCCCCGGCGGCCCTCCCCCCGGCTGCGCGCCTGGGCGACCCGCGCCCCGCTGCTGCCCGCCCTCGTCTTCATGATCGCCGTGACCCAGCTCCCGTTCGTGGCCACGCTGGTGATCTCCTTCTTCGACTGGAACGCGCTCTACCCCAAGGCCCGCCGCTTCACCGGCCTGGACAACTACCAGCAGGTGCTCACCGACGCGGACCTGCGCCACTCGGTGTGGACGACGGTCCTGCTGACCGTGGCGGTGGTGCTGGCCAGCCTGGTCCTGGGCCTGGCCCTCGCCCTCCTCCTGGACCGCCGCTTCCCCGGCCGGGGAGCCGTGCGCACCCTGCTGATCGCCCCCTTCCTCGTCGTGCCGGTCGCCGCCGCCCTGCTGTGGAAACACGTGCTCTACAACCCCGAGTACGGCCTGCTCAACGGCCTGCTGCACTACGTCGGCGGGCCCCAGCCGGACTGGATCTCCAACACCCCACTGCTGGCGGTCGAGGCCTCACTGGTGTGGCAGTGGACGCCCTTCATGATGCTGATCCTGCTGGCCGGCCTGCAGAGCCGCGACCAGCAGCAGATCGAGGCCGCCCGGGTGGACGGCGCCGGCGACTGGCAGATCTTCGTCCACCTCACGCTGCCTCACCTGCGCCGCTACCTCGAACTGGGGGCGCTGCTCGGCTCGATCTACATCGTGCAGAACTTCGACGCGGTGTTCACCCTCACCTCCGGGGGCCTGGGCACCGCCAACCTGCCCTACACCGTCTACCAGAGCTTCTACCAGGCCCACGAGAACGGGCTGGCCTCGGCCGCCGGTGTCCTGGTCGTCATCGGCTCGATCGTCATCGCGACCTTCGCCCTGCGCGTGGTCTCGTCCCTGTTCCGCGAGGAGGCGTCCCGCGCATGAACGTCCTCAAGCGCAACGGTCTCGGCCTGGTCGCCTGGCTGGCCGGCATCGTCTTCTTCCTGCCCATCGCCTGGATGGCGCTGACCTCCTTCCACTCGGAGGCGGACGCGGCGACCAACCCGCCCTCCTTCGCCGCCTCCCTCACCCTGGACGGCTACCGCGACTTCTTCGGCAGCGGCGGCGGCCCCAGCCCCTGGCCCGCGCTGGTCAACTCGGCGGTCGCCTCGGTGGTCTCGACGCTGTTCGTCCTGGTCCTGGCCCTCCCGGCGGCCTACGCGCTGTCGATCCGGCCGGTGAGGAAGTGGACGGACGTGCTGTTCTTCTTCCTGTCCACCAAGATGCTGCCGGCGGTGGCCGGACTGCTGCCGATCTACCTGTTCGCCAAGAACGCCGGGATGCTGGACAACATCTGGCTGCTCGTCGTCCTCTACACCTCCATGAACCTGCCGATCGCGGTGTGGATGATGCAGTCCTTCCTCGCCGAGGTGCCGGTCGCGGTGATCGAGGCGGCCCGCGTCGACGGCGCCCGCCTGCCCACGATCCTGGCCCGCGTGGTCGCCCCCATCGCCGTCCCCGGGATCGCGGCGACGGCGCTGATCTGCTTCATCTTCAGCTGGAACGAACTGCTCTTCGCGCGGGTGCTCACCGGCGTGGTCGCCGAGACCGCCCCCGTCTTCCTGACCGGTTTCATCACCAGCCAGGGCCTGTTCCTGGCCAAGGTGTGCGCCGCGTCGCTCGTCATCTCCCTGCCGGTGCTCGCCGCGGGGTTCGCCGCCCAGGACAAACTGGTCCAGGGCCTGTCGCTTGGAGCCGTGAAATGAAGGCCGCCGTCATCGAGTCCGTGGGCCGTGCCGTCGTCACCGAGGTCCCCGACCCGACGCCCGGGCCGCGCGAGGTCGTCGTGGAGGTCGCCGCCTGCGGCCTGTGCGGGACGGACCTGCACATCCTGCAGGGCGAGTTCGCGCCCAAGCTGCCGATCGTGCCGGGCCACGAGTTCGCCGGCCGCGTCGTCGCCGTCGGCACCCAGGTCACCGAGGTCGCGGCGGGCGACCGGGTGGCGGTGGACCCGTCCCTGTACTGCTACGAGTGCCGCCAGTGCCGCACCGGCCACAACAACCTGTGCGAACGCTGGGCCGCGATCGGCGTGACGACGGCGGGCGGCGCCGCGCAGTACGCGTCGGCCCCGGTCGCCAACTGCGTCAAGCTCCCCGAACACGTCCGCACCCAGGACGCGGCCCTGATCGAGCCGCTGTCCTGCGCGGTGCGCGGCTACGACGTCCTGCGGTCCCGGCTCGGCGCCCACGTCCTGATCTACGGCTCCGGGACGATGGGCCTGATGATGCTGGAGCTGGCCAAGCGGACCGGCGCGGCGAGCGTCGACGTGGTCGACGTGAACCCCGCCCGGCTGGAGACGGCCCGCGCTCTGGGGGTCTCGGCGTCGGCCGCGAA
Source organism: Streptomyces sp. NRRL S-340 (assembly GCF_000720185.1). GTDB lineage: Bacteria > Actinomycetota > Actinomycetes > Streptomycetales > Streptomycetaceae > Streptomyces. The sequence continues at coordinate 115,063 of NZ_JOIY01000036.1, read as the reverse complement.
CGCGGACGAACTGGACCGGCCGCAGGGCTGGGACCTGGTCATCGACGCCACCGGCAACGCGGCGGCCATCCAGGACGGTCTGGGCCGGGTCGCCAAGGCGGGCACGTTCCTCCAGTTCGGCGTGGCCGACTACGCCACCCGGGTGGAGATCGACCCGTACCGCATCTACAACCAGGAGATCACCATCACGGGTTCGATGGCGGTCCTGCACAGCTACGAACGCGCGGCCGAACTCTTCGCCAACGGCGTGCTGGACCCGGACGTCTTCATCAGCGACCGCCTCCCGCTGGAGAGCTACCCGCAGGCGCTGGAGCAGTTCGCGGCGGGGGTGGGCCGCAAGATCGTGGTGGTGCCGTAGGGCACCGCGTCCGGGCCCGTCCGGCGTCCGAGGAGGACGCCGGAGGCCGACAGGGAGGCCTGGGGGAAGCGCCCGGGGACGGGAGGAGCGGGGTGGAACGGGGCGGCAAGACCCGTCGGGCCGCGCCCGCCGCCACCCGGACGGCCTCTTCCCGCTGGGTAAGGGAACGGCAAAGTCCCCTCGCTCGTTCACCCGGCATGACAGCTATGACCCCCGGCTCGAACATTCCTCTCTCCGCCGCCCGTGTCACGGTCGACGTGGCCGCGCCCGTGCGGCTGGACGTTTCGGGCCTGCTGCTCACCGGCGACGGCAAGGTGCGCTCGGACGACGACTTCATCTTCTACAACCAGCCCTCCGGCCCGGGCGTGACCTACCGCTCGGGCGGCGGCACCGCGCCGGACGCGATCACCGTCGACACGGCCGCGGTGCCGCCCGGCATCGAGAAGATCGTGGTCACCGCCAGCCCGGACGCCGCCGGGCAGACCTTCCAGGGCATCGAGCCCACGGCCACCATCCGCGACGCGGACGACGGCTCCCCGCTGGCCACCTTCACCCCGCCCCGGCTCGGCACCGAGACGGCGCTGGTGATCGTGGAGATCTACCTGCGCGGCGGGCAGTGGAAGGCACGGGCCGTCGGCCAGGGGTACGCCGACGGGCTCGCCGGCATCGCGACCGACTTCGGCGTGAGCGTGGAGGAACCGCCGGCCGCCCCGCAGCAGCCGGTGGCCCCGCCGCACCCGGGCACCCCGCCGCAGCCGACGGCCCCGCCGCCCGCCCCCCACACCCAGGTCACCGGGCCGGTCGCGCCGCCCCCGCCCGCGCCGTCGGCCCCGCCCGCCGCCGGCACCGGGAAGGTCAACCTCGACAAGGGCCGGGTCAGTCTTCAGAAGAACCAGACGGTGTCCCTCGTCAAGGGCGGCCGGCCCCTGCTGTCCCAGGTGAAGATGGGCCTCGGCTGGGAGCCCGCCTTCCGCGGCGCGGACATCGACCTGGACGCCTCGGTCATCGCCTACGGCCCGCAGCGCAACCACATCGACAGCTGCTACTTCGGCAAGCTGTCCATCCTGGGCGGCGCGGTGAAGCACTCCGGCGACAACCTCACGGGCGAGGGCGCTGGTGACGACGAGGTCATCGTGGTCGACCTCGGACGCCTCCCGCAGGAGGTCACCGGCCTCGTCTTCACGGTCAACTCCTTCTCAGGCCAGAAGTTCACGGAGGTCGCCAAGGCGTACTGCCGGCTCCTGGACGCCGGAACCGGCGAGGAACTGGTCCGCTTCGACCTCACCGGCGCCGAGGCCCAGACCGGCGTGATGATGGCCAAGCTGATCCGGCAGTACTCCGGCGAGTGGGAGATGACGGCCATCGGCGACTTCGTCAAGGCGCGCACCGTACGGAACATGGTGAAGCCGGCCGCCCAGGCACTGTAGGCACCACGGCGGCGCGGTGCCCGGCGCACCTCCTGGCCCCGCGCCGCGCCGGCACGCCCGCCACCCGGAGCCGGTGCTTGGCCGTACCCGGAGCCGGGCCCCTCCGGTACCGGACCAGACGCTGCGCCCGGGCCCCGCGGCCCCGGCACCTCCCGGGAGCCGGCCACCGCGGCCCGGGCACCGGCGTACCGGGCCGCCCGATCCCGTGACCGGCCGAGCCCCCCACCTGCCGTGCCCTGCCGCGCCCGCCCCTGCCGTGACCGCCGCCGGGCACGGGTGCGCTCAGGCCCGCAGGCCCTCCAGCAGCAGGGACAGATAGCGCCGGATGTGCGCCCCCTGCCCCGCCTGCTGTCCGTCGGCCAGTTCGGACGCCGTCGCCACGCCGTGCGCCAGCCGCAGCAGTTCGAGCGGTTCCAGGTCCGCCCGCAGGGTCCCCTCCCGCTGCGCGGCCTCCGCCAGCCGGGCCGCGGCGCCCTTGAGCGACGTACCGCACACCGTGACCGCCGCCGCGCTGCCGTCCGTGACGGCCGACCCGAGCAGCGCCTTCAGACCGCGCACCTGGATCGTCCAGACGCACAGCTCCTCCAGCCAGGCCGTCAGCGCCCCGCCCGGCGGCAGGTCCCGCGCCAGCTCGTCCGCGCGGGCGGCGATCGCCTCGATCCGGTCGACGTAGGCCGCCTCCAGCAGCGCCTGCCGGTTCGGGAAGTGCCGGTACAACGTGCCGGAGCCGACGCCGGCGCGCTTGGCGATGTCGTCGAGGGACGCGTTCTCCCCGTGCTCGGCGAAGGCCCGCGCCGCCACCTCGAGCAACCGCTCGTAGTTGCGCCGGGCGTCCGCGCGCATCGGCCTGACCTGCGTCATCCAGACCCTCCTCGCGAACCGGGGACCATCTCCGTAATTTACCGGAGCCCCGGACGCGGGGGCGGGCCCGGCCCCGGACGACGGACTCGTCCGGGGCCGGGGGCCGGCGGTCCCGTGCTCAGCCGGTCGGTCGGTCCCGTCCTCAGCCGGTCCACGGCCAGTCGGCGTCCCGCCCGGCTTCGAGCAGCTGCACCATCCGGAAGGCCGCGTCCGACAGGCCGCCGAAGGTGTGCCGTCCGTCCCGGCCGGACGGCCCGTGCCCCGCGCGGTACCCGGCGAGGTTCCAGGTGTAGACCGGCACGTGCGGCGGGATCTGCTCGGTCGGGTCGCCGTGCCGGCTGGGGGCGTACTGCTCGTCGGTGACGATCAGCACCCGGTCGTGCCCCCGGTAATGGCGCCGTACCGCCTCGGTGGTGTCGGTGCCGCCGAGGTCGCCGAAGCGGTCCAGGATCTTCAGCACCGACTCGCCCCGCCGGAAGGGCACCGGGTCGCTCGACGACCCGAACTGGACGAGGTCCGCGTGCGCCGCGCGCAGCGCCAGCGCCGTGCCGAAGACGGCCGCCGCGTCCGCCCGGTTCAGTTCGGAGCGCTCCGACATCCGCGACCAGAACATCGACCCCGAGCGGTCCACGAGCACCAGCGTCCGGCCCGGCAGCGCGGGCACGTTGGCCAGCGAGTGGCCGAGCGCCTGCTCCAGCGGGTACGCCCAGCGCAGCGACGGCGCGTGCTGGTAGGCGGCCAGGTACCGGAAGGGGAACTGCCGTGAGCGGGCCACCTGCTCCGGGTCGCTGATCTTCGCCGCGACCCGTGCGGCGGCCTCGTCCGAGACGCCGGCCTGGTCGAAGTTGCGCAGGTTGCGCACGAGCGCCATCACGCCCATGGACCCGATGACGGCCTCCCAGGCCGCCCGGTCCATCGGGCCCTGCAGCCAGCCGGCCAGCGCCTCCCAGGTCAGGCCCGCCGCGGCCAGCCGCTCGGCGCCGTCGGCGGAGGTGACCACCGCGCGCCGCTCGGCCACCGGCAGCGCCATCAGCTCCCGGTGCGCGGTGAGCACCGGGTCGGACGCCGGCGGCACCGCCGTCTCGGGGTGGTGCCGCCGGTCCAGCGCGTACCGGAACAGTTCGCCCTGCCCCGGCTTGTCCGGGTCGGGCACCGCGTGCACGAGGTTGAGGATGTCGCCGAAGCGGTAGCCCTTGGAGGCGGTGTCGTACTTCAGCAGCGACCGGGCGTGGTACAGCCGGCGTACGGCGTCGGCGATCCCGCGCTTGACGGGCTTGGGCACGGCCCGCCCGTACGTCGCCGTCCAGTACGCCAGCAGTTCACCGGGCTCGTCCGGCCGCCGCAGCACCGAGTCCACGACCTGCCGGTTGGCGGGGCCATCGGTCGCGCCCGCCGCCAGCCGGGCGTGCACGTACTCGGCGGCGCCCACGACCGCGGCGGTGCGCAGGTTGCCCTCGCCGCGCAGCCAGCCGAGCAGGCCGGCCGTCCAGGCCGGGTCGGTGACGGCGAGTTCGCGCACGAGCCGCACGAACCGGTCGTCGCGGTCGGCGCCGTCCTCGTAGAAGGTCCGCTGCGACACCATGTGGGAGACCGCGAGCAGGAAGAGTTCCGAGCGCGCGTCCCGCTCCCGGCCCCGGCCGCCCTCGTGGGTGCGCAGCACGCGCCCCGTGGACGTCACCCGGGAAACGGGCTGCGGACGGGCGGTCCTGGTGTTGAATCGCGCCATCGTGAATTCCCCCGAATTCGTTTCACCGTGTTTTCGCGGTGTTCCGGAGGGAGGCGCGGCAGAAGGAGGGTGCCCGAGATCAGGGGTCGGCGACGGACTGTGTCAGATGCTCTGCCTGTTGAGCTACACCGGCCCTGAGCCGATGACGGGACTCGAACCCGCAACCGTCCGATCCGGAAGAAGTAACCGTTGCCTGCGCACCGGGCACCCACCATGAGCCGCGCCTCCCGAGATCAGTTCGGCAGCGGCGTGGATTCTGTGCGAAGAAGTAGCCGCGGCCGGCGCACCGGGAGGTGCGTGAAGCTTTCGGTGTCCAGAGATCGAGGGCGGCTGAACCGACGTGTGGTGCTCTGCCTCTGAGCTACACCGGCGCGTGGTGCCGGTGGCGGGATTCGAACCCGCGGCCTCCCCATGATGAGTGGAAGTAGGTCCTGCCTGTCGCACCTGGACGTGCATCACTCTAGGAGGGAGACCGCGGGCCGGGCGAACGAATTTGTTCCGCGGCCCGCTCGCCCGTGCTCGGGCCGGGGAGGCGTTCGCCCCGGTTCGTTCAACCGCCCTGTGCGGAGCGCGCCTTGAAGGCCGCCTTGCGGGCCTCCTTCGCGATCTTCTTGTCGGGGTGCAGCCGTCCCATGGCCTCCAGGACGTCCGCAGTCCGCGGGTGGTCCACCCGCCAGGCCGCGGCGAAGAACCCGCTGTGCTGCTCGGCGAGGCCCTGCACCAGTGCGTGCAGTTCGTCGGACTCGCCCTCGGCGGCCAGTTGCGCGGCCACGGTGTCGATGGTGAGCCAGAAGATCATGTCCTGGGTCGGCGGGGGCACGTCGGGAAGGCCGCGCTCGGTCAGCCAGACCCGGGCGAGACCGCCCAGTTCGGCGTCGTCGAGCACCTCGCGCAGCGCCGGTTCGGCCACGGCGCCCACCAGGGACAGCGCCTGCTGGCAGCGCAGACGGCGCAGCGGGGCCCCGGCGTCCGTGCCGCGCGCCGCGGCGAGCAGTTCGCGGGCGGCGGCCAGGGGTTCGCGGCGCGCCAGCCACTGCTCGGTCTCGGCGTGCGTGGCGGCGGGCGGGAAGGCGGCGGTGCCGTCGAGCAGCGCGTCCGCTCCCTTGTCCGCGAGGTCGCCGACGGCCGGGGCGTCGTGGCCGGCCTCCAGGAGCCGGGCGCGCATGCCGTACAGGCCGAGCGGGGTGAGCCGCACCATGCCGTACCGGGCGACCTCCACCTCGTCGTCGGTCACCGGCGTCCCGGCGGCCTCCCCCGTCCGCTCCGCGCCCTCGCCGTCCGCGGCCTCCCCGGTGTCCTCCAGAAGGGCCTCGTCCACCGGCCGGTAGTCGACGAGCCCGACCGGCTCCAGCAGCCGGAACTGGTCGTCCAGCCGCATCATCGCGTCGGAGACCTGTTCCAGTATGTCGTCGGTGGGCTCCCCCATGTCGCTGGGCACGATCATGGAGGCGGCGAGCGCGGGCAGCGGCACGGGAGCGCCGGCGGGGCCCTCCTCGCCGACGGTGAGCAGGTACAGGTTGGCGAGCACCCCGTCCAGGAACTCCGCCTCGGCCTGCGGGTCCCAGTCCAGCGTGGAGAGGTCGACGGCGCCGCCCTCGTCCATCGCGTCGATCAGGCCGTCCAGGTCGGGCACGCTCGCGTCGGCCAGGACCGCGTCCAGCGCGGACAGCCAGACGGTGAGCACGTCGTGCGGGGAGCCGCCGGTGAGCAGCCGCAGTTCCGCGCCCGCCGTGACGGTGCCCTCCTCCTCGTCGGTGATCTCGACGAGCCCGGTGTCGACGGCCAGCCGCCACGCCTCGCTCGCCCAGGCCGCCGCGTCGTCGCCGTCGAGCCCCAGTTCCCCGGCGGCGGCGGGCAGTTGCTCCGGCACCAGCGCGCCGCCGGCGTCGACCCGGGTCGCGGGTCCGGCCCACCGGGCGAGCCGGGCGGCCCGGGACAGGAGCGGGGTGGCGAGGGCGTCCCGGGCCAGTTCCGGTTCGGAAGCCAGCCGCACCGGCGGCAGCGGGGACGTGTCTGACATCGACTGGTTCTCCTAGGACCTGGTGGCCGGGGGTGCGCGCCCCCCGGGCCGAAAAAGCCTGACGACTCAACCGCTCAGCCTAGACGGATTTCCACCCATGCCGACCGGTTCATCTGCCGGACCCCTCGCGTACATGGCCGAAACCTTGACAACCACCCTGGCCGCGCAGGAGATTGACGCGCGTAGAAATTCGGGGGGCAGCTGTTCACCGACCGCTCTGCGCGCCGCGCCGCCCGCCGGTCGCGGCGTCCGGTTCCACGCACCACCCTCGTCCCGGCGCTCCTGTACGTCCCCGGAGGGATTCCGTTGCCCAGCAAGTCTTCCGCGCGGCTGGCCGCGCTGACCGTCGCCGCCGTCTGCTCCGCGGCGGCGGTCACCCAGATGATCGTGCTCCCCGCGCCCGCGCACGCGGACTCAGTGCGCATCCATGACATCCAGGGCACCACCCGGATCTCCCCGTACGCCGGCCAGAAGGTCTCCGACGTGGCCGGAATCGTCACCGGGGTCCGTACCTACGGCTCCTCGAAGGGCTTCTGGATGCAGGACCCCGACCCGGACGCGGACCCGGCCACGAGCGAGGGCGTCTTCGTCTTCACCAGCTCCGCCCCGAAGGCGGCCGTGGGCGACTCGGTGACGGTCACCGGCACGGTCTCCGAGTACGTCCCCGGCGGCACCTCCTCGGGCAACCAGTCGGTCACCGAGATCACCAAGCCCGCCGTCACCGTGCTCTCCGCCGGCAACGCCGTCCCGGCCCCGGTCGTCCTCGACGCGGAGTCGGTGCCCGCGGCCTACGCCCCGGCCGGCGACAGCGCGGCGAACGGCTCGGTCAACGCCCTGCCGCTGCGCCCCGATCACTACGCCCTGGACCGCTACGAGTCGCTGGAGGGCATGAACGTCCAGGTCCAGGACGCCCGCGTGGTCACCGCCACCGACCCGTACACCGAGCTGTGGGTGACGGTGAAGCCGCACGAGCACGCCACCCGGCGCGGCGGCACGGTCTACGGCTCCTACGACTCCCAGAACACCGGCCGGCTCCAGATCCAGTCGCTGGGCCCCACCGCCGGCTTCCCCGTGGCGGACGTCGGGGACACCCTCGCGGGCGCCACCACCGGCCCGCTGGACTACAACCAGTTCGGCGGCTACACGCTGGTCGCCGACCGGCTCGGCACGCTGGAGAGCGGCGGTCTGCGGCGCGAGACGACCCGCGCGCAGTCCCGTGGCGAGCTGGCGGTGGCCACCTACAACGTGGAGAACCTGGACCCGTCCGACACCACCTTCGCGGCGCACGCCTCGGCGATCGTGCACAACCTGCGCTCGCCCGACATCGTGTCGCTGGAGGAGATCCAGGACGACAACGGCGCCACCGACGACGGCACGGTCACCGCGGGCGTGACGATGACCAAACTGATCGACGCGATCGTCGCGGCGGGCGGCCCGCGGTACGAGTGGCGCTCCATCGACCCGGTCGACGACCAGGACGGCGGCGAGCCCGGCGGCAACATCCGCCAGGCCTTCCTGTTCAACCCGGCCCGGGTCTCCTTCACCGACCGCCCCGGCGGTGACTCCACCACCGCCGTCGGCGTCACCCGGGTGCACGGCAAGGCCGCCCTGACCGCCTCCCCGGGCCGCGTCGACCCGGCGAGCGGGGCCTGGAAGTCCAGCCGCAAGCCGCTGGCGGGCGAGTTCGTCTTCCACGGCCGCACGGTCTTCGTGATCGCCAACCACTTCGCGTCCAAGGGCGGCGACCAGGGGCTGACCTCGCAGTACCAGCCGCCGGTGCGCGGCTCGGAGACGCAGCGCCACCTCCAGGCCGCCGAGGTGAACTCCTTCGTCAAGGACATCCTGAAGGTCCAGCGGAACGCGGACGTGATCGCCCTCGGTGACATCAACGACTTCGAGTTCTCCGGCACCGCGCAGATCCTGGAGGGCCGCGGCGAGCTGTGGTCGGCGATCAAGTCGCTGCCCAGGAGCGAGCGGTACACGTACGACTACCAGGGCAACGCGCAGGTCCTGGACCAGATCCTGATCAGCCCCTCGATCCGGCACGGCCACCGCTTCGACTACGACAGCGTGCACATCAACTCCGAGTTCCACGACCAGATCAGCGACCACGACCCGCAGGTGCTGCGGCTGCGCCCGTAGCGGGCGGCTGCGGCCGGGCGGCGACGCGCCCGGCCGCGGCCGGGCCGGCCGGCTTCAGGCGGGGACGAGCCCGAGCGCGTGCTCGTAGCGGCTGACGGTGCTGCTCTTGATGCCGGGCCAGGTCTGGACGCGCTTCCACTGTCCGGTCGGTGACCCGACGCCGTCGCCCGGGGCCGCGAGTGCTTCCCGGTGCGCCCGGGCGCTCTCCCACTCGGCGTAGTTCAGGACCCGTGTGCCGTCGGTGCTCAGGTGGAAGTGGGCGGCGATCCCGCCGGGGTGCGGGTCCGGCTCCCCGTCCAGGGCCTCGAGGACCGCGTCGGCCCAGGCGCGCTGCCGGCCGGGGTCGGGGCCGTCGAACTCGACGTCCACGATCACGATGCTCCCGGGCACCCGTCCGGGACGGCCGACGGAACCGCGGTGGTACCGGTAGCGGCCGAGCCGCACCCGCTCGATGCCGGGGACGGCGGTGTCGATCTCGTCGACCCGCTCCTCCCGGTGGGTCTTCACGAACGCCTCGAACGCCTGCTCGCTCGCCCACTGCGAGTGGTGGAGCAGCGTGGAGCCGTCCTCGCCGGTGTAGACGTGGTACGAGAGCAGGTCGCGGGCGGGCCAGGGGCGGCGGGTCCAGGTCTCGGCGATGGCCTCGACGGTCTGCCGCTGCCGCTCGGGGGTTCCCACCCGCCACGTGCTGAAGAGGGGCGCGCCCACGCGCGGGTCGGTGAGGACGGGGTGCGCGGTGGTACGGCGGGTCGTACGGGGTACGGACATCATCTGAGCGGGCCTCCATGCTCGCGGGAGACGGCGGACGGCACGGCGTCCGACCGGGGCGTCCCCCACTCTCGGACCTCAACCAAAGTCGAGGTCAACCCCTGCTCCGCGCGGCACCGCCCCACCGGGCGCGACCCGCGTGCCGCGGCACCGCCCCACCGGAGCACGACCCCCGCGCCCACCGCACCGCCCCGCGAGCCCAGACTGAAGCCACCCCGCGCCGACGAGGACGGGCAGCGCGGGCCCCGGAGCACGAACGCGAGGGACACGTACGTGGCCCACCCGGCACCGCACCCTGGCGGAACCGGAACCACCCGGCGGCCAGAGCGCGGTCCGTGTCGGCGCGCGGACCGTATCCGGGGACGGCCGTCTTCGCGGGCAACCCTGACCGCGCGCGGGACCAGCCCCGTCCGCGAGCGGGCCGTATCCGGGGACGGCCCGTCTCCGCGCGGGCAACCCTGTCCGCGCGCGGACCGTGTCCGCTACCAGCCCGTCCGCGAGCGGGCCGTGCCGCGTACCAGCCGTCCCCGCGAGGCAACCCTGTCCGCGCGCGGGGCCGTACCCGAGCACACCAGCCCCGCCCGCGAGCGGACCGTATCCGGGGACGGCCCGTCTCCGCGCGGGCAACCCTGTCCGCGCGCGGGGCCGTACCCGAGCACACCAGCCCCGCCCGCGAGCGGACCGTACCCGCGTACCAGCGGTACCCGAGCACCCAGCCCGGCCCTGCCCGGCGAGCGGGCCGTGCCGCGTACCAGCCGTATCCGCGCGCCGGCCCTCTCGGCGCGCGGGCCGTGCCCGCGCCGGCCCTCTGCGCGTACCAGCCGTATCCACGCACCAAGCCGTATCCGGGCGGGGTGCCCCTTCCGCGAGCGGTGTCCGGTACGGCACGCCGCCGCCCCTCCTGCCGCCCGCGCCGCCCACGCGCGCCCCGGCGCACGTGGGCGGCGCGCCACTCGCTCGTGGCGCGCCGCACCTCGGCCGTACGCAGCGTCCTCTCAGTTGTGCGCGCGCCGCCGCCGCAGCAGTCCCGCCGTCAGCGCGACCATTCCCGCCGCGCCCAGGATCAGCAGCGGGCGCGGATGGCGGCGGCAGGCGCGGGCGGCGTCGCTCACCGGCCGGCCGGCGGACTGCCGTGTGCGCCGCAGCGCCTGGGCGGCCCGTTCCTCGGCGCGGTGCCCGGCCTGCGCGGCACCGCTGCGCATCTGGACGCTCATCGCCCCGGCGCGGTCCCGCAGGTCGGCCGCGCGGGCCCTCGTGCGGCCCTTGACGTCGGCCTTCGCCGCCAGTTCCTCGACGGTGTCACCGAGCCGGGTCCTGGTCTGCTCGATCTGCCGGCGCAGTTCGTCCGGCCCCTTCGCTCCCAGGGCCCGCGCGGCCCCGCCGGCCGCCCCCTGCCTGCCGTCGGTCATCGGTGGTGTGCCCTTTCCTTGAGTTCCTCGACGTCCGCCTTGACGCTGCCGAGCGCCTGCTGCGGTGTGGGCGGTCCGGCGCGCCGCAACTGGGCGCGTCCGGTCAGGGCCAGCAGGCCCGCGAGCGCGAACAGCACGCCGGTCACGATGAGCGCGGCGGCCCACACGGGCAGCACCAGCGCGAGCGCCGCCACACCCGTCCCGGCGAGCGCGAACACCCCCACGTACGCGAGTGCGCCCGCCGCGCCCAGCAGTCCGCCGCCGCGCCCCATGCGCCGCCCCTTGACGGTCAGCTCCTCCTTGGCGAGGGCGACTTCCTGCCGTGCGAGCAGGGAGAGCTGTTCGGTGGCGTCGTGGACGAGTTCGCCCACCGACCGGTCGTGCGCCGGGCGGTCGCCCGCCACAGGGTGCCGCGCGCGGACAGGTCTGGCATCGATGGTCCCGGTCACGGTGTCCCGCCTCCTCTCGGTCCGGGAGGGCCGGGTACCCGTGGACGCCTCCGCTACCCCTGGCCCGTGCCGCCCGGGCCGCGCTCGCCGAGCAGGGCCAGCTGGGTCTGGAACCAGTCGAGCCGGGCCTGCAACAGGGCGGCTTCCGCGACGAGTTCGGGCAAGCCCGGGCCTTCGCGGCCGTCCGGACCGGCCGCGTCCGCGAGGCCCGCCGGACGGCCCGCGGCGGTCGGGGCGGCCTGACCGGCCACCACCGCCGGGCCGGGTTCGGCGAGGACCCGCAGGCCGTCCCCGGCCAGCCGGGCGAACCCGGTGAGGGTCAGGGCCGTACGGCCCCGCACGCAGCCCGCGCAGGCGGCGGCCAGGGCCCGCCGGCCGGGCCGGCCCCAGCCCGCGTCGGCCAGCGCGGTGGCGGGCGCGCCGCACGCGCAGGGTCCGACCGTCATCGTCCGCACCCGCTGGCGGGCATAGCGGTACCCGCGTTCGAAGCGGATGTAGGCGCCGAGGACGGACACCTCCAGGAGCACCGCGGACCGGTGCTCGGCGGTGCACAACAGTGCCTGCGCGGCGGCGCGTTCGTGCACGCAGTGGAAACCGCAGTCGCAGAGCCGGGCGGGCGGCCGGTGCCGGCGGCCGTAGACGCAGCCGGCGTCCGCGACGACGCCGTACGGCAGCGCACCGCCGAGCGACACTCCGGTGAACCCGGCCCGGGTGCCGTCCCGCGACAGCACCGGGTGGGCGATCTTGTAACCGGTCGGCGGCTCCGTCGGGTGTTCCGTCGGCAGCCGCAGCCTCATCGGGCGGCCGGGACCTCTTCGGGCGCGGTGGCGGCCGGTGTCTCCTCCGGGACCCGGACGGCCTCTGCGGGAGTCTCCTCCTCAGCCGGCCGCGGCTGCTCCTCCTCCTGCGCGACTCCGGTGGCCAGTGCCTTGCCGAGCTTCATGACGCCTCCCATGAGCTGCCGGTCAGTGACCTTCACCACCCATGGTGACCCAAACGGCGGACTTTGGACACAGCACACCTTCGTTCCAGCATTGCTTACCAATTCCCCGTAGAAGAATTAAGTGGAGCTTCATGAAGGGTCGGCCGAGACTACCTCCATGACGACGATCGCGAAGAGCACACCGGGTGCCGGTGAACCCGCCCGCCCCGTCGGCCGCACCCTGTGCGCCATGGTCACGCCCTTCACCCCGTCGGGCGCCCTCGACCTGGACGGCGCCGGACGCCTGGCCGACCGCCTGGTGAGCGAGGGGTGCGACGGGCTCGTCCTGAACGGCACCACCGGCGAGTCGCCGACCACCACGGACGCCGAGAAGGCGGACCTGGTCCGCGCCGTCCGGGAGGCCGTCGGGGACCGGGCCACGCTCGTCGCGGGCGTGGGCACGGCCGACACCCGGCACACCGTCGAACTCACCCTGGCCGCCGAGAAGGCCGGTGCCGACGCGGTGCTGGTGGTGACGCCGTACTACAGCAGACCGCCGCAGGACGCGGTCGAGGCGCACTTCCGCACGGTCGCGGACGCCTCGGGGCTGCCCGTCGTGCTCTACGACATCCCGGCCCGCACCGGCACCCGCATCGAGGCCACGACGCTGCTGCGACTGGCCGCGCACCCGCGCATCGTCGCCGTCAAGGACTGCTCCTACGACTTCCTCGGCGTCCAGAAGCTGCTGGCACGCACCGACTTGGCGTTCTACGCGGGCTGCGACGAGCACAACCTCGCCCTCTACGCGGTCGGCGGTGCGGGATACGTGAGCACGGTCGCGAACGTCGTCCCCGGCCGACTGCGCGCCGTCCTGGACGCGTTCGACGCGGGCGACACGGCGCGCGCCGCCCGGCTGCAGCAACAGGCCATGGAACTGGTCGAGTCGACGATGAACGCGGGACTGCCGGGCGCGGTCACCGTCAAGGGCCTGCTCAATGCGCTCGGGCTGCCCGCGGGCCCGGTCCGCGCGCCCCTGCGCCCCGCGGACCGGGCGACGGTCGGCGGCCTGCTTGCGGCCTGCGAACGGCTCCTGGCGTCGGCGCCCTGACCCCGCTGGACGCCCGGAGCGGTCACGGAGTACGCGGCGGGCCGTCCGGTCGCCCGGCGTCACGGAGTACGCGGCGGGCCGCCCGGTCGCCCGGCGGTCACGGAGTACGCGGCGGGCGGCCCGGTCGCCGGGGCGGGACGACGGGCAGGGCCCGGCGGACCCCGCGCCCGTGACGGCAGAGCACCCCGGGGTCGCCCTGCCGCACCACGTGGGCCCGCGCCGGGGCCCGCGCGCCCCGGACCTCGCGGCGCCGGCCGCCTCCGCGGCCCTCGTCACCCCGCGGGGCCCGCCTGCGTCACCGCTGGAAAAGCATGCGGCGCCCCTCCTGACGGAAAGGGCGCCGCACCGTGACGACCGCTCGTCGCGACCTCAGTTGTGGCTGTGCAGGATCTCGTTGAGCCCGCCCCAGACCGCGTTGTTCGGGCGGGCCTCGACGGCGCCGGTGACCGAGTTGCGGCGGAAGAGGATGTTGGAGGCGCCGGAGAGTTCACGGGCCTTGACGATCTGCCCGTCGGGCATGCTGACGCGGGTGCCCGCGGTGACGTACAGGCCGGCCTCCACGACGCACTCGTCGCCGAGCGCGATGCCCACGCCCGCCTCGGCGCCGATCAGGCAGCGCTCGCCGATGGAGATGATCACGTTGCCGCCGCCGGAGAGCGTGCCCATGGTGGAGGCGCCGCCGCCGATGTCCGAGCCGTCGCCCACCACGACACCCGCCGAGATGCGGCCCTCGACCATGGAGGTGCCGAGGGTGCCCGCGTTGAAGTTCACGAAGCCCTCGTGCATGACCGTGGTGCCCTCGGCGAGGTGGGCGCCGAGGCGGACCCGGTCGGCGTCGGCGATGCGGACGCCCTTGGGGGCCACGTAGTCCGTCATGCGCGGGAACTTGTCGATGGAGGTCACCTGCAGGTGCAGGCCCTCGGCGCGGGCGTTGAGCCGCACCTTCTCGACGTCGTCGACGGCGACCGGACCCAGCGACGTCCAGGCGACGTTGGCGAGGAAGCCGAACATGCCGTCCAGGCTCAGGCCGTGCGGCTTGACCAGGCGGTGGGAGAGCAGGTGCAGGCGCAGGTAGACGTCGTGCGCGTCGATCGGCTTCTCGTCCAGCGAGGCGATGACCGTACGGACCGCGACCACCTCGACGCCCCGGCGGGCGTCCGGACCGGTCGCCGCGGTCGCGCCGCCGCCGAGCAGTCCGGCGGCGCGCTCGGCGGACAGCCGTTCGGTCCCGGCCGGGCCGGGCTCGTCCGTCAGTTCGGGGGCGGGGAACCACGTGTCGAGGACGGTGCCGTCGGCGGCGATCGTGGCGAGTCCGGCGGCGACGGCGCCGGTGGTGCGGGGAGCAGTGTCGGTCATGGGGAAAACCTAACGTGGGGGCGGGTGCGGGAGCGAACCGTGTCTCACGTGCCGGGCGGCCTCGGTGGGATCACCCGAGCCAGCACCTCGCGGGCGTACTCCTCGTCGTACGAACCGCCCGTCAGCAGCACCTGGAGGCAGATGCCGTCCACCAGGGCGACCAGGGCCCGGGCGGTGACCGGGTCGGTGTGCCGGGACAGGAGGGCCGCGAGGCCGTCGGCCCACTCGGCGGCGACGGGACGCAGGGCGGGGCGGCGCAGGGCGGCCAGATACAGCTCGTACTCCAGCTCGACCCCGGTGCGGTCGCCGGCCAGCCACTCCCCCGTCACGGCGGCGAGTTCGCGCGCCAGGTCGGGGTGCGGGGCATCCAGCGCGCCGCGCGCGGCGACCGCCTCGGCGAAGCCGTCGTCGGCCTGGCGCAGGGCGGCCACCAGCAGGTCGTCGAGGGTGGCGAAGTGGTACGTCGTGGAGCCGAGCGGCACATCGGCCTCGGCGGCGACGGTGCGGTGGCTGAGCCCGGCGATGCCCCTGGCCCCCACGACCCGGATCGCCGCGTCGATGATCCGCTGCCGTCGGCCCGGATCGTAGCGCCGGGGCATCAGTGGGCGCCGCCCAGGTTGAGCACCACCACGCCGAGGATGATCAGCGCGATCCCGGCGATCTTGGTGAGGGTCATCCCCTCCCCCAGGAAGGCCACGCCGATGGCGGCGATGGCCGCCGTGCCGATGCCGGACCAGATGGCGTAGGCGGTGCCGACGTTGAGGGTCTTGAGGGTCTGGGCGAGCAGCGCGAAGGAGATCAGGTAGCCGAGCGCGGTCAGTACCGAGGGGCCCACCCGGCTGAACCCCTCGCTGTACTTCATGGCGGTGGTGCCGGCGACCTCGGCGGCTATGGCGCCGGCCAGGAAGAGGTATCCCATGTGTACGAGCGTACATAACGGCGGAGGCCGGGGGCAGGGGGCGCGGACAGCGGAACGGCGGCACCCGAGGGGTGCCGCCGTTCCGTTGCCGCGTCCGTCAGACGTTGAACCCGAGCGCCCGAAGCTGCTCGCGGCCGTCGTCCGTGATCTTGTCCGGACCCCACGGCGGCATCCAGACCCAGTTGATGCGCAGCTCGTTGACGAGACCGTCCGTGGCGGACTTGGCCTGGTCCTCGATGACGTCGGTGAGCGGGCAGGCCGCCGACGTCAGGGTCATGTCGACGGTCGCGATGTTCGACTCGTCGACGTGGATGCCGTAGATCAGGCCGAGGTTGACGACGTCGATGCCCAGTTCGGGGTCGACGACGTCCATCAGGGCCTCGCGGAGCTCCTCCTCCGAGGCCGGCTTCATCTCCACGGTCTCGCTCATGCCGTCTTCCTTTCGGCGTCGGCGCCGTCCAGCGCCTGGGCCGTCGCGTCCTTCCAGGCCATCCAGCTCAGCAGGGCGCACTTGACCCGGGCCGGATACTTGGACACCCCGGCGAACGCGACCGCGTCCTCCAGGACCTCCTCCATCGCGTCGTCGGGCTCGATCTTCCCCTTGGACTGCATCAGCTCCAGGAAGGTCTCCTGGATCCTCTGCGCCTCGGCCAGGTCCTTGCCGACCAGGAGGTCGTTCAGCACCGAGGCCGAGGCCTGGCTGATGGAGCAGCCCTGCCCCTCGTAGCTGACGTCCTCGATCGTCGTACCGTCGTACTTCACACGGAGGGTGATCTCGTCGCCGCACGTCGGGTTGACGTGGTGCACCTCGGCGTCACCGTCCCGCAAGCCCCGCCCGTGCGGGTGCTTGTAGTGGTCCAGGATGACGTCCTGGTACATGGAGTCCAGCTTCACGCCTCAGCCCCTCATCCGAAGAAGTTCCGTACGTGCTCCAGGCCGTCGACCAGGGCGTCGATCTCGGCCGGCGTGGAGTACAGATAGAACGACGCTCGCGTGGTCGCAGGAATTCCGTAGCGCAGGCAGACCGGGCGGGCGCAGTGGTGGCCGACCCGGACGGCGATGCCCTGCTCGTCGAGGACCTGGCCCACGTCGTGCGGGTGGATGTCGCCGAGCGTGAAGGAGATCGCGGCGCCGCGGTCCTCGGCCGTGGTCGGGCCGATGATGCGCAGGTCGGGGACCTCCGCGAGCCGCTTCACCGCGTACTCGGTGAGGGCGTGCTCGTGCGCGAGGACCTTGTCCATGCCGATCGCGTTCAGGTAGTCGATCGCCGCACCCAGGCCGATGGCCTGCGAGATCGGCGGGGTGCCGGCCTCGAACTTGTGCGGGGCGGGGGCGTAGGTCGAGGAGTGCATCGACACCGTCTCGATCATCTCGCCGCCGCCGAGGAACGGAGGCAGGTCCTCCAGGAGTTCCTGGCGGCCCCAGAGCACGCCGATGCCGGTCGGGCCGCACATCTTGTGGCCGGTGAAGGCCACGAAGTCGGCCTGCAGGGCCTGCACGTCCAGCGGCATGTGCGGGGCGGCCTGCGAGGCGTCGACGCAGACCAGGGCGCCGACCTCCTGGGCGCGGCGCACTATCGCCTCGACCGGGTTGAGGGTGCCGAGGATGTTGGAGACCAGCACGAAGGAGACGATCTTCGTCTTCTCGGTGATGACCTCCTCGATGTTCGACAGGTCCAGGCGGCCGTCGTCGGTCAGGCCGAACCACTTCAGCTTCGCGCCCGTGCGCTGCGCCAGCAGCTGCCACGGCACGATGTTGGAGTGGTGCTCCATCTCCGTGATGACGATCTCGGTGTCGTGGTCCACCCGGTAGGGCTCGTCGGCCCAGCCCAGCATGTTCGCCACGAGGTTGAGCGACTCGGAGGCGTTCTTCGTGAAGATCACCTCGTCGCGGCTGGGCGCGTTGATGAACGCCGCGACCTTGTCGCGGGCGCCCTCGTACAGCGCCGTGGCCTCCTCGGCGAGCACGTGCACACCGCGGTGCACGTTGGCGTTGTGCTGTTCGTAGTACTCGGACAGCACGTCGAGCACCTGGCGCGGGGTCTGGGAGGTCGCCGCGTTGTCCAGGTACACGAGCTTCTTGCCGTCGTGGACCAGTCGGTCCAGGACGGGGAAGTCCTTGCGGATCGCCTCGGTGTCGAGGAGGCCCGGCAGCTGTGTCACGCGGATGCGCCACCCTTCACGTATGCCTCGTAGCCCTCGTTCTCCAGCTTGTCCGCCAGCTCCGCACCGCCGGACTCGGCGATGCGGCCGTCGGCGAACACGTGGACGAAGTCGGGCTTGATGTAGCGCAGGATGCGCGTGTAGTGCGTGATCAGCAGGGTGCCGACCTCGCCGGTCTCGCGGACGCGGTTCACGCCCTCGGAGACGATCCGCAGCGCGTCGACGTCCAGGCCGGAGTCGGTCTCGTCGAGGATCGCGACCTTCGGCTTGAGCAGTTCCAGCTGGAGGATCTCGTGGCGCTTCTTCTCACCGCCGGAGAAGCCCTCGTTCACGTTGCGCTCGGCGAAGGAGGGGTCCATGTGGAGCCGCTCCATGGTCTCCTTGACCTCCTTCACCCAGGTGCGCAGCTTGGGGGCCTCGCCGCGGATGGCGGTGGCGGAGGTGCGCAGGAAGTTGGAGACCGAGACGCCGGGGACCTCGACCGGGTACTGCATCGCCAGGAACAGGCCGGCGCGGGCCCGCTCGTCGACGGACATCTCCAGGACGTCCTCGCCGTCGAGGGTGACGGTGCCCCCGGTGATCGTGTACTTCGGGTGACCCGCGAGCGAGTAGGCGAGGGTCGACTTGCCGGAGCCGTTGGGGCCCATGATGGCGTGCGTCTCGCCCTGCTTCACGGTGAGGTCGACGCCCTTGAGGATCTCCTTCGTGGCGTTGTCGGCCTCGACGGTGACGTGCAGGTCTCGGATTTCAAGCGTTGCCATGGATGCCTCAGGACTCCTGGGAGAGGGAGACGAGCACGTCGTCCCCTTCGATCTTTACGGGGTATACGGGGACGGGACGCGTCGCCGGAAGACTGTCGGGCTTGCCGGAACGGAGGTCGAAGCGCGAGCCGTGCAGCCAGCACTCGATGTGGCAGTCGTCGACCTCGCCCTCGGCGAGCGAGACGTTCGCGTGCGAGCAGATGTCGTGGATGGCGAACACCTCGCCCTCGGTGTGCACCACGGAGATGGGCGTGCCGTCGAGTTCCACCCGCTTCGGGGTGTCCGCCTCCAGCTCGCTCAGCGCGCACACGCGTACAAAGGCACCGCTCATGCGACGGACGCCTCCAGCTCCTCCTCGATCTTGGCGAGCAGGCGCTCCTCGATGTCCTCGACACCGATCTGCTGGACCAGTTCGGCGAAGAAGCCACGGACGACGAGGCGGCGGGCCTCGTGCTCCGGGATGCCGCGGGCCATCAGGTAGAAGAGCTGCTCGTCGTCGAAGCGGCCGGTGGCGCTGGCGTGGCCGGCGCCGACGATCTCGCCGGTCTCGATCTCCAGGTTGGGCACGGAGTCGACACGGGCGCCGTCGGTCAGCACCAGGTTGCGGTTCATCTCGTAGGTGTCGGTGCCCTCGGCCCGGGCCTCGATGAGCACGTCACCGATCCACACCGCGTGCGCCTGCTCGCCCTGGAGGGCGCCCTTGTACACGACGTTCGACTTGCAGTGCGGGGCGTCGTGGTCGACGAAGAGGCGGTGCTCCTGGTGCTGGCCCGAGTCGGTGAAGTACAGGCCGAGCATCTCGACCTCGCCGCCGGCCCCGGCGTACGTCACGCGCGGGTGCAGCCGGACCACGTCGCCGCCGAAGGTGACGACGACCGACTTGAAGGAGGCGTCCCGGCCGACCAGCGCGTTGTGCTGGCCGACGTGGACGGACTTGTCGTCCCAGTCCTGGACGGAGACGACGGTGAGCTTGGCGCCGTCGCCCAGGAGGTAGTCGACGTTGGCGGCGAGCACCGCGTCACCGGTGTGGTCGATGACGACGACGGCCTCGGCGAAGGCGCCCAGCTCGACGACCTGGTGGCCGTAGGCGACCCCGCCCTCGCCGTGCACCGCGATGCGGATCGGCTCGGTCAGGACGGTCTCCTTGGGGACGGTCACGACCGAGGCCTGCTCGAAGGAGGAGTAGGCCTGGGCGGCGACGCGGTCGACCGGGGTGCCGGCCTTGCCGAGCCGCGCGTCGTCACGGCCGACGCTCTCCACGGTCACGCCCTCGGGGGCCTGGATGTCCACCTTCACGCCGGTGCCGGTGGCGGTCGCGGTGCCGTCGTGCAGACCGCGCAGCCGCTCCAGCGGGGTGAAGCGCCATTCCTCCTCCCGGCCGTGCGGGACCGGGAAGTCCGCCACGTCGAAGGACGGGGGCGCGCTCATGCGGGTCGCGACGGTCGACTCCGCGGCCACCGCGATCTGGCCGGCGGTGGTGGAACCCACCGGTGGGGGCGCCCCCTGTCCGAGCGGAGTCGGGGACTGGGGGGAGTTCTGGGCCTCAGCCATGGCTGTCGGTCTGCTCTCTTCCTACGTCAGTGTTCGCTGGCTGTCTCGGCGGGCGGTCGTCAGCCGACCGCGCCTTCCATCTGCAGCTCGATCAGCCGGTTCAGCTCCAGCGCGTACTCCATGGGGAGTTCCTTGGCGATCGGCTCGACGAAGCCGCGCACGATCATCGCCATCGCCTCGAACTCGGACAGACCGCGGCTCATCAGGTAGAAGAGCTGGTCCTCGGAGACCTTGGAGACGGTCGCCTCGTGGCCCATGGACACGTCGTCCTCGCGGACGTCCACGTAGGGGTAGGTGTCGGAGCGGGAGATGGTGTCGACGAGCAGCGCGTCGCACAGCACGTTGGACTTGGAGCCCGCGGCGCCCTCACCGATCTCGACCAGGCCGCGGTACGAGGTGCGGCCGCCGCCGCGCGCCACCGACTTGGAGACGATGTTGGAGGAGGTGTTCGGCGCCATGTGCACCATCTTGGAACCGGCGTCCTGGTGCTGGCCCTCGCCCGCGAAGGCGATGGAGAGGGTCTCGCCCTTGGCGTGCTCGCCCATCAGGTAGACGGCCGGGTACTTCATCGTCACCTTGGAGCCGATGTTGCCGTCGATCCACTCCATGGTCGCGCCCTCGTAGGCGACGGCGCGCTTGGTGACCAGGTTGTAGACGTTGTTCGACCAGTTCTGGATGGTCGTGTAGCGGCAGCGGGCGTTCTTCTTGACGATGATCTCGACGACCGCGGAGTGCAGGGAGTCCGACTTGTAGATCGGCGCCGTGCAGCCCTCGACGTAGTGCACGTAGGCACCCTCGTCGACGATGATCAGGGTCCGCTCGAACTGGCCCATGTTCTCCGTGTTGATGCGGAAGTAGGCCTGGAGCGGGATCTCGACGTGCACGCCCTTCGGCACGTAGATGAAGGAGCCGCCGGACCACACGGCGGTGTTCAGCGCGGCGAACTTGTTGTCACCGGCCGGGATGACCGTGCCGAAGTACTCCTTGAAGAGCTCCGGGTGCTCCTTCAGGGCGGTGTCGGTGTCCAGGAAGATGACGCCCTGCTCCTCCAGGTCCTCGCGGATCTGGTGGTAGACGACCTCCGACTCGTACT
Source organism: Streptomyces sp. NRRL S-340 (assembly GCF_000720185.1). Lineage (GTDB taxonomy): Bacteria > Actinomycetota > Actinomycetes > Streptomycetales > Streptomycetaceae > Streptomyces. The sequence continues at coordinate 94,031 of NZ_JOIY01000036.1, read as the reverse complement.
GGGCGGCCACGCCGGCGACCAGGCGCTGCTTCTCGGCCTCGGGGATGCCCAGCTTGTCGTAGGTGTTCTTGATGTCCTCGGGCAGGTCCTCCCAGGACTCCGCCTGCTTCTCCGTGGAGCGCACGAAGTACTTGATGTTGTCGAAGTCGATCCCCGACAGGTCCGAGCCCCAGTTCGGCATGGGCTTCTTCTCGAAGAGCTTCAGGCCCTTGAGGCGGAGCTTGGTCATCCACTCCGGCTCGGACTTCTTCGTGGAGATGTCCTTGACGACGTCCTCGTTCAGACCGCGCCGCGCGGAGGCGCCGGCCTCGTCGGAGTCGGCCCAGCCGTATTCGTACTTGCCCAGGCCCTCGAGTTCGGGGTGGGCAGTCTCCGTGGGGAGAGTCATGCGGGGTTCCTCCCGGCCGTGCTTGCGGATGCGTTGTCTGTCTGGGAAATCCTGGGGATGAACGTCGTGCAGACGCCGTCGCCGTGGGCGATGGTCGCCAGTCGCTGGACGTGGGTACCCAGCAGCTCGGCGAAGATCTCCGTCTCCGCCTCGCACAGCTGGGGGAACTGTTCCGCGACGTGGGCGACCGGACAGTGGTGCTGGCAGAGCTGCTCGCCGACCGGTGCGCTGCGCGCCGTAGCAGCGTACCCGTCCTGGCTCAGGGCCTTGGCGAGCGCTTCGGCGCGTTCACCGGGACCCGCCGCCTCGACCGCCCGGCGGTAGGCGCGCGCCTGAGCGGCGATGCGGGCCCGGGCGAAGGCGGTGACCGCCTCCTGGCCGCCCTCGCGCTCGGCGATCCAGCGCATGGCGTCCGCGGCGAGCTTGTCGTACGACTGGTCGAAGGCGTCCCGGCCGCAGTCGGTGAGCGCGAAGACCTTGGCGGGCCGGCCGCGCGTCCGCGCGCCGTACACCCGCCGCTCGCGTGCCTCCACGACGTCGTCGGCGACCAGCGCGTCCAGGTGGCGCCGCACGGCCGCCTGGGTGAGCCCCAGCCTGCCGGCCAGCTCGGCGACGGTCGAGGGACCGTGGTCCAGGATGGACCGCGCGACCCGGTTGCGCGTGGAGCGCTCCCCGGTCGCGAACTCCTCCTGCGGGGGCCCCGTGGGGGTCTCCCGAGCCTCGCCGACGTTTTTCACAACGCCATTGTTGCGTAATTCCTCGGACCCTGACAAGCGCCGCCGGTCAGGGCGGCCGGTGCCCTGCGTCACTTAGGCAAACCTAATCCGACCTGCGGAAACGATCTGTGATCGATCAAACGGGTGGCGGCTTCCCGCCCGGTGCGCCAGACTCCCCGGCCATGCCCACACCCCCGCCGACCGGCCCTCTTGTGACCCGCGACACGGTCGCCGCCGCCCTGCGCGCCCTCGGGGTGAGGCCGGGCGGGATCCTTCTGGCCCACACCTCCCTGAAGTCCCTCGGCTGGGTCTGCGGCGGCCCGGTCGCCGTCGTCCGGGGACTGCTCGACGCCCTCGGCCCGGACGGCACCCTCGTCGTCCCCGCCCACAGCGGCGACCTCTCCGACCCGGCCCTGTGGGGCAACCCGCCGGTGCCCGAGGAGTGGTGGGACACCATCCGGGCCACCCTGCCCGCCTACGACCCCGCCACGACGCCCACCTGCGGCGTAGGCATCGTCCCCGAGACGGTCCGGACCTGGCCGGGCGCCCTGCGCAGCGCCCACCCCCAGACGTCGTTCGCGGCGATCGGCCCCCGCGCGCGGGAGATCACCGACGGTCACGCCACCGACTGCCGGCTGGGCGAGCGGAGTCCCCTGGCCCGGCTGGAGGCCGCCGGCGCCCGCGTGCTCCTGCTCGGCGCCGGATACGACACCTGCACCTGCTTCCACCTCGCCGAGTACCGCATCCCCGCGCCGCGCGTGCGGGAGGGCAGGCCCGGACCGCACGGCTGGGAGACCGTGACCGAGGTGTCGATCACCTCCGAACGGTTCGGCGAACTCGGGCACGACTTCGAACGGGACCGGCCCGTCGCCACCGGAAAGGTCGGCGCGGCCGACGCCCGGCTCTTCCCCGTGGCCGACGCGGTCGCCTACGCCGAACGCTGGCTCGCCCTGCACCGTCCCCGTGAGGAGGACATCGCGCACCCGCCCGCCTGAAGCGCCCGGCGCGTCCCTAGACTCTGGACCCATGCGAAGTGAGCCAGTGGTCCAGGTGCAGTCCCTGGTGAAGCGGTACGGCACCAAGACCGCGGTGGACGGCCTCGACCTGGTGGCCCGGGCGGGTGTGACCGCCGTCCTCGGTCCCAACGGCGCCGGCAAGACGACCACGGTCGAGGCCTGCGAGGGGTACCGGAAGCCGGACTCCGGCACGGTGCGCGTCCTGGGCCTCGACCCGGTCGGACAGTCCGCCGCGCTGCGCCCCCGCATCGGCGTGATGCTCCAGTCCGGCGGCGTCTACTCCGGGGCCAGGGCCGACGAGATGCTCCGGCACGTCGCCAGGCTGCACGCCCACCCCCTGGACGTGGACGCCCTGATCGAGCGGCTGGGGCTGGGCGGCTGCGGGCGGACCAGCTACCGCCGCCTCTCCGGCGGCCAGCAGCAGCGCCTCGCGCTCGCCATGGCCGTCGTCGGCCGCCCCGAGCTGGTCTTCCTCGACGAACCGACCGCCGGCCTCGACCCGCAGGCCCGCCGGGCCACCTGGGACCTGGTGCGCGACCTGCGCGCCGACGGGGTGTCCGTGATCCTCACCACCCACCACATGGACGAGGCCGAACAACTCGCCGACGACGTCGCGATCATCGACGCCGGCCGGGTCATCGCGCAGGGCTCCCCGGAGGAGCTGTGCCGCGGCGGCGCGGAGAACACCCTGCGCTTCAGCGGCCGCCCCGGCCTCGACGTCGCCTCCCTGCTCAAGGCCCTGCCCCCCGAGTCCTCCGCCGCCGAGCTGACGCCCGGCGCGTACCGGGTGGTCGGCGAGATCGACCCGCAACTGCTCGCCACGGTGACGTCCTGGTGCGCGCAGCACGGGGTGATGCCCGACCGGATCTCCGTGGAGCGGCACACACTCGAGGACGTCTTTCTGGAGCTGACCGGCAAGGAGCTGCGTTCATGATTCCGTCCCGCACCGAGGCCGGCCGGGGGTCCGGGGGTCGCCCCCCGGGAGAACACAGCCTGGAGCTGACCGGCAAGGAGCTGCGTTCATGATTCCGTCCCGCACCGAGGCCGGCCGGGGGCCCGGGGGTCGCCCCCCGGGAGAACACAGCCTGGAGCCGACCGGCAAGGAGCTGCGCTCGTGACCACCGCCACCGGCTCACCGACGGGCACGTACACGCCCGATCCCGGCGCCGCCCCGCTGACCCGCATGATCGCGGCACAGGCGGCGCTGGAGACGAAGATGCTGCTGCGCAACGGCGAGCAGCTGCTGCTCACCGTCGTCATCCCGGCCCTGCTGCTGGCGCTGTTCAGTTCCGTGGACATCGTGGACACCGGCGCGGGCAAGGCCGTGGACTTCCTCACACCCGGCGTCCTGGCACTCGCCGTCATGTCGACGGCGTTCACCGGGCAGGCCATCGCCACCGGCTTCGAGCGCCGCTACGGCGTCCTGAAGCGGCTGGCCTCCTCCCCGCTGCCGCGCTGGGCCCTGATGACCGCCAAGACGGTGTCCGTGCTGGTCACCGAGGTGCTCCAGGTGATCCTGCTGACCGTGATCGCCTTCGCGCTCGGCTGGTCCCCGCACGGCGACCCGCTCGCCGTGCTGGTACTGCTGGTGCTCGGCACGGCCGCGTTCTCCGGGCTCGGCCTGCTGATGGCCGGCACGCTCAAGGCCGAGGCGACCCTGGCCGCCGCCAACCTGGTCTTCCTGCTGCTGCTCGTCGGCGGCGGCGTGATCGTGCCGCTGGACAAGTTCCCCGCCGGCGCCCAGGACGTGCTGGGCCTGCTGCCGATCTCGGCCCTGTCCGACGGGCTGCGGGACGTGCTCCAGCACGGCGCCGCGATGCCCTGGGGCGACGCCGGGATCCTCGCCGTCTGGGCGGTGGTGGCCCTGGCCGCCGCCGGGAAGTTCTTCCGCTGGGAGTAGGGACCGCAGACCCCCATGGACCCTCGTGAGACGGACCCTCGTGAAAGTGTGCACAAGCGGCGGCCTACGATGGAACGCGTGCCGAACCTGACCCGCGACGACGCCGTATCCGCCGTGCGCAACCCGCTCGCCTTCATCGCCGAACGCTGGACCCCGCAGCCCAGGACCGTCCAGCGGGCGGCCATGGCCGCGCTCGTCATGGCGGTGATCATCGTCGTCACCGGCGGCGCCGTGCGGCTGACCGGCTCGGGCCTGGGCTGCCCCACCTGGCCGACCTGCACCGACGACTCGCTGACCACGACCCGTGCGATGGGCTTCCACGGCGTCATCGAGTTCGGCAACCGCATGCTGACGTACGTGCTGTGCGCCGCCGTCGGCTGGGCCGTCGTCGCCGCCCGCGCGCAGAAGCCCTGGCGGCGCGGCCTGACCCGGCTGGGCTGGGCTCAGTTCTGGGTCGTCATGGGCAACGCGGTGCTCGGCGGCATCGTCGTCCTCGTGGGGCTGAACCCCTACACCGTCGCGGCGCACTTCCTGCTCACCACGGCGCTGATCGCGGTCGCCACCGTGATGTGGCAGCGCACCCGTGAGGGTGACGGGCAGCCGCGTCCGCTGGTCGGCAAGGCGGTGCAGCAGCTGGTGTGGTTCCTGGTCGTCGCGAGCGTGCTGCTGATCGCGGCGGGCACGGTGGTGACCGGGGCGGGTCCGCACGCGGGCGACTCCGCGGAGGTCGACCGCATCCCGCTCGACTGGGAGACGGTCGCCAAGGCGCACGCGGTGCTGGCCTGGATCGTGGTGACGCTGACGTTCGCCCTGTGGTTCGTCCTCAAGGCCGTGGACGCGCCCAAGGGACCGCTGCACCGCACGCGGGACCTGTTCCTGGTCCTGCTCGCCCAGGGCGTCATCGGTTACGTGCAGTACTTCACGCACCTGCCGGAGGTCCTGGTGGCCCTGCACATGCTGGGGTCCTGCCTGATGTGGATCGGTGTGCTGCGGGTGCTGCTGTCGCTGCGCGAGCGGCCGGAGACGGTGAGCGGCGGGCTGCCGGAGGCGTCCGTGGAGACGGCCTCGCTGACGAAGGCGTGACGCCGCCGGGCCGCGTCGCAGCGGCCCGCCCCCAGGGCGCCTGCGGGCAACGGCGCCCGCGGACAGGGCGCCCTCGCACAGTGCCCCGCGCAGGGGCGCCCGCGGGTTCCGGAAGCCGGCGGGGTCACCCCAGCCCGTACACCCGCCGTGCGTTGCCCGCCGCGACCATCCGTGCCACCCGCCGCGCGTCCTGCGCCGACCAGGCGCCCTCCGCGACCCAGGCGCCGAGCACCCGTTCCAGCGCCTCACGGAACAGCCGGGCCCCCACCAGGTGCAGCTCGGGCAGACCGCCGGCGCCGCTGGAGAAGAGCACCTTGCCGAAGGGGGCCAGCTCCAGGACCTCGGCGAGCACCGTGGCGGCCCGTGCGCCGGTGCGCGCCGGCGCGGCGCCCGAGTCGGTGTACACGTGCGGGAAGACCGCGGCGAGGTGCGCGGCGTTGCGGTGGTACGGGTAGCCGTGCAGCAGGACCAGGTCCGTGCCCAGGCCCGCGGTCGCGCGGACGAAGTCCGTCAGCAGCACCGGGTCCGTGCGGTCGGCGCGTCCGCCCGGCCCGGCAGGCCCGGCGTGCAGCTGGAGCGGCCGCCCGGAGGCCACCGCGGTCCACAGCAGGTGGCGCAGCAGCACCGGATCGCTCAGCTCCCCGCCGACCTCCCGCCGGGCCAGCCAGCGTCCCGCGGCGCCGCGCACCTGACTGGGCCCCGGCGGCTCGGGCGCGAGCGCCAGGCCGTGCCGCAGGCCCGCCACGGAGGTGAAGGCGACCGCCTGGGCCGCCGCGCCGTGCACCGACTCGGCGAGGTTCGCCAGGAAGGACCCGACGGTTCCCGAGGTGTCGGCGACCTGCTCGGCGAGGAGTTCCAGGCGGACGACCTCGTGGGCGGCGGCGGCCCCCGCCGAGGCCATCTCGCCCGGCCCCGTGAGGTCGCCGGGGAGCCCGGTGTCCACCAGGTAGGCGGTGACGCCGCTGCCGCGCAGCAGTCTGCGGCCGGCCTCCAGGACGCCCAGCTCGCGGCGCCGGGCGAGGTAGCGCGCGGGCGGGCAGTGCGGTTCCAGGCCGAGCAGCGGGGGGCACCAGCGGCGTACGGCGAAACCGGTCTGGGTGTCGAAGAGGGTGGTCCCCGGGGCGGGCGGGCCCTCGGTGCGCGCCAGCTGGGCCTCGAAGGTGCCGAGGCCCAGTTCCGTTCGCAGGACGCCGTGGCAGTGCTGGTCCACGAGGGACGGCGTTTCGATCATCCGGTCTCCCCCGGCTGGACCACATCCTCCGTAAGGTCCTAACGGGTGAACCGGCTCTCAGGTGTTGCCCGCCCCGCGGCTTTGTTCAGCCGTTGGCCGGGCCGCCGAGCTGGATGCCGGCCATCCGCTTCCACTCGTACGGACCCGTCCGCACCTTGGCGGCGAACTCGCCGTCGAAGGACTCGTGGACGGTGATCCCGGACTCGCGCACGGCCTGCTCGGCGATGGCGTAGGTGGGGGCCACGACGTCGCCCCAGGTGCCGTCCTCGCCGACGAGGACGATCCGGGCGCCGCGCTGTCCGATGTACGCGACCTGTCCCTCGGCCCCGCCGTGCGCCTTGGCGAAGGAGCCGATCCGCTGGGCGAGGCGGGCCGCCTTGCGCTGGGCCTTGGGGTCAACCTGCTGCGTGTCTGCCATGGCCAGGATGCTACCGACGGGTAGACCGGACGGCGACGGGCGGGGTACGTGGCCTTGACCACGTGCCCCGCCCGTGGCGGACGTCAGGGGATGTCAGCGCAGGAAGGGGTCCACCGCCACCGCGACGAAGAGGATCGACACGTAGGTGATCGACCAGTGGAACAGGCGCATCTCCTTCAGCTTCGCGCCGGTCACCTCGGCCTTGGCGCGGTTCTGCAGCCCGTGCGCCTCCCACAGCCAGAAGCCGCCGGCCAGCAGGGCGACCACCGTGTAGAACCAGCCCGTGTAGCCGAGCGGGGTCAGCAGCAGCGAGACGACGACCATCACCCAGCTGTAGATGACGATCTGCCGGGCGACCACCTTGTTGGAGGCGATCACCGGGAGCATCGGCACGCCCACGCGCGCGTAGTCGTCCTTGACCTTCATGGACAGCGGCCAGTAGTGCGGCGGCGTCCAGAAGAACATGACGAGGAAGAGGATGACGGGCGCCCACGACATGGAGTTCGTGACCGAGGACCAGCCGATGAGCACCGGCAGGCAGCCGGCGATGCCGCCCCACACGATGTTCTGCGACGTGCGCCGCTTGAGGATCATCGTGTAGACGACGACGTAGAAGAGGAGCGCTCCGAGCGACAGCCACGCCGACAGCCAGTTGACGGTGAGACCGAACAGCAGTGTCGAGACGACCGCCAGGGTGATGCCGAAGGCGAGGCACTCGCGCGGGCTGACCATCCCGGTGACCAGCGGGCGCTGCGAGGTGCGGTCCATGAGCGCGTCGATGTCACGGTCGATGTACATGTTCAGCGCGTTGGCGCCGCCCGCGGACAGGTAGCCGCCGACGCAGGTGAGCAGCACCAGTTTCAGGTTGGGCACACCCTGCTGCGCCAGGAACATCACCGGAACGGTGGTGATGAGCAGCAGCTCGATGATCCGCGGCTTGGTCAGTGCCACGAACGCCTTGACACGGGCCCCGAACGACCGGTTGCTCGGGCTCTGACCTGCACCGAGTACTCCCTCCCCCAGGGCCTTAAGGGCCTGGGAGGGACCCCCAGGACGGGATTCGACGGCCGTCACGCACACCCCTGACAGAGACTCCCAGCGAGCCCCGCCCCTGTGAACAAGGGGTAAAGACTCGCGCGTACCACGCCACTGTAGACGTTGCCCAGACCCGGACATTCGCGGGGGTGGGTCGTGTTGGCGCCGCCCGCCCGGCAGCCGCCGGGCGGCGGTCGCGGGGGCCCGCCGGCGCGGGCATCCGGAAATGGGTTTCCGACGGGCGCGCGACGGCTCGAATGAGCGATCGGATGAGCGCCCCCGTATTCACTTGCCGAATAGGGGAAGGAGCCGTCGGGAGGCGGATTTCCCGGAGTCCCGGCAGTCTTGAATGACTCGAAAAAACGCACGTCTTTACGGGGGTAGGCTCAACAGCGGCCGGCCGGCGCCAGAACGCCGGCAGCCGGTGCCCGGACACGCGCACCGGCATCCGACATGTGGAGAGGAGCCCTGAACCAGGGTGAGCACCAAGCCGACCACCACAGACCTCGAGTGGACCGAGTTGGACCAGCGTGCGGTGGACACCGCGCGCGTCCTGGCCGCCGATGCCGTACAGAAGGTCGGCAACGGCCATCCGGGTACGGCGATGAGCCTGGCTCCTGCCGCCTACACCCTGTTCCAGAAGGTGATGCGGCACGACCCCGCCGACCCGCAGTGGGTGGGCCGCGACCGCTTCGTGCTGTCCGCCGGTCATTCCTCCCTGACCCTCTACACCCAGCTGTACCTGGCCGGGTTCGGCCTGGAGCTGGAGGACCTGGAGTCCTTCCGCACCTGGGGCTCCAAGACCCCGGGCCACCCGGAGTACGGGCACACGGCCGGTGTGGAGACGACGACCGGTCCGCTGGGCCAGGGCGTGGCCAACGCCGTGGGCATGGCGATGGCGTCCCGCTACGAGCGCGGCCTGTTCGACCCGGAGGCCCCCGCCGGCGAGTCCCCCTTCGACCACTTCATCTACTGCATCGCCGGTGACGGCTGCCTCCAGGAGGGCATCTCCGCCGAGGCGTCCTCGATGGCCGGCCACCAGAAGCTCGGCAACCTGATCCTGCTGTGGGACGACAACCACATCTCGATCGAGGGCGACACGGAGACGGCCGTCTCCGAGGACACCGTCAAGCGGTACGAGGCCTACGGCTGGCACGTGCAGCGCGTGGAGCCCAAGGCCGACGGCGACCTGGACCCGCAGGCCATCTACGCGGCGATCCAGGAGGCCAAGGCGGTCACCGACCGGCCGTCCTTCATCGCGATGCGCTCGATCATCGCCTGGCCGGCCCCGCACGCGCAGAACACCGAGGCCGCGCACGGCTCGGCGCTGGGCGAGGACGAGGTCGCCGCCACCAAGCGCGTCCTGGGCTTCGACCCCGACAAGCACTTCGACGTCTCCGACGAGGTCATCGGCCACACCCGCCGGGCGCTGGAGCGCGGCCGGCAGGCGAAGGCCACCTGGGAGAAGTCCTTCCAGGCCTGGCGCGAGGCGAACGCGGAGCGGGCCGCCGAGTTCGACCGCATCGCCGCCGCCGAGCTGCCGGCCGGCTGGGCCGAGAAGGTCCCGGTCTTCGAGGCGGGCAAGAGCGTGGCCACCCGTGCGGCCTCCGGCAAGGTGCTCCAGGCTCTCGGCGAGGTGCTGCCCGAGCTGTGGGGCGGCTCCGCCGACCTGGCCGGCTCGAACAACACCACGATCGACAAGACGTCGTCGTTCCTGCCCGAGGGCAACCCGCTGCCCGAGGCGAGCCCCTACGGCCGCACGATCCACTTCGGCATCCGCGAGCACTCGATGGGCGCCGAGCTGAACGGCATGAGGACGGCCCCACCCACCAGCCGGTCGAGCACCTCGCCTCGCTGCGCGCCATCCCCGGCCTCAACGTGGTCCGCCCCGCCGACGCCAACGAGACCGCCATCGCCTGGACCGAGATCCAGCGCCGCTGGACCAAGGAGTTCGGCAAGGGCGCCCCGCACGGCCTCGCGCTGACCCGCCAGGGCGTGCCGACCTACGAGCCGAACGACGACACCGTGCGCGGCGGCTACGTCCTGTTCGAGGCCGAGGGCGGCGAGCCGCAGGTCATCCTGATCGCCACCGGCTCCGAGGTGCACGTGGCCGTGGAGGCCCGGGAGCAGCTCCAGGCCGACGGCGTTCCCACCCGCGTGGTGTCCATGCCGTGCGTCGAGTGGTTCGAGGAGCAGGACCAGGGGTACCGGGACAGCGTGCTGCCCCCGGCCGTGCGTGCCCGCGTCGCGGTCGAGGCCGGTGTCGCCCTGACCTGGCACAAGTACGTCGGGGACGCCGGACGCATTGTTTCCCTGGAGCACTTCGGTGCTTCCGCCGACGCCAAGGTGCTGTTCCGCGAATTCGGTTTCACCGCCGAGAACGTGGCCGCCAAGGCGCGGGAATCCCTCGCCGCCGCCCAGCGCTGACGCTCATATACGACACGTAGGAGATGCAATTTCCATGACAGACGCACTCAAGCGCCTCTCCGATGAAGGCGTCGCGATCTGGCTGGACGACCTGTCGCGCAAGCGGATCACGTCCGGCAACCTCGCCGAGCTGATCGACCAGCAGCACGTCGTGGGCGTCACCACCAACCCGACGATCTTCCAGAAGGCGATCTCGCAGGGCGACGGCTACGACCAGCAGGTGTCGGACCTCGCCGCCCGTCGGGTCACCGTCGAAGAGGCCATCCGCATGATCACCACGGCGGACGTCCGCGACGCCGCCGACATCCTGCGCCCGGTCTTCGACGCCACCGACGGCCAGGACGGCCGGGTCTCCATCGAGGTCGACCCCCGCCTGGCGCACAACACCAAGGCGACGGTCGCCGAGGCCCGCCAGCTGGCCTGGCTGGTGGACCGCCCCAACACGCTCATCAAGATCCCGGCCACCCGGGCGGGTCTGCCGGCCATCGCCGAGACCATCGGCAACGGGATCAGCGTCAACGTCACGCTGATCTTCTCCCTGGAGCGCTACCGCGCGGTCATGGACGCCTACCTGACCGGCCTGGAGAAGGCCAAGGAGCGCGGCCTGGACCTGTCCAAGATCCACTCGGTGGCGTCCTTCTTCGTCTCCCGCGTCGACACCGAGATCGACCGGCGCATCGACGAGATGGGCACCGACGAGGCCAAGGCCCTGCGCGGCAAGGCGGGCGTGGCCAACGCGCGCCTGGCCTACCAGGCCTACGAGGAGGTCTTCTCCTCCGACCGCTGGAACGCGCTGGAGAACGCGGGCGCGAACAAGCAGCGCCCGCTGTGGGCCTCCACCGGTGTGAAGGACAAGGCGTACAAGGACACCATGTACGTCGAGGAGCTGGTGGCGCCGAACACGGTGAACACCATGCCGGAGGCCACCCTGGAGGCCACCGAGGACCACGGCGAGATCCGTGGCGACGCCGTCCGCGGCACCTACGAGCAGGCCCGCGCGGACCTCGACGCGCTGGAGAGGATCGGCATCTCCTACGACGAGGTGGTCCAGGTCCTGGAGGACGAGGGCGTCGACAAGTTCGAGGGCTCCTGGAACGACCTGCTGAAGTCGACCGAGGCGGAGCTGGAGCGCCTCGCCCCCGCGGAGGGCTGACGCCTTGTCGCCTCTTTCCGGCACCGGGGCGAACCCGCTCCGTGACCCCGCCGACCGACGGCTCCCGCGTATCGCGGGGCCGTCGGGCCTGGTCATCTTCGGCGTGACGGGCGACCTGTCGCGCAAGAAGCTGATGCCCGCCGTCTACGACCTCGCCAACCGGGGGCTGCTGCCGCCGGGCTTCTCGCTGGTCGGCTTCGCCCGGCGCGACTGGGAGCACGAGGACTTCGCGCAGGTCGTGCACGACGCCGTCAAGGAGCACTCGCGCACACCGTTCCGCGAGGAGGTCTGGCAGCAGCTCAGCCAGGGCATGCGGTTCGTGCAGGGCACCTTCGACGACGACGAGGCGTTCGAACGGCTGCGCGGCACCATCGAGGAACTCGACAAGGCCCAGGGCACGGGCGGCAACTTCGCCTTCTACCTGTCGGTCCCGCCGAAGTCCTTCCCGGTCGTCATCCAGCAGCTGAAGAAGCACCAGCTGGCCGACCAGACGGGCGGCTCCTGGCGGCGCGCGGTCATCGAGAAGCCGTTCGGCCACGACCTGGAGTCGGCCGAGGAGCTGAACAAGGTCGTCCACGAGGTCTTCGCCCCGGACCAGGTCTTCCGCATCGACCACTACCTGGGCAAGGAGACCGTCCAGAACATCCTGGCGCTGCGCTTCGCCAACACCATGTTCGAGCCGATCTGGAACCGGTCCTTCGTGGACCACGTGCAGATCACCATGGCCGAGGACATCGGCATCGGCGGCCGGGCCGGCTACTACGACGGCATCGGCGCCGCCCGTGACGTCATCCAGAACCACCTGCTCCAGCTGATGGCGCTCACCGCGATGGAGGAGCCCGCCTCCTTCGGCGCGGACGCGCTGGCGGCGGAGAAGGAGAAGGTGCTCGGCGCCGTCCGGCTGCCCGGGGACCTCGGCTCGACGACCGTGCGCGGGCAGTACGCGGCCGGCTGGCAGGGCGGCGAGAAGGTCATCGGCTACCTCGAAGAGGACGGCATCGACAAGAAGTCGAAGACCGACACCTACGCGGCCGTCAAGCTGGAGATCGACAACCGCCGCTGGGCGGGCGTCCCCTTCTACCTGCGCACCGGCAAGCGGCTGGGCCGCCGGGTCACCGAGATCGCGGTGGTCTTCCAGCGCGCCCCGCACTCCCCCTTCGACACCACGGCCACCGAGGAGCTGGGCCAGAACGCGGTCGTCATCCGCGTCCAGCCCGACGAGGGCGTGACCGTGCGCTTCGGCTCGAAGGTGCCGGGCACGTCGATGGAGATCCGGGACGTCTCGATGGACTTCGCCTACGGCGAGTCCTTCACCGAGTCCAGCCCGGAGGCGTACGAGCGGCTCATCCTGGACGTGCTGCTCGGCGACTCCAACCTCTTCCCGCGCACGGAGGAGGTCGAGCTGTCCTGGAAGATCCTCGACCCGATCGAGGAGTACTGGGACACCCACGGCAGGCCCGCGCAGTACGCGTCCGGGACGTGGGGGCCGGCCGAGGCGGACGAGATGCTCGCACGAGACGGACGGAGCTGGCGCCGGCCATGAAGATAGACCTGACCGACACCACCGCCGGGAAGATCAACAAGGCGCTCGTGCAGGGCCGCCGGGCGATCGGCACGCCTGCCGTGGGCATGGTGCTCACCCTCGTCATCGTCACCGACGAGGAGAACGCCTACGACGCCCTCAAGGCCGCCGGCGACGCCTCCCGCGAACACCCCTCGCGCACCCTGGTCGTCATCCGGCGCGTCTCGCGCACCCTGCGCGACCGCACGGCCTCTCGGCTGGACGCCGAGGTACGGGTGGGCGCGGAGGCCGGCACCGGTGAGACGGTCGTCCTGCGGCTGTACGGCGAGGTCTGCGACCACGCCCAGTCCGTGGTGCTGCCGCTGCTGCTGCCGGACGCGCCGGTCGTCGTCTGGTGGCCGGTGAACGGCCCGCTGGCCCCGGCCGAGGACCCCCTCGGCGCGCTGGCGCAGCGCCGGGTCACCGACGCCTACGCCTGTGAGGACCCGGTGCGGGAACTGGCCGCGCGGGCCGAGGCGTACACCCCCGGCGACACGGATCTGGCGTGGACCCGGATCACGCCGTGGCGTTCCATGCTGGCCGCCGCGCTCGACCAGGTGACCTGCGAGGTCCGGTCGGTCGGGGTGGAGGGCGAGGAGTTCAACCCGAGCTGCGAGCTACTGGCGATGTGGCTCGCGGATCGGCTGGACGTGCCGGTGAAGCGCTCGCTGTCCTCCGGGCCCGGGCTGACCGCGGTCCGCATGGACACCACCTGCGGTCCGATCGAGCTGGGCCGGGCCGACGGCAGGCTGGCCACGCTCTCCGTCCAGGGGCAGCCGGAACGCGCGGTGGCCCTCAAGCGGCGGGAGACGGCCGAACTCATCGCGGAGGAACTGCGGCGGCTCGACCCGGACGACACCTACGCGTCGGCGCTGCGCTTCGGGGTGGAGCGGCTGAACGGCTCCGCGCCGCAGGTCACCGCCGGGGCGGCGGTCGCGGTGGCCGTCTCCGAGGAGGAGACGGCGAAGGCGCCCGCACGGCGCGCCGCCGCCAAGACCGCCCGCAAGGCCCCGACCCGGAAGGCGGCGTCGAAGTGAGCACTCCGCAGCTGGTCGTCCACCGTGACAAGGAGCTGATGGCGCAGGCCGCCGCGGCCCGGCTGATCACGAAGATCGTGGACGCTCAGGCCTCCACGGGCTCCGCGTCCGTGGTGCTGACCGGTGGCCGCAACGGCAACGGCGTGCTGGCCGCGCTGGCCGCGGCGCCCGCCCGGGACGCCGTCGACTGGGGCCGGCTCGACCTGTGGTGGGGTGACGAGCGGTTCCTGCCCGAGGGCGATCCCGAGCGCAACGTCACGCAGGCCAAGGAGGCCCTGCTGGACTCCGTCCCGCTGGATCCGAAGCGGGTGCACGTGATGCCCGCCTCGGACGGCCCGTGGGGTACGGACGTCGAGGCGGCGGCGGAGGCCTATGCCGAGGAGCTGGCCCGCGCGGCCGGCCCCGCCAACCACGGCTCGGTCCCCACCTTCGACGTGCTGATGCTGGGCGTCGGCCCGGACACGCACGTGGCGTCCCTGTTCCCGGAGCTTCCCGGAGTGCGGGAGACGGAGCGGACGGTCATCGGCGTGCACGGCTCGCCGAAGCCACCGCCCACCCGTGTCTCCCTCACCCTGCCCGCGATCCGCTCGGCCCGTGAGGTGTGGCTGCTCGCGGCGGGCGAGGACAAGGCGAACGCGGTGGCGATGGCGCTGTCCGGCGCGGGCGAGATCCAGGCCCCGGCGGCGGGCGCGTACGGCCGCGCGCGCACGCTGTGGCTGCTGGACACGGCGGCGGCGTCGCAGTTGCCGAGGTCGCTGTACCCGCCGGCGTCGGCCTGACCGGCGACGACGGATCGGCATCCGGGGGCGGCACGGGCAGGACGGCCCGTGCCGCCCCCGTCGTATGCGCTCGGCCGGACCGGCCCAGCACCCTCACGGCCGGGAGGGCGCCACGCATGCCTGGCCCCCGCCCGCTCAGCGGGTGTCCTGTGCGCCCGCCGCGCCGTCCCCGGCGGCGCCGCCGGGGAGGGGCTGCTCGCGCACGCGTATCAGCGCGGCGACGGACAGGACGAAGAACCCGGCCGTGAGCAGCGCCGGTGTGCCGGGGCCCCAGGCGGTGGCGACGGCACCGCCCAGCAGGGCGCCCAGCGGAGCCCCGGCGACGGCCAGGGTCCGGAAGGCGGCGCTGACCCGGCCCAGCATCGGGGCGGGGCTGCGCTGCTGCATCAGCGTGGTCGTGTTGACGTTCCACACCATGCCCATGAGGCCGAAGACGGCCATCGCCGCCACCAGAGCGGTCAGGCTGCGCACCGTGCCCATGACGGTGAGGGCCGCGATCTGCGTCGTTCCGGCCAGCAGTACGGCCCGCATCCGGCCGAGGCGGGCGACGATCGGGCCGTTGGCCGCTCCCCCGGCCAGACTGCCGACCGTGTAGGCGGTCATCGCGGCCGCGTACCCGCCGGGTCCGGCGTGCAGCCAGCGCGTCACCAGCACGACCAGGGCGGCGATGAGGGCGGCCATGCCGATGTTGCACAGGGCGGTGGCGGTGCACAGCCCTCTCAGGGCCCGGTCCCGCCCCAGCACGCGCAGACCGTCGGTGATCTCCCGGCGCAGGGTGCTGCCCGCCGGTCTCGGCCCGCGCTCGGGTGCCGCGGTGCGCAGCGAGGCCACGAGCGCCGCGGCCAGGACGAAGGTGACGGCGTCGGCGGCGAAGGGCGCGGCGGCGCCGGCGCCGAGCAGGGCGGGCACCACCGGGCCGCCCAGGAGGCCACCGGCGATGCGCTGCCCCGTCATCAGCCGGGCGTTGGCGCGGCCGAGCGCCGTCCGGTCCACCAGGGCGGGCAGCAGGGCCGTCGCCGCGTTGTCGAAGAGGGTCTGGAGCGTGGTGAGCGCGAAGGCCAGGGCGATGAGCAGGGCGATCGAGGCGTGCCCGAGGGCGACGGTCACGGCGAAACCACCCACCAGCAGGCCGCGTACCGCGTCCACCGTCCACATCGCGCGCCGCTGGTCCACCCGGTCGGCCACCGCTCCGCCCAGCAGCCCGAAGAGGATCCAGGGCAGATAGCCGCAGGCCGCGACGGAGGCGATGAGCAGGGGGTCAGTGGTCAGGGAGGCGGCGAGCAGGGGCAGCGCGGCCGTGCGCAGCGCGTCTCCGAAGCTGGAGAGCACGGCGGCGCTCCACAGCCGTCCGAAAGCCCCGCCCCACGCGGGCCGTGTCACGGCCTCGGCCGCGTCCAGCGTCGTCATCGCCGCCCCCCTCACGATTCGCCGATGCACAAACCGTAGAGGGCACCACTGACAATCGCCTCGGCGGTGGCCGGCCGGGGAGGGCGCGGCCTCGTCGCGAGTGCCGGGACGGCACCCGACGGGGCGTCAACTGCTAGATCTCGCCCCGCAGTTTGGCGAGCGCCTCGGCGAGGATCGCCTCGCCGTCCGCGTCGCTGCGCCGCTCGCGCACGTAGGCGAGGTGCGTCTTGTAGGGCTCGGTGCGCGGCGGGTCCGGCGGGTTGTCCCGGTCCTGGCCGGCCGGGAAGCCGCAGCGCGGGCAGTCCCAGGTGTCGGGCACCTGTGCGTCGCTGGCGAAACTGGGCTGCGTCTCGTGCCCGTTGGAGCACCAGAAGGAGATGCGCAGGCGCGGCGCGGACTCGCCGCGCTCGGCCTCGCCCATCGGCCCCGCTCCGACCCGGCTCCCCCGGATCGCGTTGCCACTTGCCACGGTCGTAACTCCCTGCGTGATGGTGCCGCGAAACGAGTCGGCGTACCGCTTCGCTGCGAGCGCCTCAGTCTACGTAAGGCCCAACGCGCGTCCAGTGATGGGAGTTACCGCCCCCCGCACACAGACGCAAGCCCCATGATAGGCCGCGCTCGTGAGCGCGTACCGACCATGGGGCCTTCCGTGCGGAATGTACGGCGTTCGCCCGCTCGTCAGCTGTTGGACTTCATCAGGATGCCGAGGACGATGATGCACGCGAGCCACAGCAGACCGACCACGACGGTGATGCGGTCGAGGTTGCGCTCGGCGACGGAGGAACCGCCGACGGACGACTGCATGCCGCCGCCGAACATGTCGGAGAGGCCGCCGCCCTTCCCCTTGTGCATCAGCACCAGCAGCATCAGCAGCAGGCTGAAGACGATCAGGGCGATCGAGAACCCCAAAACCACGGCTGGACCAACTTCCTCGGATACGGATGGACGACGGGGGCACAGCACCTCGGCTGTGCCCCCGCCAGGGTACGACGTATCGCCGCTACCGCCTACTCACGTCCGGCTCACTGCTCGCGGAACCTGACGATCTTGACGAACTCGTCGGCGTCCAGCGAGGCGCCGCCGACCAGGGCGCCGTCGATGTCGGCCTGGCCCATGATCTCGGCGACGTTGCCCGACTTGACGGAGCCGCCGTACTGGATGCGGATCTTGTCGGCCACGTCCTGCGAGTACAGCTCGGCGAGCTTGGCACGGATGGCGGCGCAGACCTCCTGGGCGTCCTCGGCGCCGCAGACCTTGCCGGTTCCGATGGCCCAGACGGGCTCGTAGGCGATCACGACGGACTCGGCCTGCTCGGCCGGGACGTCCTTCAGACCGCCCTCGACCTGGGCGAGGGTGTGGGAGACGTGGTCGCCGGCCTCGCGGACGTCCAGCTCCTCGCCGACGCACAGGATCGGGGTCAGGCCGTGCTTGTAGGCGGCCTTGACCTTGGCGTTCACCAGCTCGTCGGTCTCGTTGTGGTACTGGCGCCGCTCGGAGTGCCCGATCGCCACGTAGGTGCACTTGAGCTTGGCCAGCATCGGGCCGGAGATCTCGCCGGTGTAGGCGCCGGAGTCGTGCTGCGAGATGTCCTGGGCACCGTACTTGATCTTGAGCTTGTCGCCGTCGACCAGGGTCTGCACCGAGCGCAGGTCGGTGAAGGGCGGCAGGACGGCGACCTCGACGGCGTCGTAGTCCTTGTCGGCCAGGGCGAAGGCGAGCTTCTGGACGTGCGCGATGGCCTCGAGGTGGTTGAGGTTCATCTTCCAGTTGCCCGCCATCAGCGGCGTGCGGGTGGTCATTGAGGTCAGTCCTCCAGTGCGGCGAGGCCGGGGAGCGTCTTGCCCTCGAGGTATTCGAGGGAGGCGCCGCCGCCGGTCGAGATGTGGCCGAATGCGTTCTCGTCGAAACCGAGCGTACGGACCGCCGCGGCGGAGTCACCGCCACCGACCACGGTGAATCCGCCGGAGTCGACGAGGGCCTGGGCGACCGCCTTGGTGCCCTCGGCGAAGTCGGGGTGCTCGAAGACGCCCATCGGGCCGTTCCAGAAGACGGTGGCGGCGTCGGCGAGCTTCGAGGCGTACAGCTCCCGGGTCCGCGGCCCGATGTCCAGGCCCTCCTGGTCGGCCGGGATGGCGTCGGCGGCGACCGCGGTGGGGTGCGCCGGGGCCTTGGTCTTCAGGTCCGGGAAGTCGGGCGAGACCAGCGCGTCCACCGGCAGCACCAGCTCGACGCCCAGCTTCTCGGCGCGCTCCATGTACTCCTTGACGGCCGGGATCTGGTCCTCCTGGAGGAGGGACTTGCCGACCTCGTAACCCTTGGCCTTGAGGAAGGTGTACGCCATGCCGCCGCCGATGAGCAGCCGGTCGGCCTTGCCGAGCAGCTGGTCGATGACGGCGAGCTTGTCGGAGACCTTGGCGCCGCCGAGGGCGACGACGTAGGGGCGCTTGACGTCCTCGGTGAGCTTCTTCAGGACGCCGACCTCGGTGGCGATGAGGTAACCGGCGTAGTGCGGCAGCCGGGCCGGCAGGTCGTAGACCGAGGCGTGCCCGCGGTGCACCGCGCCGAACCCGTCGCCGACGTAGACGTCCGCGAGAGCGGCGAGGGCGTCGGCGAAGGCGCCGCGCTCGGCGTCGTCCTTGGCGGTCTCGCCGGGGTTGAAGCGCAGGTTCTCGATGACCGCGACCTGGCCGGGCTGCAGGCCGTCCACCGCGGCGTGCGCGGCGGGGCCGACGGTGTCCTGGGCGAAGGCCACGGGGGCGCCCAGCAGTTCACCGAGCCGCTCGGCGGCGGGCAGCAGCGAGAAGGCGGGGTCCGGGGCACCCTTGGGGCGGCCCAGGTGCGAGGCCACGATCACCTTGGCGCCGGCGCCGGCGAGCGCCTTCACGGTGGGCAGCACGGCGCGGATGCGGCCGTCGTCGGTGATGACACCGTCGGCCAGCGGCACGTTGAGGTCGGCGCGGACGAAGACCCGCTTGCCGTCCACACCTTCGCTGAGAAGTTCGTCGATCGTCTTCATGGGAATGGGACTCCTGGGAGGAGGGGCTCTTGATCGTACGAGGGCCGGTCGATCCGCACGCGGGCGGGCCGCAGGAAGCGGCCCGCCGTACGTGCGTCAGGGCCCGGACCGCGCGGTGGTGCGCTGCCCGAGCCCTGTTCTCACATCGAGGTGCCTGCTCTGCCGATCAGAGCTGGTTGCCGATGAAGACCGTGAGGTCGACGAGGCGGTTGGAGTAGCCCCACTCGTTGTCGTACCAGCCGATGACCTTCACGTTCTTGCCCTCCTGGACCATCGTCAGGGAGGAGTCGAAGGTGCAGGACGCCGGGGCGTTGACGATGTCCGAGGAGACGATCGGGTCCTCGGTGTACTCGAGGATGCCCTTCAGCTCGCCCTCGGCGGCCTTCTGGAAGGCGGCGTTGACCTCTTCCTTGGTGACCTCGCGGGACAGCTCGACGACGAGGTCGGTGACCGAGCCGGTCGGGACCGGGACGCGCATCGCCATGCCGTCCAGCTTGCCCTTGAGCTGCGGGAGGACCAGCGCGGTGGCCTTGGCGGCACCGGTGGTGGTCGGGATGATGTTCTCGGCGGCGGCGCGGGCGCGGCGCAGGTCCTTGTGCGGGAAGTCCAGGATCCGCTGGTCGTTCGTGTACGCGTGCACCGTGGTCATCAGGCCGCGGACGATGCCGAAGTTCTCGTCGAGGACCTTCGCCATCGGCGCCACACAGTTGGTGGTGCACGAGGCGTTGGAGATGACGTTGTCCTTGGCGGCGTCGTACTTGTCCTGGTTGACGCCCATCACGATGGTGACGTCCTCGTTCTTCGCCGGAGCGGAGATGATGACCTTCTTGGCGCCGCCGGCGATGTGCTTCTCGGCGTCTTCCTTCTTGGTGAAGATGCCGGTGGACTCGATGACGATGTCCACGCCCAGCTCACCCCAGGGGATGTCGGCCGGGTTGCGCTCGGAGAGGACCTTGATGGCCTTGCCGTCGACGGTGATGGTGTCCTCGGTGTGCGTGACCTCCTGCTTGAGGCGGCCGAGGATGGTGTCGTACTTCAGCAGGTGAGCGGTGGTCGCGGTGTCACCCAGGTCGTTGACAGCCACGATCTCGATGTCTGCACCCTGCTCCAGCAGCGCGCGGAAGTAGTTACGACCGATGCGGCCAAAGCCGTTGATGCCTACGCGGATCGTCACGAACCGATCTCCTCGTTGGTACGCCGGTTTCGACGCCGGCGAGCTGTATTGGGATGTCCCCGACCACCCACGACCCTACCTCCCTGGAGCCTCCTGAGTGACATTCGGAGACCCCCTGGAGGGCATGGCGAGCCGTACGCGCCAGTAGGGGTCCGGGCCGTCGCGGCCGGGCGCCCGAATCACTCCATTAGAGTACGGAGTGTCCGTGCGCGTTGACCGTATTCATCACTCTTTCGTGCGGGCCCCGGCTCACTTGTCGAGTGCCGCCATCGCGCGCCCCACGAGGGCCGCCCGGCCGGCCGCCGAGCGGAGGTGTCCGAGCCCGAACCCGAGCAGCACGGAACGGTCGGTGGTGACCGCCGCGTACGTCCGGAAGAGGGTGCCGGTGCGGGCCCAGTCCTTGCGGACGGCCGGGCTGCCCGGAGGCGGTCCTGACACCTTCCAGGGGCCGAGCGACGTCTCGAAGCCCTCGGTGTCCCGCGCGGTGCCGCCGACGACGAGCGAGGTGTCGTCGGCCAGGACGCCGTGGCCGCCGGTGCCGGGGTCGCTGACGTAGGCGAGGGAGACCTCGACCGTCCGCCCGGCGTACGCGCTCAGGTCGAAACTCGCCTGCTGCCACCCGCCGGAGGAGCCGGTGAAGCTGTTCCACGCCCCGCTGGTGCCGTGGGCGGCGCAGCCGCCGGAGGCCGGCGTCAGGTAGTGCCTGAGCCAGGGGTGGTCGGCGATCAGGAACCCGGCCCCGCACTCGGCGGGCACGGCCGCGGTGCTCCTGCCGCCCGCCTCCGGCAGCGTCGTCCAGTCGTCGGCGCCGGTGGTGTGGACCTCCAGCAGCGCGTGGTCGTAGCCGCGCTCGGTGTCCCACAGCAGGCGGGTGCTGAGGGTGGGCCGGTCCGCCGCGGTGACCCCGGTGAGGTCGACGGTGCGGGTGAGGCGCTTGTAGGCGTCGTCGGTGTGCACGGCGGCGGCCATGAAGGAGCCGGTGTACGGGCTGTACGGGTCGGCGGTACCGGTGAACCGCCCCGCCGCCTCGCTCGCGAACGACGGGTGGTCGGCCGCCGGCAGCTCCTGTGACGTCACCCCGTAGGCACCGGCCCCGTCGAGCGGCTCGCCGGGCGCGTCGCCGAGCGCGCCGGAGAAGCCTGCCAGCTTCCCCGCGCCGGTGAAGCCGGTTGCCCCGGGGGCCGGGGTGCGCGAGTAGGCCCCCAGGTAGTACTGGCTGAAGTCGTCCGAGAGGTTCCCGCCACCGAGGTCGACGCTGCCGCCGGCCTGCTCGCCGGCCTCGATCAGCCGTCCGCCCTCGTTGAGGTAGGAACGCAGCTGGAGCTGGGTGGCGTTGCCCGGCCCCGGGGCGCCCGAGTAGTGCACGACCGTCCTGAAGTGCTTCAGCACGCCGAGCGCGTCGGGCGCGCCCTGGGTGGCGACGTCCCAGACGAGCGCCCGGTGGCCGTTCGCCCGCAGGGCGTCCACGTACACGGCCGCCCGGACGGCCGGGGCGCCCTCCTCCGCGACGACGAGGGTGTCGGCGCGGGTGTCCGCGTGCGTGCCTGCACGGGTGCTTGCGTGCGGGCCGGCGGACGGGAGGCGCGCCACGGTGTAGGTGAAGTGCTCGCTCGCCGTCCGCTTCCCGGTCCCGGGTCCGCTGCCCGTGCGGCCGGTGAACCACACCTCGACCCGGTCGCCCGGAGCGGCGCCGTGGACGTGGGCCCGGTACTCGTCGAAGTAGAGGTGGTCCGCGCCGCCGTAGGTGGTGCCGCCCTTCCAGGGCCGCAGGGCTCCCGTCCGGACCGGCCCGCCGTCGACGCGGTAGCGCAGTTCCTTGTCCCGCACGGACTTCCGGACGACGACCGAGACCTCCTGTGCGGCGCCGCGCGCGTACGACGTCGAGAACTCGGCCGGGGTGAAGTCGGCGGCCGGCGGGCCGGCCGGTGAACTCGGCCGGTCGGGGTGGGCGGCGGTCTCGGCGACGGCGAGCGCGAAGGGGACGTTCTTCTCGAACTCCCGCCGGATCAGCTTCTCGTCGTCGGGGAAGGTGAAGACCGACCGGCAGTCGGCGGCGTTCCAGGCGTCGTCCGGGTCGGAGTCGGAGGCGGTCTCGCACGTGGACATCTCGGGCGTGAACATGGCCGTGCCGTTGACGTTGCCCGCGTGCCCGTCCGCCTCGCCGTTGGTGGTGTACAGCTCCGAGGAGAGCTGGGAGCGGTAGCCGGGGATCGCCGGGTGGTCCGGGGTGCCGGCGAGCGCCCGGTAGAGGACGTCGTCCGGTGTCGGGGTCGCCACCTGCCAGCCGACGCCGTAGAGCAGGAGTTCGGCCGCGGAGTGGTAGTTGACGGCGTACCGGAAGCGGACTCGCTTCTCGAACCGGTCGAGCGCCCGCGTCTCGGGCTCGCTCGCCGGTGCCGGACCCCGGTAGGTCTCACCGGCGGGCTCCGGTGACGAACCCTCGTCGTCGTAGCCCCACTTGTAGGGGAAGTTGCGGTTGAGGTCGACGCCGTCGCCGCTGGAGACGACGCCGTCGCCGTTGGCGTCCCGCAGGTTCTTGCGCCACAGCCGGGTGCTGTCGTCCTTGAAGGTGTAGTCGTAGCCGTCGGGGTTGGCGGAGAGGACGAACCACAGTTCGGTGGTGTCGACGATCCTCCTGATCCTGCGGTCGGTGCGGTAGTGGTCCAGGTAGTAGTGCATCAGCCGGCGCGTCATCTCCGGCGTGATCCACTCGCGCGCGTGCTGGTTGGACAGGTACAGCACGGCGGGCTTGGCGCCGTCCCTCGTCTCGCGCGCGCGGCCGGTCAGCTTCAGGGCGAGGATGTCCTGTCCGCGCACCGTCGTGCCGAGGGAGACGACCTTGGTGAGGCCGGGGTGGGCCCGGGCGGTGCCGAGGATCTCCTCGCGCAGGCCGCCCTTGCCGCTGTAGGGCCGGAACACGCCCTGGCCGGCCGTGGCCACCCGCCTGCGCGTCGCGGCCGTGAGCGAGTGCTCGGCGAGCCGGACGCCCTGCTCGCGCAGCTTTCCGGCCTGCGCGTCGGTGAGGTACAGCTCGACGGTGCTTTGGCCCTCGCCGGGCACCCGGTTCCCCAGTTCGTGGGCGTCCTGACCGGCTTTCAGCAGCAGGGGCACCTGCCGCGCGGTGACGTCGGCGCGGAACACCTTCACCTCGTCCGGAGCCGGCCGGGGTGAGGCAGCGCCCTGCGCCTGGGCGAGGGGCGCGAGGCCCGCTCCGCCGAGCAGGAGCGCGCCGACGGCCAGAACCGATCTCGCTCCGTGTCTCGTGCTGCGTCTCATGAACCCCCCTGACGGTGGTCCGCCGGACCGGCGGAGACCTGCCAGGTTCATGTCACTCGGGCCACGGGTCAAGGGTGCCTCCTCAGTCACGGTGACGGACATCAGGGTCGGCGCGGGGGGGTGGGTGGGTCTGCGGGCCTGAGGCCTGGGGCCCGCGGACCTGGGGGCCTCCGGACCAGGCCGGGTCCCGGGGACGGCCGTCGGCCGGCCGGGGGCCGGGGGCGGCCGTCGGCATCCGGGGTCGGCGGGCGGGTCTGCGGGTCAGGCGCCTGGGCACGGCCGGCGGCGTCCGGGGGCGACGGCCCGCAGGCCGGGCCAAGTCCCGTGTACGGCCGCCGGCCGGCCGGGGCGCGGCCCTCGGCCGGCCGGGGCCGGCGGCGGGTCTGCGGGTCCGGGGCGCGGGCACGGTCGGCGGCCTTCAGGCCCGCGCGCCCGCCCGGTGTCCCGGCCGTGGAGCGGCCCTCGGCATCCGGAGCCGGCATACAAGCCTGCGGGTCAGGCCCGGTCCCGTGCGCGGCCGTCGGCTATGAGACGAAGGCGCGGCCGGACCGGCCGGGCGGGGGCGGCACGTGGTCCGACGGTGCCCGTCCGAAGGGGTGGCCGGACCCGGCCGTCCCGGCGGACGGGCCCTGCTGCGCGGCGCACGCGGCTCAGCCCGCGAGGTTGTCCGCCAGTTCCTCGCTGAGGTTGGCCTCCGTCCCGGGGATGCCCAGGTCGGCGGCGCGCTTGTCGGCCATGGCCAGCAGCCGGCGGATGCGGCCGGCGACGGCGTCCTTGGTCAGCGGCGGGTCGGCGAGCGCGCCCAGTTCCTCCAGCGAGGCCTGCTTGTGCTCCATGCGCAGGCGCCCCGCGGCGGCCAGGTGCTCGGGGACGTCGTCCGCGAGGATCTCCAGGGCGCGCTGCACCCGGGCACCGGCGGCGACCGCCGCGCGGGCCGAACGGCGCAGGTTGGCGTCGTCGAAGTTGGCCAGCCGGTTCGCCGTGGCGCGGACCTCGCGGCGCATCCGCCGCTCCTCCCAGGCCAGTACGGACTCGTGCGCGCCCAGACGCGTCAACAGCGCGCCGATCGCGTCACCGTCACGGACGACCACCCGGTCCACTCCACGCACCTCGCGGGCCTTGGCGGCGATGGAGAGTCTGCGGGCGGCGCCGACCAGGGCGAGCGCGGCCTCCGGGCCCGGGCAGGTCACCTCCAGCGAGGAGGAGCGGCCGGGCTCGGTGAGCGAGCCGTGCGCGAGGAACGCGCCGCGCCAGGCGGCCTCCGCGTCGCAGGTGGCCCCCGAGACCACCTGCGGGGGCAGGCCGCGGATCGGGCGGCCGCGGCCGTCCACCAGGCCGGTCTGGCGGGCGAGCTGGTCGCCGCCCGCGACGACCCGGACCACGTAGCGCGAGCCGCGGCGCAGGCCGCCGGGCGCCATCACGATCAGCTCCGAGCTGTGCCCGAAGATCTCCAGGATGTCCCGCTTCAGGCGCCGCGCCGCCATCGCGGTGTCCAGTTCCGCCTCGATCACGATGCGCCCGCTGACCAGGTGGAGGCCGCCGGCGAACCGCAGAATGGCGGAGACCTCCGCCTTCCTGCAGCAGGTCCGGGTGACGGGGAGCCGGGAGATCTCATCCTTCACCGCTGCCGTCATCGCCATGGGCCGATCCTTCCATGCATCCGAAAAATACGGTCGTACGCGGCGGCCAGCAGCTCCGGGTCGTGCCGCGGAGTTCCGTCCCTCCGGGCCACCGGCGCCAGCTCGACCGCGGCGCCGAACCGCTTGGCGGCCTCGGTGAGGACTTCGCGGTCGGGCACGGCGGCCTCGTCGGCCAGCACCACGTCCAGGGCGAGTTTAGGGGCGTGTCGTCCCAAAACCTCCAAATGACGCTGCGGGGAGAAGCCGGCGGTTTCTCCCGGTTGCGGGGCGAGGTTCAAGGAGAGGACCCGGCGCGCCTTCGTCTCGGTGAGCGCGTCGAGGAGCTGGGGCACGAGCAGGTGCGGGATGACCGAGGAGAACCAGGAGCCGGGGCCGAGCACCACCCAGTCCGCGTCCAGGACCGCCTCGACGGCCTCGGGCACGGCGGGCGGGTCGTGCGGCACCAGGTGCACGGACTGCACCTCGCCCGGGGTGAGCGCGACGGTCGCCTGGCCGCGGACCGTGTCGACGTCGTCGGGCCGGTCCACGTCGTGGCCCTTGACCAGGGCCTGAAGCTCCAGCGGCACGGCGGACATGGGCAGTACGCGCCCGTGCGCGCCCAGCAGCTTGCCGACCAGGTCGAGGGCCTGGACGTGGTCGCCGAGCTGTTCCCACAGCGCGACGATCAGCAGGTTGCCGACCGCGTGGTCGTGCAGGTCGCCCTGGGAGGTGAAGCGGTGCTGGATGACGCGCGCCCAGGTCTGGCCCCAGTCGTCGTCCCCGCACAGCGCCGCCAGCGCCTTGCGCAGGTCGCCGGGGGGCAGCACGCCCAGTTCGTCGCGCAGCCGCCCGCTGGAGCCGCCGTCGTCGGCCACGGTGACGACGGCGGTGAGGTCGCCGGTGATCCGGCGCAGGGCGGCGAGCGAGGCGGACAGGCCCATGCCGCCGCCGAGGGCGACCACCTTGGGCTGGGCGCCCCGTCGGCGCGGCCGTGCGCCGCGGGCCTCGGCGGGCCGGCCGGCCCGCCCCTCGGCCGCCAGACGTGCCGCGCGCCCCTCGGGGACCGCGCGGCGCAGTCTGCTCAGCCGCGGAGTACGTCCGGTCACTCGCGCCCCATGTCCCGGTGGACGACGACGGTCTCCACACCCTCGGCCGCCAGTCGCGCGGCGAGCTTCTCCGACATGGCCACCGAGCGGTGCTTGCCGCCCGTGCAGCCGATGGCGATGGTCACGTACCGCTTGCCCTCCCGGCGGTAGCCGGCCGCGACGAGCCGCAGCAGTTCGGCGTAGCGGTCCAGGAACTCCTTGGCGCCGGGCTGGTTGAAGACGTACCCGGCGACCTCCTCGTTGAGCCCGGTGTACGGGCGCAGCTCCGGCACCCAGTGCGGGTTGGGCAGGAACCGCATGTCGGCGACCAGGTCGGCGTCGACCGGGAGGCCGTACTTGAAGCCGAAGGACATCACGGTGGCCCGCAGCTCGGGCTCCTCCTCGCCGGCGAACTGGGCGTCCATCTTGGCGCGCAGTTCGTGCACGTTGAGGCTGGAGGTGTCGATGACGAGGTCGGCGTCGCCGCGCAGCTCGCGCAGCAGCTCCCGCTCGGCGGCGATGCCGTCGACGATGCGGCCGTCGCCCTGGAGGGGGTGGGGGCGGCGCACCGACTCGAAGCGGCGCACCAGGGCCTCGTCGGAGGACTCCAGGAAGACGATCCGCCGCGTGACGTCGCGCGCCTCCAGGTCGGCCAGGGACTCGCGGAGGTTGTCGAAGAAACGGCGGCCGCGGACGTCGACGACGACCGCGATGCGCGCGACGTTGCCCTGCGAGCGGGCGCCCAGTTCCACCATGGTGGGGATCAGCGCCGGCGGCAGGTTGTCGACGACGAACCAGCCGAGGTCCTCCAGGCACTTGGCGGCCGTCGACCGGCCCGCCCCCGACATGCCGGAGATGATCACCAGTTCGGGGATGGCCGCGTCGGGGACGCCTGCCGTGTCGATGCCCGTACTCACCTGTGCTCCGTGTTCCTGGACCGGGTGCTGCCGCTGGTCCTCGTGCGATTGCGGGGGCGCGTCCGCGGGCGTCTGCGTGTGCGTGTCCCCGTGCGCCGGCGCGCTCCTGTCCGCGTGCGTGTCCGCGGCCGCTTCCCGGTGCGCCGGCGCGGGTGTCTGTTCCCGGGACGCCGTGCGGGCCCGGTCGGGTTGCGCCGCTGTCTGATCTCGTGGCGCTGTGGGCTGCGTCTCGTCCTCGGTCATGTCTCCTGCCCCCGTCGTTCGGCCGGGGCGCCCGTGGGCACGGGTTCCCCTGCGGCCCCCGGCGTCGTCCCGGGTGCCGTCTCTTCCTCGTCTTCCATGATCTCTCCGGTCGCCGTGTTCACGGCGGGTGCGGCCGGGGCCGCCTGGGCCAGGGCCACGGCGATCGTCTCGGCCGTCTTGCGGCCTATGCCGGGCACCTCGCAGATCTGGTCGATTGTGGCGGACCGCAGCCTCTTCACCGAGCCGAAATGCTTGAGCAGCGCCCGCTTGCGCGTCTCGCCCAGACCGGGCACGTCGTCCAGCGGGCCCGCCCGGAAGCGCTTGGCGCGTCTGGTGCGCTGGTAGGTGATGGCGAAGCGGTGGGCCTCGTCACGGACGCGCTGCAGCAGGTACAGCCCCTCGCTGCTGCGCGGCAGGACCACCGGGTCGTCCTCACCGGGCACCCAGACCTCCTCCAGGCGCTTGGCCAGCCCGCACACCGCGATGTCGTCGATGCCCAGCTCGTCCAGGGCCCTCTGGGCCGCGGCGACCTGCGGCTGGCCGCCGTCGACGACGACGAGCTGCGGCGGGTAGGCGAACCGCTTGGGGCGTCCGTCGTCCTCGGTGAAGGCGCCGGCCGGGCCGGCGGCCGTGCTGCCGGCCGGCCCTCCGGATGCTTCGGCGGGCGAGCCGTCGACGGTGGCGGCGGCCGTCCCGTCGGGCACGGCCCCCTCCTCGCCGTCGGCCCACTCGCCGGTGCGCTCCTTCTCCGCCAGGTACCGCCTGAAGCGCCGGGTGATCACCTCGTGCATGGAGCGGACGTCGTCCTGCCCCTCGAAGCCCTTGATCTGGAAGCGCCGGTACTCGCCCTTGCGCTGGAGCCCGTCCTCGAAGACGACCATGGAGGCCACCACGTCGTCGCCCTGGAGGTGGGAGATGTCGTAGCACTCGATCCGCAGGGGGGCGCTGTCCAGGCCGAGGGCGTCGGCGATCTCCTCCAGGGCGCGCGAGCGGGTGGTCAGGTCCGAGGCGCGCCTGGTCTTGTGCAGCGCGAGCGCCTGCAGCGCGTTGCGCTGGACGGTCTCCATGAGCGCCTTCTTGTCGCCGCGCTGGGGGATGCGCAGGGACACGTTCGCGCCACGGCGGTCGGTGAGCCACTGCTGGACCGGCTCGACCGGGTCGGGCAGGGCGGGGACGAGGACCTCCTTGGGGACGGCGTCCCCGCTCTCCTCGCCGTACAGCTGCTGCAGGGCGTGCTCGACGAGGGCGCCGGTGGTGACCTCCTCCACCTTGTCGGTCACCCAGCCGCGCTGGCCCCGCACGCGTCCGCCGCGCACGTGGAAGATCTGCACGGCGGCCTCCAGCTCGTCCTCGGCGACGGCGATGAGGTCGGCGTCGGTCGCGTCGGCGAGCACGACCGCGCTCTTCTCCATGGCCTTCTTCAGGGCCCCGATGTCGTCGCGCAGGCGGGCGGCCCGCTCGTACTCCATCTCCTCGGCCGCCTGCGCCATCCGCTGCTCCAGGCGGCGCAGGTACGTCCCCGTACGGCCGGCCATGAAGTCGCTGAACTCCTCGGCCAGCTCCCGGTGCTCCTCGGCGGAGACCCGGCCGACGCAGGGCGCGGAGCACTTGCCGATGTACCCGAGGAGGCAGGGGCGGCCGGTGCGGGCGGCGTTCTTGAAGACGCCGGCCGAGCAGGTGCGGACGGGGAAGACCCGCAGCAGCAGGTCGACGGTGTCGCGGATGGCCCACGCGTGCCCGTACGGCCCGAAGTAGCGCACGCCCTTCTTCTTGTGGCCGCGCATGACCTGGACGCGCGGGAACTCCTCGTTCATCGTCACCGCGAGGTACGGGTAGCTCTTGTCGTCGCGGTACTTGACGTTGAACCGGGGGTCGAACTCCTTGATCCAGGAGTACTCCAGCTGGAGCGCCTCGACCTCGGTGGACACCACGGTCCACTCCACGGAGGCGGCCGTGGTCACCATGGTGCGGGTGCGCGGGTGGAGGTTCGCCAGGTCCTGGAAGTAGTTCGCCAGGCGCTGGCGCAGGCTCTTCGCCTTTCCGACGTAGATCACCCGGCGGTGCTCGTCACGGAACTTGTACACCCCGGGAGAGTCCGGGATGTCTCCCGGCTTGGGGCGGTAGCTGGAGGGGTCGGCCATGTCTCACACCCTACTGGCGCGGGGTGACAGGGCGGTGAGCCTGTGGACAACCCGGCCCGGGCCCCCGGCCGCTGCCCGGACACACGTACGGCTGCCTGCCGTGACCAGCGGTCTTCGCGCGGTGCGCGGTGCCGCACGAGAGCACCGGACCCGGCCGGCGCCGGGGTGCGGACTCGGCCAGGACCGCCGTCCGCGGGGTCACAGGTGTTGTCGGGGCTTGGCCGACACGCTTCAATGCGGGGGACGTCGGGGCCGCGGACGACGGCACACGCACGTGTACGGACGCGCACGGCTCCACCGCTCCTGCCCGCGGGCGGTCCCGGCGATCCGCGTGAACGGTCTGACCAGCCGTCGTGCACCTTTCCCGCAGTCGTGCACCCTTCACAGAGAGGCCCCTGCATGCCGCACGCCCCCCAGCAGGCGGACGTCGCCACCGCGGAACTGGACACGGCCCTGCGGGGCGGTCCGTTCCACGTGGCGCTGCGCGCCGCGATCGCCGCCCGCGGGCTGCCCTTGCAGCGCGTGCAGCACCATCTGTCGCGCCACGGCGTCAGGGTCGGGGTCACCAGCCTGAGCTACTGGCAGCAGGGCGCCCGGCGCCCGCAGCGCCCCGAGTCTCTGCGGGCCGTGCGGGCCCTGGAGGAGATCCTGCGGCTGCCGGACGAGTCGCTGATCCGGCTGCTGGCCGAGACCGGGGAACGTACCGTCGCCCACAGGCCCGGCATGCGCCCCTACCGTTCCCTCGTCGAGACGTCGGACGCCCTGCGCCGCCTGCTGGCCGGGCTGGACGCCCCTCTCGACAGCGGACTGCGGGCCCTCGGCCACCACGAGCGCGTACGGCTCGGGGCGCGCCGGGAACTCGCCGGGCACGAGTCGCAGCACATCGTGCGTGCCCACCGGGACGGCGTGGACCGGTTCGTGGCCGTCCACCAGGGAGACCCGCAGTGCGTGCCGGAGTCCATGCGCGTGCACGCGCTGGAGAACTGCCGCGCCGGGCGCGTACGCCGTGACCACGGCACGGGACTGCTCGTGGCGGAGTTCCTCTTCGACACCAGGCTGCGGGCCGGGGACACGTTCCTCTTCCGGTACGGCGTCGAGGACGGCACCGCGGGTGTGTGCCGGGAGTACCTGCGGACCTTCGAGTCGGCGGGCGGCCAGTACGCCCTGCAGGTGCGCTTCGACGGGGGTGCGCTCCCGGCGCGCTGCCACCGGTTCACCCAGCCGTCGGCGGCGGCCCCGCGCGGTGGCCGGCAGGAGCTGGTGGTGAGCGCGCGCCACCGTTCCGTCCACGTCGTCGAGCCGCGGGTGCGGCCGGGGATCATGGGGATCGCCTGGGACTGGGACTGAGGGACCGGGAGCCGGCCGTACGCCCGGTCAGGCGCCGGGACCCGCGACGATCTTGCCGCCTTCGGCGCGGACCGGCAGTTCGGACAGCGGAGTGGTGGCCGGGGACTGCACCACCTTGCCGGTCGTGGCGTCGAACTGACTGCCGTGGCACGGGCACTCCAGTGTCGTGCCCTCCAGCTTGCTGATCGCGCACCCCGCGTGCGTGCAGATCGTGCTGAACGCCTTCAGCGTGCCGTCGGCGGTCCTGCTGACCACCACGTTGTGGTCCTGGAACAGTTTGGCGCCGCCCTTGGGGACGGCGCTCTCGGCGCCGAGGTCGACGGGCGCCGTCGGCGCCGCGGAAGAGGCACTGCCGCCGCCCGGCCCGCAGGCGGCCAGCCCGAGCCCGGCGACGGGCGTGACGGCCGCCGTCCGCAGGATCGTACGGCGGCTCGCGGCGGAACGGCCTGACATGGGGACTCCCCTGGATCGACGGGTGGTGCAGGCCCGACGATACCGACCGGCCTCCCCCGGCCGGGGAGCGGGGCGGCGGCGCGGGACGGGAGGCGCGTAAACGCTTGCGCAAGCGTTTACGCCGACCCGGTGATGCGATACCGTCCCGGCCACGGGCAACCGCCGGACGCGGTTTCCGGGGAGGGGACACGATGCCGACCATGGCCGACGTCGCACGCAGCGCCGGGGTCTCCGTGGCGACCGTCTCGCACGTGCTGAACGGCACCCGCCCCGTGCTGCCCCACACCCGTCAGGCGGTGCTCGACGCGGTGGAGCAACTCGGTTACACGCCCAACGGTCTCGCCCGTTCCCTGGTCACCTCGCGGACGCGGTCCATCGGGCTCGCGGTGTCCGCCATCAGCAACCCGTACTTCACGGAGATCCTCCAGGGAGTCGAGGCCGCGGCCCTGGAGCGGGGATACAGCCTGCTGATCGCCGATCCGCACGACGATCCCGCGCATGAGCGCACCGTGGTGCAGCTCCTGCACGAGCGCCGGGTGGACGGCATGATCGTCGTCCCTTCCGCCCACCCCCACGACCTCGTCGCGTACCTCGCGCGGCACGCCGTACCGACCGTTTTCCTCGACCGCCTGATCAGCAGCGGACCGGACACCGAAGCCGGTGGCGGGCCGCCCTTCGACCAGATCTGCGCCGACAGCGCCGGGCCGACCGCGCGGCTCGTCACCCACCTCGCCGGTCTCGGGCACCGCCGGATCGGCCTGGTCGCGGGTCTGCCCGGCCTGAGCACGACCCGGGAGCGGATGACCGGCTACCGCCACGGCCTGGCCGCAGCGGGACTCCCCCACGACGAGCGGCTCGTCGTGCACGGCGACTCCGCCGAGGACGGCGCACAGCGGGCGACCGCCGCGCTGCTGTCCCTCGCCGTACCGCCCACGGCGCTCGTCACGGCCAACAACGCGATGACCATCGGCGCCCTGCGCGCCCTGCGCGAGCGGGGCCTGTCCGTGCCCGAGGACATGGCGCTGTGCTGCTTCGACGACTTCGAGTGGGCCGACCTGTTCTCGCCCCGGCTGACCGTGATCGCCCAGCCCGGCAGGGAGCTGGGCGCACGGTCGGTCCGACTGCTCCTGGACCGGCTGGCCGCGCCGGAGCGGCCCGCCCGCACGGTGCGTCTGCCCTGCACGTTCGTCCACCGCACGTCCTGCGGTTGCCCCGCACAGCCCGAGGAAGGAACCGACTCGTGATCGTCGTCGCCGGTGAGGCCCTGATCGACCTGGTACCGCGGGGCACCGGTGCCCTCGCCGACCTCAAGCCGGCGCTCGGCGGCGGCCCCTACAACACGGCCGTCGCGCTCGGCCGCCTCGGCTCCCCCACCGCCTTCTGTTCCCGCACCTCGCGCGACGCCTTCGGTGAGGCCCTGCTGGACGGGCTGCGGCGGGCCGGGGTGGACGTCTCGGGCGTACAGCGCGGCAGCGAGCCGACCACGCTGGCGGTCGCGACGGTCGGGACGGACGGATCGGCCGCGTACTCCTTCTACGTCGACGGCACCGCCGACCGTCTGTTCACCGCCCCCGCCGCGCTGCCCGCCAGTACACGCGCGGTGTCGTTCGGCACCTGTTCGCTCGTCCTGGAACCGGGTGCGAGCGCCTACGAGAAGCTGCTGCGGGCCGCGGCGGCCGAGGGGGTGTTCACGGCGCTGGACCCGAACATCCGGGCCGGGCTGATCCCGGACCCGGACGCCTACCGGGCGCGCTTTCGCAGCTGGCTGCCCTCGGTGTCGTTGCTGAAGCTCTCCGAGGAGGACGCACGGTGGCTGGGGGGCACCCCGCGCGAGTGGCTGGCCGAGGGGCCGGCGGCCGTCGTGATCACCCACGGCGGGGACGGGCTCACGGCGTTCACCCAGGACGGCGCGGAGCACTCGGTTCCGGGCGAGAAGGTGACGGTCGTCGACACGATCGGCGCCGGTGACACCGTGAACGCGGCCCTGCTGCACGGCCTGGCCGTCCGCGACGCGCTGTCCCGCGAGGCCCTGGCGGGCCTCGGCGCGGCGGGCTGGACCGCGCTGCTGCGGTTCGCGGCCCGTGCGGCGGCGATCACCTGCTCACGCCCGGGCGCGGAGCCCCCGTACGCGTCCGAGGTGGGCGAGCCGTAGGCGGGAAGGAACCCGGTTCAGGGCGGAGGGGGCCAGGCGCAGGCCCGGACGGGGCCGGGCCTGGGGTGCAGGCGGTCCGGTGCGGTCCGTCCGGAGGAGGCGGAAAGCAGGCCCGGAGGGGGCCGGCCCTGGGCGCAGGCGGTCGGGCGGTCGGGCGGAATAGGCAGGCGCCCCGCGGGAGGTCCCGCGGGGCGCCTGCTGGTGCGGCCGGGAGGGCGTTCAGGCCTTGCGCGTACGCGTGGTCTTCTTCGCGGGCGCCGCCTTCTTGCTGCCCGTGCTGCCGGACGTCGTCCTGGCGGTGGCCGTCCTGCGGCCCGTCGACGCGGCCGCCACCGCCTTCTTGGCGGCGGCCCTGCGCGGGGCCTTCACCGCCTTCACCGGCTCCGCGTCGCTGACCCGGTCCGCGCCCAGGATCTCGCGCAGGAACTTGCCGGTGTGGCTGGCCGGTACCCCGGCGACCTGCTCGGGCGTGCCCTCCGCCACGACGAGGCCACCGCCCGCGCCCCCCTCGGGACCCATGTCGACGATCCAGTCGGCGGTCTTGATCACGTCGAGGTTGTGCTCGATGACGATGACCGTGTTGCCCTTGTCGACCAGACCGGACAGGACCTTCAGCAGCTTGCTGATGTCCTCGAAGTGGAGGCCGGTCGTCGGCTCGTCCAGGACGTAGACCGTGCGCCCCGTGGAGCGGCGCTGCAGTTCGCTGGCGAGCTTCACGCGCTGGGCCTCGCCGCCGGACAGGGTGGTCGCCGACTGGCCGAGCCGGACGTAGCCCAGGCCGACGTCCTTGAGGGTCCTGAGGTGCCGGGCGATCGCCGGAACCGCCTCGAAGAAGTCGGTCGCCTCCTCGATGGGCATGTTCAGCACGTCGGCGATGGACTTGCCCTTGTAGTGGACCTCCAGGGTCTCCCGGTTGTACCGGGCCCCGTGGCAGACCTCGCACGGGACGTAGACGTCCGGGAGGAAGTTCATCTCGATCTTGATCGTGCCGTCGCCCGCGCAGTTCTCGCAGCGGCCGCCCTTGACGTTGAAGGAGAAGCGGCCGGGCAGGTAGCCGCGGACCTTGGCCTCGGTGGTCTCGGCGAACAGCTTGCGGATGTGGTCGAAGACGCCGGTGTACGTCGCCGGGTTGGACCGCGGGGTGCGGCCGATGGGCGACTGGTCGACGTGCACGACCTTGTCGACGAGGTCGTCGCCGTCCACGCGCGTGTGCCGCCCGGGGACGTTGCGCGCGCCGTTCAGCTCGCGGGCCAGGTGGGTGTAGAGGATGTCGTTGACCAGGGTCGACTTTCCGGAACCGGAGACGCCGGTGACGGCGGTGAAGACGCCCAGCGGGAAGGACACGTCGATGTCCTGGAGGTTGTTCTCCCGGGCACCGTGCACCGTGAGCTGCCTCGCAGGGTCGAGCGGTCGCCTGATGCCGGGCAGCGGGATCGACTTCTTGCCGGCGAGGTACTGGCCGGTCTGCGACTCGGCGTTGGCGAGCAGTTCCTTCAGGGAGCCGCTGTGCACGACCTTGCCGCCGTGCTCGCCCGCGCCTGGGCCGATGTCCACGACCCAGTCGGCGACCTTGATGGTGTCCTCGTCGTGCTCGACGACGATGAGCGTGTTGCCCATGTCGCGCAGCCGGACGAGGGTCTCGATCAGCCGGTGGTTGTCGCGCTGGTGCAGGCCGATGGACGGCTCGTCCAGCACGTAGAGGACGCCGACGAGGCCGGAGCCGATCTGGGTGGCCAGGCGGATGCGCTGGGCCTCGCCGCCGGAGAGGGTGCCGGCCGCGCGGTTCAGCGAGAGGTAGTCCAGGCCGACGTCGACCAGGAACCGCAGCCGCTCGTTGACCTCCTTCAGGACCCGCTCGGCGATCTTCTTCTCGCGGCCGTCGAGCTTCAGCTCGCGCAGGAAGTCCGCGCAGTCGCTGATCGACATGGCGGAGATCTCGGCGATCGACCTGCCCATGAGCGTGACCGCGAGGACGACCGGCTTCAGGCGCGTGCCCTCACAGGTGGGACAGGGCACCTCGCGCATGTAGCCCTCGAAGCGCTCGCGGCTGGCGTCGCTCTCGGCCTCGCTGTGCCGGCGCTTGACGAAGGGCACCGCGCCCTCGAAGGGGGTGGTGTAGACGCGCTCGCGTCCGTACCGGTTGCGGTAGCGGACCTCGATCTGCGTCTTGTGGCCGTACAGCAGGGCCTTCTTGGCGCGCTGCGGCAGCCCGGCGAAGGGGATGTCGGTACGGAAACCCAGCGCGTCGGCGAGGGCGCCGATCAGGCGGCCGAAGTAGTCCTTGGTGTGCCCGTGCGACCAGGGGTGGATGGCGCCCTCGTCGAGGGACTTGTCCTCGTCGGGGACGATCAGCTCCGGGTCCACCTCCATGCGCGTGCCGATGCCGGTGCACTCGGGGCAGGCGCCGAAGGGCGAGTTGAACGAGAAGGAGCGGGGCTCCAGCTCCTCGAAGGAGAGGTCGTCGTACGGGCAGTACAGGTGCTCGGAGAACATGCGCTCGCGCTCGGGGTCGTCCTCGGGGAGGTCGACGAAGTCGAGCACGACCATGCCGCCGGAGAGGCCGAGCGCGGTCTCCACGGAGTCGGTCAGACGCCGCTTGGCGGAGTCCTTGACGGTGAGGCGGTCGACGACCACCTCGATGGTGTGCTTCTCCTGCTTCTTCAGCGTGGGCGGGCTGGAGAGCTGGACGGTCTCGCCGTCGACGCGCGCACGGGAGTAGCCCTTGGTCTGGAGGTCGGCGAACAGGTCGACGAACTCGCCCTTGCGTTCGCGCACCAGCGGCGAGAGGACCTGGAAGCGGCTGCCCTCGGGCAGTTCGAGGACCCGGTCCACGATGGCCTGCGGCGACTGCCGGGAGATCGGCCGCCCGCACTCGGGGCAGTGCGGCTTGCCGATGCGGGCGAACAGCAGGCGCAGGTAGTCGTAGACCTCGGTGATGGTGCCGACCGTGGAGCGCGGGTTGCGGGAGGTCGACTTCTGGTCGATGGAGACCGCCGGGGACAGCCCCTCGATGAAGTCGACGTCCGGCTTGTCCATCTGGCCGAGGAACTGACGGGCGTACGAGGAGAGCGACTCCACGTAGCGCCGCTGGCCCTCGGCGAAGATCGTGTCGAAGGCCAGGGAGGACTTGCCCGAACCGGACAGGCCCGTGAAGACGATGAGCGAGTCACGAGGCAGGTCGAGCGACACGTTCTTCAGGTTGTGCTCGCGCGCGCCACGGACGATGAGACGGTCGGCCACGCCGGTCCGCACCTTTCTTGAGAGAAGTGACAGGGGCGGGGCCCCCGTGCTTCTTCAGACTAGGGGGAGCCACTGACAACGCCGGGTGGGATTCCCGGATCCGCCCGGACGGTCAACAATCCCCGGCTCTCCAGCATGCCCGACGCCGCCGCCGACGATATCGCACATGCATTCGATTCACGGCCGCGCTCGGCCACCTTCACCCGAAGGGGTGGCGCCGCTAGGGTCGGGCGCATGATGGATCACGCACGTGACCTGGCGTCTGTACAGGAAGCCACCGAACGACTGCTCACCGCGGTCGGCGAACTGGACAACGCGGCTGTGACCGACCAGTCACGCCTGCCCGGCTGGACCCGCGGCCATGTCCTCGCCCACCTCGCCCGCAACGCGGACGCGCTCGTCAACGTCCTCGAAGGGCGTCCCATGTACGCCTCCGCCGAGGCGCGGGACGCGGACATCGAGCGCGACGCACGGCGTCCGCTGGACGCGCACATCGCGGACGTGCGCGAGAGCGCGGCCCGCTTCCACGCGGCGGGCCTGGTGCCGGCCGACTGGTCGCGCACCGTGGAGCTGCGCAACGGGGTGACCGACACCGCATCCCGGCTGCCGTTCCGGCGCTGGGCCGAGGTCGAGCTGCACCACGTGGACCTCGGCATCGGCTACGAGCTGGAGGACGTGCCGCAGGAGTTCACGGAGCGGGAGATCGACTTCCTCGCCCAGCGGTTCGCGGGCCACGCCGACGTGCCCGCCACCAGGCTGACCGACGGCACGCGCGCGTGGAGCACGGGCCGGGAGCGGGACGAGGAAGCGGTCACCGTCACGGGAACCGCGGCGGACCTGCTCGGCTGGCTCGCCGGCCGGCGGGACGGCGCCGCGCTCACCGTGGCGGGCGGCACGCTTCCGGCGCTCCCGCCCCTGTGACGGCCCCTGCCCGGCACGGTCTCCTGGTGACAGGCGCGTGCGGCGCTCCGGTCTCCTCGTGAAAGGCGCGTGCGGCGCTCCCGCGCCGTACGCGCCTATAGGCTGACGACCATGACGTACAGCGGAGAGGTGACGGTCGGCGGCCCGGCGGACGTGCACGAGCTGAAAGACCTGATGATCACCAAGATCGCGGTCGGCCCGATGGACAACAACGCCTACCTGCTGCGCTGCCGGGCCACCGACGAGCAACTGCTCGTCGACGCGGCCGGCGACGCGCACACGCTGCTCGGCATGATCGGTGACGACGGCATCGCCTCCGTCGTCACCACGCACCGGCACGCGGACCACTGGCAGGCGCTGGCCGAGGTGGTGGCGGCCACGGGCGCGCGGACGTACGCGGGCCGGGACGACGCCGAGGGAATCCCCGTGCCGACCGACGTCCTCGTGGAGGACGGCGACACGATCAGCGTGGGGCACGTGCGGCTCACCGCCCGCCACCTCGTGGGGCACACCCCGGGTTCCATCGCGCTCGTCTACGACGACCCGCACGGGCACCCGCACGTGTTCACGGGCGACTGCCTCTTCCCCGGAGGTGTGGGCAACACCTTCAAGAACTCCCGGGCCTTCGCGAGCCTGATCCACGACGTCGAGACGAAGATCTTCGCACCGCTGCCGGACGAGACCTGGGTCTACCCCGGGCACGGCAACCTGGTAGCTCCGCTACAAGGACCTTCCGGCGCCTTGCGATCGCACGCACCGGACGCCGCGAGCTGACCGGACTCCCCTTTTGTTCGCAACTCTTAGACCAGCCCCGCTCAGGAAGACGGCTCCTGCGCGGCACGGGCCGCCGGTCCTCATTCCCCGCCCTCGACCGGCGGCCCCGGCGTGTCGTGGACGCCGCCGGGTCCCGGGCAGCGGAGGCCGCGCGGACGCTACGCCTGCGGACCGTCCCCCGCGGCCAGTGCCGCCACCCGCTCCACCGCGAACGCGTAGCCCTGTACTCCGCAGCCGGCGATGACACCGTCGGCGCGCAGGGAGACGTAGGAGTGGTGCCGGAACGACTCGCGCCGGTGGACGTTGGAGATGTGGACCTCCATCACCGGCATCCCGTCGCAGGCGTTGAGCGCGTCGAGGATCGCCACGGAGGTGTGCGAGTAGGCGGCCGGGTTGATGACGATGCCGCAGTGGTGCAGCCGTGCCTCGTGGATCCAGTCGACCAGTTCTCCCTCGTGGTTGGACTGGCGGAAGTCCACCGTGGCGCCGCGCGCGGCCGCCGCCTTCACGCACAGGGCCTCCACGTCCGCGAGCGTGTCGGAGCCGTAGATCTCCGGCTGCCGCTGCCCGAGCAGATTGA
Source organism: Streptomyces sp. NRRL S-340 (assembly GCF_000720185.1). Taxonomy (GTDB): domain Bacteria; phylum Actinomycetota; class Actinomycetes; order Streptomycetales; family Streptomycetaceae; genus Streptomyces. The sequence goes on along the minus strand of NZ_JOIY01000036.1, from coordinate 54,942 downwards.
GGTTGGGGCCGTTGAGGATCATGATCGGGGCGCTGGCCAGGGTGCGGGGCACGGTTCCTCCGGGTCCGTCGGTGCACGGCGGTCGGCTGCGACCGCCGCTGGCCCCGGTCTATCACGGCGCACCGACCGCGCGGCCGGGGGCCGGACGGCCGTCTCAGGGGTTGATGGCCAGTTCGAGGTAGGCCGCGAAGATGACGAGGTGGACGCCGCCCTGCAGGGGGGTGGCCCGGCCCGGCACCACGGTCAGGGAACTGACCACCACCGTGAGCAGGAGCAGCAGCATGTGGGTGGAGCCGAGGCCGAGCACGAGCGGCCCGGAGAGCCAGACGGAGGCCAGGGCGACGGCCGGGATGGTCAGGCCGATGCTGGCCATCGCGGAGCCCAGGGCGAGGTTGAGGCTGGTCTGCACCCGGTCTCGGCGGGCTGAGCGGAGGGCGGCGATGGTCTCCGGCAGCAGCACCAGCAGGGCGATGATCACACCGACGACCGCGTGGTGCAGACCGGCGGACGCCACCCCGGCCTCGATGGTCGGCGAGACGCCCTTCGCCAGTCCCACCACGCCGATCAGGGCGAGCGCCAGCAGCCCCAGGCTGGTCCAGGCCATGCGGGAGGAGGGCCGCTCCGCGTGGTCGTCGGAGGTGATCACCTCGCCCTGCCGGGTGATGGGCAGGAAGTAGTCCCGGTGCCGGACGGTCTGGGTGGCCACGAACAGGCCGTAGAGGATCAGGGAGGACAGGGCGGCGAAGGTGAGCTGCACACCGGAGAACTCCGGTCCGGGCTTGCTGGTGGTGAACGTCGGCAGGACCAGGCTGAGGGTGGCCAGGGTCGCTACGGTGGCCAGTGCCGCGCCCGTGCCCTCGGCGTTGAAGACGGCCGTGCCGTGCCGGAGCGAGCCGACGAGCAGGCACAGTCCGACCACGCCGTTGCAGGTGATCATGACGGCTGCGAACACCGTGTCCCTGGCCAGGGTGGCGCTCTTGTCGCCGCCGTCCAGCATGAGGGTCACGATGAGGGCGACCTCGATGACGGTGACGGCGATGGCCAGGACCAGGGACCCGAAGGGTTCACCGACCCGGTGGGCGACCACCTCGGCGTGGTGCACGGCGGCGAGCACCGCACCGGCGAGCACCACGGTCACCAGCACGACGACAGCCGCGGGCAGACTCCGCCCCCAGGTGAGGACCAGCAGGACGACCGCGAGCACCGGCACGGCCGTCGTCCACGCCCTGGCAAGTCCCCTGAGCCGCGTGATCATGCTGTGATCGTCGCAGAGGCCCGGCTCGTTCGCATTCCGGTGGGCCGCCGGGGCGGTGGCCCCCGCACCGCCCGGGTGCGGGGCCCCGGAGCCGGTGGCGGGGCCGGGGTGCGCGGTCCTGGAGCGGAGGTGCGCGGTCGGGGAACGGTCAGGCATCGATGCGGTCCTTGTGCTCGGTGTCGCCCTGCCCTTCTCGCACCTCCTCCGTCGCGGCCCGGCCCCTGGTCGTCATCAGGCTGGTGACGGTGGTGACGATCAGGACCGCGCAGATCACGCCGAGGGAGACGGGGATGCTGATCTCCGGGACGTGCACACCGGCCTCGTGCAGCGCGTGCAGCACGAGCTTGACGCCGATGAAGCCGAGGATGACGGACAGGCCGTAGGAGAGGTGGACCAGTTTCTTCAGCAGGCCGCCTATCAGGAAGTACAACTGCCTGAGCCCCATCAGCGCGAAGGCGTTGGCGGTGAAGACGATGTACGGGTCCTGGGTGAGGCCGAAGATCGCGGGGATCGAGTCGAGGGCGAACAGCACGTCGGTGGTGCCGATGGCGAGCATCACGACCAGCATCGGCGTCATCACGCGCTTGCCGTTCTCCCGGATCCACAGCTTGGTGCCGTGGTACCGGTCGGCCACGCCGAAGCGACGCTCGGCGGCCTTGAGCAGCTTGTTCTCCTCGAACTCCTCGTCCTCCCCGCCGGAGCGGGCCTCCTGGACCAGCTTCCATGCGGTCCAGATGAGGAAGGCCCCGAAGAGGAAGAACACCCACGAGAAGCCGGCGAGGATCGCGGCGCCGGCGGCGATGAAGGCGGCCCGCAGCACGAGGGCTATGAGGACGCCGACCAGCAGCACCCGCTGCTGGTACTGCGAGGGCACGGCGAACTTCGCCATGATCAGCACGAAGACGAAGAGGTTGTCGACGCTCAGCGACTTCTCGGTGATGAAGCCCGCGAAGAACTCTCCGGCCGGCTGCCCGCCCGAGAAGAGGAACAGGCCGAGCCCGAAGAGGCAGGCCAGGGCGATCCAGACGACGGTCCAGACCCCGGCTTCCTTGACGGACACGTCATGGGGTTTGCGGCCGATGAAGAAGTCGACCGCGATCAGGGCGGCCAGGCCGACGATGGTCAGGGTCCACAGGGTGATGGAAACTTCCACTGCGCCTCCGGCAGGTGCGTCACGGGCAGATGAGTCAGCGTCGTCGCTGCCGGAGGTCTCTTCCACCCGGGACGGGCCGGCGCCCCGGGATCTGGTCCGATCCGTATTGACGGGTACGCCGCAGCAGACAGGGAGTACTCCCCTCCGTACGGAAAACAGTACCCGAATCACCAAGGAAAGGTAAAGTGGAAGGCAAAGAAAAGATCAAAGACGCTGATCAGAGTGGCTTTACTTTTCCTTGACGCTGGTCTGTCCGGTGGCCAGGTGTCACCGGTTCCAGTCGCGGCGGGCCGCGGCGACCCGTGTGAGCACCCGCTCGACCACCTGGCTGCCGGGCGGCACGAGCGGCGGCTCGTACGTCCAGGCGTGGCCGACCCAGGGGTCGGCGAGGTGGTCGTCGGGTACCGGGGTGAGGCGCATCAGCGAACGCCACAGGGGATCGAGCAGCGGACCGTAGGCGGCGGCGTCCTCCCGGTCCGCGACCACCATCAGATGGACACCGACCGCCGGGCCCTCGTCCGCCAGGTAGCGCAGCCGGGTCACGGCGCGGTCGTCGAAGCCGTGCGGGAAGTCGTTGACGATCAGGAGTTGCTCAGCCGTGTCGAGATCCTGCGGCAGCGAGTCGGGCGCGCCGGCGCGCACCGCCATCTGCACCAGGTCGACCCTCTGGGTGAGGCGGCCCAGCACGTCCGCGACCCCGGCGGCGCCGGGCGCGGGCGGCGTGGCGAGCACACCCGTCCGTACCAGGGGCGCGAGCGTTTCCGCCGCGGACCCCGCGGGATCGATGACATGGACACCGAACTCGCCTGCCGGGTAGACGGCGAGCAGCCGGGCCGCGTGCGCCACGGCCGCCTCCATCGCCGACCGCCTGGCTTCCGCCTCGTCGGTGAACGCGCCGCCTGATCTTCCGGAACGACCGCTGTCGATCCACAGTCCGCGCTCCAGCGGCAGCCGGACCAGCATGGGGATGCGCAGGGAGGGCGCCTCGGGCAGGCAGAGGTCGCCGAGCCGCACGGCCATCGGGATCTCCATCGGCACCCGGTACCCGTGCCAGACGGGACTGTCCCAGCCGGCGTAGGCGGGAGGCAGTGCGGGCTCGACCACCTCGGACTCGGCGGTCAGCTGGGCGAGGTCGCGGTCGAGGGCGTCCCTGGCCCGGTCGACCAGCTCGGTGTGCCGGACGCGCGCCGCCTCCCGAGCGGCGTCGCCCTGGCCGCTGAGGCGGCTGCGCGGGTCGGACAGGACCTGGTCCAGCTCCTTCTCCCTGCGGGCGTCGGCGAAGTCGACGGCACTGCGGTAGGCGGCGGTGGTGCGGGCCAGGTCCTCGAACATGCCCCAGACCTGGTTGTAGAGCCGTTCCTCCATGGACCAGCCGGTCGCGTCTCCCGCGACGGGCGTGGCGGGCGGGTCCGGTGCGGCGCGGGGCGCGGCGGGCGCCGGTGGCGGCGGGGCCGCCGTCCGCCGCCGGGGGTGGCTGTAGTCGACGGGGCCGCCGGTGGGGGCCGCCGGCCGGGAGGCCGCCGCGGGCCGGGGCGTGGTGCCGCCGTCCTGGCCGGCCGGCTGCGGCGGGGCGCCGTCCACATGCGGCGGCTGCGCGGGGGCGCCAGGTGCCCGGTCTCCGTACGAGGGCCCGGAAGGCGCGGGCACGGGACCCGTGGCGGCCGGGGAGCCCGCGGGGTCCCCCGGGGCCGCGCCGGGGGCCGGTGCGGTCGCCTGCCGGGAGCGACCGCCGTCCGCGGCGCGCGGCGGAGGGGCCGCCACCGAGCGGGCCAGTCCCCGGCTCACCGCCGCTTCGACGGCGTCCGCCAGTCCGCGGGCCTGCGAGAGTCCCTGGTCGGTGAGGAGTTCGGCGAGGCCGCCGGAGTAGCCCTGCCCGACGGCACGCACCTTCCAGGCGCCCTGCCGGCGGTACAGCTCCAGGGCGATCACGGCCGACTCGGCGTCCAGCCCGGTGAGGGTGTAGCTGACGAGTTCGGTGCCGTCCAGGCCGGTGACGGCCACGAAGGGGGCGGCGACCGCTCCGAACCGGGCCGGTCCCCGGCCGCCGCCGGGCAGGGTGAGGAGCACGCTCACCCGGTGCACCGCTTCCGGGAGCGCGTCCAGGTCGACGGCGAGCCGGTGGTCGGCGGCCGCCTGCCGGGGGACTTCCAGGCCGGGCAGCACCGGGGCGCCGGGGTGGGCCACCCCGGCGCTGCCCGCGACCCTGCCGTTCTCGTCACCGGTCGCGGCCAGGGCCACCACCGGTGTTCCGGCCGAGACCCGCACTTCCAGGCGGGTCTCGGAGAGCGGGTGGTTCTGCCCCCGCACCAGCTCGGCCGTCATCGCCTTCTCCCCCTGGGCCGTGCCCCGCTCGTGCCGCTGCTCGCCGTTCCGTCCTACAGGTGCGGCAGGATCGCGGGCATCAGGTCCTGGAACGTGCGGCCGTTGGCCGGGACGCCGAGGGCCGTCATCGTCCAGCCGGTGCCCGCGCGGTGCACCTTCGCCATGAGCTGGGCCGTGTAGTTGCCGCCGCCCGCGAGGGTGTAGCGGGCCAGCTCCTGGCCGTTGGTCTCGTCCACCAGGCGGCAGAAGGCGTTCTGCACCTCCTGGAAGGTCTGGCCCGTGAAGGAGTTGACGGTGAAGACGATCTGGTCGATGTGGACCGGGACGCGCTGCAGGTCGACGAGGATCGCCTCGTCGTCCCCGCCCTGGCCGACACCGCCGACCAGGTTGTCGCCGGTGTGGCGCACCGAACCGTCGTCGCTCACCAGGTGCCGGAAGAAGACGACGTCGACCGGGTTCTTCTCGGCGAACAGCACCGCCGAGGCGTCGAGGTCGATCTCGCGCGTGCGGGAGCCGAACAGGCCGCGGCGCGGGGCCGCCTGCCAGCCGAGACCCATACGGACCGCGGTCAGGCTGCCTCCGTCGTTCTTCTGCAGACTGATGGCCTGACCCTTGGTCAAGTTGACGGTCACGGCTGATTCCCCTCTCGGACTGCTCCCCTGTTGCCGCGGATTCGCGCGGTTGATCAGAACCCTACGCAGAGGCACTGACATCGCCGCACTCCGGTGCGTACTTTGTGTCGCTCTTGCAACACAGCGCGGACGCGGATGCCGGGGAGGTGTTCCCTCCGCGGCATCCGCGTCCGGCTCCGGGGCCGCGCTCGCGCCCGCGTCCGCGTCAGTGCCCGCGTCCCCCGGCCGCCCGGGGCGGCCGCCGCTCGGTCAGGCCAGGCCGGCCTCGCGCATCTGGCGCAGTTCCTTCTTCATCTCGGAGACCTCGTCGCGCAGCCGGGCCGCCACCTCGAACTGCAGCTCGGCGGCGGCCGCGCGCATCCGCTCGGTCATCTGCTCGATCTGCTCGGCGAGCTGGGCCGCGGGGCGATCGGTGGGCACCGTCTCCTTCGCCTTGCCCTTGGCGGACTTGCCCGCCCTGGCACCCTTGACGGCCTGGTCGCCGAGGGCCGGGACGGGGGCCTTGGCGCCCTTGCCGTCCTTGCCCTTGCGGTAGCCGGTGCCGAGCAGCTGCTCGGTGTCGACCTCCTCGCGGGCGATCTGGGCGACGATGTCGTTGATCTTCTTGCGCAGCGGCTGGGGGTCGATGCCGCGCGCCTTGTTGTAGGCGATCTGCTTCTCGCGGCGGCGGTTGGTCTCCTCGATGGCCTTCTCCATCGCCGGGGTGATCTTGTCGGCGTACATGTGGACCTGTCCGGAGACGTTGCGCGCCGCGCGGCCGATGGTCTGGATGAGCGAGGTGCCCGAGCGCAGGAAGCCCTCCTTGTCGGCGTCGAGGATCGCCACCAGGGAGACCTCGGGCAGGTCGAGGCCCTCGCGCAGCAGGTTGATGCCGACCAGGACGTCGTACTCGCCGGAGCGCAGTTCGCGCAGCAGCTCGATACGGCGCAGGGTGTCGACGTCGCTGTGCAGGTAGCGCACCTGAATGCCCAGTTCGAGGAAGTAGTCCGTGAGGTCCTCGGCCATCTTCTTGGTGAGCGTGGTGACCAGGACGCGCTCGTCCTTCTCGGTGCGCTTGCGGATCTCGTGCACCAGGTCGTCGATCTGGCCCTCGGTGGGCTTGACGACGACCTCCGGGTCGACGAGTCCGGTGGGGCGGATGATCTGCTCGACCTGGCCGTCCGAGCGCGACAGCTCGTACTGCCCCGGGGTCGCGGACAGGTACACCGTCTGCCCGATGCGCTCCTGGAACTCCTCCCACTTCAGCGGGCGGTTGTCGAGGGCGGAGGGCAGCCGGAAGCCGTGCTCCACCAGGGTGCGCTTGCGGGAGGCGTCGCCCTCGTACATCGCGCCGATCTGGGGCACGGTCACGTGCGACTCGTCGATGACGAGGAGGAAGTCGTCCGGGAAGTAGTCCAGCAGGGTGTTGGGCGGGGTGCCCGGCGCGCGGTCGTCGAAGTGCATCGAGTAGTTCTCCACGCCCGAGCAGGTGCCGATCTGGCGGAGCATCTCGATGTCGTACGTGGTGCGCATCCGCAGCCGCTGGGCCTCCAGCAGCTTGCCCTGCTTCTCCAGCTCGGCCAGGCGCTCCTTCAGCTCCTCCTCGATGCCCCGGACGGCTCGCTCCATGCGCTCGGGGCCGGCGACGTAGTGCGAGGCGGGGAAGATGTAGAGCTGCTGGTCGTCGCTGATGATCTCGCCGGTGATCGGGTGCAGGGTGGACAGCGCCTCGATCTCGTCGCCGAACATCTCGATGCGGACGGCCAGCTCCTCGTAGACCGGGAAGATCTCGATGGTGTCGCCGCGGACCCGGAAGGTGCCCCGGGTGAAGGCCATGTCGTTGCGCGTGTACTGGATGTCGACGAAGCGGCGGAGCATCTCGTCGCGGTCCATCTCGTCGCCGACCCGGAGGGGGACCATGCGGTCGACGTACTCCTGCGGTGTGCCGAGGCCGTAGATGCAGGAGACGGAGGCGACCACCACGACGTCACGGCGGGTGAGGAGCGAGTTGGTCGCGGAGTGCCGCAGCCGCTCCACCTCCTCGTTGATCGAGGAGTCCTTCTCGATGTAGGTGTCCGACTGCGGGACGTAGGCCTCGGGCTGGTAGTAGTCGTAGTACGAGACGAAGTACTCGACCGCGTTGTTGGGGAGCAGCTCGCGGAACTCGTTCGCCAGCTGCGCGGCCAGGGTCTTGTTGGGGGCCATCACGAGCGTCGGGCGCTGGAGCTTCTCGATCATCCACGCCGTGGTGGCGGACTTGCCGGTGCCGGTGGCGCCGAGCAGGACGACGTCCTTCTCGCCCGCCCGGACGCGCCGGGCCAGCTCGGCGATGGCCTGCGGCTGGTCGCCGCTGGGCTGGTAGGGGCTGACGACCTCGAAGGGCGCCACCGTGCGTTCGATCTGGGAAACGGGCCGCATGTCATCCACCGTACGACCCGCCACTGACAACGGGGGCCGCTCAGCGGTTCTGCGGGGTGCGCGACCCGCCCGCGGCGGGGGCGCGGCGGGCGTCGGCGGACGAGGGCCGGGCGGAGTGGCCGACCAGTTCGCGGGCCGGTACGCCCGGTTTCTGCTCGACCGGGACCCAGTCCGCTCTGCCCATGACCATCAGCGGATCGCGCATGACGACGACCCCGGCCAGGAGCAGGAAGGCGAGCGGACCGACGAGCATGGGGGCGAGCAGCGCCGCCGGTGACTCGCCGGGGACGGCGCCGCCGCCCGTGCCGTGCAGGTGCACGGTGAGCGCCGCCATGCCCGTGTAGTGCATGCCGCTGACGGCCAGACCCATGACGAGGCTCGCGCCGACGCTCCAGAGGAACCCCCTGACCTGCCCGGCCGCCCACAGGGCCGCGGTCGCCGCGACGACCGCTATGGCGACCGAGGCGGCGACGGTGAGGGTGTTGTACTCGAACGTGCCGCCGAACTGCATCCCGGCCATGCCCAGGTAGTGCATCGAGGCGACGCCCAGTCCGGTGACCGTGCCTCCGGTGAACAGCGCCGACCCGGTCGCGCCCTTGTAGCCGACGATGAAGATGCCGACGCCCACCATGACGATGGCGAGGGCCAGGCTCGCGTAGGTCGTCGGCCTGTCGTAGTGGATCGGCGCCCCCTGGACGGTGAATCCCATCATCGCCACGAAGTGCATGGTCCAGATGCCCGAGCCGATGGCCGCCGATCCGAGGGCCAGCCAGCCGGGGCGCCAGGAGTGGGCGACGAGCAGGGCGCGGGTGGTGCAGCGCAGGCCGAGCGCCCCGCCCAGGCAGGCCATGAGATAGGCCACCAGCGGGGTGACGATCCCGTAGCTGAATCCGTCGACCGTGCCGTGCATGCGCGGTTGCCCTTCCGCCCTGTTGAGTCCCGGAATGTGGTGAAGTCGCCCCCGCCTCGTGACCGCCCCCGCGGTCGGCGCCGACGCAGAGAGTATGACTGCCGCCGGAATGGTCGAACGATTTTCCGGCAAAGAAGCACGACCCTTCCTCAATGTGAAGCACCGCCTCCCGGGAAGCACTGCCCGACCCCCGGGCGACAGCGGTGAGCGCCCCTCGGTGACTCCCTCGATCGCGTGACGCCCCGCCGACATCCCCACATGGTGACGCCACGCTGTCAGTCTTGCACTGTCAGTGATCGGATCATGTGAGGAGTCCGCATGCACGCGCGCGCGATCGCCGCCACGGCCACCGCACTTCTGGGAGCGGTGGCACTGTCACCCACCGCCGAGGTCCGGGCGGCCGGCAGTCACGAGCGGCCGCTGGTCGTCGGTCACCGGGGCGCCGCCGCCTACGCACCGGAGAACACACTGCCCTCCATCGACAAGGCGGCCGCCCTCGGCTTCCGCTGGGTGGAGAACGACGTGCAGCGCACGAAGGACGGCGAACTCGTCGTCCTCCACGACGACAGCCTGCGGCGCACCACCGACGTCGAGCAGGTCTTTCCCGGCCGGGCACCGTGGAAGGTGAAGGACTTCACCGCCGCCGAGATCGCCCGTCTGGACGCGGGCAGCTGGTTCTCCCCCGCGTACGCGGGCACGCGCGTGCCGACGCTGAGGCAGTACATGCGCCGGGTGGAGCACAACCACGAGAAGCTGCTCCTGGAGGTCAAGAACCCGGAGCTGTACCCCGGCATCGAGCGCCAGACCCTGAACGTGCTCCGCGCCGTGGGCTGGCTCGACCACCGGCACCTGGCGGACCGGCTGATCGTGCAGAGCTTCAGCGCGGACAGCGTACGCACGGTGCACCGCCTGGAGCCCGCGGTCAGGACCGCCTTCCTCGGCCGGCCGGCGACGGCGGACCTGCGCCGGTACGCGGGGTTCGCCGACCTGATCAACCCCTCCTGGACCGAGGTGACCGCGGCCTACGTCGCCGACGTGCACGCGGTCGCCGGCCCGCACGGCAGGCCGCTGGAGGTGTTCACGTGGACGGTCGACGACGCCCCGCGCGCCCGGACCGTCTCGGGGTACGGCGTCGACGGCATCATCTCCAACAAACCGGACGTCGTGCGCACCGCCTTGGACGCTCCCTGACCCCGGCCACGGCCGGCCGCTAACGGCCCGGCACCCGGCAGCGAACGCGCAGGTCGGGGGCGTTGTCAGTGGCGGGCCGTACGGTGGTCGGCATGGACAACCACGAGCAGGACGAGCACAGCGGACCGCGGGTCGTGTGGGCCGTGGTCGGCAGCGGCATCGGCCCCCTGCTGCTGGCGGCGACCCGCGACGGCCTGGTCAACGTCGTGTTCCACGCCACCGACGCGGTCCGCGACCGGGCACTGGCCCGGCTCGCGTCACGGCTGGGCGGCGAGCCCGTCGAGGCGCCCGGCTCGCCGCTGCTGGCGGAGGCCGTACGCCAGCTGGAGGCCTATTTCGCGGGCGAGCGGCGGGACTTCGAGCTGCCGCTGGACTGGTCCATGCTCTCGGGGAGAGCCGGCTTCAACGGGCAGGCGCTGCGCGAACTCGCCGCGACCGTGCCGTACGGCACGGTCGTCGGGTACGGCGAGCTGGCCGGGCGGGTCGGCCAGCCCGGCGCGGCCCAGGCGGTGGGCGTGGCGATGGGTTCCAACCCGCTGCCGGTCGTGGTCCCGTGCCACCGGGTCGTCGAGAACGACGGCGGCATAGGCGGCTTCGGGGGCGGCCTGGAGACCAAGCGCGCGCTGCTCGCGCTGGAGGGCGTGCTGCCCGAGCCGCTGTTCTGAGGCGGGCCGGGCGGGGCCCGGGTGGGTTCAGTCGTAGTGCCGGGCCTCGAAGACGTTCCCGTCCGGGTCGCGGAAGTAGAAGCTGCGCCGGGCCGCTCCGCGGGCACCGTAGGAGTCCTGGGAGACACCGGAAACGGGTACGTCCCCCTCCTCCAGGCGGGAGCGCAGGGCGTCGAAGGCGGCGGCCGGCAAGGACAGGCAGACGTGGTTCACCGGGTGGCCCGCGCTGCCGGCCGCACCGGGAAGCATGTTCATGCGGGGGACGAGGTCCAGCGGCGCGAGGTCGAAGATCGTCTCGTCGTTGAGGCGTACGGAGGGGAAGGGCGCCTCGCCCGCCGCGAACTCGGTGACGCGCAGCGGCTCCAGGCCGACCGTCTTCTCGTAGAAGCCGGCCGCCGCGAGCGGGTCGCGCACCCAGAGGACGACGTGGTCGAGACGTGTGGTGTGGTCCGTCATGGCTCTCAGGCTGGTGCCGCGCCCGCCGGGCCGCAAGGGTTTGACCGGGGCCGCCGCCCGCCAGAGATGAGGGGAGAGCGGCAGACGGGAGGCAGGCACGTGCTGGTGGTGTCCGAAGAGGTACGGGAAGCGCTCGCCGGGCGACGCCCCGTGGTGGCCCTGGAGTCGACGATCATCGCGCACGGGCTGCCCCGCCCGCGCAATCTCCAGGTGGCGCTGGAGCTGGAGGAGGCGGTGCGGCAGGAGGGCGCCGTACCGGCGACGATCGCCGTGCTGGACGGGCGGCCGCGTGTGGGTCTGGACAAGGAGCAGTTGGAGCGGGTCGCGAACGAGGAGGGGATGCGCAAGCTGGGCCACCGCGACCTGCCGCCGGCCGTGGCCGCGGGGGCGAGCGGGGCGACGACCGTCTCGGCGACGGCGCTGCTGGCCGCGCTCGCGGGCATCCGCGTCTTCGCGACCGGCGGGCTCGGCGGAGTGCACCGGCAGTGGACGGTGACCCAGGACGAGTCCGCCGACCTGGGCCTGCTCGCGCGCACGCGGATCACGGTGGTGTGCGCCGGGGTGAAGTCGATCCTGGACGTGCCCGCGACCCTGCAGCGGCTGGAGACACTGGGCGTCACGGTGGCGGGCTACGGCACGGACCGCTTCCCCGGCTTCTACCTGTCGGACTCCGGCCGGCCGGTGGACTGGACCCTGCGCACGCCCGAGGAGGTGGCCGAGGTCATGCGCGCGCAGAACGTGCTGCGCACGCCCGAGTCCGCGCTGATCGTCGCCAACCCGGTCCCCCGGGAGGAACAGCTGGACCCCGCGCTGCACGCGCGGGTGCTCGCCGACGCCCTGCACGCCTGCGAGGAGCAGGGCATCACCGGGCAGGCGGTCACGCCGTTCCTGCTCGACTTCCTCGTGCGGCACACGGACGGTGCTTCGCTCCGGGCCAATCTGGCGGCCGTGCGCGGCAACGTCCGGCTGGCCGCCCGCATCGCCGCCGCCTGGGCCCGGGTGTGACGACGGGCCGCGCCGGCAGGCAGCGGACGACGGGGGCGGCGCCGGCGGCGGGGGTGGTCACCGGGGGCTGGGAGGCGGTTCCGGCAGCGCGCAGCGAGACAGCCCCGGCCGGGGGCTGGGACGTGGTCCCGGCCAGGGGCTGCGAGGCAATCCCGGCCGGGGGCTCGGGCATGGGGAACGGCACGGACTGCGAGGCAGCTCCGGCAGCGGGCTGCAAAGCGGTTCCAGCCGCGGGCGCCGAAGAAGCTCCGGCCGGGGGCTCGGGCACGGGGCCCGGCACGGGCGCTTTCACGGGGTCTGCGCCGGGAGCCGGTACGGGGCGGCCTGCCGCAGGCTCCCGTACGGAGCCTGCCACGGGCGCGGGGGCGGGCGCGGCAGCGGGCCGCGCCGGGGACGGTGCGCTGCTGGTGGCCGGGGACGTGGTGACGGACGTCGTCGCACGGCACCGGGGGCCGCTCGCGCCCGGCACCGACACGGCGGCCGCGATCCTGCTGGTGCCGGGCGGCGCGGGGGCGAACGTGGCCTGCTGGGCAGCGCATCACGGGTGCCCGCGGGTGCGGCTGCTCGGCCGGGTCGGCGCGGACACGGCGGCCTGGCACGAACGGGAGCTGATCGCTTCGGGGGTGCTTCCCCGGCTCGTCGTGGACCCCTGCGCACCGACCGGCACGGTGGTCGCTCTGGTCGACGACGCGGCAGCGGCCGAGCGTACGTTCCTCACGGACAGCGGGGCGTCGCTGCGGCTGGAGCCCGGCGACTGGTCGGACGGCCTGCTCGACGGTGTGGCCCGGCTGCATCTGTCGGGTTACCTGCTGTTCTCCCGGCCGGGCCGGGCCTTCGTGGCGGTGGCCGTCGCGGCGGCACGCGCGCGTGGCGTGCCGGTGAGCCTGGATCCGGCCTCGGCGGGCTTCCTGGCGTCGCTGGGCGTGGACCGGTTCCTGGCGCTCACCGAAGGGGTGGACGTCCTGCTGCCCAGCCGTGACGAGGCGTGTCTGCTGACGGGGCTGTCCGATCCGGCGGACGCCGCGGCCGAGCTGAGCCGGCGGTTCCCGCTGGTGGTGGTGAAACACGGCCGGGACGGCGCGCTGGTGGCCCGCTCGGGCGCCGTGTGCGCCAGGGTGCGGGGCCGGCCCGCGGTGCCGCTGGACACCACGGGCGCCGGTGACGCGTTCACCGGCGCCTTCCTCGCCGCGCTGCTCGGCGGCGCCGGGCCCGAGGCCGCGGCGGTGGACGGGTGCGGTGCGGGTGCGCTGGCGGTGACGCGCGTGGGCGGGAGACCTCCGCGGCGGACTCCTTGACGACCTGCTCCTCGGGCCCCGGCCGCTACTCTTTCCGGCCCCAGGCCGAGAACATCGGGGCCGTGGCCAGGTCCATGGTGCCGGTGGCCACATTGGCCAGGTGGCGGTCGATCTCCTCGTCGGTGGCCAGGCCCGCGGCGACGAGCCGGTCACGGATCTGACGGACCGTGGCGGACTCCAGGGCGGCGCACGCAGCCGAGGTGACCGGGAAGTAGGCGTCGGCCTCTACCTGGTGCAGCCCCGCCTCGCGCAGCAGACGCGGGAGCGTGCGCCCGTACGACAGATCGGCTCCGCGGTCGGCGAGCAGTCGGCGGAACCCGCGCCGCAGCCGGTTCGCCAGTTCCTCGGCGGGACCGTGTTCGTCGGGACAGAGCAGCGGCTGCAACGCGGGGTCGGCGTCCTCCAGCAGCAGGCGTCCGCCGGGACGCAGCGCCGCGATCATGGACCGCAGCGCCTTGTGCCGGTCGGGTACGTGGACCAGGACGAGCCGGGCGTGCACCAGGTCGAAGCCCTCCCCCGGCGGTTCCTCGGCACCGACGTCGTGCACGCGCACCTCGACCGGCGGCCGGGCGGCTGCGGCGAGCCGGGTGGTGTCGATGTCGGTCGCGACGACCTGGCCGGTGGGGCCGACGCGATCGGCCAGCCAGGAGACGACGGACGTGCCGCCCGCGCCGACCTCCCAGCACCGCCACCCGCGCTGCACTCCGAGCGCGTCGAGGTGCCGGAAGGTCGTGGGGTCGAAGAGGTGGGCGAAGGCCTCGAACCGCTCGCCCGCCTCGGTCTGCCGGTTGCCGAGGAGGTATCCGTCGCCGTGGGTCATACCCCGATCATGCCGCCGCACCGTCGAACGGACGAACGCCGGACGGTCGGAGCCGAGACGGACGCCGCACGGTCGCAGCCGGAGCCGAGACGGACGCCGGACGGTCGCAGCCGAGGCGGTCAGCCGTTCCATGCCGGGTGGCGTGGGTCGTCGGCGCGGACCAGGACGTCCGCCGTGGCGGCCGGGTCGGTCTCGGCCTCGTAGCGTTCGAAGGCGGGCAGCGTCCAGTGCTCCGTCTCCGGCGTGCGGCGGCGCAGGGCACCCGGCGAGAGCAGGACGTGGACGCTCAGGTCGAACGGGAACCAGTGCCGCAGCAGCAGGGGGCCGTGCAGCAACAGCAGCCCGCCGGGCGGGAGCGGGACGCGGGAGCTGCGGGTGGCCCGGTCGGTGCCCGGGTCCCACAGGTCCGGCAGGACCCGGCCGTCCCCGCCGGGCTCGAGCGGGCCGAAGACCTCGCGCCAGAGGGCGCCCGTGTCGAGCCAGCCGTCGTAGTAGGAGTCCACGTCCCGGTGGCCGTGTTCGAGCCGGAGGGAGGCCGGGCGCAGGAACCCCTCGGTGCCGATGACGAGGGACGGTCTGCCGCGCACCCGCAGCGTCTCGCTGACGCGTTCGGCCAGGTCGCCCGGGCGGGCGGCGGGAGCACCGTCGAAGGCGACGCGGGGCCAGACACCGCCGTCGCCCGGTTCCAGGTCGAGCAGCCGTTCGACCAGGAGGTCGCCGAGTCGTTCCCAGGTGATCGCTTCGAGTCGCACAGGGTCATGATGCGGCAGGCGGCAGGGCGGGTGGCCGGGGGCCGCTACGGGAATGAACCTCCCATGGGCCGCCCTCCGCCTCCCCCGCCCCCGACCGCCCCGCTCACGCCGGGGCTCCTCGTCGTCCAGCCGCTGCGGAAGAAGCACTGTGCGGCATGCCGCCGCGGGCCCCTGTCCCTGCTCGTCCTGGAGGAGGGGCGGCCCCGCTGTCTGGGCTGTGCCGACCTCGGCCACCTGCTGTTCCTGCCGCGCGGCGACACCGCACTGACCCGCAGGGCGCGTGAGGAGAGCACGCTGTCGGCGGTGGTGGTGCGGTTCAGCCGGCGCCGCGGCCGGTACGAACGGCAGGGACTCCTCGTGGAGGAGGCGGCTCTGGCCCGGGCGGAGGAGCGGTGCCTGGCGGACGCCGAGGCACGTCGGCGGCGGCGGGCCCGGGACGCGCGGCGGCGGGCGGCGCAGGACGTACGGTTCACGGAGGCCTTCGCGGCGGAGATCCGACGGCTGTTCCCCGGCTGTCCGGCCGGGCGTGCCCACGACATCGCGGCGCACGCCTCGGCGCGCGGCAGCGGCCGGGTCGGGCGCAGCGCGGCGGGCCGGGCGCTGTCCGAGGGCGCGGTCCTCTGCGCGGTGCGGGCCTCGGTCCGGCACCTGGACACCCCCTACGACCGGCTGCTGATGGAGAAAGTGGCACGGCACGAGGCCCGTCGGCTCACGGCGGACGCCGTGGAGTCGGTGCTGCGGGCGTGGCGGGAGGAGCGGGAGGAGCGGGAGGAGGACGGCGTGCGCCGCGCGGCCTGAGAGGGAGGGGCCGCGCACTCTGCGCGTGCGGCCGGGGCGACGTATCGTGGCCGCAGGAGTGCCGCGCGTGGCGGGAAGGGTGCCGCCCGATCACAAGGGAGACGGCCATGGCCGATCCCAAGGGTTTCATGAACACGCCCCGCGAGGAGTGGCCCCGCAGGCCGGTCCGGGAACGGGTGGGCGACTGGGACGAGGTGTACGTCCCAGGGGCGCTGCTGCCCATCATCAGTCGGCAGGCCGACCGTTGCATGGACTGCGGAGTCCCGTTCTGCCATGACGCCTGTCCGCTGGGCAACCTGATCCCCGAGTGGAACGACCTGGTATCCAGGGAGGACTGGCGGGCGGCGAGCGACCGGCTGCACGCGACGAACAACTTCCCCGAGTTCACCGGGCGGTTGTGCCCGGCGCCCTGCGAGGCGGGGTGCGTGCTCGCGATCAACCAGCCGGCCGTCACCATCAAGAACGTCGAGTGCGCCATCGCCGACCGCGCCTGGGAGGAAGGTTTCACCCCGCCGCGCCCGCCGGACCGGCTGTCGGGGCGCACGGTGGCGGTGATCGGCTCGGGCCCGACCGGACTCGCCGCGGCCCAGCAGCTCACCCGCGCGGGACACACCGTCGCCGTGTACGAGAAGGACGACCGGCTCGGCGGCCTGATGCGGTACGGCATCCCGGAGTTCAAGATGGAGAAGCGCCGTCTGGAGCGCCGGCTGGAGCAGATGCGGACCGAGGGGACCCGGTTCCGTACGTCGACCGCGGTCGGGCGGGACGTCGCGGCGGCGGAGCTGCGCGCGCGCTACGACGCGGTGGTGATCGCCACGGGGGCGACGGCCTGGCGGGAACTCGACGTGCCGGGCCGTGAGTTGTCCGGGGTGCGGCAGGCGATGGAGTACCTTCCGCTGGCCAACCGGGTGTGCGAGGGCGACCTCCGGGTCTCACCGCTGTCCGCGGCGGGCCGCCATGTGGTCATCGTGGGCGGCGGTGACACGGGCGCCGACTGTCTGGGCACGGCGGTGCGGGAGGGCGCCGCGTCCGTGACCCAGCTGGACATCTACGCCCAGCCCGGCACGGAGCGCGACGAGGAGAGCGAGCCGTGGCCGACCTACCCGAAGCTCTACCGGCTCTCGGCCGCGCACGAGGAGGCCGGTGCGCTGCGGACGGCGCCCGCCGCGGACGCGGACGCACGCCTGTTCGCGGCGTCCACGCTCCGTTTCACCGGCAACGGGCAGGGACACGTGCGCGAGCTGCACCTGACCGAAGTGGACGCGCGGCGACGCCCGTTGCCCGGCACCGAGCGCACGCTGCCGGCCGATCTGGTGCTGCTCGCGCTCGGTTTCTCCGGACCGGACCGGGAGGACGGTCTCGTGGACCAGCTGGGGATCGAACTCGCGCCGCGGGGCACCGTCGTGCGGGGACCCGACTTCGCGACCTCTGTTCCCGGCGTGTTCGCGGCCGGGGACGCGGCACGCGGGCAGTCGCTGATCGTGTGGGCCATCGCGGAGGGACGGGCGGTGGCGGCGGCGGTCGACCGGTACCTGACGGGCAGTTCACACCTTCCGGCACCGATCGGGCCCTACGACCGTCCCATGGCGGTGTAGTCCGTCACCGGCGCGCGAGCCGGCGGCCGGTGACGGTCAGGGCAGCTCAGGTGCGGGGCAGGGCAGCTCAGGCAGTTCGGTTCCAGTCGGGTCAGCTCATGCGGCGCTCCGTGAGCGGCTGACGCCGTCGGAGCCGCAGGAGTCGTAGGAGTCGTAGGAGCTATCGGGGTCGTAGGGGCCATCGGGGTCGTGGGGGCTGTCGAAGCCGCCGGGGTCCGACATGATCAAGTCCGTACCAAAATTAGGAAGTCGAGCAAGCAGAACGGCGCACGCCGGTCAGGAGAGCAGGAAGTCGGCCACCCCCGCCTTGGCGCCTTCGATGAAGGCGGTCATCTCGTCGGTGGTGTAGATGAGGGCCGGCCCGTCCGGGTCGGTCGACTGGCGCACCGCGATCCGGCCGTCGGCCAGCTTCATCGCCTCCAGGCAGTTGCCCCCGTTGCCGCCGCTCCACGGCTTGTGCCAGCCTTCACTGCCCAGTTCCCTGGCAGGCATGCCGTTGTAGATCCGCTCGCCGCGGAGCCGCCGGCCGCGACGGCTCGGCGAGGGCTGGGACGTGATGCGATCCATTCACAGCTCCTTGCGGAGATCCCGGAGGATCTCCTTCGTGCGATGTGCCGTAGCGGCCTGCGCCGCCATGCGGTCCATGACCTCGAGGTGGGTCGCCACCTCGCTGCGCGCGTCCAGGTAGACGGCGCCGGTCAGGTACTCGCTGTAGACCATGTCCGGCAGTTCGGGCATGGCGAATCGGAACAGCACGAAGGGCCCGTACGTGCCGGGGTGCGGCCCCGAGGAGAACGGGGCGACCTGCAGCGTCACGTTGGGCAGCTTCGTGGCGTCGAGCAATCTGTCGATCTGGGCACGCATCACCTCCGGGCCGCCGACCGGGCGGCGCAGCGCGGTCTCGTCCAGGACGACCCAGAACCGGGGCGCGTCGGGACGGGTGAGCAGGTCCTGGCGTTGCATGCGGAGCGCGACATGGCGCTCGATGTCCTCGGGGCTGGTCTGTCCTATGGCGCCCGAGGTGAGCACTCCGCGCGCGTAGTCCTCGGTCTGGAGGAGTCCGGGCACGAAGTGGGGTTCGTAGGAGCGGATGAGCGCGGCGGCGCCCTCCAGGCTGACGTACATCGAGAACCAGCCCGGCAGGATGTCGTGGAACCGCTGCCACCAGCCGGGCCGGTTGGCGTCCTCGGCCAGTTGCACGAAGGCCTCGGCCTCGTCGTCCGGGATGCCGTACGCCTTCAGCAGCAGTTGCAGGTAGGGGATCTTGAGGGCGACCTCGGCCATCTCCATCCTGCGGACGGTGGCGGGGGCGACGCGGAGGATGCGAGCCGCCTCCTCACGCTTGAGCCCCGCGCGTTCCCGCAGGTCGAGCAGGCGTCGGCCGAGCACGACCTGGCCGACCGTCGGCGCGGACCGCGGTTCGCTCACACTCCACCTCCACCTGAGAAGTCCCGAGGGCTCCTCGCGGGTCCGCTGACCCGCGACGGGCCCGGACGGCCCTGAAGAATCCCGACAGGCCTGCGGCGCCATTCGAAGATTCATTCGAGGACCCGGCGGATCCTCGGACGATCTCAACTGGCGCCGCGCGACATGCTGTTGCGAGCAGTGTGCCACGGCCCCTCACCGCGTCACACAGCACTCTGCATTTTTCATAGTGACACTTGCCAAGTGTTCACGGCGGGGAGATAGTGGCAAGCGTGATTCCGTCCCCGCCCTTAGGAACAGACGCCGCCGCGGGCCTCCTCGCCCCCGGCGCCGCCACGGGAGCGGGCCCCACCGGGGCCGTTGCCGAGCGCCGGTTCCGTTTCGAACTGGCCGCACATCCGGGTTCCCCCGCACAGGCCAGACAGCTGACCAGACGCCGGCTGACCGGCTGGTCGGTGTGCGAGGACACCTGCGACACCGCGGCCCTGGTCGTCTCCGAGCTGGTCACCAACGCCATCGTGCACACGGCGAGCAACCAGATCGTCTGCGAGCTGCTCGACGGTGACGACCTGGTGCGCATATCCGTGCGTGACGAGGGCTGCGCCCCGGGTGAGCCCCACCCGTCGCCGCAGCGGCCGGAGGAGGAGCACGGCAGGGGCCTGCTTCTCGTCGAGGCCCTGTGTCGCGCCTGGGGTGCGCAGGAACAGGGTCCCGGGCTGGTGGTGTGGGCGGAGCTGCCCCGCGCGGCCGGCGCGGCGGAGGCGAGCGACGGTCTGCCGGACACGCGGGAACTCCCGGCACCGCACGGAGTCCCGGCACCGGCGGGAGTCCCGGCCGCCGTGCCCGGCGCGGTCCCGGACCCGCACGGGGCGGAGGAAGCGCAGGACGTACGGGAAACGCAGGACGTACGGGAAGACGTACCGGAGGTCCGCGGGGACCTCGGCTGGGGAGCCCGTCCCAAGCCGGCACCGGCCCGCCAGCCCGGCCACGAGGACGACCCCCGGGCGGCACGGGAGACCCGGAAGACGGCGCAGGCGGGGCACGCGGGACAGACGCGGGGGGCGGCGGCGCACCCCGTCCTGCCCGGACCGCAGGGCCCGCACGTCCCGCACGGCCACAGTCCCCACCTGCCGCACGCCCCGCAGCCCCCGCACGGGATGCACGGAGCGCATGGACCTCAGACACCTCACGGGCCCCACTCGCCCCAGGCGCATGTCGGGCCGCAGGCGCCCCATGGCTGGCAAGGGCCGCATCCCGCGCAGACATCCCACTTCCCGCAGGCAGCACAGGGAACGCGACCGCAGGAACCTCATGGAACGGGGGCCGTATGGCTGTGAGCGGTGCTTCCGGCTCCGGTCGGGTGATCAGCCTGGACACCCTCGTACGCCTCGGGCGCGCGACGCGTGCGCCTGGCGCTCCCGGTGGTCCGGACCGGTCCGGTCCGCCGCTCCGGCTGGCCCTTCCCGAGGGCATGACCCTTCCGCTGGGCTGTGACGCGGTGGCGGTTCCCGCCCGCTTCGGCCCCCAGCTGATGCCCCGGCTGCCGCGCGTGGGCTGCGTCTACGCCGACGCGACGCACTGGTGGTGGATCGTGCCCTCGGACTCCGACTACGCGCTCCGCTGGCCGGCCGCCGCGCACTACGCGACCGGCGCGGTCCTGCCGGACACCGCACGCGACCGGTTGCCCGCCCTCATCCACCGCCCCGACGGACCGGTGCCCTACACGCCGCCGATCCCGCTCTACCTGGCAGTGTGCCGGGTGACGGGCGCGACACCGGCCTGGTCCCGCCCCGTCAGCGCCTGAGCTGCCGCCCCCGACGGACGTCCGCACACCCTCGCGCCACCGCGCGCCTCCCGGACGCCCGCGCTCCCGCACGCCCTCCGGCAGGCGTCCGCGTGCCGGGGCACGCGCCGGGATCAGACGGCCGCGCCCGCACGCCGGGGTACGCGCCGGGTTCAGGCGGTCACGTCACCGCCGCCCTCGGCGCCCCTGACGATCACCAGGAAAGTGTCCGTCGCGAGGTCCATCACGACCTCGGCGGGCAGGCCCTCCAGACGCCGCGCATGCGCGAACTCCTCCGCCGGCCACGATCCGCGCGGACCACCGGCGGGAAAGCGCTCGAGCACCGTTCGCCCGTTCACCCTGCACCTCCTGTCGAGCTGTTCTCCTAGAGTTAAACGCCAAGCATGGGGTGAACGCCTCGCCCAGTGACGGTACTGAGACGTAGTTGACACGAGTTCAACGCCGAAAGTGGGTCTCACCTCACACTTTCGGCCCAGACGATCACCTTCCGCTTCGCTCCGTGCACCGTTCGTGTTCACACGTTCGTGTCTTTCGGCAGGGCGCCCACCGCGTCGCCGAGGACGTGTCCGGCCTCGGCGACGGCCCGTCTCAGCGCCGTGGGGGAGGCGGTCAGGCCGGTGAGGATGCCGTCGACGCGGCCCAGGCCCGCGCGGTCGACCAGCCCCTTGTCGTTGGTGACCCACTCTCCCCGCGCGGCCAGCACCGCGTGGGCCGTCTGAGTCGTGGCGAGGGCGATCGCACCGGCGGTCTGGACGAGCGCGCCCTTGGCCGCGTGCCCGTCCTCCGCGTAGCCGAGGGTGGCCGTGGCCAGGCCGTACCAGTGTCCGGGCGCCGTCCGGCGCAGCTTCTCCGGGTACGCCGCCGGCTGCCGCAGCTCGCCGCGCAGCACCCGGTTGACCGCGAGTTCCGCCACCACCAGGTAGCTCGGGATCCCGGCGAGGTGGAAGAGCAGCGGTTCCACCCGGAACCGGCCCTCCTCCGCCTCGGCCCACTCGTGTTCCACGACGTCCAGGTCGCGGTAGTGGACGTCGACGTGGCGCCCGTCGACGGTCAGCCACGCGCCGCCGTTGAAGACGCCGCCACCCCAGCCGCCGATCGCGGAGACTTCGCCCGGCCAGCCCACGGCCCGCAGGTCGGCGGGGTCGAAACGTCCGCGGTAGTAGACCGCGAGGTCCCAGTCGCTGTCGGACCGGTGGGTGCCCTGGGCGCGCGAGCCGCCGAGGGCCACGGCCCGGACGCCGGGGAGCGCGGCGAGGCGGTCCGCGGTGGTGTCGAGGAAGACCTCGTCCGAAAGCTCCATACGCACCTTGTTCTCCGTTCTCCGTCTTCTAGTCCCCCGGCGTCCGCCGTTCCCCGGCGCCTTCAGATCGCCCGGCGCCCGCCGTTTCCCGGCGACTACTGACTCCCGCTGTCCGCCGCTCCCCGGCGCCTGCCCTTGTCCGCGTCCGCCGGGACCGCCGGTCGCGGGAAATTCGGGTGCGGCCACGTCCCCGGACGCGCATCATCGGCGGGTCGTCCGCCGTCCACCGCCGCCAACCGGCCGCCCCGGGAGCCCCGTTGATCCAGCACGTCACAGCATCCCGCCTCTGTCCGCCGCCCCGGCACTCGCACGTCCGCGTCGCCGAGGCGGGCACGCAGCCGGCCTTCCGCGCCGGATCCGTGCCGTGCGACGCCGGAGGCAACCTCGTCGGAGCGGATGCTCCCGTGCGCCGGGCCGGGCAGGTGAGCGCCCATCTCCCTGAGCGGCTCCGCGCGGTGGGCAGCGACCCGGCGCAGGTGCCGGCGACCGGCGCGGGGGCCGCGGGAGAGGGGCACGGCGCATGAGCGCGGCGGGCTCCGTGGTGCTGCGGCGGGCCGGTGCTCCCGATGCCCCGGCCGCGGCCGGCGTCTGGCTGCGGTCCTTCGCCGCCGCGCTGCCGACGGTCGTGCGGCCGCACTCCGACGACGAGGTGCGCGCGTACTTCCGGGACGTGGTGGTGCCCTTCCGGGAGACATGGGTCGCCGACGACCGCGGCGGGGCCGGTGTCGTCGGGCTCATGGTGCTCGACGGCGAGGAGTTGTCCCAGCTCTACCTCGAACCGGGGTGGCGGGGGCGGGGGTTGGGCGACCGGTTCGTCGCCCTGGCCAAGGAGCGCGTCCCGCGGGGGCTGACGCTGTGGACCTTCCAGGTCAACGAGCCCGCCCACCGTTTCTACGAGCGGCACGGCTTCGTCGCCGCCGAGTACACCGACGGCAGCGGGAACGAGGAACGGGAGCCGGACGTACGGTACGTCTGGCGCCCGTGAGGCCGGTCCCGCGGTCCGTTCCTTCAACCGCCGGTGCCGTACCGGTCCGTGGCCGCGACGAGCGCGTCCACCACGCCGGGCGCCGCCGCGTTGTGCCCCGCCTGGTCGACGATCACCAGTTCGCTGCCCGGCCAGGCCCGGTGCAGGCGCCAGGGCGTGCCGAGGAGGTTGCCGAGGTCGAGGCTGCCCTGGACCAGGGTGCCGGGGATGCCTCGCAGCAAGGGGGCGTCGCGCAGCACGACGCCCTCGTCGTTCCCCGCGCCGAGGAAGTGGTCGTTGCCGAAGTAGTGCGTCACCGTACGGGCGAAGGCCATGCGGAACGCCGGGTCCTCGTAGCGCGCCACGGAGCGCGGCGGTGCGGGGATGATCGCAGTCTCCCAGTCGGTCCAGGCGCGTGCCGCCCGCTCCCGTACCGCCGGGTCGGGCGACTCGATCAGCCCGTTGAAGGCGGCGGCGAGGTTGCCGGTGCGGTCGGCGTCCTCGGGCAGTGCGGCCAGGAACCGGGCGAAGGCGTCGGGGAAGATCCTGCCCAGACCATGGGTCAGCAGGGCCACCTCGGCGTTCGAACCGGTCGCGATCCCGGTCAGGACCAGTTCGGAGACGGCACCGGGACGGGTCTGGGCGTACCGCAGCGCCAGCACCGCCCCCCACGAGGCACCCCACACCAGCCACCGTTCGATGTCCAGGTGCCGGCGCAGCAGCTCCAGGTCGGCCAGCACGTGCGCGGTCGTGTTGACGCGCATGTCGGTGTCGTACGCGCTCGCGTGCGGTGTGGAGCGTCCGCAGCCGCGCTGGTCGAGCACCACGATCCGGTAGCGGGCCGGGTCGCAGTAACGCCGGTGGCCCGGGGTGCAGCCGGAGCCCGGCCCGCCGTGCAGCATCAGCGCCGGCTTGCCGTGCGGGTTGCCGCAGACCTCCCAGTACACGCGGTTGCCGTCACCGACGTCGAGCAGGCCGTGGTCGTACGGTTCGATCTCCGGATACAAGGGCATCGGCGCACCCTAGCCGCCGGCTACGGGCCCGTCCCCTCGTTTTCCGCCGCGCCCTCCTCCTTGTCCGCGTCCCCGGCCCCGGCCCCGGCTTCCGCCCCGGCCCCGGCCCCCGCGGACGGTGTGGCCGGCACCGGCGTGGTCGGCAGTCCCGCCGCTCGTGCCGCCGTCCGCAGGACGTCCCGGAGCATTCCGGGGGTGAGCCGGCCGGTGAAGGTGTTGCGCTGGCTCACGTGGAAGCAGCCGAAGAGGTCGAGTCCGTCGAGCGGCACGTGGGCGCCGTGGGCGAAGGCGGGGCGGGGACGCGGCACCGTCCAGCCCGCCTCGGTGAAGGCGGGCAGCGCGGCCTGCCAGCCGAACGCCCCGAGCACCACGACCGCCCGGAGGGTGGGCCGCAGCAGGTGCAGTTCCTGGACCAGCCAGGGTCGGCAGGTGTCCCGCTCGCCGGGCGTCGGTTTGTTGGCGGGCGGGGCGCAATGCACGGGCGAGGTGATGCGCACGCCGTACAGTTCCAGGCCGTCGTCGGCGGAGACGGAGGTCGGCTGAGAGGCCAGCCCGACGTCGTGGAGTGCCTTGTAGAGGACGTCACCGGAGCGGTCCCCGGTGAACATGCGGCCGGTGCGGTTGCCGCCGTGCGCGGCCGGTGCGAGCCCGACGATCAGCAGCCGTGCGTCCGGCGGCCCGAAGCCCGGCACGGGGCGGCCCCAGTACGTCCAGTCGGCGAACGCGGCCCGTTTGGTGCGGGCGATCTCCTCGCGCCAGGTCACCAGGCGCGGGCAGGCCCGGCACCGGGTGATCCGCTGGTCGAGAGCGGCAAGGCTGCTGGTGTCCATGCCTCCACCGTAATTTCGTGCGGGACGGTGGGGTCGGGAGACTAAGGTCGGGACCATGGCTTCGGGAGACGACATGGACCGCGACCAGGGCAGGGGCGGCGGGCGCGGACGGACGCGAGGGGCCTCCCCGCGGTCGTCCGCGGCGGCGGACGAGGCGGCGGCCGGTGGCGGCGCGGATGCGAAGGCCCGTGACACGGCCATCGCCACGGCCGGTGACACCGCGGATGTGACGGCTGGCGCCGCCGCGGGTCCGAAGACCGGTGCGGCCATTGTTCCGAAGACCGGTGGTGCTGAGGCCGACGGGGCAGGTGGTGCGGCGGAACCGAAGGGCACCGCCGGGATGGATCCCAAGGTCGCCGCCGCCGTCGCCGCCGCCGAGGCCGCCGGTCCGGGGCCTGGTGAGACCGTGCGGATCGACAGCTGGATCTGGGCCGTCCGCCTGGTCAAGACGCGCTCGGTCGGCGCGACCGCCTGCCGTGGCGGCCATGTCCGCGTGAACGGCGAGCGGGTCAAGCCCGCGCACTCCGTCCGGGTCGGCGACGAGGTCCGCCTGCGCGGCGAGGGCCGGGAGCGGATCGTCGTCGTCACGCGGCTGATCCGCAAGCGGGTCGGCGCGCCCGTGGCCGTCCAGTGCTACGTCGACAACTCGCCGCCGCCCCCGCCCCGCGAGGCCGTCGCTCCCGCGGGGGTCCGCGACCGCGGTGCCGGGCGCCCGACGAAGCGGGACCGTCGCGAGCTGGAGCGACTGCGCGACATGGGTGGCCTGGACGGGCCGAGCGGACCGGCGGGCCGGCCGCGGAGCCGGTAGCCCGTCCGGCGCGCCCGCGGCCGTGGAGACCGGCCGGGTCCCGCCACGGCCGCCCGGCGCCCGACGGCGCCAGTGGCGCCTGACGGCCGGAGCCACCACGGCCCGGCTCCACTCCCCGGGCCCTGACACCGGAGCCACCACCACCCGGCAGCACCGCCACGGTCCCGGAGCCACCACCGCCCGGCAGCACCGCCACGGTCCCGGAGCCACCACGGCCCTGCGTCGCCTTGTCGCCACGGCGGCGCCGTGACACCCCGGCTGCCCCATGGCTGCCCGGGCGGCAGCGCGGCCACCCGCTCCGTCGGCGGCCTGGCGCGGGGCGGGTTCAGCCCTGCCGGCGGGCCGTCCGCAGCAGGCGCGCGGTGGCGCCCCGCCGGGCCCACGCTATGAGGAGGAGCGGGACGATCAGGACGACCGGGGTCGCAGCGTTCTGCCCGTCGAAGACGGTGAGCTGGACGACGAACGCGCCCACCATCAGCGCGCCGAGGGCCAGCGCCGCGACCGACTGCAGCACCGGGACCAGCAGTGCGACCGCACCGGCCAGTTCGAGTGTGCCGATGACGTACATGCCCGCGCTGCCCCAGCCCATCCGGTCGAACGATTCGACGGCCGAAGGGTGCGCGATGAGCTTGGGAAGGGCGCTCGCGAAGGCGTAGAAGAGCGCGAGCAGCACCTGGACGGCGCGCAGGGCCACGGCGCGGGCGCGGCGGCCTCGGGCACCGGGTGCGGCGCCCTCGGCGGCGGCCGGGACCGGGGAGAGGAGGGAGGCTGCGGGGGCGGCGACGGTCTCGGGCATGGGGGTCTCCTGCGGGAAGCGGTCAGCGGGCTGCTGTACAGAAGGAAGACCGGTCTCCGTGGCGGAACTCATCGCCGTCCGGTCTGTTCCTCGGGTGACGGCCGCACCAGGTGCAGTCCGAGGGGAGCCGCGTGTCGGTCTTCGGGCCGGCCAGCCGGTCCGTACAACGGGCCGTGTCCGCGCCGCCGTTCCGCGGCCTGGCACGGTTCACCCGGTCGGGTGAGACCCGGTGGCGCGGGCCCCCGGCGAGCGGTGCGGCCGCCGGTGGTCCCTTTGGTGTACGCCCCGCAGAAGAGTACGTTGCAAGGAGAAGTGGTGAGCGGTGATGCGTACCGGCAGTGAACCGACGACCGCGCGCAGTGCTCTGCGGGCGCGCTTCTGGCTGTGCCTGTGGGGGCTGGCCTGGGCGATGTTCGGCACCGCCGTGTTCGTACTGCTCGGCCGGCCCGGGTGGGCGGCGGCGTGCGGTGTGCTGTGGCTGGTGATCGCCGTCGACTTCGCGGTCGTCGTGCGGCATCTGCGGCAGGGGGCGCACTACCAGCCGGGCCGTGACGTCCCGCCGTACCGGCCTCCGGAGGGGCGGGACGGGTAGCCGCCCGAGGGGCCGCGGCCCGAAGGCGCGGCGGCGCGTCGGGCGGGACGGTCAGGTGTCGAACTTGGCGCGCTGAAGGTACTCGGGGTTCGGGTCCAGTGCGGCCGCCAGCCGGAAGTGACGCTTGGCCAGGTCGGCACGGCCCTGCCGCTCGTAGGTGCGGGCCAGCGCGAAGTGCGCGAACGCGTTGTCCGGCTCCCGCTCCAGGACGATGGTGAACTCCAGCTCGGCGGGTCTCAGTTGCGCGGCGGCGAAGAACGCGCGGGCGCGCAGCAGCCGGGCCGCCGTGTTCTCGGGGTGCGCGGCGATGACTCCGTCGAGCAGCTTCACCGCGCCCCGTGGGTCCCGCGCGGCGAGCAGCTGTTCGGCGGCACGAAAGTCGATGACATGCGTCTCCGGAGTACGTCCGGGGGAACCGCTGGTCTCGGGCACGGCAAAGTCCTTCCCTTGCTGGAAGGGTTCAACGCCCCGGCCGGACAACCGTATTCCGGCGGGCACCCGGGGTGAGGTGCGGCACAGGCGGGCACCGGACGTGGCGGACGGCTGTCCGTGCGGCCGTCGGACGCCGCGCGCGCCGCCCCCGGCCCGTCCCTGGGTTTCCCCGGTGGCCTGGCCCCGGGTGTCCGCCGGGCCGGGCCGGGCCTCCCCCGGTGTCTCCAGCGCGTGTCCCCGGGTGTCTCCGCGGACCTGGCCCTGGGCCTCCGGACCTATCCCTGGGTCTCCGCGGACGGGCGGTGCGGGCCGCGGGCCCGGTGGACCAGTTCCGTCCAGACCTCCCGGACCCGCTCCCGAAGCCGCTCCAGCGGGACGTCGTTGTCGATGACGATGTCGGCGATCTCCAGGCGCTTGCCCCGGGTGGCCTGGGCGGCCATGCGGGCGCGTGCGTCCTCCTCGGTCATGCCGCGCAGCCGTACGAGCCGGTCGAGCTGGGTCTCGGGGCTCGCGTCGACGACGATCACGAGGTCGTACAGCGGTGCGAGGCCGTTCTCGGTGAGGAGCGGGACGTCGTGGACCACGACGGCGTCCTCGTCGGCGGCCTCTTCGAGCAGGCGGGAGCGGGCACCCACCAGGGGGTGCACGATCTTGTTCAGCACGGCGAGCCGCTCGGGGTCGGCGAAGACGATGGCTCCCAGGCGGGGCCGGTCCAGGCTGCCGTCCGCGGCGAGTACCTCCTCGCCGAAGGCGTCGACGACCGCGGCGAGGCCGGGCGTGCCCGGGGCGACCACCTCCCGGGCGATGCGGTCGGCGTCGATCAGCACCGCGCCGCACTCCACGAGCAGCCGTGACACCTCGCTCTTACCGGCTCCGATGCCCCCGGTCAGGCCCACCTTCAGCATGTGCCGCAGCTTAGGCCCTGGCGTGCGCGGCCGGCCCGGCGGGCGTCAGTTCTCGCCCTCCCGCTCGGCCAGGAAGCGTTCGAACTCGCGGCCGATCTCGTCGGCGGACGGGATCTCGACGGGCTCGGCGAGCATGTTGCCCCGGGTCTCGGCGCCCGCGGCGGCGTCGTACTGGTGCTCCAGTCCCTGCACGAGGGAGGTGAGTTCCTCGTCGCCCTCACGGATCTGCCGGTCGATCTCGGTCTGCGTGCGGTGGGCGTCGTTGCGCAGGGAGTGGGCGACGCTCGGCAGGACCAGGCCGGTGGCCGCCGTGATGGCTTCCAGCACGGTCAGTGCCGCGTCGGGGTACGGAGAGCGGGCGATGTAGTGCGGGACGTGCGCGGCGACGCCCAGGACGTCGTGCCCGGCCTCCATCAGCCGGTACTCCACCAGGGCCTCGGCGCTGCCGGGGACCTGCGCCTCGTCGAAGGGGCTGCGGTGGCCAGGGACGAGGTCGCTGCGGTTGCCGTGCGGGGTGAGACCGACCGGGCGGGTGTGCGGGACGCCCATGGGAATGCCGTGGAAGTTGACCGCCAGGCGCACGCCCAGCCGCTCCACGATCTCCCGCACGGCGGCGGAGAAGCGCTCCCACTCGACGTCCGGTTCGGGGCCGGACAGCAGCAGGAACGGCGCTCCCGTGGCGTCCTGGACGAGGCGCACCTCGATCGCCGGCTCCTCGTACTCGGTCCAGCGGTCGCGCTTGAAGGTCAGCAGGGGGCGGCGGGCCCGGTAGTCCACGAGCCGGTCGTGGTCGAAGCGCGCCACGAGCTGGTGGGGCAGGGAATCGAGCAGCCGGTCGACGATCTGGTCGCCGGTCTCCCCCGCGTCGATGTATCCGTCGAAGTGGTAGAGCATGACGAGCCCGGCCGACTCCTGTGCGAGCGCCATGTCGACGACCGCCAGGCCCTTCGGCTCCCATGCGTACAAACCCTGCGGATCAAGCACTGTGACCGCCCCTCCTCGTGTTCGTAGGTTCACAACGAGGAACGGGGCGCGGGCATTCCCCGACGCCGCACGATCACCCGGAATCGTGACGACGGAGTCTTCCGCCGCGGTCACGGGCGAGGCGGGCGGGTGGGGCGGGCGCCTTGTGCGGGTACGGCCGCGGCCCGTACCCCCGGGCGGGGGGTACGGGCCGCGGTCAACGGCTTGCGCCTAGCAGCGGTGAGCGGTCAGCTCTGGCCGCCGGCCAGCTTCTCGCGCAGGGCAGCCAGGGCCTCGTCCGAAGCGAGCGCGCCGGAGCTGTCGCCACCCTCGGAGGAGTACGAACCGCCACCGGAGGCGGCCGGAGCGGCAGCCTCGCCACCCTCGGCAGCGGCCTTCTCGTCCGCCTCGCGGGACTTGATGACCTGCGCCTGGTGCTGCTCGAAGCGGGACTGCGCCTCGGCGTACTGGCGCTCCCACTCCTCGCGCTGCTTCTCGTAACCCTCGAGCCAGTCGTTGGTCTCGGGGTCGAAGCCCTCGGGGTAGATGTAGTTGCCCTGGTCGTCGTAGGACGCGGCCATGCCGTACAGGGTCGGGTCGAACTCGACCGCCGACGGGTCGGCACCGAAGGACTCGTTGGCCTGCTTCAGCGAGAGGCTGATGCGACGGCGCTCGAGGTCGATGTCGATGACCTTGACGAAGATCTCGTCGTTGACCTGGACGACCTGCTCCGGGATCTCCACGTGGCGCTCGGCCAGCTCGGAGATGTGGACCAGACCCTCGATGCCCTCGTCCACGCGGACGAACGCACCGAACGGAACCAGCTTCGTGACCTTGCCGGGCACGACCTGGCCGATCTGGTGGGTCCGGGCGAACTGCTGCCACGGGTCTTCCTGGGTCGCCTTCAGCGACAGGGAGACGCGCTCGCGGTCCATGTCGACGTCGAGGACCTCGACGGTGACCTCCTGGCCGACCTCGACGACCTCGGAGGGGTGGTCGATGTGCTTCCAGGACAGCTCGGAGACGTGGACCAGACCGTCGACGCCACCCAGGTCCACGAAGGCACCGAAGTTGACGATCGAGGAGACCACACCGGAGCGGACCTGACCCTTCTGCAGGGTCGTGAGGAACGTCTGGCGGACCTCGGACTGGGTCTGCTCCAGCCAGGCACGGCGGGACAGGACCACGTTGTTGCGGTTCTTGTCCAGCTCGATGATCTTCGCCTCGAGCTCCTTGCCCACGTAGGGCTGGAGGTCGCGGACGCGGCGCATCTCGACCAGGGAGGCCGGAAGGAAGCCGCGGAGGCCGATGTCGAGGATGAGACCACCCTTGACGACCTCGATGACGGTACCGGTGACGATGCCGTCCTCTTCCTTGATCTTCTCGATGGTGCCCCAGGCACGCTCGTACTGGGCGCGCTTCTTCGAGAGGATCAGGCGGCCTTCCTTGTCCTCCTTCTGGAGAACAAGGGCCTCGATCTCGTCACCGACGGCGACGACCTCGTTCGGGTCGACGTCGTGCTTGATCGAGAGCTCGCGGCTCGGGATGACACCTTCGGTCTTGTAACCGATGTCGAGCAGGACCTCGTCCCGGTCGACCTTCACGATGACGCCGTCGACGATGTCGCCGTCGTTGAAGTACTTGATCGTCTCGTCGATCGCGGCGAGGAATGCTTCCTCGTTACCGATGTCGTTGACCGCTACCTGCGGGGTGGTGGCGGTGGTCTCGGTGCTGCTCGTCATGTGGGAAAGGGCTCCGGTACGGACATTGAAGTCGTAGGTACTGCTTACGCCGGGAGCCCGTTTCGCTCTGCAGAAGCCGGACAGCCAAGGAAGCCCCACACAAAACCGCTGGTGGCGCCTCGAAAACCGAGGGGACATACAACAGATGCGAGCGCAGCCTGCTCCGTCTGAGGCGCGCAGG
The DNA here is from genome assembly GCF_000720185.1 of Streptomyces sp. NRRL S-340. GTDB lineage: Bacteria > Actinomycetota > Actinomycetes > Streptomycetales > Streptomycetaceae > Streptomyces. The sequence goes on along the minus strand of NZ_JOIY01000036.1, from coordinate 23,941 downwards.
CCCGCAGCGCAACTTGTAGCATACGGGGGCAGCCGGGCAGGGTCAATGCGCGAAGCCGCACACCCGGGACAGAACGCCGCATCCCCGGCACAGAACCTGTCTCCCGGAGCCCTGCCGGCACCGCGGCGCCCGCCGAGGGCGCCCGCCGGGGGCTGCACGGAAGAGCCGCAGACTAGTACGAGGGAGCCGATCATCCAAGAGCCCGAACTGCCCGAGCCCGAGGCCACCCGACGTGCGGCCTCGGTCACCGAGAGCGCCCGCGCCAACCGGGGCTGGTGGGACCGGAACGCCGACGACTACCAGGTCGAACACGGCACCTTCCTCGGCGACGACCGCTTCGTGTGGTGTCCCGAGGGCCTGGACGAGGTCGAGGCGGAACTCCTCGGTCCGTCGGAGGAGCTGAAGGACCGGGACGTCCTGGAGATCGGTGCCGGCGCCGCCCAGTGCTCGCGCTGGCTGGCCGCGCAGGGCGCACGCCCGGTGGCGCTCGACCTCTCCCACCGCCAGCTGCAGCACGCGCTGCGCATCGGCGGACCCGTCCCCCTGGTGTGCGCGGACGCCGCCGTGCTCCCCTTCGCCGACGGCTCCTTCGACCTGGCCTGCTCGGCGTACGGGGCGCTGCCCTTCGTCGCCGACCCGCGGCTGGTGCTGCGCGAGGTGCGCCGGGTACTGCGGCCGGGCGGGCGGTTCGTGTTCTCGGTGACGCACCCGATCCGGTGGGCCTTCCCCGACGAGCCCGGTCCGGAGGGTCTGTCGGTGTCCGCCTCCTACTTCGACCGCACGCCGTACGTGGAGCAGGACGAGGACGGCCAGGCGGTCTACGTCGAACACCACCGCACCCTGGGCGACCGGGTCCGCGACATCGTGACCTCGGGTTTCCACCTCGTGGACCTCGTCGAACCGGAATGGCCGGACTGGAACACCTCCGAGTGGGGCGGCTGGTCCCCGCTGCGCGGGCACCTGATCCCGGGGACCGCGATCTTCGTCTGCGAACGCGACTGACCCGCAGGGCGAACGCCCTCCACGCGCGCGTGGAGGGCGTTTCCCCGTCCGTGCGCCACTGGCGACACTAGGGGGGTGATCCGTTACGACGCCCTCGACGCACTGCCCGTACGCGGGGCCCTCCCCGGCCTGAACGACGCGCTCGACACTCACGGGAGCGCCGTCCTGGTGGCGCCGCCCGGTACCGGCAAGACGACGCTGGTGCCGCTCGCCCTGGCCGGACTGCTCGGGCGCGGACCGGCCCGGCGGGTGGTCGTGGCCGAACCGCGGCGGATCGCCGCCCGCGCCGCGGCCCGGCGGATGGCGTGGCTGCTGGGTGAGCGCGCCGGCGAGAGCGTCGGCCACACCGTCCGCGGGGAACGGGTGGTCGGACGCCGCACGCGCGTGGAGGTCGTCACCACCGGTGTGCTGCTGCAGCGGCTGCAGCGCGACCAGGAGCTGGCCGGGATCGACGTGGTGGTGCTCGACGAGTGCCACGAACGGCATCTGGACGCGGACACGGCCGCGGCCTTCCTGTGCGACGTACGGGAGGCGCTGCGGCCCGAGCTGCGGCTGGTGGCGGCGTCCGCGACCACGGACGCGCAGGGCTGGGCACGGCTGCTCGGCGGCGCGCCGGTGGTCGAGGCGCAGGGCGTGTCGTACCCGGTGGAGGTGGTCTGGGCGCCGCCGGCACGCCCCGTACGCCCGCCGCACGGCATGCGCGTCGATCCCGCGCTGCTGTCTCATGTGGGTTCCGTGGTGCGGCGCGCGCTCGCCGAGCGGACGGGGGACGTGCTCTGCTTCCTTCCCGGTGCGGGCGAGATCGCGCGGGTCGCGGGCGGGCTCGGGGACCTGGACGGGGTGGACGTGCTCCAGGTGCACGGGCGGGCCCCGGCGGCGGTGCAGGACGCGGTGCTGGCGCCGGGCCCGCGGCGCCGCGTGGTGCTCGCCACGTCCGTGGCCGAGTCGTCGCTGACCGTGCCCGGGGTCAGGGTCGTGGTCGACGCGGGGCTCGCCCGGGAGCCGCGGGTGGACCACGCGCGCGGTCTGGGCGCGCTGACCACGGTGCGCGCATCCCGGGCGGCCGGACGGCAGCGGGCGGGCCGCGCCGGACGCGAGGCGCCGGGCACGGTCTACCGGTGCTGGACGCAGGCCGAGGACGGGCGCCTGCCGCGTTTCCCGGCACCGGAGATCAAGGTGGCCGATCTGACGGCGTTCGCCCTCCAGGCAGCCTGCTGGGGCGATCCGGACGCCTCCGGACTGGCGTTGCTGGATCCGCCGCCGGCCGGCGCCATGGCGGCGGCCCGGGAGGTGCTGACCGCCGTGGGCGCGGTCGACCCGGCCGGACGCGCCACGCCGCGCGGAACGCGGCTGGCGCGGCTGGGCGTGCCCGTGCGGCTGGGACGGTCCCTCCTCGACGCGGGTGCCCTCACCGGGGCGGCGGGCGCGGTCGCGGACGTGGTCGCGCTGCTCAGCGAGGAAGTGCCCCGGGAGTACGGCGACGATCTCGCCGCCGCCCTGCGCCGCGTCCGGCGTGACGGCGACGCGTACGCGGGACGGTGGCGCGCGGAGGTGCGCCGGCTGCGGGCCGCCGCGGCGGCGGCCACCGGGACGGCGGACGCGCCCGCGCCGGGGGGCGCCTCCTCACCCGCGGAGAGGCCCGCGTCCGGGGACGCCCCGACCGGCGTGGGGAGGTCCCTGTCCGGGGACGCGGCGTCCGGAGGCGTCACGGCCGGGGTGGGAAGGCCCGCCCCCGGGGACGCACCGCCCGGCGACGCCGCCTCCAGGGTGGGCAGAGCCGCGTCCGGGGACGGGTCCCGGGCGGCCGACGCGCCGGGGGCCGCCGGTGCGTCGCCTGCTTCCGGTGCGCGGCGGGCTGTCGATGGGGTGTCGGTCTCCGGTCTGTCGTCGGTTCCCGGTCTGTCGGCGGGTGCGTCCGGCCGGGGTTCCGCGGGGGCCGGGGCACCGGCCGCCGGGGAGGACGGCGTTGCCGGGCTCGTGGCCGCTCTGGCCTTTCCCGAGCGGGTCGCCAGGCTGGAGGGCGGGTCCTACCTCATGGTCTCGGGGACGCGTGCCGAACTCGCCGAGGGGTCGGCGCTGCGCGGGGTGCCGTGGATCGCGGTCGCCGTGGCCGACCGGCCGCTCGGCAGGGGGCACGCGCGCGTGCAGCTCGCCGCGGCCGTCGACGAGGACGTCGCCCGGCTCGCGGCCGGGGCCCTGTACGAGGAGCGTGCGGAGGTCCGCTGGGCCGACGGGGACGTGGTCGCCCGGCGGGTCGAACGGCTCGGGGCGGTGGAGCTGAGGGCCCGGCCGCTCGCCGGCCCGGCGCCCGCGCTCGTACGCGACGCGCTCCTTCAGGGGCTGCGGCAGGAGGGGTGGCGGCTGCTGCGCTGGTCGCCGGGGGCCGAAGTGCTGCGGCAGCGGCTCGCCTTCCTGCACCAGCGGCTCGGTGAACCCTGGCCCGACGTCCGCGACGAAGCCCTCCACGCGCGCGTGGAGGAGTGGCTGGAGCCGGAACTGGGCCGCGCCCGCCGACGCGCGGACCTGGCGCGGATCGACGCCGGGCAGGGGCTGGCGCGGCTGCTGCCGTGGGCCTCCGGCGAGGCGGCCCGGCTGGACGAACTCGCCCCGGAGCGGCTCACCGTGCCCAGCGGGTCGGCGGTCCGGGTCGACTACAGCGATCCCGCACAGCCGGTCCTCGCGGTCAAACTCCAGGAGATGTTCGGGCTGGACGCCTCGCCCGCCGTGGCCGGGGTGCCCGTCCTCGTGCACCTGCTCTCCCCCGCCGGGCGGCCCGTCGCCGTCACCGCCGACCTCGCCTCCTTCTGGCGGGACGGCTACAAGGGCGTACGGGCGGAGCTGCGCGGCCGGTACCCGAAGCACCCGTGGCCCGAGGACCCTGCGACCGCGCAGCCGACCCGGCACACCAACGCCCGGCTCAGGAGATGAGGGCGCTACGAGGACGGGGAGGCGGACGCCGACGGGGACGAGGACGGGGACGCGCCCGTCGACGGCTCGGCGGAGGGGTCGGCCGCCGCGACCTTCAGTTCCACGGTCAGCGTGGCACCACCGGCGGTGGTGATGCGGAGCAGGAAGGTGCCGGTGGTGTCGTCCGCGTACAGCCGGGGCAGCTTCAGCAGTCCCTTGGCGTCCGCCTGAAGGCCCTTCAGGGTGCGTACGGGCTTGCCGTCCGCGTCCTTGAAGTAGGGACCCTTGTCGTTCTCGGCTGGGTCGTCGGCGGACTTGACCAGGGTGGCGGTCGCGGCGACCTTGCCGGCGACGGCGCCCTTGTAGGTGGCCTTGACCTCGACCTGGTCGGTGAACTCGCCGCCCGGCGTGCACGCCAGCGGGGTGTCGCTGGTGCGGACGAGCGCGTCGGCGGTGCGCGCGGTGACGGTGGCCTTGTACGGGAGCGCGGAGACCGCGCGGCCGACGACCACGGCACGGACGGTGAAGTCGCCCGTCTTCTCGCCCGCGCGGAGCACGGGTGCGAGGGCCACACCGGAGGCGTCCGTGACGACGGTGGCGACCTTCTCGCCGCCGGTGAAGGCGGTGTCGGTGTCGCCGGTGATCAGGAAACGGACCCTGACCTTGGCGACCGGCTTGCCGGCCTTGGTCTCGGCGCGGGTGCTGATCCTCTCCGAGAAGGCCTCGCCTGCGCGGGCGGTGAGCGTGTCCGTGCCGGCGTCCTCCAGGTGGTCCACCGTGTCGGTGGGCGTGGGAGGGATGGGGGGAGGCGTCACGGGCGGCCTGCTCGGCTCGCCCGGGGTGCCGCCGGGCGAGCCGGGGGTGGTTGGTTTGCCCGGTGTGCCGGGCTTGGCGGGGGTGCCCGGCTTGCCGGACCCGCCCGGCCGGTGGCTCGGCGTCGGGGAGGAGGGCCGCGAGGGCGTGGTGGACGGCCCGGGGTGGGTGCCGGCGGAGTCGTCGCTGTGGTGGACCGGCAGCTGGCCGGTGCCGTCGGGCACCGAGTGGGTGCCCCTGCGGTAGTACTCCAGCCACGACAGGACGGTGTTCAGGTACTCCTGCGAGTGGTTGTAGCTGAGGATCGCGCTGCTCAGGTCGGCGTGGTCGGACAGGTCCCAGTCGTTGCGGCAGAGGTAGTGGCCGGTGGCGAGGGCGGCGTCGTAGATGTTGTTGGGGTCCTTCTTGCCGTCCCCGTTGCCGTCGCGGCCCGCCCACTGCCAGGTGGAGGGGATGAACTGCATGGGGCCGACCGCACGGTCGTAGGTGCTGTCGCCGTCGTAGAGGCCGTGGTCGGTGTCGCTGATGTTCGCGAAACCGCTGCCGTTGAGGACGGGGCCGAGGATCGGGCTGAACGTCGTGCCGTTCGCGTCGACCTGGCCGCCGCGCGCCTGTCCCGACTCGACCCGGCCGATGGCGGCGAGGAGTTGCCAGGGCAGGTTGCAGCCCGGCTTGGAGGAACGCAGTTCGGCCTCGGCCTTCTTGTAGGCGTCGAGCACGGTGGCGGGTATGCCCGCCTCGGCCGAGGCCTGCGAGGCCGGGGTGCCGGTACCGGTGTGGGGGGCCGCCGGGTCGGGGCTGTTCAGCGGCGGGAGGTCCGTGTAGTAGTGCGTGTCACCGGTCGCACTGTCGCCGACGGGCGTGTCGGGGACGGACGTCGCACCGGCGGCGGGCTGTCTTCCCTCGTCGCCGACCGTCACACCGGGAGCCTCGGAAGCGGAGAGCGCCGCGACCGCCACCGCGGCCACGGCCGTGGTCGCCGCCCCCTTGTACAGCCTCCTGCCGAAATGCGCCGCCATGGAGTGAACCCCTCCCGTGAACGCCCGAGCGTCCTTCTGTGCTTGCCTGTTCGCCCTGTTGTGACGGTTGACTCGCGGTACTGGTTGCCCTCGTGGAGCCTTCCGGATGCACGACCCAGGTGACCCTACGACAACTTCCTTTGAGCGGGGAGCGGTTCGTGCCCGGTTTCCGCCGCTTGTCCGTCTTCGGTGGCAAGGGCGGTGGGCCGCGGCACTCGGGCGTCCGGACGGGGGGTTGTGTGCCGCTCCCTTCTAGGCGTGCGGGGGCAGCACTGCCTGGGGGCGCCGGGGAGGACGGGGAAACGGGGAGGGGCGGGCCGGAGCGCGGCGGGGTGCGGGTGGCCAGGGGCCCGGGTGCCCCGGGGGCGGGGCTGGGAGGGGTGCGGGTGAGAGGGGTGCGGGTGGGCCGGGGTGCCCCGGGCCCGCGTTACTCGGCGGGGGTGCCCCAGGGGGCGAGGCGCGGGTCCGGCTGCGCGGGGGGGCGCAGGGCCCGGCGGCGCGCGGCCCGGGCCACGATGGCCACGGACTGGGATGGCACGGGGCGCGGCCCGGGCGGGCGCGGGACGCGGGGGCCTGGGGCAGCGCGGGGCAGGACTGCTGGTGGGTGAGGGGCTTCCAGGGCCTCAGTGGGCTCAGGGTGCGCGGTCCGGGCGGGGTTCCCGTGACGGTGGGCCGCCGGGGCGGCCGGGTTCGGCGGTCATGGCCGCGACGAAGACGGTGAGGGTGCGGGCGGGGACGGGGCGCGGCATCCGGGCGAGCAGGAGCGCTACGTAGCCGCGGGTGAGGTCGGCCCACAGGGGCCAGGGAAGGCGTGGACCTGGGGTGAGCCGACGGCGGAGGTCTCTCGCGGCGCGCCGGAGGGTGACCGCCAGGTCGGTCGGGATGCGGGCGGTGCTTGCGTCGGCCGCGAGGGCCGGGACCGGCGGGGGCGGCGCGGCCGGGGCCGTGCCGACGGGTGTCTGGGATACCGCCGGCCGGTGGTTGAGCATGCGTATACCCATGCCCAGATCCTGTCGGGCCGGGGTGGCGGGTGCGTCTCTGCGGGGGCCACGTGAGTGACGGCCCCGACACGGACGGCCGGGGACAGGGAAAGGCCGGGTGGGCCGACAGCCGCGGGCCGGGAACGACTGGAGCGTCCACCGGACCGGGAACAATCGCGACATCCACGGGACCGGGAACGGCCGGAGCGTCCACCGGACCGGGAACGGCCGGGGGGCCGCCCGGGCCCGTACGGGCCGGTGGACGCCCCCGCCTCCGCCTCTGGCTCAGTGCGCCGCCGACTCCCAGTCCGGGCCCACGCCCACCGAGACGTCCAGCGGCGCCCGGAGCCGGACCGCTCCGGACATCTCACGGCGGACGATCTCCTCGGCCGCCGCGCGCTCGCCGGGAGCGATCTCCAGGACGATCTCGTCGTGGACCTGGAGCAGCATGCGGGACTTGAGACCGGCCTCGCCGAGTGCCCGGTCCACGTTCAGCATGGCGATCTTGACGATGTCCGCGGCCGTGCCCTGGATCGGGGCGTTGAGGGCCATCCGCTCGGCCGCCTCGCGGCGCTGCCGGTTGTCGCTGTTGAGGTCGGGCAGGTAACGGCGGCGGCCGAAGAGCGTCGCCGTGTAGCCCGTCGCGCGCGCCTCGTCGACCGCCCGGCGCAGGTAGTCCCGCACACCGCCGAACCGCTCGAAGTAGGCGTCCATCAGCGCGCGGGCCTCGGCGGCCTCGATGTTCAGCTGCTGGGAGAGACCGAAGGCGGACAGGCCGTACGCCAGGCCGTACGACATCGCCTTGATCTTGCGGCGCATCTCCGCGTCGACCGCCGAGCGCTCCACGGCGAAGACCTGGGAGGCCGCCGTGGTGTGCAGGTCCTCGCCGGAGGTGAACGCCTCGATCAGGCCGGCGTCCTCCGACAGGTGGGCCATGACCCGCAGCTCGATCTGGCTGTAGTCGGCCGTCATCAGCGACTCGAAGCCCTCGCCGACGACGAAGCCGCGGCGGATGGCCCGGCCCTCGTCGGTGCGGACGGGGATGTTCTGCAGGTTCGGGTCCGTCGACGACAGGCGGCCGGTCGCGGCGACCGTCTGGTTGAACGTGGTGTGGATGCGGCCGTCCGCCGCGATGGTCTTGATCAGGCCCTCGACGGTGACCCGGAGCTTGGCCTGCTCCCGGTGGCGGAGCATGATCACCGGCAGCTCGTTGTCCGTCTGCCCGGCCAGCCAGGCCAGGGCGTCGGCATCGGTGGTGTAGCCGGTCTTGGTCTTCTTGGTCCTGGGCAGCGCCAGCTCGCCGAAGAGGACCTCCTGGAGCTGCTTGGGCGAGCCGAGGTTGAACTCGTGCCCCGCCGCCGCGTGGGCCTCCTTCACGGCCTGCTGCACCGCACCGGCGAACATCTGTTCCATGGCTTCGAGGTGGGTCCGGTCGGCGGCGATGCCGTGGCGCTCCATACGGGCGAGCAGCGCGGAGGTGGGCAGCTCCATGTCGCGCAGCAGGTCCGCCGCGCCGACCTCCTCCAGGCGCTCCTCGAAGGCCCCGCCCAGGTCCAGGATGGCGCGGGCCTGGATCATCAGGGCCTCGGCCTCGGCCGCGTCGTCCGCGCCGAAGGCCAGCTGGCCGTCGGCCGCGGCGGCCGGTGCCAGCTCGCGGTGCAGGTACTCCAGGGAGAGCGCGTCCAGGTCGAAGGAGCGGCGGCCGGGCTTCACCAGGTAGGCGGCCAGCGCGGTGTCCATGGTGACGCCCGCCACGCTCCAGCCGTGCTCGGCGAAGACCCGCATGGCGCCCTTGGCGTTGTGGAACACCTTGGCCCGGCCGGCGTCGGCCAGCCAGTCCGTGAACGCGCGCTCGTCGGCCTCGTCGAGCTGGGACGGGTCGAACCAGGCGGCGGGTCCGCCGGCGGCGGCCAGCGCGACCTCGGCGACCGAGCCCGCGCCCAGCGCCCACGCGTCGACCGTGGCGACACCCAGGGTCTGCGTGCCGTGCTCGGCGAGCCAGGCCGTCAGCTCACCGGTGCCCAGCACCGTGCCGTCCAGCTCCACACCGTCCGCCGCGATCGGCGTGGCCTCGGCCTCCTCGGCCCCCGGATCGACGGCGAAGAGCCGCTCGCGCAGCGACGGGTTGCGGATCTCCAGGGTGTCCAGGACCATCGCGACGGCCTTGCGGTCGTACGCCGTCCTGGCGAGGTCGGTGACGCCCTTCGGCAGCTCGACGTTGCGCTCCAGCTCGGTGAGGCGGCGGTTGAGCTTGACGGCCTCCAGATGGTCGCGGAGGTTCTGCCCGGCCTTGCCCTTGACCTCCTCGGCACACTCCACGAGCTGGGCGAACGAACCGAACTGGTTGATCCACTTCGCCGCCGTCTTCTCGCCCACGCCCGGGATGCCCGGCAGGTTGTCCGACGGGTCGCCGCGCAGGGCCGCGAAGTCCGGGTACTGCGCCGGCGTCAGCCCGTACTTCTCGAAGACCTTCTCCGGGGTGAAACGGGTCAGCTCGGAGACGCCCTTGGTCGGGTAGAGCACCGTGGTGTGCTCGGAGACCAGCTGGAAGGAGTCGCGGTCACCGGTGACGATCAGCACCTCGAAGCCCTCGGCCTCGGCCTGGGTGGCGAGCGTGGCGATGATGTCGTCCGCCTCGAACCCCTCGACGGCGAAGCGGGAGGCCTGCATCGCGTCGAGCAGCTCGCAGATCAGCTGCACCTGGCCCTTGAACTCGTCCGGCGTCTTGGAGCGGTTCGCCTTGTACTCGGTGAACTCCTCCGAACGCCAGGTCTTGCGGGAGACGTCGAACGCCACCGCGAAGTGCGTGGGCGCCTCGTCACGCAGGGTGTTGGCCAGCATCGACGCGAAGCCGTAGATCGCGTTCGTCGGCTGGCCCGTCGCGGTGGTGAAGTTCTCCGCGGGCAGCGCGAAGAACGCGCGGTAGGCCAGCGAGTGCCCGTCCATGAGCATCAGCCGCGGACGGGAGCCGCCGGAAGGGGTGTCGGTCTTCTTCGATGCTGTCTCTGCCACGCCCCCGATCCTGCCACGACCCACTGACACTCGGAGGACGGCCGGTCCTCGGCGGCGGATGCGCGGCCCGGCCCGGCCTCGCGGCCGCGCCCAGGAACGGGCCGGGACGCGCCGGGCAGGGGCGGGCCCACGCCCCGGCCCGGGGAGCGGCTGGAACGGGCGCGCCCCCGACCCGGGCCCGCATGCGGCTGGGGACGGCCGGACCCCCGGCCCGGGCCCGGAGGCGGCCGAGGAGGGTCAGACCCCACCTCAGCGACGGAAGGGGCTTAGGACGGTCAGGCCCCACCTCAGCGACGGAAGCGGCTGGGGACGGGCAGGCCTCACCTCAGCGACGGAAGGGGCTGGGGACGGGCAGGCTCCCACCTCAATCCCGGAAGGCTGAGGAAGTGCGGGCCCCTCCTCCCTCTTCCCTCTTCCTCTCTTTCCTCTCTCTTACGCATCCCCGGCCGGGGTCACTGTCACTGCCGCGTGCGAGGATCGGAGGCGTCCGGGATCCGGGTCCGCGGCGCCCTCACCGGTGCGCCCGCGAAGCCGCCCCGGGAAAGAGCACACGCGCAGTCGAAGGAGAGCGTGCGATGGCCACCAAACCGCCCAAGGGCGATCCGATCCAGGACGCGCCGCAGGTAGACGGGCCCCAGCACGCGGCCGCCGGACTCCCCGCGGTCCGCCACTCCCTGCGCATGGCCCAGCAGCAGATGGGCATCAAGCGCACCGCGCTCACCCTGCTGCGGGTCAACCAGAAGGACGGCTTCGACTGCCCCGGCTGCGCCTGGCCGGAACCGGAGCACCGGCACACCGCGGAGTTCTGCGAGAACGGCGCGAAGGCGGTCGCCGAGGAGGCCACCCTGCGCCGGGTCACCCCGGAGTTCTTCGCCGCGCACCCCGTCGCCGACCTGGCGACCCGCAGCGGCTACTGGCTGGGCCAGCAGGGCCGGCTCACCCACCCCATGTACCTGCCCGAGGGCGCCGACCGCTACGAGCCGGTCACCTGGGAACGGGCCTTCGACATCGTCGCCGAGGAGATCGCCGCCCTCTCCTCCCCCGACGAGGCCGTCTTCTACACCTCCGGCCGTACCAGCAACGAAGCGGCGTTCCTGTACCAGCTGTTCGCCCGTGAGCTGGGCACGAACAACCTGCCCGACTGCTCCAACATGTGCCACGAGTCCTCCGGCTCGGCCCTGTCGGAGACGATCGGCATCGGCAAGGGCAGCGTCCTGCTGGAGGACCTCTACCAGGCCGACCTGATCATCGTGGCCGGCCAGAACCCGGGGACGAACCACCCCCGCATGCTCTCCGCCCTGGAGAAGGCCAAGGCCAACGGCGCGAAGATCATCAGCGTGAACCCGCTGCCCGAGGCCGGCCTGGAGCGGTTCAAGAACCCGCAGACCCCCAAGGGCCTGACCGCCGGCGCCGCCCTCACCGACCTGTTCCTGCAGATCCGCATCGGCGGCGACCAGGCCCTCTTCCGCCTCCTCAACAAGCTGATCCTCCAGACCGAGGGCGCCGTCGACGAACTGTTCGTACGCGAACACACCCACGGCTTCCAGGAGTTCGCCGCCGCCGCCCGGGCCGCCGACTGGGACGAGACGCTCGCCGCGACCGGTCTCACACGCGCGGAGATCGACCGCGCCCTCCAGATGGTGCTCGCCTCCCGGCGCACCATCGTGTGCTGGGCGATGGGCCTCACCCAGCACAAGCACTCCGTGCCGACCATCCGCGAAGTGGTCAACTTCCTCCTGCTGCGCGGCAACATCGGGCGCCCCGGCGCGGGCGTCTGCCCGGTGCGCGGCCACTCCAACGTGCAGGGCGACCGCACGATGGGCATCTTCGAGCGCCCCGCCCCGGCCTTCCTCGACGCCCTGGAGAAGGAGTTCGGCTTCGCCCCGCCCCGCGACCACGGCTACGACGTGGTCCGCGCCATCCGCGCCCTGCGCGACGGCGAGGCGAAGGTGTTCTTCGCCATGGGCGGCAACTTCGTCTCCGCCTCCCCCGACACCGACGTCACCGAGGCCGCCATGCGGCGCGCCCGGCTGACCGTGCACGTGTCGACCAAGCTCAACCGCTCGCACGCCGTCACCGGCGCCCGCGCCCTCATCCTGCCGACGCTCGGCCGTACCGAGCGGGACGTACAGGGCGGCGGCGAGCAGTTCGTCACGGTCGAGGACTCCATGGGCATGGTGCACGCCTCCCGCGGCCGGCTGGAGCCCGCCGGCCGGCACCTGCTGTCCGAGCCGGCCATCGTGTGCCGGCTGGCCCGCCGCGTGCTGGGCGAGAACAGCGTGGTGCCGTGGGAGGAGTTCGAGAAGGACTACGCGACGATCCGCGACCGCATCGCCCGGGTGATCCCCGGCTTCGAGGACTTCAACGCCCGGGTGGCCGCCCCGGGCGGCTTCGCGCTGCCGCACGCCCCGCGCGACGAGCGCCGCTTCCCGACGGCCACCGGCAAGGCCAACTTCACGGCCGCGCCGGTGGAGTACCCCGAACTGCCCGAGGGCCGGCTGCTGCTGCAGACGCTGCGCTCGCACGACCAGTACAACACCACGATCTACGGCCTCGACGACCGCTACCGCGGCATCAGGAACGGACGGCGGGTGGTGCTGGTCAACCCCGAGGACGCGCGGCGGCTCGGGGTGGCCGACGGGTCGTACGTCGACCTGGTCGGCGAGTGGAAGGACGGCGTGGAGCGGCGGGCCCGCGGCTTCCGCGTCGTGCACTACCCGACCGCGCGCGGGTGCGCGGCCTCCTACTACCCCGAGACGAACGTCCTGGTGCCGCTGGACGCCACCGCGGACACCAGCAACACCCCGGCCAGCAAGTCCGTCGTGGTGCGTCTGGAACAATCGGCGGCCGACTGAGCGTTCGCTCAGCGAAGCAGTGCCGATCGACGACGAACGGAGCCGGGCCCATGGGCGAGCAGCACGACGTGAAGTTCCCGCAAGAGGTCATCGACGAGTACGCCGCGCTCGGCGTCGACCTGCCCGCCCTGTTCTCCGCCGGGCACCTGGGCGCCCGCATGGGCGTCCGGATCGTCGAGGCCTCCGCGGAACGCGTCGTCGCCACCATGCCGGTGGAGGGCAACACCCAGCCGTACGGACTGCTGCACGGCGGTGCCTCCGCCGTGCTGGCCGAGACCCTGGGCTCCGTCGGCGCCATGCTGCACGGCGGCAGTTCCAAGATCGCCGTCGGGGTCGACCTGAACTGCACCCACCACCGCGGGGTGCGCTCCGGCCTGGTCACCGGCGTGGCCACCCCGCTCCACCGGGGGCGCTCGACGGCGACGTACGAGATCGTCGTCAGCGACGAGCAGGGGCGGCGGGTGTGCAGCGCACGCCTGACCTGCCTGCTGCGCGAGGTGCGGCCGGCGGATGCCGAGCAGGTCCCCGCCACGAACTGATGCCGCGGGGGCGATCCGACGGACCGCCCCCCGGCCTCCGCAGGCCCCGGGGACGGCCCTGGACCTCTCCCGAACTCCGCCAGTTCCCGGACCCTCCCGGACTCCCCCCACCCCGGCCCCTCCCGGACTCCCCCGGACTCCGGCGCCCCGGGGCCCGCGCCCGGTCCCCGGACTCCGCCCCGGGGCTCGCCCAGGCCCCACAGGCCGCCCCGTCCTGGGCTCCCGGCCTCCGGGCGAGCCACGGCCACGCCCGCCACCCGGACCCCGGCCGCCCCTGCGCCCGCCCCAGGGCTCCCGGACTCCCCCGCGCCCCGGAGCCCGCCCCACCCCGGACTCGCCACCGGCGGCCCCAAGGCGCCCGCCCGGTCTTCGACCTCCGGCACGCCCGGCCCCAGCCCGCCCGGTCTTCGGTCTCCGGCACCCCCAAGGCACCCGCCCGCCCCGAAAACCGCGGCGGCCTCCGCCCGCGCCCAGAACCGCGGCGCCCCGCACAGTCCGGCAACCCCGCGCCCGGATCTTCCGAAAACCGCGGCCCCCAACCCGCCCTTTCTCCCGCATGCCCGGACAACACGGCGTATCGCGCTCGAGATATCCGTATTCGCGTGTTCCCACCTGTTCTCGCCCATCGCTGAATGCGATCTTCCATTTTTTCACGTAACACTGCGTAACGCATACGCAATATAGAGGCGCGGATTCCGCTTACCGGGCGCCCCCTCCGGTGATCTTCCCGGGGTGCTCCGCCCCTCCCGCCCCGCGACGCCCGGCACGCCCCCGCGACGGCCAACCGGAAGTGCGCATTCTCAGAATGCGGAACGGACGGGAATTCCGCCAAACCGGCCGAGAGTGGCCCTCCGAGAAGCCCCTGAACCGGAACGGCATAACAAGAAAGTCACAAGCCAGTCCACCACCATGCCCATGGCCACAACCAGGCTTAGAGTCACGGCCAGTCACCGCTCCACCGGGAGTTCGGTACCAGCGCGGCATGCGCCACCCCCACCGGGGCAGCCCTGCCTGCGGAAAGGACTGATTGTGCGACAGCGTTCCCTGGTGATACTCACCTCCGTCCTCACAACCGGAGCTCTGGCCCTCACCGCGTGTGGCTCCCGCGGCAGCGACGACAAGGACAGCAGCAAGGGCGGCACCACCGTCGTCATCGGCGTCGACGCCCCACTGACCGGTCAGAACTCCGCCACCGGCCTCGGCATCCAGTCGGGCGTCGAGATCGCCGTCAAGGACGCCAACGCGAAGAAGCTCGTCCCCGGCGTCACCTTCAAGGTCGTCGCCCTCGACGACAAGGCCCTGCCGCCGACCGGCCAGCAGAACGCCTCCCAGCTCGTCGCCAACAAGGACGTCCTCGGCGTCGTCGGCCCCCTCAACTCCGGTGTCGCGCAGACCATGCAGAAGGTCTTCGCCTCCGCCAACCTCGCCGAGATCTCCCCCTCCAACACCGCGCCCGAGCTGACCCAGGGCAAGAACTGGGTCTCCGGCAACAAGACCCGCCCGTTCAAGACCTACTTCCGCACCGCCATCACCGACGAGGTGCAGGGCGGCTTCGCGGCCGACTACGTCTTCAAGACCCTCAAGAAGAAGAAGGTCTTCGTCGTAGACGACAAGCAGACCTACGGCGCCGGTCTCGCGGGCATCTTCGGCAAGAAGTTCAAGGAGGCGGGCGGCACCGTCGTCGGCACCGACCACGTCAACGTCGGCGACAAGGACTTCGCCACCCTCGTCACCAAGATCAAGAACAGCGGCGCCGAACTCCTCTACTACGGCGGCCAGTACGACGAGTCGCAGGTCCTCACCAAGCAGCTCAAGGACGCCGGCGCCAAGATCCCGCTCATGGGCGGCGACGGCATGTTCACCCCGACCTACATCCAGACCGCCGGCAAGGCCGCCGAAGGCGACCTCGTCACCTCCGTCGGCGTCCCCGTCGACACCCTGCCCGCCGCCAAGGACTTCATCGACAAGTACAAGTCCGGCGGCTACAAGGGCGACTACGGCACCTACGGCGGCTACTCCTACGACGCCGCCACCGCCCTCATCAAGGCCGTCGGCAACGTCGTGAAGGACGGCAAGGTCCCCGCCGACGCCCGCCAGAAGGTCGTCGACGAGGTCCAGAAGATCGACTTCGAGGGCATCGCCGGCCCCGTCGGCTTCGACCAGTACGGCGACACCAAGAACAAGCAGCTCACCCTGTACCAAGTCACGGGCGGCGTGTGGAAGTCCGTCAAGACCGGTACGTACGACGCCGGCTGACCGGCACCAGCAAGGACGACCCCAGGGCCGCGCGGCCACGACGACCCGTCACCGCGCGGCCCGACCTCTCTCCCCCGTCACTCTCCGCACCCACATGGAGGCCTTGCGGTGCACACCCTGCCGCAACAGCTGGCCAACGGGCTGATCCTCGGCTCGATGTACGGGCTGATCGCCATCGGCTACACGATGGTGTACGGCATCGTCCAGCTCATCAACTTCGCCCACGGCGAGATCTTCATGACCGGCGGCTTCGGCGCCCTCAGTGTCTATCTCGTCCTGCCCGACGGCACATCCATGTGGATCGCCCTCCCCCTCATGCTGATCGGCGGCGGCCTCGTCGCCGTCCTCATCGCAGTGGGAGCGGAACGATTCGCCTACCGGCCGCTCAGAGGCGCACCACGCCTCGCCCCCCTCATCACCGCCATCGGCCTCTCCCTCGCCCTCCAGCAGGCCGTCTTCAACTGGTACCCCCACGCCGACAACGCCCGCAAATTCCCCCAGCTCCCCGGCGGCCCCTTCAACATCACCGACAACCTCAAGATCCAGTCCGGTGAACTCTTCGTCCTCATAGCCGCCCCCCTCTGCATGGCCGCCCTCGCCTTCTTCGTCCGCACCTCCCGCACCGGCCGCGCCATGCAAGCCACCGCACAGGACCCCGACACCGCCCAGCTCATGGGCATCGACACCAACCGCATCATCGTCATCGCCTTCGCCATCGGCGGCTTCTTCGCCGCCGTCGCCGGCGTCGCCTGGGGCTTCCGCGTCGGCAGCGTCAACTACGACATGGGCTTCGTCGCCGGCCTCAAAGCCTTCACCGCCGCCGTCCTCGGCGGCATCGGCAACATCTACGGCGCCATGCTCGGCGGCATCGTCCTCGGCCTCGCCGAAGGACTCGCCACTGCCTACATCGCCGATATCCCCGGCATGGACCAGTTCGGCGGCCAGGGCTGGGCCTCCGTCTGGGCCTTCGTCCTCCTCATCCTCGTCCTCCTCTTCAGGCCACAAGGCCTGCTCGGCGAACGCGTCGCGGACAGGGCGTGACCACCATGACCGACACCACCCGCCCCACCCAAGGCACCCCCCTCATCCCCCTGCCCCACAGCGCCGCCCGCCTCCTCACCGCCATCGGAGCCCTCGCCACCATCGCGAGCACCATGCTCGCCTGGACCTGGACCTCCCAGTTCCCCGGCGACCTCACCGTCACCGCCTACCCCGCCGGGCTCCAACTCCTCACCCTCACCGGCGGCGTCCTCACCCTCCTGTACGCCCTCACCCTCTGGAACATCCGAGGACTGCGCTGGCTCAACCCCGCCCGCGCCACCGCCCCCGTCTTCCTCACCGCCCTCGCCGCCTTCGCGGTCACCTGGTACACCATCCTCGCCATCGCCATCGAACTCGGCGGCCTCGCCAACCTCGAACCCGGCGGCTACGTCGCCGCCATCGCCTCCCTCCTCCCCGTCATCGGCACCCTCGCCCTCCCCCGCCCCGGCGACACCTGGAAGTCCTACTTCGCCAAAGCCGACCCCATCCCCCGCGCCACCCCCGTCCCCGCCTGGGCCGAACGCATCACCATCACCCTCTCCCTCGCCCTCGGCCTCATCGTCTTCACCTACGGCATCAGCACCCCCGACGACGAATACGGCGAAACCTTCAGCGGCTTCGGACTCCTCGTCGTCTTCGCCGCCTGGGCCCTCTTCACCGCAGGCCTCACCGACCGCTTCGCCGCACTCAACGCCCGCCACAAAGGATTCGCCACCTCCATGGCCTTCCTCGCCGCGGCGGTCTTCCCCTTCACCCAGTCCGAGGACCACAACGCCAACATCGGCGTCAACATCCTCATCTTCGCCACCGTCGCCCTCGGCCTGAACATCGTCGTCGGCCTCACCGGCCTCCTCGACCTCGGCTACGTCGCCTTCCTCGGCGTCGGCGCCTACGCCGCAGCCCTCGTCTCCGGCTCCGAGTACTCCCGCTTCTCCGGCACCCAACTCCCCTTCTGGGGCGCCGTCCTCGTCGGCATGGGCGCCTCCCTCGTCTTCGGCGTCCTCATCGGCGCCCCCACCCTCCGACTGCGCGGCGACTACCTCGCCATCGTCACCCTCGGCTTCGGAGAAATCTTCCGCATCGCCGTCAACAACCTCGACGGCTCCTCCGGCCCCGACATCACCAACGGCCCCAACGGCATCGCCAACATCCCCGACCTCGAAATCTTCGGATTCAACTTCGGCGAGCCCCACGACATCGGCTCCTTCACCCTCGGCCGATTCGCCAACTACTTCCTGCTCATGCTCCTCTTCACCGCCGTCGTCGTCCTCGTCTTCACCCGCGCCGCCGACTCCCGCATCGGCCGCTCCTGGGTCGCCATCCGCGAAGACGAAACCGCCGCCACCGCCATGGGCATCAACGGCTTCCGCGTCAAACTCATCGCCTTCGCCCTCGGCGCCGCGCTCGCCGGCCTCGCCGGCACCGTCAGCGCCCACGTCAGCTACTCCGTCGTCCCCACCCCCTACCAGTTCGCCGGCGCCGCCCCGCCCAACTCCGCCTTCCTCCTCGCCGCCGTCGTCCTCGGCGGCATGGGCACCGTCAGCGGCCCCCTCCTCGGCGCCAGCATGCTCTACCTCATCCCCGAAAAACTCCAATTCCTCAAGAACTACGAACTCCTCGCCTTCGGCATCGCCCTCGTCCTCCTCATGCGATTCAGGCCCGAAGGCATCATCGCCAACCGCCGCCGCCAACTCGAATTCCACGAGAACGGCCAACTCGACATACCCGAACAGAAAACACTGCCCGAAGACCAGGCCGTCACCAAGGCAGGGGCGTAAGAACGATGACGACACCTGTACTCCAAGCCCGTGACGTCACCATGCGCTTCGGCGGCCTCACCGCCGTACGCTCCGTCGACCTCACCGTCAACAGCGGCGAGATCGTGGGACTCATCGGCCCCAACGGCGCAGGCAAAACCACCTTCTTCAACTGCCTCACCGGCCTCTACATCCCCACCGAAGGAACCGTCTCCTACAAAAACACGGTTCTCCCGCCCAAACCCCACCTCGTCACCCAGGCCGGAATCGCCCGCACCTTCCAGAACATCAGGCTCTTCGCCAACATGACCGTCCTGGAAAACGTCCTCATCGGCCGCCACACCCGCACCAAAGAAGGACTCTGGTCCGCACTCCTCCGCGGCCCCGGATTCAAAAAGGCCGAAAAAGCCAGCGAAGAACGAGCCATGGAACTCCTCGAGTTCATCGGCCTCGCCCACAAACGCGACCACCTCGCCCGCAACCTCCCCTACGGCGAACAGCGCAAACTCGAAATCGCCCGCGCACTCGCCAGCGAACCCGGCCTCCTGCTCCTCGACGAGCCCACCGCCGGCATGAACCCCCAAGAAACCCGCACCACCGAAGAACTCGTCTTCGCCATCCGCGACCAAGGCATCGCCGTCCTCGTCATCGAGCACGACATGCGGTTCATCTTCAACCTCTGCGACCGCGTCGCCGTCCTCGTCCAGGGCGAAAAACTCATCGAAGGCACCTCCGACGTCGTCCAGGCCGACGAACGCGTCGTCGCCGCCTACCTCGGCGAACCCTTCGAAGGCGCACCCGGCCAAGCCGAAGCCGCAGAGGTCGAAGCAGCCGAAGCCGCCGCCGAGACCCCCTCCGCAACGAACACGGGCACCGGCGCGAACACGGCGAACAGCACCAAGGGAGAAGCCCAGTGACCGCACTCCTCGAGGTCGAGGACCTCCGGGTCGCCTACGGCAAGATCGAAGCCGTCAAAGGCATCTCCTTCAGCGTCGAAGCAGGCCAGGTCGTCACCCTCATCGGCACCAACGGCGCCGGCAAGACCACCACCCTGCGCACCCTCTCCGGCCTCCTCAGACCCACCGCCGGAAAAATCACCTTCGACGGCAAACCCCTCACCGGAATCCCCGCACACAAAATCGTCGCCCTCGGACTCGCCCACTCCCCCGAAGGCCGCCACATCTTCCCCCGCCTCAGCATCGCCGAAAACCTCCAGCTCGGCGCCTTCCTCCGCAAGGACAAAGAAGGCATCGAAAAAGACATCCAGCGTGCCTACGACCTCTTCCCCATCCTCGGCGAACGCCGCAAACAAGCCGCCGGCACCCTCTCCGGCGGCGAACAGCAGATGCTCGCCATGGGCCGCGCCCTCATGTCCCAGCCCAAACTCCTCATGCTCGACGAACCCTCCATGGGCCTCTCCCCCATCATGATGCAGAAGATCATGTCGACCATCGTCGAACTCAAGTCCCAGGGCACCACCATCCTGCTCGTCGAACAGAACGCCCAGGCCGCGCTCTCCCTCGCCGACCAGGGACACGTCATGGAAGTCGGCAACATCGTCCTCTCCGGCACCGGACAAGACCTCCTCCACGACGAATCCGTCCGCAAGGCCTACCTCGGCGAAGACTGAACCGACCACCACACCAAAAGGCCCGCACCCCCGGTCAGGGATGCGGGCCTCGTCATTCGAACCCGGGCGCCGGGCCTCCAGGTCAGTCCTGCCCGGACTTCCCCGCCTTCCCGCCCTTCGCCGCCTTCTTCTCCTCGCTGTCCTGGATGACAGCCTCCGCCACCTGCTGCATCGACATACGACGATCCATCGACGTCTTCTGGATCCAACGGAACGCCGCCGGCTCCGACAGCCCGTACTCCGTCTGCAGCACCGACTTCGCCCGGTCCACCAGCTTCCGCGTCTCCAGCCGCTGGGAGAGGTCCGCGACCTCCTTCTCCAGCTCCTTCAGCTCCGTGAACCGCGACACCGCCATCTCGATCGCCGGAACCACGTCACTCTTGCTGAACGGCTTCACCAGGTACGCCATCGCACCCGCGTCCCGCGCCCGCTCCACCAGATCCCGCTGCGAGAACGCCGTCAGCATCAGCACCGGCGCGATGCCCTCCTCGGCGATCTTCTCCGCCGCCGAGATACCGTCCAGCTTCGGCATCTTCACATCGAGGATCACCAGATCGGGCCGGTGCTCACGAGCCAGCTCCACCGCCCGCTCACCGTCCCCGGCCTCACCGACGACGCTGTACCCCTCCTCCTCCAGCATCTCCTTCAGATCAAGACGGATCAGCGCCTCGTCCTCGGCGATGACGACACGGGTCGTCAGCGGCGGGACGTGCGACTTGTCGTCGTCGACGGCGTCAACGGGCTGGGGCGACTCGGGGGCGGTCACGGGGGCGCTCCTTGTTCCGGGGGAGGCAGATACTGCTCCCAAGAGCCTACCTAGCTGCGGTAAGGTGGTCAGGCAGCGGGTCGGGGGTTGCCTTCGATTCGTTTGGCCCCGGTAGTCCAATCGGCAGCAGACAGTGGTCTCAAACACCATACAGTGTGGGTTCGAGTCCCACCCGGGGCACTTTTCCTTGGTTTCCAAGGTCGTGACTAGGAAGCGGATGTCCACGTTCTCGTGAACATCCGCTTTTTCTTGCGCGGCATCGCGATCACTCCTCGAGAGTGTTCATATGTACGGCCTCAGCACACGCAAGCACGCCCTGGCCCTGGTCGCCCAGGGCCGCAGCCTGAACTCGGTCAGCAGGCAGACCGGCGTCTCCCGTGCCGCGATCCGCTCCTGGCAGACACGGATCGAGCCCTTGGGATGGACCCGCCCACGGCCCTGCCCGCGGTGCGGCGACGTCCCGGAAGACCCCGAAGATCCCGTGGCCTACACCTACCTGCTGGGCCTCTACCTGGGTGATGGATGCATCAGCCTCCTACGCAAGGGCGTCTACTTCCTCCGCATCACCTGCGACGACAACTGGCCCGGCCTGATCGACGCCTGCGCCGAAGCCATGCAGCGCGTTCGCCCGGACAACAAGGTGTTCCGCGTCCAGCGCGAGGGCTGCCAGAACGTCACCTGCTACAGCAAGCACTGGCCCTGCCTCTTCCCCCAGCATGGCCCCGGCAAGAAGCACAATCGCCGCATCGCACTCGAACCCTGGCAGCAGGAGATCGTCGATGCGCACCCCTGGGAGTTCCTCCGGGGGCTCATCCACTCCGACGGCTGCCGGATCACCAACTGGACGGCTCGCCTCGTCGGCGGTGAGCGCAAGCGCTACGAATATCCCCGGTACTTCTTCACCAACACATCGACCGACATCATCCAGCTCTTCACCGACACTCTCGACAAGCTCGGCGTCGAGTGGAAGTCACTCCACCAGAGCCGGGCTGCCGTGACGATCTCCGTAGCCCGCAAAGCCTCCGTGGCCCTCATGGACGCCCACATCGGCCCCAAGTACTGAGGGCTCCCCTACCGGGGCCGGTCGTCCTCGCCGATGTGGTGGACCCGGACCAGGTTCGTGGAGCCCGGCACCCCGGGCGGGGAGCCCGCCGTGATGACGACCACGTCGCCCTTCTCGCAGCGGCCGTACTTGAGGAGCAGTTCGTCGACCTGGGCGACCATCGCGTCGGTGGAGTCGACGTGGGGGCCCAGGAATGTCTCGACGCCCCAGGCGGTGCTGAGCTGGGAGCGGGTGGCCGGTTCGGGGGTGAAGGCGAGGAGGGGGATGGGTGAGCGGTAGCGGGAGAGACGGCGGGCGGTGTCGCCCGACTGGGTGAAGGCGACGAGGAACCTGGCTCCGAGGAAGTCGCCGATCTCGGCTGCGGCGCGGGCGACGGCGCCGCCCTGGGTGCGGGGTTTGTTGCGGTCGGTGAGGGGCGGCAGGCCCTTGGCGAGGATGTCCTCCTCGGCGGCGGTGACGATCTTCGCCATGGTGCGGACGGCGGCGACGGGGTGCCTGCCGACGCTGGTCTCGCCGGAGAGCATGACGGCGTCGGTGCCGTCGATGACGGCGTTGGCGACGTCGCTGGCCTCGGCGCGGGTGGGGCGGGAGTTGTCGATCATGGAGTCGAGCATCTGGGTGGCGACGATCACCGGTTTGGCGTTGCGCCTGGCGAGTTTGACGGCGCGTTTCTGGACGACGGGGACTTGTTCGAGGGGCATTTCGACGCCGAGGTCGCCGCGGGCGACCATGATGCCGTCGAAGGCGTCGATGATCTCGTCGATGGCCTCGACCGCCTGGGGTTTTTCGATCTTGGCGATGACGGGGAGGCGGCGGCCTTCGTCGTCCATGATGCGGTGGACGTCGAGGATGTCGCGTCCGCTGCGTACGAACGAGAGTGCGATGACGTCGAAGCCGGTGCGCAGGGCCCAGCGGAGGTCGTCCTCGTCCTTCTTGGAGAGGGCGGGGACGGAGACGGCGACGCCGGGGAGGTTGAGGCCCTTGTGGTCGGAGACGATGCCGCCTTCGGTGACTTCGGTGTGGACGTGTGGGCCGTCGATGGCGGTGACCCGGAGGGCGACTCTGCCGTCGTCGACGAGGATGCGTTCGCCGGGGGTGAGGTCGTCGGCGAGGCCGGCGTGGGTGGTTCCGCAGTGGTGGCGGTCGCCTTCGACGCCTTCTTCGACGGTGATGGTGAAGGTGTCGCCGCGTTCGAGGAGTACGGGGCCTTCACGGAAGTGGCCGAGGCGGATCTTCGGGCCCTGGAGGTCGGCGAGGAGGCCGACGCTGCGGCCGGTTTCGTCGGCGGCTTCGCGTACGTGCTGGTAGCGCGCTTCGTGTTCGGCGTGTTCGCCGTGGCTGAGGTTGAAGCGGGCTACGTCCATTCCGGCGTCGACCAGGGCTTTGATCTGGTCGTAGGTGTCGGTGGCGGGCCCCAGGGTGCAGACGATCTTCGCTCGGCGCATGGTGTGAGCCTAGGCCTTACCTGTCGGTAGGGGTTTGGTGTGAGGTGACTGTTCAACGGCCTTTGGATGAAGGGGTGTTGACAAGTGCGGAGGTGTGCGGGGTGGTGCTCCTCCGAGCGTTCGGGGGTGGTCGGTGGTGGGCTGCGGTCGGCGGGTCGGGCGGCTGACGTGTTTACAGTTTGGGCGGTTTCATGGTGAATCGCGCGTTGAGTTGCGCATGGACGTGCTGGCGCTGGGGTTCGAGGTCGAGGGGGGTCGCCTCGTCGGGGGCGCCGGCGGGGGCCCCGTAGGCGGCCGCTCGGCGGGCGCGGGCGGGGTGGGGCGGGAAGGAGGCGTTGTCCTCGGCGCCGATGTCGGCGATCTCGATGAGTGCCGCGAGGCTGGTGCCGAGTGCTTCGGCGTACTCCTTGGCGCGCTGGACGGCGGCGTGTACGGCTTGCCGGCGGGCCTGCCGGTGGGCGGGTGAGTCGGGGCGGAGTGTCCACCAGGGGCCGTCCACTCGGGTGAGGTCCAAGTCGGCCAGTCGGGTGGTGAGTTCGCCGAGGGCGGTGAAGTCGGTGAGGGTGGCGGTGAGGTGGACGGTGCCGTGGTAGGTGCGGACGCGTTCGGTGCGGCCGTGACGGGTGAGTTCGGGGGTGAGGGAGAAGGCGCCGGTGTCGAGGTGTTCGACGGCGGGACCGTAGGACCTGACGAGGTCGAGGACGGTGGTGTTGCGGCGGGTGAGGTCGTCGAGGGCGGTGCGCCGGTCCTTGCCGCGGGCGGTGACGGTGATGCCGATGCGGGCGATCTCGGGGTCGACTTCGAGGTGGGCTTCGCCGCGGACGGCGATGCGGGGGGCGTCGGGGGTGCCGGAGGG
>NZ_JOIY01000035.1 GCF_000720185.1 Streptomyces sp. NRRL S-340 | reverse complement strand
GAAACGCCCGGTTACATTCCGAACCCGGAAGCTAAGCCTTACAGCGCCGATGGTACTGCAGGGGGGACCCTGTGGGAGAGTAGGACACCGCCGAACAATATTTGGAGGACCCCTGGTCCCAGCGTTCAGCTGGGATCAGGGGTCCTTTCGTTTTTCACCGAACACAGCTTGCAGCGCGCCGGGTACCCGGCTGCGTGAGAATGACTTTGCGGTACAGCAGACAGGAGCCACCGATGTCCACCAACTCTCCCGACGAGCGTCCGGAGCGCGATGAGCGCCGCCGGGACGTTGGTGACCGCGGCGAACGCGGTGACCGAGGCGGCTACCGCGGCGGCCCGCGCCGCGGCAACGACCGTGCGGGATACGGCCCTCGCGACGACGAGCGAGGCGGAGGCTACGGCGGCCGCCGCGACGAACGCCGTGGTCCCGAGCGCAGCGACCGGAACGACCGCGGTGACCGTGGTGGTTTCCGCCGTGACGACCGTCGAGATGACCGGCGCGACGACCGGCGTGAGGGTGACCGCGGCGGTTACGGCCGGCGTGACGACGATCGTGGTGGTTACGGCGGTCGCCGTGACGATCGTCGTGACGGCGACCGTGGCGGCTTCCGCCGCGAGGGCGACCGCCCCACCTACCGCCGCGACGACCGGCGTGACGCCCCGCGCGAGGGCCGCCGTGACGACCGTCGAGATGACCGGCGCGACGACCGGCGTGAGGGTGACCGCGGCGGTTACGGCGGTCGCCGTGACGACCGTCGTGACGGTGACCGTGGCGGCTACGGCCGGCGTGACGACGACCGTGGTGGTTACGGCGGTCGCCGTGACGACCGTGGCGGGTACGGCGGGTACGGGCGCCGCGACGACCGCTCCGAGCGTCCCGACCGTGGCGGCTTCCGCCGCGAGGGCGACCGCCCCACCTACCGCCGTGACGACCGTCGAGACGACCGCAGGGACGACCGGCGTGAGGGTGACCGCGGCGGTTACGGCGGTCGCCGTGACGACCGTCGTGACGGCGACCGTGGCGGCTTCCGCCGCGAGGGCGACCGCCCCACCTACCGCCGCGACGACCGCCGCGACGACCGCCGCGACGACCGCCGCGACGACCGCCGTGACGCCCCGCGCGATGACCGCAGGGACGACCGGCGCGACGACCGTGGCGGCTTCCGCCGTGACGGCGACCGCCCCACCTACCGGCGCGACGACCGCAGGGACGACCGCCGTGACGACACCCGCGGGGACCGCGGGGACCGGGGTGGCTTCCGCGGACGTGACGACCGTGGTGGTCGTGGCGGCCCCCGCCGTGACGACCGGGGCGACCGTGGTGGCCGGCCCGGCGGCTTCCGCCGTGACGGCGACCGCCCGTCCTACCGCCGTGACGACCGGCGCGACGACCGCAGGGACGACCGGCGCGACGACCGCCGGGGTGGCGGCCGGTTCCGCGACGAGCGTGACCGGGACCGGGAGCCGATCAAGCGGCTGCCGATCCCGCAGGAGGTCACCGGCGAGGAGATCGACAAGGACGTACGGCAGGAACTCCAGAGCCTGCCCAAGACGCTCGCCGAGGACGTCGCCCGCAACCTGGTGATGGTGGCCCGGCTCATCGACGAGGACCCCGAGGCCGCGTACGGCTACTCCAGGGTCGCCCTCCGGCTGGCGTCCCGCGTAGCCGCCGTACGGGAGGCGGCCGGGTTCGCCGCGTACGCCAGTCAGAAGTACAGCGAGGCGCTCGCGGAGTTCCGCGCCGCCCGCCGGATGACCGGCAACGTGGAGCTGTGGCCCGTCATGGCCGACTGCGAGCGCGGGCTCGGCCGGCCGGAGAAGGCGCTGGACATGGCCGGTGCTCCCGAGGTGCACAAGCTCGACAAGGCGGGGCAGGTGGAGATGCGGCTCGTCGCGGCCGGTGCCCGGCGCGACATGGGGCAGCTGGACGCGGCCATCGTGACGCTGCAGAGCCCCGAGCTTGCCTCCCACTCCGTCCAGCCGTGGACCGCCCGCCTGCGGTACGCCTACGCCGACGCGCTGCTCGCCGCCGGACGTGAGGCCGAGGCGCGGGAATGGTTCGCCAAGGCCGTCGAGGCCGACCGGGACGGCAGCACCGACGCGTCGGACCGCCTGGCCGAGCTGGACGGTGTGGAGTTCACCGACGCGCTCGACGAGAGCGGTGCGGACGCCGAGTCCGCGGACGCCTCGCGGGAGAGCGGTGCGGCCGAGGACGAGGCCGCCGGCGAAGCCGAGGCCCCGGCAGCGGACGAGGGCAAGGACGAGGGCAAGGACAAGGACGAGGACTGAGTCCTGTCGCGGGAGACGAGGGGCGGGCCCCGATCGGAGACGATCGGGGCCCGCCCCTCGTCGTATCCCCGTGTCTCACAGATCCAGCGCGCGCAGCACCAGTCCGGACGCCGGCTTCGGCCCGAACGATGTCGACTTGCGGGGCATCGTGACGCCCTGGCGTGCCAGCTCGCGCACCACGTCCTCGCGCACCGGGTGCAGCAGGACGGCGGTCCCGCCGTCGCGCTCCGCCTTGGCCACGGTGGCGGCGGTGTCGTGGATGTAGGCGATCCGGGTGGGGTCGTCCTCCGGGATGTGCCAGACGTGCTCCAGGAGCGCGGCGTGCAGGACCGTCGCGTCGAGCGTGCGCCAGGCCGCCGGCCGGTCGGCGGGGACCGTACGGGCCAGGAGGCCGGGGTCGGGGCGGTCCACGAGGTGGAAGGAGCCGTCGCCGGCCAGCAGGAAGGCGTTGCCCGCACAGGCGGCGTCCGCCAGGGTCTCCAGTGCGTCGGGCAGCCGCAGACCCTCCAGGCGGCGTACCCGGAACAGGCCGTCCAGCGCCGACAGCGCGTCCGCGACCGGGAACCCGTGCAGCAGCCGGTGGATGGCGCGGACCCGCAGGGGGTAGCGGGCGGTGTCGACGAGGAGGACGAGACCGTAGTCCCACGCGCTGGGGGAGGGGTGCTCGGCGCGCAGGCGCCGGTAGGTCGCCCAGCGGTGGTGGCCGTCGGCGATCAGGGCCTGGTGCTGGGACAGGTCCTCCCGGATCCCGGCCAGGTCGGCGGGGTCGGTGACGGCCCACAGGCGGTGGCTGAAGCCGTCCTCGGTGGTCGTGCACAGCAGCGGCGGCTGTTCGGCGGCGCGTTCGACGACCACGGTCGTCGCGGCCGTCGAGCCGTTCCCGCGGTAGGTGAGCAGCAGCGGTTCGAGGTTGGCGCTGGTCGCGCGCATCAGCGCGGCGCGGTCGGCGACGACGTGCGGCATCACGTCCTCGTGCGGCAGCACCACGCCCTCGGCCGGGTCCGACACCCGCAGCGCGCCGATCAGGCCGCGTTGCAGCATGCCGTCGCCGTCCCGCTGCTCGTACACGTACAGGCCCGGCTCCGGGTCGGCGGTCAGGACGCCCTCCGCGAGCCAGCGGCGCAGGGTGTCGGCCGCCTGGTCGTTGCGGGCGGTGGGCGTGCCGGCCTGGGGCAGGATCAGGCGGACGATGTTGTGGGGGTCGGCGGACTGGAGGTGGTGCAGGCCGTCGGGGCGGACGACGACGTCGTACGGGGGGGACGTCACCGCGGCCAGACTGCCGACCCGGTCGGGGTCGTAGCGGAGGCCTCGGAACGGGGTGAGGTCGAGGCCGCGGCGCGGAGTTGCCGGCGAGTGACCTGCTGTGTTCATCCCGGCATCGTACGTGTGTCAGTGGCATGGGGGATGATCGAGGGAAAACCGGTACCACGAGGAGCGATGCGGAATGAGCCAGGGCGTCAGGACGGAGCCCGAGGGCAGTGGGCGGCCCCTGAGCGAGGCGTACGACACGGCCCTGCTCGACCTGGACGGGGTGGTGTACGCGGGAGGCGACGCGATCGCGCACGCCGTCGACTCGCTCGCCGCCGCCCGTGCGGGCGGCATGCGGCTGGCGTACGTCACCAACAACGCCCTGCGCACCCCGGACGCGGTGGCCGGGCACCTCACCGACCTGGGGATACGGGCGGAGGCGTCGGACGTCGTCACCTCCGCGCAGGCGGTGGCCCGGCTGATCGCCGATCAGGTGCCGCCCGGGGCGCGAGTGCTGGTGATCGGTGGTGAGGGGCTGCGGGTGGCGCTGCGCGAGCGCGGCCTGGAGCCGGTGGAGTCGGCCGAGGACGCCCCGGTGGCCGTGGCCCAGGGGTACGGCGGTCCCGACATGCCGTGGGGCCGGTTCGCGGAGGCCTGCTACGCCCTTCACCGCGGGGTGCCCTGGTTCGCCTCCAACACGGATCTGACGATCCCGAGCGCCCGGGGGATCGCCCCGGGCAACGGTGCGGCCGTGGAGGTCGTCCGGATCGCGACGGGTGCGGAGCCGCAGGTGGCGGGCAAGCCGCTGCCGCCCATGCACCGCGAGACCATCCTGCGTACCGGGGCGCGGCGGCCCCTGGTGGTCGGGGACCGGCTGGACACGGACATCGAGGGCGCGTTCAACGGCGGGGTGGACTCGCTGCTCGTGCTGACCGGGGTGACCGACGGGCCGCGGCTGCTGGCCGCACCGCCCGAGCACCGGCCGACGTACGTGGACGCCGATCTGCGGGGCCTGCTCACCGGGCAGCCGGAAATCACCCGGGAGGGTGACGGTTTCCGGTGCGGCGGGTGGACGGCGACGGCGGGCGGCGACGCGCTGGCGCTGAGCGGTGACGGGCAGCCGATGGACGGGCTGCGCGCGCTGTGCGCGGCGGCGTGGACGGCGGGCGGCGAGAGCGGGTGCGCGCTGGACGGCGGGAAGGCGCTGGCGAAGCTGGGGCTGTGAGGCGTCCAGCGGCGGGACGGTGACGCACTGTCGAACGTCAGGCGAGGGTAGGCTAACCTAACTGCGTGTTGGTCGACAGTCCTCCCGAACAGCGCGCGGCAGCAGCCGCGGCGCCCCCGGCCCGGCGCGGCGCGCGCGCCGCCGGACTGCTCCTGTCCGCCGCGGTCCTGCTGCTCGTCGCCCTGGCGAGCATCGCGATCGGCGCGAAGGAGCTGTCCCTGGCCCAGGTCTGGCACGGCCTCTTCCAGGACTCGGGCAGCTACGGCGACGTCGTGGTCGGCGAGCGGCTCTCCCGCACCGTCCTCGGTCTGCTCGCCGGGGCGGCGCTCGGCCTGGCCGGAGCCGTGCTGCAGGCGCTGACCCGCAACCCGCTGGCCGATCCGGGGATCCTCGGCATCAACGCGGGGGCGTCGGCGGCCGTGGTCACCGCGATCACCTTCCTCGGCGTGACCAGCCTGCGCGGCTACGTGTGGTTCGCCTTCCTCGGCGCCGCCGCCGTGGGCGCGCTGGTGTGGTTCCTCGGCGGCAGCCGGGGCGCCACGCCCGTACGGCTCGCACTGGCCGGCACCGCGATCGGCGCCGCGCTCTACGGCTACGTCCAGGCCGTGATGATCACAGACGACGCGGCGCTGGGCCGGATGCGTTTCTGGACCGTGGGCTCCCTGGCCTCCGCCACGAACGAGACCATCGTCCAGGTGCTGCCGTTCTGCGTCGTGGGCACCGTCCTCGCGCTGCTCCTCGCCCGGCCGCTCAACGCGATGTCGATGGGCGACGACACCGCACGCGCCCTGGGCGCCCACCTCAACCGCACCCGGGCACTGGCCATGCTCGCCGCGACCGTGCTGTGCGGGGCGGCGACGGCCGCCTGCGGGCCGATCGTCTTCGTGGGGCTCATGGTCCCGCACGTGGTGCGTTCCTTCACCGGACCCGACCTGCGCTGGATCCTGCCCTACTCCACGGTCCTGTCGCCCGTGCTGCTGCTCGGCTCCGACGTGATCGGCCGGATCGTCGCCCGGCCCGGCGAGGTCCAGGTCGGGGTCGTCACCGCGCTCATCGGCGGCCCGGTGTTCATCCTGCTCGTCCGGCGGCGGAGGACGGCCCAGCTGTGAAGACCACCCCCACCGCCGGTTCCGGGCGCGCCCCCGGCGGCCCACGGACCCCCGGCACCACCGGCACTCCCGGTGGCACCCGCGGCCCCCGCGCCGTCCGTACCCCGGGCGGGTTCTCCTTCCGCCTGGAGACGCGGGCGCTGGCCGTGGTCGTCCTGCTGGTGCTCGCCGCCCTCGCCGCGAGCGTCGCGCTGATCGGCACCGGCGACTTCCCGATCCCCGCCTCCGATGTGCTCAAGACGCTGGCCGGACAGGGCAACCGCGGCCAGGAGTTCATCGTCCGCGAACTGCGGCTGCCCCGCGTGCTGGTCGCTCTGCTGGTCGGCGCCTGCCTCGGTCTGGGCGGTGCGCTCTTCCAGTCGGTCGCCCGCAACCCGCTCGGCAGTCCGGACGTGCTCGGCCTCTCCCAGGGATCGACGGCCGGTGCGCTCGTCGTGATCGTGCTGCTGTCGGGCAACGCGACCGCCGTCACCCTCGGCGCGCTCGTCGGCGGCCTGGCGACCGGGCTCGCCATCTACCTCCTCGCCTGGAAGCAGGGCGTCCACGGCTACCGGCTCGTCCTGGTCGGCATCGGTGTCAACGCCGTCGCCACCGCCGTCAACGGCTACCTCATCACCAAGGCCGACTTCGTGGACGCGGCCCGCGCGGTGAACTGGCTGACCGGCTCGCTCAACGGCCGCGACTGGGCCCAGGTGTGGCCGCTGCTCGTCCTGTGCGCCGTCCTGCTCCCGCTCGTCCTCGCCAACGCCCGCGGGCTGCGGATGCTGGAGATGGGCGACGACGTCTCCTACGCCCTGGGGGTGCGCGTCGAACGCGTACGGCTGCTGCTGATGGGCTCGGCCGTGCTGCTCACCGCCGCCGCGACCGCCGCCGCCGGTCCCGTCGCCTTCGTGGCGCTGACCGCACCGCAGCTCGCCCGCCGCCTGACCCGCTCACCCGGCCCGAACCTGGTTCCGTCGCTGTGCATGGGCGCCGCCCTGCTGGTCACCGCCGACTGGGCCTCGCAGCGGGCCTTCGGCGCCGACCAGCTGCCCGTGGGCGTGGTCACCGGCGTCCTCGGCGGGGCCTACCTGCTGTGGCTGCTGGTCACCGAGCGCAGGAAGGGCCGGATATGAGCATCCGAAGCACCACCGTGAACGACCCGAGGAGCACCGTGAGCCGCCTGTCCGCCGACAACGTCACCCTGGCCTACGACCAGCGGGTCATCGCCGAGCAGTTGTCGGTGGAGATCCCCGACAACTCCTTCACCGTGATCGTCGGTCCCAACGCCTGCGGCAAGTCCACGCTGCTGCGCGCCCTGTCGAGGATGCTCAAGCCCAGCCACGGCCGGGTGCTGCTGGACGGTCAGGTCATCCAGTCGATGCCCGCCAAGCAGGTCGCCCGGACCCTCGGCCTGCTGCCGCAGTCCTCGATCGCGCCCGACGGCATCACCGTCGGCGACCTGGTGGGCCGCGGCCGCTACCCGCACCAGGGCATCCTGCGGCAGTGGTCCGCCGAGGACGAGCGGGTGGTCCAGGAGTCCATGGAGCGGACCGGCGTCAGCGCGCTCGCCGAACGCTACGTCGACGAGCTGTCGGGCGGTCAGCGCCAGCGCGTGTGGATCGCCATGGCCCTCGCCCAGCAGACACCGCTGCTGCTGCTGGACGAGCCGACGACGTACCTGGACATCCAGCACCAGATCGACGTCCTCGACCTCTGCGCCGACCTGCACGAGGAGCAGGGGCGCACCCTGGTCGCCGTGCTGCACGACCTGAACCACGCGGCCCGTTACGCCACCCACCTCGTCGCCCTGCGCGGCGGGGAGGTCATCGCGCAGGGCGCGCCGAGCGAGATCGTCACCGCCGAGCTGGTGGAGGAGGTCTTCGGGCTGCGCTGCCAGGTCATCGACGATCCCGAGACGGGCACGCCGCTGGTGGTGCCGGCGGCACGCAAGGCACGCGCGCGCGTCACGGCCCGGTAGGGGCCCGGGGCGGCGGGGTCACAGCAGCTTCCTGAGCCGGAACAGGTCCAGCAGGCTCGCCTCCAGCTTCACCCGGCCCGAACCCCAGGCCGCGGCGAAGTTCAGACCGCCGCCGACCAGTGCGACCAGGTCGTCGCCCGCCATGGCGAGCCGGATCTGGGCCTTCTCGGGCGGCGGCCCCGGCACGGTGTCCCGCACGTCGATCCGGCCGCCGGTGAGGCGGCCGGCGAAGGTGATGTCGAGATCCGTGATGTGGCAGCTCACCGAGCGGTCCAGCGCAGCCGCCTCGCGGACCTTCCCGTCCGCGTCCGCCATGCTGTCCGAGAGCTTCTCGAGTGCCGCACGGCACTCCTCGATCGTGGCCATCGCGACCGACGGTACCGCAGGGCTTCGCGGTAGCGTCGGGGCATGAGCGACTCCGTGTCCGGGGCCGAGGCCCCGGTGCAGGCGGCGGCGGTGCGGGAGCCCGCCGCCGACCTCTCTGCCCCCGCCCCCGACCTCTCCGCCCCCGCCGCGGGCCCTTCCGGGCCCGCCCCCCTCGGCGTGCCCCGCACCCCCACCGGTGACGCCGATGTCGACGCGGCCCTGGAGCGGCTCGGTGACGCCGACCACCTCGGCACCGACGGACACCTGGAGGTGTACGAGGATGTACACCGGGGGCTGCGTGACGCGCTCAGCGCGCTCGACGGCCGCCCGGGACCTCCCGGACCCACGGCGCCGCCGGCGCCTTCACCGTCGTACCGACACAGGAGCTGAACCGAACGTGGCAGGAGTCGCACGCCGCCGTCTCGACGCGGAACTGGTCCGCCGCAAGCTGGCGCGCTCGCGCGAGCACGCCAGCCAGTTGATCGCCGCCGGACGGGTCACCGTCGGCAAGACCGTCGCGACCAAGCCCGCCACGCAGGTGGAGACCGCCGCCGCGATCGTGGTCACGGCCGACGACAGCGATCCCGACTACGTCTCGCGGGGCGGTCACAAGCTCGCCGGGGCGCTGGACGCCTTCGTCCCGCAGGGGCTGGTCGTGCGGGGGCGGCGGGCGCTGGACGCGGGCGCCTCCACCGGGGGCTTCACCGACGTGCTGCTGCGGGCGGGCGCCGCGCACGTCGTCGCCGTCGACGTCGGCTACGGCCAACTCGCCTGGTCGCTCCGGCAGGACGAACGCGTCACCGTCAAGGACCGCACGAACGTGCGGGAGTTGACGCTGGAGGCGATCGACGGAGAACCTGTGGACCTCGTCGTGGGAGACCTGTCCTTCATCCCGCTCGGCCTGGTGCTGCCCGCCCTGACCCGGTGCGTGACGCCGGACGCCGACCTGGTGATGATGGTCAAGCCGCAGTTCGAGGTGGGGAAGGAGCGGCTGGGCAGCGGGGGTGTCGTACGGAGTCCGCAACTGCGGGCGGAGGCCGTGCGGGGCGTCGCCGGGAAGGCGTGGGAGCTGGGGCTCGGGGTGCGGGGCGTCACCGCCAGTCCGCTGCCCGGCCCGTCCGGCAACGTCGAGTACTTTCTGTGGCTGCGTGCCGGGGCGCCCGCCCTGGAACCGGCCGACGTTGACCGTGCAGTGGCGGAGGGGCCGCGTTGACAAAGAGCCATGCTCGTACCGTTTTCCTGCTGGCCCACACCGGGCGGCCGGCCGCAGTCCGCAGCGCCGAGCTGGTGGTCAAGGGGCTGCTGCACTCCGGGATCGGCGTGCGCGTCCTGGAGGCGGAGGCGTGTGACCTGCCGCTGCCGGGGGAGGTGCAGCTGGTCGCCGAGGCCACGCCGGAGTCCCTGGACGGGTGCGAGCTGCTGATCGTCCTCGGCGGTGACGGCACCCTGCTGCGCGGCGCCGAGTTCGCCCGCGCCTCGGGGGTGCCGATGCTCGGCGTGAACCTCGGCCGGGTCGGGTTCCTCGCCGAGGCCGAGCGGGACGACCTGGACAAGGTCGTGGACCGGGTGGTGTCCCGGGCCTACGAGGTCGAGGAACGGATGACCGTCGACGTGGTCGTGCACCGCAACGGCGACATCGTGCACACCGACTGGGCGCTGAACGAGGCGGCCGTGCAGAAGGTGTCCGCCGAGCGGATGCTGGAGGTCGTGCTGGAGATCGACGGACGGCCGGTGACCGGGTTCGGCTGCGACGGCATCGTGTGCGCCACGCCCACCGGATCGACGGCGTACGCCTTCTCCGCGGGAGGCCCCGTGGTGTGGCCCGAGGTCGAGGCGCTGCTGATGGTGCCGATCAGCGCGCACGCGCTGTTCGCCAAGCCGCTGGTGACCTCACCGGACTCCGTGCTCGCCGTGGAGGTGCTGCCGCACGTGCCGCCGGGGGTCCTGTGGTGCGACGGGCGCCGCACGGTCGAGCTGCCGCCGGGGGCGCGGGTGGAGGTGCGGCGCGGCGCCGTCCCCGTGAGGCTGGCCCGGCTGCACCACGCATCGTTCACGGACCGGCTGGTGGCCAAGTTCGCGCTGCCGGTCTCGGGGTGGCGGGGGGCGCCGCACTAGCCCCACCGGGGGAGGCGCGGCATTCTCCTGGGGCAGCGGTGCGGGGGCACCCTCCGGAGGTGTGCCGGAAGCGTCCCACCAGGGCGGCCGCCGGGGCTCTCCCGGGAGGGACGGCCCGCGTGGCCGCCGGGCCCTCCCGAGCGGCCGCCCCGGGGCGCCGTGCGCGGGTCGCGAGGGTCCGCGCGGTTCCCCGCGCCCTTGTGCCGGACCACTCGCGCGGGTGACAAGGGCGGGGCGGTCGCACGCGCCGCCCCGGACCTCGTAAGGTCGTGTGCGTGTTGGAGGAGATGCGGATACGGTCGCTCGGCGTGATCGACGACGCGGTCGTCGAGCTGTCACCCGGCTTCACCGCGGTCACGGGTGAGACGGGTGCGGGCAAGACCATGGTGGTCACCAGCCTGGGGCTGCTGCTGGGCGGGCGCGCGGACCCGGCGCTCGTACGGATCGGGGCCGGCAAGGCGGTCGTGGAGGGGCGCGTCGCCGTGCCCTCCGGCGCCGCGGCGGTCCTGCGGGCCGAGGAGGCGGGCGCCGAGCTGGACGACGGGGCGCTGCTGATCAGCCGCACCGTCTCCGCCGAAGGCCGCTCACGGGCCCACCTGGGCGGACGCAGCGTACCCGTCGGGCTGCTCGCCGAGCTGGCCGACGACCTGGTGGCCGTGCACGGTCAGACGGACCAGCAGGGGCTCTTGAAGCTGTCCCGGCAGCGGCAGGCCCTGGACCGGTACGCGGGCGACGCGGTCGCCGTACCGCTCACCAAGTACACGGAGGCGTACCGGCGGCTGCGGGCGGTCTCCGCGGAGCTGGAGGAGATCACCACGCGTGCGCGGGAGCGGGCCCAGGAGGCCGCCATGCTCCGCTTCGGCCTGGACGAGGTCGCCGCCGTCGAGCCGCGTGCGGGTGAGGACGCCGAGCTGGCCGAGGAGGCCGAGCGGCTCGGCCACGCCGAGGCCCTGGCGTCCGCAGCGACGGCCGCGCACGCCGCTCTCGCCGGTGACCCGGAGGACCCGGAGGGCATCGACGCCGCCACCCTCGTCGCCGGCGCCCAGCGCGCCCTGGAGGCCGTACGCGCGCACGACCCGGCGCTGGCCGCGCTCGCCGACCGGATCGGTGAGATCGGGATCCTGCTGGGCGACGTCGCCGGGGAGCTGGCCGGGTACGCCGACGACCTGGACGCCGACCCGCTGCGGCTGGCCGCCGTGGAGGAGCGGCGCGCGGCGCTGACGGCGCTGACCCGCAAGTACGGGGAGTACGACAAGGGCGTGGACGCCGTCCTCGACTGGGCCGAGCGCAGTGCCGTCCGGCTGACCGAGCTGGACGGCGACGACGAACGGATCGGCGAGCTGACCGCGGAGCGTGACGCGCTGCGCGCCGAACTGGGCGGTCTCGCCCAGGCGTTGACGGACGCCCGGGCGGAGGCCGCGCAGCGCTTCGCCGCCGCCGTCACCGCCGAGCTGGCCTCGCTCGCCATGCCGCACGCGCGCGTGTCGTTCGACCTGCGGCAGACCGAGGACCCGGACGGTGTGGAGGTCGACGGCCGTACGGTCGCCTACGGCCCCTCCGGCGTCGACGAGGTCGAGCTGCTGCTCGCCCCGCATCCGGGCGCGCCGCCGCGGCCGATCGCCAAGGGCGCCTCCGGCGGTGAGCTGTCCCGCGTGATGCTGGCCGTCGAGGTCGTCTTCGCGGGCACGGACCCGGTGCCGACGTACCTCTTCGACGAGGTCGACGCCGGTGTCGGCGGCAAGGCGGCCGTGGAGATCGGGCGGCGGCTCGCCAAACTGGCGAAGACGGCGCAGGTCGTCGTCGTCACGCACCTGCCGCAGGTGGCCGCCTTCGCCGACCGGCAGCTGCTGGTGGAGAAGACGAACGACGGGTCGGTGACCCGTTCGGGCGTGAAGGTCCTGGAGGGCGAGGACCGGGTCAGGGAACTGTCCCGGATGCTGGCGGGCCAGGAGGACTCCGAGACCGCCCGCGCCCACGCCGAGGAACTGCTGGAGACGGCCCGGGCGGACAGGTAGGCGTCGGCCCGGGCGGGCAGGCGAACGGCGGGCTGAGCGGGCAGGTAGGTAGGCGGCAGGTGGGCGTCGGTCCGGGCGGACAGCAGGGGCCGTGGCCCGGTCCGGCCGGGGGAGGGCGTCTCCGGCCGGTGGCGCTTTCGGCGGGACGCGAGGGGCGGACGCGGGCGGGGGCGGACGGGCCGGAGCCGCCGTCCGTTCGCCGCGCGCCGGGCGGCGCCTAGAGTGACGGCATGATCGCACGAGCCGGCCGCAGCACCGCCTTCCTCACCACGGCAGCGCTCACCCGGGCGACGATGCGGGCGCTGGGCACCTGGGCGCCCGGGGGACGTGCGCGCTGGGAGCGGAAGAACCACGCCGGCCGGTCCGTCGGGCTGTACGCCGGCCCGGCCACCGCCCTGGCCGCCGCGGCCGGTGCGGCGCGCGTACGTCCGGCGGCCGGGCTCGCCGTGGCCGCAGCCGGCCTCTGCGGGGCGTACGACGACATCGCGGGCGCCGGTGACCCGCGGCGCGGCTTCCGTGCCCATCTGTCGGCCCTGCGCGAGGGCGAAGTCACCGGCGGAGCCGTCAAGTTGTTCGGCATCTCGGCTGCCGCGCTCATCGCCGGGGCGCGGCTGAAGGAGCGGCCGGTGGACCGGGTGCTGGCCGGGGTGGTCATCGCCGGGGCCGCGCACTTCGTCAACCTCGTGGACGTGCGCCCCGGGCGGGCGGCCGGTGCGGTACTGGCGTTCGGCGCGCCGGGGCTGCTGCGGCGGGGGCCGGGCGCCGAGCTGGCGGCGACGGCGGTGGGCGCCGCGGCGGCCGTGCTCCCCGACGACCTCGGCGAGCGCGTGATGATCGGCGACACGGGGGCGCACGCCCTGGGCGCGGCCCTGGGTACCGCGGTCGTGACGGGTACCGGGCGGGTGGGGCTCACGGCGCACGCCGCCGCCGTGGTGGCCGCCGCGGTGTGGGGCGACCGGGTGACCGCGATGGCCCGCGCCGCCCGATGACGCCCGGGACCGCCGCCCGGGACCACCGCGACGACCGGCAGCCCGGCCCGCCGCACAGTCCGGTGCGGGGCACCGTCGCACGCCGGCCCCCGGCCGACTGAGGGCGCTCGGGCGGCCGGGCGCGCGCACGAGGGCTCGGCCACTCGGGCAGCCGGGGTACGCAAGCGACTGACGATGCCCGGGCGGCCGGCGGCAGGGGACCGGCGGGTCACACCCAGGCGATCGGCGGCGCCCGCTCGGCGGGCCGTGCCCAGGCGATCGGCGGCAGCCGCACGCGCCCGCCGCCGGACGCTCCTCCAGCGGCGCGCGCCCGCAGGGGTGCTCCCTCATCTGACCGCGCCCGTCTCACCCGGACCACCAGGCGTCTCACCCCGACCACCAGGCCCGCGACACCAGCCGCACGCGCCCGCCGCCGGACGCTCCTCCAGCGGCGCGCGCCCGCAGGGGTGCTCCCTCACCTGACCGCGCCCACCCCACCCGGGCCGCCGGGCCCGCCACGACAGCAGCACGGCCCCCGAGGCCGGACGCACTCCCGGCAGCGCGCGCCCGCGGCAGCGTGCAGGCGGAGACGGCGCGTGGGCGGGAGTGCGGGGCGCCCCTCGGTGCGCCTGTACGCCCTCCCCGGGGGGCGGGCGCTCGGACGTACTCGGTTGTCCGGGCAAGTGCTCCGCCGCGCGCCGCCGTTCCCGCCGTTCCCTCACTCGTGCGGATGACGCGCGCGGGCGCGCCCGCCGCGGGCGCCGCCCGGCGCGACCGCCCGCCGGGTCCGCAACCCCCGTACCTGCTGGCATCCTTGGCGAAGAACGCGGTACGCCCGACAGGCGCGCACGGGCCGCGTCGCGCCCCCCGATACCTTCTGTACGTTTCTTCGTGACCGCACCACGCCGAACCAGGAGCCCCGCCCGCGTGAGCCCCGTCAGCAGCAACGCACCGCACGGTCAGTCGCCGCTGCGCACCGTGCAGGTGGTCGGCGGCGGCAACGCGAGCAGCAGTGCGCACGTGCGTTCGCTGGCCGCGGGACTCGTGGCGCGGGGCGTGCGGGTCACGGTGTGCGCCCCCGACGAGGCCGACCGCGCCTACGGCTTCACCGGTGTCGGCGCCGACCACGTGCACGTGCCGCGCAGCAGCGATCCCGCCTCGGTAGCGGCGCTGCGGGCTGTCTGTTCACAGGCCCATCTGGTGCACGCGCACGGACTGCACGCCTCCTTCCGCGCGATGCTGGCCCTGCGCGGACGCCCTACGCCCCTCGTCGTCACCTGGCACAACCGCGCCCTCGAGCAGGGACCGCGGGCCCATTTCCTGCGGCTGCTGGAGCGGCGGGTGGTGAAGGCGGCCACCGTGGTGCTGGGCACCACCTCGGACCTGGTGGACCGGGCCCGCCGCGCCGGTGCCCGTGACGCCCGTCTGGCCGCCACGGCGCTGCCCGGCCCGGCCCGCGGCGACACCTGCCCCGACCACGACGACCCGGAGGGACGACGCGCCAAGCTGCGGGCCGAACTCGGCGCCACCGGACGCCCGTTGCTCCTCGCCGTCGGCTCGCTCGACCGGCACCGCGGCTACGAGTACCTGCTGGACGCGGCAGGTTCCTGGCGCCGTCTCGACCCGGTGCCGCTGATCGTCGTCGCGGGGGAGGGGCCGCTGCGCGCGACGCTGCAGCGGCGGATCGAGGACGAGGAGCTGCCGGTCCGGCTCCTCGGGGTCCGCGACGACGTGCACCAGCTCCTCACGGCCGCCGATATCGCGCTGGTGACCAGCAGTTGGGAGCCGCGCTCCGTGTTCGCCCAGGAGGCGCTGCTCGCCCGGGTGCCGCTCGTCGCGACCGCCGTCGGAGGGATCCCCGACCTGGTGGGGGAAGCGGCCGAACTCGTCCCGTACGGCGATCCGCACGCCCTCGCCGCCGTCGTCGTCCGGCTGCTCGCCGACCCAGGGCGCCGTGAACTGCTGCGGGCCAGGGGAGCGGCGCAGGCCGCGGGCTGGCCCACCGAGGACGAGACCGTCGCCCAGGTCCTCAGCGTCTACGACGAGCTGACCGAGCCGGCGAGCCCGCTCTGAGGCCGTTCGCCCGACCCGCCCTGAGGGATGCCGGCGCCCCGGCCGCCGTTCACGATGCCCCGGCCGCCGTTGACGACGCAGCGGCCGTCCTGCGCGGTACCCCGCCCGCCGTTCACGACGCCACGTGCCGTCGGGCCCGCAGCGCCAGGCTCAACGCCAGCACCGTCTGCGGGTCGTCCAGGTCGGTGCCCAGCAACTCCCCGATCCGCGCGAGCCGGTTGTAGAGGGTCTGCCGGTTCAGGTGCAGCTCGCGGGCCGTCTCCGCCTTGCGGCCCGCGTGCGCCAGATACGTCTGGAGGGTGGGCAGCAGCGGGGGCTTGGAACGGCGATCGTGGTCCTGCAGCGGACCGATGGCACGCTCCACGAAGGCCGCCAGGTCCGGATGGCCGCGCAGTCGCCACAGCAGCAGGTCGATGTCGAGGCGGCGCGCGTCGTACCAGGGCCGCTCGGGCAGCCCCTGCGCCGCCGTCGCCGTCTCGGCGGCGTGCCGCAGGCCCGCCGAGGCCGCCGCCCAGCCGCCCGCGACGCCGACGACCACCACGGGCTGCGGGTAGCCCCGGCCCGCGGTGGCCGGGGGAGGGGCCGGGCGCCGCAGGCCCGCCCGTTCCCCGCCGGCCCGCAGCGCCGCGGCGACCCGGTCCGCGACCGCCGACCGCTCCGCCTCGGCGCGCAGCCCGACCAGCAGCAGCACCCGGCCCTCGACGGGCCGTACGCCCAGCAGGGCCGGCACACCGACCGCGGCCAGCTCCTCGGCCACCGCCCGCGCCAGCACCGCCCAGCCGCCCCCGCCGCCCGGCGCCAGGGCGTCCCCGAGCCGCATGACCACGGGCAGCAGGGGGCTGCCGCCCGGTTTGAAACCGAGCACCCGGGCCTGCGCGGGGGCGTCCTCGGCGGCGATACGGCCCTCGGCGAGGTCGGTGAGGAAGTCGCCGCGTCCGCGCGCGGCCAGCTCCTCCTCCTGACGGGCCTGCATCAGCACCACGGCGAGGATCCCGGCCGCCCGCTCGGCGGCCATGCGGTGCACGGGGGCGAGCGGGGCGCGCACGGGCAGCAGGACGAGCCGGGCGCGGACCGAGCCGGGGCCGAGACCGCCGCCGGGCACGTCCACCAGGACGGAACCGGCGGGCGGCGGGGTCTCCTTGTGCTGGCCGCGCAGTCCTTCCCAGACCTGGAGCGCGTCGGCGCCCTCCGGCCCGGCGCCCGCCGCGTACAGCAGCCGGCCCTCCGCGGTCTCCAGGAAGACCGGGTTGGAGCCGAAGTCGGCGAGGATGCCGAGCACCTGCGGCACCCCGCCGCCGCCGAGCAGCGCCTCGGTGCAGCGCCGGTGCACTTCCTCGGCGCGCTGGAGGAGGGCGTAGTGTCCGTTGACGATCTCCGTGTGGATCTCTTCGGTGACCGTCACGAACGGCACCTCGCGGTGCAGCTGGACGAGCGGGAGACCGGCCGAGCGGGCGGTCTCGACGAGGGCGGCGGGCAGCCGGCTGAAGCGGGGGCCCAGCTCCACGACGAGGGCCGCGATACCGCGCTCGGCCAGGGTGCGGACGAAGGCGCGCTGGTCGGCGGGGCGGGTGCCCAGGCCGTAGCCGGTGGTCAGCAGGAGTTCACCGCCCTTGAGCAGGGAGGCGATGTTGGGGACCTCCCCGGCGTGCACCCAGCGCACGGTGCGGCCCAGCCGGTCGCCGCCGGCCACGATCTCGGGCAGGCCGCTGCGGAGGCCGGGCAGTTCGAGGGCGCGCTGCACGGTGATCCCGGCGCCCTCGGTGTCGAGTCTGCGGTCCATGAAACCGGACGCTACCTGGGGAAACGCCACCGGGACAGTACGGGGTGGAGGCCACCGGGGCGGGGCCGGGCGAAAGCCGCTGAGGCGGGGCCGGGCGACGGCCGCCGGGACAGGGCCGGGCGGACGTCACCGGGGCTGAACCAGGGGGACGACACCGGGGCAGGACCGGGTGGGAGGCGTCGCGGCGGCCGGTGGGCCGCCGCGACGCCTCCCCGGCCGCCTCAGCCCCCGTACGCCCCGCTCGCCGTCAGACGCAGCGCCGTGTCGATCAAGGGGACGTGGCTGAAGGCCTGCGGGAAGTTGCCGACCTGGCGCTGCAGGCGGGGATCCCACTCCTCCGCCAGCAGACCGAGGTCGTTGCGCAGGGACAGGAGCTTCTCGAAGAGCTTGCGCGCCTCGTCGACGCGGCCGATCATCGCCAGGTCGTCGGCCATCCAGAACGAGCAGGCGAGGAAGGCTCCCTCGTCGCCGGGGAGGCCGTCGACGCCCGCGTGGTCGCCGTCGGTGGGGTAGCGCAGGATGAACCCGTCCGAGGTGGACAGCTCCCGCTGGATGGCCTCGATGGTGCCGATGACCCGCTTGTCGTCCGGCGGCAGGAAGCCCATCTGCGGGATGAGCAGCAGGGAGGCGTCCAGCTCGCGCGAGCCGTAGGACTGGGTGAAGGTGTTGCGCTCCTTGTCGTAGCCCTTCTCGCAGACGTCCCGGTGGATCTCGTCGCGCAGGTCCTTCCAGCGGTCCAGCGGGCCGTCGACGTCACCGGACTCCATCAGCTTGATCGTGCGGTCCACGGCGACCCAGGCCATGACCTTGGAGTGCACGAAGTGCCGGCGCGGCCCGCGCACCTCCCAGATGCCCTCGTCCGGTTCCTGCCAGTGCTTCTCCAGGTAGCGGATCAGCTTGAGCTGGAGCAGCGAGGCGTAGTCGTTGCGGGCCAGGCCCGTCATGTGCGCCAGGTGCAGGGCCTCGGTGACCTCGCCGTAGACGTCGAGCTGAAGCTGGTGCGCGGCGCCGTTGCCGACCCGGACCGGGGCGGAGTTCTCGTAGCCGGGCAGCCAGTCCAGCTCCGCCTCGCCGAGTTCGCGCTCGCCGGCGATGCCGTACATGATCTGGAGGTTCTCCGGGTCGCCCGCGACCGCGCGCAGCAGC
The DNA here is from genome assembly GCF_000720185.1 of Streptomyces sp. NRRL S-340. Classification (GTDB taxonomy): domain Bacteria; phylum Actinomycetota; class Actinomycetes; order Streptomycetales; family Streptomycetaceae; genus Streptomyces. Next base: position 66,335 of record NZ_JOIY01000035.1, on the reverse strand, counting down.
CACTCGCGCCAGGCGCGGGCCTCCTCGCGGTAGCCGGTGCGCAGCAGCGAGGACAGGGTGATCGCCGCGTCCCGCAGCCAGGTGTAGCGGTAGTCCCAGTTGCGTACGCCGCCGATGTCCTCCGGCAGGGAGGTGGTGGGCGCGGCGACGATGCCGCCGGTGGGGGCGTAGGTCAGGGCCTTCAGCGTGATCAGGGAGCGGACCACGGCCTCACGGTAGGGGCCGTGGTACGTGCAGTGCCCGACCCACTCGCGCCAGAAGTCCTCGGTCGCCTCCAGCGACTGCTCGGGCTCCGGCTCCGGCGGCGCCTCCTTGTGCGAGGGCTGCCAGGAGATGGTGAACGCGATCCGGTCACCGGGAGCGACCGTGAAGTCCGCGTACGTGGTCAGCGACTCGCCGTAGGTCTCCACCGATGTGTCGAACCACACGGAGTCCGGGCCCGCGACCGCCACGGTGCGGGTCTCGTTGCGGTGCACCCAGGGCACGACCCGGCCGTAGGAGAAGCGCATGCGCAGGGCGGAGCGCATCGGCACCCGGCCGGTGACGCCCTCCACGATGCGGATCAGCTGCGGGGCGCCGTCCCGCGGGGGCATGAAATCGGTCACGCGGACGGTGCCGTGCGGGGTGTCCCACTCCGATTCCAGGATCAGCGAGTCGCCGCGGTAGCCGCGCCGGTCGGCGGTGGGCGGCTCGGCACCCTCCGGGAACGCGGGGCCGAGCCGCCAGAAGCCGTGCTCCTCGGTGCCCAGCAGGCCGGCGAAGATGGCATGCGAGTCGAAGCGGGGAAGGCACAGCCAGTCGACCGTCCCGTCCCGGCAGACCAGGGCAGCGGTCTGCATGTCTCCGATGAGTGCGTAGTCTTCGATGCGCCCGGCCACGTGCAACTCCAGTCGAACGGCCACGTCACCCCGCATTGGGGGCGGTCGCTAGTGCGGTCAAGGGGGTTTGTGATGCGTCGTTGAGCGGTGCAGCGGACCGCCGGTCGGCCGTGAGGCAGAACGACAACCTTTGCTCAACGAACTGACGAGCTCTCGTTGTTCCGGTGTGTACGGGCGGGGGTGGTGCCGTTTTTTCCGGCCGGGCTCGGCAGCGAGTGTCCGAGCAGGATACGACGCACGCAGATGATCCGCGTGCCGCTCCGGGCAACCAGCATGCGCCGAACGGGTGAGCCAGGGGTGAGGGATCCGTGACCGTCGCGCACCCGTACCGACGCGTGCGCGGAGCGTGGCCGGAAGCCATCACCGTCCGGCGCTGATACCCTGGTAGCCCGTGGACCGGTGGGCTCGAAACCCCCGAACCGCAGCGACGGCACCCCAGCCGGACAACCCGGGTTCCCCGGGCCGGACCGCCGTACCGCACGACAATCCGCGACCACGGGAGCCCCCTCTTGGCCATGCCGCCCAAATCAACGACGACCAAGCACATCTTCGTCACCGGGGGTGTCGCCTCCTCGCTCGGAAAGGGCCTCACCGCCTCGAGCCTCGGCATGCTCCTCAAGGCCCGGGGCCTGCGCGTCGTGATGCAGAAGCTCGACCCGTACCTGAACGTCGACCCCGGCACGATGAACCCCTTCCAGCACGGTGAGGTCTTCGTCACCAACGACGGCGCCGAGACCGACCTGGACATCGGCCACTACGAGCGCTTCCTCGACCGCGACCTGGACGGCTCGGCCAACGTCACGACCGGCCAGGTGTACTCGACGGTGATCGCCAAGGAGCGGCGCGGCGAGTACCTCGGCGACACGGTGCAGGTCATCCCGCACATCACCAACGAGATCAAGCACCGCATCCGGCGCATGGCCACCGACGAGGTGGACGTCGTCATCACCGAGGTCGGCGGCACGGTCGGCGACATCGAGTCGCTGCCGTTCCTGGAGACCGTCCGCCAGGTCCGCCACGAGGTCGGCCGGGACAACGTCTTCGTGGTGCACATCTCGCTGCTGCCCTACATCGGCCCCTCCGGCGAGCTGAAGACCAAGCCGACCCAGCACTCGGTGGCCGCGCTGCGCAACATCGGCATCCAGCCGGACGCCATCGTGCTGCGCTGCGACCGCGAGGTCCCGACCGCGATCAAGCGGAAGATCTCGCTGATGTGCGACGTCGACGAGGACGCCGTGGTGGCCTGCCCCGACGCCCGCTCGATCTACGACATCCCGAAGGTCGTGCACACCGAGGGCCTGGACGCCTACGTCGTGCGCAAGCTCGACCTGCCCTTCCGTGACGTGGACTGGACGACCTGGGACGACCTGCTCGACCGCGTCCACAACCCCGACCACGAGATCACCCTCGCCCTGGTCGGCAAGTACATCGACCTGCCCGACGCCTACCTGTCGGTCACCGAGGCGCTGCGCGCGGGCGGCTTCGCCAACAAGGCCCGCGTGAAGATCAAGTGGGTCACCTCCGACGACTGCAGGACCCCGGCCGGCGCCAAGGCCCAGCTCTCCGACGTCGACGGCATCTGCATCCCCGGCGGCTTCGGCGACCGGGGCGTGCTCGGCAAGGTCGGCGCGATCCGCTACGCCCGCGAGAACAAGATCCCGCTGCTCGGCCTCTGCCTGGGCCTGCAGTGCATCGTGATCGAGGCCGCGCGCAGCCTCGCCGACATCTCGGACGCCAACTCCACCGAGTTCGACCCGGCCACCGCGCACCCGGTGATCTCCACCATGGCCGAGCAGATGGACATCGTCGCCGGTGAGGGCGACATGGGCGGCACCATGCGGCTGGGCATGTACCCGGCCAAGCTGGCCGAGGGCTCCATCGTGCGCGAGGTCTACGACGGCAAGGAGTACGTCGAGGAGCGCCACCGCCACCGCTACGAGGTGAACAACGCCTACCGCGCCGAACTGGAGAAGAAGGCCGGCATCGTCTTCTCCGGCACCTCCCCGGACGGCAAGCTCGTCGAGTACGTCGAGTACCCGCGCGAGGTCCACCCCTACCTGGTCGCCACGCAGGCCCACCCGGAGCTTCGCTCGCGCCCGACCCGCCCGCACCCGCTGTTCGCCGGGCTGGTGAAGGCCGCCGTCGAGCGGAAGACCGGCGAGTAACGCACCGGTTGTACGGTTGCCGGGGTGCCCGCCGCGATGGTGGGCACCCCGGTTGCGTACAGGTACGGCAAGGTGCGGGAGGACAGGGCATGACGATCAAGGACACCCCCGAGGAGTGGGAGGTCCGGGGGACCCGGACGCCGTTCACCGGGGCCAAGACCTCGATGCGGACCGACGAGGTGGTCATGCCCGACGGCTCGGTGTCCTCCCGCGACTACCAGGTCCACCCCGGCTCCGTGGCCGTCCTCGCCCTGGACGAGCAGGACCGCGTCCTGGTCATCCGCCAGTACCGCCACCCGGTGCGGCAGCGGCTGTGGGAGATCCCGGCCGGACTGCTCGACGTGCCCGGCGAGAACCCGCTGCACGCCGCCCGGCGCGAGCTGTACGAGGAGGCGCACGTCAAGGCGGAGGACTGGCGGGTGCTGACCGACGTCTACACCACGCCCGGCGGCTGCGACGAAGCCGTGCGCATCTTCCTCGCCCGTGACCTGTCCGAGGCGGAGGGCGAGCGCTTCGAGGCCGAGCACGAGGAGACGGACATGGAACTCGACCGGGTGCCGGTCGGGGACCTGGTGCGCGGTGTGCTCGCCGGCGAGCTGCACAACAACTGCCTCGTGGTGGGTGTGCTCGCGCTGGTCGCGGCACGGCAGGCCGGTGAGGGCCTGGACGCGCTGCGTCCGGCACAGGCCCCGTGGCCGGCCCGCCCCTTCGCGTCCTGAACCGGCGCCGGCCTCCTGGAGGGGCGGTCCGCTCGCCGAACCCGCGCCCCGCTCTCCGAGCCGGCCGCTCGCTCCCTGACCGGGCTGTCGCTTCCCGAGCGGGCCGCCTGGCTCCTCGGGCCGGCCGCCTGTTGTCCGAGCCGGTATCTCGCTCCCTGGGCCGGCCGCTCGCTCCCTGATCGGGCTGTCGCCTCCCGAGCGGGCCGCCTGCCTCCTCGGGCCGGCGGCCCGTTCTCCGAGCCGGCGCCTCGCTCCCTGGATCGGCAGCTCGCTCTCTCCGTCGGCCCGTCGGCCCGTCGCTCTCTGAGCGGTCCGCTCGTCTCCCTGAGCGGGCGCGGCGGGCCGTGCTCCCGTCCGGTGTGACCATCGGCTGATCCGATCGGGCGACCTCGCGCCGCGCTCGTCCCGGAACGTCGCAGAGCGTCAACTAGGCTTTTCAAACGCCCGTACCGGAGTCCCGGCGGGTATGCGCGTGCGGTGGGACGGGAGTGTGGCCCGTGACGGATCAGGCGGTGGACGCAGGTGGCGCGAACCCGTCCGGTGACGACCGGTCGCCGGCGGCCCCCGAGCGCCACTTCCTCGGCCGTGCACGGGAGTTGAAGGAGCTGCGCGCCGACATCGCGCGCGCCGGGCTCGACACCATCTCCGGCCGCAAGGCCCCCCGCGCCCGCGTCCTGCTGGTCGCCGGCAGGCCCGGATCCGGCCGCACCGCGCTCGCCGAGGAACTGGTACGGCAGGTCGCGGACCGTTACCCCGACGGCGTGCTGCGGGCCCGGCTCACCGAGCCCGACGGCACCCCCGTCCCGGTCGGCCGCACCGCGGACGAACTGCTCACCGCCCTCGGCCTGCCCGCCGCGCCGGGCGCCGCCGAGGACGACCTGACCGACGCCCTGCGCACCGCGCTCGCCGAGCGCCGCGCCCTGATCCTGCTCGACGACGCGGCCGGCGCCGAGCAGGTCGACGCGCTGCTGCCGGACAACGCCGACTGCCTGCTCGTCGCCGTCGCCCAGGGCCCGCTCACCGGCATCGCCGACGTCCGCCCCTGCACCCTGGGCGGGCTCGACACCAAGTCCGCCCTCGACCTGCTCACCCAGCACATCGACCCGGTGCGCGTCACCGTCGACCCGCGTGCCGCCGAGAACCTGGTCGAGGTCTGCCAGGGCCAGCCCGCCGCGCTCACCCTGGCCGGCGGCCTGCTCGCCGCCCATCCCGAGGAGACCGTCTCCGACCTCGCCAAACGGCTGCACGCCGACACCGGGGAGAGCGCCGCGCTCGCCCGCGTCCTGCACCTCGTCCACGCGGACCTGCCGAAGTCGGCCGCCCGGATGCTGCGGCTGCTCGCCCTCGCGCCGGCCGGCGACGTCGACCCGCACACCGCCTCCGCGCTCGCCGGCACCTCCCTGGACGGCGCCCGGCCCCTGCTCGACCGCTTCGCCGCCCTGGGCCTGCTGCGCCCCCTCCCCTCCCCGCTGCCCCGCTACGAGGTGCCCGGCTGCCTGCACCCGCTGCTGCTGGCCCTCGCCGAGCGCGAGGAGCGCCCCGCCGAGCTGCAACTGGCCCGGGCCCGGATGCTGGAGCGGACCGTACGGCTGCTCCAGTCCTGCCGGGCGGTCACCGAGACCGACGGTCCGGAGACCCGGGAGAAGCTGAAGAACCTGCCGCCCGCCCTGCGCTTCGCCGACCGGCGGGCCGCCGAACAGTGGCTGCGGACCCGCAGGCCCGCCCTGCTCGCCGCGGCCCGGCTCGCGGTCGCCGACGGCGAGCTGGACACCCTGGCCCGCCGCCTGATGTCCCAGCTGGTGCGGGCCATGGTCGCCCACCTGGGAACCCAGGCCGCGGCCGGTGACCTCTACGGCATCCACCGCCTGGTCCTCGACGTCGCCGAGCGGCAGCGTCTGCCCCGGGAGCAGGCGGCCGCCCTGCTGAACCTGGCCGACCTGGACGCCCGCACCGGCCGGACGGCGAAGGCGCTCGCCCGCTACCGGGCCGCGCTGGACGCCGGACGCGTGGCGAACGACCCGTACGCGACCGGCCGCGCGATGGAATCCGTAGGCGCCGCGCACCAGGAGCTGGGGGACCACGACCGGGCCGCCGACTGGTTCGGCCGCGCCCTGGCGCAGCGGCTGGCGCGCGGCGAGCACGCCGACGCCGCCCGGCTCTACGGCCGGATCGCGGCCGCCCACACCTACGCCGGCCGCTACGGCGAGGCGCTGCGCAACTGGCGGGCCGCCGTCGCCGCGCACCGCAGGACGGGCGATGTCGCCGCCCACGCGCGGGCGTTGAGCGAACTGGCCCGGGTGCAGGAGTACGCGGGACGGCCCGAGGAGTGCCTGCGCACCTGCCAGGAGGCGGTCGAGTGGGCCCGCCGTGCCGAGGACGTGCGGCTGCAGGCGGCGCTCCAGCTACGGCTCGGCGACACCCTGGAGCGGCTGGGCGATCCGGCGGCGGCGCAGCTGCACCGGGGGGCCGCCGAACGCCTGCTCGCGGGCGAGATCCGGCCCGGCCGACCCCCCGCCACGGCCGCAGCGGAGGCCCTCCGAGTCGACACATCACAGGAACAGGACACGGAGGCCTGCGAAATCCGCAGCACATCCGCTGAAGATTGATGCAATGAAAGGCTAGACAGCGCGAACGCCTTCATTAAACTGGCTCTGCCGCTCGTTCTCCTGCGGTGTCTCCTGGTATGCCCGTGCATGCCGGGGTACGTCTTTATTGCCCCACATTCCCTGAGTCAAGGACCGTGATCGACGTGAAGGTCGGCATCCCCCGCGAGGTCAAGAACAACGAGTTCCGGGTGGCCATCACCCCGGCCGGCGTGCACGAGCTGGTGCGAAACGGCCACCAGGTCGTCGTCGAGCGGAACGCGGGCGTCGGCTCCGCGATCCCGGACGAGGAGTACGTGGCGGCCGGCGCCGAGATCCTCGGGACCGCCGACGAGGTCTGGGCCGCCGCCGACCTGCTGCTGAAGGTCAAGGAGCCGATCGCGGAGGAGTACCACCGCCTCCGCAAGGACCAGATCCTCTTCACCTACCTGCACCTGGCCGCCTCCAAGGAGTGCACCGACGCCCTCCTGGAGTCCGGCACCACGGCGATCGCCTACGAGACCGTCGAGCTGCCCGGCCGCGCGCTGCCGCTGCTCGCCCCGATGTCCGAGGTCGCGGGCCGCCTCGCCCCGCAGGTCGGCGCCTACCACCTGATGCGCGCGGCCGGCGGCCGCGGCGTGCTGCCGGGCGGCGTCCCGGGCGTTCCGGCCGGCAAGGCCGTCATCATCGGCGGCGGCGTCTCCGGCTGGAACGCCGCGCAGATCGCCATCGGCCTGGGCTTCCACGTGACCCTGCTCGACAAGGACATCAACAAGCTCAAGGAAGCCGACAAGATCTTCGGCACGAAGATCCAGACCGTCGTCTCCAACGCCTTCGAGCTGGAGAAGGCCTGCCTGGACGCCGACCTCGTGGTCGGTGCCGTCCTCATCCCGGGCGCCAAGGCCCCGAAGCTGGTCACCAACGAGCTGGTGTCGCGGATGAAGGCCGGGAGTGTCCTTGTCGACATCGCGATCGACCAGGGCGGCTGCTTCGAGGACTCCCACCCGACCACGCACGCCGAGCCGACCTTCAAGGTCCACGAGTCGGTGTTCTACTGCGTCGCCAACATGCCCGGCGCGGTCCCCAACACCTCGACCTACGCGCTGACCAACGCGACGCTGCCGTACATCGTCGAACTCGCCAACCGCGGCTGGGTGGAGGCGCTGCGCCGCGACGCCGCGCTCGCCAAGGGTCTCAACACCCATGACGGCAAGGTGGTCTACAAGGAGGTCGCCGAGGCGCACGGCCTGGACCACGTCGAGCTGGAGACCCTGCTCGGCTGAGCCCCGGCGTCGAGGAGTCGACCAAGTCACCCGACGGAAAAAGGCGATACGTCAACTCGTGTCGTCAACGCCACGCACCCGGCCGGACCTTGCCCCACAAGGTCCGGCCGGATGTGTGTATGGTCACTTCGCCGCACACGGCCAACTCGCCTCGAACGCAACCATTCGACCGATTCACGCACCGGTGAAACCTGCTGTGCGACGGTCGTACGCCCTTGACAGAGGGATGTTTCATTGCCGACACATCGGGCCGGGTCCGGCGGATTGTGTTGCTGCGGACGCCCGACACGCCATAGAGTCGCCAACCGTCGGCATGGTGCCACGCTGACCTGTCTAGAAGTTCCCTGGTCACCAAGGAGGTAAGACGACTTGTGAATGAGTCGACATTTTCTCCCGGGGGTGGTCAACCAGGAATGCCTGCGCGGGGCCAGAGCCCCGCGGGGCTCGAGGCTGTCGGCTCCGTCGCTGTGCGCACCTTCGCAGCCCACCAGGGTCACCGGTTCCCGCTGGTGACCCAGCCAGGACACCAGAGCATGGATGGCCATCACGTGAACGCCATGGCCGGCGACGGAAGTGGCGCGCCCCACAACCACTTCGCCGACTACGACGAACTGCCCGAGGGGCACTTCTACGACCCCGACGCCGAGTACGAGCCCGATCCCGAGTACGCGGCCACACTCGCGCCCGACGCGGCCCGCCAGCGCCGTGAGCGCATCGGTCCGACCGGACGCCCGCTGCCGTACTTCCCGATCCCCGGTCCGCTGACCGACCACGGTCCCGCGAAGATCATCGCGATGTGCAACCAGAAGGGCGGCGTCGGCAAGACGACGTCGACCATCAACCTGGGTGCCGCGCTCGCGGAGTACGGACGCCGGGTGCTGCTCGTGGACTTCGACCCGCAGGGCGCGCTGTCGGTGGGTCTCGGCGTCAACCCCATGGAGCTGGACCTCACCGTCTACAACCTGCTCATGGAGCGGGGCATGTCCGCGGACGAGGTCCTGCTGAAGACCGCGGTCCCCAACATGGACCTGCTGCCCAGCAACATCGACCTGTCGGCCGCCGAGGTGCAGCTGGTCTCCGAGGTCGCGCGCGAGTCCACGCTCCAGCGGGCGCTCAAGCCGCTGATGGACGACTACGACTACATCGTCATCGACTGCCAGCCCTCGCTCGGCCTGCTCACCGTGAACGCCCTGACGGCCGCGCACAAGGTGATCGTGCCGCTGGAGTGCGAGTTCTTCGCGCTGCGCGGTGTCGCGCTGCTGACCGAGACGATCGAGAAGGTCCAGGAGCGCCTCAACCCCGACCTGGAGCTGGACGGCATCCTCGCCACGATGTACGACTCGCGCACCGTGCACAGCCGTGAGGTGCTCGCGCGTGTCGTCGAGGCGTTCGACGACCACGTCTACCACACGGTCATCGGGCGCACGGTCCGCTTCCCGGAGACCACGGTCGCCGGTGAGCCGATCACCACGTACGCCTCCAACTCCGTCGGTGCCGCCGCCTACCGCCAGCTCGCCAGGGAGGTGCTCGCCCGGTGTCACGCCGAGTGAGTCTGCCGGGGGCCGACGAACTGTTCCGTACGACAGGGGGGACCGCGCTCCAGGCGTCCACTCCCCGGCGCCAGCCGGGCGGCGAGGCCCGGGTACCGGCTCCGGCGGGCGAGAGCGACGCCACGGCCGTCCCGGCGGAGGACGCGCCGCAGGCGGTGCCCGCGCAGGGCGGCGACGGCGAGGGCGCCGAGCACGCGGCGGCCGACGCCGAGCCGGCCGAGTCGGGCGAGTCCCGCAGCCGCGGCCCCGCGGGCGCCGGGGCGGAGCGCGGAGGGCGGCGCCAGGCGGCGCCGGAGGGTTCCGCGGCGGGCGCCGCGGGGGCGGCCCGCAAGCGCGGGAGGTCGGCGGCGCGCCGTCCCAGCGGGCGCGAACGGCACGACGAGAAGATCACGGTGTACGTCTCCGCCGAGGAGCTCATGGACCTGGAGCACGCGCGCCTGGTCCTCAGGGGCGAGCACGGCCTGGCCGTGGACCGGGGCCGCATCGTGCGCGAGGCGGTCGCCGTGGTCCTGGCCGATCTGGAGTCCCGCGGGGACGCGAGCATCCTCGTCCGCCGGCTGCGCGGACGGTAACGGTAGCCTGCGGAGGCCATGACCTCGAACGACGTTCCGCCCGCAGGCCCGGGCCCCGCCGCCGCCCGCAGGCGTGCGCTGGGGAGGGGACCGGGGACGAGCGCTCCGCCGCCGGAGCCCGCCCCGCCCGCCGCACCTGCCCCGTCGACGGCGCCCGACGCACCGCCGGCGCCCGTCGTGCCGGATCCCGCCGACCCTGTTCCGCCGGCCCGGCGGCCCGCGCCCGAGTCGCACGCGGAGCCGGAGGCGCCCGCGGAGCCGGCCGTCCCGGCCGGAGCGGGCGTCGTCCCGGCGGAACCGGCCGGTCCGCGCGAGGAGCGGACTCCCCGCCCCGGCAGCCCGGTAGGCACGGACGGCGCGGCGGGCGCGGGCGGGACGGGTGGCGCGGACGGCACCGGAGTTGCCGAGGGCGCGCCCGGTACCGGTGGTATCGGCGGCGCGGGCGGTGCCGGTGGTGCCGAGGGGGCGGGCGGTGCCGCGAGCGCCGGGACGGCAGCGAGCGACGACGGTGTCTTCAAGGTCCGGCTCGCCAACTTCGAGGGACCCTTCGACCTGCTGCTCCAGCTGATCTCCCGGCACAAGCTCGACGTCACCGAGATCGCCCTGTCGAAGGTGACCGACGAGTTCATGGCGCACCTGCGCGCCATGGGACCCGAGGGCGACCTGGACCGGACGACCGAGTTCCTGGTGGTGGCGGCCACGCTGCTCGACCTGAAGGCGGCCCGGCTGCTGCCCGCCGCCGAGGTGGAGGACGAGGCCGACCTCGCCCTCCTGGAGGCCCGGGACCTGCTCTTCGCGCGCCTGCTCCAGTACCGCGCGTACAAGCAGATCGCCGACATCTTCAACGGGCGGCTCGACGAGGAGGCCCGGCGCCACCCCCGCACCGTCGGGCTCGAACCGCACCACGCGGAGCTGCTGCCCGAGGTCGTCATCAGCATCGGCCCCGAGGGGTTCGCGCGGCTCGCCGTCAAGGCGATGCAGCCCAAGCCGAAACCGCAGGTGTACGTGGACCACATCCACGCACCGCTGGTCAGCGTGCAGGAGCAGGCGGGGATCGTCGTCGCCCGGCTGCGGGAACTGGGGGAGGCCAGCTTCCGCACACTGGTCGAGGACACCGACGACACCCTGACCGTCGTGGCGCGGTTCCTCGCGCTGCTGGAGCTGTACCGCGAGAAGGCCGTGGCGCTCGACCAGGAGACGGCGCTCGGCGACCTGCTCGTGCGCTGGACCGGCGGGGACGGCGACGCGCGGACCATGGTGACCGACGAGTTCGACCGGCCGCGCGAAACCCCCGCGGAACCCGGGGCGGACGACCCCGCAGCGGGCGGCCCCGGATCGGCCGGCCCCGGAGAGGACGAGCCCGGCGCGGATGAGCCCCGGGGAGACGAGGAGGAGAAGGCGTGAGCGAGGAGACCACCGAACTGCCCTTGGGCCTGCGCGGCGTCGCCGGCCTCGGCCTCAAGCCCGCCCTGGAGGCTGTCCTGATGGTCGTGGACGAACCCGCCACGGAGGAACTGCTGGCGAAGACGCTCCAGCGGCCCCGGCGGCAGGTCGCGGACGCGCTGCGGGAGCTGGCCGACGAGTACACCGTGCAGGGGCGCGGCTTCGAACTGCGGCGGGTCGCCGGCGGCTGGCGCTTCTACACCCGCCCCGAGTACGCCGCCGCCGTCGAGGGCTTCGTCCTGGACGGGCAGCAGGCGCGGCTCACCCAGGCCGCGCTGGAGACCCTGGCGGTGGTCGCCTACCGCCAGCCGGTCAGCCGCAGCAGGGTCTCCGCGGTCCGCGGAGTCAACTGCGACGGCGTGATGCGCACCCTCCTCCAGCGCGGACTGGTCGAGGAGGCGGGCGCGGAACCCGAAACAGGTGCGATCCTGTACAGGACGACGAACTACTTCCTGGAGCGGATGGGCCTGCGCGGTCTGGACGAGCTCCCGGAGCTGGCGCCCTTCCTCCCGGAGGCGGAGGCGATCGAGGCCGAGACCCAGGAAGCCGTACCGTCGTTCGACCCGGACGCCCCGGACCCCGACGAGGGTCACGGGACGCACATGACTGACACGACGACGACGGAACTTTGATGCGAAGCAGCGGCAGCGGCAAGAACGGCGGGCGCGGTAACCACCGCGGCGCCGGCAACGACAGGGACCAGAAGCAGGGGCAGGGCCGCCCCCGCAAGCCCCGCCCCGAGGAGCGCCGCTACGACGTGGGCCCCGGCGCCACCAAGGACGGCCCGAAGGCGGGGCGCGGCGGCGCGGCCCGGGGCGGCGCCAAGGGCGGCCCGAAGAAGGCCGAGGCCCAGCGCGGGCGGTCGGCGCCCGCGCGCTCCCGTGAGTACGAGGCGCGCGCCGAGGAGCGCAACCGCGAGCGGTACGCGGACAAGAAGGACATCAAGCTGCCCAAGACCTTCCCGGGCGCCGAGCAGGAGGGCGAGCGGCTGCAGAAGGTGCTCGCCCGCGCCGGGTACGGTTCGCGGCGCGCCTGCGAGGAACTGATCGAGCAGGCCAGGGTCGAGGTCAACGGCGAGATCGTCCTGGAGCAGGGCCGCCGGGTCGACCCGGAGAAGGACGAGGTCAAGGTCGACGGCCTGACCGTGGCCACGCAGTCGTACCAGTTCTTCTCGCTGAACAAGCCCGCCGGTGTCGTCTCCACCATGGAGGACCCCGAGGGCCGGCAGTGCCTCGGCGACTACGTCACCAACCGTGAGACGCGCCTGTTCCACGTCGGCCGGCTCGACACCGAGACCGAGGGCGTCATCCTGCTCACCAACCACGGTGAGCTGGCGCACCGCCTGACCCACCCCAAGTACGGCGTGCGCAAGACCTACCTCGCGCACATCGTCGGCCCGATCCCGCGCGACCTGGGCAAGCGCCTCAAGGACGGCATCCAGCTGGAGGACGGCTACGCGCGCGCGGACCACTTCCGGGTCGTCGAGCAGACCGGCAAGAACTACCTCGTCGAGGTCACCCTGCACGAGGGCCGCAAGCACATCGTGCGGCGCATGCTCGCCGAGGCCGGATTCCCGGTCGACAAGCTGGTCCGCACCGCGTTCGGCCCCATCACCCTGGGCGACCAGAAGTCGGGCTGGCTGCGGCGCCTGTCCAACACCGAGGTCGGCATGCTGATGAAGGAAGTCGACCTGTAGGCGGTACGCCTCCCCCCGGGCCCGGGGGGATTCCGGGCCCGGGCCCGGGTCTCCGGCAGGTCCGGCGGCCGGTGTGCGCAGACGGGCTGACGGCGTCGCGCCTTCGCCCGGTCCGGCGCCGTGGCCGGGCCGGTGTGCGCAGACCGGCGGACCGTGTCGCCGCCGGTCTGTGTCCGTCCCGGCCGCCCGGGACCGTCTACGCGGGGCCGGCCGGGTGGTGGGCGAGGGCCGAGGCGTGGCGGACACGGACCAGGAAGTCCTCCACGCGCCGCTGGTCGGGTTCCGCGGGGAGCGGGGTGCGCCGGCCCGCCCGCTCGGCCTCGTCGGCCAGCCGGCCCGCCCAGGACTCCACCTCGGACCAGGAGACCTCGCCGCGCTTCACGGCCAGCAGACGGGGCCGCGCGTCGCCGACGTCGAGGGCCAGGCGCCCCGTGCGCAGCAGGTCCCGGGCGCTCGCCAGCAGCCGCAGCAGATGCATCGCGTGCTTCCAGCGCGGGGCGCCGTGCGCGCGTACGTCGGCGTCGAGCCTGCGGCGCTGGTCGCGGGCGTAACCGATGAAGGTGGCGTGCACCCTGCGGGACAGGAACGCCTCGCGCAGGGCGAGCAGTTCGCGGCCGGTGCCGTCGGCGTGCTCCACGAGCGGGGAGTGCAGGCACTCCAGGATGTTCGGATTGCCGCGCAGCGCCAGCGCGCAGAAGCGCTCCAGTTCCCAGCTGAACTGTTCGGGCCGGGGCCCCTCGACGTGCGCCGGAGGCTTCTCGAAGCGCCAGAAGAGCGGGGCGGGGGCGACGAAGACACCACGACGGTCCGTGTCACTGCTCTCCGTCGCCAGCCCGAAAGCCCGCGAGCCCATCACACAGGCGTAGATCGTGTGGTCGCGTACCAGGTCCTCGGGCTGCATGCCCGGGAGCGTACGCGGACCGTCAGGCCAGGTGGATGGAATTTCCCTCCACCTTGATCTCCTTGGGGGCCAGCGGCCGGGCCGCCGGGCCGTGGGCCACCGAGCCGTCGGCGGCATGGAACATGCTGCCGTGGCAGGGGCAGGCGATGGTGCCGTTCTCCACCGAGGCGACGGTGCAGCCCTGGTGGGTGCAGATCGCGGAGAAGGCCTTGAACTGGCCCTTCACCGGCTGGGTGACGACGACCCCGTGCTCCTTGATGATCTTTCCGCCGCCGACCGGGACGTCACTGGTCCGCGTCAGTTCCGCGCCGGCGGCCGTGCTGTGCGACGGGGACGCGGCGGCGGCCGTGGTCGGCGGGGTTGTGGACGGGGTCTGCGGTGCCGCCGAGGCGGCGTCCGCGGCGGACGTGCTGCCGCCGCCCGAGTTCGAGTCGCTGCAGCCGGCGGCGAGTGCCGCCGCGGCGCCCGTTGCGAGAACCGTGCGCCGGGTCGATCCCTGAGTCATGCCGTCACTCCGAGGGGTGCCGAGGTGGGGGGAGCCGCTCCGAGCGGAGCGGAAGCATCTTCGCACCGAAGACTCCCAAGCCGAAGTAAATCGGCGTCGAATGGTGCAAATGGTGCAGCGCTGTGCGTCTGCTCGCGGCCGGGCGCGTCCTCGCCCCTCGCCCCGGGGGCTGCCCGCCCCCCCCGCCCCGCGTGTACTCGCCCCCGGCCCGGGCGCGTTACCGCCCCGCCCTGGCCCGTACCTGCCCCGTCCCCGCCCTGGCTCGTCCCGGTCCCGCCCCCGGCGGGGAGCCGCCGTACCGCTCCGGTGGCTTCGCCTCCCGTCTCAGCGGGCGGGCGCCGCGCGGGGACCGCCGGCCGCCTGACTAGGCTGGTCGGCCACGAGCCGGTACACCGGTGCACGACAACCGGTACACACGTCAGCGAGGAGCAGCGCCGTGGCGGTACGAGCGGTCCGGGGGGCCGTCCAGCTGGAACAGGACGACGCCGGTCACATGAGCGAGCAGGTCGGGGCCCTGCTGAGGGCCGTCCTGGAACGCAACGGCCTGACCCCCGACGACCTGATCAGCATCTGGTTCACGGCCACCCCCGACCTGCACAGCGACTTCCCCGCCGTCGCCGCCCGCCGGCTCGGCATCGTGGACGTACCGTTGATCTGCGCGCAGGAGCTGGACATCGAGGGCGCGATGCCCCGCGTGGTCCGCGTCCTCGCGCACATCGAGACCGACCGGCCGCGCGCCGAGATCGCCCACGTCTACCTCGGGGCGGCGGCCGCCCTGCGCAAGGACATCGCCCAGTGAGGAACGCACTCGTCATCGGCACCGGTCTGATCGGCACCTCGGCCGCGCTGGCGCTCGTCCGGCGCGGCGTGAGCGTGCACCTGGCCGACCGGGACCCCGAGCAGGTCCGTACCGCCGTGGCGCTCGGCGCCGGCACGGGCGAGGCGCCCGAAGGAGCCGTCGACCTGGCCATCGTGGCCGCCCCGCCCGCGCACGTCGCCGGGGTGCTCGCCGACGCCATGCGCCGGGGCGTGGCCCGCGGCTACCTGGACGTGGCCAGCGTCAAGGGCGGCCCGCGCCGCGAGCTGGAGTCGCTGGGCCTGGACCTCAGCGGCTACATCGGCACCCATCCCATGTCGGGCCGGGAGAAATCCGGCCCGCTGGCCGCGACCGCCGACCTCTTCGAGGGCCGCCCCTGGGTGCTCACCCCCACCCGCGACACCGACACCGAGGTCCTCAACCTCGCCCTGGAGCTGGTCTCCCACTGCCACGCGGTCCCGGTCGTCATGGACGCCGACGCCCACGACCGCGCGGTGGCCCTCGTCTCCCACATGCCCCAGCTGGTCTCCAGCACGGTCGCCGCGCGTCTGGAGCACGCCGAGGAGGCGGCCGTGCGGCTGTGCGGGCAGGGCATCCGGGACGTCACGCGGATCGCCGCCTCCGAGCCGCAGATGTGGATCGACATCCTCTCGGCGAACCCGGGCCCGGTCGCCGACCTGCTCGCCGACGTCGCCGCCGACCTGGACGAGACGGTGCGGGCCCTGCGGGCACTGCAGTCCTCCGACGAGGCCAAGCGCATGGAGGGCGGTGCCGGTGTCGGGGACGTGCTGCGGCGGGGCAACGCCGGACGGGTCCGGGTGCCCGGCAAGCACGGCTCCGCGCCCAGGGCGTACGAGGTCGTCGCCGTGCTCATCGACGACCAGCCGGGACAGCTGGCCCGCATCTTCGCCGACGCCGGGACGGCCGGGGTCAACATCGAGGACGTGCGTATCGAGCACGCCACCGGGCAGCAGGCCGGCCTGGTGCAGCTGATGGTCGAGCCGAAGGCGGTCCCCGTGCTGACGGCGGCCCTGCGGGAACGGGGCTGGGCGCTGCGGCAGTGAGGACCGCAGCCGCGGAGGCGGGGGGCGGACCCCGCTGCGCGGGAGGCCGCACCCTCCGGCAGTCGGAGGGTGCCCGGGCAGCCAGTAACCTTGTGCGGGGGCCCCTGGGTCCCGTACACCTGCCCGCCACCCTTCACCAGGAAGGTGCCCCGCTGTGGAACACGGCGCCGCCCGGACCGCCCAGCCCGTGATTGTCGCCATCGACGGCCCCTCCGGCACGGGCAAGTCGAGCACCTCGAAGGCCGTGGCCGCGCAGCTCGGCCTGAGCTACCTGGACACCGGCGCCCAGTACCGGGCGATCACCTGGTGGATGGTGACCAACGGGATCGACATAGAAGACCCGACCGCCGTCGCCGCCATGGCCGGCAAGCCCGTGATCGTCTCCGGCACCGACCCGGCGCACCCGACGATCACCGTCGACGGCGTGGACGTGGCCGGTCCGATCCGCACCCAGGAGGTCACCTCCAAGGTCAGCGCCGTCAGCGCGGTGCCGGAGGTGCGGACCGTCATCACCGAACTGCAGCGCTCCCTGGCCGGCGGCGCCGAGCACGGCATCGTCGTCGAGGGCCGCGACATCGGCACGACGGTGCTGCCGGACGCCGACCTGAAGATCTTCCTCACCGCCTCGCCCGAGGCCCGTGCCGCCCGCCGCAGCGGCGAGCTGAAGAACACCGACGTGCACGCCACCCGCGAGGCCCTGATCAAGCGGGACGCGGCCGACTCCAGCCGCAGCACCTCCCCGCTGGCCAAGGCGGACGACGCGGTCGAGGTCGACACCACCGACCTCACGCTGGCCCAGGTCATCGAGTGCGTCGTCACCCTCGTCGAGGAGAAGCGGGGCGCCGGGCAGGCGCGGGCCGCCGAGGAGAAGCGGGCGGCGCTGTGAGTCTTCCGTCGGAGCGTACGGCGGCTGTGCCGTCGGAGCGCGGTGCGGACGTCGGCCGCCGCATCGGCGTCGGGCTGATGTACGGGCTGTGGCGCCCGCGGGTGCTGGGGGCCTGGAAGGTGCCGGCGAGCGGCCCGCTGATCTTCGCCGTCAACCACTCGCACAACGTCGACGGCCCGATGGTCATGGGCGTGGCGCCCCGGCCCGTGCACTTCCTGATCAAAAAGGAAGCGTTCATCGGTCCCCTCGGCTCCTTCCTGACCGGCATCGGCCAGCTCCAGGTGGACCGGCACCGCGCGGACCGCACGGCGATCACGCGGGCGCTGGGCGTGCTGGAGCAGGGCGGCGTCCTCGGCATCTTTCCCGAGGGCACCCGCGGCGAGGGCGACTTCGCCTCGCTGCGCGCGGGCCTGGCCTACTTCGCCGTCCGCAGCGGGGCGCCGATCGTCCCGGTCGCCGTCCTGGGAAGTTCCGAGCGGCGGGGACGGTTGATAAAGGGGCTGCCTCCGCTGCGCTCGCGCGTGGACGTGGTCTTCGGCGAGCCCTTCGAGGCCGGCGACAGCAGTGGCAGGCGCACCCGGCGGGCGCTGGACACGGCCACCGAGCACATCCAGAAGCAGCTCGCCGACCACCTGGAAAACGCCAGGCGCCGCACCGGGCGCTGAGCAACACTTGAGTAGTGGATCACCGCGAACGGCTGTGTTCCACCGACCACCACGATGAACTACGAGGTACGGACTTCATGAACGACGACATCCAGCCCGACGGCTCGGCCGAGCACGAGTACGAGCACGGGGCGCTCGGTGACGCCGAGTACGCGGAGTTCATGGAGCTGGCCGCCGAAGAGGGCTTCGACCTGGAGGACGTGGAGGGCGCCATCGAGGCCGCCGGACACGGCCCGCTGCCCGTGCTCGCCGTCGTCGGCCGCCCCAATGTCGGCAAGTCGACCCTGGTGAACCGCATCATCGGCCGCCGCGAGGCGGTCGTCGAGGACAAGCCCGGCGTCACCCGCGACCGCGTCACCTACGAGGCCGAGTGGGCGGGCCGCCGCTTCAAGGTCGTCGACACCGGCGGCTGGGAGCAGGACGTCCTCGGCATCGACGCCTCCGTCGCCGCCCAGGCCGAGTACGCCATCGAGGCCGCCGACGCGGTCGTCTTCGTCGTCGACGCCAAGGTCGGCGCCACCGACACCGACGAGGCCGTCGTCCGGCTGCTGCGCAAGGCCGGCAAGCCGGTGGTGCTGTGCGCCAACAAGGTCGACGGCCCCAGCGGTGAGGCCGACGCCTCCTACCTGTGGTCCCTCGGCCTCGGTGAACCGCACCCGGTCTCCGCGCTGCACGGCCGGGGCACCGGCGACATGCTGGACCGGGTCCTGGAGGCGCTGCCCGAGGCGCCGCGCGAGAGCTTCGGCGGCACCGGCGTCGGCGGCCCGCGCCGCATCGCCCTGATCGGCCGCCCCAACGTGGGCAAGTCCTCCCTGCTGAACAAGGTGGCCGGCGAGGAGCGCGTCGTCGTCAACGAGCTGGCGGGCACCACCCGCGACCCGGTCGACGAGCTGATCGAACTGGGCGGCGTCACCTGGAAGTTCGTCGACACCGCCGGTATCCGCAAGCGGGTCCACCTCCAGCAGGGCGCCGACTACTACGCCTCCCTGCGCACCGCCGCCGCCGTCGAGAAGGCCGAGGTCGCCGTCATCCTGATCGACGGCTCCCAGTCCATCTCCGTGCAGGACCAGCGGATCGTCACCATGGCCGTCGAGGCGGGCCGCGCGATCGTCCTCGCCTTCAACAAGTGGGACACCCTCGACGAGGAGCGCCGCTACTACCTGGAGCGGGAGATCGAGACGGAGCTGGGCCAGGTCGCCTGGGCCCCGCGCGTGAACGTCTCGGCCCGCACCGGCCGGCACATGGAGAAGCTGGTCCCGGCGATCGAGACCGCGCTGGCCGGCTGGGAGACCCGGGTGCCCACCGGCCGCCTCAACGCCTTCCTCGGCGAGCTGGTCTCCGCCCACCCGCACCCGATCCGGGGCGGCAAGCAGCCGCGCATCCTCTTCGGCACCCAGGCGGGCACCAAGCCGCCGCGGTTCGTCCTGTTCGCCTCCGGCTTCATCGAGGCGGGCTACCGGCGCTTCATCGAGCGCCGGCTGCGTGAGGAGTTCGGTTTCGAGGGCACGCCGATCCACATCTCGGTGCGGGTGCGCGAGAAGCGCGGCGCGAAGAAGAAGTGACGCGGGCGCGCGGGTGACGCGCGCGACGTGAAAGGGCGGTCCCCGGTGCGGGGCCGCCCTTTCCCTGTCCGTACGCCGTGCGGACACCGTTCGTACGCCGGCCCCCACCTTCCGCGCGCCGCCCGCGGCCGTCCACGACCGCTGCCGGGGCGCTGTGCGCGGTCGTCGGCGCGCCGCTGCGCAGGCGTCCACCGGCCGCCGTTACGCGGCCTGTGCGTCTCCGTGGCCGTCCGCGCGCCGTCCCGCGGATGTCCGCCGGCCGCCGTCACGCGGTCGGCAGGGCGCTTGCGCCGGTGTCCGGGCCGTCAGGTGGCGCGGCGCGGGGCGGGCGGCAGCGCCGCCGGTACGTGCTGCATCCCGGTGCCGTTCTGCTGCCGCCCCAGCGTCCCGACGCGCTGCCACTGCGTCTGCTGCTGCCCCGTGCTGTGCCGGGTGCTGTAGGCCCCCGCGCCGTAGGCGATGTACGCGTTCGCCCCCGCGCCGAGGTTCCCGAACGCGACGAAGCCCAGGTCCTCCTCACCGCTGCGGTCGCCCGGCAGCGTCCGGTAGGACTTGACGTACTCGGCGTAGAGCGCGTCGTAGATCGGCGTGGTGGACGGGCCGACCGGATCCTGGGCCGGCCGTGCGGACCGGATCGGCTGGTAGGGCTGGCGGCGGGGAACGTCATATGCGTGCACGTATGTCCAAACGACCCCGGACCGGAAGGGATGCGGCCGCAGGACTCAGGTCCCCGCGAGCGGCAGCGTCGCCGCGACCAGCTTCCCCTGGGCCGCCGCCTTGTCCAGCGCGTTGCGCAGCAGGTCCTCGCGCGGCTGGCGGCCGATGGACCCGACCGGCGCCGCGAACATCAGCACCTGCTGGTGCTTGTTGGCCGCCGCCCGCCAGCCCTCGGTGACCTGGAGGGGCTGGTGCGCCTGCCACCAGGCCGCCGGACGGCCGCCCTCGGCACCCGGCTGGAGAACGGCGTGCAACTGCCCCATGGCCAGCAGCACCGACCACCCGTGCAGGACGGGCGGGACGGAATCGAGGCCGGCCACGGGCGTGTAGCCCTGCTCGGTCAGGAGCGTCAGGAAGTCGTCGCCGGGGCCGGTCGTGCCAGGCCGCACGATGGGCGCGGTCGGTTCGACGACCAGCGCGGGATGCAGTTCCCCGGCGACCAGGACGAGACCGCTGGTCACGCCGAGCACGGCCGGCTCCTGGGCCCCCTGCCGGACGGCGGCCTCCGGAGCGGCCTGCTGCGGGACGCCCTGGGCGGGCACCCCGGCGGCGCTCTGGCCGCCCGTGTCCGCGTTGATGGAGCGGACCGCGCCCCGCAGCTGCTCCTCGGTGACCTGGACCACCTGGGAGGGCAGGCAGGTGGCGTGGGCGAAGGCGAGGACGGCGGTCTCGTCCCCGACGAAGAGGACGGTGCTGGTGCGCTCCTGTTCGGAGTCGCCGGGGGTGCGGCAGGACGTGCAGTCGTAACTGCCCGGGGCGTTCTCTCCGGCGAGCAGCCGGTCGGCTTCTTCGTCGCCGATCTCGGCGCGTACGGCGTCGCTGACGTCGAGCATGCGCGGCACGGGTGGCTCCTCGGGATGCGGTGCGTGGCGGGACCGGGTGGCTCCCGGCCCATGAACCGGGAGGGCCCCCGGCTCATGAAGAAGACAACGGACGATCCGCGGGGGGAGTCACGCCCTGCGGCGCACGGAATCGCACCTCCTCCGCGCCCGGTCACACTGTGTTCGCAGAGCATCACAGATCGTCAACTCGCCGGGCGGCAGTGGATCTTCGCCGGGCGGGTGCGGGGGGATCCGGACGCGCGGCGGGGGAGCGGAAGGGCCGTCCCGAACCAGTGGAATTCCTGGGCGGAGCCGCGCCCGCGGGGGCCGCGCCGACGGGAAGCGGAATGTGGATCCGGGCGTGCCCCGAACCGGGCCCGGCGGCGTTTACCGCTCTCCGCTCACCCTCTCCCTTCTTCCCCCGGGGCTTTCCGCCGGGCATTTCCGGAGCGCTTCCCCGGCATCGGGGAATTGCGTTCGAATGGGCGCGGAAGGGGGACGCAACCGCTCGCGGGGGTGACCGAGTTCGGTGCCTCCCGCCGTGGTGATCTTGTGATGCAAACGTGACAGGAGAGGCGCATATCAGCTGATGCGACTACGGAGGGAGGCGTGCGCTTCCCTCCGCGGGGGCGGCCGGGACCGCCGGCGAGGGAGCGGCAGGGCCTACCGTGGGGAGCATGGCACCGATCCCCACTCCGCCCGCGGAGCCCCAGGACAGTCCCGAACGGTACGTCGGTCTGGAGGCCGGGCAGGCCGAGCGGCTGGCGCGCGAGCAGGGCTGGTCCACGGTCCGTTCGCTGCCGCCGGGCGCGATCATCACCATGGAGTACCGGATCGGCCGGCTCAACTTCGAGGTCAGGGACGGCCGGGTGGCCCGGGCCTGGAAGGGCTGAGGGTCCGGAGGGGCTCGGCGCCGTCCGCCGGCCGGCAGCGGCAGCGCCTGCCAGGTGCGGCGTGAGCGCCGGTCAGGAGCGGGCCGCCGGGGCCGGTGTCGTGCCGTGCGGTGCCCGCTCCGGGTGCGGCGGCCTGCGGCTGCCGGCCGGAGTGGCCGGGGTGTGCTCGGCGCGCGGCGAGTGCGGCCCCGGGGCGAGGTGGGCGGGCGGGCGGGCCGAGCGGGCCGCGCCGACCGTGCCGCGGGTCGCCGGAGCCTCCTCCGGGGCGGGGGTGCGCTGCTTGTGCACCACGGGCGTGCCGACGGGCAGGACCGGCCCGGGCACGGGGACGGACGGGCCGCGGCGGGCGCGCCAGCGGTCGCGCAGGTCGAAGAGGACGTTCTCGGTGCGGGCGATCAGCGGCTCGCACCACGGCAGCGCGAGCAGGATCAGCAGTCCCGCGGCCCAGCCGAGCACCACGTCGCTGAGCCAGTGCGTCCCCAGGTAGACGGTGGTGAGGCCGACGCCGAGCGAGGTGAGGGCCGACAGCGCCGACAGCCAGCGCCGCGCGGTCGGGGTGGAGGCCAGGTAGGCCAGGATGCCCCAGGTCACCACGGCGTTGGCGGTGTGGCCGCTGGGAAATATATCGCCGCCCAGGCCCATCTCGTTGGAGCCGATGACGGTCGCGTAGTGGGGGCCGAGCCGCCCCATGCCGTACTTCGCGGCGCCGACGGTGATGTTCAGCAGCAGCAGCGAGGCGGCGAGGGTGAGCAGCGGGCGCAGCGTGTGCTGCCGCCAGGAACGCCAGCCCAGCCAGGAGGCGACCATCACGGCGGTGGGGCCGCGCTGGCCCAGGACCACGTAGTAGTCGAGGAACGCGTGGATCTGCGGCCACTGCTGGTACGGCCGGAAGAACATGACCTGCCAGTCCAGCCGGACCAGCCAGGAGGTGGTCACCACGGCCCAGACGATCGCCAGGTAGAAGGCCAGGGTCGCCGAGAACAGCACCATCCGGTGCCTGCTCATTCTCGGCATGTCGATGTGCGCCGGCCGCTGTGGCTCACGGTCCAGCCTGGCGAACACCCGGTCCAGGCGGGTGAGGGTTCCTTCGGTACGCACCTAATCGACGTTACAGCGAGTGAGCGCAGTTCCCCGACGAATCACGTGGTTTGTGATGACGATGTGATGTGGGATTGCTCTCAACGGAGCCTGTTTTCCCCGGATTTCGCAAATGAGGACGGCCACCGGCCTGCATTTCCTTTGATCATTCCGGCCGCCCTTATCGGCTGCTTATGAATACGTTGACGGAACGCTCCGGTGGAATTCACCGTTCGTACACGGCGCGCTGTGGACGGGGGGTGCGGGGCCGCATGAGGAATGATCTTGAACGGCCTGGGGGCGCCCCTTCAGGTCAGGGCGGTCCGGAGCCGTTGAGCCAGAACGCCCCGTAGACGGCGGAGGCCAGGGCGACGGCGCCGGTCACCAGCGCCGCCCGGGAGGGGCGGAGCCGGGCGAGCGCGAGGGCGAGCGGCAGCAGCAGCGGGAAGGCGGGCAGCAGCAGGCGCGGCTTGGAGCCGAAGTAGCTCGACGCGCACAGGGCGAGCGCCGTGACGACGCCCGAGTACACCAGCAGCGCGGGCGGCTGGCCCTGCCGCACGCCGGCGACGTAGAGCCAGATCACCAGCGCCACCCCGACGATCAGCCCCACCCCGGCCAGGGCCGAGGGGAAGGAGGTCAGCTTGTCGCCGACGAAGCGCGCGAACGCGTACCCGCCGTCGAAGCCGTTGCGCCAGCCCGCCTGGACGTCGAGGTAGCCGAAGAGGCCGCCGCCGGTGCGGTGGCCGACCCACAGGACGTAGCCCGCGGCGCCGAGCGGGGCCGTCAGCATGCCGAGGAGACGGCGGCCCGGCCCGGCGGCGGGGAGCACGGGGCGGGCCGGCGCGGAGGCCGGTGCGGCCGTCGCGCGCCGGTCGTGGACGAGCCCCGCCGTCGCGCGCCGCTCGCGGATCAGGGAGACGACGGCCGCCGTCCACACGGCGGCAACCACGGCGAGCCCGACCGGCCGGGTCAGCCCGGCCGCCAGCGCCAGCGCGCCGGCGCTCGCCCAGCGGCCGGTCAGCACGCAGTACAGCGCCCACGCGGCGAGCGCCGTGAACAGCGACTCGCTGTACGCCATCGACTGCACGATCCCGACCGGCAGCACCGCCCACAGCAGCACCGCGCACACCCCGGCGCGGCGGCCGTACACGTGGTCGGCCACCGCGAAGATCCCCCAGGCCGCCGCGAGCGAGGCGAGCAGGCTGACCGCGAAGCCCGCGTCGGCGTACGACAGCGGGCTCACCGCGGCCCCCAGCCGCTCCAGCCAGGGCAGCAGCGGGAAGAACGCCAGGTCGGAGTGGACATCCCCGTTCGGCAGGCGCACCTGGTAGCCGTAGCCGCCGCCGGCGACCCTGGCGTACCAGAGGGAGTCCCAGCGCGCGGTCAGAAGCGTGTAGGCGCTCTTGCCGCGCGCCGCGCTCCACCCGGCCAGGAGCACCAGGCCCAGGGCGCGCACGGCCGCGTACCCGCACAGGGCCGGGAGGGCCCGGCGCAGGGCTGTCCGGCGGGCCACCACCACGCGCGTCGCAAGATCGGTCACGGGCTCGATTATCGACCGGGCGGGGGAGCGGCCGGACCGCCGGGCGGCCCGGCCGGACGGGCGAGTGGCGTACGCCACACGGGTTCCGTCCGGAGTGTGAGAGATGGGCCACGCTCCCCGGCGGACGACTCGCGTAGGCTGCCGTGTCACTCGCACCTCGTTGCGCGGGCCGGGGGCCACCGCTCCTTCCCGGCCCAGGCCCTGTCGCGGAACGTCCCCACTCCGCGGGTCCGCCGAGGCGAGGGTTCATCTGGGAGGTACGTACATGTCCGGCATGTCCGGTACGACCGCGGCGGCCCTCGGGCAGCGCCGCCGGGCGGCCGGGGACGGTGCGGGCCGCTGGGTCGTCCTGGTCGTGCTCTGCGTCAGCCTGCTGCTGGTGGCGGTCGACGCCACCGTGCTGCACGTGGCCGTGCCCGCCGTCACCGAGGATCTCCGGCCCGGCGCCATCGAACTGCTCTGGATCGTCGACGTCTATCCCCTCGTCTGCGCCTCGCTGCTGATCCTTTTCGGCACCCTGGGCGACCGGGTGGGCCGCAGACGGATCCTGCTGCTCGGCTACGCGCTCTTCGGAGTCGCCTCGGCCGTCGCGGCCTTCGCCCACCATCCCCAGACGCTGATCCTCGCCCGCGCGCTGCTCGGCGTCGGCGGCGCGATGATCATGCCGGCCACGCTGTCGATCCTGCGCCAGGTCTTCCCCGACCGGCGCGAGCGCGCGCTGGCCATCGGCATCTGGAGCGCGGTCGCGGCGGTGGGCGCCGCGGTCGGACCGCTGCTCGGCGGCTTCCTCCTCGAACACTTCTGGTGGGGGTCGGTCTTCCTCGTCAACATTCCGCTGATGCTCGTCAGCCTGCCGGTGGGGCGGCTGCTGCTGCCCGAGTCCAGGGGCGACCGCGAGGGGCCGTGGGACGTGGCCGGGGCGCTGATGGCGGCGGCCGGTCTGTTCGGCACCGTGTTCGGCGTGAAGCGGCTCGGCGGCGGTGAGCCGGTGCTCAGCGCGGTGACCCTGGGGCCGCTGGTGCTGGGCGTGGTGCTGCTGGTGGCCTTCGTGCGGCGGCAGCGGCGCCGCACGCACCCGCTGGTCGACCTCGGGATGTTCGCGCGCCCCGCCTTCAGCACGGCCGTGGGCTGCATCGTGCTGGCGATGCTGGCGCTGGTCGGCCTGGAGCTGATCGCGGCCCAGTACCTGCAGCTCGTGCTCGGGCTGTCACCGCTGGGCACCGGGCTGCGGCTGCTGCCGCTGACCTTCGCGGCGATGGCGGCGGGGCTGGTGGGCGCCCGCGTCCTGCGCCGGTTCGGGCCGCGGCGCATGGTGTGCGCGGGCTTCTGCGTGACGGCGGCCGCGGTGGTGCTGCTGACCGCGATGGGCGGCGCGGACGACGCCGGGCTGCTGCTGGCCGGCTTCGTGCTGCTCGGCCTCGGCCTGGAGACGACGCTCTTCGGCGCGTACGAGTCGATGCTCAGCGAGGCCCCGGCGGACCGGGCGGGCGGGGCCGCGGCGATCGGCGAGACCTCGTACCAGCTGGGGGCGGGCATGGGCATCGCCCTGCTCGGCACGGTGATGAACGCGGCGTACGCGCCCGGGGTCGCCCGGGTGCCGGGGGTGCCGGCCGGGGCGTCGGGGCGGGCGTCGCACTCGCTGGGCGAGGCCTACGAGGTCGCCGGCCGGCTCGGCGGGCCGGCCGGGGCGGCTCTGCGGAGGGCGGCCAGGGACTCCTTCGTGCACGGGCTGCACGTGACGCTGCTGGTGAGCGCGGGGCTGCTGCTGCTCGGCGCGGCGGCCGCGCTGCGCCTGCCCCGGGTGATGCAGTGCGACGAGGCGGTGGAGCTGCCCGCGCAGCGCGAGGTCGAGCGCTCCCGCGTCTCCGCGTGATGCTGGACGCGGACCGCGGCGCGTCGTAACGTCGGCCCGGAGCCGTGTAACTAGCGCTGCTAGTTTACTGAGTCGGAGGTGCCCATGCAGGCGTCGTCGCCGAAACCGTCGCTGCCCCCGTTCGACCCCGTCGACCCCCTGGGGATCGACGACCTGCTGGAGCCGGAGGACCTCGCCGTCCGCGCCACCGTGCGCGACTGGGCCGCCGACCGCGTACTGCCGTACATCGCCGAGTGGTACGAGAGCGGCGAACTGCCCGTGGTCCGGGAACTGGCCCGGGAGCTGGGCTCCCTCGGCGCGCTCGGCATGTCCCTGACGGGTTACGGATGCGCAGGTGCCAGCGCCGTCCAGTACGGGCTCGCCTGCCTGGAGCTGGAGGCCGCCGACTCGGGCATCCGCTCCCTGGTCAGTGTGCAGGGCTCCCTCGCCATGTACGCGATCCACCGCTTCGGCAGCGAGGAGCAGAAGCGGCAGTGGCTGCCCCGCATGGCGGCGGGCGAGGCGATCGGCTGCTTCGGGCTCACCGAACCCGACCACGGCTCCGACCCCGCCTCGATGCGCACCCACGCCAAGCGCGACGGCGGGGACTGGGTGCTCAGCGGGCGCAAGATGTGGATCACCAACGGCTCCGTCGCCGCCGTCGCCGTCGTGTGGGCGCAGACCGAGGACGGCATCCGCGGTTTCGTCGTCCCCACCGACGCGCCCGGCTTCTCGGCCCCCGAGATCAAGCACAAGTGGTCGCTGCGCGCCTCGGTCACCAGCGAACTCGTCCTGGACGGCGTACGGCTGCCCGCGGACGCCGTGCTCCCCGGGGTCACCGGGCTGCGCGGCCCGCTCAGCTGTCTGTCACACGCCCGCTACGGCATCGTCTGGGGTGCCATGGGCGCGGCCCGCTCCTGTTTCCAGAGCGCCGTGGACTACGCGAAGTCGCGTGAACAGTTCGGCCGGCCCCTCGGGGGCTTCCAGCTCACCCAGGCCAAGCTCGCCGACATGGCGCTCGAACTGCACAAGGGGATCCTGCTCGCCCACCACCTGGGGCGGCGCATGGACGCCGGCCGCCTGCGCCCCGAGCAGGTCAGCTTCGGCAAGCTCAACAACGTACGGGAGGCGATCGGAATCTGCCGCACGGCGCGCACGATCCTCGGCGCCAACGGGATCTCCCTCGAATACCCCGTGATGCGGCACGCGACCAACCTCGAGTCGGTGCTCACCTACGAGGGCACCGTCGAGATGCACCAGCTCGTGCTGGGCAAGGCGCTCACCGGGATCGACGCCTTCCGGTGAGCCGGAGGGCCTTGCGGTGAGGCCCGGGCGGGGGCAGGGCCGGCGTGCGGCCCTGCCTCAGCTCTGGTTGAAGAACCCGTCCGAGCGATGGCCGCCCGGGTCGCCGCTGACGATCTCCGTGTCGGCGGGGGAGAGCAGGAACACCCGCGTGGAGACCCGGTCGATGGAGCCGCGCAGGCCGAAGACGAGCCCGGCCGCGAAGTCGACCACGCGCTTGGCGTCGGCCGCCTCCATCGCGGTGAGGTTGACGATGACGGGCACGCCCTCACGGAACAGCTCGCCGATGGCGCGGGCGTCCCGGAAGCTGTCCGGCGTCACCGTGCCGATCCGGCGCCCCTTGTCCTCGGCCGTGTCCGCGGCGACCTTCACCCGGGGGTCGGTGACCCAGGCGTCGCCGGACTCGGTCCCCTCGGAATAGTCGTCGTCGTAATAGCGCTCGTCTTCGTTGTCGTCGACGAGGCCGAGCCACGCACTCGCCTTGCGTACCGATCCCATGGACGCCTCCTCTCACAGCGGTCTTTCTGCTTCTCGCATCCCTATGGTCATCCATGATGCTGACAGCGCGCCAAGTGGATAGACGCCGCACGGGGGGTTTGTGACGGTACTGGTGCACAGCGGATCCGTCGAGGGCCTTGTGCCCCAAGGGTCATGCCGTACACCGATGCTGACCGGAAGTGAAATATGATGGTCGGCGGCACTCGGGTGAGCGGTGGTGCGTACGGGTGAACAGGCCCGTCGGTACGATGCGGCAGCTCAACGTCGCAGACACCACGGGGGATCGTCGTGTTCGGAATCGTCAGACCCTGCAGCCACCGGCTCGGTGAACATCTCAAGGCCCAGTGGATGGCCCACTTGTGCGGCCTCTGTCTGGCCCTGCGCGGCGATCACGGCCAGTTCGCCCGGGTCGTGACGAACTACGACGGGCTGCTCATATCGGTTCTGACGGAGGCTCAGGCCGAACACGGCGGCAGGGGCGGCAAGGCGGGGACGGGACGGCGCACGGCCGGACCCTGCCCGCTGCGCGGGATGCGCACCGCCTCCGTCGCCCAGGGCGAGGGCGCACGGCTCGCCGCGGCCGTCTCGCTGGTCCTCGCCTCGGCGAAGGTGCGCGACCACGTCGCCGACGGCGACGGGCTGCTGGCCCGCAGGCCGGTGGCGCTCGCCGCGCGCAAGGTCGCCGACAACTGGGGACGCGCGGGCGCCCGCACCGGGGCCGACGTCGGCTTCGACACCGCCGTCCTCGTCGACGCGGTGGACCGGCAGGCCGGCATCGAGTCGCTGGCCGGGCCCGGCACACCGGTCCTGACCGTCACCGAACCCACCGAGACCGCGACCGCCGCGGCCTTCGCGCACACCGCGGTCCTAGCCGGACGGCCGGGCAACGCCGAACCCCTCGCCGAGGCGGGGCGCCTGTTCGGGCGGCTCGCGCACCTCCTGGACGCCGTCGAGGACCGCGACGCCGACGCCGCGTCGGGCGCCTGGAACCCGCTGACCGCGACCGGCACGCCGCTCACCGAGGCCCGCCGGCTCGCGGACGACGCCGTGCACGGCATCCGGCTCGCCCTGAAGGAGGCCGAGTTCACGGACGGACGGCTCGCGCACCTGCTGCTCGTCCACGAACTCCCGCGGTCGGTGGACCGCGCCTTCGGCACCGCGGCCTGCGGACACGAGCCGGATACCGCGCACACCGGACCGAGCGCACGATCCGCTGCGCCGCACGGCGCCTTCGGGCCGCCGCAGGGGCCGTACGCCCCGCAGCACCCGCGGGCCCCGCACGACCCGGACCACCCGCACCACGGCGGCGGCAACCCCTTCGGCGGTGAGCCGCCGCGACCGGGCAAGCGGGGCTTCTTCACCGGGTGCGCGGTCGCCGTCGGCCTGTGCTGCACCTGCAAGGCGTGCTGCGCCGACGAGTTCGAGGGCCCGTGGTCACGGCGGCGGCGCGAAGGCTGGTGCAGCGACTGCGACTGCGACTGCCCCGATTGCAGCGGCTGCGGCGGCTGCTGCGACTGCTGCGGGAACTGCTGCAGTTGCGACGGCTGCGACTGCGGCTGCGACTGCTAGGACCCACGGCGGCGGCCTCCGGTACGGCCGCCGCCGTCGGTCAGGACCTCAGTTCCGGCGGTGAGATCCGCGAGGTGCTGATCGCCGACGCCGTCGTGCCCCACTTGGCGAGGATCCTCGCGTACGTCCCGTCGGAGATCAGCCGGTTCACCGCGGCCCGGAAGGCCGGCGCCAGCTTCGTGCCCTTCTTGAAGGCGAAGCCGACGTCGAGGCGGTGGAACTCGTCGAGGAACTTCAGGCCCGGCTGCTGGGCGACCGCGTACCTCAGACCGTTGATCGTGGACATCACCACATCGCTGCGGCCCTGCTGGAGCGAGGACCACAGCGCGCCGGACTCGCTGTAGGTCTGCACCTTGTACGGCTTCTCGCCCGCGTCCGCGCAGCGGTGCGCGTTCTGCTCCAGCGTCGCCTCGAAGGTGGTCCCGGCGCCGGTCGCGATGTCCAGGCCGCACAGCTGGGTGAGGTCGGTGACCTTGCCCAGCTTGCTGTCCTCGCGGGCGGCGAAGCCCTGGCCGTCGTTGATGTAGGTGACGAAGTCGATGGTCCGGCGGCGCTCGTCGGTCACCCCGAAGTTGCCCGCGCCGAGGTCGTACTTGCCGCTGTCCAGGGCGGGCAGGATCGCCTCGAACGAGGCCTGCCGCGTCTTCAGCCCGATGCCCAGCACCTTCGCGACGGCCTGCGCGAAGTCGACGTCCTGACCGGCGAGGGTCTTGCCGTCACCGAGGTAGGAGGTGCCCGGCGGCGCGCCGCCGACCGCGTAGGCGATCGTCAGGCTCCGCACGCCCGGGGGCAGCAGGCGGGCGGCGGCCGGGTCCTCGCGGACCCCGGAGACGACGTCCGCGGTCGGGATCTCGGCGGCGGCCCTGGCGGCGCCCGCGACGGACCCGCCGGAACCGGTGCCGCCGGCACCGGAGCCGCACGCGGAGAGCAGCAGCGCCGCCGAACTGATCAGGGCGAAGGGGATGAAATGCCGTTTACGGGTGTGCGGGGACGTGCGCATGGGGTGCGGTCTCCTGGAAGGAAAGGGACGTCAGACGGCGCGAGGGGAGGGGCGCGTGTGAAGGCGATGACCAGGACGCGAGGACGCGAGGACGCGAGGACGCGAGGACGCGAGGACGCGAAGGGGTGCGACGGACGTGAAGGGCACGGCGGACGGGAAAGGCGCGACCGCCGCGAAAGGTGTCATGGGTGCGAAAGGTGCGACGGGCGCGAAGTACCTGAAAGGGGGAACGGAAGAACACCGCAAGCGCCCGGAAGTGTGAGGGCGCGCAGGGGGTCGGCTCAGCTCAACAAGAACAGGACCACACTCGACCGAAGTCGATGTGGGAGCGCGTGACCAGCCACTGCTGCGGATGCATGGGCCAAGTGGAACAGGCATCCGGTTTCCCGTCAACCACCTTGAGACGACCGGCTCATATGCTGGACGCCCTTGACAGTGAGGGGAAACCCGCCCGTACTCTCGGGGGAACGGCCCTGCTGAGGGGCTCGGCCGCCAGCGCCCCCGGCGCTCCCGTGTGAAGGCACCACCCGTGTTCGACCTACGTCACGGAGTCTTCGCATGTCTTCCGGCACCCTCGCCACAGCACCCGCCGAACCCGGCAGCCCCGGCACACCCGGACCGGCCGACGCCCTGCGCGTCGTGCCGCGCCGCCGGCCCGGCCAGTGGACGGCCGCCGTCGCCGTCCTCGCCCTGCTCGGACTCGCCCTGACCTCCGTCGTGCGCAACAAGGCGTTCCAATGGGACGTCGTCGCCGACTACTTCACCTCCGACTCGGTCCTGCGCGGACTCTGGCTCACCCTGTGGCTGACCGCCGTCGTCATGGCGCTCGGCTTCGCCCTCGGCACCCTGCTCGCCGTCCTGCGGCTCTCCGGCAACCCGGTGCTGCGCGCCGTCAGCCGGGGCTACGTCTGGCTGTTCCGGTCGATCCCGATCCTCGTGCAGCTGCTGCTGTGGTTCAACATCGGGGCGCTGTACCCGCACATCCTCGGCGTGAGGACGGTCGACCTGCTCGGGCCGGTCACCGTCGCCGTCGTCGGCCTCACCCTGCACGAGGCCGCCTACGCCGCCGAGGTGGTCCGCGGCGGCATCCTCTCCGTCGACCGCGGCCAGACCGAGGCCGCCCAGGCGCTCGGCCTGAGCCAGTGGCGGCGCCTGCGGCGGATCGTCCTCCCGCAGGCGATGCGCTCCATCGTGCCGCCCGCCGGGAACATGCTGATCGGCACCCTCAAGGGCACCTCCATCGTCAGCGTCATCGCCGTCCAGGACCTGCTGTACTCGGCCCAGCTCGTCTACCACCAGACCTACCAGGTCATCCCGCTGCTGATGGTCGCCACCCTCTGGTACACCGTCGTCACCTCGGTGCTGAGCATCGGCCAGCACTACGTGGAGAAGCACTACGCGCGCGGCACGGAGCGCACCCGATGAGGTCCTCGCTCGTCATCGTCGGAGCTGGACCGCGGGCGACCGGTCTGCTCGAACGCCTCGCCGCCAACGCCCCCGGGCTGTACGCCGGCCAAGGCCTCGACATCCACCTCGTCGACCCGTACCCGCCCGGCGCAGGACGCGTGTGGCGCGCCGCGCAGTCACCGCTGCTGTGGATGAACTCGCACGCCGAGGACGTCACCATGTTCACCGACGAGACGGTCGACATGGCGGGGCCGGTGCGCACCGGCCCCACCCTGCACGAGTGGGCGGCCCTGCCCGGCCGCACCTTCACCGACCGCCGCGTCCAGGGCTCCTACCTGCGCTGGGTGCACGACGAGGCGGTGGCCGCGCTGCCGCCGGGCGTCACCGTCCACCACCACCGGCGGCGCGCGCTCCGGCTCGGCGGGCCGCGCGAGGGCCGCCAGCAGGTGTGGCTGGAGGGCCGCCCGCGGCCCCTGCCCGCCGACCTGGTGGTGCTCGCCCTCGGCCACCTGGACGCCGAACCCGACGACGAGCAGACCCGCCTGGCCGCCTACGCCCGCGAACACGGCCTGGTCCACCTGGCACCGGACTTCACCGCAGACAGCGACCTGTCCGCACTGCCGGCGGGCGCCCCGGTCGTCGTCCGCGGCTTCGGACTCGCCTTCGTCGACCTGATGGTGCTGCTCACCGAGGGCCGCGGCGGCCGCCACGAGCAGGACACCTACCTGCCGTCGGGACGGGAACCCGTGCTGTACGTCGGATCGCGGCGCGGGGTGCCGTACCACTCGAAGATCGGCTACGACCTCACCGGCGAACGCCCGCCGCTGCCCCGCTTCCTCGGGCCGGCCGAGATCCGGGAGCTGTCGGCCCGCCCCGGCGGGTTCGACTTCCGGCGCGATCTGTGGCCGCTGGCCGAGAAGGAACTCGGATTCGCCTACTACCACCGGCTGTTCGCCGCCCACCCCGAGCGGACCGCCATGGCCTGGGCGGACTTCGAGCGGGCGTACGCGGCCGCGGACCCCGCCGGGCGCCGGGCCCTGGTCGCCGCCGCCGTGCCCGACCCCGCCGACCGGCTCGACCTCGCCGCCCTCGACCGCCCGCTGCACGGCGTCCGGCACGAGACGCCCGAGGACTTCCAGGAGGCGCTGCGCGGACACATCGAGGCCGACCTGCGCCGGCGGCACGACCCCGCCCACAGCGCCGACCTCGGCCTCTTCCTCGGACTGCTGTCCGTCTACGGCCAGTTGGTGCGGCTCGGCGACACCGGACCCTGGTGGCACGGCTTCTTCAGCTCCCTCGCCTCCGGGCCGCCCGGACCCCGGCTGCGGCAGATGCTCGCCCTGTCCCGGGCGGGCGTCCTGCGGTTCGTGGGCGCCGACATGACCGTCACCGCCGAGGGCGGGGTGTTCCGGGCGTCGAGCCCGACCGTGCCCGGCGCGGCGGTCGAGGCACGGGCGCTGGTGGAGGCGCGGCTGCCCGAACCCACCGTCCGGCGCACCCGCGACCCGCTGCTGCGCGCCCTGCACGCCGAGGGAGCCGCCGAGACCCCCGACGGGCTGCTGCGGGTCGACCGCGCCGACGGCAGGATCCTGGACCGCGACGGCCGCCCGCACCCCCGGCGCTTCGCGCTCGGCCCGTTCACCGACGGCCGTACGCCAGGCGCCTTCACCCGGCCGCGCACCGGCGGCCCGGCGTTCCGGCAGAACGACGCGACCGCTCGCGCGGTGCTGGGCTTCCTGAGCGGGACGGCTCCTGAGCCGGGACCCGCGGCGGCTTCCGCCCCGGTCCCGGCGGAGGCTGCCGCACCGGCTCCGGCGGCGGCTCCCGTTCCGGCACGGGCGGAGGCCTCCGTCCCCGCTCCGGTGCCGGTCCCGCACGCCGCCGGGTGAGCCCGGCCGTCCCGCAGACCACCGGGGAGCACAGCCGCCCCGCACGCCACCGGGTGAGCCACGGCAACGGCCCGCCCCGCGCGTCCTCTTCCCGCCCCACCGCACCGAAGGAACCCCACCATGAGCGTCATGGTCGACATCAGGTCCGTCCACAAGAGCTTCGGTTCACAGGAGGTCCTCAAGGGCATCGACCTCCAGGTGAACACCGGCCAGGTCACCGTGATCCTCGGCCCGTCCGGCTCGGGCAAGTCGACGCTGCTGCGCACCGTCAACCACCTGGAGAAGGTGGACCGGGGCGCGGTCAGCGTGGACGGCAACCTCGTCGGCTACCGCCGTTCCGGCGACACCCTGCGCGAGCTGCCCGAGCGCGAAGTCCGCGCACAGCGCACCCGGATCGGCTTCGTCTTCCAGGACTTCCGCCTCTTCCCGCACCTGACCGTGCTGGAGAACCTCGTCGAGGCGCCCGTCGCCGCGCTGAAGCGGCCCCGCGTGAAGGCCGTGGAGTCCGCGCGGCTGCTGCTGGAACGGGTCGGTCTCGCCGAGAAGGCCGACGAGTACCCGGGCCGGCTCTCCGGCGGCCAGCAGCAGCGGGTCGCCATCGCCCGCGCGCTCGCCCTGGAGCCCCGCCTGCTGCTCTTCGACGAACCCACCTCGGCGCTCGACCCGGAACTGGTCGGCGAAGTCCTCGACGTCATCAAGGACCTGGCCCGGCAGGGCACGACCATGATCGTCGTGACCCACGAGATCGCCTTCGCGCGGGAGGTCGCCGACACGGTGGTGTTCATGGACGCCGGCCGGATCGTCGAGCAGGGGCCGCCGGGCGAGGTGCTCGACCGGCCGCGGCACGAACGGACCCGCGCCTTCCTCTCCAAGGTCCTGTGACCGGCGCCCCGCCGGGACGGCGACCGCCGCCGGCCTTCCCCCGCCCGGCCCGTGACGCAGAGGAGTCCGCGCGATGACCGCACCGCCGCCCGGCCCGAGGCTGTACCTGGCCGCCGCACTCGACCGGCAGCCGGCGCACGACGCCGCGTCCCGCGAGGAGCCGGGCGCGGAGCCCTTCGTGGAGTCCGCGCGACTCGCCGAGAGCGGAGGCCTGGACTTCGTGACGCTCGACGACGGCCTGGCGCGCCCCGGCCCGGACGCGTTCGCCGTGCTGTCCCGGGTGGCGGCCGCCACCCGCCGCGTGGGCCTGGTGCCCGCCGTCCCGAGCACGCACACCGGACCGCGCGCCGTCCCCGCCGCCGTGGCGGCCCTCGACCGGGTCAGCCAGGGCCGGGCCGGGTGGCGGATCACGGCCCCGGCCGGCCCGGCCGCGGACGGGAGCATCGACGGGGCCGCTGACGGGGCCGCGTGCCTGGGGGGCCGTCCGGAGCGCGGTTCCCCGGCCGCG
Source organism: Streptomyces sp. NRRL S-340 (assembly GCF_000720185.1). GTDB lineage: Bacteria > Actinomycetota > Actinomycetes > Streptomycetales > Streptomycetaceae > Streptomyces. The sequence continues at coordinate 31,092 of NZ_JOIY01000035.1, read as the reverse complement.
CCACGGTCCCCGCAGGGGCACCCCGTCCGGGTGGCCGCCGCCACCGAGGACGCCGCGCGCGGCACGGCCGCACGCCACGCCGACGTGGTGCTGGTGAGCGCGACGCACCCGGAGCAGGCCGCGGCCGTACGGGACCGGCTGCACGAGGAGGCCGCCCGGTGCGGCCGCGACCCCGGCACCCTGCGGGTCCTGGCGGACCTCGCCGTCGACCTCGGCGACGGCGAGTACGCGGCGGAACGGGCCTGGGAGTTCCCCCGCTCAGGGCACGGCCGGGGACCCGGGCGCGGGGGAGGCGTCCGGCGGACCGCCCGGGGCCCGCTGTACCGTGGCGGCCCCGTCGACCTCGCCGAACTGATCGCCTCCTGGCACCGCGAGGGCGCCGTCGACGGCTTCCACCTCGTGCCGTCCGACCCGCGCCGCGACCTGGAGCGGCTGGTCAACGGCACCGTGACGCTGCTTCAGCACCGCGGGCTGTTCCGCACCTTCTACCCGGGCACCACGCTGCGCGAGCACCTGGGTCTGACCCGGCCCGCCGGCGGTCGCCCCGGCCGGTCCGCCGGGCGCGGCGCCGGACGGCGGGCCGGGGCGGGAGGTGCGGCGTGACCGCCTCGTCGCCGGCTTGCGCACCGCGGGGCCGTCGGCACCCCGCCTCCCCTTGCCCGGCGGCGGCCGGCCGGCCGCGTCCGTCCCGGGGCCATCCGGTCGTCATCCGGGCGGGGGATTCGGCCGGGCGCCGGGGCCGCGGCCCCTTTCCCGCGACGGCCGTCGCGCCCGTCCAAGGTTTGACCACCGCCCCCTGGGGCCCCTGCTGCCCGCACCCCCAGATCCCCCCGGCGCCCCATGCCCCCGCGTCCGTACGCCAGGACGCCGGCGCCGGCTTCGTTCTCCCGTATCCGCTCCGGGGCGCCACGCCGCGCCCCCTCGGTTTGGCCGCACGGCCGCACATGGAAGGGTTGATCACATGACGGACGCATCCGACCGGTGGAAGCAGTGGCACGAGGACCGCACCGCGACGGTGTCGGCACCCTACGGGCCGCTCGCGCTGACCGGCACCCACTGGCTCGAGGACCACCCGGAGGGTCTGCTGCCGGGCGTTCCCGGGAGGTGGGCGGCCGACGGCGACGCGGTCGTGCTCACCGCCGCCGAGGCGGACGGACTGACCGTCGACGGCCGGCCCTTCGCCGGCCGGGTGCGGCTCGGCGCCGATACGGCGTCGGCGGCGGACGCGCGGGTCGCGCTGGGCGAGCGCCGGCTCGTCGTGCTGGAACGCGAAGGGGCCTGGGGCGTACGGGACTTCGACCCGGCGTCCGCGGGCCGCCGGGCGTTCCGTGGTATCGCGGCCGGCGCGTACGACCCGCGCTGGTCGGTGCCGGGGCGCTTCACCCCGTACGGGGCAAGCCGCACCGTGCGCGTGCCGAACGCGGACGGACGCGAGCGCGGTCTGGCTCTCGCCGGGGAACTGGCGTTCACGCTCCAGGGCCGGGACCTGACACTCCAGGCGGCCCGGCAGCCGGACGGCGGCCTGTGGGCGGTGTTCGCCGACACCACCAGCGGGGACAGCAGCTTCCGCTTCCGTTTCCTGCACCCCGAGGCTCCGGACACCGAGGGCCGCACCACGGTCGACTTCAACCGCGCCGTGCTGCCGCCGTGCGCGTTCGCCGACCACTTCATCTGCCCGTTCCCGCCGCCGGGCAACACCCTGGACCTCGCGATACCCGCGGGGGAGCGCACCCTGCGCTGAGCCCCCGGCGCCCGGCCGCCGCCCCCTGAGCCACCGTCAAACCACCCGGACCGCACACGGTCCACTCGAACCGAACACAGTCGCACGGCCGAAAGGCACTCTTGCGCCGACCGGCCGTTCGGCCGAATACTCCCCCACAGCGCTTGTCAGGGGCACAACGTGTCTGGAACCCGGACTCCCCCCTGGCTCTGCGCCTCACGGGCCCCGACCCCACGCGGGCCCCCGACTTCCTTTGTGGAGGAACGAAAAGTGAGGATCAAGCGCACTTCCCCCCGCACCGCCATCACGAGACAGACCCGGCTGGTCGCCCTCGCCGCCGGGCTCGTGGCCACCGCCGCGTTCGCGGTCCCCAGCGCGCACGCGGCCGACACCAACACCTTCAGCGCCGCCCAGCTCACCAAGGCGAGCGACTCGGTGCTCAAGGCGGACGTCCCGGGCACCGCGTGGGCCGTCGACAGCAAGACCAACCGGGTCGTCGTCACCGTGGACAGCACGGTCTCGCAGGCCGACATCAACAGGATCAAACAGCAGGCCGGGACCGACTCCGGGGCCCTGACGATCAAGCACACCCCGGGCAGGTTCAACAAGCTGATCTCCGGCGGCGACGCCATCTACGCGAGCAGCTGGCGCTGCTCGCTGGGCTTCAACGTCCAGGACTCCAGCGGCAACTACTACTTCCTGACCGCCGGTCACTGCACCGACGGCGCGGGCACCTGGTGGTCGAACTCCTCGCACAGCACCACGCTCGGCACCACCGCCGGCTCCTCCTTCCCCGGCAACGACTACGGCATCGTGCGCTACACCAACAGCTCGGTGACCAAGTCGGGTGCCGTGGGCAGCCAGGACATCACCAGCGCCGCGACGCCCTCCGTGGGCACGACCGTCTACCGCCGCGGCTCCACGACCGGCACGCACAGCGGCCGCGTCACCGCCCTCAACGCGACGGTCAACTACGGCAGCGGTGACATCGTCTCCGGCCTGATCCAGACCACCGTCTGCGCCGAGCCCGGCGACTCCGGCGGTCCGCTGTACGGCGGCAGCACGGCCTACGGCCTGACCTCCGGCGGCAGCGGCGACTGCACCTCCGGCGGCACGACGTTCTTCCAGCCGGTCACCGAGGCCCTGAGCGCGTACGGGGTCCACGTCTACTGACCCGGCCCCTCCTCCGGCGCGGTCCCGGTCCGGCCGCGTCCGGCGGTGAGCGAGCCCCCGCACACGACCCGTGTGCGGGGGCTCGTTCTTGCGCGGGGCGGGGTGACAACTCCCCAGCCCGGCCAGGGGGTCGAAAACCGGACAGGAGTAGACCTCACGGGGCGCAGACGGATCACCCGCTCGTAGTATTTGCTGAGCGAACGGGGGTGATGCGGCCTCGGGCGCCCAAACGGCGGGGGGCGCACACCCGTTGACGTACGCGCGTCCAGAACTCGACCTTGTGTGCTCCCCACGGGCCTCGGAATAGTAGGCGCCGGTTCCCCTTCGGCTCTCGGCTCCGCTCGAGCAGGGGACCTCCATCCTTCGGCCCTGCGAGGTCCCCACAACCTCCTGGGCCGTTCCCCCCACAGGAGGACGTCAGTTGAAGCACCGACGCACACCCCGGCGCCGGACGACCGTGGCGGCCGCGGGCGTCGCCGCACTCGTCGCCACGGGAGTCACTTTCCAGAGTGCGAACGCCGACGAGCCCGGCTCGGCCCCCACGGTCCGCACGCTGTCCGCCCCGGCGGCCGGAAAACTCGCCTCGGCCCTGCTCGGGGACCTCGGCACCGGCAGCACGGCCGGCGCGTACTACGACGCAGGGTCGGGCCACCTCGTGGTCAACGTGCTCGACCGGGCCGCCGCGCGGACGGTCGAGCGGGCGGGGGCGCGGGCCAGAGTCGTCGAGAACACCCTCGCCGAACTGGACGGCGCCCGTGGCCGGCTCGCGAAGGACGCGACCATACCCGGGACCTCGTGGGCGACCGACCCGGTCACCGACAAGGTCGTGGTCACCGCCGACAGAACGGTCTCCGCAGCCGCGTGGACCAGGCTCTCCGAGGTCGTCCGGGGTCTGGGAGACAAGGCCGAACTCAGGCGCTCTAAGGGGGAGTTCAGGCCCTTCATCGCGGGCGGTGACGCCATCACCGGCTCGGGCGGGCGCTGCTCGCTCGGCTTCAACGTGGTCAGGGACGGACAGCCGTACTTCCTGACCGCGGGCCACTGCACCGAGGCCGTCTCCACCTGGTCGGACGCCGACGGCACCGTGATCGGCAGCAACGAGCGCTCCAGTTTCCCCGGGGACGACTTCGGCCTGGTGAAGTACACCGCGTCCGTCGACCACCCGAGCGCGGTCGATCTCTACGACGGATCCACGCAGCCGATCACCGGGGCGGGCGAGGCGACCGTCGGCGAGAAGGTGACCCGCAGCGGCTCGACGACCCACGTGCACACCGGCACGGTCACCGGTCTGAACGCCACCGTGAACTACTCCGAGGGCACGGTCGAAGGACTCATCCGGACCGATGTGTGCGCCGAGCCCGGCGACAGCGGCGGCCCGCTGTTCGACGGCGGCACCGCGCTCGGTCTGACCTCCGGCGGCAGCGGCGACTGCACCTCCGGCGGCGAGACGTTCTTCCAGCCGGTCACCGAGGCGCTGTCGGCGACCGGCACCACGATCGGCTAGACCGGCCGGCCCCGCGGCCCCCACGGGACCGGTCCCCGGCATCCCCGCGGGACCGGTGGGAGCCCCGTCCTCGCCCGCGCGAGGGCGGGGCTCTCAGGTGCGGGTGCCGGGGTTCGTTCCCGGATCGGGGCCAGGGCCGGGGTCCGGACCCAGGCCGGGACCGGTGCCGGGGTCCGGGCCGGTGGAGGTGCCGGGGCCCGGGTCGGTGAAGGTGTCGTCGGGGGGTGGCACGGGCGCGGTGCGGGCGGCGCCGTCCGCCTGCGCGGCGGTGCCGTGCGTGCCCGTCTGCGCGGTGGTGCCGTGCCCGGCCGTCCCGGCGTCCGCCGTGTGCGGGCCGTCCTTCCACTCCGTTCCCACGGCACGGTCCGCGGCGTCTCCAGCACCCTCCGCCCCGCCCGCGCGCCTGCGCCGCTGCCCGGAGGCCAGCAGGGTGATCACCACCCCGGCGGCCGCCCACGCCGCCAGTACCAGCAGCGCGGACGTCAGGGCGTTGCCGTGGAAGTACGCGATCGAGCGGGCCGACCAGGTTCCCGCGCCCGGCGGCAGAGCGGGCCCGATCGCCTTCCAGAACGGCGGCAGCAGCGGCAGCGGGAAGGCGCCGCCCGCGCTCGGGTTGCCCGCGATCACCACCAGCAGGATCGCCAGGCCGATGCCGATGACTCCGAAGATCCCCTGGAGGGCGAGGGTGGCGGCGCCCACGGCGAAGGTCACCAGCGCCCCGAGCCCCCACAGCGCCGTGACGCCGCCCGGCAGCGCGCCCAGGACCGGTCCCACGACGACCGCGCCGCCGAGCCCGCCGACGGCTGCGACGAGCGCCATGGCGCCCAGCCGGATCGCCGCGCGCCGCGGGTCGGCGGGCCGGGCTCCCGCGCTGATGGCGAGGACCGAGGCGCACAGGTAGCCGCCGACGGACCAGCCCACGACCAGGTAGAAGGACGACAGGCCGTTGAAGTCGCCGGCGGAGGCCGGGGCCACGTCCACCGTCCGCACGGTCCGCTGCCGGCTCTGCTCCGCGGAGCCGACGATCCGTTCCAGGGAGGTGGCGAGGATGGTGCCGCCGCCGGAGGCGACCAGGAGGGTGTCGGCGGTGCCGGCCGGGGAGACGACCAGGGCGCCGTCGGCGTCCCGGTCCAGGATCTGCCGGCGGGCCGCCGCCTCGTCCGCCACCGCGTGCGGGTCCAGGGGCGAGCCGGGCAGCCGCCGCAGCCTGGCCACCGTCTGCCCGGCCGCTGCCGGGGGTGCCGCGACGGCGAAGGGCACGTCCTTGGGTTCCGGGTGGTGCAGCGCGCCCACGTAGGAGGCGATGAACAGCAGCTGCAGCGCCACCACGCCGATGACGAGCAGCGTGGCCCGCGGGGTGACGGCGTCCTTGACCTCCTGGAGGAAGGAGTGCGGGCGCCGGCGGGCGTGCGGGTGGGTCATGTCCTCACGCTGCGTGGCGGCGGGCGTTTGCGCAGGTGGGACGCGCCCGAACGGATGTCGCACACACGTTCGGAAATTGGTTTATGGTGGAGGGAGAGTAGTGAACTGATGTTCGAGAGTCTGTTCGTGCGGGCTCACGAGTGCGGGAGGTGCGTGTGCCGGGCTTCACGCATCTGCACACCGTCTCCGGGTTCTCCCTGCGCTACGGCGCCTCGCACCCGGAGCGGCTGGCCGAGCGCGCCGCCGAGCGGGGCATGGACGCGCTCGCCCTCACCGACCGCGACACCCTCGCCGGTACCGTCCGCTTCGCCAAGGCCTGCGCGGCGGCGGGCATCCGCCCGCTGTTCGGCACGGAACTGGCGGTGGACGAACCCGAGCGCGTCCGCCCGGACCGCCCCCGCGCGCACCCCGGCGCCTTCACGGCGCGGGGCGAGGGCGCCGGGCGGGGCGGCGCTCCCGCGGGGGGCGACGGGTCCGTACGGGACGGCGGGCTCGTACGCGACGGCGGCCCCGGGCGGCCGCAGCGGCGCCGCACGCCGGTGCGCGGCGGTGCCTTCATCGACGAGTCGGCCCCGCGCGTCACCTTCCTCGCCCGGGACGGCGCCCGCGGCTGGGCCGACCTGTGCCGCCTGGTCACCGCCGCCCACACCCGCCCCGGCACCCCGGTCCTGCCCTGGCCCGACAACCACGCCGACGGCCTGACCGTGCTGCTCGGCCCCGGCTCCGACGTCGGCCGGGCGCTGGCCGCGGGCCGCCCCGACCGGGCCGCGCGCCTCCTCGTCCCCTGGCGCGAGGTCTACGGCGACGCCCTGCGCCTGGAGGCCCTCTGGCACGGCCGCACGGGCACCGGCCCCGGTTCCCTGCGGCTGGCCGCCCGCACCGTCGGCTTCGCCGCCGAGCAGCGGATCCGGCCCGTGCTCAGCAACGCCGTCCGCTACGCCGACCCCGGGCAGGGCCCGGTCGCCGACGTCCTGGACGCGGCCCGCCGGCTGGTCCCCGTCGGCGCCACCAGGGAACTGGACTCGGGTGAGGCCTGGCTGAAGGACCCCGGCGCGATGCTGCACGCGGCCGAGCGGATCGTCGAGGCCGCGGGCTTCCGGCGCGAGGCCGCCCACCGGCTGCTGGAGCAGACGCGGGCCACGGCCGCCGAGTGCCTGGTCGACCCGGAGGACGACCTCGGCATGGGCACCGTCCACTTCCCCGAGCCGCACCTGGTCGGCGCCGCCCGCCGCACCGCCCAGCGCACGCTGGCCTCCCGGGCGGCGGCCGGCATGGTGCTGCGCGGCTACGCCGGCCGGCGCGCCTACTGGGAGCGGATGCACGAAGAGCTGGACGTCATCGCCCACCACGGCTTCGCCTCCTACTTCCTCACCGTCGCCCAAGTGGTCGACGACGTACGGAAGACGGGCATCAGGGTCGCCGCGCGCGGCTCCGGCGCGGGCTCCCTCGTCAACCACCTGCTCGGCATCGCCCACGCCGACCCGGTCGAGCACGGGCTGCTGATGGAGCGCTTCCTGTCCAGGCGGCGGTTCGTCCTGCCCGACATCGACATCGACGTGGAGTCCGCGCGCCGGCTGGAGGTCTACCGGCAGATCATCGGCCGGTTCGGCACCGAGCGGGTGGCGACCGTCGCCATGCCGGAGACGTACCGCGTCCGGCATGCGATCCGGGACGTGGGCGCGGCCCTGTCCATGGACCCCGCCGAGATCGACCGCGTCGCCAAGTCCTTCCCGCACATCCGCGCCCGCGACGCCCGCGCGGCCCTGGCGGAACTGCCCGAGCTGAGGGCGCTGGCGGGGGAGAAGGAGAAGTACGGCAGGCTGTGGGAGCTGGTCGAGGCCCTGGACGCCCTGCCGCGCGGGGTCGCCATGCACCCGTGCGGGGTGCTGCTGTCGGACGCCTCCCTGCTCGCCCGTACGCCGGTCGTGCCGACCAGCGGCGAGGGCCTGCCCATGTCCCAGTTCGACAAGGACGACGTGGAGGACCTCGGGCTGCTCAAGCTGGACGTGCTGGGGGTGCGGATGCAGTCGGCGATGGCGCACGCGGTCGCGGAGGTGGAGCGGGCGACGGGGGAGCGGGTCGACCTGGACTCCGTGCCGCAGGGCGACCCGGCGACGTACCGGCTCATCCGCTCCGCCGAGACGCTGGGCTGCTTCCAGATCGAGTCCCCGGGCCAGCGCGACCTGGTGGGGCGGCTCCAGCCGGCCACCTTCCACGATCTCGTGGTCGACATCTCGCTCTTCAGGCCCGGTCCGGTCGCCGCCGACATGGTGCGGCCGTTCATCGAGGCGCGGCACGGGCGGGCGCCCGCCCGCTACCCGCACCCCGACCTGGCGGAGCCGCTGCGGGAGACGTACGGGGTCGTCGTCTTCCACGAGCAGATCATCCACATCGTGCACCTCATGACCGGCTGCGGGCGCGACGAGGCGGACCGGGTGCGGCGCGGGCTTTCCGACCCGGAGTCGCAGGGCCGGATCAGGGTGTGGTTCGCGCAGCACGCGGCGGCGAAGGGGTACGACGCGGAAACGATTCAGCGCACCTGGGAGATCGTGGAGGCGTTCGGGTCGTACGGTTTCTGCAAGGCGCACGCGGTGGCCTTCGCCGTGCCGACGTACCAGTCGGCGTGGCTGAAGGCCCATCACCCGGCCGCCTTCTACGCCGGGTTGCTCACCCATGACCCCGGAATGTATCCGAAGCGGCTGCTGCTGGCGGACGCGCGGCGGCGCGGGGTGCCGATCCTGCCGCTGGACGTGAACCGGTCGGGAGTCGCTCACCGTATCGAACTGGTGTCTGAGTCGAAGGGGTCCGGGAGGCCCCCGGGGCCCGGGGCGTGGGGGCTGCGGCTGGCGCTGTCCGACGTCCACGGCATCAGCGAGGCCGAGGCGGCGCGGATCGCGGACGGGCAGCCGTACGCCTCCCTGCTCGACTTCTGGGAACGGGCCCGGCCGAGCCGTCCGGTCGCCGCCCGGCTCGCCCAGGTGGGCGCACTCGACGCGTTCGGCGCCAACCGCCGCGACCTGCAACTGCACCTGACCGAGCTGCACCGCGGCGCCCGGGGCGCGGGCGGGGGCCAGCTGCCCCTGTCCGGCGGCCGGAAGACGGCCGCGGCCGGGCTGCCCGACCTGTCCGAGGCCGAGAAGCTCAGCGCCGAACTGGGCGTGCTGTCCATGGACGCCTCGCGCAACCTCATGGACGACCACCGGACGTTCCTCGACGAACTGGGCGTGGTCTGCGCCCGCCGGCTGCGCACGGCACGGCACGGCGAGACGGTGCTGGTCGCGGGCGCCAAGGCCGCCACCCAGACTCCGCCGGTCCGGTCCGGCAAGCGGGTCATCTTCACCACGCTGGACGACGGCACCGGCCTGGTCGACCTCGCCTTCTTCGACGACTCCCACGACGCCTGCGCGCACACCGTCTTCCACTCCTGGCTGCTGCTGGTGCGCGGAGTGGTGCAGCGGCGCGGCCCGCACAGCCTCAGCGTGGTGGGCGCCGCCGCCTGGAACCTCGCCGAACTGGCCGGACTGCGCGCCGAGGGCGGCCTGGACCAGGTGGCGGCCCGGCTGGCCGGTCCCGGCGGCGCGGCGGAGGGCGGCCCGGCGGCCGGCGCTCCGGAAGACGGTGACGGCAGGGGGCGGGGCGGCGGTGACGGTACGCGGCGGGCGCGGCTCGCCGGCTCGGACGGCCGGCCCGCGCCCACCGGGTCCGCGGCGCCGGACCCGATGGAGGCCGCCCGCGACCGCCGTATCCGGATGTCCACCGGCTACGAGATGAACCCATGGGCGGATCTGCGCCCGGCGGGCGAAGGGCCCGCGAGCGGAAGGAAGTTGTGGCACCAGAGTCCAGGGAGCGCGGGATGACCATTCTCTGCGTACGTTTCCAGCTGCCGCCGATGTACGAGGCGGCCCTGCCCGGGCTGCTCGGGCTGCTGGAGGAGTTCACCCCGGTGGTCGAGGCGCTGCCGCCCGACGGGGCGCTGGCCGACCTGCGGGGCGCCGAACGCTACTTCGGGCGCGACGCGGTCGAGCTGGCGTCGGTGATCCGGGTCCGGGCGCTGGCGCGGTTCGGCGTGGACTGCGTGATCGGCGCCGGGCCGGGCCCGATGCTGGCCCGAGTGGCCCTGCGTGCCGCCCGGCCGGGACTGACCTGCGCAGTCCCCGCCGAACCGGCCGCCGTCGCGGAGTTCCTCGCCGGTCTGCCCGTCACCGCGCTGCCCGGCGTCGGCGCGGCGACCGCCCGCACCCTGGGCGAGTACGGACTGGACACCCTGGGCCTGGTCGCCGCCGCGCCCCTGTCGACGCTCCAGCGGCTGATCGGCGCCAAGGCGGCCCGCGAACTGCGCGAGAGGGCGAGCGGTGTGGACCGCGGCCGGGTCGTCCCCAACGCCGTCTCCAGGTCCCTGGCCGCGGAACGCCTCTTCGACCGCGACGAACTCGACCCCGGCCGGCACCGCGCCGCGCTGCTGTCGGCCGCCGGGGACCTGGGGGCCCGGCTGCGCGCCCTCGACAAGGTGTGCCGCACCCTGACCCTCACCGTGCGCCACGCCGACCGCTCCGCGATCGTCCGCACGCGCACGCTGGCGGAACCCACCGCCCACTCGGCGACGCTGACCGGGGCCGCCTACGGCCTCTACGAGACCCTGGGGCTCCAGCGCGCCCGGGTCCGCGCGCTCGCCCTGCGCGCCGAGGGCCTGACCCCCGCCGAACACGCCTCCCACCAGCTCACCTTCGACCCCGCCGACGAGAAGCTCCGCCGTATCGAGGAGGTCGCGGACCGCGCGCGGGCCAGGTTCGGGCCCCGGGCGGTGATCCCGGGGACGCTGGCCGCGTAACCCCGGCGAGCGCGGTCAGTTGGCCCACGGCGGGGTGAGCACGGTGCCGTCCGCCAGGTGGGCCCGCAGACCGATCGAGGTGGTGACCCAGGAGACGGCGGTGCGGTCCGTGGGGTTCTCCACGGTGAGCGTCGCACCGGGGTTGATGATCACCGTGTCACCCGCGGTCACGCGCTCGGTGCACTCGTCGAGCGTCATCAGGAGTTCGCCGTCGAGCAGGTGGAAGATCTCCTCGTGGGTGACGGTGTGGGCGGGCGCCCGGGTGCCGGCCGGGATCTCACCACGCCAGGCGCACAGTTCACGGGCGCCGGTGAGCGGGGTGGCGTACGAGACGAAACGGGCGCCGTGGATCTCATGGGTGACGGCTTCGGACGCGCGGACGACGGGCATGGGGGCCTCCTCGGGGAAGTCGGGTAAGTAGTCAAGCTGGTTGACCAAGTGCTCCGGATTTATGGTCAAGCAACTTGACCGATTGGTCAAGGGTGTTTCAATGGCCCTGTGCAGAACTCCGAGGCCATGGCCCTCTCCGCCGCCCTGCTCGCCGTTGCCGGCGGTCTGACGCAGCGCATCCATGACGGTGTCGTCGCCCGGGGCTTCGAGGGGCTCAGGCCCGCGCACGGTTTCGCGTTCGCGCGGCTGGCGCCGGACGGCGCGACCGTCACCGAGCTGGCGGCCCACCTCGGGGTCACCAAGCAGGCGGCCAGCCAGCTCGTCGACGAGATCGTGCGCAAGGGGTACGCCGAGCGCCGGCCGCACCCCGGTGACGCGCGTGCCCGGCTGGTCGTGCTGACCGCGCTCGGCCGGGCCTGCACCCGGGCGGCGGAGGAGTCCGCCGCGGAGGCCGTGCGGGGATGGGCCGCGGTGCTCGGTGAGGGCGAGGTGCGCGCGCTGGGGGAGCGGCTGACGCGGCTCGCGCCGCACGGCCCCGTTCGCCCCACTTGGTGATGGTCCGTCAGGAAACCCCTCATGGTGGCTCGTTGGCCGGCCGGGCGTCATGAGGATTCTTTACTGACGCGTAACTTCCCCCTGGGTCTACTCGTCCGTAACTTGACGAGTGAACAGCATCCCGTGATCCGGATCACAGCGCTCAGTGCCGTCGCACTTCCCTCGAGCCGCAAGGAGATCACACGATGCTGCCCTTCAGGCGCGCCCTGAGACACCTCGCCGCCCTGCTGCTGGCCACGGTCGTCGCCACCGTCCCCGCCGCCACGGCCCACGCCGCGTCCGGCACCGCCGCCGCCCCGGGCACCGGCTGGAACGACTACGCCTGCAAGCCCTCGGCCGCCCATCCCCGCCCGGTCGTCCTGATCCACGGCACCTTCGGCAACTCCGTCGACAACTGGCTCACCCTCGCCCCGTACCTGGAGAGCCGCGGATACTGCGTCTTCTCCCTCGACTACGGGCAACTGCCCGGCGTCCCGGTCTTCAACGGCCTCGGCCCCATCGACAAGTCGGCCGGGCAGCTGTCCGCCTTCGTCGACAAGGTGCTCGCCGCCACCGGCGCCGCCAAGGCCGACCTGGTCGGCCACTCGCAGGGCGGCATGATGCCCCGCTACTACCTGAAGTTCCTCGGCGGCGCGGCCAAGGTGAACGCCCTCGTCGGTGTCGCGCCCGACAGCCACGGCACCACCCTCAGCGGCCTCACCCACCTGCTGCCGTACTTCCCCGGCGCGAGCGACCTGCTCTCCGAGGCCACCCCCGGCCTCGCCGACCAGATCGCCGGCTCCGCCTTCCTCACCCGGCTCAACGCGGGCGGCGACACCGTGCCCGGCGTGCACTACACGGTGATCGCCACCCAGTACGACGAGGTGGCCACCCCCTGGCGGACCCAGTACCTCACCGGCTCCGACGTCCACAACGTCCTGCTGCAGGACCTCTGCCCGCTCGACCTGTCCGAGCACGTGGCAGTCGGCACGATCGACCGCATCGCCTTCCACGAGGTGGCCAACGCGCTCGACCCCGCCCACGCCACCGCCACCACCTGCGCGTCCGTGTTCAGCTGACACGCCGCGCACGCCGGGGCCCGTCCGGTGGAGACCGCCGGACGGGCCCCGGTACGCGCGCCCGCGCCTCAGCGGCCGTGCCGTGCGGCGGCGCGCCGCCGCACGGAGAGGAGCAGCGCCGCGGAGCCGACCGCCAGCGCGGCCGCACCGCCGACCACCGCGTACGCGGTGGTGCTCCCGCCGCCGGTCTCGGCGAGGCCCCCGCCCCCGCCCCCGACCGCGGCCTGACTGCGGGGACCCGCGTCCGTCCCGGCCGCCGTGCCGGACGGCGGGGTGCTCCCCGGGGTGCCCTGGACGGTGCTCCCGGTGGCGGGCGCGGGGCCCGTCGCGGCACCGGCGCCGGTGCGGGTGCCGGTGGTCTCCCGGTCGTGGTGGTCGTCGTGCCGGACCGTCGATCTGCCGGCGCCGCCCTCGATCTGCCGCTCGGTCGGCGCGGAGGCCGGCGGCGCCGGGGCGGAGGCACCCGGCGCCGCCGCGCCGCTCCCGCCCCCGGGGAAGGTGACGTCCGAGCAGGAGTAGAACGCCTCGGGGCTGTCCGAGCGCTGCCACACCGTGTACAGCAGCTGCTTGCCGGTGCGCTGGGGCAGGGTGCCGGAGAAGGTGTAGAAGCCGCCGGAGGCCACCGGGTCGGTGACCGTGGCCACCGGGTGCGCGAGGTCAAGGTCCGCCCAGGCGGGCGGCTTCGCCGGGTCGTAGCCGGGCTTGGTGATGTACACGGTGAAGGTGCCCCTGTGCTGTGCGGTCACGCGGTACTCGAAGGTGTGCGCCCCGCCGCGCACGGCGGTCGCGGGCCAGTCGGCGCGGGGCAGGTCGAGGCCCTTGAACTCGGGGTCGTTCGCGCTGCACAGCTTGCCGTCCGGGATCCGGGCCTGGTGCCGGCCGTTCACGTCGCCGATCCGGACGCCGTTCCAGTCGTACAGGGCCTGGGTGCCGCCGGCGGCGACCGCCGCCTTGCAGGCCGCCGACCTCGGGCTCTCCGGACCTTCGGCGTAGCACTGGAACACCCGGCTGACCGGCCCGCCCATCGTGCCGTGCGCGGACGCGGGCGCGGCGGCGAGCGCCGTCAGGGCGAGCGGCGCGAGACCGAGGGCGGCGAGCGTGGCGGCCTTGCGGCCGGGGCGTGCGGGGCGTGCGGGCATGGAGGAACTCCTCGCGACGGTCGTTTCTGACGGTGCCGACACCGGGACGGATCCCGTGGGGTGGGTCAGAAACTAGCCCCGCAGAACGGGGCGACCGCCCGTCGATGACGGTGCGGGGAGATCCTTATGGTCGCGTTAAGGGAGGGCTGAGACTGCGCTCAGACAGAGGGCGCGGCAGGGGGTGCGCGCGGGGTGCGCGGGGGCGGGCGGAAGGGGGTTTCCGGCGCGTCGGGGACGTGGCCGGGCGGTCATCCCTCCGGCCACCAGGTGCGCGCGATGTCTTTGCGGACCTCGGGCCGGCCGGCGGGACGCTCGTCGGGCTCCTCGCGGATCCGGCGGGAGTCCGTCTTCCTCATCAGGGGCTTCTGCACTGTCACACGGCGCATCGGGGCCTCCTTCGACGTCTACCGGGTTCCGTGTTCTCACGGAGGTAGACCTTTCGGGCGAGACTTGCTCATCGGTGCGGGTCTGTCTGTGGCGGCTGTCACGATCCGGGTGTCAGTGGTGGGTGTCACTCTTGGGACCATGAGTGCACACACGACGACCGATGGTGACGCGGCCGGCCGGAGCCCGGCTCCAGCGGCGGTGGACTGGGACGCGCAGGCGCCCGTCTTCGACGACGAACCCGATCACGGGCTGCGCGATCCGCAGGTGCGTGCCGCCTGGGCGCGGCGGCTGCGCGACTGGCTGCCGGAGCACCCCGCCGACATCCTCGACCTCGGCTGCGGTACCGGCAGCCTCGCGCTCCTCGCGGCCGAACAGGGACACCGGGTCACCGGCGTCGACAGCTCCCCGGCCATGGTGGCCCTGGCCCGCGCGAAGCTCGCCGGCCGGGACGCCGGCTTCCTCGTCGGCGACGCGGCGAGCCCGCCGGTGGGCCGGCGGCGCTTCGACACCGTCCTGGTCCGCCACGTGCTGTGGGCGCTGCCGGATCCCGCCGGCGCCCTGCGGCACTGGCGGGAGCTGCTGCGGCCCGCCGGGCGGCTGGTCCTCGTCGAGGGCGTCTGGGGCACGGTCACGCCCGTCGGCATACCCACGGAGCGGCTTCTCACTCTCCTCACGCCCCTCGTGCACCACACTCGTGTCGAACACCTGTCGGATGACGCCCGGCTCTGGGGCAAGGCGGTCACCGACGAGCGCTACGCCGTGGTGGCGACGGTGGCGTGACCGGCTCAGGCCAGGAGCGCGGTGAAGCCGCCCTCGCGGGCCAGCGACTCCAGTTCGCCGAGGGCGGCCACCGCCGCGCCGGCCGCCGCCGGATCGCGCTGCGCCAGGCCGCTCGCCGCGAACTCGTCCTCGTCCAGGCGGCGTACGTCCGTGCCGTCGGCGCAGCGCCACAGGTCCAGGTCCAGGTCCTCCACGACCAGTTCCGTGCCCGTGAGCACGGCGGGACGGGTGATGTCGCAGTACCAGCCCTTCAGCCGCCCGCCGCCGTCACGGACCTCCTTCACCGCGTACCACCGGTCCCGCCAGTAGTACTCGGTGAAGACGTCGCCCGGCTCGAAGCGCACGAAGCCGAAGTCGCGTACGCCCGCGCCCGCCCAGGGCGCGCGCACCACGATCCGCACGCCGTCGTCCGCGACGGGCACGGCCGCGTAACGGATCTTCGTCCGGCCGCCCTTGACGAGGACGACGTCCACCGTGCCGGGCGGTTCAGGCGAGTTCGCGGACATACCGCACCTCCGTCGCGCAGACCTCGTACCCGAACCACTTGTTGATCGCGATCATCGGCCCGTTGCCGGTGTCGTTTCCGGTGAACGCCTCCGTGATGCCGGCCGCGCGGGCGCGGTGCAGCGAGTCGTTCTTGGCGAGCTTGGCCAGGCCCCGGCCGCGGAAGGCGCGGGCGGTGCCGGTCATGCCGGTGCTGTAGCGGGTGCCGCCGTCCGTGTAGGCCAGGGTGAACGCCGCCGGACGGCCCTCGACCACGGCGACGGACGTCAGCTCGCGGCTCAGCAGCGGGTTCCGCCAGGTCTCCTCCAGCCAGGCCTCGTAGTCCGTCAGCTCCGCGGCCACGTCGCTCGGTTCGTCGGCCACCGTCTCCGCGTCCAGATCGAACAGCGGACGCGGGTCATCGGCGTAGTCCGACCCCCGGCGCAGCTCCACTCCGGGCGGCGGGTCCTGGAGCGGCGGGAGGTGCCCCGCCGCCAGGCCGAGACGGAGGAAGTGGGCGGAGCGGCTGCTGCGGTAGCCGTGCCGCTCGGCGAAGGCGCGGTTGCCGGGCGCGTCCAGCACCCAGGAGTGCAGCCGTACGGCGCCGTGGGCGGCCAGGTACTCCTCGGCGGTGCGCACGAGCAGGGTGCCCGCGCCGCGTCCGGTGTGCTCGGGGTGCACGTACACGTTGATGTTGCCCTGGCCGGGCTCCGGGCTCTCGTGGGCGAGGTGCACCTGCGCCGTGCCGATCACCTCGCCGTCCGCCACGGCTATCAGCGGACGGTAGTGGGCGTCGGGGTGCATGCGGGTGAGGGTGTGGGTGAGGGACTCGGGGGTGAACAGGACGAAGGGCAGCGCCAGCCGGCGCACGCGGGCGAAGCCCTCCAGGTCGGCGGGGGCGTCGGGGCGCAGGTCACGGACGATCACGGTCATGGGCGCGCACGCTACGGGGCGGCCCGGGCCGCCCGCCTCCCATTTTCCGCCGGCCGCCCCGGCACCCGACCGGTCCGCCGCTCAGTGCGCCGGTGCGCGACAATCGCCCCGTGACCTTGAGGATCCATGTCGACGACGGCGCACCGCCCTACGAGCAGGTGCGGGCCCAGATCTCCGAACAGGCGCGGTCGGGGGCGCTGCCGGTGGGATACCGGCTGCCGACGGTGCGCGGGCTGGCCGAGACGCTCGGACTCGCGGCGAACACGGTCGCCAAGGCGTACCGCGCGCTGGAGGCGGACGGGGTGATCGAGACGCGGGGGCGCAACGGCACGTTCGTGGCCGCCGCGGACTCGGCCGCGGCCCGCGAGGCGGCCGCCGCCGCCCAGGCCTACGCGGATCGGGTGCGGCGGCTGGGCCTGGACGAGGACACGGCGCACGCGGCCGTACGGGACGCCCTGCGGGCGGCGTACGGGAACTAGGCCCGCCCGCCGGAGTCCGGGAAGCAGGAAGCAGGACGCCTCGACCGGCCGGAGGCCGGGAAGCAGGCCCCGGCCGCCGGGGTCCGGGCAGCGGGCCCTGCCGCCGGCCGGCGTGCCCCGTCAGACGTGCGCGCCCCCCGTCGACGTGCGCGTCCGTCAGGGGTGCCGCGCGGGCATCCGCTCCGGCGTGCGTGTCACCGTCAGGCCCGCGCGCCGGGCCACGTGCGCGAACACCACCGCGTCCCGCACCGCCGCTCCTGTCGGGTCGTTGTTGAAGTACGCGTACACGTCGGCGTCCCGGCCGGCCGGCCAGGCCGTGGCGACGCGGTCCGCCCAGCTCTCCAGGGACCTGCGGCCGTAGTGCGGCCACTGCCGGGCGCGGCCCTGGTGGAAACGGACGTAGCCCCACCCGGCCGTCACCCACAGCGGGGTGACCGGGCGGCCGAGGACGTCGGCCCAGCACAGGGCGGCGCCCCGCAGCTCCAGCACCGTCCGTACCGGCGGCGTCCACCACGACTCGTGCCGCGGCTCCACCGCCACCCGGGTGCCCGGCGGGAAGCACGCGAGGCAGGCGTCCAGCAGGCCGGGATCGGCGCGCAGCGTGGGCGGCAGCTGGAGCAGCACCGGACCGAGCCGGTCGCCGAGGCCCGAGGCGTGGGCCATCAGACGGTGCACCGGCTCCTCGGGGTCCTTGAGGCGCTTGACGTGGGTCAGGAAGCGGCTCGCCTTGACCGCGACGACGAAGCCGGGCGGCAGCCGCTCCCGCCACGCCTCGAAGGTCTCCCGCGACGGCAGCCGGTAGAAGGCGTTGTTGACCTCCACCGTGGCGAACGCGGCGGCGTACTCCTCCAGCCACCGGCGCACCGGGCACCCCTGCGGGTACAGCACGCCCCGCCAGTCCTTGTACTGCCACCCCGACGTCCCGACGAACAGGGTCATACGCCCATGAAAACACCCCGGGTCACGTGGCACAGGCCAAGGGCCGCCGGCCGGGCGCCGGCGTCCTACAGGTACAGACCCGCGTCGGCGCCCTCCCGCGGCTCCGGCAGCGCGGTCGGGGAGGTGCCCCGGCGCAGCGCGTACAGCTCGGCCAGGGTCGCCCCCTCGCGGCCCACGCCCTCCTCCGTACCCAGCCAGTCCACCGCCTCCCGGCGGGTCAGCCGGCCCACCTCGATGCGGGCCAGGCAGCGGCCCGGCCGGACCACGGCGGGGTGCAGCCGCTCCAGGTCCTCGTTGGTCGTCACCCCGACCAGCACGTTGCGGCCCTGGCCGAGCAGGCCGTCCGTGAGGTTCAGCAGGCGCGAGAGAGCCTGGCCCGCCGTGTGCTTGGCCTCGCCGCGGATCAGTTCGTCGCAGTCCTCCAGCAGGAGCAGCCGCCAGCGGCCCCTGCCCGCCGAGTCCTCCTCACCGATGGCGATGTCCATCAGGTAACCGACGTCCGAGAACAGCCGCTCGGGGTCGAGGACGCAGTCCACCTGGCACCAGTCCCGCCAGGAGCGGGCCAGCGTCCGCAGCGCCGAGGTCTTGCCGGTGCCCGGCGGCCCGTGCAGCAGCAGGAGGCGGCCCGCGATGTCCTGGGGGCCGGTCTTCATCAGGCGGTCCATCGCGTCCGCGACCGGCGCCGTGTAGTTGGCCCGGACCTCGTCCCAGGTGCCCGCGGCGATCTGCCGGGTGGTGCGGTGCGGGCCGCGCCGCGGGGAGACGTACCAGAAGCCCATCGTCACGTTCTCCGGCTGCGGCTCGGGTTCGTCCGCCGCGCCGTCCGTGGCCTGGTCCAGGATCCGCTGGGCCAGGTCGGCGTCGGTCGCGGTGACCGTGACGTCCGCCCCGCGGTTCCAGCGGGAGACCAGCAGGGTCCATCCGTCGCCCTCGGCGAGGGTGGCGCTGCGGTCGTCGTCGCGGGCCACCCGCAGCACCCGGGCGCCGTCCGGGAGCAGCGTGGCGCCCGACCGGACCCGTTCGATGTTGACCGCGTGCGAGAACGGCTGCTCGCCCGTCGCGAAGCGGCCGAGGAACAGCGCGTCGACGACGTCGGACGGCGAGTCGGAGTCGTCGACGTTGAGCCGGATCGGCAGAGCGTCGTGTGGGTTCGCAGACATGCCGCCATGATCTGTCACCGGACCGCCCCGCGCACCCCGTTTCCCGGCCGTACGTCGCGTGTCGGCCGCTTCGCCCGGCCGTACGTCGCGTGCCGGCCGCTCGCCCGGCCGAACGCGCCCGGGCCCCGCCCGGACCGCCGCTGCCGCTGGCCCGCATCGCGCGGTTCCCGCACCGGAGCACGCCGGGCCCTGCGCCCCGGCCGCGTCCGGTGACGCGTACTCAGCCGCCCCGGCGGCCGGACGGGTTCCCGCGCCGCCGGGCAGTCGTCGTCCTCCTTGCGGCCCCGGCCGAGACCGAGGAGGGAGATGCCGTCCACGGCGGCTGCCTCGGCCGGCGGGCAGGGCCCCCGCGAACAGGCCGGACCCGGTGCCGAACAGACGGGTCACCAGATGGGCGGGCCACGCCTGCGCGAACGGCCGCCGCGCCCGGTCCGCCGGTGCGGCGCCGGATCGCAGTCCGTCAGGGAGGGCTCCGGCAGGGCCGGTCCGCGTTCGGCGGGGACGTATCTCACCGGACCCGCGTCACGGCCCGGCCGCCGCCGCTCCCCGGCGCGCGGCCGTGCGGGCGGTGGCCGTCAACGCGGCGGAGCCGCCGTACGGGTTCTTGTCATCCCCTGACGAGGTGTCGGAGAAGGACCCCGGCCGTGCGCCGGGTGCGCCCCTGTGCCCCCTGAATTCCCGGGAGTTCACCAACTTCTTTGGCATGGACACTTCCAGTTGACGCGCGTAGCTGCTACCACGGATGCGGCAGAGAAGCTGCTAAAGGGAGATTCCATGAGACGTTCCCGAATTGCCGCACGCGTCGGCTCACTTCTGCTCACCGTCGGTCTCGTCCTCACCGGGACGGCCGCGGCGCAGGCAGCGCAGCCGGCCGCCACCGGGGGCTATGTGGCCCTCGGCGACTCCTACTCCTCCGGGGTGGGCGCCGGCAGCTACATCAGCTCCAGCGGCGACTGCGACCGCAGCACCAAGGCGTACCCCTACCTCTGGAACGCCGCCCACGCCCCGTCGTCGTTCGCCTTCACCGCCTGCTCGGGCGCAAGGACCGACGACGTCCTCGCCAACCAGCTCGGCCCGCTCAACTCCGGTACGTCCCTCGTCTCGATCACCATCGGCGGCAACGACGCCGGGTTCTCCGACGTCATGACGACCTGTGTGCTCCAGTCCGACAGCACCTGCCTCTCCCGCATCGCCACCGCCAAGGCCTACGTCGACTCGACGCTGCCCGGCAAGCTCGACAACCTCTACTCGGTGATCCGGGGCAAGGCGCCCTCCGCTCACGTCGTCGTGATCGGCTACCCCCGCTTCTACCTGCTCGGCCAGACCTGCCTCGGCCTGTCGGAGGCCAAGCGGTCGGCCATCAACGGCGCGGCCGACTACATCGACGCGGCCATCGCCAAGGTCGCCGCGAACCACGGCTTCACCTTCGGCGACGTCCGCACCACCTTCAGCGGCCACGAGATCTGCTCCGGCAACTCCTGGCTGCACAGCGTCAACTGGCTCGACATCGGCGAGTCCTACCACCCGACGGCGGCCGGCCACTCGAGCGGCTACCTGCCGGTGCTCAACAGCGCCGCCTGACACCGGCCGCCCGGCCGACCGCCCCACCGCCCGTCCGAACCGCCCCACCGCCCGGCGCCGCACCGGCGCCGCGACGTGAGATCGCCCACGTCTGCGGCGGTGCGGAGAACGACGCGACGCCCGCCTCCCCGTCCGGGGGGCGGGCGTCCGTGCTGCCGGGGACACGCCCTCGGCGGACCGCGCTCCCACCGCGGCGCCGCATCACTCGCCGTGACCGCGCGGCGGTGCCCGCGGGCGCCGCGGCCCGCCTGCCAGCCGTTGTCCAACTCGCCGCGGAATCGGGCGCCTTCGGAGAGTAGTCGTCAACCCCCTTGCGCAGAAGGTGAATCCTGCGACCGTGATACACGCATGCCCGTGCGGGGCGATAGGGTTACCCTGCCCGGGCCGGGTGGACTCGTACGGGTGGGGAGTGACATGGAGCAGATAACAGTGCGCAGCAGGGCGAGGGTCCCTGCGATCACCTGCGGAAGCAGCGCGACCAGCTCGCGCCTCGACCGCCATCTCGCGGTGCTGGGCGGTCCTGCCGTCCCGCAGCGAGAGGCTGCCGAGGCGACGTTGCTGATGCGTGAACTCACCGCGCGTGGCGCGCACGACCGCACGGGCAGGGGTGCGCGGATGCGCCGGGTGTCGCTGTTCGCGCCGCTGCGCCGGCTGCGCCGCTCGCTGTTCGGCGGGCACTAGCGGCACCGCCGTCCCCGGCCTCTCCGGCACCTCCGGAGGGCGCCGTGGACGTTCCTGGACCTGCGTCCGCTCGGGGCACGGGTCCGGGACCGGGTCACCACACCGCCCCGTACCGCGCCGCGGTCCCGTCGTCCGCCATCCCCACGGCCCGCGGCGCCCGTTCGGCGTGCCACCGCCGGCGTCCGGACCGGCCTTCGGGCCGGCGCTCGGACCGGCCCCGGCCCACCGGCCCGCCGGGGTCCGCCCTCCACCCCCTCCGTCAGCCCCCGGCGCGCGCGTACCGCCGTACCGCCAGGGGTGCGCACACGGCGAGCAGTACCGCGCACCAGGCCAGCGTCCCGGCGACCGGGTGGGCCGTCGGCCAGGCGGCGTGCCGGGGCACCGCGGCATTCCCGAAGAGGTCGCGCAGGGCCGTGGTCACCGCGCTGATCGGGTTCCACTCGGCCAGGGTGCGCAGCCAGGGGGTCAGATTGCCGGTGGGGATGTAGGCGTTGGACAGCAGCGGCAGGACGAAGGTCGAGGCGCCGAGCTGGCCGGCCGCCTCCTCGCTCCGCGTGAGCAGCCCCAGCAGGATCCCCACCCACGTGCACGCGAACCGGAAGAGCAGCAGCAGTCCCACGGCGCCCGCCGCCCGCGCCGCGCCGCCCTCGATCCGCCAGCCCACGGCCAGTCCGACCAGCAGCAGCGGCACCGTGCCCGCCGCGGTGACGACGAGGTCGGCCACCGCCTGCCCGAGCGGCACGGCCGCCCGGCTCACCGGCATGGCGCGGAACCGGTCCGTCACCCCCCGGTGGGTGTCCTGCGCGGCCTGGAACATCCCCGTCATGATCCCGCCGGCCGCCGTCGCCGCCAGGAGCCCCGGCACGAGGAAGGCACGGTACTCCCGGCCGGGCATCGCCAGCGCGCTGCCGAAGACGTAGCCGAAGAACAGCAGCATGTTGATGGGCATGACCTGGGTGAGGACCGCCAGGCCCGGGTTGTTGCGGACCCGGCGCAGCTGCCGGCCCACCATGGCCGTGCCGTCGTACGTGAGCGTGCTCATGCCGCGATCTCCTCGCTGTCGTGGGCGGCTCCGGTCAGCCGGAGGAAGACGTCGTCCAGGGTGGGCGGCCGCAGGCTCGCGTCGAGCAGCGGCACTCCCGCCGCGTCCAGTTCGCGCACCAGGCGGGGCAGCGTGAGGGTCGGGTCGGTGGCGACCGCGCCGACGGCGCCCCGCTCGTGGTCGAACACCGGCTCGGTGCCGGTGAGCCGGTCCAGGACGGCCG
Organism: Streptomyces sp. NRRL S-340; assembly: GCF_000720185.1. Lineage (GTDB taxonomy): Bacteria > Actinomycetota > Actinomycetes > Streptomycetales > Streptomycetaceae > Streptomyces. Next base: position 8,615 of record NZ_JOIY01000035.1, on the reverse strand, counting down.
CCGCCCGCGTCATCTCGTCCGGGTGGGCGACGACGACCTCGGCGTGCGTGCCGATCAGGGCCTTGAGCTGGGCCGGTGATCCGGTCTGCGTGATGCGGCCCCGGTCCACCAGGGCGATGTCGTCGGCCAGCCGGTCGGCCTCCTCCAGGTACTGGGTGGTCAGCACCACCGTCGTGCCCTGCTGCTTCAGCTCGCGCACGGCGTCCCAGATGCGGTTGCGGCTGGCCGGGTCGAGGCCGGTGGTCGGCTCGTCCAGGAACAGGACGGCGGGCGGACGCAGCAGGCTGGCCGCGAGGTCGAGGCGGCGGCGCATCCCGCCCGAGTAGGTCGACGCGGTCCGGTCGGCGGCCTCCGTGAGACCGAACCGCTCCAGCAGTTCGCTCGTGCGCGCCGCCGCGCCGGCGACGCGGTGCAGCCGGGCGAACAGCCGCAGGTTCTGCCGCCCGGTGAGATCCGCGTCCACGGACGTGTCCTGCCCGGTCACCCCGATCCGGCGGCGCACGGCGGCCGGGTCGCGCACCAGGTCGCACCCGGCCACCCGGGCCGAGCCGGCGTCCGGCCGCAGCAGCGTGGTCAGCAGTCGCACGGCCGTCGTCTTGCCGGCGCCGTTCGGCCCGAGCACACCGCAGACCGTGCCCTCGGCCACCGCCAGGTCCAGGCCGCGCACGGCACGGACGTCCCCGAAACGCTTCTCCAGACCTTCACTAAGTACAGCGTACGTAGTTGTCATGCGTCGACCATAGCGCACTACGTACGGTGTACGTAACTAGGATGAGGGGGCGAGGTGATGATCCATGGCTGGCCGACCGGCCCGACCCGAAGTGATCTGGTCCCGCCCCGAACGGGCGGGACGGGGACCGCGGCCTGCCTACACCCGCGCCGACATCGCGGCGGCGGCGGTACGGCTGGCCGACGCGGGCGGTCTGGACGCGGTCTCGATGCGGCACGTCGCCGCCGAACTGGGCTGCGGCACCATGTCGCTGTACAACTACGTCCCCCGCAAGGAGGACCTGTACGAGCTGATGGTGGACGCCGTCAGCGGCGAGCACGAGCTGTGGGAGCCCAGCGGCGACTGGCGCGCCGACATGCTCCGCGTGGGCCACCAGTCCCGGGACCTCATGCGCCGCCACACCTGGCTGCCGCGCCTGATGTCGGGCGTCTACGGCTTCAGCCCCAACGTCCTGCGCTACCTGGAGCACTGCCTGGGCTGCCTGGACCCGCTGGAGGCGTCCTACGGCACCAAGATGGAGCTGATCGCCATGGTCAACGCCGTGGTGACCATGTACGTCTCCAACGAGCTGGCCGTCGCCGAACGCACCCGCTCCCTGCCCTGGTCCGAGGAGCAGGAGACGGCGGTTCGGATCGCCTACCTGGGCAGCCAGATCGCCACCGGCGCCTATCCGAGGCTGGCGGCCTCCTTCACGCAGGACGCCGGGCCCATCGACCTGGAGGCGGTGTTCGAACGGGCGCTGGGGCGCGTCCTGGACGGCTTCGCGCCGCGCGGCTGAGGCACGCGCCGCCGACGCGCCGCGCGGCTGAGGCACGCGCGGCGGACGCGCGGCGGACGCGCGCGGAAGGTGTGAAGGCGCGGGAGACGTGCAGGCGTCCAAGGCGCCGGGGGCACCGGCCGGCCCGGTCCGGAGGCGGTCCGTGAGGCGGTCCGCGTCGCCCGCCCCGCGGGGCCGGCCGTCAGATCAGGGTGAACTGGCCCCCGGGACCCTCTTCCGCGAGGCCGAGGACCGAGGCCGGCCGGCGGGCCGCCTCCGGGACCGGCAGCACCCCCGCCGCCCGCAGATCGGCGGCCGTGACGGCGTCCCCCGCCTCCGGCGCCGCCGCCTCCCCGCCGGCCCGCACTTCGCCCAGCAGCGCCAGTACGGTGATGAGTTCCAGCAGCTCCGAGGTCCACGTCTGCGGCCAGGCGGCCGGACGGAGCGCCGACAGGGTGCCCGGTTCGCCCTCCGCCGTGCGGGCCGTGAACCACTGCTCCAGGACCCGTACCGAGCCGACCGTGAAGTCCCAGGCCGCCGCGGGCACGGGCGAGATGCGGCCCCCGTCGAGGTGGAGGGTCTCCTCGTCCCGGTCGTAGCGGAGGGCGAGCGGGCGGGCCGGCAGGGGCGCGCGGACGTAGGGGCGGCGCCCGCCGGGCAGCCTGGGCCGCTCACCGTCGCGGCGCATCAGCCACAGCGCCCTGCGCCCCGCCTCGACGCCCCGCGCCCACCGCCCGGCGTCCGCGGTGAGCGGGACGGCGAGGCCGTCCGGGCCCGGCCGGGCCGCCGCCAGCGCCCAGGCGAGCACGTCGACCGGGTCGGGCCGGTGCCCGAGACGGGCCGCCAGGTACTCCGGCAGACCGGGCGCCAGGTTCGGCTCCCGCGCCCCCGGGCGGCGGTACAGCGGGCGGATCCGGCCCGGCCGCGGGAACGGCGGCAGCGACGTCGCCAGCAGCGCCGGCTCCCCGGCGCCCGCGGCCGCGCCCGTCTCCACCGCGAAGATCTGCCGTTCGTCCGCCACCCGCCACAGCTCGGGCCGGGCCGCGTCGATCAGCCGGTTGTCCGGCAGGAGCCACTGCTCGTCGAAGGGGGCCATCAGCACCCGGACCGGCTCCGGACACGGTCCCGAGGCCCGTACCAGCGGCTCCGTGCCGCCGGACCGGCCGGGCAGCTGCCCCACCGCGGTGTACGGCGTGCGCGAGCGGGTCGGCTCGAACAGGGTCTCCCGGTCGGCCCCCGCCGCCTTCAGCAGGGCGTCCCAGCGGGCCTTGAGACTCGCCGGGTCCGGGGCCGCGGGCCATGCCCGGCCCAGCCGCGGCGGTGCGACGGACCACGGCATGAGGTCCGCCAGCAGCGGGGCGTCGTCGTGCGTCACGCCGGGCATCGTACGACGCGGCGACGGCGGCCAGGTCACGTTGCGTCGAGCGTGACCGTGAAGGAGAAACGGTCCCCGCGGTAGTGGATGACCACCACGTCCAGCGGCCTGCCCGCACCGTCGTAGGTGATCCCCGTGTAGTGCAGGATCGGGCTGAGCAGCGGCACTTCCAGCAGCCGCGCCGTCTCCGGGTCGGCCAGCCGCGCCTGCACGGTGTCCGTGATCCGGCTGATGTCGGCGCCCACCACGTCCCGCAGCACCTTGGTCATCGGCCAGCGCACCAGGTCCTGCGGCGCTATGCGCTCGGCCAGCTCCGGACGGACGTAGTTGCGGGCGTGGTTGGTGGGCTCGCCCGTCTTCTCGTCGCTGCGCAGCCGGTGGTAGGCCGCCACCTCCTCCAGGTCCGGGAAGAACTCGGCGAGTTCGCCGGTCACCGGCGCCGGGCCGTGCTCCAGCAGCTCGGTCGTCATGCCGGACTGCTGGGCCACGATCGCGTCCACCGAGCCGAGCAGCCGCACCGGGGCGCCCCGGTGGGCGGCCGGCGCGATGAACGTGCCGCGCCGCCGGTGCCGGGTGATCAGCCCCTCGTCCTCCAGCTCCTTCAGCGCCTGCCGCATGGTCAGCACGCTCACGCCGTAGTGCCCGGCCAGCTGTTCCTCGGTGGGCAGGCGCAGCGGGTCCCGGGGTGAGCGGCCGAGGATGGAGGCGCGCAGCGACTGGGACACCTGGTACCACAGCGGCAGCTTGCGGTTCAGGACGATCGAATCCGGAGCAAAGGAGGTCACGGCCTATCCGTACCGGTCGGGCCCGCTCAGTGCAACGGCCTGAAGTGCTTCTCCAGGCCCTGCCAGACGTCGTCGTAGCGCTGCTGGAGGTGGTCCGCCCGGGCCGCGTGCGGGGTGAGCGTGACGGGCCAGCGCGTCTCGAACATGAACGCCAGCCCGTCGTCGATCTTCTGCGGCGCCAGCTCGGCCGTGCTCGCCCGCTCGAAGGTCTCCCGGTCCGGCCCGTGCGCCGACATCATGTTGTGCAGCGAGCCGCCGCCCGGCACGAAACCCTCCGCCTTGGCGTCGTAGGCGCCCTCGATCAGGCCCATGTACTCGCTCATCACGTTCCGGTGGAAGTACGGCGGCCGGAAGGTGTCCTCGCCCACCAGCCAGCGCGGCGCGAAGACGACGAAGTCCACGCCGGCCAGGCCCGGGGTGTCGCTCGGCGAGGTCAGCACCGTGAAGACCGACGGGTCCGGGTGGTCGTAGGAGATCGTCCCGATGACGTTGAAGCGGCGCAGGTCGTAGACGTACGGCACATGGTTGCCGTGCCAGGCGACGACGTCGAGCGGGGAGTGGTCGTAGGTGGCCGACCAGAGGTTGCCGCAGAACTTGTTCACCACCTCCACCGGACCGTCCACGTCCTCGTAGGCGGCGACCGGCGCGCGGAAGTCCCGGGCGTTGGCGAGGCCGTTGGCGCCGATCGGGCCGAGGTCGGGGAGGCGGAAGGGGGCGCCGTAGTTCTCGCAGACGTAGCCGCGGGCGCTCGCGTCCAGCAGCTCCACGCGGAAGCGCACCCCGCGCGGGATCAGCGCCACATGGCCCGGCTCGGCGTGCAGCAGGCCGAACTCCGTGCGCAGCAGCAGGCCGCCGCGCTCCGGCACGATCAGCAGCTCGCCGTCCGCGTCGCTGAAGACGCGCTCCATCGAGGAGTTGGCGTGATACAGGTGCACCGCCATGCCGGTGCGCTGGGCGACGTCGCCGTTGCCGCCGAGGGTCCACAGGCCCGCGAGGAAGTCCGTGCCCCGCCCCGGCTCCGGCAGCGGGTTCCAGCGCAGCCGGTTCGGGTCGGGCACCGTCTGCGTGAAGGGCGCCGTGCGCAGCGTGCCGTTGCCGGTGCGGGCGAACGCCGGGTGGGCCGCCGAGGGGCGGATGCGGTACAGCCACGAGCGGCGGTTGTGCGCCCTGGGCTCGGTGAACGCGGTACCGCTGAGCTGCTCCGCGTACAGCCCGAGGGGGGCGCGCTGGGGCGAGTTGCGGCCCTCGGGCAGCGCGCCCGCAATGGCCTGCGAGCTGTGCTCGTTGCCGAATCCGGAGAGGTACTCCAGTGCCTCGGCGGTCTTGCGTGCGTCCCCGCTCATGATCGCTCCCTTGCAACCCGATTCCTATGGGTCACCGTAGGATTGCGTTTTCGCGCGCGCAAGAGGGCCACGGGCCCTCCTCGCGGCGGACGGCCGGAACCCGACCTGAGAGGGATCCGGCCGTCGGACCGCTGTTCTACTCTCCGGTGCATGACGTCGTGGACGCGCCGGCCTCTCGCCGCGCTCGCGGTCTGTGCCCTGCTGCTCGCCGGATCGGCGGGGTGCGGCGCGGGCGGCGCGCGGGGGAGCGGGGAAGGGAAATCGGCGGGCCCGGTGGGCAGGATCACCGGCCACACCGACGAGGAGGGGCGGGCCTTCCGCGAGGTGGACAGGAAGGACGCACCGGAGATCGGCGTCGAGGTGCGGCCGGACGCCGCCGGCAGCTGGGACGTGCGGCTGACCGTCCGCCGCTTCCGCTTCTCCCCGGCCGGCACCGCGGCGCGCCCCGCCGCCGGGCGCGGCCTCGCCCGGCTGCTGGTCGACGGCCGCCCCGTGGGCCGTCTGCGCACCCCCGAGTACCGCCTCTCCGCCCGCCTGGTCCCCCGCGGCACCCACCACGTCACGGCCCGGCTGTACGCCGACGACGACACGGTGTGGGCGGTGTCCGGCAAGCCGGTGCAGAGCACGGCGGACATCACGGCGGCCGACCCGCACGCCACGGCGGCCGACCCGCACGCCACGGCGGCCGACCCGCACGCCACGGCGGTCGACCCGTACGCCACGGAGGGCGCGAGGCCGGGGGAAGGCGCGAGGCCCGGGAGTGGCGCCGTGCCGGGAGGTGGAGCGACGTTCGGGGGCGGGGCGACGCGGGCGGGTGGAACGACGTCCGCAGGGGGTGAGGCGGCAACGGCGGGTGGAGCGTCCGCGGCGGGCGGCGGTGCGGTGGCGGAGGTGGGCGTGGAGCGTGCCGTTCGCGCGCCGGGGGCACCGGCGGTCCTGGCGCGTGCATCCGGGAGCGCTTCACCCGGATGCCGCGGACGGGCATGATGAGGCCCGTGCCCCATGCGACCCCGCTCCGCCGCGCACCCGTGCAGCGGCGCAGCGCCGAACGGCTGACCAGGATCCTCGACGCCTGCGCCGATCTCCTCGACGAGGTCGGTTACGACGCGCTGAGCACGCGCGCCGTCGCCCTGCGCGCCGGCGTGCCCATCGGCTCGGTCTACCGGTTCTTCGGCAACAAGCGCGCGATGGCCGACGCGCTGGCCCACCGCAACCTGGAGCGCTACACCGAACGCGTACGGGAACGGCTGAAGGAGACGGCGGACGGCGGCTGGCGCTCCGCCCTGGACGCCGTGCTCGACGAGTACCTGGCGATGAAGCGCACCGCCCCCGGGTTCTCGCTCGTCGACTTCGGCAACCAGATACCGCTCGGCGCCCGTCACGCCGAGCCCAACCACCGCCTCGCCGACCTCCTCACCCAGCTGCTGGCCGGCCACCTGCGCCAGGAACCCGGCGACGATCTGCGCCGCACGTTCCTGATAGCCGTCGAGACCGCCGACACCCTCGTCCAGCTCGCCTTCCGGGTCGAACCCGATGGCGACGAGAAGATCATCGGCGAGATGCGGGAGCTGCTGCGGGCGTACCTGGGCCGGGTGCTGGACTGAGCGGACCCCGTGTGCCGTGGCCGGGCACGTGCCGTACACCGCCCCTGTGTCGCGCGCCGGACGCGTGCCCTGCACCTGGCATGCGCTGCGCGCCGAACCTGCGCAGCACACCGGCGTGCGCTCCTGCGCTGTACGCCGCCCGTGCGCCGCGCACGGTGGCCGCGCGCCGTGAACGCCGGGCGTGTGCCACGTACGGCGGGTGTGTCCGGCGCTCCGTTGCGCCGGACGGATGACAGTGGGCGGCGCGTCGGGGCGAGGTGCGGTGAACCCGGTGGGTGATGTGAAAGAGAGTCAGGTGAAAGAGCGATTTGTATGAAAATCGTCTGACTCGGAGGAACGCGCATGCCCACCCTGACACTCCCACGCACCCTCGGCTCCCGCGTCCGTGCCGCCGCGGCCCTGACGGCCCTGACCGCGGCGGGTGCCACGTGGCTGGCAGCGCCCGTCGCCGTGGCCCAGGGGGAAGCCGGCGACATCAAGATCCACCGGGTGGGCGTGCCCTTCGGCGTCTCCAAGGACGACCCGGTGGTCTGCCGGTTCTACCTGGACGCCGTCAACTTCGACGTCCTGCCGACCATCGGCTACACCATCCAGGCCATGCCCCCGCTGCCCACCAGCGCCACCGTGACCGGCACCATCGCGCTGGCCGCCGGTGCCGGACACACCGACCCGCTCGGGCTGGCCGACGGGCAGTACAAGCTCATGTGGACCGTCGCGGGCGTCCCCAAGGAGAAGATCTTCCACGTCAACTGCCGTGAGGACAGCGGGCGTAAGGAAGGCGCGCAGGGACCCGGAGGTCAGATTGAGGACCACGACCGGGACGGCAACGACCAGCACGGCGGACCGGCGGCCAGGGACCCGCAGGGCCCCAAGGGCGGCGTGCACGCGGGCGGCGGCGGCCTGGCCTCGGCCGCCGCGTTCACCCCGGTGGCCGGGGCCGCGGCCGTCGGTCTCGTCGTCGTCGGCGGGGTCGCGTACCTCCGGCTGAACCGCCGGCGCACCGATGGTGCCGCGTAGGCGCGGACGCAGGCCCTGGCGGCGAAGGCGCGCCTACCGGCTCGCCAGGACGGCCGTGCTGACGGCCGTCCTGGTGACGGTGGGGATGCGGTGCGAGGGGCACCGCGACCACGGCGCGCCGCAGCGGGCGGCCGGACCTCGCGCCGCCGCCACGGCCACCGCGGGGACGGACGGGGCACAGGGGGCGGAGGGCGACGGTCCGGACGGCGGAGGTTCCGGCGGCGTGGACGGAGAGCGGTCCGGCCCCCGGGACGGTACGGCCCCCGCCGCACCCCCGCCCCGGCCGCTGCCCCGCTCCCCGGCGGTCTCCCTGCGCATCCCCTCCCTCGGCATCGACGCACCCGTCACCGGGATCGGCCTGGACGCCGACCGGCAGCTCCAGACGCCGCCGGTCGACAAGCCCAAGCTGGTCGGCTGGTACCGGGGCGGCCCCACGCCGGGGGAGACCGGCACCGCCCTCGCGGTCGGGCACCGCGACACCAGGACCGGGCCCGCCGTCTTCGCCGCCCTCGGTCAGCTCCCGCCGGGCCGCCGCATCGAGGTGCGGCGCGCGGACGGCCGTACCGCCGTCTACACCGTGGACAAGGTACGGGTCTTCGACAAGGCCCGCTTCCCCGACAAGGAGGTGTACGGACCCGCCCGCAGACCCGAACTGCACGTCATCACCTGCGGCGGCCTCTACACCCGGCGGACCGGCTACTCCAGCAACGTGGTCGTGTTCGCCCACCTGACGTCGACGAAGTGAACCGCACCCGGGGCAGGGCACCGGCTCCAGCGGCCCGCCCCGCCCCGGGCCCCCTCCGAACCCCGCCCCGCCCCCGCCCGGGGCCCCTGGCCGTCCGGTCCGATCCCGCACCCGGGGCAGGGCGCCGGCCCCAGCGGGCCTCCCTGCCCCGGGGGCCCTCCGTCCCGTGCCCCGGCTCTCGGGTCGGTGCCCGCCCTGTCTCTTATACACATCTGACGCTGCCGACGACTCCTTACGTGTAGATCTCGGTGGTCGCCGT
>NZ_JOIY01000034.1 GCF_000720185.1 Streptomyces sp. NRRL S-340 | reverse complement strand
CGGCGGCGATGCTCGCGATGCTCGCGGCCGGGTCGGCGGCGAGCATCCGCGCCCCGGTGGTCAGGACGGCTTCCAGGTTGCGTGCTGCGTCGGCTCTCATCCCCTAAAAGTACCTCCAATGAGGAGTCTGGTCGCTCCAGTCGTCACGCTTATGCGCTGTTAACAAGAAGAAGTGCTACAGTCTAGTGACAGATAAGCGATCGACCGCGGGATCCCCCGATCTCGCGGTACCTGAAGGAGCGGATTGTGATGATCACGTACGACCGGCTGTTCGTGGCGGGTTCCTGGACCGAGCCGAGCGAGTCGGAGCTGCTGGAGATCCTGTCGCCCCACGACCGGTCGGTGATCGGGCGGGCGGCGCAGGCGCGGCCGGCGGACGTGGACCGTGCGGTGGCGGCGGCCCGGGCCTCCTTCGACGCGGGTGTCTGGTCGACGGTGGCGCCCGCGGAGCGGGTGGCGGTGCTGCGCCGGTTCAACGCGCTGCGGGAGGAGAACGCGGAGCGGATCGCGGAGCTGATCTCCATGGAGAACGGATCGGCGCTGTGGTTCACCCGGGCGGGCCAGCCGGGCCTGACCCGGCAGGCCAACGCGTACCTGAAGGCGGCCGAGGAGTTCGGCTGGGAGGAGACGCTCACGCCGTCGGACCCCGCCTCCCCGTTCCGCAGCGTGGTGCGCAGGGAAGCGGTGGGCGTGGTGGCGGCGGTGATCCCGTGGAACTCGCCGTTCTCCTCGGCCACCTCGAAGATCATCCCGGCGCTGCTGGCGGGCAACTCGGTGGTCCTGAAGGTGTCGCCGGAGAACTCGCTGAGCATGGGCTTCCTGGCCGAGCTGCTGGAGCGGGTCGGGCTGCCGGAAGGCGTGGTCAGCGTGCTGCCCGCCGACCGGGAGACCAGCGAGTACCTCGTCTCGCACCCGGACGTCGACAAGATCGCGTTCACCGGCTCGACGCGGGCCGGGCGCCGGATCGCCTCCATCGCCGGTGAGCAGCTCAAGCGGGTCTCCCTGGAGCTGGGCGGCAAGTCGGCCGCGGTGATCCTGCCGGACGCCGACATCGACAAGGCGGTCGCGGGCGTGAAGTTCTCCTCGCTGCTCAACAACGGCGAGTCGTGCATCGCGCAGACCCGCATCCTGGCCCCCCGCGAGCGCTACGAGGAGGTCGTGGCCGGCCTCAAGGAGCTGGTGGAGTCCCTCAAGGTGGGCGACCCGAACGACCCGGACACCTTCATCGGCCCGATGATCCGCCCCGACCAGCAGCAGCGGGTGCGCGACTACATCCAGATCGGCATCGAGGAGGGCGCCCGCCTGGTCACCGGCGGCCCGCAGGTCCCCGAGGGCCTGGAGAAGGGCAACTACGTCACCCCGACCCTCTTCGCCGACGTCGACAACTCCATGCGCATCGCGCAGGAGGAGGTCTTCGGCCCGGTCCTGGTCGTCATCGCCTACGACGACGAGGACGAGGCCGTCCGTATCGCCAACGACTCCGAGTACGGCCTGTCCGGCGGGGTCTGGTCCTCCGACGAGGCCCACGCACTGGCCGTGGCACGGCGGATCCGGACCGGCACCGTCACCGTCAACGGCGCCTCGATCGGCTTCGACGGCCCGTTCGGCGGCTTCAAGGCCAGCGGCATCGGCCGCGAGTACGGCGCCGTCGGTCTCGGCACCTACACCGAGTACAAGACCGTCACCGTCTGACCCGTCCGGGACACCCGCGGCGCCTCCCCGGACCCCCTGCGGCGCGCGGCCGGACCGGACGACACCTCCGGCCGCGCACCCCTCACACCTTCCGGATCCTCACCCCTCTTCGGCCCCTCACACCTTCCGCCCCGACACCCCTTTCCGCTCCCTCCCCGAAAGATCCCCCGATGTCCAAGGCACAGCAATCGCCCGCACCGAGAACCCGCGGTGTCACCGCCGCCATGAGCGCCCTCGTCCTCGCGGTCCTCCTCGCCGCCCTCGACCAGACCATCGTCTCGACCGCACTGCCCCGGATAGCCGAGGACCTGAACGGGTTCGACGACATCGCGTGGGTGAGCGCCGCCTACCTGCTGGCGTCCACCGCGGTCACCCCGCTGTGGGGCAAGCTCGGCGACATGTTCGGGCGCAAGCGCCTGTACCTGGCCTCCACCTCCGTCTTCCTGATCGCCTCCGTGGCCTGCGGTCTGGCGCAGAACCTGCCCGAGCTGATCGCGGCACGCGCACTTCAGGGCGTGGGCGGCGGCGGCATGATCGTGCTGACCTTCGCGCTCGTCGGCGACATCGTCGCGCCCGGCGAACGCGGCCGGTACCAGGGCATGTTCGGCTCCGTCTACGGGGTCGCGAGCATCGTCGGACCGCTGCTCGGCGGCATCTTCACCGACCAGCTGTCCTGGCGGTGGGCCTTCCTGATCAACCTGCCCATCGGTGCGGTCGCCCTGGTCATCGCGGCACGGGTGCTGCCCGCCGGCACCAGGGGGGCCAAGGCCCGCATCGACTACCTCGGTTCGCTGGTCCTGGCCGCCATCGCCACCGGCATCGTCCTCGTCACCTCCTTCGGTGAACGCTGGGGCTGGACCTCGCCGGCCATCCTCGGCCTGATCCTCGCCACGGCCGCCCTGGCCGCCGTCCTGGTCCCCGTCGAACGGCGTGCCGCCGCCCCGGTCCTGCCGGTGACCATGCTCACCTCCCGTACCGTGGTGTTCTCCTCGCTGATCGGTTTCGTGGCCAACGCCGCCATGTTCAGCGTGCTGGTCTACCTGCCGACCTACCTCCAGGTCGTCGACGGTGTCTCGGCCACCCTGTCGGGTGTGCACCTGCTGCCGCTGGTCGCCGGCCTGGTCGTCAGCCAGTCCCTGGCCGGCCGCTGGGCCGCCCACGCCGGGCGCCTGCGCCTGATCCTGGTCTCCGGTCTGCTCGTCAACCTCGCCGGGCTGCTCCTGCTGGGCACCATCGGCGCCGCGACCGGCACCGCCCTGCTCAGCGTCTACTTCCTGATCACCGGCGTCGGCATGGGCATGGTCCCGATGGTCGTCCTGACCACGGTGCAGAACACGGTCCCGGCCGCCGACCTCGGCGCGGCGAGCGCCGTCGTCACCTTCGCCCGGTCCATCGGCGCGGCCTTCGGCGTCGCCGTCTTCGGAACGCTGCTCTCCACCGGCTTCGCCCACGGCACCCGCGCCCTGCCCACCGGCGGCGGCTTCGACCCGTCCCGCCCGGACACCATCGCCCACCTCCCCGCCGCGCTCCGCGACACCGCCCTGGACGCCTTCGCCCACGCGACGAGCAGCGGATTCCTGTGGATCGCGCCCACCCTCGCGGTCGGAACCGTCCTCGCGCTCGCGCTCAGGCGGCCGGGGGACACCACGGTCCAGGCGGCCGGCGGCGCCCCCGTCGAGAACGCCGGCGACCGGGTGGCGGTCTCCTGAACGAACGGACACGCCCTCCGGCGAGGGCACGGCACAGCAAGCGGGACCGGACCCTCGGGGCCGGTCCCGCTGCCGTTTCCAGGGATCAGGACGCGGCGCCCTGGGACCGCCTGCCGGTGCGGGCGATCAGCCACATCAGGTAGGGGGCTCCGACCGCGGCCGTCAGGACGCCGACGGGAAGCTCCACGGGGTGGAAGAGGCGGCGGGCCAGCAGGTCGGCGACCACGACGACGAGCGCGCCCGTCAACGCCGAGGACACCAGCGGGATCTGGGAGGTCCGGGTGAGCCTGCGGGCGATCTGCGGGGCGAGCAGGGCCACGAAGTCGACGGGGCCGGTGGCACCGGTCGCGACGGAGGTCAGGACCACGCCGAGCGCGGTGAGCCCGAGCCGGACCGCGTTCAGCCGGATGCCGAGCGCGCGGGCGGTGTCGTCGCTCAGCGCCGCGCCGCGCTGGGCACGGGCCGCCCACACCACCGCCGGGACGGAGCAGAGCAGGACCAGGGCGAGCGGCGCGGCCTGGTCGTAGCCCCGGCTGTTGAGCGAACCCGTCAGCCAGACCTTCGCCTGCTGGGCCACCACCACATCGCCCTTGGTGAGGACCAGCTGGGTCAGCGAGCCGAGCGCCACCGACACCCCGATGCCGATGAGCACGAAGCGCGAGGCGTGCAGCCCGCGCCGCCACGCGAAGACGTACACCAGCAGCGCGGCGCCGAGGCCGCCCGCGACGGAGACGTAGGGCAGCGCGTCGTACCGGACGAGGCCGAAGCTCATCGCGGTCACCGTGGCCAGTCCCGCCCCGTGGGTGACGCCGATGACGTCGGGGCTGGCCAGCGGATTGCGCGCGACCGTCTGGATCGTCGCGCCCGCGACGCCGAACGCGGCGCCCGCGAGCAGACCGACGACGAGGCGGGGCAGCCGCAGCGTGCCGACGACGAGTTCGTCGGGACTGGGCTGCCCGAGCAGGACGCGGATCACCTCGCGCGGTGCGGTGAACGACTCACCCGTGCACAGGTACGCCACCGCCGCGCACGCCAGCAAGGCGGCGAGGCCGGCCGCGACGAAGGCCGCCCGGCGGTGCACGAGGACACTGGCGCGCCGCGCGCGCAGCACGGCGTGTCCGGCCGGGGCGAAGGAAGCCGGGCGGGTGCGGTTCACGCGGCCACCGCCGAACGGCGTCGGACGAGGGCGATGAGGAACGGCACGCCGATCACCGCGGTCATGACGGCCACCGGGACCTCCGAAGGGGGGAAGACGACACGGCCCAGCACGTCGGAGCAGAGCAGCATCACCGGCCCGAGCAGGGCCGACAGCGGCAGCACCCAGCGGTGCGAGCTGCCGACCAGGGCGCGGGCCAGGTGCGGGACGGCGAGGCCGGTGAAGGCGATCGGGCCGACCGCCGCCACCGCGGCGCCGGTCAGCACGGTGGCCGCCAGCGCGCCCAGGGCGCGCACCCGGACCACGTGGTGGCCGAGCGCGCGGGCCGCCTCGTCGCCGAGGGCCAGGGCGTCCAGACCGCGGGCGAGCACGGCCACCAGCACCGCACCGGCCAGCAGGAAGGGCCAGACCTCGGAGACGACCTCGCCGCCGCGCCCGTCGAGTGAACCGACCTGCCAGAAACGGAACTCGTCCATGACATGGGCCCGGGTGGTGGCGACGGCGGAGACCACGGAGGCGAGGAAGGCGTTCATCGCGGCGCCCGCGAGCGCCAGTTTGACGGGACTCGCCCCGCCCCGGCCGCCGCTGGCGACGGCGTAGACGGCCACGGCCGCCACCACCGCGCCCGCGAACGCGAACCAGACGTAGCCGCCCGTGGTGTGCACGCCGAAGAAGGCGATCGCGCACACCACCCCGGCCGCGGCGCCCTGGCTGACGCCGAGGACACCGGGTTCGGCGATCGGATTGCGGGTGACGCCCTGCATCACCGTCCCGGCGAGGGCGAGCGCGACGCCCACCAGGACGCCGAGGACCGTGCGGGGCACCCGCAGCGCCCGGACCACCTGCGCGTCGTCGCCGGTGCCGCCGTGCAGCAGGGCCTGGAGCACCGTCGCGGGGGCGATCTGCCGGCTGCCGACCGCGAGGCTCAGCAGGACGGCGCCCAGCAGCATGACCGTCCCGGCCAGCAGCCAGGCCGCTCGGCGGCGGTTGGGGGGCGACATGGGCCGCGCTCACTCTCCCTCGTCAGCGTTCTTTCACCGGCGGTCTCTCGTCGACGGTCTCTTCCCCGGCGGTCACGCCGCCGGTGGCTGAGCCGGTGGTGGTCTCAGCTTGTGGTGATCTCAGCTCGTGGCGGTCCGCGCCGTCGTCCGGCTCAGGCCGTCAGGTACTTCTGGAGGTCGTCCAGGACCGAGTCGGCGGCCGTGACACCCAGTCCGAGGTACCACGTCTCGTCCGGCACGTCGTAGGCGTGGCCCGCCTTGACCGCCTTGAGGTTCTTCCACAGCGGGTTGCCCCGGGCCTTGCCGCGGGACGTGGCGTCCGGGTTGCCGTAGACCCCGCTGAAGATGTAGTCGGCGTCGGCCTTGTCGATGTTCTCGGCGCTGATCTCGGCGGCGAGGTCGGCGATGTCCTGGTTCTTCGGACGCGGAACGCCGACGTCCTTCAGGATCGTGCCGATGAACGAGTCGTTGCCGTACAGCCGGATCACACCGTTGGGCATGTAACGCACCATCGACACGGTCGGCTTGTCGGCGCCGAGTTTGTCACCCAGGGCCTTGGCCCGCTTCTCGTAGGCGGCCAGCGCGGCCTTGGCCTGGGCGGTGCGGTCCAGGGCCGCGGCGTTCAGGAGGTAGTTCTGCTTCCAGGTGAAGCCGGGCCGGATGGAGAAGACGGTGGGCGCGATCTTCGACAGCTCGTCGTAGGAGTCGGCGGCGCGCAGCCGGCTGCCCAGGATGAGGTCCGGCTTGAGCGCCGCGATGGCCTCCAGGTTGAGGCTGTTGATGGTTCCGACGCTCTTCGGCGAGCCCGCACCCTTCAGGTACGAGGGCAGGTGCGGGGACCCTTCGGTGTACGCCACGCCGACCGGCTCGACGCCGAGGGAGACCACGTTGTCCAGCTCGCCGACGTCCAGGACGACCACCCGCTCGGGGCGCTTCGCGAGTTCGGTGGTGCCCATCGCGTGCTTGATGGTGCGCGGCCACTGGCCGGGCTTGGCGTCCGTGCCCAGCGCGGCGGTCTTCTCGGCCGCACTGCCGAAGTCCTTGCCGCCCTTGGCCACCGACTTCGATCCGCCGCCCCCGGTGCTCGAGGAACTGGAGGAGGAGTTCTCCCCGCCGGAGGAGCCGCTGCCGCACGCGGAGACCGACAGTGCGGCGACGACAGCGAGGGCGACGGCGACGGGGGCGCGGCGGCGAAGGGACATGTGCACTCCGATGAGGACGGGTGAGCAGTAAGTAAGGATAGGCTCACCTTACAGGACCTTCCGGATCTGTCATGAGGTGCCTGTGCCCTCTCACCTGCGCACCAGCCACCCCGGTACCGGTATGTCCCGCGCCCGGCCCAACTGCCCATGCACCGGCCGGAGTTCATGGTCGGCCGGCCGGCCCGGCGGGCCCGGTGACATCGTGTCCGGGCCCACCGGGGCGTCCGGGACTCAGGCCTTGGCCGGTTCCGGCTGGGCCTGGGCCTGGGTCTGGGCCTTGACGGCCGGGGCCTGCTCGGCGGCGTCGTTGGCCGTGTAGAAGACCGACGTGCCCTGCTTGCTGCGGTGGGCGTGGTTCTTGGCCACCAGCCCTTCCAGGGTGGTGCGCACGACGGTGGTCTTGATGCCACGGTCGGGGTGGGCCTGACCGAGGGCGGTGGCGACCTCCGCCGCCGAACGCGGCTCCTTCTGCTCGCCGAGGTGACGGCGGACCAGTTCGACCAGCGTGGGCTGACCGGCGGCGGACTTGGCACCGGCGGACTTGGCGGCCGTGGACTTCGCGGCCGCCGGCTTGCCCGCGGTGGTGGCCTTGCCCGCGGTGGTCTTGGCCGCGGCCGGCTTCGCCGCGGCGGACTTCTCGGCCGCCGCGGACTTGGTGACCGTCGCCGACTTGGCGGCTGTCGCGGTCTTCTCGGCCGCCGTGGACTTGGCGGCCGCCGCGGTCTTCTCGGCCGTCGCCGGCTTCTTGCTCGCGGCGACGGTGTCGGCGGTGGCCTTCTTGCCGGCCGCGGGCTTGCCCGCCGCCGGCTTGGCGGCGGACTTGGCCGTACCCGTCTTGGCCGCGCCGGACTTGGCGGCGCCCGTCTTGGCGGCGCCGGACTTGGCTGCCGTAGCGGCCTTGGCGGTGGCCGTCTTGGCGGTGGCCGCCTTCGGGGTGGCCGTCCTGGCGGCGGCACCGGTCTTGGCCGAGGCCGGCTTGGCCGCGGCGGACTTGGCGGTGCTCTTGCGGCGGGGCGCGGGCACCGTGCCGGTGTTCGTGCCCGCGCTCGCGGTGTTCGCGGCCGGCGCCGCGACCGGTGCCGGCTGAGCCGCGGACGCGCCGTTCTGGGCGAGTGCCTGCCGCATGTTGACCAGCACGTCGTGGTCGCGCCGCAGGACCGCCAACTGCTCCTGCAGCGAGGCGATCTCGCCGCTGACGCGCTCCTGCTCCTTGAGGTTTCGCTCCAGGTCACCGGTCACCTGGGCGGTGTACTGCGATGCCAGATCGCGCGAAGCGGTGGGTTCAGGCATGGTGTTGGCCTCTTCTCGTGTTGCCCCGGTCGGCTGGGACGCCACTTGGCGTCGAATTGTGGATTATGGGCCATGTGGCTGGTGGCAGCGTAGTGGATGGTGCGAGCAGTGGCCTTTCACAGTTGACGTGACGCCCCCCGAGGGAGGTGTCCCGACCGTTCCCCGTGCGGTGGTGAACATGCCTTCCGGCGCCCCGGGATCAGGACGGACCGGCGGTGTCCTGCCGGTGTTCCACCGCACCGCGCGGCGCCGGGACGGAGGCCTTCGCGGTGTCCTGACGTGTGGGTTCCGCGGGCGCCTCCGGGCCCCGCGCGCGGACCAGGCGCAGCGCCAGCGGCTCGGTCCAACGGGCGGTCAGCGGACCCATGATGACGAGGATCAGCACATACGCGGTGGCCAGGGGGCCGAGCGAGGCCTCGGTCCCCGCGGTGACGGCGAGCCCGGCGATGACGATGGAGAACTCACCGCGCGCCACCAGCGTGCCGCCCGCCCGCCAGCGGCCCTTCACCGAGACACCCGCCCGCCTGGCCGCCCAGTAACCGGTGGCGATCTTCGTCAGGGTGGTCACGGCCGCCAGCGCGAGGGCGGGCAGGAGGACCGGCGGGATGTCCGCGGGGTCGGTGTGCAGGCCGAAGAAGACGAAGAACACCGCGGCGAACAGGTCGCGCAGGGGTGCGAGCAGATGGTGCGCGCCCTCGGCGACCTCACCCGACAGGGCGATGCCGACCAGGAACGCCCCCACGGCGGCGGAGACCTGAAGCTGCTGGGCGACACCGGCGACCAGCAGCGTCAGGCCCAGTACGACCAGCAGCAGCTTCTCCGGGTCGTCACTGGAGACGAACCGGGAGATGTGCCGGCCGAAGCGCACCGCGAGCAGCAGCACCAGCCCGGCGACACCGAGGGCGATGGCCAGGGTGACACTGCCCGCCGCCAGACCGCTGCCCGCGAGCAGCGCCGTCACGATCGGCAGGTACACGGCCATGGACAGGTCCTCGAGGACGAGGATGCTCAGCACCACGGGTGTCTCGCGGTTGCCGAGCCGGCCCAGGTCGCCCAGCACCTTGGCGATGACGCCGGAGGAACTGACCCAGGTGACACCGGCGAGCACCACGGCCGCCACGGGCCCCCAGCCCAGCAGCAGCGCCATGAGAGCGCCGGGCAGCGCGTTGAGAGCGGCGTCGACGAGACCGGCCGGGTACTGGGTCTTCAGGTTGGAGACCAGGTCGCTGGCCGTGTACTCCAGACCGAGCATGAGCAGCAGCAGGATGACGCCGATCTCGGCGCCGATCGCGACGAACTCCTCACTGGCCCCGAGCGGCAGCAGCCCGCCCTCCCCGAAGGCCAGCCCGGCCAGCAGGTACAGCGGGATCGGTGAGAAGCGCAGCCGCCCGGCGAACCGGCCGAGCAGTCCGAGTCCGAGGAGGATCGCGCCGAACTCGATGAGGAAGACAGCGGTCGAGTGCATGCGGTCACTCCCGCCCGAGTATTCCGGCGGCAGCGTCCACGCCTTCCAGGGTGCCGATGACGATCAGCACGTCACCGCCGGCGAGCCGGAAGTCGGGGCCGGGGGAGGGCACCGCCTCCGCCCGGCGCAGCACGGCCACGATGGACACGCCGGTCCGGGTCCGCATCTGCGTGTCGCCCAGCACCCTGCCGTTCCAGTACGAGGTGGCGGACAGTGTGATCCGCTCGGCCACCAGCCCCAGTTCGGTGGTCGACAGCAGGTTCGGACTGTGGTGCGCCGGCATCAGCGCGTCGATGAGGCTCTCCGACTCGCCCGGTGTCAGCCGCACCGACAGCGCGCACGCGTCGGCGTCGTCCTCCCGGTAGGCGCTGAGCGTCCGGGTGCCGTCCCGGTGGGCCACCACCGACAGGCGGCGTTGCTCGCGGGTCGTCAGGTCGTAGCGCGTGCCGATGCCCGGCAGCGGTGTGTTGCTCATGCGTGCAGCTCCCACGCTTGTCTCCCTCGCTGGTTCCATGCGGCTTGACCATTTCTTTGCCAACCGCCTGGGACACCCTAACGACCGCCTCCGCCGCGCGGCGAGGGCGGTCACCGGGCGGCGGAGGAGGCAAGCGTGGGAGCGGGGGCGCGGACGTGCCCCGGCGGGGCTGTCAGGCGTTCGGGTCGAACGGGATGCCCGCGGGCATGGAGTGGGCGAGGGCGTACGCGAAGTCGCCGTCCCTGATCTTGATGGTGGCCGCGCCGAAGTCCGCGCCCATCAGCTTGTCGCGGAAGCCCGCGGGGTAGCCGTTCCATCCGACCAGCCGCGGGTAGAACCAGCCGCCCGTGACGTTCTCCGGGGGTTCGTCGTTGCTCCCGGCGAACCGGAAGCAGTGCGTGGAGACGCCGTCCTTGTGGTAGACGATCTTGGGGTGGGTGCCGTCGAACCGCACCGACGAGGCGGACGCCACCTGGTAACCGGAGTGCTGGGACACGGAGACGTACTTGACCTGGTTGTCGTTGATCCAGACCACGACGTGCTCCCAGTCGTGCGTGTGCCCGATCGCGGCCGGGCCGAGGGTGGCCTGGTCCTTCTCGAAGTAACTGGCGTACATGACCGCGCACCAGCCCTGGTCGCACTTCTCCCGCGAGTAGGTGTTGGCGTTGGCCAGCTGGGCGTAGTCGTGGCAGTGGCCGTTGACGTCACCGCCCAGCCGCAGCCCCGGGTTGAGGGTGCCGTCGGCACCGATGGCGGCGGTGGCGTAGCAGCCGTCGCCGTCGTAGTCGTAGGCGGGCGAGAAGGTCTGTTCGAGACCGTCGGCGTTCTGCGGCAGCAGCGTGAGGACGGCGGCGTCGGCGTGCGCGGGGAACACCAGGGAGACCAGGGTCAGCACACCGAGCAGGGACAGGAGCGGGACGCACCGTCGGCGCATGGCGGGAGTCCTCCCAACTGACGAGCAAGGCAGGTGAGTTGATGCACCATCAAGCTGGCACAGGGTGGTGGGCGGTGCAAGGGTGCCCGGACGCTCCGGCCCGCCGGGCGGGACCCGCGCGCTTAAGGTTTCTCCTGAAGCATGTTTGTATGGCACATGTTTGTGTCAGGTGTCCGCGTACTTCCACAGCAGAAGGAACATCCACATGAGTTCGTCACCCCCCGCCTTTCCGGCCGACCGTACGGCCGGCTGCCCCTTCGACCCGCCCGCGCTGTACACGGAACTGCGACAGCGTGAGGCCCCCGCGCGGGTGCGCATCTGGGACGGGAGCACCCCGTGGCTGGTCACCCGCCACGACGACCAGCGCGCGGTGTTAGCCGACCCCCGCTTCAGCGCCGACCCCTCCCGGCCCGGCTTCCCCTCGCCGAGCGCGGGTTTCAAGGCGCAGGGAGCCGCGGAGATCCAGGCGTTCGTCACCCAGGACGACCCCGAGCACGCGCGTCAGCGACGGATGCTGGCCGGGCACTTCACCGTCCGGCGGGTGGCCGCGCTGGCCCCCCGGATCCAGGAGATCATCGACGGTCTGCTGGACCGCATGGAGGCCGCGGGCCCTCCGGCCGACCTGGTCGAGGACTTCGCGCTGCCGATGCCCTCCCTGGTCATCGGGGAACTGCTCGGGGTGCCCCGCGAGGACCAGCCGCTGTTCCAGGACGCGGCCCGCGCGATGATCGCCCGGGACAGCACCGTCGACGAGTTCACCGCAGCCCGCGCCGAACTCGCCTCCTACCTGCGCGAGTTGATCGCCGCCAAGGAGCGGTCGCCCGGAGACGACCTGCTGAGCTCCCTGGTGGTGGAACGAGTGCGCGGCGGCGAACTCGGCTCCGCCCTCCTCGTGGAGATCGCCGTGTCCCTGCTGGTCGCCGGGCACGAGACGACCGCCAACATGACGGCGCTCGGCACCCTCGTGCTCCTCGGCGACCCCGCCCGGCTCGCCCTCGTCCGTGACAGCCGCGACGCCGCCCGGGTGGCGTCCGCCGTCGAGGAACTGCTGCGGTACCTCACCATCACGCACAGCGGACTGGCCCGCGTCGCCACCGAGGACGTGGAGGTCGGCGGCCGGCTGGTCCGTGCCGGTGAGGGAGTGATCCTGGCCAACGCCGCCGGCAACCGTGACGCGGCCGTCTTCACCGACCCCGACCGCTTCGACCCCGCCCGCGCCGACGTCCGCAGGCACCTCGCCTTCGGACACGGCGTCCACCAGTGCCTCGGTCAGAACCTGGCCCGCACCGAACTGCAACTCGCCTACCCCGCACTGCTGCGCCGGTTCCCGAACCTGCGCGTCGCGGTGCCCCACGACGCCGTCGCGTTCAAACACGACATGCTCATCTACGGCGTCCACGAACTGCCGGTCACCTGGTGACGAGGCCCCCGCACGGAAAGGAACACATGCACCACCCCCGCACCCCCCACCAGGACCGCTCCGCTCCCACCGGTCCGCCCGTACCCTTCGACCCCGAGCTGGCGGCCTTCCTCGACGGCCCGGCCGTTCCCCCCGGCGCCGAGCCGTCCTCGCCCGCCGACGTCCCCCGCTGGCGGGCCCTGCTCGCCGGCACCTCCCCCGACCCCACGGACGAGGAACTGAGCGACGGCGGCGCCTTCGACGTGCACGAGCGGCGCGTGCCCGGCCCCGCGGGAGCCCCCGCCGTCCCCCTGCTCGTCGCCCGCCCCGCCTCCCTGCGCGAGGGCGCCCCCGTCGTCTACCACCTGCACGGCGGCGGCATGATCGGCGGGACACACCGCACCGGACTCGCGGGCGTGCTGCGCGAATGGGCGGCGCCGCTGGGCGCGGTGGTGGTCTCCGCCGGGTACCGGCTCGCGCCCGAGCACCCCTACCCCGCCGGGGTGGAGGACTGCTACGCGGGCCTGGAATGGGTGGCCCGGCACATCGACGGGTTCGGCGGCGACCCGCGGCGGATCGTGGTGGCCGGAGGCAGCGCGGGCGGCGGACTCGCCACCGCCGTCGCCCTCATGGCCCGTGACCGCGGCGGTCCCGCCCTCGCCGGCGTCCTCGCCATGTGCCCCATGCTCGACGACCGCAACGACACGCACTCCGCCCGCCAGATGACCGGCCGCGGCGTGTGGGACCGGCACGCCAACGACGTCGGCTGGGCCTGTCTGCTGGGCGAGACCCGGGGCACCCCCGGCGTCCCGCCCTACGCGGCACCCGCCCGCGCCACCGACCTCGCAGGGCTGCCGCCCTTCTACATCGACGCGGGCGCGGCCGAGACCTACCGCGACGAGGACGTGGCCCTGGCGGCGTCCCTCTGGCGGGCCGGCGGCGACGCCGAACTGCACGTCTGGTCGGGCGGCTTCCACGGCTTCGACCAGATCGCCCCGGACACCGCCGTCTCCCGGGACGCCCGCGCGGCACGCCTGCGCTGGCTGCGCCGCGTCCTGGCCCGCTGACCCGCCGGGCAGCGTGCGCGGGCCGCGGGCCGGGGCCGCGTGCTCGGGTTTCGTGCGCGGGCTTCGTGTCCGCTCAGGCCTTCAGCGCGTAGAAGTGCATCGGGGAGTTCGGACGGAAACCGATGCGCGGGTAGACGGGCGCGCCGGCGGCCGTCGCGTGCAGGGTGGCGCGGGTCAGGCCGGTGGCCCGCGCCCCCTCGTGCAGCGCCTTGCGGGTCACCGCCTCGCCGTAGCCGCGGCGCTGTAGGCGCGGGTCGGTGGCGACCAGCGCCACGAACAGCCGGCCGTCGGCCTCCACCGCCGCCGCGCACGCCACCGGCACTCCGTCGCGCAGCGCCAGGTACGCGTACGCGTCGTCCTTCCACAGCGTGGAGCCGAGGAGCCCGTCGCGGCCGTCCTCCAGCGGGAAGCCGTAGGCGCGCGAGTTGAGGTCCGCGTACGCCCGGAGCTGGTCGTCCGTGGTCACCCGTGCGAAGGTCAGGTCGGGGTGGACCGGATCGGGCAGGGGCAGGATGTCCCCGGCCATCCCGGTACCGGGGAAGGCGGGTGTAAGCCCGGCCCGCCCGGCCGCCGCCGGCAGCGCCTGCCGGGCCCCCTCGTCGAGCAGGTCCTCGAACACCCACAGGAAGCCCGGGTGCTCCTTGCCCCGCATGACGTCCGCCGCACGGCCCAGCCGCTCGGCCAGGAGGTCCGCGTCCGCGCCGACGTCCGTCAGCGTGACGCAGTTCCAGAAGGCGAACCGGCAGTCCGCCCAGCGCACGGCGACCCCGGGTAAGTCCCGTACGTCCGCCTCCGGGTCGCGGTCGAGCACCATCATGCGCCACACGGCCGCGAGCTGCTCCATGGATTCGATCGACTCGGCGAGATCCGCCACTGTCCCACTCCCTTGCCTCGACGTGCGGGAATCGTCCGAGTACAACACGGCCACCGCCCGTCCGCGGTTCACCACGACGTCCCCCGCGGTCCACCGGCGGGCCCGCTGTCAGTGGTGGCTGCGACCCTGTTGCGTATGGACGAGCAGGACTTCATGCGGGGCCGGGTCTACGGCTCCGACCACGAGGACGCCGCGCCCCGGCCCGGGCGCCGCTACGCGCAACTGGTGGCCGGGCCGCTGGACGGTCTGCTGCTGGACGTCACCGACCGGCCCGCGCACACCCGCGCGGACAGTGTCGTCCTGCCGACGGAGATAGGCAGGTACGGCCCCGGCGGCCGGACGGTGTACGCGCCCCGCCCCGCCGATCCCGGCCGCTTCGACTGGCGCGGTGACCTGCCCTGATCCGGCGCGGGCCGGCCGCCGGCGCACCCGATCGATCCGGGCACGGAATGTCGGGTCCGGCACCGGACCGGCTGCCTAGCGTGGTGGACACAGGAAAGGAAGGAAGGGGACCGGGAGTGCTGGAGCGGCTCAACCAGGCCATGGAACACATCGAGGACCACCTGTCGGAGTCCGTCGACGTGGCCGCGCTGGCGCGGATCGCGACCACGTCGGAGTACCACCTGCGCCGGATGTTCTCCTCGCTCGCGGGCATACCGCTGTCGGAGTACGTACGGCGCAGACGGCTCACCGTCGCGGGCGCCGAGGTCCTCGCCGGACGCGACTCGCTGCTGGACATCGCGGTGCGCCACGGCTACGGCTCGGGCGAGGCGTTCGCCCGGGCGTTCCGCGCCATGCACGGCGTCGGGCCCGGCGAGGCCCGCCGTACGGGTGCCGCACTCGTCTCCCAGCCCCGGCTGTCCTTCCGTCTCACCGTCGAAGGAAGCAGCAGCATGCGATATCGCGTAGTGGACCGGCCGGACTTCACCGTCGTCGGGTACAAGGCCCGGCTGCCCCTGGTGCACCTGGGGCCGAACCAGCCGATGACCGACTTCATCCGCGGACTGGGCCGGCCGGCCCTGGAGCGGCTGGAGAAGCTGTCGGACCAGGAACCGCACGGGGTGGTCGCCGTCTGCGACGGCCTCGACCCCTCGCGCGCCGAGGGCACCGAGTTCGACTACTACCAGGGGGCGATCACCTCCGCCGCCGTCCCCGACGGCATGACGTCCCTGGCGGTTGCGGCCGGCACCTGGGCGGTGTTCACCACCTCCGGCCCGGCACCCGAGGCCATCCAGATGCTGTGGCACGACGTGTTCACCCAGTGGTTCCCCTCCAACCCGTACCGCAGCCGCCCCGGCCCCGAGATCCTGCGCACCCGTGCGCAGGAGGGCGGGACCGGGGCGGACGCCGAACTGTGGCTGCCCGTGGAGCGGGAGGAGAGCTGAGCCGGAGGCGGCGGCCGGCCGGGGCGCGCCCGTCGCGCCGAGGCCGTGCGGTGCAGAGCAGCGGACGAAAACGGGTTCCGGTCGGCGGGCGGTGTCCGGTGCGTGCGGTCGCAAGGTGCCGGAAGGTCCTGGTGGCGGAGCTGTCAGGGCCTTCCGGCCACGCGGCGCAGGGCGCGTGCCGGGCGCCGACCGCCGGGGCGCGCTTCTGTCCGCGGCTCTCAGGGCAGCGGGGTGCCGCGAGCGGCCACCCACAGTTCGTACCACTCCTCGTGGGAGAGGCGGGTCTCGCCGCTCACCGCGTCGGCGCAGGCGCGGATGCGCTCCGGGCGCGTGGTGCCGACGACCGGGGCGATGCCCGCCGGGTGGCGCTGCAGCCACCACAGCAGGACGGTCTGCGGTGTCGTCCCCTTGCGCCGGGCCAGATCGGCGACGAGCCGGCCGGCCGGGGTGTCGTCGCCTTCGGCGAACCGGCCCCGGGCCAGTGCCCCCCAGGCCTGGAGCCGGATGCCGGCCGCCGCACAGTGCTCGACCGTCCCCGGCGGCCAGCCGGTCCCGGCGGCGGCCGGGGTGTTGAAGAGCACCCCGGCCTCCACCCAGTCCCGGTGGGCGAGGCTCATCTCCAGCTGGTCGACGACCAGCGGCACCTCCAGCCGGGCCTGGAGGGAGGCGATCTGCGGCCCGCTCATGTTGGACACGCCGAACTGCCGTACCAGGCCCTGGGAGTGCAGGGAGGTGAGGGCCCCGGCGATCTCGTCCGGGTCCGCGAGCGGGTCGGGCCGGTGCAGCAGCAGCACGTCCACCGCGTCCGTACGCAGCCGTGCCAGGCTCTCCTCCACCCGGCGCACGATGCTCGCGGCGCGCAGGTCGTAGTGGCCCACCCGGTCGCCCTCGGGCAGCCGGATACCGCACTTCGTCTGCACGGTGATCCGCTCGCGCAGGCCCGGGGCGCGGGCGAGCACCTCGCCGAAGACGGCCTCCGACTTGCCGAACCGGTAGATGTCGGCGTGGTCGAACGCCGTGATGCCCGCGGCCAGGGCCGCTTCGACGGCCGCCTCGGCCCGCCCCACGTCCTCGGCGGTGTACGGGAGGGTGTCCCAGCCGCCGCCCAGGCCCATGCAGCCGTACAGCAGCCGGTGCGCGCGGATGTCGGGGGGTGCCGTCATGGCGGTCTCCGTCGGGTGAGAGGTGACAGGCAAGGAGGAGAGGGAGGGGAGGAGAGGGAGGGGAGAGGGGGCAGCGGCGGCCGCCGGGCCGGTCAGGCGCGCAGGGCGTCGGCGAGCATCTCGGCGGCGGCGAGCACCGGCAGCTGCGTGTTCGCGGCCGGCACCGTCGGCAGTACGGAGGCGTCGGCGATCCGCAGGTCCGCCACGCCCCGCACCCGGCCCTCGCCGTCGACCACGGCCAGCGGGTCGTCCTGCGGTCCCATGGCGCAGGTCCCCACGGGATGCCAGTAGGTGCCCACCCGGTCGCGCAGGTCCGCGTCGGACAGTTCACGCACCGGCACGCCGCCGTCGGCCGGCGGCCCGGCCAGGGAGCCCAGGGCGGTGGCCAGGTCCGCCGCCTTCTCCAGTCCCGAGCGCAGCACGGCGACGTCGTGTCCGTCCGGGTCGGTCAGGAACGCCGGGTCGATCTCGGGCGGTTCGGCGGGGTCGGCCGAACGCAGCCGGACCCGGCCGCGGGAGACCGGCTTCATGAGGAAGGCGGACACCCCGGCCTCGTACTCGCCCGGCGGCAGCTTCCCGAACAGCGGCGGACCCGCCGTGGGCAGCAGGTGCAGGTCCCACGCCCCGTCGGGGCAGCGCTCGCTCGCCGCCCTGACCAGCATCCGGCTCACATAGAGTTCCCCGGCGGCCTCCTTGGCGGCCAGCGCCGCGTTCAGCGCGGGCGTCGGGGACAGCGGCAGGAACACCCCGGGCTGGTCGGACAGGTTCGCGCCGACCCCGGGCAGGTCCGCCTCGCAGCGGATGCCGTTCTCCGCCAGGTGCGCGGCCGGGCCGAGGCCGCTGCGCAGCAGCACGGCGGGCGAGCCGAAGGTGCCGGCCGCCAGGACGTACGTCCCGGCCGTCAGCGTCGTGGGCCCGCCGTCCGCGTGCACCCGCACGCCGTGCACGCGCCCGCCGCGCACGGTCAGCCGGTCCACCAGGGCGCCGCTGAGCACCGTCAGGTTGGGCCGGGCCCGCGTCGCCGGGTCCAGGTAGGCGAAGGCCGCGTTGCGGCGCAGGCCGTCCACGGCGTTCAGCAGGGGCCGGCCACGGCCGGGGCCGCCCTCGGCCGAGCCCATGTCGACCTCGGGGTAGCCCAGCCGGCCGGCCGCATCGAGGGCGCCCTCGCTCCACGCGGACAGTTCGCGGTCCGGGACCGTGCGCAGCCCCATCCGCTCCACCGCCCCGCGCCGGTACGGGTCCATCGCCGGGGCCGACCAGCGCTCGCCGCCCGCGCGGACCCACTCGGCGTGGTCGGCCGGTGAACCCCACGTGTTCCAGCAGCCGTTGATGCACGAGGAGCCGCCCAGCACGCGGGCGCGGATGCGGTAGAACGCGGTGTGCCGCTCCCACACGTCCTCGCGGGGCAGGGCGCGCGCGTTGCGCACCTTCTCCGGCCAGTCCCGCTCCCTGGGACCGTAGTCCGGGCCCGCCTCCACGAGACAGACCGAGCGGCCGGGGTCCTCGCTGAGCCGGGCCGCCAGCACGCAGCCCGCCACACCGCCGCCGAGGATGACGACGTCGTAGCCGGAGGGGATCGATGAGCTTGCCATGGCTGCTCCCATGAGGTGTCGTCGCCGGGTGAACGGCGGGGTGAACGGCGGGGTGAACGGCGGGGTGAAGGGCTGGATGGAGGGAGGGGTGAACGGCGGGCGGACGGGTGCGCCGGCCGGCGCCCGGCCACCGGGCTGCCACGGACGCGTCACGGTCGCACGGACCACGGGCGCGCTGCGGCTGCCCGGCGTCCTGGGGCACGCCGCGGCCGCGCGGGGACCGCGGGCGCCCTACGGCTGGACGGGGCACGCGGGACGCGGGTGTTACGACCGCGCAGGGCCCGGGTCCGTGCCCGTGTCCGTGCCGCTGCCGGTGAACGCGGGCGCCAGCAGCCGGGCCCCCTCCGCCACGCCCCGCACGGTGAGCTTCTCCGTGGCCGGGAGCGCGGGCAGCACCTCACTGGTGAGGCAGGCGTTCGCCGGGCGGGAGGCGTAGCGCGTCCGGGCCCGGGGCACCGGGACGACCAGGCCGGGCGGTGCTCCCAGGGCCCCGGCGATCACCGCCGCCCACTCCGCGCGGGTGACCCGGTCCGGGCCGCCCAGGTGCAGCACCGCCGGCAGCGGGTCCGCGGTGCGCAGCAGGGCCGCCGTCACCTCGGCCACGTCGGGCAGGACCACGGGCGTCGTCCAGTGGTCGTCGGGGGCCTCCACGCGCTCGCCGCGCAGCAGCCGGTGGGCGCAGACGGCGAAGAAGTTGAGCCACTTGCCCGCGTCGGCGCCCTCGTGACCGTAGACCAGGCTGACGCGCAGCGCGACGGCGCCCGGGGACGCGGACAGCAGCGCCCCTTCGGCCGCGAGCTTGGCCCGGCCGTAGGCGTTGGCCGGGCTCACGGGCGTGCTCTCGGTGTTGTGCGCCGAGGTGCCGTCGAAGACGTTGTCGGTGGAGACCAGCACGATCCGCGCGTCCCGGGCCAGGGCGGCGAAGTTCTCCGCCACGGCGACGTGCGCGGCCCGCGCCTGCTCGGGGTGTTCCTCGCACCAGGTGGCGTCGGAGGGGCCGTGCACCAGGACCACGCGGTCGGGACGGACCCGGGCCAGGAGCCGGCCGCAGGACCGCCGGTCGGTGGCGTCCAGCGCCTCCCAGCGGACCCCGTACGACTCCGGAGCCGGGACGGGGCGGCGGCGCGAGGCGAGCGTCACCGCCTCACCCGAGGCGATCAGCCGACGGGCGAGGGCGGAGCCGATCAGCCCGCTGCCCACCACGAGCGTGCGCGCCGCCCCCGCGGCGCCCGGCGTCCGGACGTTCGCGGCGCCCGGGACGGGGACGCTCGCGGCGCCCGGTGCCGGGTGATCGCCGGCGGCGCCCCCCGCGTGGCCGTTCACGCCGTCTTCCGTGAGGCCGTTCACGGCGCCCCCTGCGAGGAGGGGACCGGCGTGCGCTCGGTCAGCAGGCGGCCCGCGCCGATCAGCCCGTGGTCGTCGTCGGCCACTCCCAGCGACACCATCGCGTCGACCTGTCCCGCGTCCAGGCCGAAGCAGCCGAGCCGGGTCAACTCGCCCACCAGGAGCCGCCGGTAGGGTTCACCGACGGCCAGCGCGAAGCCGCCCATCAGGATGTAGCGGCACACCCCGATCGACGTGAACACCGCCGAGACCGCCTGGGCGAGGTGGGTGAGCGTGCCGCGCAGCACCTCGGTGGCGAAGGCGTCGCCCTCGCGTACCGCGCGGGCCGTCGCCCGGTTGTCGATGTCCTCGGGCCGGCCGCCGCACAGCGCGGCGAGCCGCGAGCGGCCGAAACCGGCCGGATCGGCCGCGGCGGCCCGCCGCGTGGCGGCCAGCACGCCCCGGCCCGAGGCGATCGCGCCGAGGTGGCCGCGCCCCCCGCAGTCGCACGGCGGCGCGTCCGCGGAGACGTCGCACACCCAGTGGCCCAGCTCCCCGCCGTGGCCGTCGGCGTCGACGAGGACCTCACCGCCGCGGAACACCTTGTTGCCGATGCCCGAACTGACGGTCAGCAGGCAGAAGTCGCCCGGTTCGGTGGCCGCGTACCGCCAGGCCGCCGCCGTCAGGTCGTTGACGACGACCGCCGGTGCCCCGGTCCGTTCGGTGAGCAGGTCGCCCAGGGGCAGCGGGTCGCCGCGCCTTCCCCACACCGTCGGGGCGGCCAGGACGAGGCCGCCCGCGGTGATGGGACCGGCGAAGGCCACTCCGAGGGCCCGGGGGACGCGCCCGCCGGTGTGCGCGCCGACCTCCCGCACGATCTGGTCCACCACCCGCCGCTGGAGCACCGGCACGGGCGCGCCGGGGTCGCGGTGCATGCCCTCGACGGGCATCCGGCGCACCCGGGACAGCACGCCCGTCGCCGGGTCGTAGGCGCCGATCCGCAGCGTCGTGCCGCCCACGTCGAGCACGGTGAAGGTGCCGTCGTCACGCGCCATGGGCACCGTCCGCCCCTTCCCCGTGCGCCGCTCCGCCGGGCCCGTCGCGCCGCTCCTCGCGCACCGCCACCTCGAAGACCAGCAGCCGCAGGTCCTCGTGGGCGGAGTCGTTGCGCAGGCCGTGCTCCCCGTAGGGCTCGTTGACGACCACGTCGCCGGGGCCCACCCGGAACTCCCTGCCGTCCCGGTACATCAGCCCGCCGCCGTCGAGCACCACGTACGTCTCCCGGTCGGCGCCGTGCCGGTGCCGGCCGATCGAGGTGCCCGGCGGCAGCACCGCGAGGTCGACGAACTCCGCGCCGGGCGAGCCGGGCCTGCGCGCGAAGAGGCGGTGGGCGAGGATCGTGCCGAGGCCGTCGTGGTCACGCTCCTTGCCCGTCAGCAGCTCCCGCAGATTGACCACGTCCTCGTCAGGCATCGCGCCGCTCCGCTCCCGCGCCTGCGCGCCCGGTGTCCGGTGTGCCCGCGTCCTCGGCCAGCGCGCCGAGCGCGGCCACCAGCACGTCCCCGGGCACGTCCTCCAGTTCCTCCGCGAACGCGGCCTTGCCGATCCCGGTCGGCACCACCAGGTGCAGCTTGCGGCCCCGCCGCTGCCAGGACGCCCGCAGCGCCTGCGTCATCAGCTCCGGCGTGCACGTGTCCGGGTCGAACACCGGCAGCCCGATCGCGCGCAGCAGCCGGACGATCCGCTCGCAGGTCTCCTCGTCCGCGAGGCCCAGCAGCCTCGCCACGTGCGCGGACAGCGCCATGTCGACGGCGACGGCCTCACCGTGGCGGAGCCGGTGCTCGCCCGCCGTCTCCACGACGGGGCTGAAGGTGTGGCCGAAGTCGACGAGCCGGGCGAGGTCGTGCTCGCGCAGGTTCGGGCACAGCTCCTCCATCATCAGCCGCATCGACGTGCGCAGGACGTACTCCTCCAGCTCGCCGTGCGGACGGTCCGCGCCGCTCTCGCCGGCCGGCCCGCGGAACACGTCCGGGTGCCGCTCCAGCGTCCGGAAGAGGTCCTCGTCGAGGATCACGGCCATCTTCACGATCTCCGCGAGGCCGCAGCGGATCTCCCGGGACGGCAGCGTCGCCAGGAAGGCGGGGTCGTTCAGGGAGGCGTGCGCCGGGTGGTAGGCGCCGAACATGTTCTTCGTGTGCAGCGCGTTGACACCGGTCTTGACGCCCACCCCCACGTCGACCTGGCCGACGAGGGTGGTGTTGACCTTGATGTAGCGGATCCCGCGCGCGTAGATGGACGCGGCGAAACCGACGACGTCCGCGACGATGCCGCCGCCGACCGCGAGCATCACCCCGTGCCGGTCGAGGCCGTCCGCCTTGGCGACCGCACACACGTGCTCCACGGAGGCGAGCGTCTTGCGGTGCTCGCCGGTGGGCAGGACGTGCAGGGTCCACTGGCCCGGCCGCACATGGCGGTCGAGGTAGGCGCGTATCCGGGCGCCGTAGAGCCGGTCGACGGCCGGACTGACGTAGGCCACCACACGGCGGCCGTCCACGGCGTCGGCGAGCAGGGTGTTGTCCGCATCGAGCACTCCACCGGCGAGGTCGACCCGGTAACGGGTGCCGTCCGGTGCCCTCAGATCGAAGCCGCCGGCGTCCTCGCGGACCCCCGCGAGCGGCTGGCCGACCCGGTCAAGAACCTGGCCTGACATCTGTCTCCTCAGTCTTCCTCGGTCTTCTCACACGTATTACTGGGTTCACATGTCTCGCGGGTTTCCGCGCCACGCTGACCGAGGGCCGCGAACACCCGGGTCAGGGCCGGTACCAGGGGCCGGCCGGGAAGCTCCTCCAGCGGGACCGGGCGGCCCCGGCCGTCGCTGACGGGCAGCCGCCAGTTGGGGTGCACCGACGACGTGCCGGGGATGTTCTGCGGGCGCAGGTCACCGGTGGCGTCCGGCAGCCACACGCCGAGCAGCCGGGCCGGGGTGCGGCACAGGAACCGGTGGAGCGCGACGACGTCGCCCTCCGGGTCCGGCAGCAGCCCGAGCCGCTCCAGCTCCGCCAGCCAGCCGTCGCGCTCGGCGGCGGCCTCGGCCTTCTCCTCGGCCTCCGGGCGGGTCAGCAGGCCCAGCCGGGAGCGGAGTTCGACGTGCTCGCCGCTCAGCCAGGCGGCCGTGGTGGGCAGGTCGTGCGTGGTGAGCGTGGCCAGGCAGTCCGCGCGCCACCGCTCGGGCGGCAGCGGGCCGTGCCGGCCCTCGGAACCCCCGAGGTACTCGAACCGCTGCACGGACGTGCCGAGGACGCCGCGCGCGTGCAGGAACTCCCGTACGCCGGCCTCCACGGTGCCCAGGTCCTCGCCGATCACCGACGCCCCGGCCCGGTGCGCCTCCAGCATGACCGTGCCCAGCATCGCCTCCGCGTCGTAACGGACGTAGGTCCCCTCCGAAGGCGGCCGGCCCTCGGGCACCCACCACAGCCGGAACAGGCCCATCACATGGTCGATGCGCAGCGCGCCCGCGTGCCGCAGGCCCGCGCGCAGCAGCCGCGCGGCCGGCAGCCAGCCGGTCGCCGCGAGCCCGTCGGGGCGCCACGGCGGCTGTCCCCAGTCCTGGCCGTGCGGGTTGAAGTCGTCCGGCGGTGCGCCGACGCTCATCCCGGCGGCCAGGCAGTCCGCCAGCGCCCAGGTGTCGGCGCCCTCCGGGGCCACCCCGACCGCGAGGTCGTGGATGAGCCCGATGCCCATGCCCGCGCCGGTCGCCGCCGTCTGCGCGGCCGCGAGCTGTTCGTCCGTGATCCACGCCAGCCAGCGGTGGAAGTCCACCTCGGCGGCGAGTTCCTCGCGGGCGCGCGCCACGGCGGGCGAGCGCGGGTCGCGCAGCCCCGCCGGCCAGGACCGCCAGGCACCGCCGTGCACCTGGGCCAGCGCGCACCAGGTGGCGAAGTCCGTCAGGTCACGGCCCTCGCGCGCGGTGAACGCGGTGAACGCGGCGGCCCGGCCGGGCGTCAGCGGCACCTCGTGCACCGCGCGCAGCGCCTCGTGCTTGAGCGACCGCACGGTCTCCCGGTCGATGAGCGCGTCGCCGCGCAGCACGGCCTCGTTCAGCGCCCGCGCCCGTTCGGCGCACCGCTCGGCGCGGCGGCGGGCCTCGCCGGTGAGGTACGCGTACTCCGGTACCGCCTCCACCCGTACGTGCATCGGGTCGGGGAAGCGGCGGGTGCCGGGGCGGTAGGGCGACGGGTCGGGCAGCGGTCCGGGCTCGACGGCGTGCAGCGGGCCGAGCTGGACGAAGTCCGCGCCCAGGGACCGGCCCGACCAGGACGCCAGTTCCGCGAGGTCACCCAGGTCGCCCATGCCCCAGGAACGGCGCGAGAGCACCGAGTACAGCTGGACGAGGAACCCCCAGTGGCGGCCCTCGGGCACGGGCAGCCGCTCGGGTACGACCAGCAGCGGCGCCGACGCGTCACGTCCGCGCGCGCTCACGTGCAGGGTGTGCCGGCCGATCGGCAGCGGGCCGGACAGGGCGGCCCGGCCGCCGCCGTCCTCCAGCTCCACCTCGGCCACCGCCCCCTCGGGCAGCGCGGGCCGGGCCGCGTCCGCGCCGCGCAGCACGACGCAGTCGGGCAGCAGCCGGGCCGCGGCACGCGCCCGGTGGGCGGCCAGCGCGGCGCCGGCCGCCGAGTCCGTCGAGGCGTCCACCCCGCAGGCGGCGAGCACGGCCACCAGCGTGTCCGGCGACACGGAGACCCGCCGGCCCCGGTCGGTGGTGTACGCGGTGGAGATCCCGTGGGCACGGGCCAGTTCGCGCAGGGCCTCACTCATGCGCCACGCTCCGGCACCGGGTGCGGGCGCGACCGCGGCGACTCCCCGGCCCCGCCGGTCGCACCGACGGCACCGGTCCCATGGACGTCAGGGGCCGCACCGGCGTCACCGGCCGCACCGATGTCACCGGTTTCAGTGACGTCACGGGTCCCACCGGCGTCACCGGTCTCCTCCGCCGTGCCGAAGAGGCGTTCCAGGACGACGGCGACGCCGTCCTCGTCGTTGCCCGGGGCGATCTCGTCGGCCATCGCCCGCAGGGCCGGGTGGGCGTTGCCCACGGCCACCCCGTGCCCGGCCCAGGCCAGCAGGGGAATGTCGTTGGGCATGTCGCCGAAGGCGACCGTCTCGGCGGCGGTGAGCCCCAGCAGCTCCGCCGCCCGCGCCACCCCGGCGCCCTTGGTGGTGCCCGGCGGCAGCACCTCCACCATGCCGCGCACCGAGTGCACCACGGTGACCTCGTCCCCGCACAACCGCCGGGCCTCGGACTCCAGTTCGTCCTCCGGGACGTCCGGATGGTGCAGGACCAGTTTGTCGATCGGATCGGTCCACAGCAGCCCGCGGTCGGTGGTCACGTCCCAGCCGTGCCGCACCCGTTCCCCGAACCGCGGGGTCACCTTGAACCGGCTCTCCGGCGGGGCCGTCACCACGCCCAGCTCCAGCGTCCCGAGCGCGGCCTCCACCCGCTCGACCACACTGCGCGCCAGGTCCAGGTCGAGCGAGGCCGAGGTCAGCAGCCGGTCGGCACCGGCGTCGTAGAGCTGCGCGCCCTGCCCGCACACGGCGAGTCCGCGGTAGCCGAGCGCGGCCAGGTACTGCTTGCAGGCCGTGGCGGGCCTGCCGGTGACCACCAGGTGCCGCGCCCCCGCCTCCCGTACGCGCGCCAGGGCGCGCAGCGTCCGCGCGGACACCGTGAGGTCGTCGCGCAGCAGCGTGCCGTCGAGGTCGGTGGCCACGAGCCGGAACGGCGGCCGGGCCGCGCCCGCCGGGCCGCCGGCGGGCGCGGCCACCCGGACGGTCGCCTCGGAGCCCCCGGAGCCCCCGGAGCCCCCGGAGCCTTCGGCGCCCTCGGAGGTCACCTTGTCCTGTCCGCCGGCCGTGGCGGCCACCTCGATGCTGTCCCAGGTGACCCGGCCCGAGGCGAGGGTGAGCATGACGAGCAGGTGCCGGCCGACGGGCGGCCCGTCCAGGGTGCCCCGGAAGACACCGTCCCCGGCCGGGGCCAGCGGGGCCAGGACGACCCCGCTGCCGGCCGGCACCGCCTCGTCGGAGGCGACCGCCTCGGCACGGGACTCCAGGTCGGAGGCCCGCACCGTCCCGGTGACCGCCACGTCGACGTGGCGCGCGCCCGGGTGCGTGTACGTGACGTGCCAGCGGCCCGCCGCGTCCTGCCGTGTCCGGCAGCGCCCGCGCAGCCGCGCCGCCCAGTCCTGACGGCCCGCCGCCCGCGCCACCCGCGCGCACCGGACGAAGTCCGCCCGCGCGTACGCGGCGGCGAACAGCCGCTCGCAGGCCGCCTCGTCGAGCGGCGCGCACCGCCCGTACGCGTCCACGTCGCCGAGCGCCGCCGCCGACCGGGCCACCAGTGCCCGGTGCTCCGTCCAGGCCGCGGCGGGCAGCGCGTCGAACCAGCCGTACCGTACGGCGTCCTGGACCGGGTACGGTCTGCGGCGGCCGTCCAGCAGGTCCGCGAAGGCCGCCAGCCGCAGGTCGGCGCTGTGCCGCCAGGTGAAGGACCGGGCGGTGGCG
The DNA here is from genome assembly GCF_000720185.1 of Streptomyces sp. NRRL S-340. Classification (GTDB taxonomy): domain Bacteria; phylum Actinomycetota; class Actinomycetes; order Streptomycetales; family Streptomycetaceae; genus Streptomyces. The sequence goes on along the minus strand of NZ_JOIY01000034.1, from coordinate 105,158 downwards.
CGGGCCCGCTCCGACAGGCGGGTGTACGCGTCGCGGTCCGTGCGCCACAGCGCGGCGGCCTCGCGTATGCGCGCGGTCAGCGCACCGGCCAGCGCCGGGTCGTCGTCGCGGAAGGAGCCCGGCAGCGCGAATCCCGTCGACGCGGGGTCCCCGGGCGGCAGGGCGTGCCCGAAGTGGGCGGTGACGGTCTGCGCGGTGGCCAGCGGCACCGCCCCGCACGCCATGGCCTCGGCCTGGGCGATGAGGAACCCGTCGAGTTCGTACTTGGAGGGGAAGACGCAGAAGTCCGCGCAGGCGGCCTGCTCGAACAGGGTGTCCTCGCCGGCCAGCCGCCAGTCCAGGTGGACCCGGTCCGGATACCGGTCGGCGACGGCCTGGAAGTGGGCGTTCGCCGGACCGGCCGCCGCCGCCCCGCCCCCGCCGGTGGCGAACCGCAGGACGAAGCTCACCTCCGGATCGGCCGCCAGGACCTCCTCGACCGCGCGCATCAGCTCCAACTGGCCCTTGTGGTGCACCGCGTACCGGGCGGCGTGGTAGAAGACCGGGCGCTCCGGGTCGAGGCCCAGCGAGCGCAGGACGGCCGCCCGGTCGACGGCGCCCGGATCGCGGGCCAGCCAGCTGTCGGATATCCCGCAGCCGCCCATGAGCAGCTTGTCCGCCCGCTCGCGCACCATCCGCGCCAGCGGCAGCGTCGCGAACAGGCTCTCGAAAGGCGTGTCGCGGAAGGTGGCGCAGTGGTCGCGCTGGCCCGGCGAGACGAAGTCGACCAGATCGGCGTGGGCCATGATCAGCGGCAGGAAGGAGACGTGGTCGGGGCCGTACTCGACGTGCATCCGGGTCCCCGCCAGGGCCCGCGCCATGGTCGCCGCCGCACTGTCCTCGGCGGGCGGCCGCGCGTCCGGCGCGTCCAGGTCCGCTTCCACGCCGAACAGCGCCAGCAGCCGTTCCACCTGCGGCCGGTACACCTTCTGCGTCACCGGCGCGTTCGCCGCGACCGTGCTCACCGTGCGCAGCAGCGGGTCGCCGGCGAACAGGGGCGGCAGCAGGTAGTGGTAGTACGGCTCGAAACCGTGCACCACCGCCGGGCCGCCGCCGAGGTGGCGGCGGATGAAGTGGGCCCCGGCCACCTGGAAGACCAGGGGCTTGAAGTGGGCCAGGTCCCGGCCCTCGGTGCCCGGCGGCGGGTACAGCCGGTCCGGCAGCAGGTCCAGGAAGGCGTCGGAGAGGAAGTAGACGTCCACACCCTCCAGCCGCAGCCGGTGCGCCCGCGTGGTCAGGTCCAGCGTGATCTCCGGCGGGTGGCCGGGCCACACCTTGGGGTCCAGGACGAGCGGCACCCGGTGCTCGTGGACGTAGTCGAGTTCCTCGATCGCGTGGTCGCGGCGCAGCGCGCCGAGCAGCCCGTGGGCGGGCGTGACCAGCGAGACCCGGTGGCCGCGGGCCGCGTACTCGCGCGAGAGGTTCCACACGAGCGGCGACAGCCCGCCCCGCATGAGCCGGTTGTCGAACCCGCCGCACTCGAAGGCGAAGTGGATGATGTGCATCGCGTCCGCGGGCGCGTCGTGCGTCCGTGTCCCGTCCGCACGCCGCTCCCGGGGTGTCCGTGTCCCGGGCAGTCCCTGTGCGCCGGATGTCCGTGTCCCGTGCATGCGTTCCCGCCTCATCCGAGTGCCGCGGCGGCGCGGGCGCCGGCGGCGCGCAGCTCCGGCAGGCCGATGAACTCGGTGTGGGTGCCCACGCTGCCGCACACGAACGCGCCGGCCACCGAACCCGCCAGCACGCACTCCTCCAGCTCACGCCCCTCGAAGAGGGTGTGCAGGAACGCCGTGACGAACGCGTCGCCCGCGCCGTTGGTGTCCACCACCGGCCGCTCCGGACGCACCGCCGGGAAGTGCCGCACCCGGTCCTCGCCGCGCACCAGCAGGTGGCAGCCGTCGGCGCCGTCCGTGGCGACGGCGAACCGCGCCCGGCCCTCCTCGACGACCGACCGCAGCACCGCCTCCACCCGGTCGTGGATCGCCGCCGCGCTCAGGAACACGTAGTCGGAGGCGAGGGCGTACGTACGGTGGTGCGGGTTGCGCCCGTCCCAGTCGTGCAGGTCCGTCGAACTGGTCACGCCCAGGCGGTGGATGTCCTCGTACATGTCCTGGTTGTGGCCGGTGATCGACAGGTGGACGTGCGCGGAGCGCTCCAGGAACGGCAGGTAGAAGTCGCGCGGCAGCCTCAGCCCGGCGGGGTGCCGGCCGTCGTAGAAGGAGAACCGCCGCCCCTGCGGGTCGACGAGGTTGGCCGCGCGCGGGGTGCCGTGCGGCGAGACGACGTGACTGAAGTCCAGGCCGTGGCGCGCGTAGTGGTCGAGCACCATGCGGCCCTGCGGATCGTCGCCGAGGAAGTCGATGAACTTGGTCCGCAGGCCCAGCGTGTGCCAGCCCAGCGCCACCCCGTTGCCGGTGTGCCCCACGTAGTCCCGCAGCGGCTCCACGAACACCGAGTCGCCCGGCGGCACCCGCAGTTCGTCGACCCGCACGATGGTGTCGACGCCCACACCGCCGACCACCAGCACGTCGTAGTCGCCCGAACCCCGCCGCTCGCCCGCGGCCTGTCCCGAGACGGTCATGCCCTCACTCCTTCGGTGACTTGCTGGACCTGGCCGTCCTCCAGGACGACCGCCCCGTCGATGTCCTCGCCCGGCGCCACCACGGCACCGGGCAGCACCACGCTGCGCCGCACCCGCGCCCCCGCGCCGATCCGCACGCCCGGGAACAGCACGCTGTCCTCCACCAGACCGGCGTTGACCAGGTCGGCCGGGACCAGGCTGGCACGCACGCCGGCGGCCTCGGCCACCCAGTGCCGGGCGGTGCCCGGGCGGACGGTCAGCGGCATCTCGGTCACCGGTAGCGGCGCGCGCGGACCGGCGGCCAGCGCCAGATGCGCGCGGTGGTAGCGCTCCACGGTGCCGATGTCCTCCCAGTGGCCGCGCACCTCGTGCCCGCGGATGTGCTCCCCGGCCGCGAGCATCGCGGGGATCACGTCCCGGCTGATGTCGTGCTGCCAGCCGGTGCCGTCCAGCGCGGTCAGGTAGCGGCGCAGCACGGCCGCGTCGAACACGCAGAACGCCGCGAAGACCAGGTCGGAGGTGGGGTTCTCCGGTTTCTCCACGAACTCGGTGAGCCGGCCGCGGCCGTCGAAGCCGACCATGCCGAACAGGTGCACCCAGCGCGGGTCGATGCGCTGGTAGGCGACGGTCAGCGCGGCCCCGGACGCCCGGTGCGCCGCGACCAGCGGACCGTAGTCGTAGCGGTAGACGTGATCGGCGTGCAGCACCAGGACGTGCTCGGTGCCCTCGGTGAAGACGTACTCCGCCTTGCGGATCAGCGCGTCCGCGGTGCCGCGCTCCAACGGCCAGGTCCGGGCGGGCAGTTCACCGGGCAGGCGGCCCGCGGGGACGGCCCGGTAGGCGCTGTCGTACGGCCCGAAGAGCACCCGGAAGCCCGGCCGGGCGTTCCACACCCGGTGCAGGTCGTCCATCAGCAGCCGCTCCTCGTACTGCGACAGCAGCAGCACCTCCGGCAGGCCCGAGGCGCGGGCGTTGGCCAGGCTGAAGTCGATGAGCCGGCAGGCGCCGCCGAAGGGGACCAGCGGCTTGAGCCGGCCGGTGCCCAGCGGTCCCATGCGCCGGCCCTCGCCGCCGGCCAGCAGCACCGCGCGCACGCCCCGCAGGCCGGTTCCGCGCGGGTCATGTGCCCGAGGATCAGACATGGCGCACCTCGTCCCAGGTGACACGGCCGCAGGAGAGGGTGAGCAGGAGCTGGGTGCCGTCGGCCGGTGCCTCACCCGTGAAGACGCCCGGTGCGGTGCGCTCCAGGGTGGTCACCTCGGGCAGGGCCCGGTCCGAGTCCGGCCGCGCGCCGACCACTTCCACCCGTTCGGCGTGCGGCAGCCGGTACTCCAGACGGGTGCCGCTCACCCGCCGGCGCTCGCGCAGCGCGGTCACCTCCGCGGGCGGCACGGCGCCGGGGACGCGGGCGAGGACCTGCTCGCAGGCGGCGAAGTCGGCCCGCAGCCAGGCGGCACGGAAGATCCGGCGGGCGGCGTCCGCGTCGAGCGGGGCGTGGCGCGCGTAGGCGTCGAGGTCGCCGTGGTCCACGGCGGCGTCGGCCGCGGCCTGCCGGTCGTACCCCAGGTCGTCGGGGAGCAGGTCGAACCAGCCGTGCCTCAGGGCGAGTTCAGGAGACAGAACCGGCGGCCGGCCCTCCCACAGCTCCGTGAACGCCGCCAGGTGCAGGTCGGCGCAGTGGTCCCAGGTGAAGACCCGGGCGACTGCCGAGGCCCGCCGCGACAGCTCCTGGTAGCGGTCCGGCTCCGCGGACCACAGCGCCGCCGCCTGCCGGATGCGGTCGGCGAGCGCGGCGACCAGCAGCTCGTCGTCCTCCGCGAAGGACCGGTTGACCGCGAAGCCGGTGGTGGTCTCCGGTCCGTCGGCGTGCCGGAAGTGCTCCATGCCACGCTGGTCGGTGGCGATGGGCACCGCTCCCGCGGCCATCGCCTCGCCCTGCGCGATGAGGAAGGTGTCCATCTCGAACTTGGACGGGAAGAGCGCGAAGTCCGAGGCGGCGGCGTACGCGAACACCCGCTCCTCGGGCACCCGCTCCCACTCCAGGTGCAGCCGGCCCGCGTGCCGGGCGGCGACCTCGTGGAAGTACGGGTCGTCGATGCCGGCGCCGGAGATGCAGCGGACGACGAAGTTGGCCGCCAGGCCCTCGCCGAGCACCCGGTCCACGGCCCGCACCAGCTCCACCTGGCCCTTGTGGTGGACGGCGTAGCGGGCGTTGTGGAAGAACGTGGGCAGCGCCGGGTCCAGGCCCAGGCCGCCGAGCACCTCGGTCCGGTCGACCCCCTCGGGGTCCCAGGCCAGCCACTGGTCGGAGATGGCGCAGCCGCCGACGAACATCTTGTGCGCGTTGCGCCGCACCACGTCGGCGATCGGCAGCCGCCGGAAAAGCGCCTCGAAGGGGGTGTCCCGGAAGGAGGCGTAGAAGTCGAGCTGACCGGGGGAGAGGAAGTCGATCAGGTCGGCGTGCTCGGCGGTCAGCTCGTAGAGCGCCACGTGGTCCTGCGGGTAGGTGTAGTGCAGGTGGGTGAGCTGCTGGTACTGGACGACGGCCGCGGGCACGTCGGGCTCGGGGTCCGGTCCGGGCAGCTTCACGTCCACGCCGAGCAGCTCGAAGAGCCGTTCCACCTCGGGCGCGTACACCTTCTTCGCGATCGGCATGTTGCTCTGCACGTTGCTGACGACCAGCTTGGTGGGGTCCGCGCGCAGCGCGGCCGGCAGCAGGTGGTGGTAGTACGGCTCGTGCGCGTGCACGATCGCCCGCTCCTGGCCGAACCAGGCGCGCAGGAACCGCACGCAGTCCACCTGGAACACCAGCGGCTTGAAGAAGACCAGGTCCCGTCCCTTGGCGGAGTAGGGCGGGTAGAAGGTGTCCGGCAGCCGGTCCAGGTACTCGTTGGACAGGAAGTACAGGTCCACACCGTCGAGCCGGATGCGGTGGGCGGTGGTGCGCAGCGGCAGCCGCACCTCGGAGGGGAAGCCGTGCCACACGCGGGTGTCCAGGGCCACCGGCAGCGTGTAGGCGTCGTCGTAGGGCAGGTCCTCCACGTCGTAGCGGCTGCGCAGGTCGTCGAGGCGGCCGTGCGCCGGGGTCACGATGGAGACCCGGTGGCCGCGGGCGGCGAAGGTCCTGGAGAGGTTCCACAGGTAGACGGAGGTGCCGCCCTGCAGGAAGGTGTGGTCGAAGCCGCAGCACTCGAAGTACGTCTCGATGACGTGCATCCGGGGCTCGGGGGAGGTGCGGGGCGGCCGGGGCGCGTTCACGACGGTCATGTCCTCGCGGGGGTCGTCGGGGCGGGGGTCGTCGGGGCGGTGTCCGGCGCCAGCGCGAGCGCGTGGCGCAGGTCGATCGCTGCGTGGTAGGGGCGGGCGTGGTCGTGGTTGTAGCCCAGCTCGTGCAGCAGGCGGCGCAGGTAGAGCAGGCGCCGCAGCGGGCTGTCGGGGGCGGGGCCGAGCAGCAGGCGCAGCACGTGCGCGCGCCAGGTGTCGGCGGTGCGGAACACGGCGTCCACCACGGCCCGCCCGCCGGGCGGCAGACCGTCGGCACCGTCCGGGGACGCCTCGCCGGTAACCTCCAGGGAGGCGTACATGGTCAGGGTGGAGTCGATGCCGAGCCGGCGGGCGCTCTCGAAGGCGGCCTCGTCGGCCGCGAAGTACTCCAGGGCGCGCTGGACGGCGACGAGGTCCTGGAGCGGCGACTGGGCGGCGTAGGCCGGGTCGTCGGGTGACACGGCGGGCGTGGACAGGTCGATGACGCTCATCCGCCAGGGGGCGCCGTCGGTGTCCTGCTCACCGCACAGCAGGTGCGACAGGTGCAGGTCGCCGTGGCAGGGCCCGGCGCCCGGCGCCGTGTCCGCCCCGGCGAACTCCTGGCCCAGCAGAGCCACTTCGCGCTCCAGGGCGGCGAAGGCGGCACCTCGGGCGGCGGACGGCAGGGACGGCCCGTCCCCCGAGGCTCCGGCCGGGGGCTGTGCGGCGCCCTCCAGGCCGGCCAGCCGCCGCGCGGCACGCTCCAGCGCCTCGCCCACCGGATAGCCGGCCGAGGGCGCGCCCAGGAGCGCCGACAGGTCCCGGTGGAAGGCGCGCAGGAAACTCCCGGCGGCGCGCAGGTTCTCCTCCAGGGGGCGCAGATGAGCCCGGACGAGCCCTTCGGGCGCCGCTCCCTGCCCGGTCAGCCGCGGCCACAGGGAGCGCAGGTTCTCCCGCAGCGGTACGTCGATGCCCCGGCCCGGCGCGTGGCGGTACAGGACGCCCAGCGGGTGCCGGGTGCCGCGCACCGGGTCGGTGTACGTGTAGTCACCGGCCCACTCGGGGGTGCGCCCGGTGCCGCTCATCAGCCGCAGCAGCCCGGGTTCGCGGACGGTCTCGTCCAGCCGCCGGTAGGTCTTGTGGATGTGGGCGAGGCCGCCGATCTCCACCAGCGACAGGGCGTTGGACGACCAGCCCTGGTCGAACGGCAGGCGCCGCACCTCGCCGGCCGGGACGCCGGGCGCCCGCCGGAACTCCAGGACCCCGCCGCGCGCGGTGCGCAGCGGTGTCCCGGCCAGCACCCGGCGCACGGCCGCGAGTCCGGCGGTGGCGTCCCCGTCCCCGGGCCCGCCCCCGGGTGCGCCGTCCGGCCCGCCGGTCCGTACCGGGACGAAGAACCGCTGCCCGGACGCGGGGCCGCCCACCGCGGCCACCACGAGCAGCAGGTCGTGCGGGCCCAGCACCGCGTGGTCGATCCGCTCGAAGCGGTCGGCGGCGCGGGCGTCGTGGGACATCCACGGGGCGTCGCGCAGCAGCGCCCCGAGCTGCGCGTCATCCGGCACAATCACGCTCGGCCCGTTCAACTCGGTCGGCTCGTGCGACTCGCTCAACTCGCTCAACTCCCGGTCATCTCGTAGGCGTTGACGCCGCGCCGCCAGACGGTCAGGGCGACGGCCAGGGCTCCCGCCGTCACCACCGGCAGCCACACCACCAGTCCCGTCGCGCCGGTCAGCAGGTAGACGCACGGCACGTAGGAGGTGAAGGCGAAGGGCAGCACCCAGGTCAGCAGGGCGCGCAGCGAGGAGTGGTAGATGTCCAGCGGGTAGGCGGCGAACTCGGACACCTGGCTCGCCGCGTACATCGACGGCAGGCTGGTCACGGTCCAGAAGGACAGCGAGGCGAAGAGCAGCTTCACGGCGGTGTGGATGAGCGCCCCGCACAGCACGAGCAGCGGTGCGACGGCCCACTGCAACGGCGTCAGGTGCAGGTCCAGTTCGCTGCCGGTCCAGCCCACCAGGGCGGCGCCGACGACCAGTTCGCCCAGGCCGTCGGGGTGGAAGAAGCGCTCCGACAGCAGCGAGAAGAGCGGGTTCACCGGGCGGATCAGATAGCGGTAGAACTCGCCGCGCTGCACGAGCTTGCGGCCCAGTTCCCACAGCTGGTCGGTGAAGAGGTGGTCCAGGCCGCGCGGCAGCAGCGAGAAGCCGAGCAGGAACAGCACCTCGTGGTAGGTCCAGCCGCCCACCGCCGGGACCTGGCGGAAGACCAGGCCCACCACCGCCGTCTGGAGTCCGACCCGCACCAGGAAGGCACCCGCCCCCAGGGCGAAGTCCATCCGGTACGCGGTCAGCCGGTGCAGCCCGACACCGCCGAGGAAGAACGCCAGGCGCACGTGGCGCCACACCGTCCGGGTCATCCGCCGAGCACCTCCAGCCGGCTCAGCGAGGCCCGCCACAGCACGGTGGTGAGCACCGTCAGGGCGGCCACCCAGCCCAGTTGCCGGGCGAGCACGTCGGCCGCGCCCGTCCAGCCGTCGTAGCGGCCGAGCAGCAGGGTCAGCGGGGCGTCGACCATGCCGCGGAAGGGCAGCGCGGAGGCGAGCGCCGCGAGCGGGCCCGGCATGAGCGCGATCGGCACCAGCTGACCGGCGAAGAAGGCGACCACGCTCTGCTTCACCATCCGCACCCCCCAGGTGTTGGTGGTGAGGAAGCCGGTCATCCCGGTCAGCAGGTTCACGAAGAAGGCGAGGAGGACGGAGAGCGCGGCCGAGACCAGGAACAGCGGCACGTCCGCCGGCCGGGGCACGGTCAGCGGCACCAGCAGGGCGAACAGGACGAGCACCGGCACCCCGACCAGCACGGCGTTGGCCGCGACCACGGGCAGACAGGCGAAGAACCGCACCACCGGGTAGCTGACCGGCCGCACCAGCATGACCGCGACGTCACCGCGGTACACCTCGGCGGCGACCTCGTCGTCCACCCGGTTGGCGTGCAGCACCTGGAGGACCTGGGCCATCAGCAGGTAGGTGGTGATGCCCTCGGCGGTGAAACCGCCCGGACCGCCGCCGGGCGGGGCGTCCGCGTACACCGCCCGCCACAGGAAGACGGTGACGGCGGCGCCGGCCGCGGCGGTGACCCCGGTCATGACGAACGTCGAGCGGTACTGGAGCAGCGACTGCAGGCCGCCGGTGGCGAAGGACAGGTAGGGGCGGACGCGCCCCAGGGGGCCGGGGCCGCGGACCTTTCCGGGGCCGGGCGCGCGGCCGGACGCGGATGCGTGCCCGGGTCCGTGGCCGGAGGCGGGTGCGGGTGCCGAGCCGGTCATACGGGACCACCGTCCTCCCGGGCGCCCGCGCCCGGGACGCGGTCCGCGGCCGGGACGTCGGCCGCGCCCGGGACGCCGGCCGGGACCGCCTCCCGCCGTCCGCCGCCGTAGATCTCGCGGAGCACGTCCTCCAGGTCCGGTTCGGGCGCGTAGCAGTCCGCCAGGTCGAAGCGGTCCAGGAGGAAGCCCAGCACCTGTCGCGAGGTGAGCCGCTCCACCGGGTACTCCACGCGGATCCGGCCGTCCTCGCCGGGCGAGGCCGTCACCCCCGGCAGTCCCCGCTCGATGTCCGCGCAGGCCGCCGCGGGGGCGGGGCCGCCGCGGTGGTCGAACACGACCGAGCGCCGGTCGGCGCCGCGCAGCAGGTCCCGGATGCTGCCCTGGTGCACCACCCGCCCCCGGTCCACGACCAGCGCGCTGTCGCAGATCGCGGCGATGTCGGTGATGTCGTGGCTGGTGAGCACGACCGTGGTGCCCAGCTCCCGGTGGACGTGGTTGACCAGGTGGCGCACCGCGTCCTTGAGGACCATGTCCAGGCCGATGGTCGGCTCGTCCCAGAACACCACCGCCGGGTCGTGCAGCAGGCTCGCCGCGATCTCGGCGCGCATCCGCTGGCCCAGGCTGAGCTGGCGCACGGGTGTGCCGCCGAGGGCGTCGATGTCCAGGAGTTCCCGGTACAGGGCGAGGTTGCGGCGGTAGACCGCGTCGGGGATGTCGTAGATCCTGCGCAGGATGCGGAAGGAGTCCGGCACGGACAGGTCCCACCACAGCTGGCTGCGCTGTCCGAAGACGACGCCGATGCCGCGCGCGTTGAGCTGCCGGTGCCGGTAGGGCTCGATGCCGCCGACCAGGCAGCGCCCGCTGGTGGGCGTCATGATGCCGGTGAGCATCTTGATCGTGGTGGACTTGCCGGCCCCGTTGGCGCCGATGTACGCCGTCTTCGAGCCGGCCGGGACGGTGAAGGACACGTCGTCGACCGCGCGCACGACGCGGTGCCGGCGGGTCAGCAGCGTGGACAGGCTGCCGGCCAGGCCGGACCTGCGTTCGGGGATCCGGAACTCCTTGACGAGGTTCTCCGCGACGATCACGACAGCACCCGCTCCATGGCCTGTTCGAGCAGTCGCACGCCCTCGTCCAGCAGCGGTTCGTCCAGGGTGAACGGCGGTGCCAGCCGCAGGATGTGCCCGCCGAGGGCGACCCGCAGACCCAGGTCGAGCGCGGTGGTGTACACCGCGCGGGCCAGGTCGGGCGCGGGGGTGCGGCTCGCCCGGTCGGTGACGAACTCCAGTCCGTACAGCAGTCCGATGCCGCGCACGTCACCGAGGTTGTCGAACCGCGCGTGCAGCGCCGCCAGCCGCTCGCGCAGCAGGTCCCCGAGGACCCGTACCCGCTCGATCAGCCGGTCGCGTTCGACGACCTCCAGGGTGGCGCGGGCGGCGGCGATGCCCAGCGGGTTGCCCGCGTACGTCGAGGCGTAGGCCCCCGCCCCGGCCGCCGCCGGATGGCGCAGCAGCTCCGAGCGCCCGGCCAGCACGGCGAACGGGAACCCGCTGGCCATCCCCTTGGACAGGGTCACCAGGTCGGGTTCGACGCCGAACTGCTCGCTGGCCAGGAACGTTCCGGTGCGGCCGCCGCCGGTCAGCACCTCGTCGGCGACGAGCAGCACCCCGTGGGAGCGGCACGCCTCCGCGATCTGCTCCCAGTAGCCCGGCGGCGGCACGACCACGCCGGCGGCGCCGAGCACGGGCTCGAAGACCAGCGCGGAGACGTTCGGCTTCTCGGCGATGTGCCGGCGCACCAGCGAGGCGCACCGCACCCCGCACGAGGGGTAGGTGAGTTCCAGCGGGCAGCGGTAGCAGTAGGCGGAGTACCCGAGCACGGAGTTGCCGGCGAACGCCTGGTGGCCGACGTCCCAGTGGACGAGCATCCGGGCGCCCATGGTCTTGCCGTGGAAGCCGCCGCGCAGCGCGCCGATCCGGTTGCGGCCGGGCGGCGCGGTCGCCTGCACCACGCGCAGCGCGGCCTCGACGACCTCGGCGCCGGTGGAGAACAGCGCATAGGTGTTCAGCTGTTCGGGCAGCAGCCGGGCCAGCAGGTCCAGGAGCGCGGCCCGCTCGGGTGTGGCCGAGTCGTGCACGTTCCACAGCCGGCCCGCCTGCTCGGTGAGCGCCCGGACGACCTCGGGGTGCCCGTGGCCCAGTGACTGGGTCAGGGTGCCCGCCGCGAAGTCGAGGTACTGGTTGCCGTCGAGATCGGTGAGGACGGGGCCGCGGCCCTCGGCGAACACCCGGCGCCCCACGGCGGCCTCCTCCGAGGCGCCCGGTGCCAGATGCCCGGCCTCCCGCTCCAGCCGTTCCCGCTGGTGCCGACCTGTCACGTACTGCCCCCAACTCATGTGTGCGAACTGCGCGCTGCGCCGCGCCGTTGGGCGATGCCGGTGGCGAGTCAAACACCAAAGACGCGCCCTCTGCAAGGACTTGCTGAAAATTTCAGAAGCGCCTTGCGCTGCTCGGCACACCTCTGCTTGAGTCAGGAACAGCTCAGCCGGTGACACCGCGACCCGCGTTCGAGGAGAGATCCGTGAGACCACAGACCCAGCCCCTTGCGCGACACCGGTGGCCGGTGTGAAAGCCCTGGTCCTGGCGGGCGGCACAGGCAGCAGACTGCGGCCCTTCACCCACACACGCGCCAAACAGCTCCTGCCCATCGCCAACAAACCCGTCCTCGCCTACGCCCTGCAGGCCATCGCCGAGGCGGGCATCGAGGAGGTGGGTGTCGTGGTCGGCGGCCACGCCGACGACATCCGCCAGGTGCTCGGCGACGGAGCGGCTTTCGGCGTGCGGGTGACCTACCTGCACCAGTCGGCGCCGCTCGGCCTCGCGCACGCGGTCCTGCTCGCCCGGGACTTCCTCGGCGACGACGACTTCCTGCTCTACCTCGGGGACAACTACCTGGAGGACGGTGTCAGCGGCTTCGTGCGCCGCGCCGCGGCCGGCCACGACGCCGCACGGCTGCTGCTCACCCCGGTGCCCGACCCGAGCGCCTTCGGCGTCGCCGAGGTCGACGACGGCGGACTGGTCCGGCGGCTGGAGGAGAAACCCGAGCACCCGGCCAGCGACCTCGCGCTCATCGGCGTCTACGCCTTCTCCCCGGCCGTGCACGAGGCGGTGCGCGCCATCCGGCCCTCCGGCCGCGGCGAGCTGGAGATCACCCACGCGGTGCAGTGGATGATCGACCGGGGCCTGGCCGTGCGCGGCGAGACGACCACCCGGCCCTGGCGCGACACCGGCAGCGTCGACGACATGCTGGAGGCCAACCGGCACGTCCTGGACCGGATCGAGGGGCGCGTCGACGGCAAGGTCGACCCGCACAGCGTGCTGGTGGGCCGGGTCCGTGTCGAGGAGGGCGCCGTCGTCAGGGGGTCGCGTATCGTCGGCCCCGTGGTGATCGGGGCGGGAGCCGTCGTCAGCAACTCCAGCGTCGGCCCCTACACCGCCATCGCCGAGGACTGCCGGATCGAGGACAGCGCGATCGGCTACTCCGTGCTCCTGCGGGGCGCGTGTGTGGAGGGTGCCGCCCGGATCGAGCAGTCACTCATCGGCCGCGAGGCGACCGTGGCCGCGGCGCCCCGGCTCCCGCAGGCCCACCGTCTCGTCATCGGCGACCACAGCAAGGTGCAGTTGTACTCATGACATCCCGCGTTCTCGTCACCGGCGGAGCCGGCTTCATCGGCTCCGCCTACGTCCGCACGCTGCTCGGCCCGGCCGGCCCGCCCGGCGTCGAGGTGACCGTGCTCGACAAACTCACCTACGCCGGCAGCCTCACCCGCCTCGACGCGGTCCGCGGGGACGGCCGGCTCACCTTCGTCGAGGGCGACGTGTGCGACCCGGCGACCGTGCGGAAGCTGGCCGCCGGGCACGACGACATCGTGCACTTCGCCGCCGAGTCCCACGTGGACCGCTCGATCGAGGACGGCTCCGGCTTCACCCGCACCAACGTGGTCGGCACCCAGACCCTCCTCGACGCCGCCCTGCGGCACGGCGTGCGCACCTTCGTGCAGATCTCCACCGACGAGGTCTACGGCTCGCTGCCCCGGGGCGCCGCCGTGGAGGACGACCCGCTGCGGCCCAGCTCGCCGTACGCGGCCTCCAAGGCGGCGGCCGACCTCATCGCGCTCGCCCACCACCACACCCGCGGCCTCGACGTCCGGGTGACCCGCTGCACCAACAACTTCGGCCCCTACCAGCACCCCGAGAAGGTCATCCCGCGCTTCGTGACCGCGCTGCTGACCGGCGGGAACCTGCCGGTGTACGGCGACGGCGCGCAGGTGCGCGACTGGCTGCACGTGGACGACCACGTGCACGCGGTGGAACTGGTGCGCACGGGGGGCCGGCCCGGCCGCGTCTACAACATCGGCGGCGGCACGGTGCTGACCAACCTGGACCTCGCGCACCGCCTGCTCGAACGGTGCGGCGCGGGCCCCGACCGCATCACGCACGTCACCGACCGGCCGGGGCACGACCGCCGGTACGCCGTCGACCACGGCCGGATCACCGCGGAACTCGGCTACCGGCCCCAGGTCGGCTTCGACGCCGCGCTGACCGGGACGGTGGACTGGTACCGCGCCCACCGCACGTGGTGGGAGCCGTTGCTGACCTCGTCCTGAACAGGGCCGTGGAAGAACGGGGGGAGAGGTGAGAAGGGGGAGGGGTGGGGGGACTGGGGTACTCCGGCCGGCCGGCCGGGCGCGTGGGGGTGACCCGGCGGCTGACCGGCGGACCAACCCCCCGACCGGGGGCCGGAGTTCGACGAACGTAGCATCGCTGAAATTTTTGCGAAAGGCCTTGCGGTGTTCTACGGGCGTCGATCGCCTGATGAACGGTCTTTTCCGCGGGAGGGGTTGACCCACGGTAATGCGGCGCCGTACGTTCTCGGCCGCAATCTCTTGCAGCAAGAAACATCGGCGGCAAGAGTCACACGGCCTTCTCCGGCACGGCGCGTTGCCACTCGAGGCTGCTGCTCCGGTGTCACCCCACCCCACGAACTGGAGAAAACATGGCCAGAAAGACCGTGGCCGCTGCACTCGCCGCCCTGGCGGGAGCCGCTGTGGCCGTCACGGCACCCACGCCCGCCCAGGCCGCGGCGCCGGGCGGCAAGGACGTCACCGCGGTGATGTTCGAGTGGAACTTCGCCTCCGTCGCCAAGGCCTGCACGGACGAGCTGGGCCCCGACGGGTACGGATACGTTCAGGTCTCCCCGCCGAACGAGCACATCCAGGGAAGTTCCTGGTGGACGGCCTACCAGCCGGTCAGCTACAAGATCGGCACCAAGCTCGGCGACCGCGCCGCGTTCAGGAGCATGGTCGACACCTGCCACGCCGCCGGCGTGAAGGTGGTCGCGGACACCGTGATCAACCACATGGCCAACGCCTCCGGCACCGGCACCGCGGGTTCGCCCTTCAGCAAGTACGACTACCCGGGCACGTACTCCGCCGCCGACATGGACGACTGCACCTCGCCGGTCACCAACTACGCGGACCGCTGGAACGTCCAGCACTGCGAGATGGGCGGCCTGCCCGACCTGGACACCGGCGAGGAGTACGTCCGCAAGACCATCGCCGGGTACATGAACGACCTGCTCTCCCTCGGCGTCGACGGCTTCCGCATCGACGCGGCCAAGCACATCCCCGAGGACGACCTCGCCAACATCAAGTCCCGGCTGACCTCCCCCGGCGTCTACTGGAAGCAGGAGACGATCGGCGCGGCCGGCGAGGCGGTGCAGCCGCCCGAGTACTACGGCACCGGCGACGTCCAGGAGTTCAACTACGCCTACGACCTCAAGCGGGTCTTCAACAACGAGAAGCTCTCGGAGCTGAAGAACTTCGGCGAGGACTGGGGCCTGGTCCGCTCCGACAAGGCCTCCGTGTTCATCACCAACCACGACACCGAGCGCAACGGCGGCACCCTCACCTACAAGGACGGCGCCAAGTACACCCTCGCACACGTCTTCATGCTGGCCTGGCCCTACGGCTCGCCCGACGTCCACTCCGGCTACGAGTTCAGCGACAAGGACGCCGGAGGCCCGGACAACGGGCAGGTCAACGCCTGCTACACCGACGGCTGGAAGTGCGAGCACGCCTGGCGCGAGATCGCGAGCATGGTCAAGCTCCGCAACACGGCCGCCGGGACCGCGGTGACCGACTGGTGGGACAACGGCGGCAACCAGATCGCCTTCGGCCGCGGTGACAAGGCCTACGTCGCCATCAACCACGAGGGCTCCGCACTGACCCGCACCTTCCAGACCTCCCTGCCGGCCGGCGACTACTGCGACGTGCAGAGCGGCAAGGGCGTCACCGTGAACTCCTCCGGGCAGTTCACCGCCACGCTCGGCGCCGACTCCGCGCTCGCCCTGCACGTCGGCGCGAAGACCTGCGGCGGCTCCGGCAACGGCGGCGGCGACGGCGGCAGCACCGCCACCGGCGCGTCCTTCCACGTCAACGCCACCACCCAGTGGGGCCAGAACATCTACGTCACCGGGGACAACGCCGCGCTCGGCAACTGGAACACCGCCAACGCCCTGAAGCTGGACCCCGCGAGCTACCCCGTGTGGAAGCTGGACGTCTCCCTGCCCGCGGGCACGGCCTTCCAGTACAAGTACCTCCGCAAGGACGCGAGCGGCAACGTCACCTGGGAGAGCGGCGCCAACCGCACCGCCACCGTCGGCACCGGCGGCCTGCTCACCCTGAACGACACCTGGCGCGGCTGACCGCCGTACAGCGGGAAGCCGCCCACCCGGGCGGCTGACCGCCGCACGGCACGAGCCGCCACCAGGTCCCGGCACGGGCCGGTGCCCCCTCAGCGAGGGGCCACCGGCCCGTGTGCCCGTACCGAGAAGACGAGGAGAGACCTCACGTGGCCGGCACCGTCCGCCGTAACACAACCGCCCTGGCCCTCGCCCTGTCCGCCGCACTGCTGTCGCCCCTGGCGCCCCCGGCCTCGGCCGCACTCCCGCCCGCGTCCCCGGCCCCGCCCTCGGACGCCCGGCTCGCCGCGCAGTCCGCCCGCCCGGCCGACAGCAGGGAGCAGTTCTACCTCCTGCTGCCCGACCGGTTCGCCGACGGCTCCCCGGCCAACGACCGAGGCGGTCTGACCGGCGACCGCCTCACCACCGGGTACGACCCCACCGACAAGGACTTCTTCCAGGGCGGCGACCTGCGCGGCGTCATCGACCGCCTCGACTACATCAAGGGCCTGGGCACCACCGCCATCTGGCTGGCCCCGGTGTTCCGCAACAAGCCCGTCACCGTACGCGACGGCAGGGCCACCGCGAACTACCACGGCTACGCCATCACCGACTTCACCCGCGTCGACCCGCACTTCGGCACCGAGGCCGACCTCACCGAACTCATCGGCAAGGCCCACCGCAAGGGCATGAAGGTCTTCTTCGACGTCATCACCAACCACACCGCCGACACCATCGACTACGCCGAACAGCAATACGGCTACCGCAGCAAGGGCGCCTACCCCTACCTCGACACCACCGGCCGCCCCTTCGACGACGCCCAGGGGATGCGGCCGACGGACGCGGGCGGCGCCCCCTACACCCCCCGCACCTCCACCGACCCGCGCGACCGCAAGGTCCCCGACTGGCTCAACGATCCCGCGATGTACCACAACCGCGGCAACTCCACCTTCGCCGGGGAGAGCGCCCTCTACGGCGACTTCCAGGGCATGGACGACCTGTGGACCGAACGCCCCGAGGTCGTCCGCGGCATGGAGAAGATCTACGAGAAGTGGGTCAGGGACTACCGCGTGGACGGCTTCCGCGTCGACACCGCCAAGAACGTCGGCATGGACTTCTGGACGCAGTGGGCCACCGCGCTCGACCGCTACGCCGCACAGCACGGACGCCCGCACTTCTTCCTCTTCGGCGAGGCCTTCTCCGCCGACCCCGCCATCACCGCCCCCTACGTCACGCAGGGCCGGCTCGACTCCACCCTCGACTTCCCCTTCCAGGCCGCCGCCCGCAACTTCGCCTCCCGCGGCGGCCCCGCCGACGACCTCGCCCACGTCTTCGCGCAGGACTACCGCTACGGCACCGACAAGACCGACGCCTACAGCGAGGTCACCTTCCTCGGCAGCCACGACATGGGCCGCATCGGCACCTTCCTCGCCCAGGACAACCCGGGCGCCGGCGACGCGGAACTGCTGCGCCGCGACCGCCTCGCCCACGAGCTGATGTTCCTCTCCCGCGGCAACCCGGTGATCTACTCCGGTGACGAACAGGGCTTCACCGGCGCGGGCGGAGACGTCGACGCCCGCCAGACGATGTTCGCCTCCCGCGTCCCCGACTACCTCGACGACGACGAGATCGGCACCGACCGCACCGCCGCCTCGGACTCCTACGACACCGCCCACCCCCTCTACCGGGCCGTCGCCGCCCTCTCCCGGCTGACCCGGCGCCACCCCGCGCTGCGCGACGGCGTGCAGACCGAGCGGTACGCCCAGGGCTCCGTGTACGCCGTCACCCGCACCGGCCTGCAGGAGCAGCGCCCCTACCTCGTCGCGTTCAACAACGCGGACCGGGCGAAGACCGTCACCGTCCCGACCGGCACGGCGAACACGGAGTTCCGGGCGCTGTACGGCACCACCGGCACCGTGCGCGGCGGCGCCGACGGCAAGGTCACCGTGACCGTACCGGCCTGGTCCTCGGTCGTGTTCCGGGCGGCGAAGCGGCTGCCCGCACCCGCGGCCCGCCCCGCCCTCACGCTGCACGCCCCGGCCGCCGGAGCGCACGGCACCGTGGAGATCAGCGCGGACACCGGCGGCGGGGAACTCGACCGCGTCGTCTTCGCCGCGCAGACCGGCAGCGGCGCATGGCGGACGCTCGGCACCGCCGACCACGCCCCCTACACGATCACCCAGCACCTTTCCGCCGACGTGGCCGCCGGAACCCCCCTGCGGTACAAGGCGGTCGTCGTCGACCGCGCCGGACGCACCGCCGGCGCCCTGGCGTCCACCACCGCGGGCGCCACCCCGGCGGCCGCGAGACCCACGGCGGCCCGCCACCGCGCCGTCGTCCACTACCACCGCGCCGACGGCGACTACACCGGCCTCACCCTGCGCACCGCCGACGGCCGCACCGCACCGTTCACCGGCCGCGACGCCTATGGTGCCTTCGCCTGGTTCGAACCGGCCGCCGGCACCACCGCCGTCCGCTTCACCGTCGAGAAGAACGGCACCGCCGACGGACCCGCCCGCACCCTGGACTTCGCCGCCGCGGCCGAGGTGTGGACCGCCCAGGGCAGCGACAGCGTGGAGGCGGCCCGGCCCACCGGCGCCTACCCGCCGCAGGACCCGGCCAAGGCGGTCATCCACTACCACCGCGCGGACGGCGACTACACCGGCTGGGGCCTGCACGCCTGGACGGGCGCCGCCCACCCGCCGGAGTGGAACGACCCCGTCCGGCCGGTCGGCCAGGACTCCTTCGGCCTCGTCTTCGAGGTCCCGCTGACCGCCCACGCGGACTCCCTCAGCTACATCCTGCACAAGAAGGAGGAGAAGGACGTCCCCGTCGACGAGGCCCTCGACTTCTCCCTGTACGGGCACGAGGTGTGGCGGGTGGCAGGCGACCCGGACTACCTGGCCCCGTCGCTCGCCGGCGCGTTCGGCCTGGACCTCACCGCCTCCGCCGCGACCTGGCTCGACGACACGACCGTCGTGTGGCAGGGCACCGGAACGGGCGTCGCCGGCCAGCAGCTCGTCTACGCCCCGCACGGCGGCATCACCGTCCAGGACGGCGCGCTGTCCGACGAGGGGTACTGGCTGCGCCTGATCCCCACCACCCTGACCGCGGCACAACGGGCCGCCCACCCGCGGTACGCCGACCAGCAGGCCTTCACCGTCGACCCGCGCGACCGCGGCCGGATCGCCGACGCACGGGCCGCCGCCCAGGTCATCGCCACCCAGCGCGCCGACGACGGCGCCCTGCTCGCCGCCACCACGGTCCGGCGCCCCTGACCGCTCACCCCTGGCGCCCCGTCCGCGCGGCCCCCGGCGCCCCCGACCGCTCACCTTCCGGTGACGGGACCGCTCACACCACGGTGGCGGCACCGTCAGGGGGACTCACCGCTCCCTTCCCCGCCCGGGCCGCCCGCCGGGGCCGCCCGCCGGGGAAGGGGGCGGGGTCCCGGGCCGAGTCCGGTGCGCACCTCCCAGCTCAGCCGTGCGCGGCCGTGGGCCCGTCCGCCGGCGTACAGGACGGCCTCCAACTCGACGCCGAAGCGGCGCGCGTGGCCGGGGGCCCGCAGGAAACTGACGTCGAGCGTCACCGACAGCGGGTCCGAACCGGTGTCCGGGAGCCCCGCGAAGGAGGGCTCGACACAGAGGTTTCACGCAGGACGGACGGGTGGTCCACCGGGACGTCGTAGAAGCGGTGCGAGACGTGGATGAGGGCCTGGCGCACCGTCTCGATCAGGAAGAACGGGTCGCTCTCGCCGTCCTCGGAGCGCCGGTAGAGCCGGTGGTCGGCCGGCCAGCGGGCGCCGACCGCGAACCGGTCGTCGTCCAGCCGCACCGCGTCGGTCAGCAGGACCTCGGCGGACGAGGTCTTGTGCACCAGGGGGCGCGGGACGAGGCGGGTGTGGTCGGGGATCCCTTGCAGGCCCGGTGCATCCCGGTCGGCGCGGGAACCGGCATCGGTTGCCGTGTCCGGAAGAACCGTGTTGTGGCGACGTTCACGTACGGACTCCATCCCCCTGAGAAAGGCCGTGAGGTCGTGCCGGGCGGCGGTCACGCCCGGTGCCCGGACGATCATGCTGAGCAGCAGGCCCGAAAAGCAATGGCCTTCAGAAGAGGCCCCCGGGCCACCCCCCACGGCACGGGTGACAGCACCCCGTCACAGATGAAAGATGGACCACGTGACCACATCCCCTCCCCCCTCCTTCCCGGTGCCGAAGTTCACCGTCGCGCAGGGCCCGGACCCGCGGCAGGACCGGGCGATCCGGACCAAGGCCCTGGTGCTGAGTGCCGCGGCGGAACTCTTCTCCGAGAAGGGCTTCAAACAGACCTCGGTCAAGGACGTCGCCGACCGGATGGGCATGACGAAGGGGGCCGTCTACTTCCACTACCCCACGAAGGAAGCGCTCGCCCTCGCGGTCGTCGAAGAACTGTACGAACGCTGGCCGGCCCTGCTCGCCGAGGTCCAGGAGCAGACGCCCTCCCCGCTGCGGGCCGCCGAGGAGATCTTCAACCGGGCCGCGGTCCTCTTCCGCGACGACCCGCTCGTCCAGGGCGGCGCGCGGCTCCAGATCGAGCGCCCCCTCATCGACGCCGAACTCCCCGTGCCCTACGTCGGCTGGACCGTGATGATCACCGGCCTGCTGGTGGCCGCCCGCGACGCCGGTGAACTGCGCGAGGGCGTCGACCCCGAGGCGGCGGCCCGCACGCTGACCGCCGCGTTCTTCGGCACCCAGCACATCTCGGACGTCCAGCGGCGCTGGGCGGACGTGGTGGAACGCTGGGAGGAGGTCCGTGACCTCACCTTCTATGCGATCCGCGCCACACCGTCCGCGTGACACCGTGCGCGTGACACCATCCGCGTGACGACTCACGCATGTCACCCCGGACGTCGGACCCCGGACGTCGTATGCCGGACGCCGTGGGGGTCGTCCGGGTTGTCTCCGCGGGTACTCAAGCTCCGCTGAGTACCCGCGCCCATGTGCCGGGCCGGGCCTTCGGCGAGGCTGTACCGGAGTCCTTCGGTTCTCTTCGGTCCTAAAGGAGACACCAGACATGCGGAACCTCCGACGGGGAGCGGCACTCGCCGCGGTCGGCGCCATGGCCTTCGCCACGCTCACGGCGTGCTCGATGGACGAGGCGGTGTGCGGCGGCGGTGAATACCCGGTCCAGGCGGTGGGCGGCACAGGCAGCGCGTGCACCCCGAAGGGCAAGGAGCCGCCGGCGGGCTACGTCCGTTACCCCGCGGGCAAGGAGCCCAAGACGGTCGGGGACAAGTGGGACGAGTACTGGAACAGCCACGTGATCGACAAGAACGGCAACGTCAGGAAGGCCAAGGACGGCGAGTAGCGGCGCCGTCGGACGTGTGCCGGCGGGCGCGCTCACGGACGCCTGCGGGCGGCCCCCACGCGCGTGCCGGCGTTCCTCGTGGAGAGGTGCGGGCGGCCCTTCACGGATGCGTGCGGGTGCGCCTCACGGACGCGTGCGGGCGGCGTCCGCGGACGTGTCGGTGCCGCCGGCAGTGGGCGGAGGTCCTCGGCGGCGCGAGTGTGCCTTCGGCGGCGGGCGTACGCCGCACCGGCCGGAGGGTTCTCCGGACCGGCCGGCGGGCGTACGCCGCGCGCCCGCGGGATCAGGCCCAGCAGCCGTTCACGGTCGCGGCCAGGCCGTCCATCGCGTCCTTGGTGTCGCTCGGGGCGGCCGTCGCGCCGTTCTCCACGAAGGAGAAGACCCTCCACTCGCCGCTCTCGGTCCGGGTCAGACCGCTCAGGGCGATCGCTCCGGTCAGGGTGCCCGTCTTCGCCTGCACCTTGCCGACGGCGCACTGCGAATGCGGGTCGTCGAAGCGGCCCCATTCCGGGCCGAGGGTGCTGCCGGCCTCACCGGCGACGGGCAGGCCCTCCAGGATCGAGCCCAGCGTGTGCGCGTAGCGGTCTTCGGTGAGCAGTTCGAGGAGCTGCGCGAGGGTGGCGGCGGGGATCCGGTCGGCCCGTGACAGGCCGCTGCCGTCGTGGATCTCGAAGTTCTCCAGGGACACGCCGTAGTGCCTGCTCAGCACATGGCGTACGACCTCGGTGCCGCCCTCGAAGGTGGCGGGCCGTCCCGCTCTCAGCGCGGTCATGCGCAGCAGGGTCTCGGCGATGTTGTTGTCGCTGGTCTTGAGCATCTTCTTGACGACGTCCGCCAGCGGGGCCGAGGTGTGGTGGCCCACCGGAACGTCGGTGCGGCGGGCCGTGGCGCGGGTGACGTCGCCGTCCACGGTGACGCCCTGCGCGGCGACCAGTTTCGCGAAGGCCTGCCCGGCGTCGACGGAGGTGTCCTGGACGCCGTGGCCGTCGACGACGAGGGCGCGGACCGGGGCGACGGTGTCCGGGTAGTAGCCGTCGTTCCAGCCGGCGGCCAGGGTCGGTTCGGGGAACAGGCTGTCGTCCACGGCGACCTTCACCGAGGACAGGCCCGCCTTCTTCAGCCCGGCGACCGCCGTCCGCGCCAGCTCGCCGAGGTCGTCGCCGGTGAGGGTGCGGTCACCGCCTCCGACCAGCTTCAGGGTGCCGTCGCCGTAGACGACCTTCGTGGTGAACCGGTGCTGCGGGCCCAGCACGGTCAGCGCCGCGGTCGCCGTGGCCAGTTTGGCGTTGGAGGCGGGCATCAGCGCGGTGGAGGCGTGGTGGTCCCACAGGGTGGAGTCGGAGTCGGCGTCGAGGACCACGCCGCTGACGTCGGAGCCCAGGCGCTGGTCGAGCACCCGGGCGTCGAGGTTCGCGGCCATCTGCTGGTCATCGGTGACGGTGGCGGTGGTGCCGGTGGCGGGGGTGCCTTCGGCGTGGTCCGGCGCGCTGTGCCCGGCCGCGGTCGCGGTGTCGTTGCCCGCCGCGAAGGCCGAGGTGCCGGCGAGCGCGGCCGAGGCGACGGGCACCGCCATCGCGAGCACCACGGCCCGCCGGACACCCGTTCCGCCCTGCTTCGTCTTCCGGTGCCGACGACGGCCGCCCGGGGTGTACGTGGTCATATGTGTTTCCGCTGCCGTATCACTCATGCATATCCAGATTTCGAGTACGGGACGTCAGGTAGGACGATCGGCGCGCACCCTACCACCCGTCAGATATGACATGTTCGAGGAAAACAGCCGCACGTGGGGGAGCGGTGAAAGGTCTGGCGGCATGTTGAACCAGGTGTGAAGGAACCATGGCAGGGGCCGGGAAAATGCCGGGGGGACCCCACCCGGAGGGGCCGGAGCACGCGCGTCGCGGGGCAGTTCGGCAGGTTCGGGAAGGCAGGCCGACGGATCCCGAAGGGGCAGACCGGCAGGTGTTCCGGGGTGGTACAGAAGGTGTTTCGGGGCTGTCTGCGAGGTATTTCGGGGCAGCTGGGAAAGTGTTTCGTGCGGGGTCGGCAGGTATGCGTTCGATCGGTCCGGGCAGGCTCGGCGGGTGTGCGTAGACTGACTCAGGTTTCTTGTACGGGGACCGTGCGTGTCCGCGCCCTCCGCCCGGCACGTACGCCCGCGCACACCCCCCTGAAGGACACGGAAAGTGGAGGCTTGCGCTGATGAGGTCCGCGCGCCGGGGATTCGTGTGGCCCGCCGCGTGCACCTGGTCCGCCGTGGCCGGGCTGGCCGTCGCGGGATGCTGGCTCCACGGCCGGCACGGTGAGCCGCCGGCCCGGGCCGACCGGGTGGCCGTCGGCCGCGTGTGCCGTTCCTCCCTCCCGCGCGGCATGGAACTGTCCTGCGGTACGTACGGGTTCGGCGACGTGCGCTACGTCTGCCCCGCCGGGAGCCGGGACGGCGAGCGGTGCGCGCGGACGTCGAGGGTGACGGTGCGCAACTCCGGCCGTTCCCTGGTGTACGTCACGTGCATCGCGGGCCGTGGGCAGGGCGCGCGCGAGCAGGGTCCGCAGCAGGCGGTCCGGCCGGGCCACGAGGTGACCCTGCGCCCCGGCGGGGGACGGCTGCTGTTCGACATCACGCTGAAGGGCGCGGACGACGGCCCGAACAGCCTGGAAGTGGTCGGCTTGCGATGACGGAGACCGGTGGCGACCGGACCGCGGCCGACGCGGCCGTGAGGCGGGCGTACGGGTACCGACCGTCGCTGACCTGGTGATTCGCGGCATACCACCTCAAAGGGCCGAACAGTAGAGCGACTTGGCCGATCCCTCGTAAGCTGCGGCGGCGCCTGTCGGCTCGAACTGCCGCGCGGTTCGCCCCGGGAGGCGCGGCTCCGGCCGCGACCGCGGCCGGGGGCACCGCCACAGGCGTGCTCACGCGCGCCGGGAAGACACGAGGTGGAACATGCCGGGACCGTGGACCATGCCGGGACCAAGGACGTGGGGGGTGGCCGCCGCCTCGGCGGTGCTGCTGCTCTGCACCGCGCAGGCCTCGCCCGCGGGGGCCGCCACGACCGCGCTGCCCCTCTGCCCGACGGTCTTCGGGCACGGCGGTTACCCCACCGGCGCCGACCCCTGGGACCGTGACCAGGTGCGGCAGCCCAACAACCCCAAGGGGCTCGCCCAGCAGAAGAGCTGGGGAGCGGGCGGCGTCGAGGCCGACCTCCAGCTCACCCGGGACGGCACCAAGGGGGTCATGTGGCACAACACCACGACCAACGGGCTCACCGGCACCCGCAAGCCCATCACCGAACTGTGGTGGGCGACCGGGGCCGACCAGCTCAAGGGCCGGACCATCACCCGCGGCCCCTACACCGGCGAGACCGTCTACACCTTCCGAGAATGGCTCGACAGCGCCAAGTCCAAGAACCTGACGCCTCTGGTGGAACTCAAGGGCGAGGCCGAGCAGTCGCTGCTCAACAGCGACTCGGCCATCCGTGAGCGGGCGTGGGCGGAGGTGATAGCGCCCATATCGGAGCGTATAGCCTCGCAGAAGATCATGATCTACACGCACGACACCGCGCTGCAGCCCGAACTGGACAAGCGCATCAAGGCAGCCGGTCTGTCGGCCACGCTCACGGGCCACCCCAGCTGGATCGACGGGATCGGCTGGGAGGAACCGCCGCCCGCGGCCTCCGGCAACTACGCCTCCTGGCAGGCGGCCTGGACCCGGCTGGGCTCGACCACGACCTCGGTGCCCGTCGCCACCTCGTGGACGAAGGACCTCACGACGTGGCTGCAGGGCAAGTGCGTCTGACGCTCCTGTGGCCCGCGCACCGTTCCGCGCCGGCGCACTCGCCGGCGCGCACGACGTGCGCGTCACCGGCCTCCGCCACGCCTTCCGCGCACCGCCCGTCCGGAGCCGGTGGAGGGACCGAAGGGACCCTGCCCGGGAGTTGAGTGCGGGAGAGCGGATCGAGGGCTGAGCCGGCCCGCGTACGCGGGCCGGCGCGGTCGTGCGAGGACCGGCACGGCCGGATGCGGGCCGTGCGGTGATGCGGGGCCGGCGGGGTGGGACACGGGCCGTGCGGTGACGCGCGCCCGCACGGTCCGGAGCAGGCCGCGCGGTGACGCGCGGGCGGCGCGGTCAGATGCGGGTCGCGAGCGGCACGGTGACCTGCTTCAGCCAGGTACCGGAGGCGAAGTCGCGCGCCTTGACCACCACCCGGTCACGGTACACCTCGACCTGGAGGCCCTGGTTGAACGCGCCGTCCACGGCGTTCTCGCCGCCCTGCCCGTTGTCGGTGAAACCGGTCTGCACGGCACCGGTGTTGATGACCGCGAAACCGTCGAGGTTGGCCGTCCCCGGCACCACACGGCGCACGTACCAGTCGGACAGGCCGAGGTCCCAGTGCGTGTGCCCGCTGAAGAGGAACACGTCACGGTGGCGGCCGAGGAGTCCGAGCAGCCGGTCGGCCTGGAGGTAGTCGCTCATGTAGAGCTTGTTGCGGGTTCCGGAGACGGTGTCCGGCAGCGGGTGGTGCGTGATCACCATGACGGGCCTGCGCCGGCGTGCCCAGTACGCCAGGCGCTCCTCCAGCCACCGGAACTGCGTCTCGCTCAGCCACACCTCGTCCCACAGCTTCGGGTCGTGGTAGTGCATGTAGCGCTCGGTGCCGATCGTGAGCACCGGTATGCCGCCGAACGTCGTCTCCGCGTAGACCCTGCCCCGCTCGGCGAAGCGGTAGAAACTGCGGAACAGCGAGTCCTCGGTGGTGCCGTTGGGCCAGGTGGCCTGGGCCAGCGTGCCGGGGTCGGCCCACTTCGGCACGTAGAACTCGTGGTTGCCGATGGCCCAGGCGATCTCGCGCGGGTGCGGACTGCCCGCGAACACCTTGCGCACCTCGGCGTACTCCGCGTCGTAGCCGCGCGGGGTGATGTCACCGGCCACGGCCAGTCCCGAACTGTGCGGGTTGGTGGCGCGCATGTCCTTCAGCGCGACGGCGAGGTCGCCGAGGTCGCCCTGGATGTCGCTGATGACGTTGAAGGCGGTCAGCGGTGCGCCGCCGCGCAGCGGGGCCGCTTCGGCGGGGACCTCGGCGAGTGCACCGAGCGCGACGGCACCGGCCGTCGCGGCGATGAGGGACCTGCGTTCCATGAAGGGATCCTTTCTGGGCCAGACCCGTTACTCATATGCGACCAATGAGTCCACGGGATGAACGCCGGGCGACAGCGGTCCCGTACGGCCCTCCGCCCGCTCGTGCCGGTCCACGGCGGGGTGCCCGGTGCCCGGGCTCCGCCGATGAGCGGACGTCACATCTCGTAACAACTGGCCGTTTACTGCGGAGCGTTGACAACAAATTATTTGCCCCGCAGGATGACCGCATGCCGACGACGCCCCAGCAGCCTGCCGACGCCTTCACCCCGCCGAGCGCCGAGGAGGCGCGGGCGCAGCGCGTGTACGCCTCCCTGTTCCGCATCGCGGAGCGTCACGCCGCCACGGACGAGCAGCGCCGCCGTCAGGTCCACCCCGCGATGCCCGGCCCGCACGAGGCGATCAGGATCGTGTCGTTCCTGCTCAGCGGCGCGGCTCTGCGCGAGGACGGTGAGCCCGAGGTCGACCGCGCGGACATCACCGCCGCGCTGAGTCTCGTCCCGCTCGCCCGCGCCGAGATGGACGAACTCGAGGCGGGGCTGCTCGGGATGGCGCGGGGACGCGGTATGACCTGGCCCGAGATCGCCTTCGGCCTCGGCCTGGCCACCCCGCAGGCGGCCAGGCAGCGCTACGAGCGACTGGTCAGCCGGACCGGGACGGGCGCGGAAGCCGGCCCAGGCAGCGGCGTCGGGACGGACGCGGAAGCCGACCCAGGCACGGGCGCCTGGACGGACGCGGAACCCGGCCCAGGCAGGGGCGCCGAGACGGGCGCGTAACCAGGCAGCGGCGTCGGGACGGGCGCGGGGCACGCCGGAGACCCGGGGCACGCCGGGCACCCCGGGTCGTCGCAGCGGCCCGAGTCCTGGCCCGGGTCACCGGCCCTCCCCGGTCGCCTCGGTCGCCTCGGTCGGCTCGGTCGGCTCGGTCGCCTCGGTCGCCGTGGCGATCACCGTGCGGAAGGGGTACGCGACCAGGAGGGCCGCCACGACGAGCAGTCCGCTCGCCCAGAGCGGTCCGAGGTCCCCCGCCGGGGTCCCGAGGGCGGTCGCGGCGATGAGCGGTCCGGCGGTGGCGCCGACGTTGAGGGCCGCCGTCGCGTAGGCGCCGGACATCGTGGGCGCCCGCGACCCCTCGTAGAGGGCCCGCGTGATCAGTGTCCCGCCCAGCGCGAACGACAACGCGCCCAGCAGGAACACGAGGACGAGCAGAGCGGCCGGCTCGGCCGCCGACACGGCGAGGACCGGCCAGCCGACGGCCAGCGCGGGACCGCCGACCGCGACGACCCGGCCGGGCCGCCGGTCGGCCAGTCGTCCGGCGACGGTGACCCCCACGAAGGAACCCGCGCCGAAGAGCACCAGCACGAGCGGCACCCACAGTTCCCCCAGCCCGGCCGCCCCGGTCACGACGGGGGCCAGGAACGTGAAACTCGCGAAGGTCGCGGCATTCACCAGCGCACCGAGCAGCAGCACCAGCACCAGGCGTGGCCTGCGCAACTGCGCCAGTTCCCAGCGCAGTCGCGGCCTGCCTTCCTCCGTGTCCGCCCGCGCGGACCCCGCCGGCAGGGTCTTGAGGAGGCCGGCGGCCGCGGGCAGGCACAGGACGGCGACCGCCCAGAAGGTGGCGCGCCAGCCCAACAGCGTGCCCAGCACCGAGCCCCCGGGGACCCCGGCGACCGTGGCCACCGTCGTGCCGGACAGCAGCACGGCCAGCGCCCGTCCCTTCCGGTCGGGCCCGGCCAGCGTGCCCGCCGTCGTCACGGCCACGGCGAGGAACCCGGCGTTCGCCAGCGCCGCGACGAGCCGGGTGGCGCACAGGACGGGAAAACTCGTCGTGGTGGCGCCCACGGCGTGAGCCGCCGAGAACAGCAGGACGAACGCGAGCAGGACGGTCCGCCCCGAGCGGTTCCGGGCGAGGGCGGCCATGAGCGGGGCGCCGACGGCCATGCCGATCGCGAAGGCCGAGGTGAGCGCGCCCGCCGCGCCCACCGTGACGTGGAGGTCGGAGGCGATGGCGGGCAGCAGCCCGGCGAGCATGAATTCGGAGGTGCCCATGGCGAAGACCGCCAGGGCGAGCAGGTACAGAGCGAGAGGCATCGAGTGACCCCGAGGTGAGGTGAGGAGAGGAACGAGAGAACGTCGTCTCGTCACCGCGGTCAGCCCCCGCAGGGCACACTTCACCGGCGATCCGGCGATCCGGCGATCCGGCGATCCGGCGATCCGGCGATCCGGCAGTGCAGTGCTCCTGCCGTCCCGGTGGTCCGGCACGAGGGCCGGCCCCGGAGGGCCGGTGCTCCGGCGTTCCGGTGGTTCAGGGGTGCAGGGGGCTGACGGCGTGACCGAAAGCCCCCACCTCGGCTGACTCGGGGCTCGACATGGACCGCACGGTAGCGGACGGATGCCCGCCGCCGCACGCCGGTTTCGCGCTCCCGCGCGTGCTCCGCCGACCCCGCCCCCTTGTGATCCACATCACCGGCGAAGACGGTGCTCCGCGTCGTCCCACCCGCAACCTCGGCACCCGCCGCACGTCTGAAGCCCATGGAGGCCCGGACTTTCCCGGCCCGCCCCCCTGTTCCCCGAGTGAAGGATCGTCATGTCCGCATCTCATGCCGCACCGTGCGGGCCCGTGTACGCGCCCGCACCCGCGAGGACGGCCGGTGCCGCGGGAGGCGCGGGAACCGGAACCGCAGGACGCGCGGGAGCCGTGCGCGCCGCGAGGGCGCTGTTCCCGTACGCGGGCGCACTCCCGCGCGCCTGGGGGCGGTTGTTCCGGCACGCACCCGAGCGCCCAGCGCCCCCCACCGGCCCCACCGCCACGTCCCCCGCCGTTCACGCCGCCACGCCCGCCGTCGTACCCACCGCCGGAGCAGCCGGCGCCCTCACGGCCCTGCCCCCCGGCGCCGACCACACCCCGCCCCCTGGCAGCGGCCGCATCCCATCGGGACCCACCGACCGCCCCCGGCGGCGGGACACCGGCCAAGGGGTCGACCTCCACCGGCTGTACCACCACCGCAGGCTCGCGCTGGTGCGCCTGGCCGTCCTGCTGGTCGACGACCTGCCCACGGCCGAGGACGTGGTGCAGGACGCGTTCACGGCGCTGCTGCGCCGTCACGGGCACCGTCTGGAGCGGCTGGACGACCCGGAGGCGTACCTGCGCACGAGCGTGGTCAACGCCGCCCGCTCGGTGCTCCGGCGGCGCAGGACCGTCCGCCGGGCCGTGCTCGAACGGGAGCGCCCGGCCCCGCCGCCCGAGGAGTACGTCCTGCTCCGCGAGGAGCACCGCGAGGTGCTGAACGCGCTGGCCCGGCTCACCCGGCGTCAGCGCGAGGTCCTGGTGCTGCGCTACTGGTCCCATCTCACCGAGGTGCAGATCGCCGAGACCCTGGGCCTGTCCCGGGGAGCGGTCAAGTCCACCGCCAGCCGCGCCCTGGACGCGCTCAGCAGGAACCTGGAGGGCCCCCGATGACCGCCGCCCGGCCCGCGCACGACCCTGTCGAGGAGCGCCTGCGAGCCGCCCTGGACGCCCGCGCCCGGCTCGTCGGGCCGGGACGGCTGCGGCCCTCGGCGCCGCCCGGCGCCCGGGGCGCCGCCGCGTGGTCACGGGTGCGCCGCGGGGCGTCGGCCCTGGTCGCGCTCGCGGCGATCGTGGCGGGCGTCGTCCTGTGGCTGGGCCAACGCCACCAGGACGCTCCCGCCCCGCCCGCCACGACCCCGTCCGTGACCGGCCCACCGGCTCCGTCCCCGGTCCCGGCCACCGCCACGGCCCCGGCACCCGACGCGGCCTCCGCCGTGCCCAGGCCCCTGGGCACGGCGGCCCAGAGCCCCCGCTGAGCCGGCCGCCCGTCCGGCGACGACGGCAGCACCACACAGCCGACGGCCACACGCCTCAGCCGTACGGGTCAGCCGGTAGCCGTACGGCTCAGTCGGCGGCCGTACGCCTCAGCCGCCGGTCACACGCTCAAGCCGACGGTCACACGGGCAGCCGGCAGCCACACGTCCTGGCCAACCCCCGACCGGCCCGACCCGCCCGGGCCGACCGGCTCACCGGACCAACTCACCCGGACCGACCGCCCCACCGGGCCACCCCGCCCACCGGGCCGCGGCCCCAGAAGCCACCCCGCCGCCCTCACCCACAGCCCACCAGGGAAAAAGGAACCAAGAAACCGATGAAGACCCCCGCCCGGCTGACGGCGCCCTTCCGCGCTCTCGCCCTGTCCGCCCTCCCCGCCTTCGCCCTCTCCGTCACCCTCACCGCCCCCGCGACGGCCGCTCCCGAAACCACCGCCGCCGACCCCGCCGGCGCGCCCGCCGTCCTCGAGGCCCGCTACGACCTGGGCGACCAGGCCTTCCAGCCTCCTGCCTCGATCGGGTACGTCGGGCGAAGCGAACTCGCCGCCGACGTCTACTATCCGGCGCGCCTGAGCGCCGGCCGGCACCCTCTGGTCCTCCTCCAGCACGGCTCGTGGGAGACCTGCGCCGACGCGGGCGCGGAGGCGGAGAGCGCCGCCGCTCGGGCGGCCCGCGACCGGGCGGAGAAGGCGGGCGACGAGGCCGAGGCCGTCCGTCAGCAGGCGATCGTCGAACAGGCGGCGGCACGGCTGTGGGCGTGGCCGTGCGCGCCGGGCGTCGCGCCGATCCGCAGCAGCAGCGGGTACGACTATCTGGCGCGGGCCCTGGCCGGACGCGGCTTCGTGGTCGTGTCGGTCGGAGCCAACGGCATCAACGCCACCGCCGGCGGACAGGCCGACACGGTCTACCGGGCCCGCGCCGCGCTGATCGACCGGCATCTGAGGATGTGGCAGCGGCTGGCCCGCACGGGCGACGGCCCGTTGCGCGGCGCGCTCACCGACGCCCGTACCGGTGCGCCGGTGGGGGCAGGCTTCCGCGGCCGGGTCGACCTGGGCGACGTCGGTCTCCTCGGGCACTCCATGGGCGGCGGCGGAGTCATGCAGGAGGTCGCGGACTCCTCCCGCGCCCACTGGCCGGCCGGCGTCGACGTCAAGGCGGCCTTCGCGCTCGCCCCCACCGCCACCTGGGACGGCGATCCGGTGACCCGTACGCCGTTCGCCGTCATGTGGGGAACCTGCGACCAGGTCAACACGGGAACGTTCTTCGAGCAGAACGCCGCCGCCAACCGGGCGCCGATCTACAAGTACACGCTCACCGGCGGCAACCACGACTTCTACAACCGGCAGTGGTCCCCGAGCAGCGGCCAGGTGGCGGCCCGCGACGACGCCCTGCCGGGGAGCCGGCCGGGCACCTGCCGGTCCCAGTACCAGGGCCAGGACCACCCGCAGCAGGACCAGACGCCGCTGACGGAGCGTACGCAGCGGCTGATCACCACCCACCGGGTGACGGCCTTCTTCGAACGCTTCCTGCGGGGCCGCACCGACATGCAGCCCTACCTCACCGGCGACCGGCCGTTCCCCGGGGAGCCGGCCCACGTCGTCACGCCGGCCTACGACGCCGGAGACTGACCCTCCCGGTCCGCTCCCGCGCCCGCCTCACCGTCGTCACTCCCGGCGCCTTCGTCACGTTCACCGCCTTCGCCACCCTCGTCCGGCACCCAGCGCAGCACGTCGCCCGGCTGGCAGCCGAGGGTGCGGCAGATCGCGTCGAGCGTCGTGAACCGTACGGCCTTCGCGCGGCCGTTCTTCAGCACGGCGATGTTGGCGGGCGTGATGCCGACCGCGGCGGCGAACTCGCCGACCGACAGCCGGCGGCG
This sequence comes from Streptomyces sp. NRRL S-340, assembly GCF_000720185.1. Taxonomy (GTDB): domain Bacteria; phylum Actinomycetota; class Actinomycetes; order Streptomycetales; family Streptomycetaceae; genus Streptomyces. Next base: position 73,036 of record NZ_JOIY01000034.1, on the reverse strand, counting down.
GGCGAGCTGGACGTCCAGGTCGACGATGATCGCCATCAGATGACCTCGGCGATCTCGCTCTGCAGGTCCGTCGCCTTGCGCAGCAGACCGCGCAGGACGACGACGAGCATCACGAACGCCCCTCCCGCACCCGCTCCGGTGACCGCCGAGAACAGCGCGCTGACGACCTCCATGCCGTCGTCGGGGGAGGGGATGTCGGCCAGGGCGAGGTGCCCGGCGACCCCGGCCGCCAGCAGCGTCGCCACGGCCGCGGCGCCGATGATGGTGTCCACCCACCGGAAGGCGCGCGGCGTGAAGATCGCCCCGTGATCGACCATGGCGAGCAGCTGCCACAGGGCGACGAGGCCGACCTGGACGCAGGCCACGCAGACGATCGCCACCGTCACGTAGGGCGTGGCGAACGGGGCGTACGGGGGGAAGCGGTCCACTTCGCCGGCCGCCGTCGCCGGAATGACCACGATCTGACCGAAGAGGCCGGCGAGGACCGCCGCGACGACGCCGGCCCGGAGCACGAGGATGCAGAGACGAGACATGCATCGATTGTCGATCGATTTCTATCGAAAATCAATCGCGAACTCTCGCTCGCCCCACCAGGGTTGCGCCGAGCTGTGTCCGAATCTCTCGTTCCGTGTACGGAGTTGTCCGATCCGGGCCTGCTCGACCGGCGTTGTGGAACGGTCACTACGATCGGGGACAAGACAACAGTTCGGCCGGTGCGCGATGGTGGGTGCCGGCCGGGGTCGCCGATGCCAGGGTCCGCTCCCCGGGCTGCGGTGATCTTCCTACCCAGGAGGACCTCCCGCATGTTCCGACGCATTGGGAACATGGTCGTCCGACATCCTGTCTGGACGATCGTGGCGTGGCTGATAGCGGCGGTTGCCATCGTCGCCACCGCCCCGAGCCTGCCCTCGAACAGTGACGAGAGCAGTTTTCTGCCCAAGAGTTACGAGTCCATCAAAGCGGCGGACCTGCAGGAGAGGGCGTTCCCCAGCGCCTTCACCCCGTCCGCCATCGCCCTGTACCGGCGTGCCGACGGCGGCACGCTGACCGCCGCCGACAAGCAGGACATCGCCCGGATCACCTCCGAACTGGGCAAGAAGCACATCGACCAGGTGCAGAAGGTCGTCCCCGGCCCGCCGTCCAAGGACGGCAAGTACGCCATGACCCTGGTCCAGATGGACAGCAAGAAGGCCGGTCAGCCCGAACAGACCGACGCCGCCAAGGTGTTGCGGGCGGACGTCAGGCAACTGGCCAAGGGCACGCACCTGGAGGCCAAGCTGGGCGGTTCGGCCGCCCAGGCGCTCGACCAGGAGGATTCGTCCAAGCGCGGTCAGGCGCTGATCGGTATCGGCACCTTCGCGATCATCCTGGTGACGCTGCTGATCATCTTCCGGGCGCCGATCCTGGCCGTACTGCCCCTGGTCCTGATCGGTCTGGTGTCCGCCATCGCCAACGGACTGATCGCCTACGCCACCAAACTGTTCGGTCTGCAGGCCAACAGCTCGATCTCGTCGATCCTGATCGTCGTGCTGTTCGGTGTGGGCACGGACTACTTCCTCTTCCTGATGTTCCGCTACCGGGAACGCCTGCGTGCCGGTGACGAACCCAAGCAGGCCATGATCAACGCGGTGGACCGGGTCGGCGAGGCCATCGCCTCGGCCGCCGGGGCGGTCATCATCGCCTTCCTCGCGCTGGTGCTGTCCACCCTCGGCTTCCTCAAGCAGATGGGCCCGGCGCTGGCCATCGCGGTCGCCGTCACCCTGGTCGCCGGCCTCACCCTGATACCGGCGGTGGTCTCGCTCATCGGACCGAAGGTCTTCTGGCCGTCCAAGTCGTGGCAGCGCGAGCCGGACAACGCCCGCTTCGCGGCGCTCGGCCGCGGTGTCCGGCGCCGGCCGGCCGTGGCCGCCGCCGTCTCCGGCCTCGTCCTGGTCGCGCTCTCGCTCGGCTCGCTCGGCTTCAAGGCCACGTTCGACCTGGCGTCGGGCTCCATGCCCAAGACCAAGGAGTCGATGGTCGTCCAGGACGAGATGCAGAAGGCGTACTCGGCGGGCGCCGCCGCACCCACCGACGTCTACCTCTCCAGCTCCGCCGGAAAGCCGCTGGACAAGGCCGCCTTCGGGGCGTACGCGAAGAAGCTCGGTGCCGTGGACGGCGTCGCCGACGCCCACCTGGCCCAGGTCAGCAAGGACGGCAGCACCGCGGACTTCACCGTCACCCTCAAGTACGAGGCGTCGACGGAGAAGGCGATCGACGCCGTGGGCGAGGTGCGCGACGTCGCGCACTCCGGCGCCCCGGACGGCACCGAGGCGGTCGTCGGCGGCATGTCCTCCATCTTCAAGGACATCAACACCGCGGTGAACCACGACTACCGTACGGTCTTCCCCGTCGCCGCCGTCCTCATCATGGTCATCCTCGGGCTGCTGCTGCGCAGCCTGGTCGCCCCCTGGTACCTGATGGCCTCCGTGGGCCTCGGCTTCGGCGCCACCCTGGGCGCCACCGTCTGGATCTTCCAGGACGGCCAGGGACACCCGGGACTGATGTTCATGCTCCCGGTGATCATGTACCTCTTCGTGGTCGCCATCGGCACCGACTACAACATCCTCATGATCGCCCGGCTCCGCGAGGAGGCCCGCGAGGGCCGCGAACCGCGCGAGGCGGCGGGCATGGCGGTCCGGCACGCCGGGCCCACCGTGGCGGCGGCCGGCTTCATCCTGGCGGCGACCTTCGCCACCATGATGCTCGCCGGCAACTCACTGCTCACGGAGATGGGTTTCGCGGTCTCCTTCGGCATCGTGGTCGCCGCCTTCGTCATGGCGATGTTCTTCACCCCGAGCCTCACGGCACTGATCGGCCACGCGGCGTGGTGGCCGGGCCATGGGGACCGTGCGAGGGAAACGGCTCCCGGCACTGCTGCCTCTGTTCGGGCTGGTGCCGGGCCGGGGGCGGACTCCGGTTCCGACTCCGGTCCGAGTTCCGGGCAGGAGTGGGCTGCGGAGGATTCGCCGGGCCGCCGCGGCTGATGGCATAGCGCCTACCGGGGACCGGTCTCCGGTGCACGCGCCCGGGCCGCGGTCCGGGTGCCGGGCGGGCAGGCACCGTCAGACGCCATCCGCGCGAACCAGGGATGGTTCGCGCGGGTGGCGTCTTCGCGTGGGTCACCCGGCGGTGGCCGCCGGGGTGGTGAAGTAGTGGCCCTGGCCGAGGTCGGTGAGGAGGCCGGGACCGACCGGTTCCCAGCCGAGCAGCTCGCGGGTCAGGGCGCTCGACGCGGGAATGTCCATGCTCAGGATGTCACCCAGCCAGGTGAAGTGCCCGGAGGCGTCCTCCACGGGCACGGAGACGACAGGGATGTCCAGATGGCGGCCGATGGCCTCGGCGATGTCGCGGATCGGGACGCCCTCCTCGGCGGCCCCGTGCAGCACCGAACCCGCCGGCGCCTTCTCGACCGCGAGCCGGAACAACCGGGCGGCGTCGAGCCGGTGGACGGCCGGCCAGCGGTTGGTGCCGTCACCCACGTAGCCGGACACGCCCTTGGCGCGGGCGATTGCCGTCAGGGCCGCCATGAAACCGTTGTCCCCCTCGCCGTGGCAGGTCGGAGAGAGACGCACCACGGACGAACGTACGCCGCGCGATGACAGCGCGAGAACCGCCTGGGCGGTGGCACCCCGGATGGAGAGACCCGAACCGTGGGGCGTGGGCACGTCCCGCTCGGTCGCCACCCGTCCCGGCGCGACGCCGGCCAGGCCTCCGGCGAGGACGAAGGGGCGGCCGCTGCCGGCGAGTGCGTCACCGAAGGTGTCGACGGCGCGGCGGTCGGCTTCGGCCGCGCTCCTGAAGTCGCCGGAGAAGGCGATGTCGTGCTTGAAGGCCAGATGGACCACGCCGTCCGACGCGGCTGCCGCGTCCCGCAGGACGTCGAGGTCGTCGAGGGTGCCGCGGACGACCTCCGCGCCGGCAGCGGTGAGTGCGGCGGCGGAGGCGCCGGAGCGGGCGAGGCCCACCACTTGATGGCCCGCCGCCAGCAGGAGGGGAACGACGGCGGAGCCGATCCAGCCGGATGCCCCGGTCACGAAGATGCGCATAAGAGGAACCCCTGACTCTCCATGAGTGGGTGAGACCCAGTGTCAGTGACGGGTGATGTCAGTGACTGTCGTCGATTCGACCGTATCACTCGATGTCAGTCACTGTCATCGCGTACGATCGCGGCATGGGCAGATGGGAGCCGAACACGCGGGAGCGCTTGGCGCAGGCGGCGCTGGAGCTGTACGGGGAACGCGGCTACGAGCAGACCACCGTGGCGGAGATCGCCGGACGGGCCGGGCTGACCGAGCGCACCTTCTTCCGGCACTACGCCGACAAGCGCGAGGTGCTGTTCGCCGGGGCCGGGGACCTGGAGGACTTGTTCGCGCAGGCCGTCGCCGCCGCGCCGGAATCCGCGGCGCCGCTCGACGCGGTGGCGGCGGGGCTCGACGCGGTCGGTTCCTTCTTCGCCGGGCGGCGTGAGTTCGCGCGCACGCGCCAGGCAGTGATCATGGCCACCGCGGAACTGCGCGAACGCGAACTGATCAAGCTCGCCTCGGTATCGGCCGCCCTCGCCGCCACGCTGCGCCGACGCGGTGTGCCGGAACCGGCGGCGAGCCTGAGCGCCGAAGCGGGCGTCGCCGTCTTCAAGGTCGGCTTCGAACGATGGGTCGCCCCCGGTGAAGAGCGCGACATGGCGCCTTTGCTGCGGGATTCACTGGACGAGCTCAGGGCCGTGGCGGCGGGGCGCCTTCAGGAGGGTTCACAAAGGCCTGTGAGCAGGAACTGACATCGCCGGTGTCACCTCACGAACTGCGAGGAGTTCAGATTCACCAGGCGACCCGTGAGGCTTAGAGCTGCGAACAAAAGTGGGCGCCGCCCGCCGGGGCCCACTTTTGTTCGCAGCTCTTATCCCGACGCCGTCCGCGGTGGAGCGGGCCGCGGTGAAACCGGCGTTCTCGGGGAGGCTGACCCGCCAGGTGGCCGTGGCCCGGGCGGCGCCGGGGACGGTGAGGGTGATTTCCGTGCCCTGGGGCCGTGGCGATGGTGGATGCCGGCGCGGCCACCCGCGGGGGCGGCTCCGCCGGGGGAGCCGCACCCGGGCGGGGAGGTCAGTAGGCGCGTGCCACGACGGCCACGTTCCCCGGCTGGTCGTCGCGCTCGGGGACCGAGCCGTCCGCGGCGACCAGGCACCGTACGGTCACGCCCTGCTCGGCCAGCCGTGCCTCGCCGTCCGGACCCAGCGCGGACCACGGGATCCGCGCCCACCCGCTGCCCGCGGCCTCCACGGCCTCCGCGACGGTCGACACATCAGCGGTACGCCGCTCACGGCGCTCCCGGGACTGCGCCAGCAGCAGCGCCTGGTCGTCCGCGAGAACCTTGGGCAGGATCTCCGGCAGCGCGGCGATCTCGGCCGGCTCCTTCGTCCCGGCGATGCGGCGGACCAGGACGGCGCTGCCGTGGGCCAGGTCACGCGGCCCGACCTCGATCCGTACCGGCACACCCTTGAGTTCCCAGTCCACCGCGCGCCGCCCGAACGGGGTGTCGGTGCGGTCATCGACGTGCACGCGCACCCCGGCCGCCTTCAGCCGTTCCCCGATCGCGCGCACCTCGGTGAGCACCGCGCCGTCGTCCTTGACCGCGACGACCACCGCCTGCACCGCGGCCAGACGGGGCGGGACGCGCAGCCCGTCGTCGTCCCCGTGCATCATCACCAGCGCCCCGACCATCCGGGTGGTGGAGCCCCAGGAGGTCTGCCACACGTGTTCCTGCGTGCCGTCCTTCGACAGGTACCGGGTGTGGAAGGCCTTGGCGAAGTTCTGGCCGAGTTCGTGGCTCGTCGCCAGTTGCAGGGCCTTGCCGTCACCCATCATGCCTTCCAGCGTCAGGGTGTTGACCGCACCGGCGAAGCGTTCCCTGGCCGTCTTGCGGCCCGGTACGACGTCCATGGCGAGGATGTTCTCCATGAAGTCGCCGTAGACGGCGCGGTGGATGTGCGCGGCGTAGTCCCGGGCGTCCTCGTAGGTGGCGTGGGCGGTGTGTCCCTCCTGCCACAGGAACTCCGTCGTGCGCAGGAACACGCGCGGACGCAGCTCCCAACGCACCACGTTCGCCCACTGGTTGATCAGCAGGGGCAGGTCGCGGTAGCTCTGCACCCATTTCGAGAAGTAGTCGTTGACGATCGTCTCGGAGGTGGGGCGGACGACGACCGGTTCCTCCAGCTCCTTGCCGCCTCCGTGGGTGACGACGGCCAGTTCGGGGGCGAAGCCCTCGACGTGCTCGGCCTCCTTCGTCAGGTACGACTGCGGGATGAAGAGCGGGAAGTACGCGTTGGAGGCGCCGGCCGCCTTGATCCGGGCGTCCATCTCCTGCTGCATCCGCTCCCACAGCCCGTACCCGTACGGTCGGATGACCATGGTGCCGCGCACCGGCCCGTTGTCGGCCAGTTCGGCCTTGCCGACCAGGTCCTGGTACCAGCGGGGGAAGTCGTCCGCCCGGGGGGTGAGCACGGGTGCCTTTGCCATGCGCCGCAGGTTAGGGCGCGGCACGCCCGCACGCCAGCGGATTACGGCGCCGTCTGCGCCGCAGGTCCCCGCCCTCCCGGGACCCGGCCTCGGCGTAGATCACCACAGTCCGTTCCGGCTGCCGGGCCACCCCGTGCGCGGCAGGACCCGGAAGGCCGGGCGTTTCCCGCACCCCGGCGTCGGCTCACTCCTGCTGGACCACCAGGCCTCCGACGTACGCGAGGCCCCGGGCCGGGAGCTGGTCGTCCACCGGGCCGGACCCGGCAGCCCCTGCGCGGAGGCGCCGCGCCCGCTCGGCTCCGTCCCCGCGACCCGCACCGGCCCGTCGCACGCGGCGCGGGCAGCCCCTGAAACTCCCGCACCGGGCCGCGGGCCGGGCCGCGGGTCAGTCCGGGGCGCCGTCGGCCAGCAGGGCGAGGTGGTCCGCGACCGGGCCGAGCGTGATCAGACCGCTGCCGGCGCCGCCCTGCTCGGCCGCCGCCGGGGCCAGCGCCGTCCGGGCCCGCGCCATGAGGGCCCGGTCGCCCACCGCCACCGCGGCCCGCGCCAGGAGGCACCACATGGCCTCGTACATCAGGTCGCGCGGGGGCGGCACCACGTCCCTCAGCGCCCGCGCCGCCTCCGGGATACGTCCCTCGCCCACCAGGAGCACCGGACGCACCCACGGCTCGTACGGCCCCCAGCCGCCGCTCCGGTCGCCGCTCCCGTCGGCGGGCAGGTCGCCGGGACCGCCGGCCGGCAGCCCGTGCCGCAGCCGCACGCTCAGCAGCGCCAGCGGCAGCAGGCCCTGCTGCAACCCGGGCATCCCCGACCCGTGCAGGCACCCGGCGGCATCCGCGTAGGCGGCCAGGGCCGCGTCCGGCGGCCCGGTCATGGCGGTGCGCAGCGCCCGGAACCAGGTGGTGAACACGGAGACCAGCGGCAGGTCGTGCCGGGCGGCCAGCTCGTCGGCCGCGCTCGCGTGCCGGCCGGCCCCGGCCGGGTCCGACAGGGCGCACCGCGCCTGCACGCGGACGAGGTGGCCGAGCACCTCGTAGCGGACCAGGTCGTGGCGGGCCGCCAGCGCGACCAGTTCGGCCCCGACGGCGTCCCGCCGGGCCGCGAGCCCCGCCCGCTGGAACGTCTGCATGAAGGTGCCGTTCAGGGCGAAGCAGAGCAGGGCCGGGTCGCCGAGTCCCCGGGCGATCTCCTCCGCCTGCCGGGCGGCCCGCAGCGGGCGTGCCGCCGCTCCGCCCGCCGACTCGTCGGCGGGCAGCGTGCCCCGGGACTCCACGGCGACGGTCGCCAGCAGCCGGCAGCGCGTCGCGTCGTGGCCGCCGGACGGAAGCAGTCGCAGGGTGCGCTCGGCCGCGCCCACCAGCCACCGGGCCTGCTCCGGGTCGTCCGACCGGGTCCAGACGGCCGGGACGTCGTACGCCCCGATGACGCGGGCGGTCAGCTCGGGGTCGCCGAGCTGTTCCGCGGCGGCCACGGCCGCGACCCGGTGCCGCCGGGCCGCCTCCAGACCCCCGCCGCCCGTCACCGCCAGGTCGCGCATCAGGCTCGCCGTCGACTCCAGCCGGGTCCGCGCCCGCGAGCCCAGGGAACTCTCGTACGCGGCGGTCGCCCGGCTCCACACGTCGTCGATCCCGGAGCCGGCGCCCGGGTCCAGGTGCTCGGCGTGCCGCAGGACGTCCTCCTCCAGCCGCCGCAGCCGCGGGCCGGGGTCCACGCCGAGGTGTTCGCGCAGCATGGCCCGCGCCCGCCGCAGGACCGACAGCGCGTCGGCCTGCCGCCCGGACCGGTACAGCGCCAGGGCCAGCAGCCGCCAGGCGTCCTCGCGCCACGGGTGTTCCGTGACGTGCGCGTCCAGGCCCGGCACGGTCGCGGCCGCCTCACCGAGGGCGATACGGGCCTCGGCGCGGCGCTCGACGGCGTGCAGGCGCAGTTCGGTGAGCCGGGCGCGTTCCGTGCGCAGCCAGCGTTCGTCGCCGAAGTCGGCGAAGGCGGGGCCGCGCCACCAGCCCAGCGCCTCGCCCAGCCCGGCCGCCACCCGCTCCGGCCCGGCGTCGGCCAGGGCGTCCACCGTCTGCTCGAACCGCCAGGCGTCCACGTCCTCCTTCGCGGCCCGCAGCGCGTAGCCGGGGCCCTCGGTGACGAGCAGCCGGGACGGGGTCCGCGGCGGCCGGTCCGGTTCGAGAGCCCGGCGCAGATCGCCGACGAAGGTGCGTACGCTGCCCACGGCGCGGGCGGGCGGATCGTCCCACAGGTCCTCGGTCAGCCGGGTCACCGGCACGACCCTCCGGTGGGCGACGACGAGCCGGGCCAGGACCGCGCGGTGCCGGGGTCCCTTGAGCGCGAGCGGGTCCCCGGCCTCGTCCCAGGCCGCCACGGCCCCCAGCACCCCGATCTTCACACGCACCCTCGCAGCCCGTCCTCTCCGTCCGCTCGCCCCACCCAATCTAGCCAGGCCCCCGGGAACACCCGACAGCAATCCCCGGCGCCGCGGGCGTGCAACCCGGGTGCCCGTGCCCGTGCACGCGCCCCGTGCTTGTGCCCCTGCCTCGTCCGTCCTGACCGGTGTGCGCGCCGACGCGTCGAGGAACCCGACCCGCGCCCGAGGACAGTGACAGCCGGCGCCCTGCCCGTCACGGCGACGGCCGGGTGTGGTTCGTTCATCCGTTGCTGATCGGGGGCCCCCAGGCTGGGTGCACGGCCGGGCGGCTGCCGCCGCACGGCCCGGCACACCTGTCCATCACCTCACCACCGACCGAGGAGCAGCGCCATGACACACACGATCCCGGGCTTCGACCAGCAGCGGGTGACCGTCGACGAGGGTGTCGGCCTCAATGTCGCCGTCGGCGGCAGCGGAGCGCCGATCGTCCTGCTGCACGGCTTCCCGCAGACCCACCTGATGTGGCGGCACGTCGCCGCGGACCTGGCGGCCGACCACACCGTCATCTGCCCCGACCTGCGCGGATACGGGGCCAGCGACAAGCCGCGGGAGGACGGCCCGCACACCTACTCCAAGCGGACCATGGCCCAGGACATCGTCACCCTCGCCCGCGCCCTGGGGCACGAGCGGTTCGCCCTGGCGGGGCACGACCGGGGCGCCCTGGTGGCGTTCCGCGCCGGACTCGACCACCCGGACGCCGTCACGCACCTGGCCTGCCTGGACGTCCTGCCGACCCTGGACATGTGGGAGGCGCTGCACGGCACCTCGGCCGCGGTCGGCTTCCACCTGTACCTGATGGCCCAGCCGCCGGGGCTGCCGGAGGCGATGATCGAGGCGAGCGCCGACACCTTCTTCGCGCACTTCCTCGACCTGTGGGCGAAGGACCCCGACGCCGTGCCGGGCCCCGTGCGCCAGGCGTACCTGGACGCCTGCCGGGGCGCGGTGCCGTCCATCGTGGCGGACTACCGGGCCTCCGCCGGCATCGACGTCGAGCACGACAAGGCGGACCGTGCGCACGGCAGGCAGCTCACGATGCCGGTCTCCGTGCTGCAGCAGGACTGGGGCGCCGCGCTCGGTTACGAGGCCGCCGCCCTGTGGAGCGCCTGGGCCGCGGACCTGGACCACTCCACCGTGTCCTGCGGTCACTTCATGGCCGAGGAAGCCCCCCAGGACATCACGGAGGCACTGCGGGCGCTGATGAAACGCTGACGCTTCACCTCCTCGAACTCCCCTATACCGCCAAGCTTTACGCGCCTGCAATCCGGGTCACCCGAAGGTGTGGAACGGTGGCCGCGGGAACTGACGGCATATGCCCGACTGCCGTACTGTCACGTCCCTACCCGCAAGTCGGGTGGAAAACCGCTGGCCATAAAGGGGAGAGGACGGCGCCGGGGTGGTTTCGGACAACGAGGAGTGGGGCGAGCTGGCGGCCTGCCGGACCGCCGACCCTGACGAACTGTTCGTTGAGGGGGCCGCTCAGAACAGAGCCAAGATCCTGTGCAGCGGATGTCCCGTGCGCACCGAATGCCTGGCGCACGCCCTCGACAACCGTATCGAGCACGGGGTCTGGGGCGGCATGACGGAACGGGAGCGGCGCGCCCTGCTGCGGCGCCGCCCCACGGTGACGTCCTGGCGGCTCCTGCTGGAGACGGCCCGCACGGAGCACGAACAGCAGGGCCGCGGGACGGACCGCCCGCGCTGGGCGGAGCGCTGGGCCGCGACGGGCTGACGCGCCGGCAGGCTCACGGGCCGGCACGCCGACGGGCTCACGGGAGGCGTGCCGAGTCGTCACAGGGACCGAACTTGCCCTTTCCAAAAGGGCGTTGGCGATGCCTAATGGTTCCCACACGGTCATGGAGTCGCATGGCGTACGGGGGACTTGTGGAGACGAAGGGGACCTGGGGGCCGCCGGAGCTGCCGCCGGTGCCGTCGCGTGAGGGGAAGAGCGTCGACCTCCGCGTCGACAAAGGGGTGCTCTGGCTGGGAGAGGCCGCTTACCCGCTGCACAACCTCGTGCGGGTCTACACCACCGAGTTCAAGCCCAGACGCTGGGAGGCGTTCGGGTACCTGGCCCTCGGGGGCGGCCTCGCGTACGTGGTGGCGAACGCGCAGCCGGAGGCGCGGGGCGTCTGCCTGGTCGCGGTGGTCCTGCTGTTCGGACGGTTCCTGAAGGTGCTGTCCTCGTCGAGCAGACACGTGCTGGCCATCGAGACGGCGGGCAACGCCAGCGCCCTGGTGACGCTGCCGGACCGGGAGGAGCTGCGCGGGATCGTCCGCGCCATCATGGAGACCGTCGAGAACCCGGAGAAGACACTCCACGTGGAGGTGGAGAGCATCCAGTTCAACCGCAGGGAATACCACTTCGGCGACACGGTCAACATGTACGGCGGCCTGGGAAACACGGGGGTGCTGAAGAAGTGAGCGGCGACACCGTCAACATGTACGGCGGGAACCACAACACCGGGATCGTCAAGAACCAGTACGCTGGGACGGCGCAACCGGCGTCCCCGCAGCTCCTCGTGGCGATCGAGGAACTGTCGCTTCTCCTGCGGGAACTGCGCGGCCAGGTCGCGCCCGCCACCGGGCGGGTCATCGACGACGCCCTGCCCGTGATCTCCTCCCGGGCGAGCGCCCCGCAGGAGCGGCACCGCGCCCTGATCGCCGTGGCCACCATCGCCGCGACCGTCGGAGCGCTGGGCCAGCCGGTCGCCGAAGCGGTCAACAAGGTCCTGGAGTTGCTGGGGGCCCTGTAGGGCGCGCGGCTGGGGAGCCGCCCGGGCGCGCGGGGGCGGGGACGGAGTGCCGGTCATCCGGCGGGGCCCTGGCCCGGCTCAGGCTCCGGCTCACGTCGACCGCGAGCGGCGTCCCGTACGCGGAGGTGTGCGCGGGCTCGCGCGCGGGCTTGCGGGACGTGGCGGGCACCTGGTGCCCGCGGGCGGCGGCCTCGGTGGTCACCCGGCTGCCCACCGGCCCGGTGGCACCCAGCACGGCGACGGTCGTACGGGGCCTCATGGCGTCCGCCCTTCGGCCATCCGGTCAGCGGGTGCCCGGCCCGCCCGTGGGAACAGGTCCGCTCGTGCGCGGCGCGGTGCCGTCCGTCCGCCGCGCCGGCGGATGCGGGACAGGTCAGGGGGACTGAGCTGTGCCGCGAGCAGGGCAGCCAGCGCCAGCAGGAAACCGAGGACCTGCGGCAGGCTGAGCGACTCGCCCAGGACGAGGCCGACGACGGTCGCCACCAGCGGGGACAGCAGCACCAGCGGTGCGGACGCGCCGACCGGGAGGCTGCCGATGCCCCGGAACCACAGCGTGTACGCGATCAGCCCGCCCATGCCGCCGAGCCACAGGTAGCCGCCGGCCGCCCCCGCGTCGATCCGCTGGGGCACCCCCTCGATCGCGAGGGTCAGCGGAAGCAGCAGCAGCCCGCCGGCCGTCAGTTGCCAGCCGGCCAGGGCCAGGGGACCGACGCCCGCGGGACGGCCCCAGCGTTTGGTCAGGACGACCCCGCACGCCATGGTCGCCGTACCGCCGAGGCCCGCGAGGACCCCGACGGCGTCCAGCCGGGCCTGCGGCCCGAGGACGACCAGTCCGACGCCGATCACGCCGATCACCCCCCAGACCAGCCGCCAGGCCGAGGGCCGGTCGCGCAGCACCGCGACGGCCAGCGCGGCGACCAGCAGCGGCTGGGCGGCGCCGAGGGTGGCGGCGACACCCCCGGGCAGCCGTTCGGCGGACAGGAACAGCAGCGGGAAGAACGCGCCGATGTTGAGCACGCCGAGGACGGCGGCCTTCCACCACCAGGTGCCGCGCGGGAGCACGCGGGTCAGGGCGAGCGCGATCAGCCCGGCCGGCAGGGCGCGCACCAGTCCGGCGAACAGCGGATGCCCCGGGGGCAGCAGCTTCGTCGTCACGGCGTACGTCGTGCCCCAGGAAGCCGGGGCGAGCGCGGTCAGTGCGAGGGTCACCAGCTGCCGGGGCCGCGGCTGGGAGGTCCGCGGGGGCCCCGGTGACCGTTGGGTCGATGAGTGCATGGAGCGAGTCTCGGACCGCACCCCTCATGATTCCAAAGCATGTTTGTCATCGCAGCCATGAACGATGACGATGGATGGATGGACCTCCAGCAGATGCGGTACGTCGTCGCCGTCGCCGAGACCCGCAACTTCACCCGCGCCGCCGAGCGCTGCTCCGTGGTGCAGTCGTCCCTCAGCCACCGGATCGCCGGCCTGGAACGGGAACTGGGGGTCAGGCTGTTCGCCCGGACCAGCCGCCGGGTCGAACCGACCCGCGCGGGCGAGGCGTTCCTCGCCGCCGCGCGCGAGTGCCTGGCCGCCGCCGACCGCGCGGTCGCCGACGCCGCCGCCGCGACCGGTGTGGTGCGCGGGCGGCTCGGCGTCGGCGTGATCGTGACCACGGCCGCGGTGGACGTGCCCGAGGTGCTCCAGCGGTACCGCGCCCTGCACCCGGACGTCCACGTCGTGTTGCGCTCCGGGCGCAGCGACGACCTGGTGGCGGCGATCCGCGACGGCGACCTGGACATCGCCTTCCTCGGCCTGCCCGAGGGCGAGCGGCCCTTCGGAGTGGAGAGCCTCGTCCTCGACCACGACGAGCACGTGCTGGTGGTGCCCGCCGGTCACCGGCTGGCGGGCGCCTCCCGGGTGACGTTGAGCGAGATCGCCGGGGAGACGTTCGTGGACTTCGTGTCCGGCACACCCGGCCGGGCCCAGACCGACCAGGCGTTCACCGCCGCGGGCCTGGTCCGCGAGGTCGCGTACGAGGCCGCGCTCGTCGAGCTGATCATCCGGCTGATCGCACGCGGCCTCGGCGTGGCCCTGCTGCCCTCGGCGTTCATCGGCCCGGCGGCCGCCGCCGAGCCCGGACTCGCGCTGGTGCCGGTGGCCGGCGGCCCGCACCGCGTGGAACACCTGGCGTGGAGCCGGTTCAACCCCAGCCCGGCCGCCCGCGCGATGCTCCGCGTCCTCGGCGTCGGCCCCCGGACGCAGGGCCCTTCCGGTGGTTCTCGGCGGGAGAAGGAAGCCGGCCGTACCGGAGCCGGGGCCGGAGAGGACGAGGACACCGGGAGAGCGGACGCCCACCGTCCGCTGACAACTCCCTCACAGGGCGCGGACGTCGACGGCACGGCAAGGGGACGGCGACAGGACACCGGCAGGACTTCTCCGTCCTGACGTCCTGGCCAGTCAGGCAGTTCCGACCGTCCGCCCCGGACGTCAGTTCTGGTCCCAGGTTCCGACCGTCCGTCCCCAGTCCGGGTGCGTGGCCGCGAAACCGACGAGCGTGTCGTAGATCCGTGCGTCGTCGGCGAGGACCTGGCCGCGCTCCCGCCCGATGGCGACGGCGGTGAGGCTGACGACGAGCCAGGCCGTCGCCGCGACCGAGCAAGGGAGACCAGCGCGGACAGCGCCAGCAGCCGCGCCCGCAGGTTTCTGCGCGGCGGTGTGTCACCTCGCACGGGACCGGGAACCGATCTCGCGGCCGACGGGATCGGCGGACCTGCCGGAGGTGCCCGGGGAGCGGACGTCGGCGAGCTTGTAGCCGACGCCGTAGACGGTGAGCAGCCGTTCGGGCCGGGCGGGATCGGGCTCGATCTTGCGGCGCAGGTTCATGACGTGCCCGTCGACCGTGCGGGTCGTGACGTAGCGGTCGATGCCGTGCAGGTGTTCCAGTATCTGTTTCCTGGTGAACACCCGGCCCGGCGCCGACGCCAGCATCTCCAGCACGCGGAACTCACCGGGCGTGCAGTCGGCCGTCCGCCCGTCCACCCGGACCTCGAAGCGGGCCGGGTCGACCACGAGCGACCCCACGGCGAACACCGGTTCGGCCGGCCGGGTGGCCCCGGGAACGGAGGCGGCCCCGGGAAGAGGCGCGGCCGGGGGAACGGGCGGAACAGTCGTGACAGCGGTGCGGGTACGCCTCAGCAGGGTACGCACGCGGGCGACCAGCTCGCGGGGGCTGAACGGCTTGGTCATGTAGTCGTCCGCGCCCAGGTCGAGGGCGAGGAGCAGGTCGTCCTCCTCCGCACGCGCGGTGAGCATCAGGACCGGGACCTCGGATTCCCGCCGCAGCACCCGGACCACGTCCAGCCCGTCCGTGCGCGGCATCATCCAGTCCAGCACCACGAGATCGGGCGTCCGCCGCCGGATCTCCTCCAGGGCGGCCCGCCCGTCGTGGACGGCACCGACCGCATGGCCCTCCCGCTCCAGGTAGCGGCGGATGAGATCGGTCTGTTTGGGATCGTCGTCGGCGAGCACGATGTACGCACACATGGGGGCCATCGTAGGAAGCGCGGCAGGTGACACGCTCCGCTGCCGCACATGTCGGCGAGGGAGCACCGGACGGCGACAGGAATCCGACAACTTCCTGACATCCGGCGGGAGAAGAGGCTCAGATCCAGGTGTCGAGCCACATCCTGGCGAGCCAGTCGGCGTAGGGGATCGTCTGCCCGGTGTAGAGCGGCAGGAAGCAGAGGAAGTTCCCGACGACGAGCACGACGAGCACACCCGCGGCCGTCGCCCCCGCCGCGCGGCGTCGGCCGGTGGCGCCCGGCGGGCCGGCCAGGGCCCCCAGCAGCATCGTCACGGCCAGACACAGGTACGGCACGAAGACGACCGCGTAGAAGGAGAAGATCGTGCGGTCCTGGTAGAGGAACCAGGGCAGGTAACCGGCCGCCACTGCGCACAGCACCGCACCGGCGCGCCAGTCGCGGCGCAGCGCCCAGCGGTAGAGCAGGTAGGCGAGGGCGCAGCAGGCCGTCCACCACAGGAGCGGGGTGCCGAGCGCGAGGACCGTCTGCGAGCAGCCTGCCGCCGTGTGGCAGCCGTCGTGCCCGGCTTTCGGCGACTGGTAGTGGAAGAGCACCGGGCGGCCCAGGACGAGCCAGCTCCACGGGTTGGACTGATACGTGTGAGGGGTGTGCAGCCCCACGTTGAACTGGTAGACGGCGTCCTCGTAGTGCCACAGACTGCGCAGCGGGGCGGGGATCCACGACCAGGTTCCGCCGCGGCCGTCGGCCCAGTGGCGGCCGTAACCGTCGTCGGACAGGAACCAGCCGGCCCAGGTCGCCAGATAGGTCACCGCGGCCACCGGGACCAGGGACAGGACACAGCGGCCCAGCTCCTTGCGCAGCACCGCACGCCAGGGGCGGCGGGCCCCGGCGACGCGCCGCGCCCCCACGTCCCAGAGCACGGTCAGGACCACGAAGAACGCCAGCACATACAGGCCGTTCCACTTGGCCGACGCCGCGAGTCCCAGGAAGAGCCCGGCCGCGATCCGCCAGGGCCGCACCCCTGTCCCGGCACGGTCGCCGGTGTGCGCGTCGGGGCGCGCCCGGCCGTCCGCACCGGTGGGCAGGGCCGCCGCGAGCCGTCCCCTGGCGCGGTCGCGGTCGATGAGCAGGCAGCCGAACGCGGCCAGGACGAAGAACATGACGACGAGGTCCAGCAGCGCCGTACGGCTCATCACCAGGTGCAGTCCGTCCACCGCCATCAGCCCGCCGGCCAGGCAGCCCAGCAGCGTCGAACGGAAGAGCCGGCGCCCTGTCCGGCAGAGCATGAGCACCGACAGGGTGCCCAGGGCCGCCGTCATGAAGCGCCAGCCGAACGGGTCCAGGCCGAACATCCACTCACCGAGGCCGATCACCCACTTGCCCGCCGGCGGGTGGGCGACGAAGGCCCCGGTGTCGGAGAGCTGGACGGCCTGCGGGTGGGCGAGGATCTGCGGGTCGGCGACCTTGCGATCCGGCCAGGTGCTCTCGTAGCCGAGCCGCAGCAGGGACCAGGCGTCCTTGGCGTAGTAGGTCTCGTCGAAGACCAGGCCGCGCGGCCGGCCCAGGTGCCGGAAGCGGATCGCCCCGGCCAGGACGGCGACGAGCACCGGCCCCAGCCAGTCCATCACCTTCGCGACGCGGTACGCCCGTGCCGGGCCGGCACCCAGCAGCTCCCACACACGTGTCGAGGGCCGCGCGAACGGCGGGACCAGCCGCTCACGGACGTCGGTTCCCGGCCGTGCCACGTATCCGAAGGGGCGAAGCCGTTCCTGCCGGCCGCATGGCTCCGTCGCCGCCGCCGCCGTCGTCACCGCCGTCGTGGCCGCCGCCTCAACCGGGCTGTCAGGAACGGGGGAACGGGGCACGTGGTCGTCGCTGCTCGTCACCGGACCACGATAGGCGCTGTCGTGGCCGCGACTGTAATGTGTCTCGGCCGGCCGAGCGTTTCGAGTGGCCAAGTGTTTCGCCCGGACACCAGGGTTCCGACGGCACGAGCGTCTCGGCGGGCAGAGGTGTTTCGACCGGGACGAGCTTCTCGATGGACACGAGTGATCCGGCCAGGGCGCGAGTGACCGGCGAGTGTTCCGGTCCGGGTATGTGCCGTGACCGGCCAGATGTCTCAGAGCCGGCGATGCGCTCCCTCAGTCCGGCCGGCGAACCCCGGCCGGGCCGTCGTCCCGTACTGCCGCGTGGCGGGGCGCGGCCGGTGCGAGGGCCGCCGCGGCGAGGAGCGCGAGCTTGTCGGCGTTCCCGCTGCCGGCGTCGGGGTGGTAGACGACGAGCATCTGCCCGGCGGTGCCGCCGATGCCGAGTTTCTCGCGGTTCAGCTGGAGGTTACCGACCTGCGGATGGTCGATGCGCATGGGCGCGCCCTCGCGTGCCCTGACGTCGTGCCGTGCCCAGAGCTGCCGGAAGCGGGGGCTGGCCAGGGAGAGTTCACCGACGAGTTCGATGAAACGAGGATCGTCGGTGTCGGTGCCGACGGATTCCCGGAAGCCCGCGACCAGGCCCTGCGTGGCCTCGGTCCAGTCCGGGTACAGCTCCTGCTCGGCGGGGTCGAGGAACACGTCGCGCAACCGGTTGCCGCCCGCCACCAGACGAGGCGAGAGCGCGGTCGCCAGGGCGTTGGCGGCGAGGACGTCGAAGTAGCGGCCCTCCACGAACGCGGGCAGCGGGAGGGTGGCGAGGAGTTTGGCGATCCCCGTCGGAACCTTCTCCTTCCTGGGACGGCGCCGTGAGCGCCGTGGCCGGTCCGCTCCGAGACCGAGCAGGTAGGCCGTCGCGTCCTCGTCGAGGAGGAGCACGCGGGCGAGGGATTCGAGGACCTGGACGGACGGGTTGCGGTCGCGGCCCTGTTCCAGGCGCAGGTAGTAGTCGGCGCTGATGCCGGCGAGCATCGCGACCTCCTCACGGCGCAGCCCCGGCACCCGCCGCACACCCAGGACGGGGATCCCGGCCTGTTCGGGAGTGACGAGTTCACGGCGGGCCCGGAGGTACTCACCCAGTGGATTCGGCTCGTCGCTCATGCGCCCCACCGTAAGTCACGGGAGGGCGGACGTGCCTGGCCCTGTCACCCCCAGCCAGAAGCAGAAGCCAGAAGCCAGAGGCCGGAAGCCGGAAGCCGGAAGCCGGAAGCCGGAAAGCCCAGGCACCCGGCATCCGGCGGCAGGCCCCCTGGGTGGTCGGGTGCGCTGCGGTGGCGCGGTGTCGTGCTGAACAGTGCGCCCTCTCAGTGCCGGGTCTCCGCGCCGGCGGGCGCCTCCGCGTCCGCGTCGGCGGGGTCCTCCGCGTCCGCGCCGCCGAAGTCGGGCACGCCCGACAGCAGGTGTTCGGCGCCGCCCTCGAGGGCGGCGGCCGTCTCGATCGCACGGGGGAGCATGGTCTTCTCGTAGTCGCGGACCGCGTCGTCGACGGTGGCCGCGTTGGCGAGGGCGAGCGCCAGTTCGCAGGCGTCGAGCATGGCGAGGTTGACGCCGACGCCGAGCGGGGGCATGAGGTGGGCCGCGTCGCCGAGCAGGGTGACCGTCGGGTGGTGCTCCCAGGCGTGCGGGACGGGCAGGGCCAGGATCGGGCGGTGGACGTAGGGGCCGTCGTTGTCACTGATCATCTGCCGCAGGCGGGGGGACCAGTGGGCGTACTCGTCGAGCAGCAGGGCGCGGAGGGCGCCGGTGTCGTCGGCGGTGAGGCCGCGCCGGGCGATCCAGTCGACCGGGACGCGGCGGATGAGGTACACGCGGATGTGGCCTCCGCTGTTGCGCTGGGCGAACATGCCGCGCTCGCCGTCGGCCGCCGCGGCGCTGCCCGGCCCGACCAGGTCGGCGATGTCCGGGTGCCGGTTCTCGACGTCGGAGAACCACGCCTCCAGGAAGCTCACCCCCGTGTACTGGGGCACGGCGGCGGAGACGGCGGGGCGCACCCGGGAGAAGGCTCCGTCGGCGCCGATGACCAGATCGGCCTCGGCCGTGGTGCCGTCGGTGAAGCGCAGGTGCCGCGGTCCGCCGGCGGGGCCGCTGATCGCGTCCAGCGTCCGGCCCCAGTGCACGGTTCCCGGCCGGAGCGAGCCGAGCAGCAGGTCGCGCAGCTGACCGCGGTCGATCTCCGGCTTGAACCGTTTGCCGGCCGCCGGGACCTCATGCAGGACGAGGGTGCCGTCCGGGTCCATCCGGCGCATTTCCTGCCCCTCGGGGCGGGACAGCTCGAAGAACCGGTCGAGCAGGCCGGCTTCGCGCAGCGCGATCTGGCCGTTGTCGGCGTGCAGGTCGAGGGTGCCGCCCTGGTCGCGGGCGCCCGGACCGGCCTCGCGTTCGTGGACGGTGACCGCCAGGCCGTGCCGCTGGAGGATGCGGGCACAGGTCAGCCCGCCGGGCCCGGCACCGATGATGCTGATCCTGGCGCGGGCGGGGTGGGGTGAGGCCGCGGCGGCCGCGGCGGGGGCGGTCTTCGGGGCGGCGGGGTTCGCGGTCATGGCGGTTCTCCTACGTCGGGTTTCGGCCGAGGCGACTTCAACGGATCCGGACTTGTCGGCTGATCGCTTGGTCGCCCGATGGCCTGATCACGGGATGGGCTGGTCACTGGATGGGTTGATCACGCGACGGGCTGATCGCCCGACCGGCTCGGTGGCTCCAGAAAAGCAGAACCGATAAAAAAGTGCAATGAGTCAACTTAAACATCGATGCCACTCTCGGCTATGCTCGGCACATGACCGTGCCTCCCGTCAGCCGCCGCGAACGCAAGAAGGCGGCCACCCGGCGAGCGATCGCCGACGCCGCGCTCCAGCTCTTCCTGGAGCACGGCTACGACCAGGTGAGCATCCGGGACATCGCCGACGCGGCCGACGTGTCGACCACCACGGTGTTCAAGCACTTCACCGGCAAGGAAGCCCTGGTGTTCGACCAGGACGAGGACCGGGAGGCGGAACTGGTCGCCGCGGTGCGGCGGCGGCCGGCGGGGCGGAGCATCCTCGACGCCCTCCGGCAGCACGTGCTCGACACCTGGCTGCCCGTCGCGGAGCACCCGCAGCGGGCCGGCTTCACCGGCCTGGTGGAGTCCACACCGGCGCTTCGCGCGTACGCCGAACGCATGTGGACCCGGCACACCGACGCCCTCAGTGCGGCCATCGCCGACGAGACAGGCGTCGCCCACGACGACCTCGCGTGTGTGACCCTCGCCCGGTTCGTCCTGGAGATCCCGGCCCTCGCGGGCGGTCGGGAGGACCGCCGGGCCGCGGTCGAGGAGGTCTTCGGCATCCTCGCCCACGGCTGGAAACCGCCCGCCGGCGCGACGGCGGCGCGCGACGCCTGACCGCTGGTCCGGGCACTCCGGCGGAACGCCGACGGGCGCCGGGCGGAACGGGGACGGGCTCCGGGAACAGGGCCGGGAGCCCGGCGGAACGGGACGGCTCCGATGCCCGCCCACGCGACCGGCACCGGCGAGGTCTCGCCCCCGCTCGGCCCCGACGCCACGGTGGGCGCACCCACCGGCCCCCTCGTCTGCCGCGCCGTGACGGGTGCGGACATCCCCGACGGCCTGGTGGACACGCTGGTCGACACCCTGCTGAGGCCGTGCGCCCCCCACGGCCCGAGCGTTCGCGGGACCGATCGGGCACCCGGCCGTTTCCGTCCTGGGACATTCCCCGTGACGGGGACGGGGCAGGAATCGTCCTGACCATGGTCCGGCGGAGAACACCCGCCGAACCATCATGCAAGGCAAGGAGTGTTCAGGATGCGTACGACCCGGAAGTCCGCCGTCACCGCCGCCGTCACAGCGGTCACCGCCGTCGCGGGGCTGGCGGTCGCCGCCGGCGTGGGAACCGCCCAGGCCTCGCCCGCGCCCACCCCCGCCCGCGCGGCCGCACCTTCGGCCTGCCGGCCGGCCAACCACCTCGCGAAGATCACCGAAGGACCCGCCAGTTCGGGCCACACCCACTACCGGGTGACGCTGACCGCGCCGCGCGGGTACGCCTCGTGCGAGCTGGCCGGTTCACCCACGGACGTACGGTTCTCCCGCCACGGCACGGAGACCGGCGTCACCGCGGGCCGTTACGGCAGTCAGGGCGGCGTGGTGACCTTCGGCCCGGGGCATCCGGTGCACTTCGACATCCAGGTCCCCAGCGCCCGCCGAGGCACCGCCGCCGACGAGGCGTCGTTCACGCTGCGGGCCCCCGGTGGCGTGATCCCCGGCACGTCCGTCGCCGAAGGCAAGCTCAGCGTGGCCCCCGGCACCCTCGTCGGCCCGGTGCGGCGGGGGGCCTGACCGTCGCTCTTCCGCCACCGTGCCGGTACGTCACCCAGGGCCCCGCTGCTCGGCGACCCCGTTCCCGAGCCGGCCCGCGGTGGCGGCGAGGGTGCGGGCGGTCTCGATCACGGTGGCGCGGCGGCGGGCGAGGGCGGCCCGGTAGGTCGGCTCGCCCAGGGCCGTGCGGCACATTCCGGGTACCGCGAAGTTCCAGGCGATCAGTCCCATGAGAGTGAACAGCAGGTCCTGGGCGACGCGGAGACGGGCGTCCTCGGGCAGCCCGGGTGCCACGCCGCCGCCCCCGCGCCCGTCGCCCATGAGCCGGTACGCCTTCTCGCGGAACGCGTCACGCAATTCCCTCTCGCGCTCCCCGTCCCGCTCCCCCTCGTCCTGGAGGCCGCCGGTGCCGCCGCCGTCGCCGCCCGTCCGTGCGCCCGCGGCCTCGTCCGCGCCGCCGCACGCCTCGTCCACGCCGTCGCACGTCTCCAGCGCCTCCCACAGCAGCAGCCGGATCAGCTCCGGGTGGTGCTGGTACCAGTCGAAGAGCTGCCCGACCGACTCGGCCACCGCGTCGGGATCGACGGAGATGCTGACGCTGATTTCCGCCAGCTTCGCCCGCAGGACGGCCGCGAACAGCTTCTCCTTGTTGCCGTAGTAGAGGTAGATGGCCTGTTTGTTGGCCCTGGCGGCCGCCGCGATCCGGTCCACCCTGGCTCCGGCCAGGCCGCGGTCGGCGAACTCGGCAGCGGCGGCGGCGAAGATCCGCCGTCTGGTGTCCTCCGCGTCATAGGCCATGGCACGAATTAAACCATCCGGTTGACTCGGCGCCCTCCTGAGGGCAGCATCGGATGCGGAGTAAAACAACCAGATGGTTTATTGCTGTCATGCCGCCCTCCGGCAACCGCGTGGCGTCCGACTCGTCGAAAGGCTCTCCCGTGAGCACTGCCACCCCTCCTCCCGCGAACCCCGTCCCCGTCCGATCCCCGCTGCCCAGCGCCCTGGCCGGCACGACCGCCGTCCTGGTCGGCGGAAGCTCGGGCATCGGGCTGGCGGCGGGCGAGCTGCTGCGCTCGGTGGGCGCCCGCGTCGTGCTGGTGGGGCGCGACCCCGACCGGCTGGAGGCCGCCGTCGCCCGGGTGCGCGACGCAGGACCGGCCGAGGACGCCGACGACAGCGTGCTGGCCGTGGCGGGCGACGGCGCGGACGAGGGCACCCTCGCCCAGGCCTTCGACGCGGCGGGCCACGTCGACCACGTGTTCGTCACCGCGGGCGGCATCGGCGGCGCCGGCCCCGTGACCGAGCTGTCGGCCGAAGACCTCCGTACGGTCTTCGAGTCCCGCGTGCAGACGGCCTTCACGGCCGCCCGCGCGGTGGCGACCCGGCTGCCCGCCGGAGGCTCGCTGACCTTCACCTCCGGGATCCTCGTGGTCCGCCCCGTGCCCGGGATGAGCAGCCTGCTGTCGGTCGCGGGCGCGGTGGAGACGCTCACCAGGGCCCTCGCCGTCGAATTCGCCCCCGCACGCCTGCGGGTGAACACCGTCCGCTTCGGCCGGATCGACACCCCGCTCCTGCGCTCGCGGCCGGGACTCGGCTCCGACGACGCGGTCGCCGCCGCCGGGGCGAGCGCTCCGCTCGGGCGCTTCGGGACCGCGGCCGAGGCCGCCGCCTCGGCCCTGTTCCTCATGGCCAACACCTACATCACCGGCCAGGTCCTCACCGTCGACGGGGGTGAGACCCTCTTCTGACGCCGTGCTCCGGCCGGCACCCCGGCCGCCGGCGTCCTCAGCGTCCGGTCGCGCCGTCGATCAGCTCGCGCAGGATGTCCGCGTGACCGGCGTGCCGGCCGGTCTCCTCGATCAGGTGGGTGAGTGCCCAGCGGACGCTGGGAGCCGGGCGGCCGGGCCGGGGCCGGGGGACCGGTGCGCCGAGGTCGGCGCACGTGTCGAGTACGCCGTTCGCCTGCGCGACCGACTCCCGGTAGCGGGCGACGACTTCGGCCACGCCGTCCCCGGGGGCGGCGTGGAAGGTCGCCTGCCAGTCGGTCACCTGCTCCCCGAGGAACGTCGCCCGCTCGACGGAGGTGAGGTGGTGGAGCAGGCCGAGGAGGTTCGTGCCCGACGGTACCCCGGCGGACCGCACCGCCGGTTCGGGGGCGCTCTCCACCTTCGCGCAGACCGACTCGCGCAGGTAGTCGAGGAAGCCGCGCAGCACCTCGCTCTCGCTGCTTCCGGTGCGGGGCGGCGGGGTGTCGCCGCGGCGTCCGCGGCGGGGGGCGGTGGTCCTGCCCATGGAGACTCCTCGCGGGAGCCGCACCGGTTCCAGCGGTGCGGCGGACGGTCGGGGACGGCGGTGCGGCGGACGGTCGACGGTCGGGGACGGCGGTACGGCGCCTGGTCACGAAGAGGAACGCGGTACCTGGTCACGAAGGGCAACCGCGGTACCTGGTCGCGGGAGCGGTGCGCCGTCCGGTCAGGAGAGGGTGGGCGCCGTCCGGTCAGGACAGGGCGGTGCGGCGGATGAGCAGGACGTGGTCGGTGACCTCCGCGGTGCGCCCGTCCGGGCCGGTCGCGGTGCGGCGCGGCGAGTCGGCCCGCTCCACCGTCCACGTGAGGGGGTCGAGGCCGATGCCGGCGGCGACCTGCCGCGGGTCCGGGTGGCGGAGGGCGGGATCCTGGTTCCACGACCACGGGGCCGTCGATCCGTGGTCGACGACCAGCAGCCGGCCGCCCGCGCGCAGCGCGTGCGCGGCCGAGCGCAGGACGGCCGCCCGGTCCAGGTCCAGGGGAGTGTGCAGGTAGTGGGCGCTGACGAGGTCGTACGCGCCCTGCGGGAACGAGTCGCGCAGGTCGTGCTGCGCGGCGCTCACGCGGCCGCCCAGACCGCGTGAGCGGGCGAGGCCGGTGAGCCGTTCGACGGCCACGGCCGAGACGTCGACGGCGGTGACGCGCCACCCCTGGCCGGCGAGCCACAGCGTGTCGCCGCCTTCACCGCACCCGAGGTCGAGCGCGTCGCCGGGCGGCAGGCCCGTGACCGTCTCGGTGAGCCGTGCGTTCGGCCGCGGATCGGTGGCGGCCGGCCGGGCCGCGTAGACGTCGTCCCAGAAGGTGACCGGGTCGGTGGTGCTCATCAGCGCACTCCCTTGTGTCGGGGGCGTCCGAGTCTCGCCCTGCTCCCCGTGATCCGGCACGGCTTGTTGCCGGTCCGGCAAGTAGGCCCGACCGGCCGCGGGTTCGCGGGCCGGCGGCGGCCGGGCAGGCGTACGGCCGCCGCCGGCGCCCGGGGGACGACGGGGCGGCCGTAGGGTTACGGGGTGTTCGACACGCCCGACTTCGACCTGGCGCCGTACGCGGATCTCGACACCGGCGGGCTCGTACGGCGTACCCACTGCAGCTGGCACGCCGCGGGCTGGCAATCCCTGCTCGTGCAGTGCTTCACCCACGCCCGGGAGGTGGAGTCCTTCGCGCTGCCGGGAGTGGCGGACCTGCATCTCGTCCTGGCCGTCGGCGGGGAGGCGGTGATGCGGGTGCGGGACGGCGCGGGGACCGGAGCCGCGACCAGCACCGGCGCCGGTGCGGGGAGGGCGGTGCGGCGGCGCTGGGCCCCCGGCCGCCTGGAGCTGATGGTGCCCGGCCACCCGACCACGCGCAGTTACCGTGCCGCCTCGGCGTCGGCGATGCGGAGCATCCAGGTGCACGTCCCGCGGGCCACCGTCGAGCGGATCGCGGCCGAACTGGGCGGCCCGGCGCCCGACTTCGCGGCGATCGGGGCCGAGCTGGCCGCGGGGGACGAGGTCGTCGAACAGGTCGTGCGCGCCCTGCCGGCCGCCGGACACGCCGGTGACCTGTACGCGGAGTCGGCCGCCGCCTTCCTCGTGACGCACCTGCTGTCGCGGGGCCGGGCGGGCCGGGAGCAGCGCCTCCCGGGCCCCGAGCACAGGGCCGTCCGCGCAGGCCTCGCGATCATGCGGGAGCGCCTGGCCGATCCGCTGACGCTCGCGGACATCGCCGGCGAAGTGCACCTGAGCGTCTACCATTTCGTCCGCGTCTTCCGCGACGCCACGGGTCAGACACCGCACCGGTACCTCACCGGCCTGCGGATCGAGCGGGCACGGCGGCTGCTGTCCGGCACCGGCCTCACCGTCGCGCAGATCGCCGAACGCTGCGGGTTCTCCGGCCCGGGCAGCCTGTCCTCGGCCTTCCTGGCGCACGTGGGCGTCAGGCCGTCGGCGTACCGGGCGTACAGCGGCACGGACCGGAACCAGGACTCCGGTTCCTCAGAACTCCGGACAAAACGGGCGCCCGGCTCGTGACACCCGACGCGCACGCGCGGGGCGTTGCCGGAACGTCCCGGTGGCTCCGTCGCGAGGGTCTTCAGGTGTCTTGCGGTCACACGCACCGGACGCCGCGGACCGATCGGACGCCCGTTTCGTCCGGAGTTCTTACTCCTTGGGAGGCTTGACGGCGATGTCCAGGTAGAAGGCGTCGATGCTGCGGACCGCCGCCTCGAACTCCTCCAGGTTCACCGGCTTGGTGACATAGGCGTTGGCATGGTGACGGTAGGCGCCGGAGACGTCGTCGGGTGCGGAGGAGGTGGTCAGCACGACGACGGGGATCGTCCGCAGCTCGGGGTCCTCCTTGACGACGGCGAGGAACTCCCGCCCGTTCATGCGGGGCATGTTGAGGTCGAGCACGATCAGGTCGGGGCGCGCGCTGCCCGGGTCGCGCAGGTAGTCCAGGGCCGCGATGCCGTCAGGGACCTGGGTGAGATTGCGGGTGCCTCGCTCGGCGAGGGCGTCCTGGATGAGCATCGCGTCGGCGATGTCGTCCTCGACCAGCAGCACGTCGTAGGGGCGGGTTGCGGCGGCAGCCATGATTCACGAGCTCCGGGGTGTGGGGCGGTGGACGGGGGGTGCGCTGGCGGTGATCAGCCCGGGCCAGCGGCGCCGGGCTCCTTGACGGCTGATGCTGATGGCCCGGCCGATCTCGGGGTATCCGGCTCCGCCGGCGGCCGCGGTGCGGGCCGCCTGGTCCTCCAGCTGCCGGACGGCCTGCTTCACGCCGGTCAGCAGCCGCAGCCGTTCCAGCGCCCGGCTACGGGACTGGTGGGCCGCGTCCGGGGATTCGGCCTGCGAGGCGACGGCACGGGGGTCCGGTGCCAGACGCCGGGCGAGTTCGTCCACCATCTGAGTCACCAGCGCGACCGTCTCTTGCGAGAGCTGGGGAGGCGGAGCTGAACCAGGCATGGGCCCAGGCTACGGCGTTGATCTCCCCCGGGACAACATACGTTGTCGGAGCGTGGGTACAGTGAGCATGCCGTGGGCCTGACCGGGACCGGGACTGCCGAGGGAGAGACGCGAAGCGGGATGCAGAGCAAGCCGTCCTACACCGAAGGTGCGTTCTCCGGCTGGACCACCCGGCGCTGGCTTCGTACCGGCGTCGCGACCGCGGCGGTCGTCCTGGCCGTGCTGGGTTCGCTCGGCGGCTGGGCCACGTGGCGTACCTCTCAGGTCACCGCCGACCTGGTCGGCCGGCGTTCCCCCGCCCTGATCCAGGCGATGCGCGTGGAACAGGCCCTGGTCAACCAGGAGACGGGCGTCCGGGGTTACGGGCTGTCGGGCCGCTCGGACTTCCTCCAGCCCTACGCCCAGGGCGTGCGGGACGAGAAGGCCGCCCTGGGGCGCCTGCGCCCCCTCGTCGAGGGCGACCCCGAGGCCGCCGCCGACCTCGCCGAGGTCGAGAAACTGGCCGGGACCTGGCAGCGGCGGATAGCCCGCCCCGTCTCCGCCGCGTCCGCCGGCGACGCGGTGAAGCTCGCCACGGACCGGGCGACGGAGGGCAAGAAGTCCTTCGACGCGCTGCGGCACGCCATGACGCGGCAGCAGGCCCAACTGGAGGGCGAGCGGGCCGCCGCCGCCCGGGAACTGCGGCAGGCGGAGACGCTGCGGAACTGGATGTTCGCCGTCATCGCCGTCCTCATCGTGCTGCTGGCGGTCCTCGTCTCCGAGGGGCTGCGCCGCGGCATCACCGGCCCGCTCAGCCGGCTCGGCTCACAGGCCAGGGACGTGGCGGGAGGCCGTTTCGACCTCTCCTTCACCGGCACCGGCCCCGCCGACCTGCGCCGGCTGGCCGACGACGTGGAGTCGATGCGCCGCCGCCTGGTGGAGGAACTGCAGGTCAGCGAGGAGGCCCGGCAACTGGTCGACGAACAGGCGGAAGACCTGAAACGGTCGAACACGGAACTGGAGCAGTTCGCCTACGTCGCCTCCCACGACCTGCAGGAACCGCTGCGCAAGGTGTCCAGCTTCACACAGCTGCTGCAACGGCGGTACGGAGGACAGCTGGACGAACGCGCCGACCAGTACATCTCGTTCGCCGTCGACGGCGCCAACCGCATGCAGAACCTCATCAACGACCTGCTGGCCTTTTCCCGCGTCGGCCGCGTGCACAACGACCACCGGGCCGTCGACCTGGAGGAGATCGTGAGCCGGGTGCTCGACGATCTCAGCGTGACCGTCGAGGAGACCGGCGCCGAGATCACCCACGACCCGCTGCCCACCGTCGTCGGCGACCCCACCCAACTGGGCACGCTCTGGCAGAACCTGCTGTCCAACGCCGTCAAGTTCCGCAGCCCCGACCACGCGCCGCACATCCACATCAGCGCCGCGCAGGACGGCGACACCTGGGAGTTCGCCGTCAGCGACAACGGCATCGGCATCGCCGCCGAGTTCCAGGAGAAGGTCTTCATCATCTTCCAGCGGCTGCACACCAAGGACGCCTACCCCGGCACCGGCATCGGCCTGGCCATGTGCAAGAAGGTCGTGGAGTTCCACGGCGGGAGCATCGGCATCGACCCCGACTACAAGCTGGGCACCCGCGTCGTCTTCACCCTCCCGGCCGCCGGGACGGAGCCGGCGTCCGAGGAGAGAGAGCCGCAGCCGTGACCGACCGAGCCGCGGACGGCGTGGACCAGTTCCGGATCGTCCTCGTGGAGGACGACGACGGCGACGCCCTCCTCGTCGAGGAACTCCTCTACGACACCGACCTGCCGCACACCCTCACACGCTGCCGCACCGCCGCCGAGGCCCGCCGCACCCTCGCCGCGCACCCCTGCGACTGTGTCCTGCTCGACCTGCACCTGCCCGACGCGACCGGTGTGGAGACGGTCCACGCGATCGAGGCGGACACCCACGCCGCGATCATCGTCCTGACCGGGCTGGACGAGCCCCGCGCCGGGGTCGATGCCCTCGCCGCCGGCGCCCAGGACTACCTCGTCAAGGGCAAGGTCGAGCCCGACCTGATGCAGCGCGCCGTGCGCTACGCCATCCAGCGCAAGCAGGCCGAGCGCGCCAACGCGGCCCTCCAGATCGGACGCCTGCGCGCCGAGGAGAACGCCCGCCTGGAGCGCGGACTGCTGCCCGAGCCCCTCCTGTCCTCCACCGCCGTCACCGCGTCCAGCCGCTACTACCCGGGACGGGCACAGGCGCTGCTCGGCGGGGACTTCCTCGACGTCGTCCAGACCGACGACGGACAGGTCCACGCGATCATCGGAGACGTCAGCGGCCACGGCCCCGACGCGGCGGCGCTCGGCGTCTGCCTCCGCATAGCGTGGCGCGCCCTGACCCTCGGCGGCCACCGCGACCAGCACCTGCTCCACCTGCTGGAACAGATCCACATCGCCGAGCGCACCGGCAGCGACCTGTTCACCACCTGCACCCTCATCACCCTGGACCCGGACGCCGCCACCCTCACCCTGCACCTGGCCGGCCACCACGAACCCCTCCTCGTCACGGACGACGGCACCCGGCAGGTGACCGCCGCCCACGGCATCGCGCTCGGGATCGCGCCCGGACTGGGCAAGTGGACCGCCACCACCCTCGCGCTGCCCGCACGGGGAGGGCTCATCGCCTACACCGACGGCCTCATCGAGGGATTCGCGGACAGCACCGACGAACGGCTCGGTGCGGACGGCCTGCTGCGCATCATCGACACGCTCCAGGCTCCCGACCCCGGCACCCACCTCGACCGGCTCGTCGCCCGGACCCGCACCCTCAACGCCGACCGGCACACGGACGACCTGGCGGTCCTGCGCCTGGACTGGGACCTCGCCGCCGGCCGGCCGGACGGCCGCAGCGGCGAGCGCTGAGCCGGCGAGACGATAGGCCGGCCCTGACCGCAGGCCCCGCGGGCCGGCGGTCAGGGCCGCCGGGATGCCCGTCCGGGAGGACGCATTCCGCTTCCTGCCGCTCTCCTGTGACAGTCCGGGCGACGAACCGTCGAAACAGGTTCCGTACCCTTCCTGTTGCCGCCCCCCACCCTCACCGGCCGGCCCGCACCGCCGGGTGAGACGCGGCATGAACTCCTTCTTCTTCCCGTCTCCGTCTCGTCAGGACGGCCACCCCGCCACCACGACCGCCTTCCCGGCCCCCGGCTGCCTGAAGTGACGCCGTAGCGGCGGAACCGCGACGGGCACGGCGACGGCGACGGCAGGGTCGGCTACGCGGCGGCGCGCCCCCACGGACCCGGCGGCGCACGGTGGTGCGCCGCCGGGTCCGTTTCCCGCAGTGGTGCGCCGCCGGGCGCCTCCCGGTGGTCACCAGGGCACGGGCGTTCCGTCCCAGGAGAAGAAGGCGCCGGTCGGGCCGTCGTCCGGCAGGAGCGCCAGGCGCAGGGCACCCTGCGCGGCCTCCGCCGGATCCCCGCCGGGCGAGGCCGGCCGGGAGTCGAGATCGGTGGCCCGCCGGCCCGGGGCGAGCGCGTTGACCTTGAAGCCCTCCCCGGCCAGGGTCTGCGCGTACAGCAGGGTGAGGGCGTTCAGAGCGGCCTTCGACGACCGGTAGGCGGCCGCGCCACCGCTGCCCGGGATGAACTGGGGGTTCGGGTTCGTGCTCCAGGTCAGTGACCCGGTCCCGCTGGACACGTTGACGATCCGGGGGTGCGGCGAGCGGCGCAGGGCGGGCAGGAAGGCGTTGGTCACCGCCACCACCCCGAACACGTTGGCCTCGTACGTACGCCGGAACTCCTCCGTGCCGGCCTCGGTCGGCGGAGCGAGCGAGGGCAGGGTGCCCGCGTTGTTGACCAGGACGTCGAGGCGGTCCACCTGCCCGGTGGCCGCGGCGATGCCGTCCGGGTCCGTCACGTCGAGGACCAGCAGCCGCGCGGTGCCCCCGATCTCCTCGACGGCCCGCCGCCCGCGCCCGGCGTCGCGGGAGCCCACGTACACCGTGAAACCCTCCGCCACGAGCAGGCGGGCGATGTGCTTGCCGATGCCCTTGTTGGCACCCGTGACCAGTGCTGTGCGATCGTTCATGACAGCCACGGTCCCCTGGCGGTGTCCGCCCGTGCCAGGGACAACCTGTACCAGGCGAGCGGGAGGAGCGGCTATGGCGCGGCAGGAACTGGCGCGTTTCCTGCGGGAGCGCCGCGCGGCCCTGCGCCCGCGCGAACCGGCCCTGCCCGCCGGGCCCCCGCGCCGCACGCCGGGCCTGCGCCGCGAGGAAGTGGCCGAGCTGGCCCACATGTCCGTCGACTACTACACACGCCTCGAACAGGCCCGCGGGCCCCGTCCCTCGCCCCGCATCCTCGACGCGCTGGCCCAGGCCCTGCGCCTCACACCGGCCGAACGCAGCCACCTGTTCCGCCTGGCCGGCACGAGCGCGCCGCCCCCCGCCTCCGGCGTCGTACGGCGCGTACGCCCGCACGTGGCCCGGATGCTCCGGCGCCTGCCGGACACCGGCGCGGTCGTCACCGACGCGACCTACGGCGTCGTCGCCTGGAACCCGCTGGCCCAGGCCCTGCTGGGCGACCACCTGGCCACGGGCACGGTGAACCTGGCCCGCCGCCGGTTCCTCGGCGGGGGAGCGGTGCGCGAAAGCTCCGGGACGGAGGAGTTCGGGCACATCGCGGTGGCGCGTCTGCGCCGGGCCGCCGACCGCTACCCGCACGATCCGCGGCTCGCCGCGCTGCTGGCCGAACTGCACGCGGGCAGCGAGGAGTTCCGCCGGCTCTGGGAGACCCGCCCGGTGCACGCCCCGGGCCACCGCACCAAGACCATCGACCACCCGACGGCGGGCAGGCTCCGCCTGAACTGCGACGTCCTCCTCGTCCCCGAGGACGACCAGGAAGTCGTCCTGATCACCGCCGACCCGGGCTCCCCCTCGGCCCGCACGCTGAGCAGGCTCACCGCCGAGGCGCGGCCGGGGGCCGAGGCCCGGCCGACCGCGAAGACACAGCCGAGGACCAGGGCAGAGCCGACCGCCGAGGCATGACAGCCGGGCGGGCACAGCCGGTCGCCGGACCACCGTGCGGGGTCCCCTCCGGACCACCCCTGCAAGTCCCGCCCGGGCGCCCTCCCGGTCCCGCGCCGACACTGCCCGGGCCCCGCCCGGCACGCTGCGGGGCGTGCGGAAGGTTGACGTGAGCGTGACCATCACCCGGCCGGCCGCGTTGGACCACTCCCGCCGCCGGCCACGTCCGGCGGCCTGGTCACTCCGGAAGGAACCCCGCGTCATGAGCGCCCCCGCGCCCTTCCCGCGCCTCGCCGCCGCCGTCGGCGTCCTCGTCGTCCTCGCCGCCGTCGGGATCCTGGTGGCCGCGTTCGGCGGCACCGGCGGCAGCGCCACCTCCGTGCCCGAGCCGTCGCCCACCCCGACGCCCCGGGCCGTCCCGGGCCCGTCCTCCCACCCCACGAGCCGGCTCACGACGCCCGCGCCGGTGGCGAGCTGCCTGCTCTACGACTTCGAGTGCCAGGCGGAAGGCGGCGAAGGCGGCCCGGTGCCGCAGCCGTCCACCACGCCGGGCAGGGCGTGAGGCCCCCAGCGGGCCCGTGAGGTTCTGGCCGGTGCGGCGCCGGCGCCGGCCGGGAGGGCGCCGTCGGGCCACCCCGCCACGCGGCACTGCCGGTGAAGGTCTTCGGGCATCCCGTCCGGGACCGTCCGGGATGCCCGCGACCGCCCATGTGCGCCCGTGCTACGAGTGCGGCTCCAGGGAGCATCCGTTCCAGCAGCTCGGGGTCGCAGCGGGCGCGGGTCCGTAGGAGGCCGACCGGCGGCAGCGGGCAGGAACCGGACGGTCAGCTCCCGCCGTACCTTCAGCGGCGCGGTCGATCATTGGCCCACCCGGCCGTCGATCCGCTCGCGCAGCAGGTCGGCGTGGCCGCAGTGCCGTGCGTACTCGGCGATCTGCGCCACCAGGATCTCGCGGAGCGGCGCCTCTCCCGTCCGGGTGCCGAGGTCGGCGAAGCCCGCTATGAAGCGGTCGGTCACCTCGCTCTCGGCCCGCCACTGCCGCCAGGCGTCCGCCACGACCGACGGCTCGGCGATCGCGCCGTTCCAGTCGCCGTCACGGTCTTCAGCGGTGCGGTAGATCCTGGGCACGTCCTCGCCGGCCATCCGGCGGAAGTGCCGTTCGTCCTCGGCCATGTGCCGTATCAGCCCGAGCAGGGACATGGTGGACGGCGGTACGGAGCGCCGGGCCATCTGTTCGGCGTCCAGGCCCGCGCACTTCATCTCGATGGTGAGGCGGAAGTGGCGCAGACTGTCCAGCAGCGTGCCGCGTTCGCCGACCGGCCCGGCTGCGGTCTCGCGCGGGTCGTCGTCGGGGTCGACCCACATGTCGGGACAGCGGGTGGAAGGAGTCCACCGGGTCACCGCTGCTTCGTCATCACGCGCGCCTGGGTCCATGAGCGGATCCTGGTGCGTATCGATTGTTCTCCACCACTGAATTTCGGTGGCGGAGCCTGCGACCCGGCGCCCCCTGTCGCCCGGATCCTGTGGCCCGGCGCCCCCTGTGGCCCGGCGCCCCCTGTCGCCCGGCGGATCCTGTGGCCCGGCGGATCCTGTGGCCCGGCGGGCCACCAGACCCGCTCGGCCCTCACGAAAACCTGCCCGGCACTCACCACAACCCGCCCGGCCCGGTCACTGAAATATGCCCGGCTCCGTCCGTGCGACCCGCCTGTGGGCAGGCGCTGGCGCGGCCTTTCGGCGGGCTTCCGCGTCCGCCCGGGCCGGCCCGGGCTTTCGGACGGGTGACCTGGGCTTGCCGGCGTCCGGCCGATGGGTTGACGGGGCTGCATGGTGAGGCGGGCCTGTCAGGCCGCCTGGTACGGGATCGTGGGCCGGCTCACGGGCGTTGCCTGTGGGACGGGGGCGGCGTGGACGCAGAGGCGTCGCTGAACACTTCGTAGGTGCCGGTCAGCCGGAGCAGGTGGGCGGGCTGGGGCTGGAGGCCGGTGACCGTGAGGCGGCCGCCCTTCGCCTGGAGGCGGCGGTGGAGCAGGACCAGCAGGTTCAGTCCGCTGGAGTCCATGAAGGACACTCCCGACAGGTCGAGGTGGAGCGTCTCGTTCTCTGTGGCGGCGATGAAGGCGGCCTGGGCCAGTCGCGGACAGGTCTGCAGGTCCACCTCCCCGCTCACGGCGATCGTGGTGCGGTCGGTGTGCTGCTGCGTGAGGACGGTCAGATCGTTCAAGGTCGCCCCTCGATTCCGTGGGGTCGGGCCCGTCACACCCCCGGCGACGCGGGGGCATCAAGCACACGGCATGGGGCCGCGCACAGCCGAGCGAGACAACCCGTACCGCGCCCCGACCACGGGTGGTGACCTGCAAGGGCGGCGCGGGGCCCCTCACCGGACCAGGCCGGTTGTCATTGCAGCCTGGCACACACGGCCCCCCTCCCACCACCCCGCTCCGTACCCGGCTGTGAGCACGACGCCACTGTGCGCCCCCGCGAGTGGGGACTGCGCCCGCGCACGGCAGACGGTTCGATGTCCTCGACGACGCTGCCCGGCACGACCGTCTCCCTGTGCCCCGAGGACCTCGACCGCGCCCCGCGGCGTCCGCCGGTGTCCCTCGGCTCGCGGTAGTGACGCACGGCGGCAAGGCGGGACCTCAAGTGCCGTCTCCCGTCCTGCCGGAGGCCGTGGCGCCCTGGCCGTGTGCGCCGTTGTGCGCTGCCACGTCCAGGTGAACTCCCGCTCGTCCAGCCGCTGTCGGGCCTCACCTTCTCGTGGACCGGGCCGGGTGCGTGCGCGGCCACCATGCCGGCTCAGGACAGCCCACGGCGACGACACGGCCGGTGCCGTGCACCTCCAGACGCAGTTGCCGGGCCTGCGGCCGCCGGACGAGTGCATCGCCGACGGCGTCCAGGATCCCCCGCGTCGTGGGGCCGTTCACCGCACGCCGGTGCGAACCTGTACGCATGAGCAAGTCCGCACTGATCGTCATCGACATGATCAACACTTACGACCACAAGGACGCCGACCTGCTGCTCCCCTCGGCGCGTACCGTGGTGCCGGCCGTGGCCGGCCTGCTGCGACGGGCTCGCCGCGCGGACGTGCCCGTGATCTACGTCAACGACAACTTCGGCGAATGGCGCTCGCACCACGGCGAGCTCCTCGAGCACGCCCTCGCCGGACCCCACGCCGACCTCGTCGAACCGCTCCGGCCCGACGATTCGTCGCTGTTCGTCCTCAAGGCCCGCCACTCCGTCTTCTACGACACCCCGCTGGCCTATCTGCTGCGCGAGCAGGGCGTGGACCGGCTGGTCCTGTGCGGGCAGGTGACGGAGCAGTGCGTGCTGTACTCGGCCCTGGACGCCCACATCCGCCACCTCGACGTGGTCGTCCCCCGAGACGCGGTGGCGCACATCCACGGCGATCTCGCCGACGCCGCCCTGCGCATGATGGAGCGGAACATGGGCGCGCACGTGTGCGACAGCGCCGAGTTGTGGCCGTAGGCGGCGGCGCAGCGCCGAGCCCGCCGACGTCTCCATGGCCGTATCCGGATCATTTCGAGCGCGCGCATTCTGAGCGCGCCGACGAAGTGACACCGGCACGGTCCGGCGGTCAAAAGCCCGGTCGAGGAGTGGCGGAAACGAAGACGCCGGAAACGGAGACGCCGGAAAGGGGCCTCCCCTGAGAGGGTGAGGTCCCTTTCCGGTGTTCGGGTGAAGTGAGGTGACGTCAGTGCTTGAAGGCGTCCTTGGTCTTCTCCTTGGCCTCACGGGCGTCGCCGGTGCTCTTCTCGGCCTGCCCCTCGGCCGCCATCCGGTCGTTGCCGAGGGTACTGCCGACGGCTTCCTTGGTCTTGCCCTCTCATCCTTTTCGGCGCCGGATTCGCCCTCAAGATTCTGTGGTGGGTGGCGCTGATCGTCCTGGTGGTGTGGCTGCTCGGGTTCGTCATGCGCTCCACCGACGCGGGGGGCGGTCGCGGTCGCTGGTACCGATGGTGACCTGACACCGCACACACTCCCCGTAGGGCCCGGCCGGGAACACGGCCGGGCCCTACGGGCATGCGCAGGAGCGGGTCAGGGGCCGCATCGGGCGAATGCGTCCCAAACGGGATCCGGGGTAGGCGCGTTGCAGCCGGGGGCGGGGACGGACCCGCGCGACAGGAACCCGCGCGGCCTCCAGGTCACGTCCCCGCCCCCGGTGCCACCCGCTCGCCCGCTCGATGACCGGGCTGCCCCGGGGGCCGGGCCCGGGGTCCCACGGCCCGGCCCGGGGTGCCGGGCCGGAGTACGCGGATGCGCCGCCGGCAGTCCTCTCCCGGGGAGGGGTGACCGTGCTGCCGGTGACAGTGGTCAGGCGAGGAGGCCGAGGCGTGGGCCTCCTCCGTCGCGCAGTCGTCTGAAGAAGGCCAGCACGCCCGCGGAACCCCCGGCCCAGGCGGCACTCGCCCCGGTGAGACCGGTGTCCGGGAACACGGGCCGGGACCAGGTGCCGCCGCTGCGGCTCAGGATGAGCAGGGCGACGGTCTCGGCCGCCTCCCGGAACTCCTCCGCCCCGGACGTCTCCGCGACGTCCACCATCAGCTCGCCCACTCCGGCCAGTCCGCAGCACTGTGTGACCAGCGGCATCCGCGGTGCCAGTGCGGCGCAGGCGCGCGCGGCCCGCGCGGCGAGGCCGAGATACCGGGGCTCGTCGAGGAGTCCGGCGGCCCGGACGAGTACGGTCCCGATGCCCGCCAGACCCCGGCACCACGAGCCGTAGCGGCGTGTCGCCCCCGGCTCGGCGGCTGCCGCGATGATGTCCGGTGTCACGGCGGCCAGGCGCGCGGCGGCCCGCGCGGAGCGGCTGATCGCGTCCCGGTTGCCGCTCGCGCCCCCGTATTCCAGCAGGAAGCAGGCGACGCCCGCCTCGCCGTGCGCGATGCCCTCGCTGAGGGCGGCGCTGCCGGCCGTTTCCGAACCGGTCGGCGTCAGCCGGGCGGTGCCCGTTGCCAGCATCCGGTCGCAGCCGGCGGCGACGGCGAGGTGCCCGTCCGCGGTGCGCCGGTCACCGGACCGGAGGGCGTGCCGGGCGAGCAGCAGCCGGCCGAGGCCGATACCGGCGGCGCCCGCGATCAGGTCCGCCTCCGGCGGCCCGCCGTCCGGTGCGCGGTCCGGCAGGACGGGGACGGGATGTCCGGACCGCGCGTCCGCGCCCGGCCCCGCTTCCCACCCCGCCTCCGCGAGGAAGAGTTCCACGCCGGTGCGTCCCGTGTAGAAGCCCGGGGGGAGGTTCCTGGACTGCTGTGCCGTCCACCGCGCCAACGCGGTGACGGCCGACCGCACGTGAGGCCGGTGTGCGTGGTGGAGGAGTTCCAGCCCGAGTCCGGAACTGCCGCCGTAGACGTCGATCGAGGTGGGGACGTTCAGCCGGGCGGCCCGTACCGGGTCCACGATCGCGTGTGCTTCACCGACGCAGAATGCGGTCGTGTGCTCGATGATCTCGTCCAGCAGGGCGCTGTCGATCCGGGGACGCGCGGGCCGGCGTGCGGGCCCGGCCGTGCCGGTGCGCAGGCGGTCGGCGGCGGCGGTCCGTACGGCCGGGTCGAAGCTCAGGAGGCCGGTGACCGACGACCGGATCCTCCGGTGCGCCCGCCCGGGCAGTGCCCAGGCCAGGCAGGCCAGGGTCCGGTCCCGGTTGACCTCGTGGCCGGTGTCGACGATCACCGGGTCCATGCCGGTGGCGGCGAAGAAGAGGGTCGCCCCGAGGGCGTAGAGGTCGTCGGCGGGGGCGGCCGGTCCGGTCGCGCGCAGAACCGGCGCGCCGTATCCGGGGGTCGCCCCTCCCGGCCCGGTGCCGTCCCGCTCACTGATCCCGAAGTCGATCACATGGCAGTGGCCGGGGCAGGAGGCGTCGAGTACGACGTTGTCGGGCTTGAGATCGCGGACGACCACGTTCCGGTCGTGGATGGCGTCCAGGACGCGCAGGAGCCGGGAGGCGAGGGCGGACAGGCCGCGCGCCGGCCGGGTGCCGTCGTCCCGGTAGGGGCCGTTGCGCAGGACCTCCCGGCGCAGATCCCGGTCGCCGCAACTGCTCATCACGAGGTATTCGTCGCACTGGTGGGAGAAGTAGTCCAGTGCGCGGGGCACGCCCGGGACGCCGTCGAGCGCGGCGAGGACCG
Organism: Streptomyces sp. NRRL S-340; assembly: GCF_000720185.1. Classification (GTDB taxonomy): domain Bacteria; phylum Actinomycetota; class Actinomycetes; order Streptomycetales; family Streptomycetaceae; genus Streptomyces. The sequence goes on along the minus strand of NZ_JOIY01000034.1, from coordinate 35,160 downwards.
TGCGCTCGTTGCGCAGCCGGTGGCGGGCGTCCGTACCGGATTCGTCCTCGCCCACGAAGGCCCTCGCCTGTTTGACCACCACCGGCCGCCCCGCAGTGCGGTCGACCGCGCGGTAGACGTTGCCCCGGGGCGAGCGTCTGATGCCTGCGGTGACCGTGTAGCGTCCGCCGCCGAGGCCGGGCACGGACGGCTCGTCACCGGGTCCGGAGCCGGGCGCGAAGGGGTCCTCGGCCCAGGGCGGGCAACGGTAGCGGCCGGCGGCCAGGCCGTCGAAGATCCGGCCGTCCGGGCCGGTCATGACGGATTCGAGCCGCCCGCTCCGGCCGGTCCGGTAGTCGCCCGTGAAGGGGCCGTAGCGGTAGTAGACCGGGGCCCTCGGGTCGACCCGCCGGTCGCTGACGACCCGCGGGCCCTCCCGGTCACGCAGGACGTCGACGAGTTCCCGGGCGATCTCGACCACGGTGCCGGCCAGGGGGTAGACGGTGATCGCCTTGCCGACGGCCGCCGCGCTCACCTCCCCGGAGTTGAGGCGGCGCAGCGTCTGCGGGTCACGGGCGAACTTCGCGTGGCAGACGTGCCGGGAGAGCACCGGCAGGACGAGCCCGGTCACGGCGCCGAGGTCACCGGGACGCGCCGAGACGTGCAGTTTCCAGCCGTGTTCCATCGCCGGCATCCGCGGGTCGTTCAGGTACGACCACGTGTCGTCGGACCAGCCGCTGCGGCCGGCGATGGAAACGGCCACCGTTACGAGTTCAGGTCACACGCGAAGCGGGTGGTGGCGGTCACCCACGGGTCGGAGAGGCACGCGGTGGGTTCGCGGTCGCCGCGGTCGTCGTCCTCGAACTCGATCGCCTCGTCGTCGACCTCCAGCGGACCCGCGTCGCGGAATCCGTCGGTTTCCAGAAGTTCCGGCACGGCTACGGGCATGTGACGCCTCCATGGTCTGTCGTGCGCTGAGGAGCAGACAATTGCCGTCGCGGGCCGGTGGCCCTGCCGGGCCAAGGACTCGCTGCACAAAGGTAAGGAGGGCCGAACTCGCTGACAAGGGGTCAGGTGGCACTGCTCCCCGAGACGCCGCGGGAGCCGTGCCCCCTCGCCCCAGGGCGCCCGGTCGGCGGCTCACGCGTGGGCACGGACGCGAGGGCGGAAGTTGAACACCCCGACCGGCCAGACGACGGGCGTCGGCCAGACGGCGGCCGTCGGCCCGGCCCCTGCCGTCGCCTTCGACGCCTTCTTGGTCCGGACGGCGCTCGCACCCGCCGTCCTGGCACTGCTCGGCCACCGGCCCCGGTGGCCGCCTCGTTTCCTGAACCGTGTGCCGCCGGACAGGGACATCGGGGTGAGGCGCTGGGCAGGCACGTCCCGGCCTTCGCGACCGCGCCCGACGCCGCCCGGCGCGACGCGGCTTCCGGTCGGCCAGGACCGGCCCGGCCATGACGAACACGGGTGCCGGCGGCCGCGCGGCGCGTGGTGGCGGGAGGCTGCGGCCACGGCGACGGTGGGCGTGCTGTCCCGGGCCCGTCCGCAAGCGCGGTGCCCTCGGCAGCGGTCGTCACCGCAGCGGCGCGGTCGCGGACGGCCGTGCCGCTGCGGTGACGGCCGGGAGATCACACGGTGGTGCGCTGCCTGCGGCGCCGGGTGAGGTACGTGCCCGTCGCGCCGGCCGCCGCGAGGGCGCCCGTGCCGAGGCTCACCGGGAGGGTGGCGGAGGCGGAGGCGCCGGTGGTGGCGGCGTTCCGCAGGTCCGGTCCGGGGGTGACGGCGGTGTCGGCCGGGGCGACGTGCCGGATCGGGCCGACGGACCTGACGGAGCCGTCCGCGTTCAGCAGCACCTGCTTGTTGTTGGGGCGGCGGAAGTCGAACATGCCCTGGAGGGAGCCGGCCGTGGCGTCGAAGGAGTGGTCACCGATGCGGCCGGTGTGCCAGTTGTCCTCGATGAAGCGGATGACGGACGCCTGGTCGGTCCGGTGGTGGTCCACCTCGTTCACCTTGCTGTACGGGGAGACCACGAGCAGTGGCTGGCGGGTGCCGGGCCCGCAGCGGTCGGCGTAGCCGCCGGACGCGTGAGGACCCTTCTGGCAGGCGGGGCTGTCGGTGGCCTGGCCGCTGGAGGTGAGCGCGGTGTCCGTGGAGCCGTTGCGCGGGGTGGCGGAGGCGTGGTCGTACCAGCCGTCCGAGTCGTCGTAGGCGATGACGACCGCGGTGGACTTCCACTGCGGGGAACTCTGGAGGGCGTTGATCCGGTCGACGAGGAAGTGCTGCTCGTCGACCGGGTCCGAGTAGGCGGCGTGGCCGTCCTGGTACTCGGGTGCCTTGACGAAGCTGACGGCGGGCAGCTTGCCCGCCTTGAGCGCCGCGTCGAAGTCGGTCAGGTCGTAGTCGTGGTTGGCCTGGCCGTCGTGGCCGATCTCGTCGACGTTCCGCGGCGGCAGGTGGTGCGGGTTGGACGTCGACCTGTAGTACTCGAACGGCGAGTGGTGCGGGCTGTAGTCGACCACGGACGCCCCGCCGACGTTGGTGTGTGCGGCCTCGCACCTGGCGTAGTGGCCCGGCCGGCCGTCCCACGCGGTGGTCGGACGGAAACCGCCCTGGAACCAGCCCCAGCTGACCTGCTTCGCGTTGAGCAGGTCACCGATGTTCCTGCCCCGCATCGCCGCGAGTGCGCTGCCGCTGGTGTGGTTCTTGCCGGAGCAGTCGTCGTAGGCCGGGTCCGGGTCGTTGACGACGGTGCCGACACCGCCGGCGTCGGGAGACTTGACGGTGTAGGCGTCGGGCACCGGCGTCTGCTTCGGGTTCTCCGTGCCGGAGGCCGGGTCCACGGAGACGACACCGTGGGTCTGGCCGGAGACGAGGTTCAGCGCACCGGGTGTGGAGGGGCCGTAGACCGAGCTGAAGGAGCGGTCGTTGAGGGCGTAGTGCTGGGCGTAGTTCCACAGCGCGGTGACGGTGTTGCCGTCGTAGTAGTCCATGACCAGGCCCGGCTCCCCGAACAGGCCACCGGAGCACTGGTCGACCTCGGTGTTCTGCACGTACCGGTCGGCCTTGCCGCCGTCGGCCGCGTACTGCTCGGCGCTGTACCCGTGGTTCTGGTCGCAGGTCATGGCCTGCGCCGGGGTCAGCCGCTTGGGCGGGTACTGGTTCGGGTTCCGCGTCAGCAGACCGGCGTGCGCGAGCGTGTCGATGTCCTTCGGGGTCTTCTTCGACGCCGTGAACTTCGTGCCCTCGGTGTCGGCCGCCTTGGGATACGTGGCGAAGTAGTGGTCGAAGGAGACGTTCTCGTCGAAGAGCACGACCACGTGCTCGATCGGCGTGGCGGTCGCCGAGTGACCGTGGTGCCCGGCGGGCGCCGCCCAGGTGGGCGCGGCCCCGGCGAGTACGGTCAGGGCGGCGGCACCGGCCAGTGCCCCTGCCCTGCGCACAGTTGATCGTCTGCCCCTGGCGGCCATGCTCTCCACTCCTCCGGACGCGATGATGGTGCATCGTCACGGTCAGGAGGTTCCGGCAGGTGAGCGGCCCTCCGGGGGAGTCATGGTGGCGCGGGGGTGAACACCCGGTCAGGGAAGAAAGGGCGAATTTTGGCCGGGTGTTGACCGACCGGGCGAGCCAGGCATCCGCCCGGGGTCAGGTGAGCAGGGCCCGGTCGTACCAGCAGGCCTCGTCCCGCACGCCGGGCAGGGCACCGGAAGCCACCGGCCCGTCCAGGCGCGGCCGGGCCGCTCGACGAAGCGGCCGCTCAACCGGATTGCGCCGGAGAGGAGCGCACTCCCAGCCACTGTTCAGCGCCCCACTCCTGGAACCGCCGCACCTCCGCGAACCCCAGCTTCGCCGCGAGGCGCATCGAGCGGTCGTTGGCGGTCTGGGTGCACAGCACCACCGGTTCGCCGGGAAGCACCTCGGCGAACCAGCCGAGTGCCGCCGCGCACGCCTCGGCGGCGTACCCGCGCCCCCATGCCCGCGGCAGGAACAGGTAGCCGAGTTCGGCCTCCCCGACGCCCGGCCGGGCCCGACTGCCGGGCTCCGCGTCACGCCGGTTGAACTGGATGGTGCCGATCATCGCTGCGTCCAGCTCGACGACGAAAAGACCGGGGCGCGCCCCGGGAACCGTCGGCAACGTGTCTTCCAGCGCGTCACGAGACCGTGGGCCACCGAGATAGGTGTGCACCTCCGGCGAGGCGAGCAGCTCGATGAACGTCGCACGGTCCCGGGCCTCGGACTCGCGGAGCACCAGCCGCTCGGTCCTGATCGGGGCAGGTGGCCAGGCGAGGGGTCCGAGTCCGGTCATGCTCGGCAACCTATCGCACGCTCGCCTCTCGTGTTCAGAGGTGTTGCCGGCCGCGCCCACTGCCCTTCCGCCCTGCCTTCAGCCCGGTCCGCAGCGCTCCAGCGCGGCGCGAAGCCGGTCGAGCCCCTCCGCTCTCCAGCGGTCCCGGTCGGGCATCTGGTCGGCCCGGCGCCAGCGCCAGGCCGAGAACATGGCCCAGTTCAGAGCGCGGCACAGGCGGGTCAGGGAGGGGTCGGCACCCGGGTAGCGCTCTCCCACTTCCTCGGGCGTGTGGGCGAGGTCGAACTCGACCGGCCCGCGGCAGCAGGTGGCGAGGTCCACGAAGAGCGGCCCTCTCCTCGTGCGGAGGAGGTTGCCCGGGTGCGGCTCGCCGTGCAGCAGCTGGCCGCCGGGCCCGCCGTCGCTGATCGCGGCACTCAGTCCACTGAGTGCCAGGCCGAGGAATTCCCGGTCGGACTCGGCCAGTTCGGGGGAACGTTCCCTGTCGTTCACCTCACTGAGCGCCCGGGCGACCCGATCCGTGAAACGCGGTGCGTCCAGATCGAGTCGGCGCAGCGCCGCGTGGTGCCGCCGCAGTACCTCCGCGTAGTCGGCCGGCGCGATCGGCGGTCCCGCGGGCTCGTAGTAGGTCCAGAAGGAGACGGCGAAGTCGTCCCGTACGTGCACGCGCGGTTCGACCCGGGGGTCCGGCTCGGCCACCGGAGCGCCGGCCTCGGCGAGACGGCGGCCCACCTCCACCTCGAACGCGGAATCGGCCAGATGCCCCAGCGGCGCGACCCGGGCCAGAACATCGCAAGGGACCAGGCGCAACGCGACGCGGTCCGAGTTGTGGATGACGCTCACCTCGTCGACCTGGAGGCCCAGCTCCGCGGCCGCCGCCCGCCCCGCCCCGACCGCGCGGCGGAGTTCCCGTGGCTCCACACCGTCCTCCCTCCTCGTCGGGTACGCGGGCACGGCGGGGAAGATCGACGACGTTCCCGTGTGTCCGCGTGCAGCGTCCGGCGTCCGGACCCGGACGCGGCGACCAGCATGGCAGGGGAGGAGCCGGACCGGCCCTGATTTTCCCGGGCCGCTCAGCAGGCTCCCGGTCCTTCCGGCGACGCCACGGCCGTCGAACCGCTCGTGCTGACGCCGAACCGGCTGATCGTCCAGGAACCCGCCCTGCCGGACGTCTTCACCCGGGAAGAGCGCCGGCCGGCCGACCACTGGTGGCGGACGCGGTCGAGCGCGTCGTCGCGGCGGGCGGACCACACGGTCGGGCACCGCCGCCCTGCCCGGTCCTGCCTCGCCTGGTCAGCCGGGCGGACCGGTACCGCTCAGTCCTCTTCCATCGCCGTGTCGCAGTCCCCGCAGACCCGGTCCGCGTACCGGGAGCCGCACCAGGGGGCACCGGGGTGCTCGGAGGGCGTCCACGAGGCCGCCTCCATGGCGAAGGTGTCCTTGCCGCAGAAGGTCCGCGGCCCGGGGGAGGCGGTGGTGCCGGGAGCCGCGGGTGCGGCGTGCACCCGGCGGACCGGCGGCTCGTCCGTACGGGCCCCGCCGCCGACGGCGCCCGCGGTCATCGGCCTGTCCAGCTCGTACACGACGACGATCCCACTCATGGCCCGACAGTACGGCCTGCCGGCCGCCGGACGCCGGAAGCGGCCTCCGCCCCGCTCGTGGCGGCGCGGTCGCGGTGCCCGCGGCCGCGGCCCTGTCACTGGGTGCGGCCCCACCACTGCGCGGTCCTGGGGGCGCGCCGTCACGGTGCCACAGCGGCGCCCGGGCCGCGAGCGCCACGTCGGCGCTGCCGGTGGCGAGGCCGGATCCGGCCAGGTCGCAGGAGCCGGGAGCCTGGCGTGCGGGGCGGCACCGTGCGCGCGCCGATCCGGATGAGGGCATAGGAATCGCCTATAGGGCTTCATGGAATTTCGTCTTTGCCTCTCTTTCTTTTCCGGCCGTACCGTGAAACGAACCCGACGGGGTGCCTGGCCGCCGCGATTCCTTCAATGGATTCGCGCACTGCGCGCCGGGCCCGGCTGCCTCTTTTCCGTCGGGCGATGAAGACACGATCGAGAAGGAACTCTTAAATGACCTCGTACGAGAACGGCTCGGTGACGCGGGAACTCGCGGGACGGCGGGCGCTGGTCACGGGCGGCACGCGCGGAATCGGAGCGGCCGTCGTGCGCCGGCTCCTGGACGCGGGCGCCCAGGTGCTCACCACCGCACGGTCGGCGACGGGCACGGCGCCGCAGGGCGCCGCCTTCGTGCAGGCCGACGTGAGCACCCGGGCCGGAGCCGAGGCGCTCGCGTCGGCGGCGGGGGAGGTGCTCGGCGGGGTGGTGGACATCGTGGTCCACAACGCGGGCGGGGCGCGCCCTCACGAAGGCGTCCTGGCCATCGCCGACGAGGACTGGCAGGACGCGCTGGACCTGAACTTCCTGGCGTCGGTGCGGCTGGACTCACTGCTGGTGCCGGGCATGCGGGAACGCCGTTCGGGCAGCATCGTGCACGTCTCGTCGGCCGCGGTCCTCACCCCCGTAGGACCGTTCCTGCACTACACGGCGGCGAAGGCGGCGCTGGAGAACTACAGCCGGGGGCTGGCCCAGGAGCTGGCTCCGTCCGGGATCCGGGTGAACACCGTGACGCCCGGCAGGGTCGCCACACCCGGCGGGGAGGCGACGCGGGAACAGTGGGCGCGCCTGAACGCGGCGCCGGGCCAGGTCAACGCGGACGACACCCCGCCGCTGGGGCGCGACGGCCGGCCCGACGACATCGCCCAGGCGGTGTCGTTCCTCGTGTCCGACCGGGCGAGCTGGCTGACCGGAACCAGTCTCGTCGTGGACGGCGGTGAATTCTCCCGGGGGTGACGCCGTCCGGCCGAATCCGGTGCGCGGAATTCTGATACGGGAATTCGGATGCGGGGGATCCTGGTACGGGAATTCTGGCCGGGAATCAGGGGGCGGCGGTGTTCCGGTGCGGCGGAATCCCGGGCGCCGTTTCCCGCCGGCCGTCAGGACACCGGCGAGGGGGCGGTGGGGGAGGCGGATCCGGACCAGTTCTCCTCGCGCAGGAGGTCGAGCAGGGCCGTCTCCGCCGGGCCGGGGTTGTGGCGGACCACGGCGATGACGGGCTGCGACACGGCCGGGGACACCGGGCGGGCGAAGTGCTCGTGACCGTGCGGCACGGCGGAGGCCGGGACGAGTGTCACCCCCAGCCCGTTCGCGGCCCAGCGCACGGCGGTCGCCGTCTGGGACACGCGGGCGGCCGTGGCCGGGGCCGGACCGCTGTCGCGCAGCACGTTCGTGAGGACGCCGTCGAGCGCGCTGGCGCGGTCGAACCTCACCCACGGTTCCCCTTCCAGCTCGCGCAGCTCGACCCGGTCCGCGGCGAGCCGGGGGTGCCCGGCGCCCAGCACCACGACGAAATCCTCGTCGCCGAGGTGGTGGGCGTCGGCGGGGCTCCGCTCGCACGCCGCCATCAGGGCGAGGTCCACCACGCCCCGGCGGCACAGCCGGTCCAGCTCGGCGGAGCTGGGCTCCTCGAAGACGGTGACCTCCAGCCGCGGGAAGCGGCGGCGCAGCGCGCTGAGCGCGCGCGGCAACTGCCGTGCGCCGAAGCCCATCTGCACCACGACCACCAGCTCGCCCACCAGTTCCTCGGCGCCGGCCCGTGCTGTCGCCCTCGCCCGCCGTGACGCGCTCACCGCGACCTGGGCCTCGCGCAGGAACGCGCGGCCGACCACGGTGGGCACCAGTCCGGTCGGCGTACGGGCGAACAGTTCCACGCCGAGTTCCCGCTCCAGGCCGCGGATCTGCTGGGACACCGAGGGCTGAGCGACGTGCAGCCGCTCCGCCGCGGCCGTCACCGAACCCGCCTCGGCCACGGCCAGGGCGTACTCGAACTGGCGAAGGCTCATCGGTTCCCCTCTCCTCCCCGCGCCGGAGCGAGCGCCGCTCCGTCACCGCCTTCGGCAACCCGGTTCAGCCGGCGCAGATTCCCGCGGGCACGGGCGCTCGCGCGGACCGGCCACGGTCGGCGTGCGCCATGGGCTGCGTGCAGGACGCGGAAGGCCCGCAGCGGACGCCTTGCCGGCTCCGGCTGCCGAACGCACAGGCCCGGACCGCTGGGCCCCGGCCGGCAGCGGCGGCTGCGCCGGGCCCGCGTCACTGCCCCAGCCACTCCCGCAGCAGCTTCTCCCGCTCCGCCGTCCGGGGCGTGCCGTTCGCCCGGGTGCGGCCCCATTCCGACATCGCCGCCAGCGTCGTGGACATGGTCGCGGCGCCCTCGGTGAGGCGGGACAGGAGGGCCCGGGAGAGGTCGGCCTCGGTCGCGGAGTAGCCGACGGCCGCGGCCGCGTAGGCGCCCAGTTCGTGCTCCCCGCCGGACGACTGCACCCGCACCGTCATCATCGGGGGCGCCTCGTCCGTCCGGCCCGGGCCGGCGGACAGGGCCAGGGTCATCACCGTGTCCACGGCCAGGTCCTTGACCACGCCGACCCGCCGCAGCAGGGACTTCACCGGGACGTCCGTGACCGTCAGGGCCCGCACGTCCTCCCACAGGTGCAGGCCCGCCTGCCCGTCGCCCAGCGCCACCACGCCGTCGGGGGTCAGACGCACCCCGGGAGCCAGACCGGACGGCTTCGCGCCCACGTACACGTCGCCCTCGGCGATCCAGAACAGGCCCACCATGGCCATGACTTGCTCACTTCCCCCGACGCCGGCACCGCCGCCGCGTCACCCATCACAGAACAGGTCTCCCTCCGCAACACGCGCAGGGGCCGGGAAGACACTGCTTCCCGGCCGCAAATACGCTACCCGAACGACGAGGGGGATGTCTCTCCGGGCCGCCCCCGGCCCGCCCCCCGGGCTGTCTTCGGACCACCCGCCGGACCACCGCCGGACCACCGCAGGGCCGGCTCCGGGCTGCCCGCCGGGCCACCCGCCGGCCCCTCTCTCCGGGCGCCCGGCTGCCCTCTCTCCGGGCGCCCGGAGAGAGGGCGTTCACCGAGTGCCGGCGTTCACCGAGTGCCGGCGGTCACCGCCGAAGGGTCAGCAGGGGATCACCGGGTCGGTCTCCGAGCTGATGGAGGTGTCCTTCATGAAGCCCCAGACGCCGTTGTCGGCCTTGGTCAGCAGCCAGCGGTACGGGTGCGGCCCGCCGACGTACGCGCCGTTGTCCACGCGGCAGCTGAACCAGCTGTACGTCGTGTACATGCGGCCGACGACCGGGCCCGGGTTGGCGAAGCCGTTGTAGACGGCGGCACCGTAGACGTTGTGGCAGTAGTAGGCGGGTCCGTTGACGACACAGGCGTCGGCGGCCGAGGCCGTGGGGGCGGACACGCCGACGAACGCCAGCGCGGCGCCGACGGCGAGGGCGGCAGCGCCCCTGCGTGAGCGGTTGCGCACGGTTTTCTCCTTCGGGTGGGCGGGACGGCGGACCGGTCAGCAGCGGGCGGAGACGGGCAGGTTGGCGTACTCGTCGCCCTTGAAGTAGACGGCGCTGCTGTAGCCGTCGGCGAAGCCGATCCAGATGTCGTTGGTGATCCCGTGGTCGGTCACCGTGTCGCCGTGCGTCCAGCAGTAGGCCGTGTAGGTCCGGCCCGCGGTGAGCGTGGCCAGGTAGGCGCCGTTCTTGCTGGGAAGTTTGCGGACGTTGACGTTCTCGTACGGTACGACGGCGTAGCCGGCCGCGACGGCGGCCGGGAGCGCGGTGGCCGAGTGCCCTGCCGTGGTCAGCGGCTGGGCGTGCCCGACACCGCCGGTGGCGGCGAGCAGTCCGACGGCGGCCGAGAGGCCGACGAGTCCTGTGCGTACAGCGTGCTTGGTCATGGTTCTCCTTGCCGTTGGGGCTCCGGTACCGGAGCGGAAGGGACGTCTGCACGGGGGAGAGGCACGACCCCGCCCCCCCGGGGCACGGGCCGTTCGGGCGTGGGCCGTTGGCGTGGTCCGTTCGCGCGTGGGTCGTTCCGGCGTGGGACGGTTCTGGGCATCGGTCGTTTCGCGCCCCGGTCGTTCGGGCGCGCGGCCCGGGTGCCGCCCCGGTGCCGGGCCGGATTCCGCCCACCCCCGTGGGGCGGCGTCCGGCGGCACCGGCGCGGCCCCGCGGCCGGGACCGGCACGCGCCGCGGCCCGCTCCTCGGCCGGGCCTTCCCCCGGCGGCGTCCTCGGTCCCCACCAAAGTCCCGTACCGGCCCTGCAAGGACCTTGATATCTTCTTGCAACGGCGGGGCGGCCGGCGAAGAGCCGGGTCCGGCCTGCGGTGCCGCTTCGAGGGGCCACACGGGCGAAGGGCCTATGGGTACGCGATTCAGACTCCTGGGTGACGTCGTCATCAGCCTCGACGGGTCCGACGTCGTCCCCGGCACCCCGCGCCAGCGCTGTGTTCTCGCCGTGCTGCTCCTGGAGGCCAACCGGCCCGTCTCCGTGGACGCGTTGGTGGACCGGGTCTGGGGCCAGTCACCGCCGCCGCGCGCGGTCGCCGCCCTCTACAGCTACGTGTCCCGCCTCCGTGCCCTGCGGACCTCCCTGGCCGGGCGGGCGGAGGAGTGGGACATCCTCCGCACGACGGCCGGTTACGTGCTGCGCACCGACCCGGCGGCCGTCGACCTGTTCCGCTTCCGCGACCTGGTGGGGCAGGCGGACGAGGGAGAACCGGAGGAGGCCGGCCCGAAGTACGAGCAGGCGCTCGCCCTCTGGCGGGGACGCCCGTTCGCCGGTGTGAACTCCGCATGGCTCGACCGGTACCGCCTCACGCTGGAGGCCGAGCACCTGCACGCCACCGTGGCGCGGCACGAACTCCTGCTCGCCCAGGGCCGCCACGCGGAAGCCGTCCGCTCCCTGGAGGCGCTCACCGGCGACCACCCGCTGGACGAACGCCTCGCCCACCAGCACATGCTCGCCCTGTACCGCAGCGGACGGCCCGCCGCGGCCCTCACCGCCTACGAGCGGCTGCGCGGCGATCTCGTGGAGCAGATGGGAGCGGACCCGGGCCCGCCCCTCCAGGAGCTGTACCAGCGCATCCTCGCCTTCGACGACGCCCTGCACCTGCCCGCGCCCGGCCCGGCAGGCACCGGTGTTCCGCCGGCGCGTGCCCCGGCGCGGGTCCCGCGCCAACTGCCCGCGGTCCCGGTGGGCTTCGTCGGGCGCCAGGACGCGCTGCGGCTGCTGGACGCCCAGGCCGCGCGGACCGGCCCGAACGCGCCGGGAGTCTGCGCGATCACCGGCATGGGCGGCATCGGCAAGACGTGGCTGGCCCTGCGCTGGGCCCACCAGCACATCGAGGACTTCCCCGACGGCCAGCTCCACGCCCAGCTCAACGGCTTCAGCCCGCACACCCCGCCGGCCCGCCCCGCGGACGTCCTCCAGGCGTTCCTCATGGCCCTGGGCGCCGCCGCGCACGAACTGCCCCCGGACCTGGAGGGCCGGGCGGGGCTGTACCGCACCCTCATGGACGGGCGGCGCGTCCTCGTCGTCCTCGACAACGCCCGCGACACCACCCAGGTACTGCCGCTGCTGGCCGGCGGCGCGGGCTGCCGGACCCTGGTGACCAGCAGGAACACCCTGAGCGGCCTCAAGGTCCGGTGCGGCGCGGACTCGGTCCGGCTCGGTGTCCTGCCCGAAGCGGAATCCTCCCGCCTCTTCGCCCAGCGCGTCGGCGCCACCCGCGCGGCCCGCGAACCCGCGATGCGGGACATCGTCCGCGCCTGCTCGGGGCTGCCCCTCGCCCTCGACATCGCCGCCGCCCACGCCCTGGACCTCTCCCCGGCCTCGCTGGACCAGCTCGCCCAGGACCTGCTCGACCCCCGCACCCGCCTCGACGCCCTCGACGCGGGCGACGTGTCCCTCAACCTGCGCGCCCTGTTCACGTCGTCCGAACACGCCCTGGACCCCCCGGCCGCGCGCCTGCTGAACCTGTTCGGGCTGGTGCCCCACACGGACGTCTCCCTCGCCGCGCTCGCCCATCTGGCCGACCGCACGCCCGCGCACACCCGGGGCACCCTGCGCAGACTGGAGGAGGCCTGCCTGGTACGGGAGAACCGCCCCGGGCGCTACCAGATGCACGACCTGGTCAGGCTGTACGCGCGGGAAGGGGCGGCCCGCCTGGCGGCCGGCCCGCGCGACGAACTGACCGGGCGCCTGGTCGACTTCTACGTCCGCACCGCCCACGCGGCGCACAGCGCCCTGGACCCGCACCGCACCGCGCAGGACCCGCTGGGCGTCGCGGACCAGGGTCCGGCCCCGCTCTCGTTCGACGACGCCGACAGCGCCCTGGCCTGGTTCGAGGACGAGTACGCCTGCCTCCAGGAGATCGTCACGACGACCCGGCGGCACCGGGCGCACCTGCAGCTGTGCCGGCTCGTCTGGTCGCTGCACACCTTCCGCTGGCGGCGCGGCCTCTTCGCCGAGAGCATCCAGGCCTGGCACATGGCCCTCGAAGCGGCGCGCGCCATCGAGGACGCCTCCCTCACCGCGCACACCCGCCAGCGGCTGGCCGTCGCCCTGGCCCAGGCCGGGCGCCACGAGGAGGCCCTGCCCCATCTCGACGCCGCCCTGGCCCACTTCACCGAGCACGACGACCTGCCGGGGCGCACCCGGTCGCACCACGCGCTCGCGGAGGTCCACGTGCGCATCGACGCCCACGAGAGCGCCCTGCCGCACTTCGCGCAGGCGGTCGAGGGGTACCGGCGGCTGGGGGACCAGGTCGGGGAGGCCAACGCTCTCAACGGGACCGGGTGGGCCCTCGCCCGCCTCGGCCGGTACACCAGCGGCGAGGAGCACTGCCTGCAGGCGCTGCCCCTGCTGCGGCTCCACGACGACGGCGAGGGCCAGGCCGCCACCTGGGACACCCTGGCCCACATCGCCTGGCGCACCGGACGGACGGAACGCGCCTGCTACGCCTACCGCCAGGCCCTCGCCCACTTCCGGGCCATCGGCAACGCCAACCGCGAGGCCGACACCTGGTCCGCCCTCGCGGACGTCCACGCCGAGCGCGGCGACCTCGTACAGGCCCGCGCCGCGTGGACCACCGCGCTGCGGCTCTACCGGAGCCAGCACCGCGCCGAGGACGCCCGGCGCGTCGCCGCGCATCTGGCGGAGCACGCCGGTCGGTGAGCGGGCCCGGGGAGCCGGGCGCCGCTCACCTCCGTCCGCGGGCGGGCCGGCCCGGGTGAGCAGGCCGCCCCGCCGTGCCGGTCACTTCCGCCAGAAGAGGTGGTGCGTCACGCCGCTCGGGCTGGGCACGACGTCCAGGTGGTAGCGGTCGAGCAGTTCGTCCGGCGACTCCCACAGCCGCAGCCCGGACCCGAGCTTCACCGGAGAGACCGCCACGTGCAGGGTGTCGACGAGACCGGCGTCGAGGAACTCGCGGATGGTGGTGACCCCGCCGCCGAGCCGTACGTCCTTGCCCCCGGCCGCCTCCCGGGCCCGCGCGAGCACCGTGGCCGGGTCCCCCTCGACGAAGTGGAAGGTGGTGTCGGAGAGCGTGAAGGAAGGACGCGGGTGGTGGGTCAGGACGAACACCGGTGTGTGGAACGGCGGTTCCTCACCCCACCAGCCGCGCCACTGGTCGTCCTGCCAGGGCCCGCGCTGCGGCCCGAACTTGTTGCGGCCCATGATCTCCGCGCCGATGTTGTGCGAGAAATCGCGCGTCAAGTAGTCGTCGAGGCCCCGGCTGCCTCCGGGGTCGGTGCGCCCGGGCCAGCTCGCCGTGGCACCGGCCCAGGCGAACAGCTCCCTGTGGTCGACATGGCCGAACGGCCGCTCCAGGCTCTGGTCCTCACCGGCAGCGACGCCGTCACTCGAGACGTTGAAGTTCTGGACTTTCAGCAGCTGGGTCATGTGTTCCTCCTGGACGGGTGACGACAGGGATGAAGACTCCCCGGACGGCGGAATCTCATCGCTGCCTCACCCACCGGGGTGGACCGCCTGCACTCCGGTGCCGGCGTACGCCTTCGGGGTCAGGGTCAGGAGGAAGCGCCCCGTGGGGTGGGCGGCCGACGGCCGGGCGGCGTGGATGGCGTGGACGGTGGCCCACGGGTGCCCGAAGCGCAGCAGTTCGGTGGCGGTGACGGCGGCGTCGGTGTCGAACGCCTCCAGCCGGATGAAGCGCAGCCCCTTGACGTAGCTGAACAGGCCGGGCCGCTCGGCGTCGCCGGCCGTGAGCGACAGGACCGGCGCGTACAGGCTGCCGAGACCGCCGGAGGCTTGTACGTAGAAGGCGGCGACGGCCTCGTTGAACGGGTCCTTCGGGTCGTACAGGGCCGTGGCGGTGGTGTGGTCCAGGACGACCGCGATCGCCGCCACTACGCGGCGGCCCGCGGGCTGTGCGGTCCTGCTCCCAGCCGCTCCAGCAGGGCCCGGGCCCTCGCCTCGGCCTCGGGGCTCGGCGCGCTGCCGAGGGCGGAGGCGAGTTCGGCGCGGGCCAGCTCCGCGCGCTCCGCGTACTCGGCCTGGGTCGGAGTGCCCTGCGCCAGCTCCTCGACCAGGCTCCGGATGGTCGTCCCGTGCTCGGCGGCCAGCCGGGCGAGCCGGTCCCGCGCGGCGGTGCTCACCTTGATGCTCGTCTCGTCCGCTGCCATGTCCCGAGTCTACCGCGATCCTCTACCAGGAGTAGAGGATCGCGCGAAGCCGGGAGGTGCGGTCACCGGGCCAGGCCCGACAGACTTCGGGGGGCGGCCCGGACTCCGCGCAGGACTCCGGGCAGGACTTGAGTGATCCACGCCGGACCGGGCGGAGCCCTGTCCGGAGCCTTGTCCGGAGCCCCGTCCGGAGCGCTCATGGGCCCCGTCGATCGCTTATGGACCCCGTCGATCACTCGACGGCTGCCGGCTGGAGCTGCTGCCGGTACTTCCGGGCCGCGTCCATCAGCGCGTCGAGCGCGTCCCGGGTGCGCAGGAGGTCGGTGATGTGCTCGGAGAGCCGTTCGCGCTCCTCGGCCATGCGCTCCAGCGCGGCATCGGAGTTCTCCCGGCTGGGTGCCTCGACGCACGGCAGCAGGCCGGCGATGGTCCGGCTGGACAGGCCCGCGGCGTACAGGCGCTGGACGAACTCGACCCGTTCGACCTCATCCTGCGTGTAGTGCCGCTGCCCTCCGGCGCTGCGGCTGCTGCGCAGCAGCCCCTGCTCCTCGTAGTAGCGCAGGGACCTCACGCTCACTCCCGTGCGCGACGCCAGCTCCCCGATCCGCATGCGGCCCTCCCGGTGTGATCTGCGCCATAGGTCCTTGCCTCTGACATGGATGTGAGGTTTTAGCGTAGCCGCCGTGTCCGAGTTCCGGGCACGGCGGATCGCAACGGAGTACTGACGTGACAACCCTTTTCGACAGCTACCGGCTCGGTGACCTGACGCTGCCCAACCGGGTGGTGATGGCCCCGATGACCCGGGTCCGGGCCGCCGCCGGCGGACTGGCCACCGCCTCGATGGCGGCGTACTACGCCCAGCGGGCCACGGCAGGGCTGATCGTGACCGAGGGGGTGCAGCCCAGTGTGACCGGGCAGTCGAATCCGGGTACGCCGGGACTGCACACCGACGAGCAGGTCGCCTCCTGGCGTCCGGTGACCGCGGCCGTGCACGCCAACGGCGGGCGGATCTTCGCCCAGATCATGCACGGCGGGCGGGTCTCGCACCCCGACACCACCGGAACGCGGCCGGTCGGCCCCTCGGCCGTCCCCGCCACCGGCGAGGTGTTCACCCCGAGCGGACCCCAGCCCGTGCCCGTCCCGCGCGCCCTGGACACCGCCGAGGTGCCCGGGCACGCCCGGTCGTACGCCGAGGCGGCCCGGCGCGCCGTCGACGCCGGCTTCGACGGCGTGGAACTGCACGGCGCCAACGGCTACCTGATCTCGCAGTTCCTCTCCTCCAACGCCAACCTCCGCACGGACCGCTACGGCGGCACGGTGGCCAACCGGATCCGGTTCGCGGTCGAAGCGGTGTCCGAGACCGTCGAGGCGGTGGGCGCCGCCAGGACCGGCATCCGTCTGTCCCCGGGCGGAACCTTCTGGGGCGTCGAGGAGACCGACGTGCCCGAGCTGTACACCGCGCTCCTGACCGAACTGGCCCGCCTCCGGATCGCCTACGTCCACCTGGAGGCCACCGCCGAGGAGGACGTGCTGCTCGGCCTGCGCCGCGTGTGGCCGGGCACCCTCGTCATGAACCCGGTGCTCCCGATGGGGCCCAAGCAGACCGGCCGCACCGACGCCGACCACTGGCTGGGCCTGGGCGCCGAACTCATCAGCTTCGGCCGCGGCTTCATCGCCAACCCCGACCTGGTGGAACGCCTGCGCACCGGCGTCCCCCTCGCCCCCGTGGACGAGGCGACGTACTACCAGGGCGGCGACGCCGGCTACCTGACCTACCCGGCCTACCAGTACACGGCCTGAGCGCACCCGCCGCACCGCCGCAGCGGTCCCGCCGCCCGCGGCGCGGGCCGGGGGAAGACGGACAGCCCCGGGGATCCGGGAGTAAGGTGCGGCTGTGGAACGGATCTTGGTGGTGGGCTCCACGGGCGCGGGCAAGTCCACGCTGGCCCGTGCCCTGGGGGCGCGCCTGGGCCTGCCGTACCACGAGATGGACGCGCTGTACTTCGCCGGCCCCGGCTGGGCCGTCAACGGGGAGCTGGCCGAGGACGTGGCGCGGATCACCGCCGGGCCATGCTGGATCACCGACTCCCTCGGCTATCCGGAAGTCCGTGACCTGCTGTGGAGCCGGGCCGACACGGTGATCTGGCTGGACTATCCCCGCCGCGTCATCATGCCCCGCGTCCTGCGCCGGTCCGTACGGCGCACCGTCACCCGCGAAGTGCTCTTCAGCGGCAACAGGGAGACCTGGACGGGCTGGCTGAGCCGGGAGCACCCGGTGTGGTGGTCCTGGTCCCAGTACCGCGCCCGCCGCCGCGACATCGCGCTCCGCCTCCGCGATCCGCGCTTCGCGTCCCTGCGGACCCACCGCTTCGGCCGCCCGGAGGAGACCGCGGCCTGGCTGGCCTCCCTCTGACCTCCGGCCCCCCGCGAGCGCGCGTGGGCCGGCCCCCCGGCGAGCGGCAGGCCGGCAGTCGCTCGGCAGGCAGCCGGTCCCGGTCGTACGGCCGCGCCGGCCGCGGCCAGGGGCGGCGAAGACCGCGCCGGGCGGCGACTGTGCCGCGCTCGGGGCGGCGGCTCAGCCGAGCAGTGCCGTCGCCTCGACCTCGACGAGCACGTCCGGCTCGAAGAGGTGGTCGACCCCGATGAGGGACGCCGGAGGCATGGGGAGGGGGAGGCCGATCTCCTCGGCGACGGCCTCCACGCCGGCCATGAAGTCCCCGATCTTCTCCGGGCTCCACCGGGTGACGTAGAACGTCAGGCGCAGCACGTCCGCGAACGAGGCACCGGCTCCGCCGAGGCCGACGGCGGTGTTGCGCAGTGCCTGGGCGACCTGGCCGGCGAGATCGCCGGGTGCCACGGGCGTCCCGTCGGCCCGGCGGGCGACCTGCCCGCTGACGTGGACGTGCGTCGTCCCCGTGCCGACGGCCACATGGTGGTACGGGGTGGGCCGCAGCATGCCCTCGGGTGTGAAGTGCCGGACGGTCATGGGAGTTCTTCCTTTCCGATTGCGGTATCCGTAAGCTACTTAGTAGAGAAAGGGAACTTCAACGAGACCAGGTTTCGCCATGGATACCGACGGCAGGCTCCGCGTCACCGCCCCGCACCGTGAACTGCTCGACCAGGTGCTGGACAAGTGGTCCCTCAGCGTTCTCAACGAACTCTGTGAACGCCCCTGCCGCTTCAACGAGTTGCGCCGGGCCGTCCCCGAGGTCACGCAGAAGTCGCTGACCGCGACGCTCCGGCGGCTGGAGCGCAACGGTGTGATCGCGCGTGAGGTCGTCTCCACGCGCCCGGTGGCGGTCAGGTACCGCATCACGCCGCTCGGCAAGACGCTCCGGCACCCCGTCGACGTCCTCCTGGCCTGGGCCGCGGAGCAACTGCCCCGTATCGAACGGGCCCGTGACGCCTTCGACGCGCGGGAGGAGGCGGAAGCGGGCGGCCCGAGGCCGGAAGCGGGGGGCCCGCACCCGGCGGCCGGTGGCTCGCATCCGGCTTCCGGTGGCTCGCGTCCGGCGGCCGGGGGGTCGCGTCGGGCGGCGGGATGAAGCCGGCCGCCCGACCCCGGCGGCCGCCGGAGCCGGGTCCGGCGGCGGGGCGGGGATCAGGGGCGGGCCGCGTTCGTGCCGGGCCGGTTCACCGGCGGCCCGGGAGCGTCGCGAGCGCCTGCGACCGCTGGGCGACCAACTCGTCGTAGGTGCCGTCGCGTTCGGCCCACCGGTGCATCAGGACGCCTTGGACGAGCAGCTCGCGCGGGGTGGGCTCGGCCGCGAGCAGTTCCATCACCTCGCCGGCGAACTCGGCCAGTCCGAGCGCACGGGGGTTGAGCCGTGCCTGCTCCGGTGTGGTGGCGACCGCCGGTGGGACGAGTTCACAGACCTCGACGCCGGTGCCGTCCAGTTGCGCGCGCAGCGCCTCGGAGTAGGCGTGCACGCCGGCCTTCGAGGCGGCGTAGGCCGGCAGGAGCGGGAACGGCAGGAAACCGATGCCCGAGGTCACCGTGACGAAGGTGCCCGCGCCGCGGCCGGTCAGGTGCGGGGTGAACGCGTCGACGACGCGGATGGTGCCGAGGAGGTTGGTGTCGATGGTGCGCTGTGTGATGCTGAAGTGCGCGGGGTCGCGCAGGTCCTCGGGGAGCATGACGCCGGACATCGTCACGACGGTGTCGAGGTGCGGGTGGCCGGCCAGGACCGTGTCGCGGGCGCGGTCGAGGCTCTCCTGGTCGGTCACGTCGACGGGAACGGTGGCGAACCCCTCGGCCGAGAGCCGGTCGAGCAGGTCGGTGCGCCGTCCGCCGATGACGACGGTGCTGCCGGCCGCGGTGAAGCGGCGGGCGAGTTCCAGGCCGATGCCCGAGGTGGCGCCGGCGATGAAGACGGTGCGGCGGGTGATGTCCATGGACTGTGCTCCTGCTGGGGCCGCCGGCTGCGGGGAAACCGGTGCCCGCGGTCGATGAGTGCGGGTGACGCTCCTCAGCGTGGACCTGTCCTGCGGCCGCAGACAGTGTCCCCGTCTCCCTGGGTCCTGCCGGGACCACCCTCCCGACGCGAACGCGGGACCGCGGACGCGGGGACCGGACACAATGACCCGAGCACGATGCCCCGGACGCGGAGACCCGAGACCAAAAACGCGTACGTCCGCGGCTCCAAGGGACTCAAGGGACCGTCTTCCGGAGTACGGGGCACGGCCTCGGCCGGTGAAACGCCCCCTGCTCAGTCCGGGCACGACTTCAACGCGCCGCATCCGGAGGGGTCTGAACCGCGGGCGGAGAGGCCCCCGGCCCGGTCGTCGTCCCGCTCTCCGTCATCGACACATGTGTGTTGTCAGGTCCGTTCCCGGGATTGGTCGTTCGCGGGGACATGTGACGCTGATGTCGCACTCTTCGAGGCATATGTGTACCGTCGGCCGGTGCGGAGAGCGGCTGGGACGGTGCAGGCGGCCGGCAACCCGCGACTGAGATGGGCGCGTTCTGCCACGGCCGGGATGGACCGGCTTCCGGTGTCTCCCAGGAAAGTGTTGGGGGGAAGAAGGTGTGTCTGTAAGGTGTGAACACATGTCGTCGATGCGACAGGGATCCGGGCGTCGCAACCTGATCGTTCTGTTGCGGGCGGCTTGTACCCACGTGATCACTGGCGCTGTTCGTATCACTCAACCACGCAGGGAGACAACCATGTTCGCTTCCACTCGGAGCAGAGTCGCCACGGCTGCCGCGGCTGCGGCAGCCGCCGGTCTGGCTCTGTTCGCCTCGGCTCCGGCCCAGGCCGCCTCCAACGGCAACGTCGTGGTCTGTCCGAAAACGGACTACGCTGCCTACCTGACGGTCGAGAACCCGGACACGGGTGCCATCGGCGGGACCGTCATCGCGGAGCCCGGGAAGTGCGCTTCCTTCTACACCGGTACGAAGGACAGCGTCTGGTGGGTCACCATTCACGGTGTCTACCACTCCGGAGCGACCTTCACCACCTTCAACAACCAGAGGCCGACCTACGGTTACAACCCGGCCTGGGGACTGGGCGGAATGACGTTCCGCACCTACGGCACCACGGCCAACGCCGGCCAGGGAGCCAGCTTCACCGTCAGCTACGGCTGACGTCTTCCAGAGCGGGAGCGCGTCCGGCCTCGTCCGAGACGAGGCCGGACGCGTCGCATTTGCGCCGCGACGCTCTGATGTGTGCGAAGTGGGCAGCCGCGCGACGACGCACCTGCGCGCACTGGTCCCGGGCGGCCGCGCCGGTGGGACCGCGGGCCGAGCCCGGCACCGGCCGGCGTGTCAGCCGGAGTCCTTCTCGGCCCCGGCCGGTGGGCGCCGGACCGGGAGAGCGCCGGGAAAAGCGCCGCTTCAGCTGAGAGCTGCGAACGAAACGGGCGCCCGGCTCGCGGCGTCCGGCACGCACGCTCGCGGCGTTGCCGGAAGGCCCCGGCAGCTCCACCACAAGACCCTTCCGCGCCTTGCGCTCGCACGCGCCGGACGCCGCGAGCTGATCGGACCCCCATTTCGTTCGCAGCTCGGAGTCGGGCGGGGCCGCGGCCGGCTCGAGCGGCAGTGGTCCCACTTGCCGGCCTGCCGCCGTCGGCCTGCCGTCGTCCGTCGGTCGGCGGCCCCGAGCGGCGGCCCCGAGCGGCCGGCCTGCGGCGACCGCCGACGGCCCCGCAGCACCGGCCCGTTCACACGGCCGGTGCGCCGAAGGCGTGTGCCGCGGCGAACATCGCCTCCACGGCCCGCTCCACGCTGATCTGGCCGTTGCCCGCCACGATGTGCAGGCCGTAGGCGTCCTCCAGGGCCACGAGGTTCAGGGCGGCCGTCGACGGCTCCAGGGTCAGGCGGAAGGCGCCGGCGTCCACGCCCCGCTCCAGCACCGTGCGGTACGTGGCCAGTTGCCGCTCGTACATCGACTCGACCAGCGTGCTGTGCAGCGGCGAACTGCCCGCCACCACGTCGAACTCGTACAGCAGGCGCATCAGCGCGTCGTCGGGCCCCGTCGGCAGTCCGGCGCGGATCGTCTCGCCCAGCAGCCGCGCGGGGTCCCCGACGGTGTCCCGCAGCGCGTCCCGCCGGTCGCAGAAACGCTCCATGCCCGCGCGGTAGGCCTCGCTGAGCAGGGCGTCCAGGTCGTCGTAGTAGTACAGGACGGCCCCGCGCGTCAGTCCCGCCCGGCGGGCCACGTCCGCGAGCGAGAGGGAGCGCAGTCCGGTGCTGGCGGTCGTGTCGATCACCGCCTGGATGAGGTGGGCGCGGCGTTCTTCCTGGTTCTTGGGGCGGGCCATGCCTTGACAGTAGCCGAGATCCTCATGACACTCGACCCATTCTTTGACGCCGGTGACAAATAATGCGCGCACCGTCTCGGCGTGCCCTCGCCACCCCTGTGTGGCGTGCCCCCAGAACCGAGGACCACCATGCTCGACACCCTGATCACCGGCGCTCGCGTGCGCACGTTCGACGACGCCCGCCCCTGGGCCGGCGCCGTCGGCATCACCGGCGGGCGCATCGCCTTCGTCGGCGAGGAGGCGGACGCCCCCGCGGCCCGTGAGCACCGCCGCCTGGACGGCGGCCTCCTGACCCCGGGCATCATCGACAGCCACAACCACCTGCTGCTCGGCTTCGACCCCGACGCCGTCAGCCTCGAAGGCGCCGAGACCCTCGAAGAGGTCCGCCGCCGCATCGCCGAACTCGCCGCCGCCCGACCGGACCTGACCTGGATCTGCGCCGAGAACGCCGTCTACTCGGTGGTCCCCGGCCGCCGCCCCGCCGCCCGCGACCTGGCCGGCCTCACCTCCCGCCCCGTCTTCGTCACCACCTACGACCAGCACTCGGTGTGGCTCAACGACGCGGCCGTGCGCGCGCTCGGTCTCGACGACGGCGGCGACATCCCCTGGGGCCGCCCGGAGCGGGACGCCGACGGCCGCGCGACCGGCTGGGTCACCGACTTCTACACCAGCGCCATGACCACGGCGGGCCTGGCCGGACTCCAGCGCGACATCCCCATGTACTCGCCCGAGCGGCGCTACCGCAAGCTGCTGGGCAGTCTGGAGATGGCCACCGCCGCCGGTATCACCACCGTGGTGGAACCCCAGGTCCCGCTCGCCGAGACCGGCCTGTTCCAGCGTGCCCAGGACGAGGGCCGCCTCAGCTCCCGCGTCATCGCGGCGCTCTTCCACCCCATGGGCTCCGACGGCGCGTTCCGGCAGCGGCTGCGCGCGGCGGCCGACGCCGCCCCCGACGGCGACCGTCTGGCGTTCGGCCCCGTCAAGCTCTACGCCGACGACGTCATCGAACCCCACAACGCCTGGATGCTGGAGGACTACGCCAACCGGCCCGGACACCGCGGTCACCCCTCCGCGCCGCTCGGCGAACTCACCCGGGTCATCACCGAACTCGACCGCCTCGGCTTCCAGACCCACACCCACGCCACCGGCGACGGCGGCATCCGCCTCGCCCTGGACGCGATCGAGCACGCCGCCCGCACCAACGGCACCCGCGACCGCCGGCACGGGATCGTGCACGTCGAGTGCCTCGCGCCGGAGGATCTCCCGCGCTTCGCCCGGCTCGGCGTCACCGCCGCCATGCAGCCGCGCCACTGCTCTCCGGACCTCGTGGCCGGGACCTGGATGGAGAACGTCGGCGAGGCCCGCTGGGACCGCGCCTGGCGCCTGCGCTCGCTCATGGCCTCCGGCGCGCACGTGGCGCTCTCCAGCGACTGGCAGGTGGGGGAGATGGACCCGCTGGTCGGGTTCTACTCCGCCCTGACACGGGCCGGACTCGACGGCAGGGACGCCTGGACCCCCCAGGAGCGACTGGGGCTCGACGACACGTTGCGCGGTTACACCGCCGAGGGCGCCTGGGCCTGGCACCGCGAGGCCGAGTACGGCATCGTCCGCGAGGGTGCCAAGGCGGACCTCGTCGCCTGGTCCGCGGACCTCTACGCGCTCGAAGCCGACCCGGCGGCGCTGCTCCAGCAGCGCGCGGAGGTCACCTGGGTGGGCGGCGAGGTCGTCCACGAGGCCGCCACGGCGCGCGCCACCGCGGGCCACTACGGCGCGCTCACCTCCTGCTCCGCCCACGCCGAAGGCGGCCATGCCCATGCCTGACGTCCCCGCCGAACCCTCCTCGCGGGCCGCCGGCCTTCCCCCGCAGGCCGCCGGGCCCTCCTCGCACACCCAGGGCCCCTCCCCGCAGGCCGCCGAAGGCACCGCGGACCCCGATGGCCGGTCCGAGGACGGCGAGGGCGGTGCGCTGCTGCGCCGCACCCTGCGACTGCGCCACATCGTCTTCCTCGGCCTGGCCTTCATGGCGCCGCTCGCGGTGTTCGACACCTTCGGCCTGGTCTCCGAGGCGACCGACGGACATGTGCCGCTCGCCTACCTCGCCGTGCTCGTCGCGGTCGGGCTCACCGCGCTCAGCTACGCGCGGATGGCCCGCCGCATCACCTCCGCCGGATCCGTGTACACCTACGCGGGCAAGGCGCTCGGGGCGCCCGTGGGCTTCCTGGTCGGCTGGTCCGCCACGCTGGACTACGTCCTGCTGCCGATGCTCAACGCCCTGCTGGCCGCGATCTACATGGGCGCGGTGGTGCCCGGCGTCCCCGCGTGGGTGTGGGTGCTGTCCACCGTCGTGGTCTGCACCGCGCTGAACCTGGTGGGCGTCCGGCTGGCCGCCAAGGTGAACGTGGCGCTCGTCGCCGTCCAGGCCGCCGTGGCCGTCGCGTTCCTCGTGTTCGCCGTACGCGCCGTCGTCACCCACGGCGAGTCCTTCGGGACCACCGGGTTCGGCCTGACCACGGTGCCGCTGCCCGACCTGCTGAGCGGGGCGTCGCTGCTGGCACTGTCCTTCCTGGGGTTCGACGCCGTCTCGACCCTGTCCGAGGAGGCCGAACGGCCGCGCCGGGACATCCCGCGGGCCATCCTGCTCATCGTGGCCGCCGCCGGGGTGTTCTTCCTGGCCGTCACCTACGTCATGCAGACGCTGTTCCCGGACGTCTCGGCCGTGGGCGACATCGTGGGCGCCTCCCCGGAGATCGCACGGTACATCGGCGGTGCCGCGTTCCAGGCGGTCTTCGTGGGCGGATACCTCACCGCGGTGCTCGGGTGCGGACTGACCCAGCAGATGAGCGCGGCACGGCTGCTCTTCGCGATGGGACGGGACGGCATGCTGCCGCGCGCGCTCTTCGGACGGCTCGATCCGCGCACCGGCGTCCCGGCCGCCAACGTGGTCCTGGTGGGCCTGGTCGCCGCCACCGCCGTCTTCCTCGACCTCGGCAGCGCCGCCTCGCTGATCAACTTCGGGGCCTACGTCGCCTTCGCCGCGGTCAACGTGGCGGTGATCGGGTTCTGGGTGCGCGACCGGCGCGCGGGGCGCCCCGAGGCGCGCGGAGCCGTTGCCGCCGCGCTGCAAGTGCTGCTGCCGGCGCTCGGGTTCGTCGTGAACGTCGCGCTGTGGATCAGCCTGGACACCCCGGCCAAGATCGTGGGCATCGTCTGGGCGGTGCTGGGCGTGGGGATCCTCGCCCTGCGCACGAACGGGTTCCGCCGCCCCGCGCGGACAGTGAACCTGGAGGAGTGAGCGGCCGCCGGGCGGCCCGTCACCGGCGAACGGGCGCCGCGCGCCGGCCGCGGACCGCCGGACGCCGGACGCCGGACGGCGACCGCCGGCGGCCGGGCGAGGGCAGGCGGGCAGAGGCCACCGGGAACCGGCTGCCGGGCGCGGGCGGCGGCTGCCCCGCCGGACGGCGACCGCCGGCCGCCCCCTTCCGGGTCTCCCGCCTCCGGACGTCTCGCCGCCGTGAGGGCCCCGAACGAAGTGCGGTCCGGGCGCCCCCGTTCGGAGCTCCGAGGCCGGTGGCGCCCTTGCGCCGGCTGAGCCCCCTGTAGTGGGGTGTCGCCCATGACACGGAGAAGCATCGCGGCAGTGGCCGCGGCCATGACGGTGGCCGCCCTCCTGGCGGCCGGCGTACACGGACAGCGCGCGCAGGCCGCCGAGCCGTACGGCGGCGACGCGCCGTCCCCCGCCGGCGCCCCGTTCCTGGACGGAGTGGACCTCGACACGGTGACGATCCCCGGATTACAGGCGCGGATGAAGCGCGGGTCGCTGACCTCGACGGCCCTGACCCTGGCGTACCTGCGGCGGATCAAGGCCGTCGACCCGAAGATCGACGCGGTGCTGCGGACCAGCCCGACGGCCCTGCGGCAGGCGGCGGCCAGCGACCTGCGGCACCGCCGCGGCACGGTCCGCGGTCCGCTCGACGGCATCCCCGTCCTGCTCAAGGACAACGTGAACACCCGCGACATGCCGACGACGGCCGGCTCACTGGCGCTGGCCGGGAAGCCGCCGGGCACGGACGCGGACCTCGTCCGCAGGCTGCGGGCGGCCGGCGCGGTGATCCTCGGCAAGACCAACATGTCCGAGTGGGCCAACTTCCGCGCCGCGAAGCCGACATCGGGCTGGTCGGCGGTGGGCGGGCAGACGAACAACCCGTACGTCCTTGACCGCAACCCCTGCGGCTCCTCCTCCGGTTCGGCCGCCGCGCTCGCCGCGTCCCTCGCCCAGGTGGCGATCGGCACGGAGACGGACGGCTCCATCGTGTGCCCGGCCGGTATGAACGGGGTGGTCGGTCACAAACCGAGCCTCGGGCTGGTCAGCCAGGCGGGTGTCGTCCCGATCTCCGCCGAGCAGGACACGGCCGGTCCGATGGCGCGCAACGTGACCGACGTCGCGCTCACCCTCTCCGTGCTCTCCGGCGACGACACCGCGCGCACCGCGGACGCCGCCCGCCTCACGGACCCGGCGCTGCGGACCGCCGGGCTGCGCGGCCGGCGGATCGGCCTGTGGCGGCTGCCCTCGCTCGGCGCGGACGTGGACGCCCTGATGTCCCGTACGGCGGCGCGGCTTCGCGCGGCGGGAGCCGAAGTCGTCGAGGTGACCCCGCCGTACCAGGACCGCCTCGCGGAACTGGAGTTCCCGGCGCTGCTGAGCGAGTTCCACCGGGACGTCGACGCCTACCTCGCCACCCGCGAGGGGCCGCGCGACCTGGCCGCGCTGGTCGAGTTCAACCGTACCCACCCCGCCGAGCGGACCTGCTTCGCCGGACAGGAACTGTTCGAGCAGGCGCTGGCCGCACCGGCCACCACCGATCCGCGGTACCTGGCCATGCGCGCCGAGCTGAAGGACCTCTCCCGGCGGTCCATCGACGAGACACTGGCCGCGCACCACCTGGACGCCATCGCCTCGCCGGCGAACCCGCCCGCCTGGACGACCGACTGCGCGCGCGGCGACAACGACGTGATCCCGTCCTCCACCCCGGCCGCCGTGGCCGGTTACCCGTCCCTGTCCGTGCCCGCCGGGTTCGTGGGCGAACTGCCGGTCGGCCTGCTCCTGATGACCGGGGACCACCGGGACGCCGAACTGCTGTCCCTGGGAGCAGCGGTGGAACACCGTCTGGACGCCCGGCGGCCACCGCGCTACCTGCCCACGGCACCGGCCGGCGCCTCCGGCTGACCCGCACGCCAGGCCTCGGCGTCGAATTCCCGTCGCCCGGAGGACGGCCTGCGGCGTCCGGTGCGTGCTCGCGGCGTGCCGGGCCGAAGTCCTCGTACTGGGCGTACCCGGGCTTCCGTCCGGTGCGGCGAGTTGGAGGTCCCCCTGCTCCCCCCTGATCGAAGAGCTTGGGGGAGCGTGCCGGACGTCGTGTGCCGGGCGGAAACCGGAAGGCAGGGCCCGGGCCGGCGTCCGCTCACCGACGGGACGCCGGTCCACGGGCACGCCGCACAACCGGGGGTTTACCCCATGGGAGGCGAAGACGCCCCTGCGTAGGATCGCGATGACCGAACACCGGTGGTCCGACACGGACGACCGGACATCATCCGATCCGGATGACCCGCCGCCGCTCACCCGGTCCGGATGACGGTCGCAGCTCATCCGACTCGCTCCGTACGGGGGATCTCATGCGACACCGACCGGCACACGCCGTCACCGCGGTGGCCCTGGCCGCTCTCGCGGCAGGCGGGCTCTCCGCCTGCTCGGCCATCGGGCAGAAGAGTTTCGAGGACGACGCCCGGGTGCCCCAGAAGGTCACCTCCGTCCGCCTCGACAACAGCGACGGCGGGGTGAAGGTGGGCACTTCGACGGGCGTCTCCACCGTCACCGTGCACCGCCGGGTCTCCTACCGGGGCGACAAGCCGAAGGGCACGTCCGTCCGGGTCGTGGACGGCGTCCTGACCCTGTCCGGCTGCGGCGGTGACTGCGGCATCGACTACGTCGTGACCGTACCCGCCGCGCTCCCGGTGAGCGGGGGAACGTCCAACGGCGGACTCACCCTGACCGGCATGAGCGCGGTCGACGTGCACACGAGCAACGGCCGGATCACGGTGGACGGCGCGAGCGGTCCGGTGAAGCTGCTGGCGTCCAACGGTGAGGTCCGGGTCAAGGGCACCAGGGGCGGCGTGGACGCACGGACGTCCAACGGCGGGGTGACGATCGAGACGGCCACCCCGCAGAACATCAGGGCCCGCACGACGAACGGCAGCCTCAGCGTCACCGCCCCGCCCGCCAAGTACCGCGTGAAGGCGGACAGTTCGCACGGTGAGCGGAAGGTGGCGTTCGCGAACGACCCGTCGGCCGCGTACCGCCTGGACCTGTCGACCACGAACGGCGACCTGACGGTGAAGCAGGCCGGTCAGCGGGCCGGACGGACGCAGGCACGGCCGGTCGCAGGGGGCCGGCCGCAGGACCGGCCGGACGGTCAGGCGTGACGGTCCCCGCCGAGTCTCTGGAGATGCTCAAGTCGCTTGCCGCGACGTGTGCGTGACGGGCACGGTGAAGCGCATGGCAGCACTCACGGGACTGAACAAGAAGCACGACTTCGTGCTGGTCATCAGGGACGCCGACGTGGTCGGGGCGGCACTGCGTCAGGCACTGGCCGAGGCGTCGCCCGAGGAGCGCCCGGGACTGGAACGCGCCGCCGCGCTCGTACGGTCCACCGCCGCCGCCACCGAGAGCGCACTGCGCGCCGACTGGGTCCGTTCCCGGCTGGCCGAGGCCGGCTTCACCGGGGACATCGGCTCGATCGCGGCCCTGAAGGCGCTGCGGCAGGCGGAGCCTGGGCTGAGCCTGCTGGCGGCGGTGCGCCTGCAGAAGGATGCCGTCGGCCACCCGGAGTGATCCGCGCCCAGGACCACGGCTACAGCAGGGCCGCCTGCGGGGACTCCTCCACCAGACGGGCCAGCGCCCGCTCGTCCGCGTCGGACGCGGGCATGAACACCACCAGATGCTGGCCCGGCGCCTCCGCCACGTCCAGCTTGGTGTAGTTCAGGTCCAGCCGCCCGGCCGCCGGGTGGCTGAAGCGCTTCATGGTCGGCCGGAACGCCCGCACCGGATGCTCGGACCACAGCGCGCGGAACTGGCTGCTGGAGGTGGTCAGGGTCTCGATGAGCGCGGCGGTCCGCGGATCGTCGGGCTGCCGGCCGACGGCGATGCGGAACTGGCCCAGGATGTCGCGGACCTCGTTCTGCCAGTCGACCAGCAGCGACTGCATCTGCGGGCGGGTGAACAGCAGCCAGATGCTGTTGCGTTCCTCCTGCGGCAGCTGTTCCAGGCCGCCCACCAGGGAGGCGTAGGCGCGATTGGCGGCCAGCACGTCCCAGCGGTCGTTGATGACGTGCGCCGGGTTGGGATCGAGCGTCTCCACCAGCTTGCGCAGGGTCGGGTTGACCACCGCGGGCTCGGGCCGCTCGGCGGGCAGGGCCGTCTCCGCGAGCGTGAACAGGTGCCGCCGCTCGGCCGGGGTCAGCTGGAGGGTCTGGGCGAGGGCTTCGAGGACCTGCCGGCTCACCCGGATGTCCCGGCCCTGCTCCAGCCACGTGTACCAGGTCAGGCTCACCCCGGAGAGCTGCGCGACCTCCTCGCGGCGCAGGCCCGGCGTGCGGCGCCGCGGCCCGGGGTTCAGCCCCAGCCGTTCGGGGGAGAGCGACTCCCGCCGGGATCTCAGGAACGCCGCCAGAAGCTCTCGCTGCATGCCGGCCATCAAAGCATCCCCCTCCGGGCGGTGTCCTGGTGCTCATTACACCAGCATGATTGGCCCTCTGTACCCCCTTCGCGCGAGGCGCCACTCTCTTGGTGTGACCACAAAATCGACCACCACGGGAACGAACAGCCCCACCGCGGCACCGGCCTCCGCATCCTCCTGGGGAAAGCCCGTCGCCGTCCTCGCCCTCGGCTCCTTCGCCATGGGCACGGACTCCTTCGTCCTGGCCGGCATCCTGCCCCAGATCGCGGGCGGCCTGCACGTCTCCACCGGCGAGGCCGGGCAGACCATCACCGCGTTCGCCCTGACCTACGGCCTGGCGGCGCCCTTCCTGGCCGTCCTGACCAGCCGGCTGCCCCGCAAGCCCCTGCTGGCCGTCGCGCTCGCGCTGTTCGTCCTCGCCAACCTCGCCTCCGCCGCCGCACCCGACCTGCCGCTGCTGCTGGTGGCACGGGTCGTCGCCGGCCTGGGCGCGGCCCTGTACACGCCGAACGCCTCCGCGGCGGCCGCCGCGCTCGCCGGGCCCGCCGCCCGCGGACGGGCCCTGTCGGTGATCCTGGGCGGCCTGACCGTCGGCACCGTCTTCGGCGTCCCCGTCGGTACGGCCATCGGACAGCACGTGTCCTGGGAGGCCAGCCTCGTCTTCGTCGCCGCCGTCGGCGCGCTGGCACTGCTCGGCGTCCTGGTGGTGCTGCCCGGCCTGCCGATCCCGCCGGCGATCCCCCTCGCCCAGCGGTTCGCCGTCCTGGCCAACCGCCGGGTCGTGACCATGGTGGTGTTCATGCTCCTGGCCAGCGGCGCCAGCATCATGGTCTACACCTACACCGCGACCGTGCTCGCCGAGATCGCCGGCATCCACGGCACGGCACTCGCCGCGGCGCTGCTCGCCTGGGGCTTCGGCGGCATCTTCGGCTCCTTCGGCAGCGGCTTCCTCACCGACCGCCTGGGCGCCGCACGCACCCTCACCTGCGCCGTCGCCCTGCTCATCGTCACGCTCGCCCTGCTGACGGTCTGCACCTCGCTCGTGCCCGTCATCATCGTCATGGCCCTCAACGGGGCCGCCGGCTGGGCGGTGGCCACCCCGAACAACCACCGGCTGACCGAGCTGGTGCCGACGCTGCCCAGCGTCGTCATCTCCTTCAACTCCTCCGGCATCTACCTCGGTCAGGCGCTCGGCGCGGCCCTCGGCGGCATCCTGGTCGACCACGACATCTCCGCCCGCGCCCTGTGCCTGACCGGCGTCGGCATCGCGGTGGTGGCCGGCGTGGTGCACGCCCTGATCCCCCGCCAGGTTCCGGAGCCCCGCAACTGACGGCCGCCCCGGGCGTCCACGCGAAGAAAGGGCCTCTCGCGGCTCGGCGGACCCGATGTCCGCGCACCGCGAGAGGCCCTCGTCGTCACGGGACGGGCCGGCCGGCCCGCCCGTCGACGGCCCCGGTCAGGAAGGGCTGTTGTAGCGCTCGATCATGTGGACGCGGCTGAAGGTCCAGTTGCCCTTCGCCGCCGACCAGCTGCCGGCCGGGCCGTTGAGGGTGCCGTCGGCCTTGGCGGTCCAGGTGATGGTCTTGACGCTGCCGTCGGAGTAACCGTAGAAGGTGGCCAGGTCGTCGCGGCCGTCACCGTTGTAGTCACCGGTCACCAGCTGCATGTTGTCGCGGTAGTAGTTGCCCGCCGGCGTGGACCACAGCTCGGTGCGGTTGCCGAACACGCCGTCCGCGCCGCTGGGGGTGAACCCGATCAGCTTGTCGCTGCCGTCGGCGTAGTCGTACCAGGCGGCGACGTTGTCACGGCCGTCCCCGTCGAAGTCGCCCGAGACGAGGGTGGCGCGGGCGAACTCCCAGCCGGTGGGCGAGTTCCAGCCCGCCACGGGCTCGCCGAGTCCGCCGTCGGGCCTGGCCGGGAAGGTGAAGAGCTTGACCTCGCCGGTGGCGTAGCCGTAGAGCGCGGCGAGGTCGTCGCGGCCGTCGCCGTTGTAGTCACCGGTGGTGAACTTCATGTGGGAGAGTTCCCAGCCGCTGGTGCGCTGGAAGGAGACGAACGGGCTGTTGAAGCCGCCGTCGGACCGGGAGAGGAAGGTGTGGATCTTGTCGCTGCCGTCGGCGTAGTCGTACCAGACGGCGACGTCGTCACGGCCGTCACCGTTGAAGTCGCCCGCGTTGACGGTCATGTGGGAGAACGTCCAGCCGGTGGCGGCGCTCCAGGAACGCTGCGGGCCCCCGAAGGTGCCGTCGCCCTTGCCGAGCCAGGTGATCAGGGCCACCTCGCCCGTGGAGTAGCCGTAGAAGGTCGCCACGTCCGCGATGCCGTCGCCGTTGAAGTCGCCGGTGAAGCGCTTCATGTTCTCGGCGTAGTAGTTGCCGGCCGGGGTCTGCCAGCCGTGGACCGGGTTCCCGAAGCCGCCGCCCGCGGTGGCCGGGAAGACGTGGATCTGGTCGCTGCCGTCCGCGAAGTCGTACCAGTCGGCCATGTCGCTGCGGCCGTCGCCGTCGTAGTCGTGACGGACCGTCGTGCCCGCGGCCCACTGCGCCTCGCCCTTGGCGTTGCGCAGGACGAGGTTGCCGCGGTCCTGGAGGACCAGCGAGCCGCCGGCGGCGCTGGTGCCGGTCTGCCACAGGACGGTGGTCCCGTCGCTGCCGACCACGGCCAGGTTGCCGTTCGCGTCCAGCCGCGCCCGGGCGCCCGGGTGACCGCCGGTCTTCGTCGACCACCGGGTCTGGCCCGAGTCGGAGACGACGACCAGGTCGCCGTCGTCCTGCATGGTCAGACGGGCGGAGTTCGACGTCAGGGTGTCCCCGGGCAGCAGGACGCCGCCGGAGGCGAGGACGTTGCCGCGGGCCACGTCGTCCAGGCGGGTGGAGACGGCGCCGTTGCGGGTCTCGGCCGGGTCGGTGCCGAAGCAGCCGCCCTGCCAGGACTGGCTGCTGACGGCGACCAGTTCCGTCTTCCCGTCCTTCTGGCGCACGACCGGACCGCCCGCGTCACCGGCGCAGACGGCGTCCGCCGCGGTCTTGCCGTGCAGGGCGAGCGTGCCGCCGTTCACCGCGTCGACGCTGAAGGTCCCGGTGTGCAGCTTGAGCGGCGCCCACTCGTCCTTGGTCCGGCCGAAACCGGCCACCGTGACCTCGTCACCGGCGGCCGGCGGGGTCGTGGCGAGCGCCACCGGGGCGATGCCGGTGGCCGGCGAGGCCAGTCGCGCCAGGACCAGGTCGCGGTCGCCGCGCGGGACCAGCTCGACGACCTCACGGACCTGACCGGCGGTGCTGGTCAGGTCCGTACGGCCTATGGTGGCCGTCGTCTTCCACTTCGGCTTGCCCGCGGGCACCTGGGCGGCGCCGTCCTCGGCGAAGCAGTGCGCGGAGGCGGCCAGCCACTGCGGGGCCACCAGAGCCGCCGAGCAGGCACGCTGCCCGTCGCCGATGTCCAGGCGGGCGGCGAAGGCGAAACCGTTGTCGGTGACCGCGGGGCCGGTGACGGCATGCGCTCCCGACACGGTCAGACAGCCCGCCGCGAGGGTGGCGGCGGCCAGCAGGCCGGCGCTCCTCGCGGAGGTCGAGCGGGATCTTGACACGATGAACCTCTCCCGTTGGGGTCGCGTGCGCGGGGCGCCCGGCCGGAGCACGGGGGCAGACCGGGGGGACCGGCCGCGCGAGAAGGAGGACGAGGCGGACACGGCCCGGGGCGCCCGGTCGGGGCGGCGGGCCGGGCGTGCTGTCAGCCGGTGACGCGGAGGCCGGCGAGGCCGGGGCCGGGGTTCCGCGCCGCGGTGCCGGCAGCGGTGGCGCCGGACGCCGTGCCGCTCCGGGCCGGTGCCCCGGAACCGGCGGCCGCAGCGGTCCCTGCCGGACACACCGTCAGGAACGGGGCCGCGTCGAGCGGTTGCGCCGCACGAGCACGGCGGACACGGCGTATCGCCATGTGTTTCCCTTCTCGAAACCGAGGGGGAGCCGAGCGCCCCCACGCTGTCCAGGCCCAAGAGCCCCTCGTCCGGCGGAAAGTAAAGCACATGTAAGGGTCCCGTGAACGGAGTCCCATACCCTTTCACCAGGGCAGACATGACCATCGCGCCGCCGTGGACGAGCAGTTGGAGACCGTCCCCGCCCGTCGTCCCGGCACGACGGCACAAGGCCCGCGCCCGCCGCGGCGAGCGCCGGGACCTCCCGCGTCGCGCGCCCCCTCCCGCACGGTCACCGGGCCCGCCGAGGTTCGTCAGCTCGTCAGCAGGGCCGCGTCCCAGGTGGGCGAGGCGGCGGTGCGAGGAGGCTGCGCGTAGGTGGCGAGGGCGAGCGCGACGCCGGTGGCGCCGTCGAGCAGGGCGCAACTGTCCAGGTGCGCCGGGGGAGTGGTGCCCTGGACCGGACGCCGGTAGCCGAAGGCGGCCCCGGGCGAGAAGGCGGCCAGGAGCGCGTCGGCCAGGCGGTCGGCGCCGGTCCACAGGTCCGGGTCGCCGGTGGCGGCGGCCATCAGAGTGGTGGCGTGCAGGATCCCTGCCAGGCCGTGGCACAGGCCGGGATCGCCGTCGGGGACGAGTTCGCCGGGCGAGCTGTGCAGCAGGCCCCGCAGCGCGTGGATCGCCGTCCGGACGACCGCCGGGTCCGCGAGGGCCCGGCCCGCGAGGTGCAGGGCCCCGGCGATGCCGGAGGTGCCGTAGCACCAGCCGGGCCGGACACGGGCGGGACGCGCCGGCCGGGTCGCGGCGGCCCGCCGTGGCCCTCCGGTACGGCCGGCGGTCTGCTCCTCGTAGGAGATCCGGCCCGGCCACTGCGGTGCGCCCCCGGGGCCGGGGCGGGTGTGGCCGGTGAGCCAGTCGACCACGCGCCGGATCGCCTCCGCGTCGCCCGGTACGCCGCGTCCGGACAGCCTGGCCAGGGACAGCAGCGCCAGTGGGCCGCAGATGCCGTGCGCGGCACCGGTGTTGAAGTCCCCGCGCGGGAAGGTCTCCCGGTCGCGGGGCACCAGGTAGTGCTCCGGAGAGCACCACCAGCCGGGCACCAGGACGCCGTCCACCTCGGTCGGCCGCGTCAGCTCGACCAGGCGGGTGAGGACGACGGCGAGGACCCGGGCGGCTCGGGCATGGCCGGTGTCGGCGGCCAGCAGCAGGATCCGGCCGTGCCGGGCGAGGCCGGTGATCGCGTCGTAGTGGTGGTAGGCCCGTCCGCCACCGCCACCGCCACCGCCACCGCCACCGCCACCGCCACCGCCACCGCCACCGCCACCGTCGCCACCGCCGGTGCGCCGGCCGGTGGCGGCCCGCGGCCGGGCCGTGCGGGCGGCGAGTGCGGCGGTGTGCGCGTCCATGGCCTGGGCCGCCGGTCCCGCGCCCGAACCCGTCCGCCGCAGGTACAGGAGCAGGGGCAGGACCAGGTCGCCCGCCGAGGCGGGGCCGGCGCCCGCACAGGCCGCGGCGGCCGCCCGGAGGTGGGCGCGGGCGGCGGCGAGCGCGTCCGGATCGTGCTGGGCGCAGCGCAGTTGCAGCAGACTGACCCCGCTGTGCCCGAGGAGCACCGAGGAGGCGTGCCAGGCGGGGAGCATCAGGTCCGCGGGCAGCCGGGCGAGACCCGCCCGTGTGACGGCCGCGGCGTGGGCCGGGTCGCGCAGGGTGCGGGCGACTCGGTGGGCGGTGTCGAGCGCCGGTCCGCTGAGGCGGGGTGCGCGGTGGTGTGGGGTCATCGGCCGTGTCCGGTGCGGTCGGGGCGGGCGTGGGAGCGGGGTGGGAGCGGGTGCCGGCGTGGGAGTGGGCGGCGGAGAGGCCGGGCTTCGGCGTGCGGTTGGGCGTTGGCGGGGGTGCGGGCTTCGGCGGGGGAGGGGGGGCG
>NZ_JOIY01000033.1 GCF_000720185.1 Streptomyces sp. NRRL S-340 | reverse complement strand
CCCCCCCCGGACCGCCCCCGGTCCGGCGCCCCGCGGACCCCGCCGCGCCGCCCCCGCCCCCCGCCTCGGCGCGCTTCCCCGACGCGCCGCCCCGCACGGGCCGGGCCGGACTGGCGACCTGGGCGCCCGGAGAACCCGCACGTCCCGAAGCCCCGGTGCCCCCCGTGCCCTCCGCGCGCCCCTCTCGTGACCGGGACCGCGACGCGTACCCGCCCGCCCCCGCCCGCACCGCCACGCCGTCCGCCGCGGCGCCGGTCCGGAGCGCGTCCGGTGCCTACGCGGTGGCCGGGGGCCGTCCCGCCGCCGCGGCCCGGCCCTTCGTGACCCTCGGCGCGCCCGAGGGGTACGACGAACACGGGCGGGGACGCGCCCTCGGCGTGCGGATACGGCCCCGGACCGCCGTCGCCGCCGCCTGCCTGGTCCTCGGGCTCGGACTCATCGGCGGCGCCGTCGCCGGCAGCCGGCTCACCGGGGAGACGGGCGACAGCGCCACCGCCGGGTCCTTCGCCACGGCCGGCACCCTGTGGCACAGCACCCCGGTCGACCGGCTCTTCCCGCCCACGGTCGAGGGCCGGGGCGCCGGACCCGGCGGAGCCGACCGCACCTGGACCCGGGTCGCCGTCGCCCCCGACAGCGGTTGCGCGGACGCCTTCGACCCGCTGCTGCGCGAGACCCTCGCCCCGGTCGGCTGCGCGCGCCTGCTGCGCGCCACCTACACGGACGCCACCCAGAGCTTCGTCACCACGGTCGGCCTGCTCTTCACCACGGCCGACGCGCCCGCCATGAGTTCCCTGGCCGCCCGGTTCAGGAACGAGGGGCTCGGCAGGCGCACGGACCTCATGCCCCGCCCGTACGCGGCCGGGGGCACCGTCGCCGCCGCCTTCGGCGTCCGGCAGCGCGCCTCCTGGACCGTCTCCGTGCTGACGGAGGCCCCCGTGGTCGTCTACGCCGTCTCCGGCTGGGCCGACGGCCGCACCGTCGACACCCCCCAGTCGGCCGCCGACGCGACGAAGGCCGGTGCCGCCACGGCCGTCGCCCAGGCGGGGCTCGGCAACGAGGCCCAGGGCCTGGCCGACCGCATCGAACGGGGTTTCCGCAAGACCGCCGGCTCCGCCACGGAGAAGCCCTCGTGAACGTCCCCGCCGAACCCGCCCTCACGCGCCGCGGCGGCCTCCTCGGCCTGCTCCTCGCCGCCGCGCTCGCCCTCGTACCGGCCACCGCCGCGCACGCCGACGGCATCCGCGCCCAGCAGTGGGCCCTGGACGCCCTGCGCCTCCCGCAGGCCTGGCAGCACACCAAGGGCAAGGGCGTCACCGTCGCCGTCCTGGACACCGGTGTCGAGACCGACCACCCCGACCTCGCGGGCAACGTGCTGCCCGCGAAGGACCTGATCGGCTTCGGCGCGCGGCGCGGCGACGACACCTGGGCGCGGCACGGCACCGCCATGGCCGGCATCATCGCCGGTCACGGCCATGGCAGCGGCGGCGCCGACGGCGTCATGGGCGTCGCCCCCGAGGCGAAGATCCTGCCCGTGCGGGTGATCCTCGAGGACGGCGACAAGGCCCGCGCCCGCGCCCGCACCAGCCGCGGCGGCGCGCTCGCCGACGGCATCCGCTGGGCGGCCGACCACGGCGCCGACGTCATCAACCTCTCCCTCGGCGACGACTCCGACTCCGCGCACCCCGAGCCCGCCGAGGACGAGGCCGTCCAGTACGCGCTGAAGAAGGGC
Organism: Streptomyces sp. NRRL S-340; assembly: GCF_000720185.1. Classification (GTDB taxonomy): domain Bacteria; phylum Actinomycetota; class Actinomycetes; order Streptomycetales; family Streptomycetaceae; genus Streptomyces. The sequence goes on along the minus strand of NZ_JOIY01000033.1, from coordinate 224,570 downwards.
ACCGTCGTCGTCGCCTCGGCGGGCAACGGCGGCGACAAGGGCGACCACGTCTCCTACCCGGCCGCCTACCCGGGCGTGATCGCGGTGACCGCCGTCGACCGCTACGGCACCCGCGCCGCCTTCTCCACCCGCCGCTGGTACGCCACGGTCAGCGCGCCCGGTGTGGACGTCGTCATCGCCGAGCCGGACCACGCGTACTACAAGGGCTGGGGGACGAGCGCGGCCTCGGCCTTCGTCTCGGGTGTCGTCGCGCTCGTCGAGGCCGCGCACCCCGGCCTGACGCCCGCGCAGATCAAGAAGCTCCTGGAGGACACCGCACGCGACGCCCCCGTCGGCGGACGGGACGACTCCCGCGGCTTCGGCATGATCGACCCGGTGGCCGCCATCGAGGCAGCCGGCCGGCTGAAGCCCGCGGGGCTGCGCGCGACGGCGTACGGCGAGCGGTACTTCGGTGCCGGCCCCCACACCGCGGAACCGGACGGCGACGCGGACTGGGCGGGGCCCCTGGCCGGCGGCGCCGGCGGCGTGCTGCTGGTGGCCGCAACCGTCCTGTGGCGCGGCCGGCGCCGACGCGTCGGCCCCCGCGACTTCCAGCCGTAGGCACCCCGGGCCGGGGGCGCACGGCCCGTCCCGCGCCCCGCCCCCTCCGCTCCGCCGCGGTCAGCCTGCCCCGGAGACGGACGAGCCGGAGACGGAAGGCGGGGCGGAAGGCGGGGCGGAAGGCGGGGCGGAGGCCGTCGGCGCCGTGACCACCGACACCGCCGCCCGTGCCGACTCCTCCACCAGCGAAACGCCGGCCTCCTTCGTCGCGTTGCCGTGCGAGAGGGCCGCCACGAGGCAGTCGTCCCCGCCCGCCGTCACCCTGCCGATGCTGTTGACGACCCACAGACCGGTCGTGCCGCGCGGCAGCCAGCCGTTCTTGAGGGCCCACGCGGAGCCGTCGGCGGCGGCGGACACACCCCAGTCCTGGCCGTCCGCGATCCGCCCCATCAGCTCCTGGAGGTACGCCCGCGAGGCCGTGCTCAGCAGCGGACCGTCCCCGAACACCTGCCTGAGCAGGGTGAGCTGGTCGGCGGAGGTGGTCCGGGTCAGGCCCCACAGCGGGCCGTCGCCGCCGGCCGTCGCCGTCAGCCCGAACCGGCGGTTCGCCGCGTTCAGCCCGCCGGCCCCGCCGATGCTGCGCCACAGCGCCGACGCGGAGCCGTTGTCGCTGTTCTCGATCATGGCGGTGGCGTACGCACGCTCCTGCGCGGTCAGCCGCCGCCCCGCGTCCTGGGCCCGGAGCAGCAGGGCCGCCAGGATGTCGGTCTTGACGATGCACGCCGTCTCGAACGTCCCGTCGCCGTACCCTGCGACCTGGCCGGAGTCCAGGCCGAGGACGGACACCGACACGGCGGCGCCCTCGGGCACCGCCACCGACCGCATCGCCGCGGCCGGCAGCGCCGCGCGGTCCGCCACCGCCTCCACCCCCGCTCCGTCACTGGACACCGAAGCCGGCCCTGACACCGGGGACGGTGCCGGCGCCGCCGGTGACGATACGGTGCCCGGCCCGGCAAAGCCCGTCCGGGCCGTCGACCGGGAGGCGCCCGCGGCCGTGCCGTCGGCGATGACGGCGCGGACGAGCGCGGCGCGCAGCAGGCGCCCGCGCCGGGAGGGGCGGGCGCGGCGTCGGCGCCGGGGGCCGGGGGAGGGGGTACCCATGGCCGCGATGCTGGTGGCGGCGGCTGCGGGTGCCGTGGGACCCGCGTGAGACGGGCGTCAGGGGACCCTGAGAAAACGGTGAACGGCCCCGGATAGGGTCGGGACCGTGGCGAACAAGAACATCCCCGACCCCGGTTTCTCCGACGACGACGGCTCCGCCGACCCGGCGCTGAGCGCGGCGCTCGCCGCCTGGGCCGAGGACCGCGCCGCCGTGGACCCGGTGCTGGGCGCGCTCCAGGGCGCCCGGCTGCTCGTGCCCGTCGTCGCCGTGCTCGGTGAGGTGGAGGAGGACGAGAACGGCCTGCGCCGGGAGAAGACGAGCGACATGGCCGTGCCGACCCTGAAGGCCGGTCACCGCACCGCGCTGCCCGCCTTCACCTCGACCGCCTCCCTGGCGCTGTGGGACCCGGCGGCCCGCCCGGTCGCCGTGCCCCTGCACCAGGCGCTGGAGGCCGCCGCGCACGAGAAGGCGGACACGGTCGTGCTGGACCTGGCCGGACCGGTCCCCTTCGAGCTGACCGGGTCCGCGCTGCGCGCGCTGGCCGAGGGCCGTACGACGGCGGACCCGCTGGCCGACCCGGCGGTCGTGGCGGCCGTACGGGAGGCGGTGGCCGCCGAGCCGGCCGTGCTGAGCGCCAGCCTGGGGCCGGGGCGGGCCGACGGCACCCTCGCCCTCGTCCTCGACCCGGCGGCCACCGGGGCCCCGGCCGGCACCGCCCGTGCCGTCGCCGCCCGCCTGGCGGCCAGTGACACGCTGAGGGCCCGCCTGGTGCGCGGCCTCGACCTGGCACTGCTGCCGGCCGGGGCGACGCCGCCGGGCGAGCCCTTGTACGTGCGCGGATGAGTCCCGTACGAGCGCGGACGGGACGGACGGGTCAGCCGTAGACCGGGCCCGTGTACTTCTCGCCCGGGCCCTGGCCCGGCTCGTCCGGGACGAGCGACGCCTCGCGGAAGGCCAGCTGCAGGGACTTCAGGCCGTCGCGCAGCGGCGCCGCGTGGAAGGAGCTGATCTCGGTCGCGCTCGCGTCCAGCAGCCCGGCGAGCGCGGTCACGAGCTTGCGGGCCTCGTCCAGGTCCTTGTAGGTGTCGCCCTCCTCGGTCAGTCCCAGCTTCACGGCGGCGGCGCTCATCAGGTTGACGGCGACCGTCACGATCACCTCGACCGCGGGGACCTCCGCGATGTCGCGGGTCATGGCGTCGAAGTCGGGGGTCTCAGGAGGGGTCTCACTCATGCCCCACACGATAGGCGGTCCCGTCGGCCGGGCTCCGGTTAGCCCTTGTCAAGCGTTCCTGCTAATCTGGTGGGCGACCGGTCGGAGACGTGTGCCCCAGGGCTAACGGTTCCGGCCCACAAGTGGAGGCTTCGAACTCCCACCTGACCGCCTCCCGGGCGGCGGGTCACCGGTCAGGCGGTCCCGTCCCAGCGGCGGTGACCCGCCCGAAACGCGCGCCCCGCGGCCATCGCGGCGGTCGCTCCGGTAGTTCGAGGAGCCCCGCCTGTGATCGTCCGGGGCATTTTTGCTGCTTCGGCGCGGTTAGGTCTATCGAACACAGACGTACGCGGCTGTCCGCCAGACCGCCGTGTGGTGCTACCGAGGAGGATCCATCAGCGCCGAGCCCCGCATCAACGACCGGATTCGCGTTCCCGAGGTGCGACTTGTCGGTCCCAGTGGCGAGCAGGTGGGCATCGTCCCCCTGGCCAAGGCACTGGAGCTTGCGCAGGAGTACGACCTGGACCTGGTCGAGGTCGCGGCGAACGCCCGTCCGCCCGTGTGCAAGCTCATGGACTACGGGAAGTTCAAGTACGAGTCGGCCATGAAGGCCCGTGAGGCGCGCAAGAACCAGGCGCACACGGTCATCAAGGAGATGAAGCTCCGGCCGAAGATCGACCCGCACGACTATGACACCAAGAAGGGTCACGTCGTCCGGTTCCTCAAGCAGGGCGACAAGGTCAAGATCACGATCATGTTCCGTGGCCGCGAGCAGTCCCGCCCCGAGCTGGGCTACCGGCTGCTGCAGCGTCTCGCGGAGGACGTCCAGGACCTCGGTTTCGTCGAGTCGAACCCGAAGCAGGACGGCCGCAACATGATCATGGTTCTCGGTCCGCACAAGAAGAAGACCGAGGCGATGGCCGAGGCCCGCCAGGCGCAGGAGGCCCGCAAGGCGGAGGCGAAGGCCAACCCCGGCCGCTCGCAGAACGCCGCGGACATCGACGCGTCTGCCGAGGAGCCCGCCGAGGAGCACGCCGAGGCGTGACCCCCGGGACCCCGCGTCCCAGGATGTAACCGAAACAAGAGCGACGCTCCATCGTGCCCGGTTCTCGCGACCGGGCACCGGAGCGCCACCGACGAGGAGAGAACGGCGCTATGCCGAAGAACAAGTCGCACAGCGGTGCCAGCAAGCGCTTCAAGGTCACCGGCTCCGGCAAGGTGCTCCGTGAGCGCGCCGGCAAGCGCCACCTGCTCGAGCACAAGTCGTCCCGTCTGACGCGTCGCCTCACCGGCAACGCCGAGATGGCCCCGGGCGACGCCAAGAAGATCAAGAAGCTTCTCGGCAAGTGACGCCGCGGCGCCCGGCCGGCTGATCTCGTACCGGCCGACCCCGCGCGCCGTCCGTCAGGACCGGGACCCAATCGTTTCCGGGCCGTGTGAGCACACCCACGGCCCCGCTACAAGGAGTCAAACAAGTGGCACGCGTCAAGCGGGCAGTCAACGCCCACAAGAAGCGCCGGGCGATCCTCGAGCAGGCCTCCGGCTACCGCGGTCAGCGCTCGCGCCTGTACCGCAAGGCCAAGGAGCAGGTCACCCACTCGCTGGTCTACAACTACAACGACCGCAAGAAGCGCAAGGGTGACTTCCGCCAGCTGTGGATCCAGCGCATCAACGCCGCTGCCCGCGCCAACGGCATCACCTACAACCGCTTCATCCAGGGTCTGAAGGCCGCCAACGTCGAGGTCGACCGCAAGATCCTGGCCGAGCTGGCCGTCAACGACGCCAACGCGTTCGCCGCGCTCGTCGAGGTCGCGCAGAAGGCTCTGCCGAGCGACGTCAACGCGCCGAAGGCCGCGTGACGCCGCACCGGCCATGACCCGGTGTCGCAGGACCCGCAAGCTTCCGAGGCTTGCGGGTCCTGCTGTTGGGGGCCCGCGGCCGCCGTCCGGCCGCGGGCCCGCCGCGGTCGCCCGCGCCCGCGCGGCGCAGCCGCCCGCCGCAACCGCCCCGCGCCCCTGACGGGCGTGTACGCCGCCGCACGAAGTTCTCCGAAGGTAAGAGGATGCCCCCCGCCACCCCTGAGCTGATCTCCCCCCGCTCCGCCCGTGTTGCCGCCGCCCGGCGGCTGGCCAAGCGGAACTTCCGGGGGAAGGACCGGCTGTTCCTCGCCGAGGGGCCCCAGGCCGTGCGGGAGGCCGCCGCGCACCGGACACCGGGCGGCGACGCCGCACTCGTGGAACTCTTCGCCACCGTGGAGGCCGCCGAGCGCTACGCCGACATCGTGGGCGAGGCCCGCGCCGCCGGCGCCCGGATCCACCTCGCCGCCGACGAGGTGATCGCCGACATCTCCACCACCGTCACCCCGCAGGGCCTGGTGGGGACCTGCCGGTTCCTCGACACCCCGTTCGAGGAGGTCCTCGCCGCCCGCCCCCGCCTGGTCGCGGTCCTCGCGCACGTACGCGACCCGGGCAACGCCGGTACGGTGCTGCGCTGCGCCGACGCCGCCGGGGCCGACGCCGTGATCCTCACCGACGCCTCCGTCGACCTGTACAACCCGAAGGCGGTACGGGCCTCCGTGGGGTCGCTGTTCCACCTGCCGGTCGCCGTCGGTGTCCCCGTCGAACAGGCGGTCGCCGGCCTCAAGGAGAGCGGAGTGCGCGTGCTGGCCGCCGACGGCGCGGGCGCGGACGACCTCGACGACGAGCTGGACCGCGGCACCATGGGCGGCCCCACCGCCTGGGTGTTCGGCAACGAGGCCTGGGGCCTGCCCGAGGAGACCCGGGACCTGGCCGACGCCGTGGTCCGCGTCCCCCTCCACGGAAAGGCCGAGAGCCTGAACCTCGCCACCGCCGCCGCCGTGTGCCTGTACGCGTCGGCCCGCGCGCAGCGCGCCCGCGGAGGATGCCGCTCCGGCACCGCCGGCTAGTGCTGTCGCCGGGAAGGTCCGCCGGGAAGCCCGCGGCGCCCGGTGAGGGGGCCCCGCCGGCCGGACGGCGCGCGGGGTGCCCCCGGCGCCGGCCCCGCTCCCTGATCCGGCCTCTTGCGAACGAAAGACCCTAGTAGGGTGACCAGCTCGGGGGCCTGCTGCACCGTCGGGAAGGTGGGGTACGGGATGAGTGTCGGCACGAGCGGGGCGGTACCGGGCACACGCGGCGCGCCCCGGACGCCCGCGCCACCGGCCGCCGCCGAGGTGGCCGGCGGGGCCGTCGACCCCGACGACCTGCCCGACGGGCTGGTGATCGCCGACGAGCACGGCCGGGTCGTCCGCTTCAACACCGCCGCCGCCCGCATCACCGCCGTCCCCGCCGACCGGGCCCTCGGGCAGCACCTGGAGAAGGCCCTGCCGCTGGAGGACCTGGAGGGCCGCCGCTGGTGGCAGCTCACCGATCCCTACGGCGGCCTCGCCATCCGCGTGGCCCAGCCCGAACGCAACCTGCTGCTGCCCGGCGGCCGGGAGGTCCTCGTGTCCGCCCGGTACGTGCGCGACCGTCCCACCGGACCCGTCCGCCGCGTGGTCGTCTGCCTGCGGGACACCGAGGCGCGCCGCCGCACCGAACGCAGCCACGCCGAGCTGATCGCCACCGTCGCCCACGAGCTGCGCTCGCCGCTGACCTCGGTCAAGGGCTTCACCGCCACCCTGCTCGCCAAGTGGGAGCGGTTCACCGACGACCAGAAGCGGCTGATGCTGGAGACCGTCGACGCCGACGCCGACCGCGTCACCCGGCTCATCGCCGAACTCCTCGACATCTCCCGCATCGACTCCGGCCGCCTGGAGGTGCGCCGCCAGCTCGTCGACATAGGGGCCGCGGTCGGCCGGCACGTCCAGGCCTACGTCGCCGCGGGCCAGCCCGCCGACCGGTTCCTGGTCCGCCTGGAACAGCCGCTGCCCGACCTGTGGGCCGACCCGGACAAGATCGACCAGGTGCTCAGCAACCTGATCGAAAATGCCGTGCGGCACGGCGAGGGAACCGTCACCATCGACATCACGCCCGCGACGTCGCCCCGGGACGGGGAGGACGCCGGCACGTCGGTCACGGTGAGCGACGAGGGGCCCGGCATCCCGGAGGAGTCCATGAACCGCGTCTTCACCCGCTTCTGGCGGGGCAGCAAGCGCGGCGGCACGGGCCTCGGGCTCTACATCGTCAAGGGCATCGTGGAGGCCCACGGCGGCACCATCACGGTCGGACGCGCCGCCGGCGGCGGCGCTCGGTTCCGATTTACGCTGCCCGTGGGCACCCCGGCGCACCTGCTCTGAGCACCGGCCGGGCCCCACGGGCGCATCCGCTTTCCCCAGCCCCGTTAGACTCGGCCTTTGGCACCTTTGCGTCCCAGAAACGGAGACGATTCGTCCACGAGTCGCAGACGGGGACCGTCAGCCTGGCCCCAGCGGTAGCTGGGGGACAATCGGAAGCACGGGAAGAGATGTCGGCACCGAATAAGTCGTACGACCCTGTCGAGGTCGAGGCGTTGAAACCGGAAGAGATCGAGCGCATGCGGGACGAGGCGCTCGCCGCCTTCGCCGCCGCGGACTCCCTCGACGCGCTCCACGAGGCCAAGGTCGCCCACACCGGCCCGGCCTCCCCTCTGTCGCTCGCCAACCGGGAGATCGGCGCCCTGCCCCCGCACGCCAAGGCGGACGCGGGCAAGCGCGTCGGCATGGCCCGCGGCGCCGTGAACAAGGCCCTCGCGGCCCGGCAGGGCGAGCTGGAGGCCGAGCGCGACGCCCGCGTCCTGGTCGAGGAGGCCGTGGACGTCACGCTGCCCCACGACCGCGTACCGGCCGGCGCCCGGCACCCGCTGACCACGCTCTCGGAGCGCATCGAGGACATCTTCGTCGCCATGGGCTACGAGGTCGCCGAGGGCCCCGAGGTCGAGGCCGAGTGGTTCAACTTCGACGCCCTGAACATCGGCCCCGACCACCCGGCGCGCAGCGAGCACGACACGTTCTTCGTGCGGGGCGACGACGGGGCCGACTCCGGTCTCGTCCTGCGCACCCACACCTCGCCCGTGCAGATCCGCTCCCTGCTCGGCCGTGAGCTGCCGGTCTACGTGATCTGCCCCGGCCGGGTCTACCGCACCGACGAGCTGGACGCCACGCACACCCCGGTCTTCCACCAGGTCGAGCTGCTGGCCGTGGACGAGGGCCTGACCATGGCGGACCTCAAGGGCACCCTCGACCACATGGTGCAGTCGCTGTTCGGCGAGGGCATGAAGACCCGGCTGCGGCCGAACTTCTTCCCGTTCACCGAGCCCAGCGCCGAGATGGACATGGTCTGCTACGTCTGCCGCGGCGAGTCCGTCGGCAACCCCGACCGTCCCTGCCGCACCTGCTCCAGCGAGGGCTGGATCGAACTGGGCGGCTGCGGCATGGTCAACCCGCGGGTGCTGACCGCCTGCGGCGTCGACCCGGAGAAGTACAGCGGCTTCGCCTTCGGGTTCGGCATCGAGCGGATGCTGATGTTCCGCCACAACGTCGAAGACATGCGAGACATGGTCGAGGGTGACGTCCGGTTCACCCGGCCGTTCGGGATGGAGATCTGATGCGGGTCCCGCTTTCTTGGCTGCGGGAGTACGTCGACCTGCCGGCGACGGAGACCGGGCGCGACGTCCAGGCCAAGCTCATTCCGGCGGGCCTCGAGGTCGAGACCGTCGAACAGCTCGGCGCCGACCTCAAGGGGCCGCTCGTCGTCGGCCAGGTGCTCACCATCGAGGAGCTGGAGGGCTTCAAGAAGCCGATCCGGTTCTGCACCGTCGACGTCGGCCGGGCCAACGGCACCGGTGAGCCGCAGGAGATCGTCTGCGGCGCCCGCAACTTCTCCGTCGGCGACAAGGTCGTCGTGGTCCTGCCCGGCGCCACCCTGCCCGGCGGCTTCTCGATCAGCGCCCGCAAGACCTACGGGCGGGTCTCGCACGGCATGATCTGCTCGGCCGACGAGCTGGGCATGGGCGACGACGGCACGCACGGCATCATCGTGCTGCCGCCCGAGCACGAGGTCGGCACCGACGCCATCGAGCTGCTCCAGCTCGTCGACGAGGTCCTGGACATCGCGGTCACCCCCGACCGCGGCTACTGCCTGTCGATCCGCGGTGTCGCCCGCGAGGCCGCCATCGCCTACGGCCGCCCGCTGCTCGACCCGGCCCTGCTGGACGTCCCGGCGCCGAACGCCTTCGGGCACCCGGTGAAGATCGCCGACCCGTTCGGCTGCGACCGCTTCACCGCCCGCACGGTGACCGGCCTCGACCCCGAGGCGCGCTCCCCGATCTGGCTCCAGCGCCGCCTGCAGAAGGCCGGCATGCGCCCGATCTCGCTCGCGGTGGACATCACCAACTACGTGATGCTGGAGCTGGGCCAGCCGCTGCACGCCTACGACCGCTCCCGCGTCCAGGGCACCATCGGCGTGCGCCGGGCCGAGCGCGGCGAGCAGCTCACCACCCTCGACGGGGTCACCCGCACGCTGTCCGCCGAGGACCTGGTCATCACCGACGACCGCGGCCCGATCGGCCTGGCGGGCGTCATGGGCGGCGCCAACACCGAGATCGACGACACCGAGGGCACCACCACCGAGGTCGTCATCGAGGCCGCCCACTTCGACCCGGTCGCCGTCGCGCGCACCGCCCGCCGGCACAAGCTGTCCTCCGAGGCCTCCCGCCGCTTCGAGCGGGGCGTCGACCCGCAGGCCGCCTCCGCCGCCGCGCAGCGCACCGTCGACCTGCTGGTCCTGCTCGCCGGCGGCACCGCCGAGGCGGGCGTCACCGAGGTCGTCGCGCCCTCCGCGCCGCGCACCATCACCATCCCGGCCGACCACCCCGACAAGGTCGCGGGCGTCACCTACGGCCGGGAGACCGTCGTACGGCGGCTCCAGCAGGTGGGCTGCGACGTGTACGGGCAGGACGAGCTGATCGTCACCGTGCCGTCCTGGCGGCCCGACCTGACCGACCCGAACGACCTGGCCGAAGAGGTCATCCGCCTGGAGGGCTACGAGAACCTGCCCTCCACGCTGCCGCGGCCGCTGCCCGGCCGCGGTCTGACCGCCCGCCAGCGGCTGCACCGCCGCGTCGGCCGTGCCCTGGCAGGCGCCGGGTACGTCGAGGCGCCGAACTACCCGTTCCTCGGCGAGGCCGTGCTCGACCAGCTCGGCCTGGACGCCGACGACCCGCGCCGCACCCGTGTCACCCTGCTCAACCCGCTCTCCGACGAGGAGCCCTCCCTGCGGACGACGCTGCTGCCGGGCCTGCTCGGCGCGCTGCGCCGCAACGTCGGACGCGGCAGCCACGACCTGGCGCTGTTCGAGACCGGCCTCGTCTTCCGGCCCACCGGGCAGGAGGAGCCCGCGGTCCGGCTGCCTGCCGACCGCAGGCCCACCGACGAGCAGCTCGCCGCCCTCGACGCCGCGCTGCCGCGCCAGCCCCGCCGGGCCGCCGTGGTGCTCGCCGGCGCCCGGGAGCAGGCCGGCTGGTGGGGCAAGGGCCGCCCGGCCGACTGGGCGGACGCGATCGAGGCGGCCCGGACCGTGGCCCGCGAGGCCGGTGCGGAGCTGAGCATCCGCGCCGACCAGCACGCCCCCTGGCACCCCGGCCGGTGCGCTGCGCTGTACGCCGAGGTGGACGGTGCCGAGACCCTCGTCGGCCACGCCGGTGAGCTGCACCCGCGCGTGGTCAAGGCGATGCACCTGCCGGAGCGCACCTGCGCGATGGAGATCGACCTCGACCTGCTCCAGCGGGCCGGGGACGGCATCACCCGGGCGCCGCGGATCTCCGCGTTCCCGGTCGCCACGCAGGACGTCGCCCTCGTCGTCGACAAGCCGGTCCCGGCCGCCGACGTGGAGGCCGCGCTGCGCGAGGGCGCCGGTGAGGGTCGTCCTCGTACCGGGCGTACGTGGACGATCCCGACAACGCGGCGAGCGCGCGTGCCAGGCGCCGCGGGGCAGGCGGGACTTTCGAAACGCGCCCTGGTGCTGCGACCGGGAAGGTTCAACGGCTCGCGACGCCCGGCACCTCGCCGCGTCGCCGCGAGCTTCCCGGCGAACCTTCCCGGCCACAGCACGAGCGCATGAGGGTGCGGCCGGAACGGGAGACCACGGTCACTCGTTCGGGTGGCGGGCCCGGTGATCCGGCCCTGACTCTGCGCACGATCGACAGAATCGGACCGGCCCTTCGGGGCCGGTCCGCGCTGGCAGCGCCTCTTGGGGGGCCATGGTCATGATCCGCATCAGGGCTGGGGCTCCCCGCGGAGTACGGCAGGGCGCCGTGTTCCTGGCCGTGGGCACCTGCACCGGCCTCTTCCTGCACGCCCGGCGGACGATGCTGCGCGAGCTGCGGCAGGCCCGCGCGGTCGCGGGCGCCGCGCAGAGCGTGCTGCTGCGGCCCCTGCCGTCCCGCGTCGCCGGACTGGACGTGGCGGCGGCCCAGCTGTCCGCCGACCGGGGCGCGGCGGTCGGCGGCGACCTGTACGAGGTGCTCGCCACCGAGCACGGCGTACGGCTCGTCATGGGTGACGTGCGCGGCCACGGCCTGGCCGCACTCGGTACCGTCGCCACCGTGCTCGGCAGCTTCCGCGAGGCCGCCCACGACGAGGCCGATCTCGCCGGTGTGCTGCGGCGCCTGGACCGGGCCCTCGCCCGCAGGCCGCACGTCCGGGACGATCCGGACCACCCGGCCGCCGAGGACTTCGTCACCGTCCTCGTGGTCGAGGTCGCCGACGACGGCACCCTGCACGCCCTCAACTGCGGGCACCCGTGGCCGTACCGGCTGAGCGGCAGGACCGTGGAGCCCGTCTCCCGCGCGGTCCCGCTGCCGCCGCTCGGCCTCTTCCCGCTGCCCTCCCGCCTGCCCGTCGCCGAATTCGGCCGTCTGCTGCCCGGCGAGAGCCTGGTCCTCCACACGGACGGCGTGGCGGACGCCCGGGACGCCCGGGGCCGGTTCTTCCCGCTGCGGGCCGTGCTCGCGGAGGCGAGCCGCCCCGGCCCGCTCGCCGCGCAGTCGCTGCTGCGGGCCGTCTTCACCCGCCTCCTGGGGCACACCGGTCACCGGCCCGCGGACGACGCGGCCGTCCTCGTCGTCCGACGCTGCCCGTGAGGCGCTCGCGCTCACCCCGCCGTCCCGGTCGCCGCCCGCTCCGCCATGGAGTGTCGGGCAGACGGCGGAGCGGGCGGCGCGGAAGCGGACCGCCGCACTGTACGAGGGGGAGCCGGCGGTCCGGCCGGCCTCTTGGAGGAGGCATCTCAGTCAACCGGCCGCCCACGCTGCGCGACAGCGCGCGCACGGTCCGGATGCGGGCACTCGGTTCACACCCCGTGTGAACCGGGCCGCACTACGCTGTCCGCACCGAGCCACCCGGGGGGCCCGACATGCAGCCCAACACACTGCTCGACGCGATCCTGGACGAGGCGGGCATCTCGCACGCCGGTCTGGCCGCGCACGTCAACCAGGCGGGCCGGGCACGCGGCCTCGCCCTGCGCTACGAACACACCGCCGTCGCACGGTGGTTGAAGGGCCAGCGGCCCCGCGGCCAGGTGCCCGACCTGATCTGCGAGGTGCTGGCCGCCCGCCTGCACCGGCCCGTCACCCTCGACGACATCGGCCTGGGGGTGCCCGGCGAGCCGTCCGCCCCGCACGGCACCTCCCTGTCCGGCTTCGTCGAACGGGCCACCGCCCTGTGGCGCTCCGACGAGCAGCAGCGCCCGCACGTCCTGGGCGCGCCCGCCGTGACCGGCACCCCCGCGGTGATGCCGGTGTGGGAGTGGGAGAACCCGCCCGAGGACGTGGACGTCTCCCGGGGCGGCCGGCACCGGGTCACCCCGGCCGACATCGAGATGCTGCGCGCGGCCCGTACGCACTACGAGCAGATGTACCGCAAGGCCGGCGGGGTGGCGACCCGCAGCCGCGTCGTGGGCTTCCTCAACACCGAGGCGGCCCCGCTGCTGCGCGGCGGCTACACCGACGCCACCGGACGCCAGCTGCACCGGGCCACCGGCGGGCTGGTGGCGGTCGCGGGCATCTGCGCGTACGACTCCGACGCGCACGGGCTCGCCCAGCGCTACTTCCACCAGGCGCTGCGGCTCGCCAAGGCGAGCGGGGACCGGGGGCTGGGGGCGTACGTGATAGCGCTGCTGGTCAACCAGTCGCTGTTCATGCGGGAGTACCGGCAGGCCGTCGCCTTCGCCGAGGCGGCGCTGCGCACCGCCGGCCGGCACATCACCCCCGCGCTCGCCTCCGACCTGTTCGCGATGCAGGCGAAGGCGTACGCCCACCTCGGCGACGGCACGAGCGCGCTGTCCTGCATCCGGCGCGCCGAGCAGGCCGCCGAGCGCATCCGGCGCGGACACGAGCCCGACGAGACCGGCTACGTCCAGCCCGGTCTGGTCAACGTCCAGGTGGCGGAGGCGCTGCTCAGCCTCGGCGAGCTGGCGGCGGCCGAGGAGCACGCCGCGGCGGCGGTGGACACCCCCGCGCACGACCGCGGCCGGGTGCACCGGCTGGCCATGCTCAGCACCATCGAGCTGCGCCGGGGCAACGTGGACAAGGCCGTGGCCACGGCGGTGCGGATGACCGAGCAGGCCCGCGGGATGGAGTCGCAGCGGCTGCGGGACAGACTGCGGGCGGTGCGCGAGCACCTGGCGCGCAGCGGCTGCGCGGGTACGGCCGAGGCGGCCGAACTCATCGACGGGGCGCTGCGCGTACCGCTGTTCACGACCCGCTGACCCCTCGCGCCCGCCGCCTGGCCCCGCGCCCGCGACCCGGCCGCCGCGCCCGCGGCCTGCCCAGCGCGCCCAGGACCGGGCCCGCGGCCCGCAGCGTCCGCCCCCGTCGGCCGCTCTGCGCCCGCCGCTGCGCCGTGCGCGGCTCGCCGTGCGCCTGCCTCATGGACCGCCCCGGCTGCGATATTGCCACTGACCCGACGGAAGGTGGCAGAACCGTGCAGTGGACGAAACAGAGCGAACAGACTGTGTACGCAAACCGCTGGTTCACCGTCAATCTCGCGGACGTGGCGCTGCCGGACGGCCGGCACCTCGACCACTTCCTCATACGGCTGCGGCCCGTCGCCGTGGCCACGGTGGTGAATGACGCCAACGAGGTCCTGCTCCTGTGGCGCCACCGTTTCATCACCGACAGCTGGGGCTGGGAACTGGCCGCGGGCGTCGTCGAGGACGGCGAGGACATCGCGCACGCGGCGGCCCGGGAACTGGAGGAGGAGACCGGCTGGCGGCCGGGACGGCTGCACCACCTCATGAGCGTGGAGCCGTCCAACGGTCTCACCGACGCCCGGCACCACATCTACTGGGCGGACGAGGGCGAGTACGTCGGACACCCCGTGGACGACTTCGAGTCGGACCGCCGGGAATGGGTCCCCCTCAAGCTCGTACCCGACATGGTCGCCCGCGGTGAGGTCCCGGCCGCCAACATGGCGGCGGCCTTACTGCTCCTGCACCATCTCCGGCTCGGGCAGGACACCCCGCCCGCGCCCCGGGGCGGGCGGGACCTCCGCGACACGCCCTAGCTAGCGGCCCAGTGCCTGCCACACGGCCACGACGAGGGCGCCCACGGCCGCGAGCGCCGAGACGGCGGGCAGCGGCCAGCGGGAGTGTTCGACGGTGACGAGCCGCGCGCTCAGCTCGTCGAGTTCCTTCGCGGTCTCCTCGGTCCGGTGGTTCAGCAGCGCCAGTCCGCCCTCCACGCGGGCGTAGGCCACGTCCAGACGGCGTCGTAACTCTGCGAGTTCTCCGGGAACGGCGGGATGCTCGGGATCGGCGGTCACAGATCCGCTCCTTTCCGTAGTCGTCTCACATCCCTTGCATGTGCATGAGGAGTCAACTCGCCTGGTGGGCGCGGGGGGAGAGTGTGCGAACGGCATATGCGAGTCCGGTACGCACACGCCGTGTGAACGCCGCGGGCCCGGCACCATCCAGGTGCCGGGCCCGCGGGGGCGTCGCGCTGCGTGGTCAGCCGTAGGTGTAGAAGCCCGAGCCGCTCTTGCGGCCCAGCCGGCCGGCGTCGACCATGCGCTGGAGCAGCGGGGGAGCGGCGTACAGCGGCTCCTTGTACTCCTCGTACATCGAGTACGCGACCGAGGCGACCGTGTCCAGGCCGATGAGGTCGGACAGCTTCAGCGGGCCCATCGGGTGGGCGCAGCCCAGCTCCATGCCGTTGTCGATGTCCTCGCGGCTGGCGATGCCCGACTCGAACATCCGGATCGCCGAGAGCAGGTAGGGGATCAGCAGCGCGTTGACCACGAAGCCGGAGCGGTCCTGGGCGCGGATGGCGTGCTTGCCGAGCACCTTCTCGGTGAACAGCTGCGCCCGGCTCAGGGTGCCCTCGGAGGTGGTCAGCGCCGGGATCAGCTCGACCAGCTGCTGCACCGGGGCCGGGTTGAAGAAGTGGATGCCGATCACCTGGTCGGGGCGCGCGGTGGCGACGGCCAGCTTGACCAGCGGGATCGAGGAGGTGTTGGACGCCAGGATCGCGTCCGGCCGGGTCACCACCTGGTCGAGGACCTGGAAGATCTCCGTCTTGACCTGCTCGTTCTCCACCACGGCCTCGATCACCAGGTCGCGGTCGGCGAACTCGCCGAGGTCGGTGGTGAAAGTGAGCCGCGCCTGGGTGGCGTCCCGCTCCTCCTCGGTGATCTTGCCGCGCTCGGCCGCCTTGGCCAGGGAGTTGAACAGCCGGGTGCGGCCGATCTCCAGGGCCTCGCCGGTGGTCTCGGCGACCTTCACGTCCAGGCCGGCCCGGGCGCACACCTCGGCGATGCCCGCGCCCATCTGGCCGCAGCCCACCACTCCGACGCGTTCGATGTCGGTCACATCGTCCCTTTCGCTGCTGATCTACGGCTGTGGCAGGCGGCCCATGTGTGCGGTGCCTGCTCCGATCGAGCACGTTACCCCCGTCGTGACGCCGATCGCCCGGCCGGGTCGTGCATGCTGGCCCGGTGCACGATCCGTGACGGCGCGGATCCACGGCGTACTGGGGGTGCCCGGATGGGCCGAGTGACACGACGGGCGTTCACGGTGGCGGCCCTGTCGACCCTTGCGGTGACACCGGGCGCCACGGCGGCGCCCCAGCCCCCCGGCGTTCCTGCCGGGACGCGCGGCCGGGGGCCCCACGGCGGCGGATCGCCCGGTGACGGCGCGGGCGATGCCGGTTCACGCGGTGACGGAGCGCGCGGTGACGGAGCACGTGCCGACGGCGCGCGCGGTGACGGCGCCGCGACCGAGATGCGCGGCATGTGGCTGGCGACCGTGGCCAACCGCGACTGGCCCTCGCGGACCGGGCTGAGCGTGGCCAGACAGCGCGGCGAACTGACCGCGCTGCTCGACGCGGCGGTGCGCCGCCGCCTCAACACGGTGTTCTTCCAGGCGCGGCCCACCGCCGACGCGCTGTGGCCCTCGCCGTACGAGCCCTGGTCGCAGTTCCTCACCGGCACCCAGGGCAAGGACCCCGGCTGGGATCCGCTGGGCACCGCCGTCGAGGAGGCGCACGCCCGCGGGCTGAGGCTGCACGCGTGGTTCAACCCCTACCGCGTCGCCCTGCACGACGACCCGTCCCGGCTCGCCGCCTCGCACCCCGCGCGCAAGCACCCCGGCTGGGTGGTGCCGTACGGCGGGAAGCTCTACTACAACCCGGGCCTGCCCGAGGTCCGGGCCTTCGTGCAGGAGGCGATGCTCGACGCGGTGCGCCGGTACCCCGTCGACGGCGTCCACTTCGACGACTACTTCTACCCGTACCCGGTGGCCGGCCACTCCTTCGGCGACGACGCGGCCTTCGCCCGGCACGGCGGCGGCTTCTCGGGCCGGGCCGCCTGGCGGCGGGACAACATCGACCGCCTGGTCCGGGAGACGGCGGCGGGCATCGCGCGGGTCCGGCCCGGCACCCAGTTCGGGGTCAGTCCGTTCGGCGTGTGGCGCAACGCCTCGACCGACGCGCGCGGCTCCGACACCAGGGCGGGCGCCCAGTCCTACGACGACCTGTACGCGGACACCCGCACCTGGGTCCGCAAGGGCTGGATCGACTACATCGTGCCCCAGCTGTACTGGAACATCGGCCTGAGCGCCGCCGACTACGCGAAGCTGGTGCCCTGGTGGGCCGAGGTGGCGCGCGGCAGCCGGACCCGCCTCTACCTCGGGGAGGCGCTCTACAAGGCCGGGGACGCGAGCCAGGGCAAGGCGTGGCGCGACCCGGACGAGCTGTCCCGGCACCTCACGCTGGCGAAGAAGTACCCCCAAGTGCGCGGGCACGTCTTCTTCGCGGCCAAGGAGGTCGCGGCGGACCCGGCGGGCGCGATGGCACGGGTGGTCGCCGGCCACTACCGGCAGCCGGCGCGCCCCCCGCGCTGATCGTCCGGTATCCGCGGTACCCGGCACCGGCTGCGGAACCGGGTGCCGCGCCGGATCACCGGGGCTGTTGCCGTTCTTCCTGGTGATGACGGACCTGGCAGTCGGGGCCGGGTGACATCACGGCCTCGTGCCCGTCCGGGAAACGGACACGGTAGGGCGGGTTGCCCTCCGTACCCATCACTTCGACCACTTCACTGACCTGGTCGTGCTGGCCGACCACCCGGCCGTGCTGCACGAGCTTGTCGCCTTTGGCTGCGCGCATCTGCGGGGCCTCCTCACCATGCGGGGGAGCAGCGGTCCTCGGTTCCCGAGTCTACGGCGCGGAGCGCGGCCGGACCGGCGTGCGGCCGGAACCGGGTGTGCGGTCGGCGCCGGTGAGGCCGGTCAGCCGCGCGCCCGCTGGGTGACGGCGATGCAGACGAGCACGGCGGCGGCCGTCAGCGGGGCGGCCGGCGTCAGGCGCTCGCCGAGCAGCAGCACCGACCACACCAGTGTGAGCAGCGGCTGGGCCAGCTGCAACTGGCTGGCCCTGGGGATGCCCACCGCCGCCATGCCCCGGTACCAGAGGACGAGCCCGACGAACTGCGAGCCGACCGCGAGCCACAGCAGCCCGGCCACGCCGTGGACCCCCGGGTGCACCGGCTCGTACGCCAGCGCGACCGCCGTGAGCGGGACCGCGACGGGCAGGCACAGCACCAGCGCCCAGCCGATGACCTGCCAGCCCGGCATGAGGCGGGCCAGCCGGCCGCCCTCGGTGTAGCCGGCCGCACACACCAGCAGCGCGGCGAACAGAAAGCCGTCGGCGGCGGTCAGCGCGCCGCCGCTCTGCTGCACGGTGAAGGCGACCACGGCCCCCGCGCCCGCGAGTGCCGCCGCCCAGAACGTCCGCGACGGACGGGCGCCGACCCGCAGCGCCGACAGCAGCGCCGTGGTGAGGGGGAGCAGGCCGACCACGACCGCGGCGTGCGCGGTGGTCGAGGTGCGCAGGGCCAGCGTGGTGAGCAGCGGGAAGCCCAGGACCACCCCGGCGCCGACGACCGCGAGCGAGGGCCGGTGGCGGCGCGCGGGCGGGGGCACGCGCAGCGCCAGCAGGCAGCCGCCCGCGACGGCGGCGGCGAGCACGCTGCGCACGGCCACCAGCGACCAGGGGCCGAAGCCCCGAAGGCCCCACGCGGTGGCGGGAAAGGTGAGGGAGAAGGCGAGGACACCGGCGGCGGCCTGGAGGAGCCCGGACCGCGTCCGGCCGGAAACCGCGGCGGGCCCGGCGGGCCTGTCAGCCCTCGCGGGTCCGTCAGCTCCCGCGGGTGCGTCCGGAGCCGGTGCAGGCCCCGGAGCCTTCCCGGGCCCGTCCGGAGTTCCGGGTGCGGGGCTGTCGACCGCTATCGACTTTCGCGCAGTAGCGCTACTCTCTGCTTCCATGCATGAGCGTAGCAGTGTGGGGGAGTTGACCCAAGAACTCCGCAAGGAGCTGGAGCGCTACTCTCCCGGTGGAAAGCTGCCGTCCAGCCGGGCCCTGGTCGAGCGGTACCGGGTGAGCCCGGTGACCGTCTCCCGCGCCCTGGCGCACCTGGCGGCCGAGGGGCTCGTCGTCACGCGTCCCGGGGCCGGCGCCTTCCGGGCCGCGCCGCCGGCCTCCGCCCCCGCGGCCGGCGACACCTCCTGGCAGGCGGTCGCGCTCAGCGCGGACGGAGCCGCCGACCTCGTACCGCGCACGGTCGACGCCTGGGGTGTCACCGTCTCGCTCGCCGCGCCGCCGCCCGGGGTGGTGGAGTTCAGCGGCGGCTACCTGCACCCCTCGCTCCAGCCCGAGCGGGCCATGGCCGCCGCGCTCTCCCGCGCGGGCCGCCGCCCCGGCGCCTGGGGCAGGCCGCCGCTGGACGGGCTCCCCGAGCTGCGCGCGTGGTTCGCGCGGAGCATCGGCGGCCCCGGCGGGACGGTCACCGCCGCCGAGGTGCTGATCGCGGCGGGCGGTCAGTCGGCGCTCACCACGGCGCTGCGCGCGCTCGCCCCGCCCGGCGCCCCGGTGCTGGTCGAGTCACCGACCTACCCGGGGATGCTGGCCATCGCCCGCTCCGCCGGGCTGCGGCCGGTCCCGGTACCGGTCGACGCCGACGGAGTGCGGCCGCAGCTGCTGGCCGACGCGTTCCGGGCGAGCGGTGCGCGGGTCTTCGTCTGCCAGCCGCTGTTCCAGAACCCCACGGGTGCCGTGCTCGCACCGAGCCGGCGTGCCGAGGTGGTGCGGATCGCCCGGGAGGCCGGCGCGTTCGTGGTCGAGGACGACTTCGTGCGCCGGCTCGTGCACGAGGACGCCGGCCCCCTGCCGCCGCCGCTGGCCGCCGACGACCCGGACGGCGTCGTCGTGCACGTCGGTTCCCTGACCAAGGCGACCTCGCCCAGCTTCCGGGTGAGCGCGCTCGCCGCCCGCGGGCCGGTCCTGCAGCGGCTGCGTGCGATCCAGGTCGTCGACACCTTCTTCGTGCCCAGGCCGTTGCAGGAGGCGGCCCTGGAACTCGTCGGATCGCCCGCCTGGCCGCGGCATCTGCGGTCGCTGGCCGCCGAGTTGAAGGCCCGCAGGGACACCATGACGAGTGCGCTGCGGCTGCACCTGCCCGAACTGGCCCTCCCCCACGTCCCGTCCGGCGGCTACCACCTGTGGGTCCGCCTGCCGGACGGCACGGACGAGACCGTCTTCACGGCCGCCGCCCTGCGCGCGGGCGTCGCGCTCACCCCGGGCCGCCCGTACTTCAGCGCCGAGCCCCCGGCCGCGTACGCCCGGCTGAGCTTCGCCGCGGTCGGCGGCACCGCGGAGATCACGGAAGGCGTGCGCCGCCTGCGCACAGCCTGCGCCGAGTCCCTTCCCTGACGACCGTCCCGGCGCGCACGCCCCCCGGGCACGTCTGGTCCGGCGTGCCCGGCCTCCACGGGCGGCCGTCACGGGCCCGGCGTGCCCGGCCGGACGTGCTCGACCCCCACCCGGCTGGACGCGCCCGGCTGGACGCGCCCGGCCCACGGCGCCGCCGCGGCGGCCCGCGTCGGCGGGAAACCCGGTCGACACGGACCGTCCCGGCTGGCAGCCTCCCGGCATGGACGACATCCCGCGCCTGGCCGACGGCTACGAGATCTCCACCGACCGCGCCCGCATCGACGCCGCGCGCGTGCACCACTGGCTGTCGACGGACGCGTACTGGGCGCACGGCCGGGCGCGGGAGAAGCAGGACCGGGCCATCGACGGGTCGCTCAATTTCGGTGTGTTCGACACCGCCGGCGGTGAACAGGTCGCGTACGCCCGGGTGATCACCGACCTGACGACCTTCGCCTGGCTGTGCGATGTGTACGTCGACCGGACGGTCCGCGGCAAGGGCATCGGCACCGCGCTCGTCGTCGCCGTCCGCGAACACCTGCGGCCCCACGGACTGCGCCGGATCCTGCTGGCCACGCACGACGCGCACGGCGTCTACGAGAAGCTGGGCTTCCGGCCGCTGGAGCGCCCCGGCCAGTGGATGGCGCTCGTCTTCGAGTGAGACGGGGGCTCGGCTCCTCCGCCGGGGCGGGATTCCCTGACGAGGGACGGGCTCAGCTCTCGCGCGGGCAGCGCGTGTAGTCGGTGGTGAGCACCAGGTCCTTCGCCGGGCCGCCCACCCGCCACACCGTCCGCCAGTGGTCCGCGTCCCGGACGGTGAACTCGCCGCGGTAGAGGTCCGCCGAGCAGGGGTGGTCGGCGATGTGCCGGCCCGAGGTCAGGTCCAGGTCGTGGAAGGGCCGCCCGTCCGCGAACCGCACGTCCGCCCCGCCCGGCGAGGTGCCCGGCAGGAACCGCAGGGTGCGCTCGGCGGGACGGCCCACGCCCCGCCAGACGAACGTGCCCGACTCGTGGTGCAGCAGCCCGCCGCCGTCCAGCGGAGCGAAGTCGGTCACGCCCGTGAAGACGCCTTCGTCGCCGCTGGCCAGGTCCCGCACCGACCGCTCGGCCCGCCACCGCCCGGCCAGGTAGGCCAGCGTGTCCGGCACCGGCCAGTACTCGCCCATCGTGTTCCGCCCTCCGCTCGCGTGCCGCCGGGTGCGGGGCCCGGCCGGTCCTGCCCGCGCCGGCCGGCCCTCAGCAGGCCGACGACAGGACCCCGTCGGCCCCATTGACGGGCTCTCGCCCCTGCCTATCTTGCCGTTCGAAGTGCTGACCATTGGCCGATATTTCGAACGATCAACTGAGCCGCGGGCCGTGGAGTGTCCATCTCACGCACCGTCCGCACCCGCTGGAGACTCGGTCTCACGGCGAGCGCCCTCCTGGTGGCCGCCGCCACCGTCGCCCTCCAGGACGCCTCCGGACCCCTCGCCACCGCGCGCCGGGTGGCCGTGCGCGGCGGCTGGGCCCGGTACCGGGCCGCCTTCACCGCGACCCGCACCAGTACCACCGGCCGCCTCACCGTCGCCTCCTCGGGCGCCGCCGCCCTCGACATGGTCTCGCTCTTCCCGCGCGACACCTAGCGGCACGAGCCCAACGGCCTGCGCAAGGACCTCGCCGAGAGGGTCGCCGCCCTGCACCCGGGCTTCGTCCGCTTCCCCGGCGGCTGCCTGGTCAACACCGGCTCCATGCAGGACTACAGCGAGGTCTCCGGCTGGCAGCGCAAGCGCTCCTACCAGTGGAAGGACACCGTAGGCCCGGTCGAGCAGCGGGCGGTGAACGCCGACTTCCGGGGCTACAACCGGAGTTACGGACTCGGCTACTACGAGTACTTCCGTTTCGCCGAGGACGTCGGCGCCATGCCCCTGCCCGTCGTCCCCGCCCTGGTCACCGGCTGCGGCCAGAACCGGGCCGTCGACGACGAAGCCCTCAGGATCAGGCAGAAGTAGCCGGCCGGGCCGGACCCCTACGCCGTGGGCTGCTGTCCGAGCGGCAGCAGCCCACGCTCGGCGAAGACCTTCTTGGCCACGAAGGTGGCGTTCAGGGCCTTCGGGAAACCGCAGTACCCGGCCGCGTGCAGCATCGCCTCGACGATCTGCTCGGGCGTCAGACCGACGTTGAGGGCCGCGTTCACGTGCACCTCCAGCTGGGGCTCGCAGCCGCCGAGCGCGGTCAGCATCCCCAGGGTCACCAGCTGGCGGTCGCGCGGGACGAGCTGGGGGCGCGCGTAGATCTCGCCGAAGCCCCAGGAGACGACCTGGTGCCCCAGCTCGGGGCTGATGTCGGCGAGCGAGTCGATGACCCGCTGCCCGCCCTCGCCGTCCACGCTCCGCAGGACCTCCAGGCCGCGGGCGAAGCGCTCTTCACGGGTGGTGCTCTCGCTCATGTCGGGTCGTCCGTCCCCGTCCGCTGCTCGTGCAGCAGTCGTTCGTAGTGATCGATCTTCTCGTCCAGCGCGCCCGCGCTGCGGCGCAGCGCCCGCATCCGCGCGGCCAGCTCGGCCCGGTGCTCCCGGAGCATCGTCAGCCGGTCGCCGACCGTCGCCTCGCCCTGGGCCCGCAGCCGGGCGAAGCGCTGCATGTCGGCGATCGACATGCCCGTCTCGCGCAGCCGCAGCAGGAACTCAAGCCAGGCCAGGTCCGCCGCCTCGTAACGCCGCTGGTTGCCGGTGGTGCGGCCGACCCGTTCGATCAGGCCGGCCCGCTCGTAGTAGCGCAGGGTGTCGTGCGTGAGGCCGGTGCGCTCGGCGACCTCGGCGATGGTCAGAGTCGTTCCCCGGCCTCGCGGTCGGGGCTGTCCACTGGTCATGGGAAGACCGTAGAACCTGGAGTGCGCTCCAGGTCAAGAGCGGCCCCCCGGCACCTCCCGCCCCCTCGGCCCTGCGAGCCGCACGCCACCCCCGTGAGCCGCCGCGTGAGCCACCCCGTGGGCCGCGGCCCGCCCCTCCGTGGGCCGTGGCGTCACCGCCCCGACACCCGGCGGCAATTCAATTAACCGCCGGATCATTTACGCGACGGTTCGAGTTTCCCTGACGGAAACAGGGTGCCGGAGAATACTGCTGCGCATTCGAATTCGCGGCACCAATTCTGGGCGACGGCAACGGCCAACGGGAACTCCGGCCGTCCAGGCCGGCGAATCAGCAACGCGCGGGGAGTGATCTCCCCTCCCCCCGACGAGACGCCGTACGTCCCGAATTCCCTGGGAGCCTGCCGAGAATGGATCGCCCAAGCCTGCCGAGGACCGTTTTCGGAGCCGCGCGGCGACGAGCGGACGGGGGCGCCGGCGCCCCGGACGGCGGCCCGCCCGCCCCGCCCTGGTGGCGGCGGCCGGGGCAGTCGGCCGCCCTGCTGGCCGCGCTGCTCACCGCCACCGCCTTCTGCGCCGCCGACGCCGTGGCCGGCAGCTACCCCTTCGGCCCCCGCACCCGCAGCGTCAACGACCTGGGCAACCAGTACGTGCCCTTCCACGCCCACCTGTGGGACCTGCTCCACGGGCGCGCCGACGGCGGCCTCCTCGTCAACTGGCAGTCCGGCTACGGATCCAGCTTCCTGCCCGACCTCGGGACCTACCTCAGCAGCCCCTTCGCCCTGCTGGTCGCCCTCTTCCCGCGGGACGAGATCGACCTCGCGGTCTACGCCGTGACCGTACTGAAGACCGCGTCGGCCGGCGCCGCCATGGCCTGGCTGCTGCTGCGCCTGCGCCCCGGCCGCTGGTGGGCGGCGGGACTGCTCGGCTCCGCCTACGCCCTGTGCGGATGGTCCCTCGCGGACGCCTCGTACAACCCCATGTGGCTGGACGGCCTCGTCGCGCTGCCCCTGCTGTGCCTCGTCGGCGAATGGGCGCTCACCGGACGGCGCCCGCTGCTGGGTGTGGTGATCGTGGCGCTCGCCTGGACCGCCAACTTCTACACCGCCTACATGGCCACGCTCGGTGCCGCACTGGTGCTGCTGCTGCGGCTCTGGCTGGGCCGCCTGCCGCGCCGGCGCGCCCTGGCCGCCGCCGGGCGGGCCACGGTCACCGTCGTCCTCGGCGTGGGACTGGCCGCACCGCTGGTGACGGTGATCTACCTCGGTACCAAGCACGCCTATCCGGGCCGGGTCACGCACTTCACGCCGGTGCCCACCGAGGACCTGCTGGCCCGCCTGCTGCCCACCACCTACGGCTTCGGCAGCCCCGCCCTCTTCGTGGGCACCACGGCCCTGCTGCTCGCCCTCGCGCTGCCCTTCCACCGGGGAGCCCCGAAGCGGGTGCGCGCCGGATGGCCCCTGCTGGTGGCCGCCGTGACGCTGTCCCTGCAGTGGACGCCCACCCACCTGGCCTGGCACGCCTTCGCCACCCCGAACGGCAGCCCGTACCGCCAGGCCTTCGTGCTGTGCGCGCTGCTGGTGACCGCCGCCTGGTACGCCCTCTCGTACGGCACCCCGGGCCCGCGCGCGCTCGGCGCGGCGGGCGCCCTGCTCGCCGTGATCGCCGCCGCCGCGAGCGGCAGCGGCCTGGTGCGCTCCTTCGCCTGGCCGGTGCTGCTCCTGGCCGCCGCGGCCGCCGTCGGCGGCCTGCTCCTCCTCGGCCGCGCGGAGCGCGGGGAGACGAGGGGGGCCGGGGAGCCGGCAGGGGACGCGGTGCCCGTGGCCGCCCCCGGGGAACCGGTCCGGCCGGCGGACGAGGACGCGCGGCCCGCCGCCGGCGACGCACGGCCGTCCCCCGACGCCTCGAGCCCGCCGACCGCCGGCGCGCACCCGGCAGGTGTCCCGCGCCCTCGGCCCGCCGCCGCCGGACGGCGCCGTGCCGGTCTGCTCGGTCTTGCGGCCCTGCTGCTCGTCGGGGCCCAGCTGGGCGAGGCCACCGCCACCTCCGCCGTCGCGACCCGGCTGCGGCTGGCCCACCTGGACGACTACGCGCCCTGGGGAGGCCGGCAGCAGCGGCAGGCGGACGCCATAGCGAGGGCCGAGGACTGGCCCCGCTACCGCACCGACCCGGGCCGTGAGCAGACCGTGGGCAACGACCCGATGATGGTGGGCGGCCAGGGCGCCCAGTACTACAGCAGCCTCACCGCCGACGTCCTCAGCCGCATGCTCACCGCCCTTGGCGACGGCTGGACCTCCCGCGGCCGGAACGTGCAGAGCCTGGACAACGCCGTCACGGACGCGATCTTCTCCGTGGGCGCCCGCGTGCACTCCCCGCCGGACCAGCACCAGCACTGGAACCCGCGCGACCGCAGTCCGCTGACCGTGTCCCGCCAGGACGTGCCCGCGCTGGTGACCGTACGCCCGTACGGCGCCGCCGCGCCCGGCACGGCCGGCGTCTCCGCCCTCGGTCCGTCGCCGTACCGCAACCAGGAGCTGGTGCTCGGGGCCCGCGTCTACACCGTGCCGTCCCTCACCGTGCGCACCTGGGGCGGGGAGCGGCCGGAGCGCGACGGCGACGCGGCCCGTCCCGGCCTGCGCATCGGCACCGCCCGCCGCACCGCCGGGCAGGGCCCCGCGCGCAAGCCGTCGATCACCGCCCGGTGCCCGGCCGGCAGCGAGGTCTACCTGTGGGCGCCGCACTTCTCCGGCACCGCCCGCCTGACCGCCACCCCGGCGGGCGGCACCGGAGCGGGCGGCACCGGAGCGGGCGGCGCCGCCTACGGTCCGACCGGGCGGTTCACCTCCGACGCCGCCAAGATCGCCGCCATGCAGCGGCTCGGCCGGGTCCCGGCCTCCGGGCTGCTGCGGATCGAGCTGGCCCCGACCAGGGCCGGGACCGTCCCGGACGGCGCCGTCGGCTGCCTGGACACCGCCCGGCTGCACACCGCCGTCGAGCACCTCAAGGCCACCGGCGCGAGCGAGGTGACCGTCTCGGACGGCACGCTGCACGCCCGCCTCCCGGCCGGCAGCACCGGCACCGCCGTCGTCGCCGCGCCCCGGATCGCCGGCTGGCGGTGTGCGGCGGGCGGCGGTCCCGAGACCCCGGCCGAGCAGTACTACGGCCTGATCGCCGTCCCCCTGGACGGCTCCGCGACCGGCGTCACCTGCACCTTCCACCCGCCGGGCCTGCGCCTGGGCACCGCCGCGGGCGGTGCCTCGCTCCTGGTCCTGGCCCTGCTCGGCGTCCTCGGCGCCGTCCGCCGCCGGCGGGCCGCCGACCGTCCCGCCCCGCACCGCACACCCACACGCCCGCGCGAGCGCACGCCCAGCGCTCTCTGACCGCGCCCCCCGGGGAGAGAACCATGCTCATCTCGATCGTCGCCCCCTGCTACAACGAGGAAGACGTCGTCGAACGCTTCCACGAAGCCGTCCAGAAGGTCGCCGAGGACCTGCTGCCGCTCGGCCACGACATGGAGTTCGTGTACGTCGACGACGGCAGCCGCGACCGGACGCTCACGCTGCTCCAGTCACTGGCCGCCGCCGACGCGCGGGTGCGCTACGTTTCCTTCAGCCGCAACTTCGGCAAGGAGGCCGCCCTGCTCGCCGGCCTGCGCCACGCCTCGGGGGACTCCGTGGTCGTCATGGACGCCGATCTCCAGCACCCGCCGGAGCTGATCCGGCGCATGGTCGAGCTGCGCGACCAGGGCTACGACCAGGTGCTGGCCCGCCGCAGCCGCAATGGCGACCGCCTCACCCGCACCCTCACCGCCCGCCTGTACTACCGCCTCGTCAACCGTCTGGTCGACGTGGAACTCAAGGACGGCGTGGGCGACTTCCGGCTGCTGTCGCGGCGGGTGGTCGACGCGGTGCTGGGGCTGACCGAGTACAACCGCTTCTCCAAGGGCCTGTTCGCCTGGGTGGGCTTCCCCACCACCACCTTCGAGTACGAGAACGCCGTCCGCGAGCACGGCAGCAGCTCCTGGACCCTGAAGTCCCTGCTGAACTACGGTCTCGACGGACTGCTCTCGTTCAACAACCGGCCGCTGCGCGCCGCACTCCACCTGGGCATGTGGCTGCTGCTGTGCGCCGGGGTGTACACGGCGTGGATCGTGGGGGCCGCGCTCGTCAACGGCGTGCAGACCCCCGGCTATGTCACGATCATCACGGCCGTCACCGCGCTCGCCGGCGTGCAGATGGTCATGCTCGGTGTCATCGGGGAGTACACCGGCCGGATCTACTACGAGGTGAAGGGACGCCCGCACTTCCTGGTGAAGGAGAGCAATGTGGAGCGAACGAAGGATCTCATTCCCTGATGCGTAACCCGATGACGAGGCAGATCGTCACCTTCGCCGTGGTCGGCGTTCTCAATACGGCGACGTACTACGTTCTTTACCTGTTGTTCCTCACGCGTTTGCCGTATCTCCTCGCGCATGTGCTCGCCTTCTTCCTCAGCATGATCGGCTCTTTCTTCCTGAACGCGCGTTTCACCTACCGGACCCGGCCGACCTGGCGGAAATTCCTGCTGTTCCCGCTGACGAACGCGGCCAATTTCCTGATCACCACGGCGGGTGTCTACCTCATCGTCGACGTGCTGCACGCGGGGAGCCGGTTCGCGCCGCTGCTCGCGTCCGCGGCGGCGATCCCGGTGACCTTCGTCGTCTCCCGCTGGATCATGCTGCCCAAGGCGGACCTCGCCTAGGATTGCATAAACGTGCATCCATACGTATAGTCATGCCATCGAGGAGGAGGGCTCATGGCTGTACGTGTGGCGATCGCCGGTGCCAGCGGATACGCGGGCGGAGAGGCGCTGCGTCTGCTGCTGGCGCACCCCGAGGTCGAGATCGGTGCCCTGACCGGCAACTCCAACGCCGGTCAGCGGCTCGGCGCGCTCCAGCCGCACCTGCTGCCGCTGGCCGGCCGGGTGCTCGCCGAGACCACGCCCGAGGTGCTCGCCGGGCACGACGTCGTCTTCCTCGCGCTGCCGCACGGCCAGTCCGCGGCCGTCGCCGAGCAGCTCGGCCCCGATGTCCTCGTCATCGACATGGGCGCCGACTTCCGGCTGAAGGACCCGGCCGACTGGGAGCGGTTCTACGGCTCCCCGCACGCCGGCACCTGGCCCTACGGCCTGCCCGAACTTCCGGGTGGCCGCGCCGCGCTGGAGGGGGCCAGGCGCATCGCGGTGCCCGGTTGCTACCCGACCGCCGTCTCCCTCGCCCTGGTCCCCGCCTACGCGGCCGCGCTCGTCGAGAACGAGGCGGTCGTCGTCGCCGCCTCCGGCACCTCCGGCGCGGGCAAGGCGGCCAAGCCGCACCTGCTGGGCTCCGAGGTCATGGGCTCCATGTCCCCGTACGGCGTCGGCGGCGGCCACCGGCACACCCCCGAGATGATGCAGAACCTCCGCGCGGCGGCGGGCGAGCCGGTCACCGTCTCCTTCACGCCCACCCTCGCCCCGATGCCCCGCGGCATCCTCGCCACCTGCAGCGCCAGGGCCCGCGCGGGTGTCGGCGCCGAGGCCGTCCGTGCCGCCTACGAGAAGGCGTACGCCGACGAGCCCTTCGTCCACCTGCTGCCCGAGGGGCAGTGGCCCGCCACCGCCGCCGTGTACGGCTCCAACGCCGTCCAGCTCCAGGTGGCGTACGACCCCGCCGCGCACCGCGTCATCGTGATCAGCGCCATCGACAACCTGACCAAGGGCACCGCGGGCGGTGCCGTGCAGAGCATGAACATCGCCCTCGGACTCGACGAGACCACCGGGCTTACGACGATCGGAGTCGCACCGTGAGCGTCACGGCAGCCAAGGGATTCCAGGCGGCGGGCATCGCCGCCGGGATCAAGGAGAACGGCAACCCCGACCTGGCCCTCGTGGTCAACACCGGGCCCCGCCGCGCCGCCGCGGGCGTCTTCACCTCCAATCGCGTCAAGGCCGCCCCGGTGCAGTGGTCCGAGCAGGTCCTGAAGACCGGCCGGGTCTCCGCCGTCGTCCTCAACTCCGGCGGCGCCAACGCCTGCACCGGCCCCAAGGGCTTCCAGGACACCCACGCCACCGCCGAGAAGGCCGCCGAGGTGCTCGGGGTCGGCGCCGTCGAGGTCGCCGTCTGCTCCACCGGCCTGATCGGCGTGCTGCTGCCGATGGACAAGCTGCTGCCGGGCGTCGAGACGGCCGCGGCGGCCCTGAGCGAGCACGGCGGGGAGAAGGCCGCCATCGCCATCAAGACCACCGACACCGTCCACAAGACCTCGGTCGTCACCGGGGACGGCTGGACCGTCGGCGGCATGGCCAAGGGGGCGGGCATGCTCGCCCCGGGCCTGGCCACCATGCTCGTCGTCCTCACCACGGACGCCGACCTGGAGGCCGACGCCCTGGACGAGGCGCTGCGCGCGGCCACCAGGGTCACCTTCGACCGCGTCGACTCCGACGGCTGCATGTCCACCAACGACACCGTGCTGCTGCTCGCCTCGGGTGCCTCCGGGGTGACGCCCGGCCGGGAGGAGTTCGCCGAGGCCGTACGGCAGGTCTGCGCCGACCTCGGCCGCCAGCTCATCGGGGACGCCGAGGGCGCCAGCAAGGACATCCAGGTCGAGGTGGTGGGCGCGGCGACCGAGGCCGACGCCGTCGAGGTGGGCCGCTCCATCGCCCGCAACAACCTCCTCAAGTGCGCCATCCACGGCGAGGACCCCAACTGGGGCCGCGTCCTGTCCGCGATCGGGACCACCGGGGCCGCCTTCGAGCCGGACCGGCTGAACGTCGCCATCAACGGCGTCTGGGTCTGCAAGAACGGCTCGGTCGGCGAGGACCGCGAGAAGGTCGACATGCGCTACCGCGAGGTGCACATCGTCGCCGACCTCGCCGCCGGCTCCGAGACCGCCACGATCTGGACCAACGACCTCACCGCCGACTACGTCCACGAGAACAGCGCGTACTCCTCATGACCACGACGCGGAAACACACGGCACTGCCCAAGGCCAAGATCCTCATCGAGGCCCTGCCCTGGCTCACCCGCCACCACGGCAGGACCGTCGTCATCAAGTTCGGCGGCAACGCCATGGTCGACGAGGAACTGAAGGCCGCCTTCGCCCAGGACGTCGTCTTCCTGCGGCACGCCGGACTCAAACCGGTCGTCGTGCACGGCGGCGGCCCGCAGATCAGCGCCGCCCTCGACAAGCACGGCATCGTCAGCGAGTTCAAGGCGGGCCTGCGCGTCACCACCGAGGAGGCCATGGACGTCGTACGGATGGTGCTGGCCGGGCAGGTGCAGCGCGAACTGGTCGGGCTGCTCAACCAGCACGGCCCGTTCGCCGTCGGCCTCACCGGCGAGGACGCGCACACCATCACCGCCATCAGGCACACCCCCGAGATCGACGGCGAGCCGGTCGACATCGGGCGCGTCGGCGAGATCACCGCGATCGACACCGGCGCGATCGAGGCCCTGCTCGCCGACGGCCGCATCCCGGTCGTCTCCTCGATCGCCCGCTCCCAGGACGACAGTGACAAGGGGCATGTCTACAACGTCAATGCTGATACGGCGGCTGCGGCACTCGCTGCGGCACTGGGCGCCGAGACCCTCATGGTCCTCACCGACGTCGAAGGCCTCTACGAGGACTGGCCGAACTCCGACGAGGTGATCAGCCGCCTCACCGCGAGCCAGCTGGAGAAGCTGCTGCCGGACCTGTCCTCGGGCATGGTGCCGAAGATGCAGGGCTGCCTGCACGCCGTGCGCGGCGGGGTGAACACCGCCCGCGTCATCGACGGCCGGGTCCAGCACTCGATCCTGCTGGAGATCTTCACCGACGAAGGCATCGGCACGATGGTCGTGCCGGACGAAGAGGGGGAGTCGTGAGCAACGCGGAGCTGACCGCCCGGTGGCAGGGCGCGCTGATGAACAACTACGGCACACCGCGCCTGCCCCTGGTCCGCGGCGAGGGCACGAGGCTCTGGGACGCCGACGGCAAGCAGTACCTCGACTTCGTCGGCGGCATCGCGGTCAACGCCCTCGGCCACGCCCACCCGGCGGTCGTCGAGGCCGTCAGCCGGCAGATCGCCTCCCTGGGCCACGTCTCCAACCTGTTCGTCGCCGAACCGCCGGTCGCCCTCGCCGAACGGCTGCTCCAGCACTTCGGCCGCGACGGCAGGGTGTTCTTCTGCAACTCCGGCGCCGAGGCCAACGAGGGCGCCTTCAAGATCGGACGGCTCACCGGGCGCACCCACATGGTCGCCACGCAGGGCGGCTTCCACGGCCGCACCATGGGCGCCCTGGCCCTGACCGGCCAGCCCGGCAAGCAGGAGCCCTTCCGCCCGCTGCCCGGCGACGTCACGCACGTGCCGTACGGCGACGCGCAAGCGCTGGCCGCCGCCGTCACCGAGGACACCGCCCTGGTCGTCATCGAGCCGATCCAGGGCGAGAACGGCGTCGTCGTACCGCCGGCCGGCTATCTGAAGGCG
Source organism: Streptomyces sp. NRRL S-340 (assembly GCF_000720185.1). Taxonomy (GTDB): domain Bacteria; phylum Actinomycetota; class Actinomycetes; order Streptomycetales; family Streptomycetaceae; genus Streptomyces. Next base: position 193,143 of record NZ_JOIY01000033.1, on the reverse strand, counting down.
GCCCGCGCGATCACCGCCGCGACCGGCGCGCTGCTCGTCCTGGACGAGGTGCAGACCGGCATCGGCCGCACCGGGCACTGGTTCGAGTACCAGGCCCACGACGGCGTCCTGCCCGACGTCGTCACCCTCGCCAAGGGCCTCGGCGGCGGACTTCCGCTGGGTGCGACGGTCGCGTTCGGCCGCGCCGCCGACCTGCTCGGGCCCGGGCAGCACGGCACCACCTTCGGCGGCAACCCGGTCGCCTGCGCCGCCGGACTCGCGGTCCTGGACACCATCGCGGGCGAGGGGCTGCTGGAGAACGTCAAACGGCAGGGTGAACGGCTGCGCGAGGGGATCGAGGCCCTGGGCCACCCGCTGGTCGACCACGTCCGGGGCGCGGGGCTGCTCCTGGGTATCGTGCTCACCGGGCCGCACGCGCCACAGGTGCAACAGGCGGCCCAGGAGGCCGGCTTCCTCGTGAACGCGCCCGCTCCCGACGTCGTCCGGCTGATGCCGCCGCTGAACCTCGGCGACGACGACGTGGACGCGTTCCTCGGGGCACTGCCGGGCGTCCTGGACGGGGCCGACGGGGAGGGATGATCCGCAGAAATGGGACGACGATGAGTCAGGCACAGGACCACGAGCACAGTGACGGCTCAGCCGCCGGGCCCGCCCTGCCGCAGACCCGCACCGCACGCCACCGCAGGATCGTGGACATCCTCAACCGGCAACCGGTGCGCTCGCAGAGCCAGTTGGCCAAGCTGCTGGCGGACGACGGGCTGAGCGTCACCCAGGCGACGCTCTCCCGCGACCTCGACGAGCTGAACGCCGTCAAGATCCGCAACAACGAGGGCGACCTCATCTACGCGGTCCCCAGCGAGGGCGGCTTCCGCACGCCCCGCGCACCGCTGGGCGAGTCCGCCAAGGAGGAGCGGATGCGGCGGCTCTCGCAGGAGCTGCTGATCTCGGCGGAGGCGTCGGCGAACCTCGTGGTGCTGCGCACCCCGCCGGGTGCCGCGCAGTTCCTGGCCTCGGCCATCGACCAGGCCGAACTGCACGACATCCTCGGCACCATCGCCGGCGACGACACCCTGCTCCTGATCAGCCGGGACCCGAGCGGCGGCCAGGCCCTCGCCGACCACCTGCTGAGACTGGCGCAGAACGGGCACTGACCCGCACCCCACCGGCTCGGCCGCGGCCGTCCCGCCGACGGGCGGGCGCCGCGACCCCGGGCCCGGCCGGCTGGGGCGGGCCGGCAGGCTCGGCCGGCCGGGGCGAGGCGGGGGCGGCAGGCTCGATCGGCCGGGGTGGGGCGCGGGCGCGGATCCGGTCAGTCCAGGTGGGCTGCCAGGCCGCTCGTGGACCGTGCCGTACCGTCCGCCGTGATCATCAGCGCCTCCACACCGGGGAGCGACTCCAGCCAGGCGAGTCCCGCCCGCGAACCCCTCGCGAACGCGGCCGTGGCCCAGCAGTCCGCCCAGGTCAGCTCGGGGGCCACCACCGTGACCGCCACCAGGTCGGTCACCGCGGGCCTGCCCGTGCGCGGATCGGTGATGTGGGCGCCGCGCTCGGCCGTGCCGGAGGTGGCCACGGCCAGCCCCGCCCTCCCGGCCGACGAGACCACCGCGGCCAGGGCCCCCGGACACGACGGATCCGACACGCCGACCCGCCACGGCCGGCGCGGTCCGGGGGCGCCCAGCACCTGCACGTCCCCGCCGCCGTTCACGCTGACCGCGTCCGCTCCCGCCGCCGCGATCCGCCGCGCCGCCCGCTCGGCCGCCCAGCCCTTGACGATGCCCGTCGGGTCGAGGGACCCCCCGTGGCGCAGGCTGAACCAGCCCTCGCTGACCCGCTCCGCCTCGGCGCCCAGCGCGAGCACCTCGGCGACCTCGTAAGCGCACTCCCGCTCGGTGATCTCGCCGCGCGCCAGCCGGGAGACCTGGCTGTCCGCGCGGTAGGTGCTGAACCGCTCGTCGACCCGGTGCAGCGAGGCCACCGCCGCGGCCAGCGCCGCCCGCACCGCGCCGCTCTCCCCGCCGCGGACGTCGAAGGAGAAGACCGTGCCCATGACCTCCTCGGCGTGCCGCACGACGGCCCGGGCCGCGCCCTCAGCCACGGGCCCGGTCCAGCGCGGACTGGAGCGAGCGCCGGTAGCCGTCACTGGTGTACGTGGCCCCGGAGACCGAGTCGATCTCCGCGCTCTGCGCGGTCAGCGCCTCCCTGCGCAGGGCGGGCAGGGCGTAGCTGTTGATCTCCTGGTCACGGGGGTTGTCCGTGGGGTAGGCGACCGCGGTCACCTCCGTGATCCGGCCGCCGCCGACCGTGATCCGCACCTGGACGGGACCCCAGCGGGTCTGCACGCTGTCACCGGTGACGGTCCTGGTGCCGGTGGACCCGTCCGTGGCCCCGCCGGGGGATCCGCCGGCGGCATCGCTGCCGCCCGACGCGGCGGGCGCCGACGCCTGCGCCGGTGCGGGCGCCGCGACGATCGTCGCGGGCGTGTGCGGCTTGAGGGACAGCAGCATCACGAGACCGGAGACGGTCGCGGCGCTCGCCAGCACGATCCGGCGCAGCGGACGGTTCTTCCTCAACGGGTGCACGGGTGCCTCACAGTTCGAACGACTCGTGGTGGATGCGCCGGTCCGGCACCCCGGCGGCCCGCAGCGCCGCGTACACGTCCTGGGCGAAGGCGTGCGGACCGCACAGGTACACGTCGTGCCCGGACAGGCCGGGGACGGCCTCGCGCAGCGCCGCGGCGGTGAGGGCGGGGCGCCGGCCCTCCGCGTCGTTGAGCGCGTAGAGCACCCGGGCGCCGCGCCAGCGCGCGACGGCCTCCAGCTCGGCGCCCAGGGCCAGGTCCCCGGCGGTACGGGCCCGGTACAGCAGGGTGACCTCGCCGGGCAGCGTCTCGAACAGCGCCCGCAGCGGGGTGATGCCGACCCCGGCCGCGATCAGCAGCGACCGGGGCGAGGTCTGCCGCTCGGCGGTCAGCGACCCGTACGGGCCCTCCGCCCACACCCGGGTGCCCGGCCGCAGCAGCGGCACGGCCGCGCTGTGGTCGCCGAGCGCCTTGACGGTGATGCGCAGCAGGCCGGGGCGGGGCGGCGCGGACAGGGAGTAGGGCGTCGACGTCCGGGCCATGCCCTCGGCCAGGAACCGCCAGCGGAAGAACTGGCCGGGCCGGGCGCCGAGTTCGTCCAGGTTCCGGCCCCGGACGACCACCGAGTACACGCCGGGCGCCTCCCGGTGCACCGACTCGACCCGCATCCGGTGCCGCAGGTTGAGCCGTACCGGGACCAGCACGCGGAACCACAGCACCAGCGCGCTCACGCCCCCGTACAGCGTGTACCAGGCGGCGGTGGCGGCGGCCCTGCCGTTGAACTGCTCGCCCAGCGCGAGCTGGTGCCAGAAGGCGAGGAAGACGGCGGCGTAGGTGAGCAGGTGCGTGTAGTACCAGAACTCGTGGCTGGTCCGGCGGCGCACCGCACGCGCCGAGGTGACACCGGCGGCGAAGAGGATCACCGTGCCCGCGGTGGCCATCAGCATGTCGGGGTAGTCCAGGACCACGGTGACCGCCTCGTGCAGCACCGAGTCGCGGTCCTGGGCGGCGTACCCGGCCAGGATGAGCACGACGTGCGCGGCCAGCAGGCACACCGTGTACCGGCCCGCCCGCGCGTGCCAGCGGGCCACCCGGTCCGAACCGACGCCGCGTTCCAGCAGCGGCACCCGGGCCATCAGCCCGACGAGCACCGCGCACGAGTAGCCGCACAGCAGCCCCGTGATCCGTCCGGCGCCGGTCAGCCAGCCCGCCGCGCCCACGACGGAGGCCGTGTCCGACCACCACAGGGCGAGCACCGCGGCGGCCCCGGCCCACAGCAGCACGGACACGGCGCCCACCGGTGAGCGCCGGGGGACCGGCGGCACGGGCGGTGCCGCCCGCCGTTCGTACACCGTGGTCATGCCCGTCCGTCCTTTCACCTGTCCTGGACGCCACTGTGCGGGCCGAACCTCTGAGGAGGCTCTGAAACGGGGCCCGTGCCGGCCCTTCACAGAGAACTCAGAGGCGCCCGCCGTCCCGCCCGCGCGGACGGTCGGCGATGCTGGAAGGGCCATGGACACACCCCGCCCGGCCGCCTCCGGCCTCCCCGCGCTCACCCGGCCCGACGGCTCCCCCGTCCGCGTCCTCGTCGTCGACGACGACCCGGATCTCGCCGAGGTGCTCTGCGGAGCCCTGCGCTACCAGGGCTGGGAGGTGCGCGGGGCCGGGGACGGAGCCGCCGCGGTGGCCGGTGCCCGCGCCCTGCGGCCGGACGCCGTGGTGCTCGACGTGATGCTCCCGGACACCGACGGCTTCTCGGTGCTGCGGGAACTGCGCGCCGTGCGGCCGGACGTCTGCGTGCTCTTCCTCACCGCCCGGGACGCGGTGGAGGACCGCGTCGCGGGCATCACCGCGGGCGGCGACGACTACGTCACCAAACCGTTCAGCCTGGAGGAGGTGGTGGCGCGGCTGCGCGGGCTGCTGCGCCGGGCCGGCATGGCACGGCAGCAGGCGGACGGCCCGCGGCTGACCGTGGGCGACCTGGTCATGGACGAGGACGCCCGCGAGGTCACCCGGGCCGGGGAACTGATCGAGCTGTCCCCGACCGAGTACGAACTGCTCCGCCTCCTGATGCACAACCCGCGCCGGGTGCTCAGCAAGCCGCAGATCCTCGACCGGGTGTGGTCCTACGACTTCGGCGGGCAGGCCCACGTGGTCGAGCTGTACATCTCCTACCTGCGAAAGAAGGTGGACGCGGGCCGCGATCCGATGATCCACACGGTGCGCGGGGCCGGGTACGTCCTGAAGCCGGCGCCGTGAGCGCCCGCGCGCGGGCCGCCGCCTCCGGGCCGGCACGGCGGCTGCCGTGGCCGCGGACGCTGCGGGCCCGGCTGACCGCCGGCCTCGTCGTGCTGCTCGCGGTGAGCTGCGCGGCCGTCGGGGTGGCGGCGGTGCTGGAACTGGACGGCTTCCTCACCGGCCGGCTCGACGAGCAGCTGCGGCAGACCGGCGCGGGTTTCGCCGAGAGCCTGGAGCACGGGACCTACGGGCCCGAGGGGTCGAAGGTGGCCAAGGGGTCCAAGGGCACCGGGGCGGCCGAGGGCGCCTACGGGGCCGGGGCCGAGGGGGCCGTCAAGCCGTCGGACCACGACGGCGACGAGCACGGCGACACCCGCCGCCAGGCCGCCGCGACCTTCGGCGCCCGGCTCGTCGCCGGCCGGATCACCAACGCGGCCGTGGTCCCCTCCCGCTCCCATCCGGGCTTCGACGTCACCCTCACCGCCGCCGACCGCACCGCCCTGGCGGCCCTCCCCGCGGACCGCACCGGCCACACGGCGCACCTGTCGGCGCTCGGCGACTACCGGCTGGCGGCCTGCCCGGGACGCGACGGTGACGTCCTGGTCACCGGTCTGCCCATGGAGCCGGTGCGGGCCGCGGTCCACCGGCTGGAACTGGTCGCCGGGGGCGTCTTCGGACTCGGGCTCGCCGTCACGGGCGTCGCGGGCGCCCTGTGGGTGCGCTGGTCGCTGCGGCCGCTCAGCCGGGTGGCGGCCACCGCCACCCGCGTCAGCGAACTCCGGCTGGCCAGCGGCGAGGTGGCACTGCCGGCGCGCACCGGCGACGTCGATCCGCGCAGCGAGGTGGGCCGGGTCTGGGCCGCCTTCGACCGCATGCTGCACCACGTCGAGGACGCGCTGACCAAGCGGCACGCGAGCGAGGAACGGCTGCGCGGCTTCGCCGCCGACGCCAGCCACGAGCTGCGCACCCCGGTCGCCTCGGTGCGCGGCCACGCGGAGCTGGCGCTGCTCCACCCGGGGCCGGTGCCGCCCGAGGTCACCCGCGCCCTGGAGCGCATCGCCGCCGAGTCCGCGCGGATGGGCGAACTGGTCGACGAGATGCTGCTGCTGGCCCGCCTGGACGCCGGCCGCCCCCTGGAGCGCCGTCCGGTCGACCTGACCCGCCTGGTCCTGGACGCGGTGACGGACGCGCGGGCGGCGGGGCCGGGCCACCACTGGGCGCTGGAGCTGCCCGAAGACCCGGTGACGGTGACCGGCGACGCCCACCGGCTCCACCAGGTGCTGGCCAACCTGCTGGCCAACGCGCGGCTGCACACCCCCGCGGGGACGAAGGCGACGGTCTCCCTGGAGGTGGTCCGCGAGGCCGGCGGCACCGGCGTGGTCCTGCGCGTCCACGACGACGGTCCCGGCGTCCCCGACGAGGTCCGGCCGGGCGTCTTCGAACGTTTCACCCGCGCCGACCGCCGCCGCGCGGGCAGTTCCGGCGGTGCCGGGGCGGGCCTGGGTCTGTCGATCGTGGCCGCGGTGACCGAGGCGCACGGCGGTACGGTGGGCCTGGAGAGCCGCCCGGGCTCGACGGCGTTCACGGTGCGGCTGCCCGCCGGCGAGGACGGCCCTGCGGACGACCGGCGCACGGCCGAAGGAAAAGGCGCCGCGGACGCCCCGCGCACGGCCGGACCGGACGGTGTCTCCGGGTGACCCGCGCACGGCCGGACGGGACGGTGTCGCCGGGTGACCTGCCGTCGGGGCGGCTCAGACCGGGGACGGCGGCAGGGGCAGCGGCAGCCCCGGCAGCCCGTCCAGACTGGTCGCGACGTGCTCCTTCTTGGTGAAGTACTCGCTCAGCGAGGCGTCGTCCTCCCGGGCGAAGCGCCTGCCGTGCAGGTCGCGGTCCTCCTCGTACGCCATGAAGGGCACCGCGTAGCCGCAGGTGTCGCGGATCAGCGAGGCGTGCACGACCACGACCGCGCGCAGCCCGTGCGCCGCCGGGTCGATGTCGGGGAACCGGGCGAGCAGTTCGGGGAACCGCGGATCGTCGCGGAAGACGGGTTCGCCCCGGCCGTGGACGCGGACGATGTTGGGCGGGCCCTGGAAGGCGCACCACATGAGGGTGATGCGGCCGTTCTCCCGCAGGTGCGCGATGGTCTCCGCGGTCGACCCGGCGAAATCCAGGTAGGCCACGGTGTGCTCGTCGAGCACCGCGAAGCAGCCCTTGAGCCCCTTGGGGGAGAGGTTGACCGTGCCCTCGCCGGAGAGCGGCGCGGTCGCGGTGAAGAAGAGGGGCTGCTCCTCGATGAAGGTACGGAGCCTGCCGTCTATGCGCTCATAGGTCTTTCCCATGTCCACCGATTATCCGCGCAACTCGTTCGCCTGTCTAAGGAATTGCGGCTCCGGCGCGCTCGGTCCGGCAGTGCGCCCCGGACCGGACGGCCGTCGCCGGCCCGGGCGCCGCGTCCCTGGGCCGGGACGCGGCGACGGATCGCGGCTCGATTGACGATCCATGCAGACTTCTGCATACTCATGCATGCCAGCCCGCCGTGCGGCGCGTGCCGCGGGCACGGCACGGCCCGGCGCGGACCCGGCACGAGTACGGTTCGTACACCCACACCTCCCTAGGAGCTGAGCGAGTGAGCAGCAACAGCGGTGACGTACGGCTCTGGGGCGGCCGTTTCGCCGACGGACCCGCCGAGGCCCTGGCGAAACTGTCCGCGTCCGTCCACTTCGACTGGCGGCTCGCGCCCTACGACATCGCCGGATCGCGTGCCCACGCGCGCGTGCTGCACACGGCCGGTCTGCTCAGCGAGGACGAGCTGACCCGCATGATCGCCGGACTCGACCGGCTCGAGGCCGACGTGGCGGACGGCTCCTTCACCGGCACCCTCGCCGACGAGGACGTCCACACCGCCCTGGAGCGCGGCCTGCTGGAGCGCGTCGGCCCCGACCTGGGCGGCAAGCTGCGCGCCGGCCGGTCCCGCAACGACCAGGTCGCCACCCTCTTCCGCATGTACCTGCGCGACCACGCCCGGATCATCGGCGGTCTGATCGCCGACCTCCAGGACGCGCTGGTCGCCCTCGCCGAGGCGCACCCGGACGTGGCGATGCCCGGCCGCACCCACCTCCAGCACGCCCAGCCGGTCCTCTTCGCCCACCACGTCCTCGCGCACGTGCAGGCCCTGTCCCGGGACGCCGAACGGCTGCGCCAGTGGGACGAGCGGACCGCCGTGTCGCCCTACGGCTCGGGCGCCCTCGCGGGCTCCTCGCTGGGCCTCGACCCGGAGGCGGTCGCCCGCGACCTGGGCTTCGAGCGCGGCAGCGTCGGCAACTCCATCGACGGCACCGCCTCGCGCGACTTCGTCGCCGAGTTCGTCTTCATCACCGCGATGATCGGCGTCAACGTCTCCCGCATCGCCGAGGAGATCATCATCTGGAACACGAAGGAGTTCTCCTTCGTGACGCTGCACGACGCCTTCTCCACCGGCTCGTCGATCATGCCGCAGAAGAAGAACCCGGACATCGCCGAGCTGGCGCGCGGCAAGTCCGGCCGCCTCATCGGCAACCTGACGGGCCTGATGGCCACGCTGAAGGCCCTGCCCCTGGCGTACAACCGCGACCTCCAGGAGGACAAGGAGCCGGTCTTCGACTCCTGCGACCAGCTCGAACTCCTGCTGCCCGCCTTCACCGGCATGATGGCCACCCTCACCGTCCACCGCGAGCGCATGGAGGAACTGGCGCCGGCCGGCTTCTCCCTGGCCACCGACGTCGCCGAGTGGCTGGTCAAGCAGGGTGTGCCGTTCCGGGTGGCGCACGAGGTGGCCGGCGAGTGCGTCAAGGCCGCCGAGGCCGAGGGCAAGGAGCTGGACGAACTGACCGACGAGCAGTTCGCGAAGATCTCCGCCCACCTGACGCCCGAGGTGCGCACGGTGCTCAACGTGCCCGGCGCCCTCGCCTCCCGCAGCGGGCGCGGCGGCACCGCCCCCAGTGCGGTCGCCGTCCAGCTCGCCGAGGTCAAGGCCGACCTGGCCGCCCAGCACGCATGGGCGAACGCCGGGAAGTAGCGGGTGAGTGACGCGTGGGGCGTCGCGGGTAGGTTGGTCGCAGCACGGAGCCGACCGGAACGGAGCCCGCGATGCCCTTCGCGCTCCCCACGGGCTCTCGGCTCCGCTCGAGCAGGGAGGTACCCCCATGGCCGCAGCCACCACCCCCACCCGTCACCTCGGCCTCGGCCTCGCCGCCGTCGGGCGCCCCGGGTACATCAACCTCGGCCGTGACCGCGACCTCGGCGCCGACCGCTCCGTCGACGCCCTGCGCGCCCGTACCCACGAACTCCTGGACGCGGCCTACGCCCAGGGCGTGCGCTACGTCGACGCCGCCCGCTCCTACGGCCGCTCCGAGGAGTTCCTCGCCGACTGGCTGCGCGCCCGGCCGCAGACCGGCGACGTGGTGGTCGGCAGCAAGTGGGGGTACACCTACACGGCCGACTGGCGCACCGACGCCGAGCGGCACGAGGTCAAGGACCACAGCCTCGCCACCTACGAGCGGCAGCGCGCGGAGAGCGCCGCACTGCTCGGCGACCGCATCGGCCTCTACCAGATCCACTCGGTGACCCCGGACAGCCCGGCCCTGACCGACAAGGAACTGCACGCCCGCCTCGCCGAGGCCGCCGCGTCCGGCACGACCGTCGGCTTCTCCACCAGCGGCCCCGCCCAGGCCGACGCGATCCGGGCCGCCCTGGCCGTGACCGTCGACGGCGAGCCCCTCTTCCGTACGGTCCAGTCGACGTACAACGCCCTGGAGACCTCCGCCGGACCCGCCCTCGCCGAGGCCCATGACGCCGGGCTCACCGTGATCGTCAAGGAGGGCATGGCCAACGGGCGGCTGGCCGGCCCGCAGGCACCCGAGGCACTGCGGGAGGTGGCCCGGCAGACCGGCTACGGCTGCGACGCGGTGGCCCTCGCCCTGGTCCTGCGCCGCCCGTGGGCGGGCGTCGTCCTCTCCGGCGCGGCCACCCTCGACCAGCTCGCCTCCAACCTGCGCGCCCCGGCCGTGGACCTCGACGAGGAGCAGGCGGCCCGCCTCGACGCCCTGGCCGAGGAGCCGCGCGCCTACTGGGACGGGCGCGCCCGCCTGCCCTGGCACTGAGCCCCGCCGCCCCCGCACCCGTCTCTCCCTCCGGCCCGCCGCGCTCCCGCGCGCGGCGGGCCTCTGAGACGCGTATGCGGCTCGTGAGACATTGTTGTCTCATTCGGTGTATGGTTGTCTCATGGCTGTCGATCGTGACCACGTGCTGCGCACCGCCGCGGCCCTGCTGACCCGCAAGTCCACCGCCACGATGGACGAGGTCGCCCGGGCGGCCGGGATCAGCCGCGCCACCCTGCACCGGCACTTCGCCGGTCGGGACGCGCTCGTGCGGGCGCTGGAGGCGCTCGGCATCCAGGAGTGCGAGGCCGCGCTCGACGCGGCCAGGACCCACGAGGGCCCGGCGCGCGAGGCCGTTCACCGGCTGGTGCGCGAGACGGAGTCCGCGGCCGGTCTGCTGGCCTTCCTCTACTCCGAGAACCAGCTGTTCGAGGGCGAGGAGCGGAACGCGGGCTGGGCGCGGATCGACGAACGGATCGAGGCCCTGTTCCGGCGCGGCCAGCGCAGCGGTGAGTTCCGCATCGACCTCACCCCCGCCTGGCTCACCGAGGCGCTGTACGGCCTGATGGCCTCCGGCGCCTGGGCCGTGGCCGAGGGCCGGGTGGCCCCCAAGGACTACACCTACATGATCGTGGAGCTGCTGCTCGGCGGCGCCCTGCGTACGGACGAACCACGGAGAGAGGAATCATGACCAGCACCCTGCAGCCGGCCGCGGCGGCGGAGACGGAGAAGCGCCCGGGCCGCTGGCTCGCGCTCGGCGTCCTCGTCCTGGCCGTGCTGCTGGTGGCCGTCGACGCGACCGTCCTCGGTCTCGCGACCCCCTACATCAGTGAGGACCTGGAGCCCTCCGGCACCCAGCTGCTCTGGATAGGCGACGTCTACTCGTTCGTCATCGCCGGTCTGCTCGTCTCCATGGGCAGCCTCGGCGACCGCATCGGCCGCAAGCGCATCCTGCTCGGCGGTGCCACCGCGTTCGGCCTGATCTCCGTGCTCAACGCCTACGCGGCCACGCCGGAGATGATGATCCTGGCCCGGGCGCTGCTCGGTGTCGCCGGCGCCACCCTGATGCCGGCCACGCTCGCCCTGATCCGCAACCTCTTCCACGACGCGCGTGAGCGCAGCCTCGCCGTCGGCGTCTGGGGCGCGGCCGCCTCCGCCGGCATGGCCGTGGGGCCCATCGTCGGCGGGTTCCTGCTCGAACACTTCTGGTGGGGCTCGGTCTTCCTGATCAACCTGCCCGTGATGGCCGTCCTCGTCCTGGTCGGCATCCGCCTGCTGCCCGAGTCCCGCAACCCCCACCCGGGCCCGTGGGACCTCGCCAGTGTCCTGCTGTCCCTGGTCGGCATGATCGCCACCGTGTACGCGGTCAAGGAGGCCGCCGCGCACGGGTTCACCTGGGCGGTCCTGGGGACGGGCCTGCTGGGCGTGGCCGCGCTGTACGGCTTCGTCCGCCGCCAGCTCACGATGCCCGTGCCGCTGCTGGACATTCGGCTCTTCCGCAGCCGCGGCTTCAGCGGTGCCGTCCTCGCCGACCTGCTGACCGTGCTCGGCATGTCCGGACTGGTCTTCTTCCTGTCCCAGTACCTGCAACTGGTGCAGGGCAGGCGGCCGTTCGAGGCGGGCCTGGCCGAACTGCCGGCCGCCGTGGGCGCCGTGGCGGCCGGTCTGGTGGCCGGCCGCGCGGCCCGGCGCTTCTCGGTGCGGGCGGTGGTCTCCGGCGGACTCGCCGCGGTGGGCCTGGCCCTGGCGGCGCTGACGGCGCTCAGCGGTGCCACCGGCTACCCGCTGCTCGGCGCTGCCCTGCTGGTGGTCGGCGTCGGCGCCGGCCTCTCCTTCACGGTGACCGCCGACGTGATCCTCTCCAGCGTGCCCAAGGACCAGGCGGGCGCCGCCTCCGCGGTCTCGGAGACGGCGTACGAACTGGGCGCGGCCCTGGGCATCGCCCTGCTCGGCTCCATCGTGACCGCCGCCTACCGCGGCTTCAGCGGCCCCAGCGGCACACCGGCGCGGGCCCACGAGTCCCTGGGCGGCGCGGTGGAGGCGGCGGCCGGCCTGCCGGCGCCCACGGCCGAATCCCTGCTCTCCGCGGCCCGCGAAGCCTTCGTCCACGGCCTTCACCTGGCCTCGGGCGCCGGCGCGGCGGTCCTGCTGGCGGCAGCGGCGGCGGCATGGGTCCTGCTGAAGAACGAGAAGCTCTGAGACCGGCGGCCCGGGAACTCCGAACCCCGGTGAGGCGGCACCCCGAGAGGGGCGCGGGGCCGTGTCCGTGTGCGGCTCCCGCCGCGTAGACGCGGCCGGCCACCCCGGCTCCGCACCCGGCGGACCGCAGGAACCCCCGCGGCGCCCGACCGCCCGCGCGCCGCGGGCCCAAGAGCCGCGGACACAAGCGGGCCCCGGCGACCGGCGCTCCGCACGCACCCTCGCCGTGTCGCAGGAAGGCCCCGGCAGCTCCGCTGCCGGGGCCTTCCTGCGCCTTGCGACCGCACGCACCGGACACCGCCCGCTGACCGGGCCCGCTTGTGTCCGCGGCTCTACGCCGCCTTCGCCTTGGTGGCGTACATGTCCACGTACTCCTGCCCCGACAGCCGCATGACCTCGGTCATCACCGAGTCCGTCACCGCCCGCAGCACGTACCGGTCGCGGTCCATGCCCTCGTAGCGGGAGAACTCCATCGGCTCACCGAAGCGCACGGTGACCTTGCCCGGACGGGGCAGCCCCGCCCCGCCCGGCTGGAGCTTGTCCGTGCCGATCATGGCGAACGGAACGACCGGCGCGCCCGTCATCAGCGTCAGCCGGGCGATGCCGGTGCGGCCCCGGTACAGCCGGCCGTCGGGCGAGCGGGTGCCCTCGGGGTAGATGCCGAAGATCCTGTTCTCCTCCAGGATGCGGCGCCCGGTCATCAGCGCCGCGACCCCGCCCCGGCCGCCGTCGCGGTCGACCGGGATCATGCCGACACCGGTGAAGAACCAGGCCATCAGGCGGCCCTTGAAGCCCTTTCCGGTGACGTACTCGTCCTTGCCGATGAAGAACACCTGACGGTCGCAGACCAGCGGGAGGATCATCGAGTCGATGAACGTCAGGTGGTTGCCGGCCAGGATGACCGGACCGTCGCCGGGAATGCGCTCCGCGCCCTCCACCTGTGGGCGGAACATCAGGCGCATGATCGGACCGAGCACTGCCTTGATGAGCGCGAAGCGGGACAACGGGCCCTCCGGTGTCAAGGGATTCTCTATGAAGTCTGTGCAGGTGAGGACGATACTCGCGGCGCGGCCCCGAATGCACATCGGGCTCACCACCTCTTACGTACTGTTGACGTACGTTTACCTGCGCGGGAGCCCCGTCACGCCCCGGTGAACGGCACGCAACGGTGTGACGGAGGTTACGGGGCGTCACCCGCCGGTCCCGGCCCGTCCCCTCCCTTCGTTCCCGTCCGTCCCGTCCGTCCCGTCCGTCCCTCCTGTCCCGCCGGCGCGTCATCCGGCGTCACCCCCGTGTTCCGTCCGGGGCCTCCCGGCCGTCACCCCGGCCCCCCTACGATCGGCGCGCACCGACGACACGAGACCAGGAGGCGGGCATGGGGACGCAGGAGCCGCAGCGGCAGGGGCAGGCGCGGGAGTCCGACGGGCGCACGGGCCGGACCGGGCGCCGGACGCTGCTCGGGGCCGCCGTGCTCGGCGCCGGGGGAGCGGTCCTCGGAGCGCCCGGCACGGCCGGCGCCGCACAGGCGGGGCCCGCACAGACCCCGGCCGCGGCCGGGCACGGCGGGACCGGCCGGCGCGGCGGTCTCGGGAGCCTGCCCGTGCCGACGGTCATCGGCCACCGCGGCGCCAGCGGATACCGGCCCGAGCACACCTTCGGCTCCTACGAGCTGGCCCTCGACCTCGGCGCCCACGTCGTCGAGGCCGGAGACCTGGTGCCCACCCGGGACGGCCACCTCGTGTGCCGGCACGAGCCGGAGATCGGCGGCACCACGGACGTCGCCGACCACCCCGAGTTCGCCGGCCGCCGCACCACCAAGGTCCTCGACGGGGTGCCCACCACCGGCTGGTTCACGGAGGACTTCACGCTCGCCGAGCTGAAGACGCTGCGCGCCGTCGAACGCATCCCGGCCAACCGCCCGCACAACACCCTCTACGACGGCCGCTGGGAGATCCCCACCTTCGAAGAGGTCCTGAAGTGGCAGGACGAGCAGACCCGCCGCCGCGGCCGGCAGGTGTGGATCTATCCCGAGACCAAGCACCCCACCTACTTCCGCAAGCTGGGCCTCGGCCTGGAGGAGCGGGTGGCGAAGCTGCTGCGCAGGCACGGCAAGGACCGCAGGAACTCGCCGGTGATCCTCCAGTCCTTCGAGCCCAGCAGCATCCAGCGGCTGCGCCGGCTCGTGGACAACCCCCTGGCCGTGCTCCTGTCCGGCGCCGACAGCCGCCCGTACGACTTCGTCGAGGCCGGCGACCCGCGCACGGTGGCCGACCTCATCACCCCCGAGGGCCTGAAGGAGATCGCCTCCTACGCGCAGGGCATCGGCCCGACCGTGGACCTGGTCATCCCCAAGGAGGCGGACGGCAACCTCGGCAGGCCGAGCACGCTGGTGCGGGACGCGCACGCGGCGGGACTGGTCCTGCACCCATACACCATGCGCAACGAGAACCCGTTCCTGCCGCCGAAGTTCCGCAAGGGCACCGCCAAGGACGCCTACGGTGACGCCTTCGGCCTCTTCCAGGCCTACTTCGCCACCGGCATCGACGGCATCTTCACCGACAACGCCGACACCGGCCTGCTCGCCCGGGAGGACTTCCTGAGCCGCCGGTCCGTCAACCGCTGAACCCGTTCCGCCCCCGTCGGTGTGAACCCGTGGCCGCCCCGGCAACCCCGCGCCGGGGCGGGCGCGTCGTGCCGCATATGACACCCGACATGCTCGCCGCCCTGCGCCCGCTGCTCGCCGCGGAGGCCTCCGCCGAGGCACATGCCTCCGGAACGGAACCGGGCGACCTGGAACAGGCGGTCTGGCTGCGGCTGCTGGAGCGCCTGGAGACGGACGGGCCGCCGCACGACCCCCAGGGCTGGCTGCGCAGGGCCGTCCGCTCCGAGGCGCGCCGGACCCGACGCACCGTCACCATCGAGCGTCCGTACGGCCTCGAACCCGCCGACGACAGCGAGCGCGGACCCGAGTCCATGGCGCTGGCCGCCGCGCGGGGGCGCGCGCTGCGCGACGCGGTGGGCCGCCTGCCGGGCCGCTGCCCCCGGCTGCTGGAGGCGCTGCTGTCGCCGAGGGACCTCACCTACCGGGAGATCGCCGGGGAGTTGGGTATCTCACAGGGCAGCCTCGGACCGGAACGTTCCAGATGTCTGGGATGTCTGCGGCGTTTGCTCGCGCCGGAGGTTGCGGCGCGCGAAGCCCGGGGATAGGAGTGGGGGACAACAGGTGATCAGGTGAGCGGGAGGCGTGCGCACATGGGCATGAGCGTGACCATCTCGGCGGCGACCGAGCAGGACGCGGAGCAGATCTTCAAGCTTCAGTACCTGTGCTTCCAGGGCGAGGCGGCGCTGTACGGCAACTACCGCATCGACCCGCTCGTGCAGAGCCTCGACTCACTCCGCCAGGAGGTCGCCGCCGACTGCGTCTTCGTGGCCCGGCTCGGCGACGAGGTGGTGGGCTCGGTGCGCGGCAGCACGACCGAGGACGGCGCGGCCGCCATCGGCAAACTCTGCGTCCACCCCCGCCTGCAGGGCCACGGCATCGGCGCCCGGCTGCTGCGCGCGGTCGAGGCGGCCCTGGCCGAGGAGCGCGGCGCCACCCGCTTCCGCCTGCACACCGGCCACCGCAGCGAGGGCAACCTGCGCCTGTACCGCCGCGTCGGCTACCAGACGGTGGGCACCTTCGACAGCCCCGACGGCGTCCCGATGATCCTCCTGGAGAAGCCGGCCGGCACGTACGTGGCGACCGCCTAGGGTCTCCCGTCCGGCTCGGGGCGGGTCCCGGCGGCGGCTCAGGCGGCCGCCGGTCCCTGCCTGCGGGCCTTGCGCAGCCAGTACAGCGCGGACAGCGGGAGCAGCACGGGGATGAAGACGTACCCCATGCCGTAGTCGGACCACACGGTCGCGTCGGGGAAGGCGGACGGTTCGACGAGCGTCCAGGTCCCCACCGTCAGCACGCCCACCAGCTCGGCGGCGCAGCACACCAGGGCCGCCCGGCGGGCCTTCTCCCCGCCGCGCACCAGCGAGTAGGTGATGAAGCCGTAGACCACGCCCGCCACCGCCGAGAGCGAGTAGGCGAGCGGGGCCCGGCCGAAGTCGGTCGCGATCTGGTAGACGGAGCGGGAGACCGCGCCGACCACCATCACGCCGTACAGCCAGACGAGCAGGATGCCCGGTCCGCTGATGAGCCGGGCCTTCGCCGCCTTGGCCGGCTTCTGGTCGACAGTGGCCATCTCAGCCTCCCCAGATGTCGTAGAGCCGCACTTCCAGGACGGCGAGGACGACCCCGCCGGCCGCGACCGTCACCGAGCCCCAGCGCGTGCGCTCCGCCAGCGACATGAAGGCGGCCGCCGGGACGCACGCGAAGGCGCCCAGCAGGTACGCCACGAAGATCGTCGCCCCCTGGTCCGGCTTCTCGCCCCGCGCGAGCTGCACGATCCCGATCACCAGCTGGACCAGGGCCAGCACGGTGACCACGGCCATCCCGATGAAGTGCCAGTCCTTCGTCGGCTGGTCACGGTAGGCGGCCCAGCCGCACCAGGCGGCGAGCAGCAACGCGGCGACGCCGGTCACCAGCGTCAGGGCATCAAGCATGCCTGTGACCCTATTACGGGGCGAAGACCCCACCGCGCCCGCCCCGGCGCCGGCGCCCGGCGCGCTCGGGTGCGGCCGTGGCGTTGGCCACAGCCCGGCCCGTGACCGGCTCCGGGTGCCCCCGCGGGCGGACCCCCGCCGGACCTGTCGCCGCTGGTCAGCGGCGTGGGCGAGGCCGTGCCCGGCCGCCGCCCGGGGGCGTCCCAAGAACGTCCACGATGCGGACAGCGGTGCCGTGTCAGCACCATGGGTCTGGTTTACTGATCGCATGACCACGACGAGCTGCCGCATCCCTGCGACCGAGGCGACGATGACGCCCGGTGCTCGTTGTATGTGTCCTGTGCGTCGAATGCGCGCCTTCTAGAGGGCCCCTGCACCACCTGAGCCTCGCGCCCCGAAGCGAGTGCCCGCTCATGTCCGCGCCCGGCCCGTCCGCCGCGGGCGACTGAGCCCGTGCCCCCGCGCGCGTCCCGTTCCTCCGCTGCGGGACGTGCCGCGTTCCGGCCGCACCCGACCATGAACGCCGTGCCCGGCGCCCACGACGCGCCGCGCACTCGACAGTGACGGAAACCCACGTGATCACCACATCGGGCCTCACCAAGGTCTACCGCTCGCGCGGACGCGAGGTCACCGCCCTCGACGGCGTCGACCTGCACGTCCGCGAAGGCGAGGTGTACGGCGTCATCGGCCAGTCCGGTGCCGGCAAGTCCTCGCTGATCCGCTGCATCAACCTGCTGGAGCGGCCCACCTCGGGCACGGTCACCGTGGCCGGGCAGGACCTCACCGCCCTCGCCGGGCGCGGCCCGCGGGCCGGCCGGGAGCTGCGGCAGGCGCGCAGCCGGATCGGCATGGTCTTCCAGCACTTCAACCTGCTGTCCACGCGCACCGTCCGGGACAACGTCGAACTGCCTCTGGAGATCCTCGGCAGGTCAGGGAAGGAACGTTCCCGCAGGGCGCTCGAACTGCTCGACCTGGTCGGTCTCGCCGACAAGGCCGGCGCCTACCCCGCCCAGCTCTCCGGCGGCCAGAAGCAGCGCGTCGGCATCGCCCGCGCCCTGGCCGGCGACCCCAAGGTGCTCCTGTCCGACGAGGCCACCAGCGCGCTCGACCCGGAGACCACCCGCTCCATCCTCCAGCTGCTGCGCGACCTCAACCGGCAGCTCGGCCTGACCGTCCTGCTCATCACGCACGAGATGGACGTCGTCAAGTCGATCTGCGACTCCGCCGCGCTCATGGAGCGGGGCCGGATCGTCGAGTCCGGCACCGTGAGCGAACTGCTCGCCACGCCGGGCTCCCAGCTGGCCTCGGCGCTGTTCCCGGTGGGCGGCGAGGCCGGCGGCGAGGACCGGACCGTCCTGGACGTCACCTTCCACGGCGAGGCCGCCACCCAGCCCGTCATCTCCCAGCTGTCCCGCACCTACAACATCGACATATCGATCCTCGGCGCCGCCATCGACACCGTCGGCGGCCTCCAGGTCGGCCGGATGCGCATCGAACTGCCCGGCCGCTACGAGGACAACGTCGTACCCGTCGGCTTCCTGCGCGAGCAGGGCCTGCAGATCGACGTCGTCGGCCAGGACGGCCCGCTGGTGAAGGAAGGCGCCCGATGAGCTGGTCCGAGATGCACCCGCTGCTGTCCCAGGCCTGTTGGGACACCCTCTACATGGTCGGCTGGTCCACGCTGATCGCCGTCGTCGGCGGGCTGCCGCTCGGCGTCCTGCTGGTCCTCACCGACCGGGGCGGCCTGCTCCAGAACGTCCTCGCCAACAAGGTCATCGGCCAGACGGTCAACATCGCCCGTTCGATGCCGTTCATCATCCTCATGGTCGCCCTGATGGACTTCACCCGCTGGGTGACCGGGACCACCATCGGACGCGAGGCCGCCATCGTGCCGCTCGCCATCGGCGCCATCCCGTTCTTCGCACGGCTGGTGGAGACCTCCGTGCGCGAGGTGGACGGCGGCCTCGTCGAGGCCGTGCAGTCCATGGGCGGCAACACCTGGACGGTCGTGCGCAAGGTCCTCGTGCCCGAGGCCCTGCCGTCCCTGATCGCCGGCACCACCACGACCGTCGTCGCCCTCATCGGCTACTCCGCGATGGCCGGCACGGTCGGCGCCGGCGGCCTCGGCGACATCGCCATCCGCTACGGCTACCAGCGCTTCGAGACCCAGCTGATGTGGATCACCGTGGCGATCCTGGCCGTGGTCATCTCGCTCATCCAGTTCGCCGGCGACTTCGCCGCCCGCTCCCTGCACCGGCGCGGCGGCCGCTCCGGACCGGCCCCCAGGCTGCGGCTGCTCAAGGCCGGCGCGGCCGACGGCACCGGCAAAGGCGGCGATCCCGCCACGGCCGACGTGAGCAAGGCGGCCTGACCCGCCGCCGGGTCCCGCCCCGCCCGTACCAGACTCCCCGTTCCCCCCTACGGGGTCGCACCACCCAAGGAAAGGCACTTTTCGTGCGTAACACCGCCAAGATCACCTCTGCCGTCCTGGCCGCCGGAGCCCTCACCTTCGGGCTCACCGCCTGCGGCGGCTCGGACTCCGGCTCCGGCAAGAGCGACGCGAACGCCACGCTGACCGTCGCCGCCACCCCCACCCCGCAGGGCGAGATCCTCTCCTACGTCAAGGACCACCTGGCGCAGAAGGCCGGCCTCAAGCTGGAGGTCAAGGAGTTCACCGACTACGTGACCCCCAACACGGCCGTCCAGCAGGGCCAGGTCGACGCCAACTACTTCCAGCACAAGCCCTACCTGGACGACTTCAACAAGAAGAACGGCACCGACATCGTGCCGGTCCCGGGCGGCACCGTGCACCTGGAACCGCTCGGTGTCTACTCCAAGAGCGTCAAGAAGCTCACGGACCTCAAGCAGGGCGCCACCGTCGCCCTCCCCAACGACACCACCAACGAGGCCCGCGCGCTCAAGCTGCTGGAGGCCAACGGGCTGCTCAAGCTCAAGGCCGGCGCCGGCTACGAGGCCACCCCCAAGGACGTCACCGACAACCCCAAGGGCCTGAAGTTCAAGGAGCTCGAGGCGGCCCAGCTGCCGCGCTCGCTCGGCGACGTCGACGCCGCGGTGATCAACGGCAACTACGCCCTGGAGGCCAAGCTGAGCCCGGCCAAGGACGCGCTCGCCGCCGAGTCCGCCAAGGGCAACCCGTACGCCAACTTCCTCGCCGTGAAGAAGGGCAACGAGAGCGACCCGCGCGTGAAGAAGCTCGCCAAGCTGCTCACCTCGCCCGAGGTCAAGAAGTTCATCGAGGACAAGTACGACGGAGCCGTCGTCCCGGCGTTCTGATCCGCCCGGCACCGCCGCACCCGGGGTCCGCCTCCGCACGGGGGCGGACCCCGTGGTGCGACGCGGTGCGCGGATGCTGCATGCTGGACAGTTCAGCAGGCCCTGACGGTATTTCCGAAGGTTACGGAGCGGCGCCATGACTAGCACCTTCCCCAACATCTCCATCAGCACGGAGCGGTTGGTGCTGCGCCCCCTCGACGAGGACGACGCCCCCGCGCTGGCCGCGATGATGAACGACGAACAGGTCGCCGCCTGGACCGACGTCCCCCAGCCCTTCACCGAGGAGGCCGCCCTGCGCTGGATCGGCGGCCACGCCCCCGCCGAACGCACCGCGGGCCGCGGCCTCGACCTCGCGGTCACCGAGTTCCTCACCCAGCGTCTGGTCGGCATCGTCCAGCTGAGCAAGACCAACTGGCACGTCCGCGCCACCGAACTGTCGTACATCATCGCCCCCTGGGCCCGCGGCGAGGGCTACGCCTCCGAGGCCGCCCTGGCCACCGCCCAGTGGCTGTTCGGCGACCAGGAGTTCGAACGCATCGAACTGCGTACCGCCGCCGGCAACACCGCCTCCCAGCAGGTCGCCCAGAAGATCGGCTGCATCAGCGAGGGCGTGCTCCGCAACGCTTGCATAGCCCACGTGCGCGCCGAGGACGGCACCTGGACCGACGTGCGCACCGACTTCATCGTGTGGAGCCTGCTCCCGGAGGACCTGGACGGCGCCGAGGAAGAACTCGCCGACTCCGGCGGCTACCGCTCGTTCCCCGACTGGAACTGACCGGACGCGGCCCCGCCGCACCGCCGCCCCGCCGCGCGCCCCGCGGCTCCACCAGGTAATCTCACGGAGCCCGCACTCGGGCGTCGCCCCTGACGACCTGCATCATCCCCCTGGAGACTGACAACGATGGCCGACCGGGTCACGGTGATCGGCTGGGACGGTTCGCCGCTGACCGACGCGGCGCGCGGCGCCCTCGGCGCAGCCACCCTCGTGGCGGGCGCGGCGCACCACCTCGCGCTGCCCGAGGTGCCCCCCGGCGCCGAGCGCATCCGCCTCGGCAGCGTCGCCCTCGCCGCCCGACGCATCGCCGGCCACCGCGGCACCGCCGTCGTCCTCGCCGACGGGGACCCCGGCTTCTTCGGCGTCGTACGGACCCTGCGCGCACCCGAGTTCGGCCTGGAGGTCGAGGTCGTCCCCGCCGTCTCGTCGGTCGCCGCCGCCTTCGCCCGCGCCGGAATGCCCTGGGACGACGCCCAGGTGGTGGTCGCCCACAAACGCACCCTGCGCCGCGCCGTGAACGTCTGCCGCGCCCACACCAAGGTCGCCGTACTGACCGCGCCCGGCGCCGGCCCCGCGGAACTGGGCCTGCTCCTCGACAAGGTCCACCGCACCTTCGTCATCTGCGAGGAACTCGGCACCGCGCGCGAACAGGTCACCGTCGTCACCTCCGACAAGGCCGCCGACCACACCTGGCGCGACCCGAACGTCGTCATCGTCATCGGCGGCAACGGCGGGCGGGCCCCCGCCGTCCAGGGCGCCGCATCCGGCGAGAGCGGCGGCTGGATCGCCGGGCGAGACCCGGCCGACGGGCCGCGCGGCTGGACCCGGCCCGCCGACGCCTACGACGGACCGCTGGGCGAGGGGGAGACCGGCCTCCTGCGCGCCGCGCAACTCGCCCGGCTGGGGCCGCGCGTCGGAGACCTGGTCTGGGACATCGGCTGCGGCAGCGGCGCCTTCGCCACCGAGGCCGCCCGCGGCGGCGCCGCCGTCATCGCAGTCGACCGCGACCCGCGGGCCTGCGCCCGCACCGAGACCGCCGCGCGCCGCTTCGGCGTCCAGGTGCAGGTGCTGCACGGCATCGCCCCGCACGTCCTGGAGGACCTGCCCGAACCGGACGTCGTCCGGGTCGGCGGCGGGGGAGCGGCCGTCGTCGAAGCGGTGGCCGACCGGCGCCCGCAGCGCATCGTCGCCCACGCCGCGACCCGCGACGCCGCCGAACGCGTCGGCCGCGGCCTCACCGAGCACGGCTACCGCGTCGAGTGCGCCCTGCTCCAGTCCGTCCAACTCGACACCCGGGCCTGGACGGAGACCGAGCGGAGCGTCGCGTTCCTGCTCAGCGGGGAAATGCCGCCGAGCGGAGCGACGCGCTGACGGCAGGCCGGCGGCCGACCGGCGCGGCCCCGCGGACCGCGCCCCGTGATCGGGTTGTCGTACCGCGCGCGGTAGGCTGGCCGATCGTTGTACCGCACTGGGAGGTTCCGGAGCTTCGTTCGTCAATGTCCGGAAAACCCGCCCGTTTTGCGGTGGGTGTGGTACGGCAGAACCGGAGGACGCGCAACGTGGCGCAGTCCACAGCGGACCGTGACGGATGACGCTGTCGCGGCGGGCGGACGACCGCGACAATGCCACTCAATGGCTTTGTCGCCTTTTTTGGGCGGGTCGCTCGTGCCGCTGGGCACGGACGCTCGTTCTTCACCGGGGGGCGGTCGGTGCGCCGTTCCCGGTGAGCTGGTCGTAGGAGCACTAACCGATGGGCGAGGGGTACGCATGACCGACACCGGCCAGGTCCCGGGCGAGGGGCTGCCGGAGAGCGCAGGCATGGTGGAACAGCCGGGCGTCCCCGCGCACGGCGCGTACACCTACCTCTCCGAGTCTCCCGCCGAGGACGAAGACCTCCTGCTGCCGGGCTCCCAGGGCGCCTGGGGCAACGAAGTGCCGCCGCCCGCCCCGGAGCCGGTCGTCGAGGCCGTCCACCAGCCGGGCCCGCACGAGACGGGTGGCCGCGACAGCGGCTCCGTCGACCTGAGCGGCGTCCTGCACCCCGACCCGACGGGGGCGCCGCCCGCGACGCCTTCGCGCCGCCCGCTGCACCTCGGTCCGCCCACCCCCGACGCCTCCGCCAGCCCGGTGCGCTCGCTGGCCGACCGCGGTCCGGCCGACGCGCCGGTACGGCAGCCCGGACCGGCCGCCACCGCCCCGGGGTCCGAGCACTCCGACGCCCAGCAGGCGGGCGTGCCGCAGCCGCTCGGGGCGCCGCAGGGCGCGGCTCCCTGGGGCGCGCAGGACGTGCGGACCGCGCACGCGCCGGTGGCCGCGCCCGCGGCTCCGCAGGCGGACGCGCGGGCCACGGCTGCGGAAACGGTTGTTCCGCATGCCGGGCCGGTCACGGAAGCCGAACCGGTCGGGGCGGCCCAGGCCGCCGTCGCCCGGCTCGCGGCCCAGGCGGGGGCAGTGGCGCCCGAGGATCCGGCCGCGGCGCACGCCCCCCTGCCCGCGAGCGGGGCGGAGGGCACCCGGCAGGCCGCGGACGCGCAGGCGCCGGAAGGCGCGGAGGCCGCGGAGAGCACGGAGGTGGCGGAGAGCGCGGAGGGCCCGGCGGTCGCTGCGGCTCCGGGCACGGCTTCCGGGAGCGGTCCCGCGCCCGGTGAGGTGACCGACGCCGTGGACCCGGCGGCCGGGCAGTCGCCCGAAGGGGCCGACGCCGACGCCGTCGCGCAGGAGCCCGGTGGCCCCGGGACCGTACCTGCCGGTGACTCCGGCGAGGCCGCCCCCGGCGCGGAGGCGGAGGGCGTCTTTGCAGCGGCCCCGGCGGCCGAGCCCGCGCCCGAGCCCGCCTCCATGCCCGCGACCACGTCGCAGGCTCCCGCCCCGCAGGCGGTACCCGCTGCCCAGACGGGTCAGGCCGGCCAGGCGGACCCCGCGGACCAGGCCGCGGATGCCACCTCCGTTCCGGAGCCGGCGGCGCCCGCCGCGGGCGAGGCTCCCGAGGCCGAGGTGTCCGCGGCAAACGGGCCCACGACAGAGGCCGTCCAGGCCCCGGAGGCCGCCCAGGCCCCGGAGGCCGCCCAGGCCCCGGAGAACGCTCAGGTTCCGCAGTCCGTCCAGGCCCCCGGGGCCGACGGCCCCGCCGACGCCGCACAGCCGGCCGGCGCCGACGGGCAGTCCACCCCCCGGCCCCCTGCCGCGGAGCAGGCCGCCGCGCCCGCCGAAGAGGCTGCCGCCCCCGGTGATCAGGCCACCGCCGAGGAGCCTGCCGCCCCCCAGCAGAGCGCCCCCGCCGAGGAGGCCGCTCCCCAGAGCGTCCCCGTCGAGCAGGCCGCCGCGCCTCAGCGGGCCGCCGAGGACCCGCAGGCACCGCAGGACGCCCCGCCCGTCGCGGTGGCCCCGCAGGACGCCGCCCAGCCGCAGCCGCAGGCCCCCGGCGCCCCCGAGGCGGCCGAGCCGGCGGCCGTGTCCGCCGAGCCCGAGGCGGCGGCTTCCCTGCCCGACGCACCCGCCCAGGGTGAGGCCCCCACCGTTGGCGTACCGGCCGCCCAGCAGGAAGAGTCCGTGTCGATCCCCGTACCGCCCCTCGCCGGGCAGGCGGACCCGGCGGCCGGACCCGGCGTCCCGGACCCCGCCCCGGCCGTCCAGGCTCCCGCGGCTCCGGAAGCCTCCGACGCACCGGCCTCCGGCGCACCCGGAGCCGCCGGCGCACCCGGGGCCGCAGGCGTGCCCGGCGCCCCCCTCCCGGCCGAGGCCCCGCACACGCCTACGGCCCCGGAGACCGCGGGCGCCTCCACGGTCCCGGGGGCGCAGGCCGCCCAGGCGCACGAGGCCGGCCCCGTACCGGCCGAAGCCGCGGACCCGGCCGGGGCCACCGCCCCCGCCGAAGTCCCGCTCGCCGCCCCGGCGTCCGCCTCCCACCCGGCACCGGCCCGGCCCGCCGAGACCCCGGAAGCGCCCACGGCCGCAGGCCCGGCGGCCGACGCGCCGGCCGGGGACTTCGTACCGGCCGACGGGACGGTGCCGACCACCCCCCACCTGTCGCCGGCCCCGCCGCACCCGGTCGTCGTGCCGCAGCACCGGCCCGCCGCCGAGGCCGCGCAGCCGCAGACGCCCCAGGATCCCGTGGCCGCCGTCCCGGCGCCCCGCGCGGGTGACGCGGTCCCCGCCGCCGACGAGCCGGACCCCGACGTGGTCCAGCGGGCGGAGGACCTGGAGACCCGTGGCGCCGGCCAGGAGGACTCCGGGGAGGAGCCGCGGGAGGAGGACGCGTCCGCCGCCGAGGCACCGCGGCCGGCGGGTCCGGCCGCGCCCGGCTACGACGAGGCCGAGCGCGAGGCCGTGCTCAAGGTGATGCGCGAGCGCCGCGACATCCGCAACGGCTTCCGCGGCGACCCCATCCCCCACGAGGTGCTGCTGCGCGTCCTGGAGGCCGCGCACCACGCCCCGTCGGTCGGCCACTCCCAGCCCTGGGACTTCGTCGTCATCCGCTCCGCCGACACCCGCCGGGCGATGCACGAACTGGCCATGCGGCAGCGCGACGCCTACGCCAAGTCGCTGCCGAAGGGCCGCGCCAAGCAGTTCAGGGAACTGAAGATCGAGGCCATCCTCGACACCCCGGTGAACATCGTCGTCACCGCCGACCCCACGCGCGGCGGCCGGCACACCCTCGGCCGGCACACCCAGCCGCAGATGGCGCCGTACTCCGCGGCGCTCGCCGTCGAGAACCTGTGGCTCGCCGCCCGCGCCGAAGGGCTCGGCGTCGGCTGGGTCAGCTTCTTCGACGAGCGGGAGATGGTCCGCGCCCTCGGCCTGCCCGAGCACCTGGAGGTCATCGCCTACCTGTGCGTCGGGTACGTCGACGAGTTCCCGGACGAGCCCGAGCTGATGCAGGCCGGGTGGTCCAAGCGCCGTCCGCTGTCCTGGGTGGTGCACGAGGAGACGTACGGCCGTCGCGCACTGCCCGGCGAGGACCCGCACGACCTGCTCGCCGAGACCGTCGCCCAGATCCGCCCGCTGGACGCCAAGGCGCTCGGCGAGGCCTGGGAGCGGCAGAAGCGCATGACCAAGCCGGCCGGTGCGCTGGGCATGCTGGAGATCATCTCCGCGCAGCTGTCGGGCCTGTCCCGGCAGTGCCCGCCCCCGATCCCGGAGCCCGCGGCCGTCGCGATCTTCGCCGGGGACCACGGGGTGCACGCCCAGGGCGTCACCCCCTGGCCGCAGGAGGTCACCGCTCAGATGGTGGCCAACTTCCTCGGCGGGGGAGCGGTCTGCAACGCCTTCGCGAGCCAGGTGGGCGCCGAGGTCTGCGTCGTCGACGTGGGCGTCGCCGCCGACCTCCCGGCCACGCCGGGCCTGCTGCCCCGCAAGATCCGCGGCGGTACGTCCGACATGACCACCGGGCCCGCGATGACCCGCGAGGAGGCCAGGAAGGCCATCGAGGTCGGCATCGAGACCGCCCGCGACCTGGTGGCGGCCGGCAACAAGGCCCTGCTCACCGGCGAGATGGGCATCGCCAACACCACCGCCTCCGCGGCCCTCATCTCCGTCTACACCGGCGCCGACCCCGCCGAGGTCACCGGCCGGGGCACCGGCATCAACGACGAGACACTGGCCCGCAAGACCGAGGTGGTCCGGCGCGCCCTCGAAGTGCACCGGCCGGACCCGGCCGATCCCATCGGCGTGCTCGCCGCGATCGGCGGGTTCGAGCACGCGGCCATGGTCGGCCTGCTGCTCGGCGGCGCCTCGCTGCGCACGCCGGTGATCCTCGACGGCGTCAGCGCCGGTGCCGCCGCGCTGGTGGCCCGTGCGATCGCCCCGGAGGTCCTGGCCGCCTGCATCGCCGGCCACCGCAGCGCCGAACCCGGCCACGTGGCCGCCCTCAACAAGCTGGGCCTGCGCCCCCTGGTCGACCTCGACCTGCGCCTGGGCGAGGGCACCGGCGCGCTGCTCGCCCTGCCGCTGGTGCAGAGCACGGCCCGCGCGATGCACGAGGTGGCGACGTTCGACTCGGCGGGCGTCACCGAGAAGTGACCCGGTATGCCGGGACCGGGCGGGTACGCACCCCCTGCGCACCCCCCGGCCCCGGCATACGCTGAACCCACGTCTAAGATCCGCACGTCAGGGCTGCTCCGGAGCCGTAGCGCCCCACCCCGTACCGCTTCGACTTCTTCCACCCCGTCGCTCGGCGCACCGCCGCGACCGCCCGGACGAGGAGCCCCACCACCATGGCCGAACACCCCGTCTACCCCCTCGGTCTCCGCCTGACCGGCCGTCGTGTGGTCGTCCTCGGCGGCGGCCAGGTCGCCCAGCGCCGCCTCCCCGCGCTCATCGCGGCCGGCGCGGACATCGTCCTCGTCTCGCCCGGAGCGACGGCCTCCGTGGAGGCCATGGCGGACGCCGGTGAGATCTCCTGGCAACGGCGGCCCTACCAGGACGGTGACCTCGCGGACGCCTGGTACGCGCTGATCGCCACCAGCGACCACGACGCCAACACCCGGGCCTCCGCCGAGGGCGAGCGCCGGCGCGTGTGGTGCGTGCGCGCCGACGACGCCGAGGCGGCGACCGCCTGGACCCCGGCCACCGGCCACAGCGCGGGCGTCACCGTCGCCGTGCTCAGCGAGCACGCGAGCGATCGCGACCCCCGCCACACCGCCGCCGTCCGCGACGCGGTCGTCGAGGGCCTGCGCGACGGCACCCTGGGCGCCCCCCACCACCGCGCGCGCACCCCCGGCGTCGCCCTGGTCGGCGGCGGGCCCGGCGACCCGGACCTGATCACGGTCCGGGGCCGGCGCCTGCTCGCCGAGGCGGACGTCGTCATCGCCGACCGGCTCGGCCCGCGCGACCTGCTCGCCGAACTCCCGCCGCACGTCGAGGTGATCGACGCCGCGAAGATCCCCTACGGCCGTTTCATGGCCCAGGAGGCCATCAACAACGCGCTCGTCGAGCACGCGAAGCAGGGCAAGTCGGTGGTGCGGCTCAAGGGCGGCGACCCCTATGTCTTCGGACGGGGCATGGAAGAGGTCCAGGCGCTCGCCGAAGCCGGCATCCCGTGCACCGTGGTGCCCGGCATCTCCAGCTCCATCTCCGTGCCGAGCGCGGCGGGCATCCCGGTCACCCACCGCGGGGTCGCCCACGAGTTCACCGTGGTCAGCGGCCATGTGGCCCCCGACGACGAGCGGTCCCTGGTCGACTGGCCCAGCCTGGCGAAGCTGACCGGCACGCTCGTGATCCTCATGGGCGTCGACAAGATAGGCCGGATCGCGCAGACGCTGGTGGCCCACGGCAAGGCACCGGACACCCCGGTCGCCCTGGTCCAGGAGGGCACGACGGCCGCCCAGCGCCGCGTCGACGCCACCCTCGCGACCGTCGCCGAGACCGTGCGGGCCCAGGACGTGAAGCCGCCGGCCGTCATCGTCGTCGGCCCGGTCGTCGCCGTGGGGCCGCGCCCGGCCTGACCAGGGCCGCCGGCGCGGGGCGCCCCAGCGGACGTCACGTCCCGCATCACCGCGGCAGGGCAGCCCGAGCGCGACCTCACCGCACCAGGACAATCCCCGCGACGGGACCTCCCCGCAGCGGGACAACACCGCACCAGGACAAGGCAGTATCACCCCGTGGCCGATCTCATCACCGTCGAGGACCCCGACGACCCGCGTCTGCGCGACTACACGGACCTGACCGACGTGGAACTGCGCCGCAGGCGCGAACCCGCCGAGGGCCTGTTCATCGCCGAGGGGGAGAAGGTCATCCGCCGGGCGCGGGAGGCCGGGTACGAGATGCGGTCCATGCTGCTGTCCGCCAAGTGGGCCGACGTCATGCGCGACGTCATCGACACCCTCGACGCGCCGGTCTACGTGGTCGCCCCCGAACTCGCCGAACGGGTCACGGGGTACCACGTGCACCGCGGCGCCCTCGCCTCCATGGGGCGCAAGCCGCTGCCCACGGCGGCCGGCCTGCTGAGCGGCGCCCGCAGGGTCGCGGTCATGGAAGCGGTCAACGACCACACCAACATCGGCGCGATCTTCCGCTCCGCCGCCGCCCTCGGCATGGACGCGGTCCTGCTCTCACCGGACTGCGCCGACCCGCTCTACCGCAGGAGCGTCAAGGTCTCGATGGGCGCGGTCTTCTCCGTGCCGTACGCCCGCCTCGACACCTGGCCGCAGGGTCTGGAGGCGGTCCGCGAGGCGGGCTTCACCCTGCTCGCCCTCACGCCCGACGAGAAGGCCAGGACCCTGGACGAGGCCGCCCCGCACCGGATGGACCGGGTGGCGCTGATGCTCGGCGCGGAGGGCGACGGCCTGTCCCGCCGGGCGCTCGACGCGGCCGACGCGTGGGTGCGCATCCCCATGTCCCACGGCGTCGACTCCCTCAACGTCGGGGCCGCAGCGGCGGTCGCCTTCTACGCCGTCGCCACCGGCCGTCCCGGGGTGTGACCCCACCGGGCCGGCCGGAGGACGGAAGGTTCTCCCGGGCGGTCAGAGCCCGGGTGCCGGGACATGCCCCTGGGCGTGCTCCCGGACGTCCTCCTGGCCCACCCGTACGCCGCTCCCGTCGCCGCCGAGCCCCCGCGAGGGGCCCTGGCAGCCCTGTGCCGCCGCGATACCGAGCGCCACGAGCAGCGTCACCACCACGAACACGAACAGCCGCTGCCGCAGCAGCCTCGGGTTGGCGGGCCGCAGACCGGTGGAGGTCCCGCGGGGCCGCTGCCGTCCCGCGGCGCCGCGCGGGGCGGACCGGCCGCCGTCCGTGCGCGAACCGCTCCGGGAGGCCGGGATCGGCCGCCCGCCGCCCGCACGGGAGGACGCGCCGGTCGCGCGCGGCGCGCCGCCGTCCCGGGGGGCGCCACCGGCGCGCGAAGGCGCGCCGCCCCGTGCGGACGGGGCGCTGCCGCGCGGAGCGGGCGTGCGCGGAGTGCCCTGGGAAGGGGCCTGAGGACGCCGTCGGCCGCGCGGTTCGGAGTGGCCGACGCGCTGCTGGTCGGCGCCGCGGCGCTGCTCGGGGTAGGGGGCACGCTGCGGTTCGGGCCGAGCGGCGCGCTGCCGGCCCGGGGACGTGGCGCGCTGCTGGCCCGGGTAGGTGGCCCGCTGCTCCTCGGGGTAGGTGTCGGCCATCCGGCCGGTCGGCCGGTCCGCCTCGGCGGCGCGCGGCGCCGGCGGCCGCAGCTCGCCCAGGCCCTGCGCCTCGCGCGCGGCGATCTCCTTCAGGCGGAGCGAGAGCTGCAGCGTGCTGGGCCGGTCCTCGGGATCCTTGGCCAGGCAGGCGCGCACCAGCGGGCCCAGCGCGTCCGGCACACCGCGCAACTGGGGCTCCTCGTGCACCACGCGGTACAGCATCACCTCCGAGCTGCCGTGCCCGAACGGCGAGTCGCCCGTGGAGGCGTACGCGAGCGTCGCCCCCAGCGAGAACACGTCGGTGGCCGGGGTGACGGCGGCGCCGCGCACCTGCTCCGGGGCGAGGAAGCCGGGAGAGCCCACCGCCGTGCCGACGTGGGTGAGGGTGGAGGCGCCGGTCGCCCACGCGATGCCGAAGTCGATGATCCGCGGCCCCTTGGGGGACAGCAGGATGTTGGACGGCTTGAGGTCCCGGTGCACCACCCCGGCCTCGTGGACCGCGACCAGTCCCTCGGACAGGGCGGCCCCGATGGCGGCGGCCTCCGCCGCGCCCAGCGCCCCCTCGTCGGCGACCTTGTCGTGCAGCGAGGGCCCGGGCACGTACTGCGTGGCGAACCACGGACGGTCCGCCTCCAGGTCCGCGGCCACCAGCCGTGCCGTGCAGCCGCCCCGGATCCGCCGCGCCGCCGAGACCTCGCGCGCGAACCGGGAGCGGAACTCCTGGTCCTCCGCCAGATCCGGCCGGATGACCTTCAGCGCGACGCGCTGGCCCTTCCGGTCGGAGCCCAGGTAGACCACGCCCATCCCGCCCGCGCCGAGCCGTCGGTGAAGCCTGAACGAGCCGACGACGCGCGGGTCCTCGCGCCTCAGGCGCATCATCGCCATGTTCATCCCCGCTGCCCGGTCCCTGTGACGAGCCACAGCTTACGTTTCCGGGGCCGCTCACGCGCAGAGGCCGCGCCCTCTCGACCCGATCGATTGTCAGTGCCGTGCGCGAGAGTTGAGCGAGGGTCAGCGGATCCGCCGGCGGACCGGGCGGTTCCGGCACAAGATCCCAACCGGCTGTGACGCAAGGGGGATTGGGCGCCGGGCGGAGCCTGGCGGACGCAGGGCGCGGGCGGTGCGGAACAGGGGGCCGGGGTGGAGGAAAGCGGCGGGAAGGACGGACGGCGAGCGGGGCGGGACGGCACCCGGCCGCCGGGCGGAAGTGAGCGATGTCACCGGCCGTGTCCGGAAAAGCCGGGCAGTTTGGGCACCCCTTCAGGGATGACCCCGAGACGCCGCAGGACGTCTCCACCCAGGGGAGTACGCCCCGGCCCGCGGCTCATCCTCCGGGAGGCCCGGCAATCGGTACGACGGCATGACGCCCGCCTTCCGCCGCGCGCCTACATTTGAGGTCAAGCGGCGGGCGCAGCACTCGTCCCCCGAGGTCAGACACCCGCCGCTGCCGACGACAACCGAAACGGTCAGGAGAGGGACCATGGCCCACACGGCACCGCGGACACTCATCCGCGCGCAGGGACGCCTCGTGCGCCCCCGCCGCACGGGCCGTCGCCACCCCGTGGTGGCGACCGTGATGGCCCTTCCCCTGGCGGCCCTGCTCCTGCTCGTCTTCGACGGCTGGGAGACAGTGGCCACACAAGCGTCGTCCGTGGGAGTGATGCTGGGGCGCTGAGCGGCGCCCCAGGCCCGGAAGAGCGGTCCGGGCGGGGACATCCACCCATGAAACCCCGTGGGGACGGGGGTGCGGCGGACGGCAGGATGCCGGCGCAGCTGGGGAGCTGCGCCGGCATTGCCGTGTCCGGACCACCTGGCCCTGCCCCGGCCGCTCAGCCCCAGGCCGCCCTGCTTGCCCGCCCGGCCGCTCACCGTCAGGCCGCCCGGCCCGCCCGCCCTGCTTGCCTGCCCGCCCGGCTGCTCACCGTCAAGCCGCCCGGCCCGCCTGCCGGCCCGCGCGCTCACCCCAGGCCGCCGCGCGTCCCTGGACGTCCGCGCACCGGCAGGCCACCGACGTCCGCGCACCGGCAGGCCGCTGCCCCGCACGTCCGTGCGCCCGCTCACTCCCGAGCGACCCGGCCCGCCACCTCGCCCGCCCACCGCAGGCCCCTCCCGATTCCCCCGCTCCGCCCACCCCGTACGCTCGTACGCCCGCCGCCACGACGCCGTACGTACCACGCCAGGGGGAGCCCGTGACCACCGCCGATGCCCCGCTGCTGACTGAGCTGACCGCGCGGGTCACGGCGGCGGCCCACCCGGACGCGACCACCGGCTGCGGCTGCGCCACCACCGTCCTGGCCGACCGCCCCGACGCCACCGTCGTCCTCCATTCGGGCACCGTCGGCAAGGTCCACGCGCCCGGCACGGATCCCGTGGCCCTCGCCCGCCGTCTCGCCGCGGCCGCCACTCGCCCCGGCGTCCTGCTGCCCCCGCTCGGCCCGGTACCGGCCACGCTCCACGACCGTCTCGTCACCTTCTGGCCGTACGGGACCCCTGTGGACCCGGGTATCCCCGAGGCCGCTCCCTGGGAAGCCGCGGCCACGCTCCTCGCCCGGCTGCACCGCGGCCCGGTGCCTCCCGGTCTGCCGCCCATGCGCGGTCCGCTCAAGGCCGCCCGGGCCGTCGCCCGGCTCCGCGCCGAGGCGCCCGGCCACCCGGCGGCCCGCCCGGTGCTGAGCGCCTGGGCCACGCTGCCCGCCTGGGCGCGCGCCCAGGCCCCCCAGCCTGGCGCGCGGACCGTCTGCCACGGCGACCTGCACCTGGGGCAGTTCGTGCGCCACCCGGCCCCCGACGGCCCGTGGCTGCTGATCGACATCGACGACCTCGGCACCGGCACACCCGCCTGGGACCTGGCCCGCCCCGCCGCCTGGTTCGCCTGCGGACTGCTGCCGCCCGGCGACTGGAGCCGGTTCCTGGCCGCCTACCGGGCGGCGGGCGGCCCGGCCGTCCCGGCGGACGGCGACCCGTGGGCCGCGCTGGAGACCGCCGCCCGCGCCCTGACCGTGCAGACCGCCGCACGGGCCGTCGCGAAGGCGGCCGCGGCCGGGCGCGCGCTGGACGGGGCCGAACAGGCCGTGGTGGACGCCTGCGCCCGAATGACCTCCGTCCCCGCGCAGTTGTCCGGCGGCCTGCCGACGTAGGGTGCAACCGACCGCGGCCGGACGGAGTCTGTCCAGGCGGTACCCGAAGCAGGACCCACCGGTGAGGAGTTGAGCCGAGCATGCAGTGTCCGAAGTGCCACGCGCCGATGCACACCTACAACCGCAACGGCATCCAGATCGAGCAGTGCAGCGGCTGCCGCGGCATCTTCCTCGACTACGGCGAGCTGGAGGCGCTGACCCGGCTGGAGGCCCAGTGGTCGCAGCCCGCACCGCCACCGCCCGCCCCGCAGGCCTACCCCGCGCCGCCGGCCCCCGCGTGGGGCGCACCGCACGGCGGTCACCACGGGCACTACGGCCACGGCCACCGGCACAAGAGCTTCGGCCACATGCTCTTCTCCAGCTGAGCCATCGGGGGACCGCGCCCGAGGCACCGGGCTCGGTGCACCGGGCGGCACCCCGGCGGCGTCGGGCCCGGAGCACCGGGCGCGCACCGGCACGAAGAAGCCCCCGGCCGTACGAGACGGCCGGGGGCTTTCCGCGGTGTGGACGATACTGGGATTGAACCAGTGACCTCTTCCGTGTCAGGGAAGCGCTCTCCCGCTGAGCTAATCGTCCGCAGAACCGTGACGCGAAGGTCACGGACTGTGCGTGCGCGATACTGGGATTGAACCAGTGACCTCTTCCGTGTCAGGGAAGCGCTCTCCCGCTGAGCTAATCGCGCGGGTCCGGATCACACCGTACGGGACGGCGGACCCAGTGGACGATACTGGGATTGAACCAGTGACCTCTTCCGTGTCAGGGAAGCGCTCTCCCGCTGAGCTAATCGTCCTTGGAGGTGGAGACGGGATTTGAACCCGTGTAGACGGCTTTGCAGGCCGTTGCCTCGCCTCTCGGCCACTCCACCAGGAGTGCAGGGGACCGGGAGTCCCCTTCTTTCCTGCGAGCGGACGACGAGGCTCGAACTCGCGACCTCAACCTTGGCAAGGTTGCGCTCTACCAACTGAGCTACGTCCGCCTGTCGGTTCGGTCCGCTTGCGCGTCCCGGCGACGTGTTGAACTCTAGCGGATTCCCGGGCCAGCACAAAAACGCGTTTGCGCAGCGTGCTGCGGTACGCCGTCGTGAGGACCTGGTCAGGCCCCCGGCAGGACACGCCAGGGCCACCCGCCGGACACCGGCCCTAGACTCGGACCCGTGCTCGACCTGCCTCCTCTCGCCCGTTTCGGCGACCGCGTCGCCACCGGCCTGGCGGACGTCACCGGCGATCCCGCGGCCCTGGACTCCACCGGCTTCTGGGCCGTCGCCGCCGACTACGAGGGGCGGCTGACCTGCGCCCGCTTCCGCGACGTACGGCACGAACCCGTCCCCGCCCCGGCGCCCGGCGGATGGCGCGGACCGGGCACCGGAGACTGGACGTCCTCCCTCGACCGCGCCGCGTACACCGCGGGCGTGCGCCGCATCCGCGAGCACATCGCGGCCGGCGAGGTCTACCAGGTCAACCTCTGCCGGGTGCTGTCCGCGCCGGTGGCCGCCGACGCCGACGTGGACGCGCTGAGCGCCGTCCTGGCCCGCGGCAACCCGGCACCGTACGCGGGAACGATCCGCCTGCCGGAGCACGGCGTGGAGATCGCCACCGCCTCCCCGGAACTGTTCCTGCGCCGTCAGGCGCGGACGGTGGAGTCCGGGCCCATCAAGGGCACCGCCCGCACCG
Organism: Streptomyces sp. NRRL S-340; assembly: GCF_000720185.1. Taxonomy (GTDB): domain Bacteria; phylum Actinomycetota; class Actinomycetes; order Streptomycetales; family Streptomycetaceae; genus Streptomyces. Next base: position 158,432 of record NZ_JOIY01000033.1, on the reverse strand, counting down.
AGGCGGAGCTCCTCGACAAGGACCACGCCGAGAATCTGATGATCGTGGACCTGGTCCGCAACGACCTCGGGCGCGTGTGCACCACCGGCAGCGTCACCGTCCCCGACCTGTGCGCCGTGGAGAAGCACCCCGGCCTGGTCCACCTCGTCTCCTCGGTCCGCGGCGAGCTGCGCCCCGGCGCCGGCTGGCCCGACCTGCTCGCCGCCGCCTTCCCGGCCGGCTCGATCACCGGCGCCCCCAAGTCGAGCGCCCGGCGGATCATCGACGCCCTGGAGACCGCTCCCCGCGGCCCCTACTGCGGCGGCCTCGGCTGGGTCGACGCCGACCGGGGCACGGGCGAGCTGGCCGTCGGCATCCGCACGTTCTGGATCGACAGGCCCGACCGGACCCCCGGCGCGCCCGCCGTGCTGCGCTTCGGCGCCGGAGCCGGCATCACCTGGGACTCCGACCCGGACGGCGAGTGGCAGGAGACCGAACTGAAGGCGGCCCGGCTGCTCGCGGTAGCGTCAGGGACGTACGAGCACGGCGGAGAGGACCTGCACGCATGAAGATCTGGCTCGACGGCGGGCTGCGGGACACCGGGTCCGCGCGCGTCTCCGTCCTCGACCACGGGCTGACCGTGGGCGACGGCGTCTTCGAGACGGTGAAGGCGACCGACGGGAAGCCGTTCGCGCTCACCCGTCACCTGGACCGGCTGACCCGGTCGGCGCGCGGCCTCGGCCTGCCCGACCCCGACCACGACGAGGTGCGCCGCGCCTGCGCCGCCGTCCTGGCGGCCAACCCGGCCCCGCTCGGCCGTCTGCGCATCACCTACACCGGCGGCGACGGCCCCCTCGGCTCCGACCGGGGCGAGCACGGCACGACCCTCGTCGTCGCCCTGGGCGAGACCACCCGCCGCCCCGACTCCACCTCCGTCGTCACGGTCCCCTGGACCCGCAACGAACGCGGCGCGCTCACCGGTCTGAAGACCACCTCCTACGCGGAGAACGTCGTCGCCCTCGCCCGCGCCCGCGAACACGGCGCCTCGGAGGCGCTGTTCGGCAACACGGCCGGACGGCTCTGCGAGGGCACCGGCTCCAACGTCTTCGTCGTCCTCGACGGCGAGATCCACACCCCGCCGCTCGCCTCCGGCTGCCTGGCGGGCATCACCCGCGCGCTCGCCATCGAGTGGACCGGCGCCCAGGAGACCGACCTGCCGCTGGACGTCCTGGAGCGGGCCGACGAGGTCTTCCTCACCTCCACCCTGCGCGACGTCCAGGCCGTGCACCGCGTCGACGAGCGCGCGCTGCCCGGAGCGGCGGGCCCGGTGACGGCGAAGGCCATGCGGATCTTCGCCGAACGCTCCGGCGACGACCTGGATCCCTAGGCCCTCTCGTCACATTCCCGCCCGCGGGGCGGACGGGAATGTGACGACAAGGCTCAGGCGGCGGCGAGCGGTCCGCACGGGCCGGACGCGCGGCCCCGGCCGGCCCGGCGTCCCGTCCTGCACCGGCCCGGCGGGCCCGGCCGCGGGAAAAGGGGCTGACGCGAGCGGTCGCGGCGGGTAGAACTCCCCCTGATGACCACCACACTGCGGCCCACCGAGCCGATCCAGCAGAACGCCGACGGGACCCGTTCGCGCCGCTACCAGGTCTGCGTGAACAGCCGGCCCGTCGGCGTGACCCACCTGTCGACCCACCCCGTCTTCGGACCGGCCGTCGCCCGGATCCTCGAACTGCGCATCGACGCGCCCGACCGCGGGCGGGGCCGCGGCACGGTGGCCGCGCTGGCCGCCGAGGAAGTGGCGCGCGGCTGGGGCTGCCGGCGCATGGAGATCAGCGTGCCCGCCACCCCCGAGGACGCCGCGCTCCGATGGGTGACGGCCCTCGGCTACGTCCAGCGCAACCGCGGCATGGAGAAGCAACTCGGCGCGAGCGCGCCCGAGCTGCCCGCGGGAAGCCGGGGCAGAGCGATGACGGAGGCCGAGTACGGGCCCTGGCTCGAACACGGCAAGGCCACCTACACGCAGACCTGGATCGACCGGGGCGTGCCCGCCGACGAGGCGCACGCCAAGTCGGAGACCGACCACGCGAGGCTGCTCCCGCAAGGACCGGCGACCCCCGGCGTGCTGCTCAGCGTCCTGGAGCACGAGGGCACCCCGGTCGGCACCCTGTGGCTCTCGATCGACGAGGACAGGGCCTTCGTCTACGACGTCGAGGCCGACGCGCGCTTCCGCGGCCGGGGCCACGGCCGGTCCCTGATGCTGCTCGCGGAGGCGCAGGCGGTGGCCGCCGGCAAACGCGTTCTGGGCCTCAATGTCTTCGCGGGCAACACCCCCGCGGAGCGCCTGTACGACTCCCTCGGCTACCGCCCGGTCCTCTACGCCCTCTACAAGGAGCTGCCGTAAGGAGCCGCTGCCGGGAGCCGCGGTGGGGGACCGCCGGTGCGGGCCGCCGGAGGGACCGCCGTGCGGGAACCTCAGCCTTTTGCCGGGCCGGACTCCGCCAGCAGCCGGTCGACGATCTCCTCGATCCGCTCGCGCAGACCGTCCTGGCTCTTGCCGCCGTCCAGACGCTCCCCGCCGACGACGTACGTCGGCGTGCCCGTCACCCCGATCGCCTTGCCCTCGGCCTGGTCGGCGTCCACGGCCAGGATGTGCCGGCCGTCGATGAGCGCGGTGTCGAACTCCTCGGCGTCCAGACCCAGTTCGCGGGCCACCTCGACCAGCAGCGGCTCCCCCTCGCGCCCCAGCTCCTCGACCCGGGCGAGCACCGCCTCCACGTACGGCCACAGCCGGTCCTGCTCGGCGGCCTCCTCCGCGGCCTGCGCGGCGGCGAAGGCGTGCTGGTGCTTGTCCAGCGGGAAGTGCCGCAGCCGCAGCTCCAGCCGGTCGCCGTAGCGGTCGCGCAGGGCGCGCAGGTCGTCCAGCGCGCTGCGGCAGTCGGGGCACTGCAGTTCGCACCAGACCTCGAGAACCGGGACCGTGCGTGCGGAGGAGGAGTCGTTCATGGCTCCAGTCTTCCAGGCCCGCCGCGCAGGACCCAATCACCGCCCGCAGCGGCACCTGGGAAGGAGGCGACCCGGAGATGTCCCTGATCTCCCTCCCGGACATCGCCTCCCGGCCTCCGGAAGGGGCAGGATGGAAGGGGCGAACCGCCCCGACCGCCGAGCGCCCGCATGGAGGACCGGATGATTGCCGAGACCGTCTGTTCCGCCGTCTCCGCGGCCGGCCTGGGCATCGCCGCGGTCACCGCCTACCGCAGGCGGTTCCTCGCGGCGGCCCGCATCGCCGCCTACTCCCTCGTCCCGGTCGCCCTGGTGATGACCGGGGTCGTCGGCTGGCTGACCGACACCGCCTTCAGCCCGGCCGCCTGGGCCGGCTTCGGTCTGCTCGGCTGTGCCTGGGTCCTCTTCGCGACCACCCGCGCGGTCGAGCGCCGCCGGGGCGGCACGCGCAAGGAGCGCCGGGCGGCGGCCCGCGCCGCGGCCCAGGACGCGGTGGCCCCGGCCCCGGCCCCCTCTCTCGGCGCGGCCGGACGGCAGGCAGGGTCCACCGCCCGACCGTCCGCCACCCCCACCGCGCGCCCCGCCTCGCGTCCCGCGTCCGCGCCCCGCGCCGAGGAGGACTTCAGCGACATCGAGGCGATCCTCAAGAAGCACGGCATATGAACCGGCACGTGAGCGGCGCGTGAGAGCGGTCCGGGGCCCGCGCGGCAGGGCGGCCCGAGGGCGCCTTCCGTAAACGGTCCTGGAAACGATCAGGCCCGCTCCGCATCCGAAGCGAAGATCACGGAAACCGGCGACGTCCCGGACATTCCGTGCGTGTTGATCGCGCCGCCGGTGCCGGCTGCGTCATCATCGCCGCGAAATGGTGGACACGACCCAGAGCGAGGCCGCGCCGCAGAAGGACAAGCCGCGCGGGTGCCTCTTCGCCCTTTCCCAGCCACCGCTGATGATCTTCCTTGCGGTGATCGGGAGTCTGCTGCTCATGGCTGCGTTGCACGACCTGCTGTTGCTGTGAGCCGTACGCGTGGCTCCTCGGCGTCACCCGCCGGGGACCACGACATGGCGGAGAGCGCCTTCGGAGATCAGCCCGCCGCTTCCTTGCGCCGTGCCCGGTACGCGGCCACGTGCAGCCGGTTGCCGCAGGTCCTGCTGTCGCAGTAGCGCCGCGAGCGGTTGCGGGAGAGGTCGACGAAGGCCCGCCGGCAGTCGGGCGCCTCGCAGCGCCGCAGCCGCTCCTGCTCCCCGGCCACCACGAAGAACGCCAGCGCCATGCCGCAGTCCGCCGCCAGGTGGTCGGCGACCGACGCGCCGGGGGCGAAGTAGTGCACGTGCCAGTCGTACCCGTCGTGATCCGTCAGCCGGGGAGTGGTGCCCGCCGCGGCCACCAGCTCGTTGATCATTCCCGCGGCCGTACGGGAGTCCGCGGCCGAGAAGATGCCGGCGAAGCGGCCGCGGATCCGGCGCACCGCCGAGAGATCGAACTCCGAGAGCAGCCCGACATCGCTCATGTCGTGTTTTCGTACGAAGTCCGCGAGCCCCGCGACATCGGCCAGCCCGTCCGGCGCCGCGTCGTCCTCCGGTGCGGTGTTCACCAGATCCACCACGGTGTCGAGCGCACACCGGGTGTCGTGGGTGATCAGCACGTTTCGCTCCCTGGCCTGGGGATCGGGCACACGCCCGCCGATGCAGGCCGATGGTAGTGGCTGTGGTGCCGCCGCAGGCGCGGGCGCACGGGAGCGCACCGGTGTCGGCCCCCGACGGGGAGACCGGCACCGGTGCGCTCTGTGTGCGGTTGTCCTGGCCCGAGCCGTCTCCCCGAGTGGACGGCAACGGGCAGCTCGAAGGGCCTCGACGGCCTACCGCTAACTCTCCGCGAGGATGTGCGACAGCTCCTGATCCAGATCGAAGTGCCGGTGTTCCGTGCCGGGGGGCACGGCAGCGTCCGTCCGCTTCAGGAAGGACTCCAGGGCCCGCGCTGGGGCCTCGAGCAGGGCCTCGCCCTCCGGAGAGCTCAGGGCGATGCACACGACGCCCTGACCATGACTGCGCGACGGCCAGACTCGGACGTCGCCGGTTCCCGTGGGACGGTGAAGCCCCTCGGCGAGGAGGTCGCGGGCGAACACCCACTCGACGGTCTCCTCGGCTCCGGTGTGGAAGGTGGCGTGCACGGCGTAGGGGTCGGCCGTGTCGTACCGCAGGCCTGCGGGGACAGGCAGGGAGGACTCGCTCGACACAACGAGGCGCAGGTGCAGCTCGCAGCTGACCGTGGTGTTCATAAGCGCCAGGGCCTTTCGCTCAGTGTGCGCTCGGGGATTCGCACGTCGGCGAAATCGACATGCCACCTACGGTGCCGTTGTAAACCCCTCTGAGTGTTTTGCCTGTCTTTACGTAACTCTTCCGGCCGAGAACCCCTTCGGGTGGTACGGCCATTCCGGTGACAGGTTTCTCTCCGGTAGGGTTCAGCCACATGAATACGGGGAGTGACCGGCCGGGCGAGGTTGCCGGAGCGTCGGACGGAGCGAAGATGGAGGCGGAGGCGGCCGACAGCCGGGACCGGCGCGGCCTGGGTTCACGCGCGCCGGAATTCATCCGGTCACGCCGTGTGCTCCACGTGAGCTGGCAGGTCGGTGTCTTCGTCGTCGGCCTGGCGGTCGTGGTGAGCGGCGTCGTCCTGCTCCCGCTGCCCGGCCCGGGCTGGGTGGTGATCTTCGGGGGCATGGCCGTCTGGGCGACCGAGTTCGTCTGGGCCCAGCTGGTGCTGCGCTGGACCAAGCGCAAGGTCACCGAGGCGGCCCAGCGGGCGCTCGACCCGAAGGTGCGCCGCCGCAACATCATCCTGACGGTGACCGGGCTCGTGATCATCGGCGGGCTGGCCGGCGTCTACTTCTGGAAGTTCGGGCTCGTCATGCCCTGGAGCATCAAGAACCAGTGACCGGCCCCTGACCGGTCCCTGACCGGCCCCTGACCGGGTCCGAGGGGTACGGGGCGCGCTTCCGGCGCGCGCCGCCGCCACCCCGGCCGGACCGGTCCGTGCTCCTCGCGCCCCCGTGGTGCCGTGCACACCCTGACATGCGGTAATGTTCTTCCTGCGCCCGGGCGATTAGCTCAGTGGGAGAGCGCTTCGTTCACACCGAAGAGGTCACTGGTTCGAACCCAGTATCGCCCACCCGGGACGGCGGCCCGTCTGCGATCACGCAGGCGGGCCGCCGTCGTCTGCGCCCGCACCCGCCTCGCGTCCCCGCCCGCACCGCGCCGCGGCGGTGGCCTCCGCCGGTCCCGTCCCGGTCTGCCGCCCGTCCCGGCTTTCGCCGGTCTCGGCCGGCCGCCCTCCCGGTCGGGCGGGTGTGGCGCGGGATGCGCGCGGGGAACCCCGGCCCGGCGGTCGGCCGGTGACGGTCCGTTACCTCAGAGGGAGTCAGGGAGCGCGCCGAGAGAGCCGCGCGGAGCCGGTGCGGCTCCATTGCCGCCTCCGAGAAGAAGTATCCGAAGACCGGTGAAGACGGACTTTCGGGACCGTCTCTTTTCCCGCCGGAAGTGCCCGCACGAACCGCCCGCGGAAATCCCCGGCGGTTACCGCGCGGTTTTCCAATACCCCGTCACTTTTCCTCGCCGCGTTCGCCGCGTTACGGGGGTGCGGCGAGGAAGAGACCGTGCGGCGCGGCAGCGGCGGCGGGGCAGACTGAGGCCCATGGACTGGACCCACTACCGCTTCCGCAGCCTGTGGCCCCTGCCCGCGCCGCCCGCCGCCGTGTACGGCGCGCTGGAGCGGATCGAGGACTACCCCCGGTGGTGGCGCCAGGTGCGGGAGGTCCGGCGGACCGACGCGACCACCGGCGTCGTCCGGATCCGCTCCCTCCTTCCGTACGACATGACGTTCACCGCCCGCGAGGTGCGCCGCGATCCGGCGGCCGGGGTCCTGGAAGTGGCGATGAGCGGGGACATCGACGGCTGGGCGCGCTGGACCCTGACCGCTCGGGGCGCGGGCACCCTGGCCCGCTACGACCAGGTCGTCGACGTGAACAAGCCGCTGCTGCGCCGCCTCGCCGTGCCGGGCAGGCCGGTCTTCCGGCTCAACCACCGCCTCATGATGCGCTCCGGACGGCGCGGCCTGGCCGCGCGCCTCGGAGCGGTTTGAAGGAAGGCCACGGCGCCCTGTATTGTTCAGTGCGTTCCCGGGCGATTAGCTCAGTGGGAGAGCGCTTCGTTCACACCGAAGAGGTCACTGGTTCGAACCCAGTATCGCCCACCGGGAAAGGCCGGTCCGCATCGTCGGACCGGCCTTCTTCATGTCACCGCGGGCGACTGCGGCGGCGGTGCTTCTTCATGCCGCCGCGGGAAGCTGGGGCCGCAGCGGCCAGGACGGGTCCACCGTCTCCTCCGCGCCGGTGCGCGCGAACCACGCCTGCAGCCCGCGCGCCTGGGCCGCGTGCCAGCCGGTCTGCAGGGTGTGCAGCTCGGTGGGGGACAGGCGCTCCAGACGGGCCGCGAAGCGGCGGCCGAGCGCCCGGACCACCTCCATCGCGGCCAGCGCGTCCGCCGCCGCGTCGTGCGCGTCCGCCAGCGTGACCTCGTAGTGCGCGCACAGATCGGTGAGGGTGCGCCGGCCCTTGCGATACCGGTCGAGGTGCTTGTCCAGCACCCGCGGATCCAGCACGCACAGCGGCGACGCCTCCAGCCGGCGGCCCAGCGAGGAGGCGCGGTGCCGCCGCAACTCCCGGTCCAGCAGCGTCAGATCGAACGGCGCGTTCATCACCACGAGCGGGCGGCCCAGGGCGGCCTGTTCCGCCAGCTCCTCGGCTATCTCGTGCATCACCGGGGCCGGCCAGCGCCCGTTGCGGTGCAGATGGTCCTCCGTCAGCCCGTGCACCGCCGTCGCGGCCTCGGGCACCGGCACCCCGGGATTCACCAGCCAGCGCCTGGTGCGCGGACGGGCGCCCGGCGCGTCCTGGACGACGACGGCGGCCGACACGATGCGGTCGGTCTCGACGTCGACGCCCGTGGTCTCCGTGTCGAAGGCGGCCAGCGGCCCCTCGTACCAGCAGCACGTCATGTCGACCACAACTCCTCGCTCCACCAAGGCGGCTGACGTGCCGTCCGCCGCCCGATCCGGTGATACCCGGGCCGTTTGCGCCGTACGCCGGAAGGAGACAACAGGAGTACGGGTCTTTGCAGTTCACGGCCCGCTCCGGGGACCGGGGCCGCGCGCCCCGCCGGTCCGCCCGGCACGTCCCGCAGGTCGTTCGGCGCGCGCTCGGCGATCCACCCGGCGATCGCTCCGTAATCCCCTCGGTCCGGAAGGCTGTCGGTCATGGTGATGGCGCAGCCCGAGCGGGGCGGGCTGCTGCCCGACCGCGCGGGCAGCAGGCGCGGCACACTCGCCACCACCGCCTGCATGGAGACACTGCAGGTGGGATATCTGCACGCGGTCGCCGCCGCGGCGGGCTGCTCGCTGTCGCAGCCCTTCCCGGACAACGGCATCGACTGGCACGTCAGCCACAGCGCCCCCGGTCACACCGTCGACGACGAGGTGACCATCAAGGTGCAGCTGAAGTGCACCTACCAGATCCCGCCCCACCCGCCGGGCCCGTACTTCTCCTTCACGCTGGACAACGCCCACCTGGCGAAGCTCGCCCGCACCCCGGTCTCGGTCCACAAGATCCTGGTCGTGATGATCGTGCCGCGCTCCCAGGACCAGTGGCTGCGCGCCGGACACGACCGGCTCGATCTGAGGCACTGCTGCTACTGGGTCAACCTCGCCGGCCACCCCGTCACCGGCCGGCACCGGACCACCGTGCGCATACCGACCTCGCGCATCTTCGACGACCGGGCCCTGTGCGAGATCATGACGCGGGTCGGGACGGGAGGCAGACCGTGACGCACCGCCCCCTCGACGAGCCGCGGCGCCCGGCGCCGCCGCACCCCGTCGGCACCCCCCTGGACCGCACCCCCCGCCCCGCCGACGTCGACCCGGCCGTGCTCGCCGCCCTGCTGCACCGGCACGGCTGGCAGCGCCGCGGCGGCGCCGCCGGGCACTACGGCCGCTGGACCCCGCCCGGGCCCGGCGGCGCCACGAGCCTGCTGGTGCCCGTCAGCCGTGCCTTCCCCGACAGCGACGACCTGCTCGGCGAGGCGCTGGACGCCCTGGCCCGCTGCCGGACGCCGTCCGCACACGCCGTGCTGGCCGCCCTCGCCGTACCCAGCGACGAGATCCACTGGTGGCGGGACGTGCCCGGCGGGCCCGCGGGGACCGCGCCCTGGACCGTCGAGGAGCGGCTGCGCTCCGCCGCCCGGCAGACCCTGCTCGCCGCCGCGCTCGCCACCCGCGCGCGGACCGGCTACCACGGCGCACGGCACCGCCGCCCGGCCGCCGCCTGCCTCGGCCACGTCCTGGTCGGCTCCGCGGCCGGCGGCGCCGGCCTCACCGCGCTCGTGCCGGTCGACCCCGCCCGGCCGCTCGCCGTACGGCTCCACCAGGCGGTCTACGCCGTCCGCGAGGCCATCGACTACCGGCGGGCCACCGGCGCCATGGACGCCTTCGACGGCGCGGTGCGGGCCGGTGCCAGCCGCGAGCTGACCGAGGCGCTGGTCGCGCTGGTGCGCGGCACCGAGGGCGCGCGGATCGCGGTCGACTGGGCACCGGCCGCCGGTGTCCCGGCGGACTGCGCCGCCGCAGAGGCCGTCGAGTTCTCGCCGGGCGACCTGCCCGTCCTGCGCGACGCGGGGGCCCGCTACCTGCGCGCCGAGCCGTCCGTGCCCGTGCGCGTCACCGGCGCGGTGGTCAGGATGCGCAGGACCCAGCCGCACGGCGAGGGAACCGTGCGGCTGCGGGTGCTCTCCGGGGCCGAGGTGCCCTACGTCCGCGTGACCCTGGACGAGGAGGACTACCGCACCGCCGGGCACGCCCACCTCGTGGGCCTGCCGGTGCGGGTGCTCGGACGGCTGGAGAGCAGGGGCGGCTTCCGCCGGATCACCGGCGCGTGCGAGGTCGTCCCCGTGCGGGTGGACGACGAGGAGCGGGACCGGCTGATGAAGTCGCTGGAGGAGGAACCGAAGGACACCGACTTCTTCGGGGCGCCGGACGCCGGGCCGGAGCGTGGCCCGGACGACTGAGAAAGAACCGTTTCGCGGAGGGCACCCCTGTCTCGGTACCATCCCAGTGCGCGCGCTCCCGGTATGGCGCCGCACCCCACCTGCAGTCAGGAGAGACCGGTGTCAGACGTCCGTGTGATCATCCAACGCGATTCCGAGCGGGAAGAGCGCACGGTGACGACGGGCACCACGGCCGCTGACCTCTTCGCCGGCGAGCGCTCCGTCATCGCCGCGCGCGTGGGCGGCGAGCTGAAGGACCTGGCGTACGAGGTCCGGGACGGCGAGACCGTCGAGGGCGTGGAGATCTCCTCCGAGGACGGCCTGAACATCCTGCGCCACTCCACCGCGCACGTCATGGCCCAGGCCGTGCAGGAGATCTTCCCCGAGGCCAAGCTGGGCATCGGCCCGCCGGTGCGGGACGGCTTCTACTACGACTTCGACGTCGAGCGGCCGTTCACGCCCGAGGATCTCAAGGCCATCGAGAAGAAGATGCAGGAGATCCAGAAGCGCGGCCAGAAGTTCTCCCGCCGCGTCGTCACCGACGAGGCCGCCCGCGAGGAACTGGCCGACGAGCCGTACAAGCTGGAGCTGATCGGCCTCAAGGGCTCCGCCTCGCACGACGACGGCGCGGACGTCGAGGTCGGCGCCGGTGAGCTGACGATCTACGACAACCTGGACGCCAAGACCGGCGAGCTGTGCTGGAAGGACCTCTGCCGCGGTCCCCACCTGCCCTCCACCCGGCTGATCCCGGCGTTCAAGCTGATGCGCAACGCCGCCGCCTACTGGCGCGGCAGCGAGAAGAACCCGATGCTCCAGCGCATCTACGGCACCGCCTGGCCGTCCAAGGACGAGCTGAAGCAGTACCTCGACTTCCTCGCCGAGGCCGAGAAGCGCGACCACCGCAAACTGGGCAACGAGCTGGACCTGTTCTCCATCTCCGACCAGATCGGCTCCGGTCTCGCCGTCTTCCACCCCAAGGGCGGCACCGTCCGCCGGGTCATGGAGGACTACTCGCGCCGCCGTCACGAGGAGGAGGGCTACGAGTTCGTCTACACCCCGCACGCGACCAAGGGGAAGCTCTTCGAGACCTCGGGCCACCTGGACTGGTACGCCGACGGCATGTACCCGCCCATGCAGCTCGACGAGGGCGTGGACTACTACCTGAAGCCCATGAACTGCCCGATGCACAACCTGATCTTCGACGCGCGCGGCCGGTCCTACCGCGAACTGCCGCTGCGCCTGTTCGAGTTCGGGACCGTGTACCGGTACGAGAAGTCGGGCGTGGTGCACGGCCTGACCCGCTCGCGCGGCTTCACCCAGGACGACGCGCACATCTACTGCACGCGTGAGCAGATGGCCGAGGAGCTCGACAAGACCCTCACCTTCGTGCTCAACCTGCTGCGCGACTACGGTCTGAGCGACTTCTACCTGGAGCTGTCCACCAAGGACCCGGAGAAGTTCGTCGGTTCGGACGAGGTCTGGGAGGAGGCCACCGAGACCCTGCGCCAGGTCGGCGAGAAGCAGGGACTCGAACTGGTCCCGGACCCGGGCGGCGCCGCCTTCTACGGCCCGAAGATCTCCGTCCAGGTCAAGGACGCGATCGGCCGGACCTGGCAGATGTCGACGGTCCAGCTCGACTTCAACCTGCCCGAGCGGTTCAACCTGGAGTACACGGCCGCCGACGGCTCCAAGCAGCGCCCGGTCATGATCCACCGCGCGCTCTTCGGCTCCATCGAGCGCTTCTTCGCCGTGCTCCTGGAGCACTACGCGGGCGCGTTCCCGGCCTGGCTGGCGCCGGTGCAGGCGCTCGGCATCCCGATCGGCGACGGGCACGTGGAGTACCTGGAGAAGTTCGCCGCCGCGGCGAAGAAGAAGGGTCTGCGGGTCGAGGTCGACTCGTCCTCCGACCGCATGCAGAAGAAGATCCGCAACGCCCAGAAGCAGAAGGTGCCCTTCATGGTCATCGCGGGCGACGAGGACATGGCGAACAACGCCGTCTCCTTCCGCTACCGCGACGGCTCCCAGGAGAACGGCATCCCCTTCGAGGACGCCATCGCGAAGATCGTGAAGGTCGTCGAGGAGCGGGCGCAGGTCTGATCCGGCACCGGTGACCGGGCGTCCGTGACCGCACCTCTGCGAACCGGCCCCGGCACCTGCGGACCGGCCCGCGAAGGCCCCCGGGAAGCTCAGCTCCCCGGGGGCCTTCGCTCCTCGCCCGGCTGCGCGGGGCGCTGCGTCGGCCCGGACGAGAACGCCCCGGTCGCCGCGCCCGGCAGCGCCGGCCCGCAGCCCATCAGGACGACCGCCACCAGCCGGCCGGCCGATGTCACCGGCGTCACGTCCCCGTGGCCGACGGCGGCAGGCGTGGAGCACGTCCCCCACACCGACTCGCCGAACGTGCGGATCGTGGCGCGCGGGGCACGGTGCTCCGGGCCGTACACGGTCAGGGATCCGGCCAGGCCGGGCAGCAGTGCCGACAGACCGGCGTACAGCATCACCCGCGCCTGCAACGGGCACCGCGTGCGCCCGCGCCGACGCCGCACGGCGTCGTAGACCCGCAGGATCCGCACCGGCCGCAGCAGCGGCAGCGGGACGGCCAGCGTGTCCGGCCGGCGCCGGCGCACGAAGCGCACGCCCTGGCTGCTCAGCCGCCGGTGCACCCCGTGGCCGACGGCGAAGACGGCCCAGCTCGCGGCCGGCACCGCCCGGCAGCCGTCGGCCGGTGCCCTGGGCAGGCTCTTGCCGGGGACCAGCACCGCGTACGGGGAGGCCACCGCGAGCGGGGCGTCCACCCGCCGCTCGCGGCGGGTCACCGGGCCGTCGCCGTCCACCGGCCGAGCCTGGCCGCACATCCTGTTCCGGGCGCCCCGCCGACACGCCGTGAACCGCCGAAGCCATATGCTGCCTTGCATGACGAGTGAGCCGGAGCAGCAGATCGGAGTGGGGACGCAGGACGCGTTCCAGCGTCTGTGGACGCCCCACCGGATGGCCTACATCCAGGGCGAGAACAAGCCGACCGGTCCAGGGGCGAAGGACGGCTGCCCCTTCTGCGCCATCCCGGCCAAGTCCGACGAGGACGGGCTGATCGTCCGACGCGGCGAGCAGGTGTACGCGGTGCTCAACCTGTACCCGTACAACGGCGGCCACCTGATGACCGTGCCCTACCGGCACGTCGCCGACTACACCGACCTCACTGAGGCGGAGACCGCCGAGCTGGGGGAGCTGACCAAGCAGGCCATGCGGGCGCTGCGGGCCGCCTCGGGCGCCCACGGCTTCAACATCGGCATGAACCAGGGCTCGGTGGCGGGCGCGGGCATCGCCGCCCACCTCCACCAGCACATCGTGCCCCGCTGGGGCGGCGACACGAACTTCATGCCGGTGGTCGGCCACACCCGTGTCCTGCCGCAGCTGCTCGCCGACACCCGCAAGATGCTCGCGGAGGCCTGGCCGGCGTAGCCGCCGGCCCCGGCTCCGCGGCCTCCCCGGCCCGCCTACGCGTCGTACAGGTCGGCCTTCTTGGGCGACACGTCCTGGACGGCGCCGCTGAGCACCGAGGAGCGGTTGCCGAACTTCTCCACGTCCACGCCGTTGTCCCGCAGGACCTTCAGCGCCGCCGCGTGGACCACCCGGAGCACGGGAGTGGCGGCGCGCAGGGCGTCGTCGGCCATGAAGCGGTGGCGCCAGGGCTGGTCGGCCCAGGCGTGCCGCAGGCCGAACGGCTCGGGGAGGACCAGGCTGCCGCCGAGCCAGTTCAGCAGCGGCGGGTACCAGGTCAGGGGGGCGCGGGCGGCGAGCCGTACCACCTCGTCGGTGTCCACCAGGGGCAGCTTCACCTTGCGGGTCTCCCAGAACCGGAGCGCCTTCTGCACCTCCTTCTCCTTGGCGGCGGGCTTGCCGTTGAAGAGCGGGTTGACCGGGCCGAGGGCGTGGCCGGTGACCTCGATGCGCAGGGTGTTGTGCAGCACCGTGACGGTGATCATCATGGTGATCACCAGGTGGCCGTCCCACAGGGTCCACTGCACACCGAGGTAGTGGCGGTCGCCGCTGCCGAACTGCTGCTTGTTGCAGATGTCCTGCACGGCGTGGCTGCGCACGGTGTACGCGTCGACGTCCGCGCCGCCGGGCCGGGCGACCTCCTTGGCGTTCTCCCCGATCGGCGTGACGATCCAGTGCGTGATCGTCGGCTTGGGGAAGCCGCCGGTGTTGATGGACGTGCGCTCCAGCATGCCCAGGCCGCCCTGGATGGCGGTGATCACGTCCCAGCTGCGGAACGGGTGGAACTCCTTGCCGGGGTCGGCCGACACCAGATCCTCGGCCAGCTGCCAGCTGCCCCAGCGGGTGCCCATGCCGAGGATGCCCTTGGGACCGGCGTAGAAGACGGAGTTGGAGCGCTGCTCGGCGCTGAGCCGGGCGAGTTCCTTGCGGACCTGCTCGGCGGCGTCCCCCGGGTTGCCGGGGACCGCCTCGGGGATCTTCGCGCCGACCCCGCCGCCGGAGAGCAGGCCCTCCCAGCGCTCCCGCAGGTCCCGCGCGGTGCGCTCACAGATCCGCTTGGCCCAGAACCAGCCGACGACCGGCATGACCACGGCCGCGCGCGCGTACCACGCCCAGAAGCCGTGGAACGGCATCTTGACCAGGAAGAGCACGGCGAGCGCGCCCACGGCGACCAGCAGGGTGGTGGCGAGCATCCCGGCGCGCTTGTCCTCCCGCCTGCTCATCGTGGTGCGCAGCACGAACACCAGCAGCCACACCAGGAAGCCGGGCAGGAACAGCAGCCCGCACAGCACCGTCACCGCCGAGAGCCAGTTGTCGCGCTCGCGGCGGATGCGGTGGGCCGCCAGGCAGTGCTCCACGACGACCTGGGGTTCCAGACCGAAGGACTGGATCAGCGGCTTGCGCCCGGCGCCCAGCATGCGGTCGATCACCGCACGGGAGAACGCCTCGCCCAGACGCGGGCGGAGGATCCTCGCCCACGGGCGGGGCGGCTTGACCGTGGACTGGTGCCACTCGTTGTCGGCTTCCTTGATCTTGTCCACTTCGTCGTCACGGTAGGCGGCGGCGGCCAGCGCGAACGTCGCCGCCGTCTGCCCCGCCGCACCCGACAGGGGAATCTGAGCCCCTGGACTGAAATCGAATCCGTCCGTCACCGCCGCCCCCACTGCCGCCGCCTCTGCACCTGCGGCCTTCCCGACTTCCCGGCCCCGCACACCTGTTGATCAGGTCATCAGCGTATCGGCACCCGCCGGCACGCGGAGGTGGACGGCCGAAGCCGCCCACCTGTTCGCAGCGAAACGTCCCGTACGCCCTCACGGCGCCGCTCCGTTGTGCGCCCGGCGCATCGACTAAGAGGCCTCGCGCTCCTGTTGGCGCAGCCGGTCGGCGACCTGCGGCGGCATCGGTTCGTGCCGCGCGTAGCGGCGGTCGAAGCGGGCGGTGCCGTGCGACAGGGACCGCAGGTCGATCGCGTACCGGCCGATCTCGATCTCGGGCACCTCGGCCCGCACCAGCGTGCGCCCGCCGGTGACCTGCTCGGTGCCCAGCACCCGGCCGCGCCGCCCCGACAGGTCGCTCATCACGGCGCCCACGTAGTCGTCGCCGACCAGGACGCTCACCTCGGCGACCGGTTCGAGCAGATGGATCTTCGCGTCGGCCGCCGCCTCCCGCAGCGCCAGCGCGCCCGCCGTCTGGAACGCGGCGTCGGAGGAGTCCACCGAGTGCGCCTTGCCGTCCAGCAGCGTGACCCGGACGTCGATCAGCGGGTGGCCGGCCGCCACCCCCTTGGCCGCCTGCGCCCGTACGCCCTTCTCCACGGACGGGATGAACTGGCGCGGGACGGCCCCGCCGACGACCTTGTCCACGAACTCGATGCCCGAGCCGCCCGGCAGCGGCTCCACCTCGATCTCGCAGATCGCGTACTGTCCGTGCCCGCCGGACTGCTTGACGTGCCGGCCCCGGCCGGCGGCCCGGGTCGCGAAGGTCTCCCGCAGGGAGACGCGGTGCGGGACGACGTCGACCTGGACGCCGTAGCGGCTGCGCAGCCGCTCCAGGGCGACGTCCGCGTGGGCCTCGCCCAGGCACCACAGCACCACCTGGTGGGTGTCCTGGTTCTGTTCCAGGCGCATCGTCGGGTCCTCGGCGACCAGCCGGGCCAGGCCCTGGGAGAGCTTGTCCTCGTCCGCCTTGCTGTGCGCCTGGATGGCGAGCGGCAGCAGCGGGTCGGGCATCTCCCAGGGGGCCATCAGCAGCGGGTCGTCCTTGGCGGAGAGCGTGTCGCCGGTCTCGGCCCGGGTCAGCTTGGCCACGGAGACCAGATCGCCGGCGACCGCGTGCGTCACCGGTCGCTGCTGCTTGCCGAACGGCGTCGCCAGGGCGCCGATCCGCTCGTCCACGTCGTGGTCCTCGTGGCCGCGGTCGGTCAGCCCGTGCCCGGAGACGTGCACCGTCTCGTCGGGGCGCAGGGTGCCGGAGAAGACGCGCACCAGGGAGACCCGGCCGACGTACGGGTCGGAGGAGGTCTTCACGACCTCCGCGACCAGCGGGCCGTCCGGGGCGCACGGAAGCGGCTCGCGCGGGCGGCCGTCGACCGTGGTCACCGCGGGCGCCTCGCGCTCCAGGGGAGTCGGGAAGCCGCGGACGATCAGCTCCAGCAGTTCCACCGTGCCGATGCCCTGCCGGGCGCCCTCGGCGGCGGGCGCGGCGGCCAGGACGGGGAAGAAGACCCCGCGCGCGACGGCCCGTTCGAGATCCTTGATCAGGGTCTCCACGTCGACCCGTTCCCCGCCGAGGTAGCGGTCCATGAGGGTCTCGTCCTCGCTCTCGGAGATGATCCCCTCGATGAGCCGGCCGCGCGCCTCGTCCATCCGCGGCAGCTCGTCCTCGCCCGGCTCGGACTCCTTGCGCTCCCCGGTCGAGTAGTCGAACAGCTTCTGCGTCAGCAGCCCGACCAGGCCGGTGACCGGCGCGTGTCCGTCGGGGCCCTCGGGGCCGTGCAGCGGCAGGTACAGGGGCAGCACCGCGTCGGGGTCGTCCGCGCCGAACGCCTCGGCGCACACCCGGGTCATCTCCTCGAAGTCCGCGCGGGCGGCATCCAGGTGGGTGATCACGATGGCCCGCGGCATGCCCACGGCCGCGCACTCCTCCCACACCATGCGGGTCGAGCCGTCCACGCCGTCGGAGGCCGAGACGACGAAGAGCGCCGCGTCCGCGGCCCGCAGGCCGGCCCGCAGCTCCCCGACGAAGTCCGCGTAGCCGGGTGTGTCCAGCAGGTTGATCTTGATGCCGTCCCATTCGACGGGCACCAGGGAGAGCTGCACCGAACGCTGCTGCCGGTGCTCGATGTCGTCGTAGTCCGAGACACAGCCGCCGTCCTCGACGCGGCCGGCCCGGTTCACCGCTCCCGCGGTCAGCGCGAGAGCTTCCACCAGGGTCGTCTTGCCCGCTCCGGAGTGGCCGACCAGCACCACGTTCCGTAGGGACGCGGGCCGGTCGGCCGCCATCGCCCTGCCGGCGGCTCCGGGATGTGTGTGCGCCTTGTCGCCCATGGTCCTGCCTCCCGTGCACGGTGAGGTCACTGTGGGCGCGGACACGCGGCACCGCGTCACCGGCGGCTCCTGCGACGCCCGCGGTCATTCGAGCTTTGCACTCCCGTCATGCCGCGTCCATACGAAGGACCCGATCCCGCCTCCCGCGAGTGCCCGGCAGCCGCCCGGCGGGGGCCCTCGGGTGCCCGGACGCCGCCCACGCGCGCGCGTGGCTACGATGGGCCAGCCGGTGGCCAGCAGGGGCCGCCCGGCGACAGCGACCCTCGGGAAGGCCATGCTGAACAAGTACGCGCGTGCATTCTTCACGCGTGTCCTCACACCGTTCGCCGCGTTTCTCATCCGCCGGGGCGTGAGCCCCGACACGGTCACGCTCCTGGGCACCGCCGGGGTGATCGCGGGCGCGCTGGTCTTCTACCCCCGGGGCGAGTTCTTCTGGGGCACGGTCGTGATCACGCTCTTCGTCTTCTCCGACCTCGTCGACGGCAACATGGCCCGCCAGCTCGGCCGCTCCAGCCGCTGGGGCGCCTTCCTGGACTCCACCCTGGACCGGGTGGCCGACGGCGCCATCTTCGGCGGCTTCGCCCTCTGGTACGCCGGGCAGGGCGACGACAACACGCTGTGCGCGGTGTCGATCTTCTGCCTGGCCAGCGGCCAGGTGGTGTCGTACACCAAGGCGCGCGGCGAGTCGATCGGGCTGCCGGTCGCCGTCAACGGCCTGGTCGAGCGCGCCGAGCGGCTGGTGATCTCCCTGGTCGCGGCCGGTTTCGCGGGCCTGCACAAGTTCGGCGTGCCCGGCATCCAGTACCTGCTGCCGGTCGCGCTGTGGATCGTCGCGGCAGGCAGCCTGGTCACCCTGGTGCAGCGCGTCGTCACCGTGCGCCGCGAGTCGGCGGAGGCGGACGCCGAGGCCGCCCGGCAGGAGAACCAGGGGAGCGGGGCGTCGGCATGAGCGCCCGCGAGCGGCTCACCGATTCCCTGTACGGCCTGGGCTGGAGCACCGTCAAGAAGCTCCCCGAACCCGCCGCCGTCCGGCTCGGCCGCGGCATCGCCGACCTCGCCTGGAGGCGGCGCGGCAAGGGCGTCCTGCGGCTGGAGGCCAACTACGCGCGCGTGGTGCCCGACGCGTCCCCCGAGCGGCTCGCGGAGCTGTCCCGTGCGGGCATGCGCTCCTACCTGCGCTACTGGATGGAGTCCTTCCGGCTGCCCGCCTGGAGCCCGCAGCGGGTGCGCGGCGGCTTCGCCCCCAAGGACGTGCACCACCTGACCGACGGCCTCGCCTCCGGACGGGGTGTCGTCCTCGCGCTGCCGCACCTGGCCAACTGGGACCTGGCGGGCGCCTGGGTCACCACCGAGCTGAACACGCCCTTCACCACCGTCGCCGAGCGCCTCAAGCCCGAGACGCTCTACGACCGCTTCGTCGCCTACCGCGAGGGCCTCGGCATGGAGGTCCTGCCGCACAGCGGCGGCTCCGCCTTCGGCACGCTCGCCCGGCGGCTGCGCGAGGGCGGCCTGGTCTGCCTCGTCGCCGACCGCGACCTGTCCTCCTCCGGCGTCGAGGTCGAGTTCTTCGGCGAGACGGCCCGCATGCCCGCGGGACCCGCCCTGCTCGCCCAGCAGACCGGGGCCCTGCTGCTGCCCGTCACCCTCTGGTACGACGACTCACCCGTCATGAAGGGCCGCGTCCATCCCCCGATCGAGGTACCCGGGACAGGCACCCGGCCCGAGAAGACGTCCGTCATGACACAGGCGCTGGCCGATGCCTTCGCCTCGGGGATCGCCGAGCATCCGGAGGACTGGCACATGCTGCAGCGCCTGTGGCTCGCTGACCTGGAGCCCCGCCGTGCCCAGACGCGCGGGGAGGCGGCGTGAGGATCGGCATCGTCTGCCCGTACTCCTGGGACGTCCCCGGGGGCGTGCAGTTCCACATCCGCGACCTCGCCGAGTACTTCGTCCGCCTGGGCCACGAGGTGTCCGTCCTCGCCCCCGCCGACGACGACACCCCGCTGCCGCCCTACGTCGTCTCGGCAGGCCGCGCGGTCCCGGTGCCGTACAACGGGTCGGTGGCCCGGCTGAACTTCGGCTTCCTCTCGGCGGCCCGGGTACGGCGCTGGCTGCACGAGGGCCGTTTCGACGTGATCCACATCCACGAACCGACCTCGCCGTCCCTGGGCCTGCTGACCTGCTGGGCGGCGCAGGGACCGATCGTGGCGACGTTCCACACCTCCAACCCGCGCTCCAGGGCGATGGTCGCCGCGTACGCCATCCTCCAGGCCGCCCTGGAGAAGATCAGCGCCCGGATCGCGGTGAGCGAGTACGCGCGGCGCACCCTCGTCGAACACCTGGGCGGGGACGCCGTCGTCATCCCCAACGGCGTCGACGTCGACTTCTTCGCACGCGCCGAACCCCGGCCCGAGTGGCAGGGGGAGACGGTCGGCTTCATGGGCCGCATCGACGAGCCCCGCAAGGGCCTGCCCGTGCTGATGCGCGCCCTGCCGAAGATTTTCGCCGCCCGCCCGGGGGCCCGGCTGCTGGTGGCCGGCCGGGGTGACGAGGAGGAGGCCGTGGCGAGCCTGCCGCGCGAGCTGCACGCGCGCGTGCAGTTCCTCGGCGTGATCAGCGACGAGGACAAGGCGCGGTTCCTGCGCAGCGTCGACCTCTACGTGGCACCCAACACCGGCGGGGAGAGCTTCGGCATCATCCTCGTGGAGGCGATGTCCGCCGGTGCCCCGGTGCTCGCCTCCGACCTCGACGCCTTCGCGCAGGTCCTCGACCAGGGCAAGGCCGGCGAGCTGTTCGCCAACGAGGACGCGGACGCCCTGGCCGAGGCGGCCGTGCGCCTGCTGGCGGATCCGGCCCGCCGGTCCGGACTCCGTGAGCGCGGCAGGGCCCACGTGCGCCGCTTCGACTGGTCCACGGTCGGTGCGGACATCCTCTCCGTCTACGAGACGGTCACCGCCGGTGCCGCGGCGGTGGCCGCCGACGACCGCGCCACGGGCCTGCGCGCCCGCCTGGGACTGGCCCGGGACTGACCGGGCCCCGGCCGGGGCGGGAGCCGGCCCGGCCGGGGGCCACCGGGCGCGGGGGAGCGCAGGGGCAGCGGCGGCGTGCCGGCTGCGGGCGTCGGCTCCCGGCCCTCCCGGTAGCCTTGCCGCCCGTGACCGCAACGCTCATCTGGATCCTTGTCGCGCTCGTCGTCGTCGGGCTGTACCTGAGCTGGACGGCGGGGCGGCTGGACCGGCTGCACGCCCGGATCGACGCCGCCCGGGCCGCGCTCGACGCCCAGTTGCTGCGCCGCGCCTCCGTCGCCCAGGAACTGGCCACCTCCGGAGTGCTCGACCCGGCCGCCTCGATCGTGCTCTACGAGGCCGCGCACGCCGCCCGGCAGTCCGAGGAGGAGCACCGAGAGGTCGCCGAGAGCGAGCTGAGCCAGGCGCTGCGGGCGGTGTTCGCCGAGACGCAGCAGGTGGAGGCGGTCCGGGCGGTGCCCGGCGGCGAGGCGGCGGCGCGCGAGCTGGCCGAGGCGGTGCGCCGGGTCCCGATGGCCCGCCGCTTCCACAACGACGCCGTGGGCGCGGCCCGCAGACTGCGCGAGCACCGCAAGGTGCGCTGGTTCCGCCTCGCCGGGCACGCCCCGTTCCCGCTGGCCTTCGAGATGGACGACGAACCGCCGCAGGCACTGGTGGAACGCGTCGCCTAGCGGACCGGCCGCCCGGCGCGCCCGCCCGGTCCGCCCGCCCGGCCCGCCGCCGAAGGGGAGCGGTGAAAAGGATCCACCCGCTCACCATTGGCCCTTGCCGTGGACTGGTCCACTCGCGTTACCTCTGGGGTGCATCAACCCCCTCTTTCCACCCGAGTGAGGTCACCCGTGTCCACCACGATTCCCGATTCCGCCCAGACTCCCGAGACCGGCACCGCCCGCGTCAAGCGCGGCATGGCCGAGCAGCTCAAGGGCGGCGTGATCATGGACGTCGTCACGCCGGAGCAGGCGAAGGTCGCCGAGGACGCGGGCGCCGTCGCCGTCATGGCCCTGGAGCGGGTCCCGGCCGACATCCGCAAGGACGGCGGCGTGGCCCGCATGTCCGACCCGGACATGATCGAGGGCATCATCGAGGCCGTCTCCATCCCGGTCATGGCCAAGTCCCGCATCGGCCACTTCGTCGAGGCGCAGGTCCTGCAGTCGCTCGGCGTGGACTACATCGACGAGTCCGAGGTCCTGACCCCGGCCGACGAGGTCAACCACTCCGACAAGTGGGCCTTCACCACTCCCTTCGTCTGCGGTGCCACCAACCTGGGCGAAGCCCTGCGCCGCATCGCCGAGGGTGCCGCGATGATCCGCTCCAAGGGCGAGGCCGGCACGGGCAACGTCGTCGAGGCGGTGCGCCACCTGCGTCAGATCAAGGGCGAGATCGCCAAGCTGCGCGGCTGCGACAACAACGAGCTGTACGCCGCCGCCAAGGAGCTGCGCGCCCCCTACGAGCTGGTCAAGGAGGTCGCCGAGCTGGGCAAGCTCCCGGTCGTGCTGTTCTCCGCCGGCGGTGTGGCCACCCCGGCCGACGCCGCGCTCATGCGCCAGCTCGGCGCCGAGGGCGTCTTCGTCGGCTCCGGCATCTTCAAGTCCGGCGACCCGGCCAAGCGTGCCGCCGCCATCGTGAAGGCCACCACCTTCTACGACGACCCGAAGATCATCGCGGACGCGTCCCGCAACCTGGGCGAGGCCATGGTCGGCATCAACTGCGACACCCTCCCCGAGGCCGAGCGCTACGCCAACCGCGGCTGGTGACCACCCCGTGAGCAGCGCAGCCCCTGTCATCGGCGTCCTGGCCCTCCAGGGCGACGTGCGGGAGCACCTCATCGCCCTGGCCGCGGCCGACGCCGTGGCCAGGCCGGTCAGGCGCCCCGAAGAACTCGCCGAGGTCGACGGCCTGGTCCTGCCCGGCGGCGAGTCCACCACCATCTCCAAGCTGGCCGTCCTCTTCGGCGTGATGGAGCCCCTGCGCGCGCGTGTGCGCGCCGGCATGCCGGTCTACGGGACCTGCGCGGGCATGATCATGCTGGCCGACAAGATCCTCGACCCGCGCTCGGGCCAGGAGACCGTCGGCGGCATCGACATGATCGTGCGCCGCAACGCATTCGGACGGCAGAACGAATCCTTCGAGGCCGCCGTGGACGTCCGGGGCGTGGAGGGCGATCCTGTGGAGGGCGTCTTCATCCGTGCCCCCTGGGTCGAGTCCGTCGGCGCCGGGGCCGAGGTGCTCGCCGAGCATGGCGGCCACATCGTGGCGGTCCGCCAGGGCAACGCGCTGGCCACGTCGTTCCACCCGGAGCTGACGGGCGACCACCGCGTGCACGCCCTGTTCGTCGACATGGTGCGCGCGATGCGGGCGGCGGAGTCCTTGTAGGATCTCCGGGGGTACCTCCCGGCTGCTTCAGGCCCGGGGGCGTTCGTACAGGATGGGTTTACGCGAAGGAGACAGGCAGATGTCCGGCCACTCTAAATGGGCCACGACGAAGCACAAGAAGGCCGTCATCGATGCCAAGCGCGGCAAGCTCTTCGCGAAGCTGATCAAGAACATCGAGGTCGCCGCGCGCATGGGCGGAGTCGACCTGGACGGCAACCCGACGCTCTACGACGCCGTGCAGAAGGCCAAGAAGCAGTCGGTCCCGAACAAGAACATCGACTCCGCGATCAAGCGCGGTGGCGGTCTCGAGGCCGGCGGCGCCGACTACGAGACGATCATGTACGAGGGCTACGGGCCGAACGGTGTCGCGGTGCTCATCGAGTGCCTCACCGACAACCGCAACCGCGCCGCCTCCGACGTCCGCGTCGCCATGACCCGCAACGGCGGCTCCATGGCCGACCCGGGCTCGGTGTCGTACCTGTTCAACCGCAAGGGCGTCGTGATCGTCCCCAAGGGCGAGCTGACCGAGGACGACGTCCTCGCGGCCGTCCTGGACGCGGGCGCCGAGGAGGTCAACGACCTCGGCGAGACCTTCGAGGTCCTCAGCGAGGCCACCGACCTGGTCGCGGTCCGCACCGCCCTCCAGGACGCAGGCATCGACTACGACTCCGCCGACGCCAACTTCGTCCCGACCATGCAGGTCGAGCTGGACGAGGAGGGCGCCAAGAAGATCTTCAAGCTGATCGACGCGCTCGAGGACAGCGACGACGTGCAGAACGTCTTCGCCAACTTCGACGTCAGCGACGAGGTCATGGAGAAGGTCGACGCCTGACACCCCGCACGCACGGCGGTCCCGGCGGGCCGGAGGGACACGTCCCCCGGCCCGCCGCCGTTGTCAGTGGCACCCGATAGCCTGCGCGGACAGGAGATCGAAGGGAAAGATCGCGTGCGCGTACTGGGGGTGGACCCGGGGCTGACCCGCTGCGGGGTCGGTGTCGTGGAGGGCGTCGCGGGCCGGCCGCTGACCATGGTCGGTGTCGGGGTCGTCCGCACACCCGCGGACGCCGACCTCGGCCACCGCCTGGTCGCCGTCGAACAGGGCATCGAGCAGTGGCTCGACGAGCACCGCCCCGAGTACGTGGCGGTGGAGCGCGTCTTCAGCCAGCACAACGTGCGTACGGTCATGGGCACCGCCCAGGCCAGTGCCGTCGCCATCCTGTGCGCCTCGCGCCGCGGCATCCCGGTCGCCCTGCACACCCCCAGCGAGGTCAAGGCCGCCGTCACCGGCAGCGGACGGGCCGACAAGGCCCAGGTGGGTGCCATGGTCACCCGCCTGCTGCGGCTCGCCGCGCCCCCCAGGCCCGCCGACGCCGCGGACGCGCTCGCACTCGCCATCTGCCACATCTGGCGCGCCCCCGCGCAGAACCGGCTCCAGCGGGCCGTCGCCCTGCACACCGCCGCGGCACCGGGGTCGGCCGCGTCCCCGGCCACCCGGTCCCCGGCGGCACCCCCGTCCCGGAGGACAGCCCCGCATCCGAAAGGCAGCACGGCATGATCGCCTTCGTCAGCGGCACGGTCGCCGCCCTCGCCCCCGACGCCGCGGTGATCGAGGTCGGCGGCGTCGGGATGGCCGTCCAGTGCACCCCGAACACCCTGTCCGCGCTGCGCACCGGACAGCCCGCCAGGCTGCACACCTCCCTCGTGGTGCGCGAGGACTCACTGACCCTGTACGGCTTCGCGGACGACGACGAGCGCCAGGTCTTCGAACTGCTCCAGACCGCCAGCGGCGTCGGCCCCCGCCTCGCCCAGGCCATGCTCGCCGTGCACACGCCCGACGCCCTGCGCCGCGCCGTCGCCACCGGCGACGAGAAGGCCCTCACCGCCGTCCCCGGCATCGGCAAGAAGGGCGCCCAGAAGCTGCTCCTCGAACTGAAGGACCGCCTCGGCGCACCCGTCGGCGCCCCCGCGGTCGGCGCACCCGTCACCCAGGGCTGGCGCGACCAGCTGCACGCCGCGCTGATCGGCCTCGGCTACGCCACCCGGGAGGCCGACGAGGCCGTCACCGCCGTGGCCCCGCAGGCCGAGGCCGCAGGCGGCACCCCCCAGGTGGGCGCCCTGCTCAAGGCCGCCCTGCAGACCCTGAACCGAGCCCGCTGACCCCGACCGTCGTAAGGCACACCACATGAACTGGGACGACACGGACGACACCGCCGCCGAGCGGCTGGTGGGCTCCGCGGCCGACCGCGAGGACCAGGCCGTCGAGGCCGCCCTGCGCCCCAAGGACCTCGGCGAGTTCATCGGCCAGGAGAAGGTCCGCGAGCAGCTCGACCTGGTGCTGCGCGCCGCCCGCGCGCGCGGCGCCACCGCCGACCACGTCCTGCTCTCCGGCGCCCCCGGCCTCGGCAAGACCACCCTGTCGATGATCATCGCGGCCGAGATGGGCGCCCCCATCCGCATCACCTCGGGCCCCGCCATCCAGCACGCGGGCGACCTCGCCGCCATCCTGTCCTCGCTCCAGGAGGGCGAGGTCCTCTTCCTCGACGAGATCCACCGCATGTCCCGGCCCGCCGAGGAGATGCTGTACATGGCGATGGAGGACTTCCGCGTCGACGTCATCGTCGGCAAGGGCCCCGGCGCCACGGCCATCCCGCTGGAGCTGCCGCCGTTCACCCTGGTCGGCGCCACCACCCGCGCGGGACTGCTGCCGCCTCCGCTGCGCGACCGCTTCGGCTTCACCGCCCACATGGAGTTCTACGAGCCCGCCGAGCTGGAACGCGTCGTGCACCGATCGGCGAGCCTGCTCGACGTGGAGATCGGGACCGAGGGCGCCGCCGAGATCGCCGGCCGCTCCCGCGGCACCCCCCGCATCGCCAACCGCCTGCTGCGCCGCGTACGGGACTACGCGCAGGTCAAGGCCGACGGCGTCATCACCCGTGAGATCGCCGCGGCGGCCCTCGCCGTCTACGAGGTCGACCCCCGGGGCCTGGACCGGCTGGACCGGGCGGTCCTGCAGGCGCTGCTGAAGCTGTTCGGCGGCGGCCCCGTCGGCCTGTCGACGCTGGCGGTCGCGGTGGGGGAGGAGCGCGAGACCGTCGAGGAGGTCGCCGAGCCCTTCCTCGTCCGCGAGGGCCTGCTCGCCCGCACCCCGCGCGGCCGGGTGGCCACCCCCGCGGCATGGGCGCACCTCGGCCTCACCCCGCCCGGCGCGCCGGGCGGGGGAAACGGACAACAGGACCTGTTCGGGGCGTGACGGCGATCCATTGGCCCGGGGAGGAACCCAGGTGCCATGCTGAGCGTTGTTCCCTGCGCGCGGACTCCCTTAGACTCCGCCGATGCCGCCCTTGCAGGCAGCATGCACACCCCCAACCATCAGGCCGCTCCCCATCGCGGTCGTGTGAAGGAAGTTCCGACCCGTGAGTCTCGTGACCCTCCTCCCGTTCATCGTGCTCATCGGGGCCATGTTCCTGATGACCCGGTCGGCCAAGCGCAAGCAGCAGCAGGCCGCCACCATGCGGAACCAGATGCAGCCCGGTAGCGGAGTCCGCACCATCGGCGGCATGTACGCGACGGTCAAGGAGGTCAACGACGACACGGTCCTCCTCGACGCCGGACCGGGCGTGGAGCTGCTCTTCGCCAAGAACGCGATCGCGACCGTCCTGTCCGACGACGAGTACAACCGCATCGTCCACGGCATCGAACACGACCTGAAGTCCGACGCCGACATCGTCCCCGACGACGCCTCCTCCCTCACCGAGACCGACGAGCCCGCCGCCGACGCTTCCGCCGCCTCCGACGACAAGCCCATCGACCTCGGCAAGAAGGACGCGGCCGAGGCGGAGGAGCCCGCCGACGCCCCCACCGAGGCGAAGACGGACGCAGAGCCGAAGAAGACCGACGGCGACTCCGAGGCGAAGTAGTCACCACCCAGGGCGCGCGGTACCGCCCGCGCGCCCTGGGACGTGTTCACTTCGCGCGGGATCCCGACACCATGTCATGGCCGCCGACCGGGCCCACCCGGCGCGGAGCGGCCCGAGAGGGAGTACGAGAAGGTGGCAGCACCTAAGAAGGGCCGGAGCGCGAGCGCCCAGAGCAAGCCATGGCGCTCGCTGGCCCTCATCCTGATCGCCATCGTGGCGCTCACCGGAGGCATGTTCGCCTCGGGGCACACCACCCCGCGCCTCGGCATCGACCTGGCCGGCGGTACGAGCATCACCCTGCGGGCGGTCCCCGAGCGCGGTCAGGAATCCGCGATCAACAAGACCAACATGGACACCGCGGTCGACATCATGAACCGCCGTGTCAACGGTCTCGGTGTCTCGGAGGCCGAGGTCCAGACCCAGGGCGATCGCAACATCATCGTCAACATCCCCAAGGGCACGAACTCCAAGCAGGCCCGCGAGCAGGTCGGCACCACCGCGAAGCTGTACTTCCGTCCGGTGCTCGCCACCGAGGTCTCCGGCGCGGCCCCTCCGGCCAGCCCGACGCCGACCCCCTCCTCCAGCGCCTCCGGCAAGGCCGGTGACAAGGCCGGTGACAAGGCCACGGACAAGACCGGCGGCAAGGACAAGGCCACCTCCGGCTCCGCCAGCCCGTCCTCGACCGCGTCCCAGCAGGGCCGCGCCGTCACCGACGGCCTGAAGGCCGACGCCACCCCGTCCACCGGGGCCACGGGCAGCGCGGACCCGAAGAAGTCCTCCACCCCGAAGGGCTCCGCCTCCCCTTCGGCGAGCGGCGGCACCTCCGGCGACGCCAACGCCAAGCTCCAGGCCCAGTACGCCGCCCTCGACTGCTCCAAGGACTCGGCCCGAGCCACCGCCGGCAAGGGCGTCAAGCCCACCGAGCCGACCGTCGCCTGCGGCAAGGACTCGCAGGGCCAGTGGGCCAAGTACCTCCTCGGCCCGGCCGCCGTGGACGGCACCGACGTCAAGAAGGCCCAGGCCGTCTTCAACACGCAGAACGCGTCGGGCTGGACCGTCACCATGGAGTTCACCTCCAAGGGCGCCAAGAAGTTCGCGGACATCACCGGCCAGCTGGCCAAGAACCAGACGCCGCAGAACGAGTTCGCCATCGTCCTGGACGGCAACGTCGTCTCCAACCCGTACGTCCAGCAGGCGCTGACCGGCGGCAACGCGGAGATCTCGGGCCGCTTCACGCAGACCGAGGCCGAGGGCCTGTCCAACATGCTGTCCTACGGCGCGCTGCCGCTGACCTTCAAGGAGGACAGCGTCACCACCGTCACCGCCGCGCTCGGCGGCGACCAGCTGCACGCGGGCCTCATCGCGGGCGCCATCGGCCTCGCCCTGGTCGTCCTCTACCTGCTGATCTTCTACCGTGGCCTGTCGGTCATCGCGATCCCCTCGCTGCTGGTCTCCGCGATCCTCACCTACGTGATCATGGCGCTGCTCGGCCCGGCCATCGGCTTCGCGCTGAACCTCCCGGCCGTCTGCGGTGCCATCGTCGCGATCGGCATCACGGCGGACTCGTTCATCGTGTTCTTCGAACGCATCCGGGACGAGATCCGCGAGGGCCGCTCGCTGCGGCCCGCCGTGGAGCGCGCCTGGCCGCGCGCCCGCCGCACCATCCTCGTCTCCGACTTCGTGTCCTTCCTCGCGGCCGCGGTGCTCTTCATCGTCACCGTCGGCAAGGTGCAGGGCTTCGCGTTCACCCTCGGGCTCACCACCCTGCTCGACGTGGTCGTCGTGTTCCTGTTCACCAAGCCGCTCATGACGATCCTCGCCCGCAGGAAGTTCTTCGCGAACGGCCACAAGTGGTCCGGCCTCGACCCCAAGGCCCTGGGTGCGAAGGCGCCGCTGCGCCGCACACGCCGCCCCAACCGTCCCACCGGCCCCGTCGACCCGAAGGAGGCGTGAGATGTCGAAGATCGGCAGCCTCGGCGCCCGACTCCACCGTGGCGAGGTCGGCTACGACTTCGTCAAGAACCGCAAGATCTGGTACGGCATCTCCATCCTGATCACCATCACGGCCATCCTCGGCCTGGCGGTGCGCGGCCTGAACATGGGCATCGAGTTCCAGGGCGGAGCGGTCTTCACCACCCCGAAGCACATGAGCGCCTCGGTCAGCCAGGCCGAGACGTTCGCCGAGGACGCCTCCGGGCACGACGCGATCGTCCAGAAGCTCGGTGACGGCAGCCTGCGCATCCAGATCGCCGGCATCGACACCGGCAAGTCCGACGAGATCAAGGACGCGCTCTCCAAGGACCTGAAGGTCAACTCCGAGCAGATCAACGCCGACCTGGTCGGCCCCAGCTGGGGGGAGCAGATCGCCAACAAGGCCTGGGAGGGCCTGGCGATCTTCATGGTGCTGGTCGTGATCTACCTGGCCATCGCCTTCGAGTGGCGCATGGCGGTGGCCGCGCTGGTCGCCCTGGTCCACGACATCACGATCACCACCGGTATCTACGCCCTCGTCGGCTTCGAGGTCACGCCCGGTACGGTGATCGGTCTGCTGACGATCCTCGGTTACTCGCTCTACGACACGGTCGTCGTCTTCGACAGCCTCAAGGAGCAGACGAAGGACATCACCAAGCAGAGCCGCTGGACCTACAGCGACCTGGCCAACCGCTCCATCAACGGCACGCTGATGCGGTCCATCAACACCACCGTGGTCGCGCTGCTGCCGGTGGCCGGCCTGCTGTTCATCGGCGGCGGCGCGCTCGGCGCGGGCATGCTCAACGACATCTCGCTGTCGCTGTTCGTCGGTCTGGCCGCCGGTGCGTACTCCTCGATCTTCATCGCCACGCCGCTCGTCGCCGACCTCAAGGAGCGCGAGCCGCAGATGAAGGCCCTCAAGAAGCGCGTACTGGCCAAGCGGGCGCAGGCCGGCACCGAGGGCGCCCCGGTGGCGGACACCTCCGACGACGCCACGGACTTCGACGACGAGCCCGAGGACGCCGCGCCCGCCGTGGTCGGTCCCCGCGACCAGTCCGCGTCCCGCAGCCGCGGCCGTGGCCGGCCCTCGGGGAAGCGCCGATGACCGACATCAGGGAACTGCTGCTCAGCCGCATCCGTGATGTGGCCGACTACCCCGAGCCCGGGGTGATGTTCAAGGACATCACCCCGCTCCTGGCGGACCCGGCGGCCTTCTCGGCGCTGACCGAGGCGCTCGCGGAGATCGGCACCCGGCAGGGCGCCACCAAGGTCGTCGGCCTGGAGGCCCGCGGCTTCATCCTCGGCGCCCCGGTCGCGCTCCGCGCCGGCCTCGGCTTCATCCCCGTGCGCAAGGCGGGCAAGCTCCCCGGAGCGACCCTGCGCCAGGCCTACGACCTGGAGTACGGCTCGGCCGAGATCGAGGTGCACGCCGAGGACCTGAGCGCGGGCGACCGGGTCCTGGTCGTCGACGACGTCCTCGCCACCGGCGGCACCGCCGAGGCCTCCGTCCAGCTCATCCGCAGCGCGGGCGCCGAGGTCGCCGGCGTGGCGGTCCTGATGGAACTGGGCTTCCTCGGCGGCCGAGCCCGCCTGGAGGACGTCCTGGCCGGAGCCCCGCTGGAAGCGCTGCTGCGGGTCTGACCACCTCGCAGGCCCCCTCCCGCGGCGCCGCGGGAGGCCGGTGGAGACGGGCCCGGAGGAATCCGGTGCCCGTCTCGTGCGTTCCTCCAGTGAACAGCCCCCCGCACGGGCTGGAGGCGATCCGCAGGCCCGGGATCGCTACCATGGGATCTCCGGAGCCTGACCGGGGGACCCGGATCGCGCACGAGGAGTCCTCTTGCCAGACGAGGCCCAGCCACTGACCGCCGCCAAGCCCGAGTCCGCCTCGGCAGCCGCGGCGAAGCCCGCGCCGAACGCGAAGAACGCGAAGAACGACACGCGCGGGCCGGTCGAGCGCGCCCAGTCCGCGCCCGTGGAGAAGAGCGCCGAGTCCGTGCGTCCCAAGCCCGCCCCCGTGCGCCCGGCCGCCGGCCAGAGTGCCCGCTCCGGTTCCTCCAACCGCGTCCGCGCCCGCCTCGCCCGGCTCGGCGTCCAGCGCGCCAACCCGTACAACCCGGTGCTGGAGCCGCTGCTGCGGATAGTGCGCAGCAACGACCCGAAGATCGAGACGGCCACGCTGCGCCAGATCGAGCGCGCCTACCAGGTCGCCGAGCGCTGGCACCGCGGGCAGAAGCGCAAGAGCGGCGATCCGTACATCACGCACCCGCTGGCCGTCACCACCATCCTCGCCGAACTGGGCATGGACCCGGCCACGCTGATGGCCGGCCTGCTGCACGACACCGTCGAGGACACCGAGTACGGCCTGGAGGACCTGCGCCGCGACTTCGGTGACGTCGTCACCCTGCTCGTCGACGGCGTCACCAAGCTGGACAAGGTCAAGTTCGGTGAGGCCGCGCAGGCCGAGACCGTGCGCAAGATGGTCGTCGCCATGGCCAAGGACCCCCGGGTCCTGGTCATCAAGCTCGCCGACCGCCTGCACAACATGCGCACCATGCGCTACCTCAAGCGCGAGAAGCAGGAGAAGAAGGCGCGCGAGACCCTGGAGATCTACGCGCCGCTCGCCCACCGCCTGGGCATGAACACCATCAAGTGGGAACTGGAGGACCTCGCCTTCGCGATCCTCTACCCCAAGATGTACGACGAGATCGTCCGCCTGGTCGCCGAGCGCGCGCCCAAGCGCGACGAGTACCTGGCGATCGTCACCGACGAGGTCCAGTCGGACCTGCGCGCCGCCCGCATCAAGGCGACCGTCACCGGCCGCCCCAAGCACTACTACAGCGTCTACCAGAAGATGATCGTCCGCGGCCGTGACTTCGCGGAGATCTACGACCTGGTCGGCATCCGTGTCCTGGTCGACACGGTCCGCGACTGCTACGCCGCCCTCGGCACCGTGCACGCGCGATGGAACCCGGTCCCCGGCCGGTTCAAGGACTACATCGCGATGCCCAAGTTCAACATGTACCAGTCGCTGCACACCACGGTCATCGGCCCCAACGGCAAGCCCGTCGAGCTGCAGATCCGCACCTTCGACATGCACCGCCGCGCCGAGTACGGCATCGCCGCGCACTGGAAGTACAAGCAGGAGGCCGTCGCGGGTGCCTCCAAGGTCCGTACGGACGCGCCCAAGTCCACCGGCAAGGCCGGCAAGGACGCCGCCATCAACGACATGGCGTGGCTGCGCCAGCTCCTGGACTGGCAGAAGGAGACCGAGGACCCCAGCGAGTTCCTGGAGTCGCTGCGCTTCGACCTCTCCCGCAACGAGGTCTTCGTCTTCACGCCCAAGGGCGACGTCATAGCGCTCCCGGCCGGCGCCACCCCCGTGGACTTCGCCTACGCCGTGCACACCGAAGTCGGCCACCGCACCATAGGAGCCCGGGTCAACGGCCGCCTGGTCCCGCTGGAGTCCACCCTGGACAACGGCGACCTGGTGGAGGTCTTCACCTCCAAGGCGGCGGGCGCCGGGCCCTCCCGCGACTGGCTCGGTTTCGTCAAGTCCCCGCGCGCCCGCAACAAGATCCGGGCCTGGTTCTCCAAGGAGCGCCGCGACGAGGCGATCGAGCAGGGCAAGGACGCCATCGTCCGCGCCATGCGCAAGCAGAACCTGCCGATCCAGCGCATCCTGACCGGCGACTCGCTCGTCACGCTCGCCCACGAGATGCGCTACTCGGACATCTCCGCGCTGTACGCGGCGATCGGCGAGGGGCACGTCTCGGCGCAGAACATCGTGCAGAAGCTCGTCCAGGCCCTCGGCGGCGAGGAGGCCGCCACCGAGGAGATCGACGAGAGCATGCCGCCCGCGCGCGGGCGCGGCCGCAAACGCCGCTCCAGCGCCGACCCGGGCGTCGTCGTCAAGGGCGTCGACGACGTGTGGGTCAAGCTGGCCCGCTGCTGCACGCCGGTCCCGGGCGACCCGATCATCGGGTTCGTCACGCGCGGCAGCGGCGTATCGGTGCACCGCAACGACTGCGTCAACGTCGAGTCACTGTCCCGGGAGCCCGAGCGCATCCTGGACGTCGAGTGGGCGCCCACCCAGTCCTCGGTCTTCCTGGTCGCCATCCAGGTCGAGGCCCTGGACCGCTCCCGGCTGCTCTCGGACGTCACCCGGGTCCTGTCCGACCAGCACGTCAACATCCTCTCGGCGGCCGTCCAGACCTCCCGCGACCGGGTCGCCACCTCCCGCTTCACCTTCGAGATGGGCGACCCCAAGCACCTCGGCCACGTGCTGCGCGCCGTGCGCGGCGTGGAGGGTGTCTACGACGTGTACCGCGTCACCTCGGCCCGCAGCAGGGCGTAAGAGCTGCGCCTTTTGTTCGCAGCTCCAAGCCTGGCAGGACGGCGAGAGGGCCCCGTACGCGCCGTACGGGGCCCTCTCGGCCGGTCTCTCCCGCCGCGGCCGGCCGGTCTCTCTCCTGCCGCGGCGGGTCGTGCCTCCTGCCGGAGCTGTCAGCCGCCGAACTCCTGGAGGCCCTTCAGAGCCTGGTCCAGAAGCGCCTGGCGGCCCTCCAGCTCCCGGGCGAGCTTGTCGGCCCTGGCGGTGTTGCCCTGGGCACGCGCCTGCTCGATCTGGCCCCGCAGCTTGTCCACGGCGGCCTGGAGCTGACCGGTCAGACCCTCGGCACGCGCGCGTGCCTCCGGGTTCGTCCGGCGCCACTCGCTCTCCTCGGCCTCCTGCAGGGCCCGCTCCACCGTGTGCATCCGGCCCTCGACCCGGGGGCGGGCGTCCCGCGGCACATGGCCGATGGCCTCCCAGCGCTCGTTGATCGAGCGGAAGGCGGCCCGGGCGGCCTTCAGGTCCGCGACCGGCAGGAGCTTCTCGGCCTCCTCGGCCAGTTCCTCCTTCAGCTTCAGGTTCTCCGCCTGTTCGGCGTCCCGCTCGGCGAACACCGAGCCGCGGGCGGCGAAGAACACGTCCTGGGCACCGCGGAAACGGTTCCACAGGTCGTCCTCGTGCTCGCGCTGCGCGCGGCCGGCGGCCTTCCACTCGGCCATCAGCTCGCGGTAACGCGCCGCCGTCGCACCCCAGTCCGTCGAGTCCGACAGCGCCTCGGCCTCGGCGACCAGCCGCTCCTTGGTCTTGCGGGCCTCCTCGCGCTGCGCGTCCAACTGCGCGAAGTGCGCCTTGCGCCGCTTGGAGAACGCCGACCGGGCGTGCGAGAAGCGGTGCCACAGCTCGTCGTCGGACTTGCGGTCCAGGCGCGGCAGCCCCTTCCAGGTGTCCACCAGCGCCCGCAGCCGCTCACCGGCCACCCGCCACTGGTCGGACCCGGCCAGCTCCTCCGCCTCGGTGACCAGGGCCTCCTTGGCGTGCCGGGCCTCGTCCGCCTGCCGGGCGCGCTGCGCCTTGCGCTCCTCGCGCCGCGACTCGACGGTCTCGACCAGATGATCCAGGCGGGTGCGCAGCGCGGCCAGGTCACCGACCGCGTGGTGCGCGTCCACCTGCTCCCGGAGGTGGTCGATGGCGGCCTGCGCGTCCTTCGCCGACAGATCGGTGGTCCGCACACGCTTCTCGAGGAGGCCGATCTCGACCACCAGTCCCTCGTACTTGCGCTCGAAGTAGGCCAGTGCCTCCTCGGGGGAGCCGGCCTGCCAGGAGCCGACGACCTGCTCGCCGTCGGCCGTACGCACGTACACGGTCCCCGTCTCATCGACGCGGCCCCACGGGTCGCTGCTCACAGCGCCTCCTCCACATGATGCCTGCGAGGGGCTTTCGAGGCTCCCCCGGGCATCGTCCACAGTTTCGTCACGGCCAACATAGGCGACCGGCAGGTGGCCTGTCCGCATCCAGCGCGACCGAAATTACGCAGTTGACGGTCAGGATTTCGTGACCGTCGCCTGGTTGATCACGACCGTCGCGTTGGGCGCCCCGTCGCCGGCGCCCGTGTTCTCACCGGCGGCGGCGATCTTCTTCAGCACCGTCATCCCGGATGCGGAAATCGTACCGAACGGTGTGTAGTTGGGCGGCAGCTGGCTGTTCTGGTAGACCAGGAAGAACTGGCTGCCCCCGGTGTGCTTCTGCCCGGTGTTCGCCATCGCGACCGTGCCCGCCGGGTAGACGTTGCCCTTGAGGCTCGTGTCCTTGAGGTTCTCGTCCGGGATCGTGTAGCCGGGGCCGCCGGTGCCCGTGCCGGTCGGGTCGCCGCACTGCAGCACGTAGATGCCGTTCGTGGTCAGCCGGTGGCACTTGGTGTGGTCGAAGAAGCCCTTCCCGGCCAGGTAGTCGAACGAGTTCACCGTGTGCGGGGCGGCGGACGCCTTCAGCGACACGTCGATGTCGCCGCACGTGGTCGCGAGCTTCATCGTGTACTTCGCCGACGTGTCGATCGACATCGCCGGCTCCTTCTTCCAGCTCAGCTTCTTCACCGAACCCGCGGCCGGCTTCGCGCAGGGGTCGGGCATCTTCGAGGGGGCCGACGCGCTGGGGGAGACGTCCGCGCTCGCCTTGGCCTTGTCGTCCTTCTTGTCGCTCTTGAGGGCCCCGGTCGTGTACAGCGTCACACCACCGATGACGACCACGCCGAGCACCGACGCGATCACCGCGTTGCGCGTGCGCGCCTTGTGCCGCGCGGCGGTGCGCCGCTGCTGCTGCCGCAAGAACTTCTCCCGGGCGAGCTGACGCCGCCGCTGCTCCTGGCTGACCACCGGGTTCTCTCCTCATGCGTCTCGTGTGTCGACCGGCACCGGCGCGACCGGTGGACCGGGCGCCCGTGTGTGCCCCGTACCGTATATGGGTTCGCTGAGGATCCGGCAGCGCCGGTAGTCTCTGACCACAGGCGCAGTCACCCGATGCCCGCCCGTACCGACACAAACGAAGGACGAACGTGCTCATTGCCGGGTTCCCCGCCGGGGCCTGGGGGACGAACTGCTACCTCGTCGCCCCCGCCGCCGGTGAGGAGTGCGTGATCATCGACCCCGGCCACCAGGCCGCCCAGGGCGTCGAGGAAGCGCTCAGGAAGCACCGCCTCAAGCCCGTCGCCGTCGTCCTCACCCACGGCCACATCGACCACGTGGCGTCGGTCGTCCCGGTCTGCGGCGCGCACGGCGTCCCGGCCTGGATCCACCCGGCCGACCGGTACATGATGAGCGACCCCGAGAAGGCCCTCGGCCGTTCCGTCGGGGCGCCGCTGATGGGCGAGCTGACCGTCGGCGAGCCCGACGACGTCGAGGAACTGACCGACGGCGCGAAGCTGGGGCTGGCCGGTCTGGAGTTCTCCGTCGCGCACGCGCCCGGCCATACCAAGGGGTCGGTGACCTTCCAGATGCCCGAGGCCGCGGACGTCCCGTCGGTCCTCTTCTCCGGGGATCTGCTCTTCGCCGGCTCCATCGGACGCACCGACCTGCCCGGCGGTGACATGGACGAGATGCTCGGATCGCTGGCCCGCGTGTGCCTGCCGCTCGACGACTCGACCGTGGTGCTGTCCGGGCACGGCCCCCAGACGACCATCGGCCAGGAGCGCGCCACCAACCCGTACCTGCGGCAGCTGGCCGCGGACCGCCGTGAACACGGCGCCGGTGAGGCTCCCCGACGAGGAATGTGACGAGAGACTTCGTGAGCACCTTCAAGGCCCCCAAGGGCACGTACGACCTGATCCCGCCCGACTCCGCGACGTACCTGGCGGTCCGCGAGGCCATCGCCGCCCCGCTGCGCAACTCCGGCTACGGCTACGTGGAGACCCCCGGCTTCGAGAACGTCGAGCTGTTCGCCCGCGGTGTCGGCGAGTCCACGGACATCGTGACCAAGGAGATGTACGCCTTCGAGACCAAGGGTGGCGACCGGCTCGCGCTGCGCCCCGAGGGCACCGCCTCCGTGCTGCGCGCCGCCCTGGAGGCCAGCCTCCACAAGGCGGGCAACCTCCCCGTCAAGCTCTGGTACTCCGGCTCGTACTACCGCTACGAGCGCCCGCAGAAGGGCCGCTACCGGCACTTCTCCCAGGTCGGCGCGGAGGCCATCGGCGCCGAGGACCCCGCGCTCGACGCCGAGTTGATCATCCTCGCGGACCAGGCGTACCGCTCGCTGGGACTGAGCGACTTCCGCATCCTGCTCAACAGCCTGGGCGACAAGGAGTGCCGTCCCGTCTACCGGGCCGCGCTGCAGGACTTCCTGCGCGGCCTGGACCTGGACGAGGACACCCGCCGCCGGATCGAGATCAACCCGCTGCGGGTCCTGGACGACAAGCGCGAGTCGGTGCAGGAGCAGCTGACCGGCGCCCCCCTGCTGCGCGACTACCTGTGCGACGCCTGCAAGGCGTACCACGAGGAGGTCCGCGACCTGATCCGTGCGGCGGGCGTCTCCTTCGAGGACGATCCCAAGCTGGTGCGAGGCCTGGACTACTACACGCGCACCACCTTCGAGTTCGTCCACGACGGCCTCGGTTCGCAGTCCGCGGTCGGCGGCGGCGGCCGCTACGACGGCCTGTCCGAGATGATCGGCGGCCCCGCGCTGCCCTCGGTCGGCTGGGCGCTCGGTGTGGACCGCACGGTCCTGGCCCTCCAGGCGGAGGGCATCGAACTCGATCTCCCCGCCGCCACCAGCGTGTTCGCGGTGCCGCTGGGCGAGGAGGCGCGCCGGGTGCTGTTCGCGAAGGTCACCGAACTGCGCAAGGTGGGTATCGCGGCCGACTTCTCCTACGGCCACAAGGGCCTCAAGGGCGCGATGAAGAACGCCAACCGCAGCGGCGCCCGCTACACGCTCGTGGCCGGCGAGCGCGACCTCGCCGAGGGCGTCGTCCAGCTCAAGGACATGCAGTCCGGCGAGCAGACGGCGATCGGCGTCAACGAGATCGTGGCCGAGCTGGAGGCCCGGCTCGGCTGAGCACGGGGCGGGTGTGCGCCGGGCGCCCGGCGCACACCCGCCACGGACCGCCCCGGTTCCGGCGCCCGGGCCGAGTCCGGCAGGAAGACCCCGCCCAAGCCCTGGCGGAGCCACTCGTCAACCCGGCGGGCGCGGATTCGTCCTGCCGGACGATGCCGACGCCTGAGCGCCACGCGCGGGTGCCGCTCGCCGGGCCCGTTCCCGGCACCGGGACCTCTCCCGCATCCCGCGCGCGGTCGCCCAGGAGGATCCCCGGGGTGGTGCTCCTGCCCGCCCCGCCGGGCCCGTGCAGGCCGAAGACCTCGCCCTTCTCGACGCCCAGGTCGATGCCGTCGACGGCGGCCACGTCCCCGTAGCGCTCGCGGAGCCCCCGTACGGGCCCCGCGAGTCCGTTCGACGTGGTGCGCACAGCGTCGCCCGGAACCGTCCTCCCGGGACCTGCGCGCGCCCTTCCTTATGCTGATCGAACGGTGCGCACACGCGCGCGTGCGGCACAATGGCCCTGCCCGAAGAAGGTCCAACTCTCAAGTGACGGAATCGGCGTGATGAGCAAGACGACAGTCAAGGACGTCTCCACGGAGCCCGGACCGGAACCCGCGGCCACCGGACCGCGGACGGTGGGCGGCAGCCGTGCCTTCGCGCTGCTGCTGGTGATCACCGGCGCGGCCGGGCTGCTCGCCGCCTGGGTCATCACGATCGACAAGCAGAAGATCCTCGAAGGCAAGCTGTCCGGCAAGACCTTCACGCCGAGCTGCAGCCTCAACCCGATCGTGTCCTGCGGCAGCGTCATGGAGAGCAAGCAGGCCGCCGTCTTCGGGTTCCCCAACCCCATGCTCGGCCTGGTCTGCTACGGCATCGTCATCTGCGTCGGCATGAGCCTGCTCGCCCGCGCCCGCTTCCCCCGCTGGTACTGGCTGACCTTCAACTTCGGCACGCTCTTCGGTGTCTGCTTCGTCACCTGGCTGCAGTTCGAGTCCCTGTACCGGATCAACGCGCTGTGCCTGTGGTGCTCGCTGGCCTGGGTGGCCACGCTCACCGCCTTCTGGTACACGACGTCCTTCAACATCCGCAACGGCTTCCTGCCCGCCCCGCGTCCGGTGAAGAACTTCCTCGCCGAGTTCACCTGGGTCATCCCGGTCACGCACAGCGGCGTCATCGCCATGCTGATCCTGACCCGCTGGGGCAGCAGCCTCTGGGCCTGAGCCGCCCCCCGGGTCCCGGGGCCCGGCCGCGTTGTCAGTGGTGTGCCATAGGGTTTCAGCGTGGAGCCCGACCTGTTCACCGCCGCAGCAGAAGAACGCCAGGAGAAGGACCCGGCCGCCAGCCCCCTCGCGGTCCGGATGCGCCCGCGCACCCTCGACGAGGTGGTGGGCCAGCAGCACCTGCTCAAGCCCGGCTCGCCGCTGCGCCGGCTCGTGGGAGAGGGCGCGGACCACAAGGGCGGGGCCGCGGCCACGGCCGGTGCCGGCAGACGGGGCGGACCGGCGGGACCCTCGTCGGTGATCCTGTGGGGCCCGCCCGGCACCGGCAAGACCACCCTCGCCTACGTCGTCTCCAAGGTCACCGACAAGCGCTTCGTGGAGCTGTCGGCGATCACGGCGGGCGTCAAGGAGGTCCGCGCGGTCATCGACGGCGCCCGCCGCGCCTCCGGCGGGTACGGCCAGGAGACCGTCCTCTTCCTCGACGAGATCCACCGCTTCAGCAAGGCCCAGCAGGACTCCCTGCTCCCGGCGGTCGAGAACCGCTGGGTGACACTGATCGCCGCCACCACCGAGAACCCGTACTTCTCGGTGATCTCCCCGCTGCTCTCCCGCTCCCTGCTGCTCACCCTCGAACCCCTCACCGACGAGGACGTGCGCGGCCTGCTGCGCCGCGCCCTCACCGACGAGCGCGGCCTGAAGTCCGCCGTCGCCCTGCCCGCGGACACAGAGGAACACCTGCTGCGCATCGCGGGCGGCGACGCGCGCCGCGCGCTGACCGCCCTGGAGGCCGCCGCCGGAGCCGCCCTGGACAAGGGCGAGGCGGAGATCGCCCTGACCACGCTGGAGGAGACCGTCGACCGGGCCGCGGTCACGTACGACCGCGACGGCGACCAGCACTACGACGTGGCCAGCGCCCTGATCAAGTCCATCCGCGGCTCCGACGTCGACGCCGCGCTGCATTACCTCGCCCGGATGATCGAGGCCGGCGAGGACCCCCGGTTCATCGCCCGCCGCCTGATGATCTCCGCCAGCGAGGACATCGGCCTCGCCGATCCGACCGCGCTGCCCATCGCCGTCGCCGCCGCCCAGGCCGTCGCCATGATCGGCTTCCCCGAGGCCGCCCTCACCCTCAGCCACGCCACCATCGCGCTCGCCCTCGCCCCCAAGTCCAACTCCGCGACGACCGCGATCGGCGCCGCACTGGAGGACGTGCGCAAGGGACTGGCCGGGTCCGTGCCGCCCCACCTGCGGGACGGCCACTACAAGGGCGCCGCCAAGCTCGGCCACGCCCAGGGCTACGTCTACCCGCACGACCTGCCCGAGGGCATCGCCGCCCAGCAGTACGCGCCGGACGCCCTCAAGGACCGCGAGTACTACAGCCCGAGCCGGCACGGCGCCGAGGCCCGGTACGCGGACGCGGTGGAATGGACCCGCAAACACCTCGGTCGGAAGCGGTCCTGAACACCCTGTAGACTGCCCGGAGCGCTGAGTCCCGTGCCGTCAGAGCGGGACAGTCAGCCGGAGATCCGGTTCCCCGTGAACCGGCTCCAGGAGCGTCGCGCACCGTCGAACGGTGTCGCGGGCAGCCCACCACCACCCGGGGATCCGGGACGGTCGGTGGGCCACTCGCGTGCTGCACGTATGTGCCCAGACCAGGGAAGCGGCTGCCCGACCGGTCCCTCGCGGACCAGCGGGTTCTCCCGGCTGCGGATGCGACCTCCGTAACCCTGACAAGCCGAGAACTACGAAATGAGAGACAGTGGCGAA
This sequence comes from Streptomyces sp. NRRL S-340, assembly GCF_000720185.1. Classification (GTDB taxonomy): domain Bacteria; phylum Actinomycetota; class Actinomycetes; order Streptomycetales; family Streptomycetaceae; genus Streptomyces. Next base: position 117,692 of record NZ_JOIY01000033.1, on the reverse strand, counting down.
CCAGTCCCGCCCCAAGGTCAAGAAGTCGCGTGCCCTCGGTATCGCGCTGACCCCGAAGGCCGTCAAGTACTTCGAGGCCCGCCCCTACCCGCCGGGTGAGCACGGCCGCGGCCGCAAGCAGAACTCGGACTACAAGGTCCGTCTGCTGGAGAAGCAGCGTCTGCGCGCGCAGTACGACGTGTCCGAGCGCCAGCTCGTCCGCGCCTACGAGCGTGCCTCCAAGGTCCAGGGCAAGACCGGTGAGGCCCTGATCGTCGAGCTGGAGCGCCGTCTCGACGCGCTGGTCCTGCGTTCGGGCATCGCCCGCACGATCTACCAGGCCCGCCAGATGGTCGTCCACGGCCACATCCAGGTCAACGGCCAGAAGGTCGACAAGCCGTCCTTCCGCGTCCGCCCCGACGACGTCGTGCAGGTCCGCGACCGCTCCAAGGAGAAGACGCTCTTCACGATCGCCCGTGAGGGCGGCTTCGCCCCCGAGGGCGAGACCCCGCGCTACCTCCAGGTGAACCTCAAGGCCCTGGCGTTCCGCCTGGACCGCGAGCCGAACCGCAAGGAGATCCCGGTGATCTGCGACGAGCAGCTCGTCGTCGAGTACTACGCCCGCTGATCACCAGCAGGCCGTAGCACCTCAGCCCGCCGTCTCCCCGCCCTTCCGGGTGGGCGAGGCGGCGGGCTCGCGCTTGCCCGCCGTCCTGCCGCGCGCCTGCCCCCGCTGTTCCGGCAGCGCCCGCAGCGCCCGCCTCCCGGCCCGCCCCAGGGCCCGGGCCACGGCCGCCTCCCGGCCCAGGGCGGCCCCCTCGCGCACGCACTCCTCGTAACGCTCGTCGCCCAGCCGTTCGCGGGCCCGCGCCGCGCACAGCTCGTGCGGCGCGTTGTAGTACGCCGACCCGAACAGCCGCAGCCCCACCGACGCCCACATCACGCCCGCCGCGCCCTGCAGCACCGCCGCCTCCTCGGCGTCGCCCTCGCTCACCGTCACCAGCGCGAGCAGCTCCACCGCCAGCACCGAGCCGAGCAGGTCGTGGAAGCCGTGCGCGTCGGTGAGACAGTCGGCGAGCAGGTCCCGGGCGTACCCCGCGTTCCCCTCGTGCCAGGCCGCGTACGCCAGCACGTACAGCGCGTAGGCCCGCGACCAGCGCTCCCCGTGGTCGTCGCAGATCCGGCGGACGTCCTCGCACAGCCGGACCGCGTCCGGCAGATCGCCCTGGAAGGCCCGGGTCATCGCCAGCTCGACCTGGCCCATCAGCACCGTGCTGTTCAGCTCACCGATCTCCCGGTAGCGCTCCAGCGCCGAGCGCAGCAGCTTCTCCGCGCGCTCCATGTCGTCCGTGACCAGGGCCAGGCAGCCCGCGCGGTGCTCCGCGTACGCCAGCGCCGTCGTGCTCGCCGAGGTGCGGGCCGCCTCACGGCACTCCTGGAGCGCCGCCAGCGCGGGCACCGTGTCACCCTGCAGGATCGCCACGTACGCCAGCACCCACAGGGCCTTCAGCCGGGACTGCTCGTGGCCGCCGTCCAGCGCGACGGCGCGCTCCAGCCAGTGCCGGCCCTCCGAGAGCCGGCCGCACCCCGCCCAGCAGAACCACAGGCAGCCCGCGAGGTACTGCCCCAGATGCGCCTCGCCCGGGCCGGTCGTGCAGTACTCCAGGGCGCTGCGCAGATTCGGCAGCTCGGTCTCGATCCGCGCCGCCACCTCCGCCTGCCGGGGCGAGAACCACTCCAGCTCGCACCAGGTGGCCAGACCGACGTACCAGTCGCGGTGGCGCCGCCGCAGCCGGTCGGCGTCCCCGGTGGCGGCCAGCCAGTCGGCGCCGTAGGCACGGACCGTCTCCAGCATCCGGAAGCGCACCCCCGCCGCCGTCTCCTCGCGCGCCACCACGGACTGGGCGAGCAACTCGCCCAGCACGTCCAGGACGTCGCCGGCGGCCAGCCCGCCGCCGCTGCACACGTACTCGACCGCCTCCAGGTCGAACGTCCCGGTGAACACCGACAGCCGCGCCCACAGCAGCCGTTCCGCGGGCGTGCACAGCTCGTGGCTCCAGCCGATCGCGGTGCGCAGCGTCCGGTGCCGGGGCAGGACGTCGCGCGGCCCGCCGGTCAGCAGCCCGAACCGGTCGTCGAGCCGCTCCAGCAGCCGGGCGGGCGACAGCGTCCGCAGCCGCCCGGCGGCCAGCTCGACCGCCAGCGGCAGCCCCTCGAGACGCCGGCACAGCTCCCGTACCGCGGGATCCCCGCCGCGGACGGACACACCGTGCTGGGCGGCCCGCGTCACGAGCAGCCGGACCGCCTCCTCCTCGGCGGGCGGGGCCAGCGGGAACAGGCGCTCGCCCGCCACGCAGAGCGGACGGCGCCCCACGGCGAGCACCCGCACCTGGGGCACCCCCCGCAGCAGTTCGGCCACCAGGCCGGCGCAGGCCTCGGCCAGGTGCTCGACGCCGTCCAGCACCAGCAGCAGCCGGTCGCCGGCCGCGCACGTCCCGCCCGGCCCGGCGAGGCCGAGCACCCGGGGGAGTGCGAGCAGCGTCTCGCGGGGCGTGCGCAGCGTGTGGTCGGTGAGCCCGAGGGCCTCCACCACGGCGTGGTCGACGAACTCCGCGTCCCGCAGCGGCGCCAGGTCCACCCGCGCGCCCCCCCGCCCCCCCGCCCCGCCGCCCCCCGCCGCCCCCCGCGCCGCCGCACGGGCCGCCGCCCGTGCCGCCAGCCGCGACTTGCCGACCCCGCCCGCCCCCGTCACCGTGACCAGCCGCGCACCGTCCAGCGCCCGCGCGAGCGCGCCGAGTTCGGCCGAGCGCCCCACGAACGCGTCGGGCTCGGCGGGCGCGCCGGCGGCCGTGCCGCATCCCTGGAGCGGCGGGACCGGCGTCGGATCAGGCATGGCGTCTCGCATGGAACACGGAGGGTACTGAAACGTAATCACTCCGTACAATCGCCCGGACGGACTCCCCGGGCCGCGCGCGGTAATCCGGTACGGAGCCCCGCCCGTGGCGCGATAGGCTCGGTGCACGACTTTCTCGATGTTCTCGATGTTCAGGCACGTTTCAGGGAGCGGGTGCGCACAGTGTCCGGTGGTGAGGTGGCCGGGATCCTGGTGGCCGTGTTCTGGGCGATCCTGGTCTCCTTCCTCGCCGTCGCGCTGGCGAGGGTGGCCCAGACGCTCAAGGCGACCACCAAACTCGTGGCGGACGTGACCGACCAGGCGGTTCCGCTGCTGGCCGACGCCTCGCAGGCGGTGCGCTCCGCGCAGACCCAGATCGACCGCGTCGACGCGATCGCCTCCGACGTCCAGGAGGTCACCTCGAACGCGTCCGCGCTGTCGACCACCGTGGCCTCCACCTTCGGCGGCCCGCTGGTCAAGGTCGCCGCCTTCGGCTACGGCGTGCGCCGCGCGCTCGGCGGCCGCAAGGAGGACGTGCCCGCCAGGACGTCGAGGCGTACGGTGATCGTGGGCCGCACCGTCCCGGCCGCCCGGCGGGGGAAGCGGAACAACCGGGAGAAGTAAGGACTAGCGATGTTCCGCCGTACGTTCTGGTTCAGCACAGGTGTCGCCGCCGGTGTGTGGGCCACCACCAAGGTCAACCGCAAGCTCAGGCAGCTGACCCCCGAGAGCGTCGCCGCGACCGCGGCGAACAAGGCCCTGGAGACCGGTCACCGGATCAAGGACCGCGCGGTGGGTTTCGCGCTCGACGTCCGCGACAACATGGCGCGGCGGGAGGCCGAACTCGGCGAGGCGCTCGGCATCAACGCCCCTGCCGGCCCCGAGTTCCCGGCTCCGCTCGAGCAGGGGGCGCACCCGTCCCGGCGGCTCGCCGCCATCGAGAACCACGACAACCCGAAGTACGTCGAGGGATCGACGTACCCGACGTACTCGTACAACCGGAATGAGGACCACTGATGGAGTCGGCTGAGATCCGCCGCCGCTGGCTGAGCTTCTTCGAGGAGCGCGGGCACACCGTCGTCCCTTCGGCGTCGCTCATCGCGGACGACCCGACTCTGCTCCTCGTCCCGGCCGGCATGGTGCCCTTCAAGCCCTACTTCCTGGGCGAGGTCAAGCCGCCCTTCCAGCGCGCCACCAGCGTGCAGAAGTGCGTGCGCACCCCGGACATCGAAGAGGTCGGCAAGACCACCCGGCACGGCACGTTCTTCCAGATGTGCGGCAACTTCTCCTTCGGCGACTACTTCAAGGAAGGCGCCATCACGTACGCCTGGGAGCTGCTCACCACGCCCCAGGACAAGGGCGGTTACGGCCTCGACCCCGAGCGTCTGTGGATCACCGTCTACAAGGACGACGACGAGGCCGAGCGCATCTGGCACGAGGTCGTCGGCGTGCCGAAGGAGCGCATCCAGCGCCTGGGCATGAAGGACAACTACTGGTCCATGGGCGTGCCCGGCCCGTGCGGCCCCTGCTCCGAGATCAACTACGACCGCGGCCCCGAGTTCGGCGCCGAGGGCGGCCCCGCCGTCAACGACGAGCGGTACGTGGAGATCTGGAACCTCGTCTTCATGCAGTACGAGCGCGGCGAGGGCATCGGAAAGGACAACTTCGAGATCCTCGGCGAGCTGCCGAGCAAGAACATCGACACGGGCCTCGGCCTGGAGCGCCTCGCCATGATTCTGCAGGGCGTGCAGAACATGTACGAGATCGACACCTCCATGGCTGTCATCGACCGGGCCACCGAACTGACCGGCGTGGCCTACGGCGACGCCCACGCCTCGGACGTCTCGCTGCGCGTGGTCACCGACCACATGCGCACCTCGGTGATGCTCATCGGCGACGGCGTGACCCCCGGCAACGAGGGCCGCGGCTACGTGCTGCGCCGCATCATGCGCCGCGCCATCCGCAACATGCGCCTGCTCGGTGCCACCGGTCCGGTCGTCAAGGACCTGATCGACACCGTCATCGAGATGATGGGACAGCAGTACCCGGAGCTGGTCACCGACCGCGAGCGGATCGAGAAGGTCGCCCTCGCCGAGGAGAACGCCTTCCTGAAGACGCTGAAGGCCGGCACCAACATCCTCGACACCGCCGTCACCGAGACCAAGCAGTCCGGCGGCACGGTCCTCTCCGGCGACAAGGCGTTCCTGCTCCACGACACCTGGGGCTTCCCGATCGACCTCACCCTGGAGATGGCCGCCGAGCAGGGCCTGGCCGTGGACGAGGACGGCTTCCGCCGCCTGATGAAGGAGCAGCGGGAGCGGGCCAAGGCCGACGCCCAGGCCAAGAAGACCGGCCACGCGGACATGGGCGCCTACCGCGAGATCGCCGACCTGGCCGGTGAGACCGACTTCATCGGCTACACCGACACCGTGGGCGAGTCCACGATCGTCGGCATCCTCGTCGACGGCGTCTCCTCCCCGGCCGCCTCCGAGGGCGACGAGGTCGAGATCGTCCTGGACCGCACCCCGTTCTACGCCGAGGGCGGCGGTCAGATCGGCGACACCGGCCGCATCAAGGTCGACTCCGGTGCCGTCATCGAGGTCCGCGACTGCCAGAAGCCGGTCCCGGGCGTCTACGTCCACAAGGGGGTCGTCCAGGTCGGCGAGGTCACCGTCGGCGCCAAGGCCCAGGCCGCCATCGACGTCCGCCGCCGCAAGGCCATCGCCCGCGCCCACTCGGCCACCCACCTGACCCACCAGGCGCTGCGTGACGCGCTGGGCCCGACGGCCGCCCAGGCCGGTTCGGAGAACCAGCCCGGCCGCTTCCGCTTCGACTTCGGTTCCCCCTCCGCCGTCCCGACGGCCGTGATGACCGACGTCGAGCAGAAGATCAACGAGGTGCTCGCCCGCGACCTCGACGTGCACGCCGAGGTCATGGGCATCGACGACGCCAAGAAGCAGGGCGCCATCGCCGAGTTCGGCGAGAAGTACGGCGAGCGGGTCCGGGTGGTCACCATCGGCGACTTCTCCAAGGAGCTGTGCGGCGGCACGCACGTGCACAACACCGCCCAGCTCGGCCTGGTGAAGCTGCTCGGTGAGTCGTCGATCGGCTCGGGCGTGCGCCGTATCGAGGCCCTCGTGGGCGTCGACGCCTACAACTTCCTCGCCCGCGAGCACACGGTCGTCGCCCAGCTCCAGGAGCTGGTCAAGGGCCGCCCGGAGGAACTGCCGGAGAAGGTCTCCGCCATGCTCGGCAAGCTGAAGGACGCCGAGAAGGAGATCGAGCGGTTCCGCGCCGAGAAGGTCCTGCAGGCCGCCGCCGGTCTCGCCGAGTCCGCCAAGGACGTGCGCGGTGTCGCCGTGGTGACCGGCCAGGTCCCCGACGGCACGACCCCGGACGACCTGCGCAAGCTGGTCCTCGACGTGCGCGGGCGCATCCAGGGCGGCCGGGCCGCCGTCGTCGCCCTCTTCACGGTGAACAACGGCAAGCCGCTCACGGTCATCGCCACCAACGAGGCCGCCCGCGAGCGCGGCCTGAAGGCCGGTGACCTGGTCCGTACCGCCGCCAAGACGCTCGGCGGCGGCGGTGGCGGCAAGCCGGACGTCGCCCAGGGCGGCGGCCAGAACCCGGCCGCGGTCGGCGACGCCGTCGACGCCGTGGAGCGTCTCGTGGCGGAAACGGCCAAGTGATGCGACGCGGCCGGCGCCTGGCGATCGACGTCGGGGACGCCCGGATCGGGGTCGCCTCGTGCGACCCCGATGGGATCCTCGCCACACCCGTGGAGACGGTTCCCGGCCGGGACGTCCCGGCGGCCCACCGCCGGCTGCGGCAGCTCGTCGAGGAGTACGAGCCGATCGAGGTCGTCGTCGGTCTCCCTCGCTCCCTCAAGGGGGGTGAGGGCCCGGCCGCCGTCAAGGTCCGTGCTTTCGCGGGCGAGTTGGCCAACGGCATCGCTCCGGTGCCGGTCCGCCTGGTGGACGAGCGGATGACGACGGTGACGGCGAGTCAGGGGCTGCGGGCCTCCGGGGTGAAGTCCAAGAAGGGACGCTCCGTGATCGACCAGGCCGCGGCCGTCATCATTCTGCAGCAGGCCCTGGAATCCGAACGGGTGTCAGGCACAGCACCCGGAGAGGGCGTCGAAGTGGTCATCTGATCGCGATACGGTAACGTTCCGCGCGATGCGACGGTCTTCGAACAGCCGCCGCACAGCAAGAGGCGGAACGGACGCGGGTGTCACACAACGTGACCACCGTCTCGCGGCGCTAGGGGATCGATGACTGAGTATGGCCGGGGCCCAGGCTCCGAACCGTGGCATCCCGAGGACCCGTTGTACGGGGACGGCGGATGGGGAGGACAGCAGGCCCCCGCGGACCCGCAGTCCTCCTACGGCGGCCTGCAGCACCACCCGCAGCCGCAGCAGTACCAGCAGCATCCTCAGCACCAGCAGCAGTACGGCGGCTGGAGCCAGGAGCCCCAGCCCGGCCACGACGGTCCGTACCAGCAGCACTACGGCGAGCAGGGCTCCGGGCAGCCCCCGCACTACGGTGAGCAGGGCGGCCACCCGTACGGCAACCAGCAGCGGGGCGGTCCCGAGGAGCAGTACGGGCAGGCGGCCTGGGACGGCACCGGCGCACACGCGCAGCCGTCCTACGGCGGCGACCCCGCGGACCCGTACGGCGGGCAGTCCATGGCCTACGGCCCGGACCAGCCCGATCTCTACGGCACCCCCGAGGCCTATCCGCCGCCCCAGCCCCCGAACCGCCGCGGCTCCGAGCCGGAGCCGCGCCCCGACTGGGACCCGGAGCCCGGGCCCGCCCAGGAGGACGACTCCTTCTTCGCGGGCGGCGACGACGCCGACGGAGATCCCGACGCGGACGCACCGGTGACGGGCCGGGGCCGCGGGGACCGCAAAGGACGCGGCGGCAAGGGCCGTACGGGCAAGGCCGGCCGGAAGAGACGCAACGGCTGTGCCTGCCTGGTCGTCGTCATGGTGTTCGGCGGCGGCGTCGCCGGGGTCGGTTACTACGGCTACCACTTCTACCAGGATCGTTTCGGCGCGGCCCCGGACTACGCGGGCAGCGGCAACGGCGAGCAGGTCACGGTCGTCATCCCCAAGGACGCCGGCGGGTACGTGATCGGGCAGGTGCTGAAGAAGGCGGGCGTCGTCGAGAGCGTCGACGCGTTCGTCTCCGCGCAGACGGCGAACCCCGACGGCAAGCAGATCCAGGACGGCGTCTACACGCTCCAGAAGCACATGTCGGCGGCGAGCGCCGTGCAGCTGATGCTCAGCCCGAAGAGCCGCAGCAACCTGATCATCGCCGAGGGCTCGCGCAACACGGCCGTCTACACGCTGATCGACAAGCGCCTCGGGGTGCCCGAGGGCACCACGGCGAGCGTCGCGAAGAAGGACTACAAGAAGCTGGGCCTGCCCGAATGGGCACTGAACCACCCCGACCTCAAGGACCCGCTCGAAGGGTTCCTCTACCCCTCCAGCTATGCCGTGGCCAAGGGGCAGAAGCCCGAGGACGTCCTCAAGGGCATGGTCGCCCGGGCCACCGAGACCTACGCGCAGCTCGGCCTCGCCAAGAAGGCCCGGAGCCTCGGACTCGACGGCCCCTGGCAACTGCTCACCGTGGCGAGCCTCGCGCAGGCCGAGGGCACGAGCCACGACGACTTCCGCAAGATGGCCGAGGTCGTCTACAACCGCCTCAAGCCCGGCAACGCGCAGACCAACGGCAAGCTGGAGTTCGACTCCACGTACAACTACGTGAAGAACCAGAGCAAGATCGACCTCAGCATCGCCGAGCTGCGCAGGTACGCCAACCCGTACAACACGTACTACGCCACCGGCCTGCCCCCCGGGCCCATCGACAACCCGGGCGAGGAGGCCCTCAAGGGCGCCCTCGACCCGACGGACGACGGCTGGTACTACTTCATCTCGATGGACGGCAGGACCAGCAAGTTCACCAAGACCCTCGCCGAGCACGAGAAACTGGTCGACGAGTGGAACCTCTCCAAGAAGAAGCAGTGATGACGCCAACCCGCCGGGCGGCCGTGCTCGGTTCGCCGATCGCCCACTCCCTGTCCCCGGTGCTGCACCGCGCGGCCTACGCGGAGCTGGGGCTCACCCACTGGTCCTACGACCGGTTCGAGGTCGACGAGGCCGCTCTGCCGGGCTTCCTCGACGGGCTCGGGCCCGAGTGGGCGGGGCTGTCGCTGACCATGCCGCTGAAACGGGCCGTCATCCCGCTGCTCGACGAGGTCAGCGAGACGGCGGCCGCCGTGGAGGCGGTCAACACGGTCGTCGTCACCGAGGACGGCCGGCGCACCGGCGACAACACCGACATCCCGGGCATGGTCGCCGCGCTGCGCGAGCACGGAATCGAACAGGTCGACTCGGCCGCGGTCCTCGGGGCCGGAGCCACCGCGTCCTCCGCCCTGGCCGCGCTCGCCCGCGTCTGCACCGGCGAGGTCGTCGCCTACGTCCGCAGCGACGCCCGCGCGGCCGAGATGCGCGGGTGGGGCGAACGGCTGGGCGTCGAGGTCCGCACGGCGCCCTGGTCCCGGGCCGAGCAGGCCCTGACGGCCCCGCTCGTGATCGCCACCACCCCGGCCGGCACGACCGACGCGCTCGCCGGCGCCGTACCGGAGCGCCCCACCGCGCTCTTCGACGTCCTCTACGACCCCTGGCCGACCACGCTCGCCGCCCGCTGGTCCCTGGCCGGCGGCGCCGTCGTCAGCGGCCTCGACCTCCTCGTCCACCAGGCGGTCCTCCAGGTCGAGCGGATGACCGGCCGGGCCCCGGCCCCCCTGGACGTCATGCGCCGCGCCGGCGAGAAGGCCCTCGCGGACCGCTGACGGCCCCGCAGGGCGGAGCCGGACCCGCGATCCCCCCCCTCGCCGCCCCACCGGGATCCCGCCTTCCCCGGCGGGCAGCGGCCCCTTTCGCGTGCGCGCGGGGCGGCCGAGCGCGGGACGGGTGCCGTCCGCGGCGTCCGCCTGCTGGACCGGCGGCCGGACACCGGGCCCGGACGTGGGAGGATCGGAGGTGGCGGGCCAGGGCCGCGCACCCGGTCGCGCCGTCGCAGTTCCAGGCGCGAGCATGAGGAGCATCGTTGAGCAGGTTGCGTTGGCTGACCGCGGGGGAGTCCCACGGACCCGCACTTGTCGCGACGCTGGAGGGCCTTCCCGCCGGCGTGCCCATCACCACGGACATGGTGGCGGACCACCTCGCGCGACGGCGCCTGGGGTACGGGCGCGGCGCACGGATGAAGTTCGAGCGGGACGAGGTCACCTTCCTCGGCGGGGTCCGGCACGGACTCACCCTCGGCTCCCCCGTGGCGGTCATGGTGGGCAACACCGAGTGGCCCAAGTGGGACAAGGTCATGGCGGCCGACCCGGTGGACCCGGCGGAGCTGGCCGAGCTGGCGCGCAACGCGCCGCTGACCCGCCCGCGCCCCGGCCACGCCGACCTGGCCGGCATGCAGAAGTACGGCTTCGACGAGGCGCGCCCGATCCTGGAGCGGGCCTCCGCCCGGGAGACCGCCGCCCGCGTGGCGCTGGGCGCGGTGGCGCGGTCGTACCTGAAGGAGACGGCGGGCATCGAGATCGTCTCCCACGTGGTGGAGCTGGCGTCGGCGAAGGCCCCCTACGGGGTGTACCCGACCCCGGCCGACGTGGAGAAGCTCGACGCGGACCCGGTGCGCTGCCTGGACACGGCCGCCTCGGAGGCGATGGTCGCCGAGATCGACCAGGCCCACAAGGACGGCGACACGCTCGGCGGCGTCGTGGAGGTGCTGGCCTACGACGTGCCGGTGGGCCTGGGCTCGCACGTGCACTGGGACCGGCGCCTGGACGCCCGGCTCGCCGCCGCCCTCATGGGCATCCAGGCGATCAAGGGTGTCGAGGTCGGCGACGGCTTCGACCTCGCGCGGGTGCCCGGATCGAAGGCGCACGACGAGATCCTGACCACCCCCGACGGCATCAGGCGGGCCACCGGCCGCTCCGGCGGCACCGAGGGCGGCCTCACCACGGGCGAGCTGCTGCGGGTGCGCGCCGCGATGAAGCCGATCGCCACCGTGCCCCGCGCCCTGCGGACGGTCGACGTGGCCACCGGTGAGGCGGCGCAGGCCCACCACCAGCGTTCCGACGTGTGCGCGGTACCGGCGGCCGGGATCGTCGCCGAGGCCATGGTGGCCCTCGTCCTCGCCGACGCCGTCGCCGAGAAGTTCGGCGGCGACAGCGTGACCGAGACCCGCCGCAACGTGCGGTCCTACCTCGACAACCTGGCGATCCGGTGAGCGGCGCGCCGGCCGTCGTCCTCGTGGGTCCGATGGGCGTGGGCAAGTCGACCGTCGGACAGCTGCTGGCCGACCGCCTCGGCGTGGCCTACCGGGACACCGACGACGACATCGTGACCGAACAGGGCCGCACCATCGCGGAGATCTTCGTCGACGACGGGGAGAGCGCCTTCCGCGCGCTGGAGAAGCAGGCCGTGCGCCGGGCCGTCGCCGAACACGAGGGCGTCCTCGCGCTGGGCGGCGGTGCGGTCCTCGACGCGGACACGCGCGCGCTGCTCGCCGGCCTGCCCGTTGTCTACCTCTCGATGGACGTGGAGGAGGCGGTCCGGCGCACCGGCCTGAACGTGGCCCGTCCGCTGCTCGCCGTCAACCCGCGCAAGCAGTGGCGCGAGCTGATGCAGGCCCGCCGGCACCTGTACGAGGAGGTCGCCACGGCGGTGGTCGCCACCGACGGCCGCACCCCCGAAGAGGTCACCCGATCCGTCCTGGACGCTGTGGAGTTGAAGGAAGCATGAGCGAGGCAGTGACGCGGATCCACATCGCCGGCACCGCCGGCACCGAGCCCTACGACGTGCTGGTCGGCCGTCAGCTCCTGGGCGAGCTGGCCGGGCTGATCGGGGACCAGGCACGGCGGGTCGCCGTCATCCACCCCGAGGCGCTCGCCGAGACGGGTGACGCGCTCCGCGCCGACCTGGCCGGACAGGGCTACGAGGCGATCGCCATCCAGGTGCCGAACGCGGAGGAGGCCAAGACCGCCGAGGTCGCCGCCTACTGCTGGAAGGCGCTCGGCCAGTCGAACTTCACCCGCTCCGACGTCGTCGTCGGCGTGGGCGGCGGCGCCACCACCGACCTGGCCGGGTTCGTCGCCGCGACCTGGCTGCGCGGCGTGCGCTGGGTCGCCGTGCCCACCACCGTGCTCGCCATGGTGGACGCGGCCGTCGGCGGCAAGACCGGCATCAACACCGCCGAGGGCAAGAACCTGGTGGGCGCCTTCCATCCGCCCGCCGGCGTGCTGTGCGACCTGGCCGCGCTCGACTCCCTCCCGGTCAACGACTACGTCTCCGGGCTCGCGGAGGTCATCAAGGCCGGCTTCATCGCCGACCCGGTGATCCTCGACCTCGTCGAGTCCGACCCCGAGGCCGCCCGTACCCCGGCCGGGCCGCACACCGCCGAGCTGATCGAGCGCTCCATCCGCGTCAAGGCCGACGTCGTCTCCGCGGACCTGAAGGAGTCGGGTCTGCGGGAGATCCTCAACTACGGCCACACCCTCGGCCACGCCATCGAGAAGAACGAGCGGTACAAGTGGCGGCACGGCGCCGCCGTCGCCGTCGGCATGCATTTCGCCGCCGAACTGGGCCGCCTGGCGGGCCGGCTGGACGACGCGACGGCCGACCGCCACCGCACCGTCCTGGAGTCGGTGGGCCTGCCGCTGCACTACCGCCACGACCAGTGGCCCAAGCTGCTGGAGACCATGAAGGTCGACAAGAAGTCCCGCGGCAACCTGCTGCGTTTCATCGTGCTCGACGGTCTCGCCAAGCCCACCGTCCTGGAGGGCCCGGACCCGGCCGTGCTGCTCGCCGCGTACGGCGAGGTGGGTCAGTAGGAGCCGCGAACACGAGGGGCGCGGACTCCCCTTGCGCTCGCGGCTCCGGGTCCCGCTGAGCGCGATCGGTCCGATTCACCTTGCCCGGGCGGGCACTTCGGACCGGACCCGGCCGTTCACCACAGGGCGGCCGGGGACGGTACCGTTCGGTAGGGCGCGGGTTCGGGCCCGCCACCAGCGACCATTGCCTTGTACGAGACGGAGTGGCACCGGATGCAGCACGCAGTGGGTTCTCCGCTGCCGCCGCCCCACCAGCCGGGGCACGGACCGGCCGCCGGCTGGTCACCGGCCGCACCTCACCCGGGTCCGCACCCGCCGGGAGCGCACCCGGTCCAGGGTCCCGTGCCGCCCGCGCCGGGCCACCCGGCAGCCCCGGCCGCGCAGCACCCTGCGGTGCCGCCGGGGCAGGGGGCCGCCCCGCCCGTCGCCCCGCCGGACGCGTCCGGCCACGTCCGGCTGCCGCCCGGCGGCCCGGTCGCCATGCCGGCCGTACCGCCCGCCCAGGCCCTGCCCGACCCGACCACCACCACGCTCGCCGTCCTGCTGATCGGACCCGCGGGCGCGGGCAAGACCAGCGTCGCCAAGCACTGGGCCGAGCACCGCCGGGTGCCCACCGCGCACATCAGCCTCGACGACGTCCGCGAGTGGGTCCGCTCCGGCTTCGCCAACCCGCAGTCCGGGTGGAACGACAACTCCGAGGCGCAGTACCGCCTCGCCCGCCGCACCTGCGGCTTCGCCGCGCGCAACTTCCTGGCCAACGGCATCTCCTGCATCCTGGACGACGCCGTCTTCCCCGACCGCCCGGTCGTCGGCCTCGGCGGCTGGAAGCGGCACGTGGGTCCGGGACTGCTCCCCGTGGTCCTGCTGCCCGGACTGGACATCGTCCTCGAGCGCAACGCCGAGCGCACCGGGAACCGCCGCCTGACCGACGAGGAGGTCGCCCGTATCCACGGCCGCATGGCCGGCTGGTACGGCTCGGGCCTGCCCATCATCGACAACTCCCAGCTCGACATACCGGCCACGGCCCGTGTCCTGGACGAGGTCCTCTCCCGGGCCATCGCCAGCCCCCCGACCTGGTGACCGCCGGGCACGGCGAGCGGCCGTGAGGCGCGTGCGGGGCGGTGCGGGCGCGCGGTGAGCCGCCCCGAAGCCGCCGGACGCCCGTGAGGGAGAGCCCCGCCGCCCACTCGGCCTCTCCCGAGCGGCACGGCACGGGCACAGCTCTTACGCTCGGTTCATGTCAGAGGTGTACGCGGCCCGCCGGACCCGGCTACGGGAGCGCTGCAACGCGGGCGGCAGCGCGGCGGCGCTGGTGACTCGTCCCGCCAATGTGCGGTACCTGGCGGGAGCAGCCCCGCACGGTGCCGTCCTGCTCCTCGGAAAGCGCGAGGACCTGCTGGTGTGCCCGAGCGCACCGGACGACCGGCCCGGTGAGGGGCGTCCCGACGAGACGCTGGGGGTGCGGATCCTGCCCCGGCCCGGCGGCGACGCGGCCGTGGCCGCGGCCGACCTGGCGCGCTCCCAGGGCGCCGACTCCCTGGCGATCGAGGAGCACCACGTCACCGTGGCCCGCCACCGGGCGCTCACCTCGGTCGCCCCGCAGCTGCGCATCGCCGAGCTGGGCAGCGCGGTGGAACAGCTCAGGGTCGTCAAGGACGAGGAGGAGATCTCCTGCCTGCGGATCGGCGCCGAGATCGCGGACCAGGCCCTGGGCGAACTGCTGGAGTCCATCCTGGTCGGCCGCACCGAGCGGCACCTCGCGCTGGAGCTGGAGCGGCGCCTGGTCGACCACGGCGCCGACGGCCCCGCCTTCCCGACCTCGGTGGCCACCGGCCCGAACTCGGGCCGCCGCGGGCACCGGCCGACCGACCGGCGGGTCGAGGAGGGCGACTTCCTCTCGGTGTGCCTGGGCGCCGCCTACCGCGGCTACCGCTGCGAGATCGGCCGGACGTTCGTGATCGGGACCTCCCCGGCGGACTGGCAGATCCAGCTGTACGACCTGGTCTTCGCAGCCCAGCGGGCCGGCCGGGAGGCGCTGACGCCCGGCGCCGCCTACCGCGACGTGGACCGCGCCGCACGGCAGGTGCTGGACTCCGCCGGGTACACCGAGGGCCTGCAGCCCCTCACGGGACACGGGGTCGGACTCGAAATCGACGAGGACCCTCAGCTGGCCCCCGCGGCCATGGGTAAACTGGACGCTTGCGTGCCGGTCACCGTCGAACCGGGGGTCCACCTCCCGGGCCGGGGCGGTGTCCGGATCGATGACACGCTCGTCGTGCGCCCCGAGGCGGACGGCGGACCCGAGCTACTCACCATCACGACCAAGGAGCTGCTCGCGCTGTAGGAGTGCGTGCGCCGGGGTCGTCCACGTCAGTCCAGGAGATTCCGCAACCGTGGCTTCCACGAACGACCTCAAGAACGGCCTGGTGCTCAAGCTCGAAGGCGGCCAGCTCTGGTCCGTCGTCGAGTTCCAGCACGTCAAGCCCGGCAAGGGCCCGGCCTTCGTGCGCACCAAGCTCAAGAACGTGCTCTCCGGCAAGGTCGTCGACAAGACCTTCAACGCCGGTGTCAAGGTCGAGACGGCCACCGTCGACAAGCGCGACATGCAGTTCTCGTACATGGACGGCGAGTACTTCGTCTTCATGGACATGGAGACCTACGACCAGCTGATGGTCGACCGCAAGGCCGTCGGCGACGCCGCCAACTTCCTGATCGAGGGCTTCACCGCCACCGTCGCCCAGCACGAGGGCGAGGTGCTCTTCGTCGAGCTGCCCGCCGCCGTCGAGCTGACCGTGCAGGAGACCGAGCCGGGCGTCCAGGGCGACCGCTCCACCGGTGGCACCAAGCCCGCCACCCTGGAGACCGGCCACCAGATCCAGGTCCCGCTCTTCATCACCACCGGTGAGAAGATCAAGGTCGACACCCGTACGAGCGACTACCTCGGCCGGGTGAACAGCTAACCGTGGCTGCCCGCAACACGGCCCGCAAGCGCGCCTTCCAGATCCTCTTCGAAGGTGACCAGCGCGACGCCGACGTCCTCACCGTCCTCGCGGACTGGGTCCGGCTCTCCCGGTCCGACACCCGGCAGCCCCCGGTCAGCGAGTACACGATGCAGCTGGTCGAGGGCTACGCCGAGCACGCCCGGCGCATCGACGAGCTGATCTCGCAGTACGCGGTGGGCTGGACGCTGGACCGGATGCCGGTCGTCGACCGCAACATCCTGCGGCTCGGCGCGTACGAGCTGATCTGGGTCGACGAGACCCCGGACGCCGTCGTCCTGGACGAGATGGTGCAGCTGGCCAAGGAGTTCTCCACGGACGAGTCGCCCTCGTTCGTCAACGGTCTGCTCGGCCGGCTGAAGGAACTCAAGCCCTCGCTGCGCCGTGGCGTGAACGACGAGGCGTAGGAAGAGCCGCAGACACGTCGCAGGGCCCGCAGCATCGATGCTGCGGGCCCTGCGACGTGTGGTCGGGCACTGGGGGCCACTGCGGCTGCACGGGCCCGCAGAAGCCGACAGAAAGCCGCCGGGGTGGCCGGAACCGTCTGGTTCCGGCCACCCCGGCGGCACGTTTCTGCTGGGTCCGGCGTCGCTGCCGGAGCTGGGCTCAGGCCTCCTCGTGGGACGCCACCGCACGGCGCGCGTCCGCGTCCAGCACACCCCAGCCGATCAGCTGCTCGGTGAGGACCGAGGGCGACTGGTCGTAGATCACGGCGAGGGTGCGCAGGTCGTCCTGGCGGATCGAGAGCACCTTGCCGTTGTAGTCACCGCGCTGGGACTGGATGGTCGCCGCGTACCGCTGCAGCGGGCCCGCCTTCTCGGCCGGCACGGTGGCCAGCCGCTCCAGGTCCAGGACCAGCTTCGGCGGGGGCTCGGCGGCGCCGCCGGGGGTCGTGCCGGGCAGCAGTTCCTGCACCGGGACCCCGTAGAAGTCCGCCAGCTCGGCGAGACGCTGCACGGTCACGGCACGGTCGCCGCGCTCGTACGAACCGACCACGACCGCCTTCCAGCGGCCCTGGCTCTTCTCCTCGACACCGTGGAGGGAAAGGCCCTGCTGGGTGCGGATCGCCCGGAGCTTGGCCCCGAGCTGTTTGGCGTATTCGCTGGACATATGGCTCCCCGGACACTGTGTCGACGCGGCCTGGCTCGGCTGCCACGCCGGGCGGCTGGTAACTCACTGTGAGGTTACGCAGCGTTACTCTGCCGCGTCAAGCCGAATGGTCCACACCGCCTCTTCCGTGCCGACGGCACCCGGTTGCGCCGAACGGGTGACGCACGGGGACGAGGGGGTGCACGGAGCGGCCCGCGGCACCTGCTACCGTGGATGGCGCAATTCCGACGTCCTTTAAGGTCCGTCCCGTGAGGCGGAGAAGGAGGTCCGTTTCGTATGGACAAGCAGGACACGCACACCGGTGCGCAGGCGTCCGATGCGCGGCCCGTTCTCGAGGGCCCCGACATCGCCCGCGTACTGACCCGCATCGCCCACGAGATCGTCGAACGCGCCAAGGGCGCCGACGACGTGGTGCTCCTCGGCATTCCGACCCGCGGCGTCTTCCTCGCCCAGCGGCTCGCCGCCAAGCTCGAACAGATCACCGAGCGCAAGATCCCGGTCGGCTCGCTCGACATCACCATGTACCGCGACGACCTGCGCATGCACCCGCCGCGCGCGCTGGCCCGCACCGAGATCCCCGGGGACGGCATCGACGGCCGTCTCGTCGTCCTCGTCGACGACGTGCTCTTCTCGGGCCGCACCATCCGCGCCGCCCTCGACGCGCTGAACGACATCGGCCGCCCGCGCGCGGTGCAGCTCGCCGTCCTCGTCGACCGGGGCCACCGCGAACTGCCCATCCGCGCCGACTACGTCGGCAAGAACCTCCCCACGTCGCTGCGGGAGACGGTCAAGGTCCAGCTCGCCGAGGAGGACGGTCGCGACACCGTGCTGCTCGGCGCCAAGCCGGCCGCCCCGGGCGAACAGCAGCCGTAGCAACGCGCGCGTACGCACACGCCGTACGTCCCGCGCGCGTGCCCGCACGTGCTCCTGTGCCCGAAATCTCCTGAATGAACTGCCTTACGGAGCCTGACAGATGCAGCGTCATCTCATCTCGGCCGCCGACCTCACCCGCGACGACGCCGTCCTGATCCTCGACACCGCCGAGGAGATGGCCCGGGTCGCCGACCGGCCGATCAAGAAACTGCCGACCCTGCGCGGCCGCACGGTGGTCAACCTCTTCTTCGAGGACTCCACCCGCACCCGGATCTCCTTCGAGGCCGCCGAGAAGCGCCTGTCCGCGGACGTCATCAACTTCACCGCCAAGGGGTCGAGCGTCTCCAAGGGCGAGTCCCTGAAGGACACCGCCCAGACGCTGGAGGCCATGGGCGTCGACGCCGTGGTCATCCGGCACGGCGCTTCCGGCGCCCCCTACCGCCTGGCCAACTCGGGCTGGATCGACGCCGCCGTCATCAACGCCGGGGACGGCACGCACCAGCACCCGACGCAGGCCCTGCTCGACGCGTTCACCATGCGCCGCCGCCTCACCGGCCGGGACGCCGGCCTCGGCCAGGACCTGGCGGGCAGGCGCATCACGATCGTCGGCGACGTCCTGCACAGCCGCGTCGCCCGCTCCAACGTCGACCTGCTGCACACCCTCGGCGCCGACGTCACCCTCGTCGCCCCGCCCACCCTGCTGCCGGTCGGCGTCGAGTCCTGGCCCTGCGAGGTCTCCTACGACCTCGACGCCACGCTGCCCAAGTCGGACGCGGTGATGATGCTGCGCGTGCAGCGCGAACGCATGAACGCCGCCTTCTTCCCCACCGAGCGCGAGTACTCGCGGCGCTACGGCCTCGACGGCGACCGCATGGCCAAGATGCCCGAGCACGCGATCGTGATGCACCCCGGCCCGATGGTCCGCGGCATGGAGATCACCGCCGGCGTCGCCGACTCCGGGCGCTGCACCGCCGTGGAACAGGTCGCCAACGGCGTCTCCATCCGCATGGCCGTGCTCTACCTGCTGCTCGGAGGCAACGAGCCCGCCGTCACCCACACCCGCACCACCGAGGAGAAGTAAGACAAGATGAGCAAGATCCTGATCCGTGGTGCGAAGGTGCTCGGCGGCGAGCCGCAGGACGTGCTGATCGACGGCGGGACCATCGCGGAGGTCGGGTCCGGCCTGTCCGCCGAGGGCGCGGAGGTCGTCGAGGCCGCCGGCAAGGTCCTCCTGCCGGGCCTGGTCGACCTGCACACCCACCTGCGCGAGCCGGGCCGCGAGGACTCCGAGACGGTCCTGACCGGCACCCGCGCCGCCGCCGCCGGCGGCTACACCGCCGTGTTCGCCATGGCCAACACCTTCCCGGTCGCGGACACCGCGGGCGTGGTCGAGCAGGTCTGGCGGCTCGGCCGCGAGCACGGCTACTGCGACGTGCAGCCCGTCGGCGCCGTCACCGTCGGCCTGGAGGGCAGGAAGCTCGCCGAGCTGGGCGCCATGCACGAGTCGGCCGCCGGCGTCACCGTCTTCTCCGACGACGGCAAGTGCGTCGACGACGCGGTGATCATGCGCCGGGCCCTGGAGTACGTGAAGGCGTTCGGCGGTGTCGTCGCCCAGCACGCGCAGGAGCCCCGCCTCACCGAGGGCGCCCAGATGAACGAGGGCGTCGTCTCCGCCGAGCTTGGCCTGGGCGGCTGGCCGGCCGTCGCCGAGGAGTCGGTCATCGCCCGGGACGTGCTGCTCGCCGAGCACGTCGGCTCCCGCGTCCACATCTGCCACCTGTCGACCGCCGGCAGCGTCGAGATCGTCCGCTGGGCCAAGTCCCGCGGCATCGACGTGACCGCCGAGGTCACCCCGCACCACCTGCTCCTCACCGACGAGCTGGTGCGCACCTACAACCCCGTCTACAAGGTCAACCCGCCGCTGCGCACCGAGCGCGACGTGCTGGCCCTGCGCGAGGCGCTCGCCGACGGCACGATCGACATCGTCGCCACCGACCACGCCCCGCACCCGCACGAGGACAAGGACTGCGAGTGGGCCGCCGCCGCCATGGGCATGGTCGGCCTGGAGACGGCCCTGTCGGTGGTCCAGGAGACCATGGTCGACACCGGACTGCTGGACTGGGCGGCCGTCGCCGACCGCATGTCCTTCGCGCCGGCCCGCATCGGGCGGGCCGCCGGCCACGGCCGCCCCGTCTCGGCAGGCGAGCCCGCCAACCTCACACTCGTCGACACGGAATACCGTGGGCAGGTGGACCCCGCGGGCTTCGCCTCGCGCAGCCGCAACACCCCGTACGAGGGACGTGAGCTGCCGGGCCGTGTCACCCACACGTGGCTCCGGGGCAAGGCCACGCTCGTCGACGGGAAGCTCACGTGACACCTGCAACACTGCTCGCAGCCGGGCTCGGCACCCACCTCGCCGCCGGGGAGAAGTCGGCGACGGTCACCGACTGGGGCGGACGCATCGGCTGGCTGGTCGGCCTCGCCCTCTTCGTCGCCCTCGTCTACTGGCTGATGCGCGAGGGCTGGAAGTGGCGCGGCACCCTCCAGAGCGACCTGCCGGAGCTGCCCGCCGCGCCGCGGGAGCCCGGCGCGGCGAGACTGACGACGACCGGCCGCTACCACGGCTCCACCACGGCCGGTCAGTGGCTGGACCGCATCGTGGCGCACGGCCTGGGAACCCGCAGCCGGGCCGAGCTGACCCTGACGGACGCGGGACTGGACGTCGTACGCCCCGGCGCGCGCGACTTCTTCGTCCCGGCGGCACAGCTGCGCGGGGCCCGGCTCGACAAGGGCATCGCCGGCAAGGTCCTCACCGAGGGCGGCCTGCTGGTGGTGACCTGGGAGCACGGAGGCAAGCTGCTCGACTCGGGGTTCCGCTCCGACAGGGCGGCCGAGCACACCGAGTGGGTCGCAGCCCTCAACTCCATGACCGAAACGAAGCTCGAAACGAACACCACGGAAGGCGTCGAACGATGACCACCTCCATCCAGGGGAACGCCTCGCGCAGGCAGAGGGCGCTTCCCGCCGTACTCGTCCTGGAGGACGGCCGGGTCTTCCGGGGCCGCGCCTACGGCGCCGTGGGGGAGACGTTCGGCGAGGCCGTGTTCTCCACCGGCATGACCGGCTACCAGGAGACCCTCACCGACCCGTCGTACCACCGGCAGGTCGTCGTCATGACCGCCCCGCACGTCGGCAACACCGGCGTCAACGACGAGGACCCCGAGTCCCAGCGCATCTGGGTGGCCGGCTATGTCGTCCGCGACCCCGCGCGGGTGCCCTCCAACTGGCGCTCCCGCCGCTCCCTGGACGAGGAGCTGGCCGCGCAGGGCGTCGTCGGCATCAGCGGCATCGACACCCGCGCGCTCACCCGCCACCTGCGCGAGCGCGGCGCCATGCGCGTCGGCATCTTCAGCGGCGACGCCGTCCAGGACGACGCCGCGCTGCTGGCCCGCGTCCAGGAGGCGCCCGAGATGGTCGGCGCCGACCTGTCCGCCGAGGTCGCCACCAAGGAGGCGTACGTCGTCCCCGCGATCGGTGAGAAGAAGTTCACCGTCGCCGCCGTCGACCTCGGCATCAAGGGCATGACCCCGCACCGCATGGCCGAGCGCGGCATCGAGGTGCACGTCCTGCCCGCCACCGCCACCCTGGAGGACGTCTACGCGGTCCGGCCCGACGGCGTGTTCTTCTCCAACGGCCCCGGCGACCCCGCCACCGCCGACCACCCCGTCTCCGTGATGCGGGGCGTCCTGGAGCGCGGCACGCCGCTGTTCGGCATCTGCTTCGGCAACCAGATCCTCGGCCGCGCCCTCGGCTTCGGCACCTACAAGCTGAAGTACGGTCACCGCGGCATCAACCAGCCGGTGCAGGACCGTACGACCGGCAAGGTCGAGGTCACCGCGCACAACCACGGCTTCGCCGTGGACGCCCCGGCCGACCAGGTCTCCGACACCCCCTTCGGCCGCGCCGAGGTCTCCCACGTCTGCCTCAACGACAACGTGGTGGAGGGCCTCCAGCTCCTCGACAAGCCGGCCTTCAGCGTCCAGTACCACCCCGAAGCGGCGGCCGGTCCGCACGACGCCGCCTACCTGTTCGACCGCTTCGTTTCCCTGATGGAGGGCCAGCGTGCCTAAGCGCACCGATATCCAGTCCGTCCTGGTCATCGGCTCCGGCCCGATCGTCATCGGCCAGGCCGCCGAGTTCGACTACTCCGGCACCCAGGCGTGCCGCGTCCTGAAGGCCGAAGGCCTGCGGGTCGTCCTGGTGAACTCCAACCCGGCGACGATCATGACCGACCCGGAGATCGCCGACGCCACCTACGTCGAACCGATCACCCCCGAGTTCGTCGAGAAGATCATCGCCAAGGAGCGCCCCGACGCCCTGCTGCCCACCCTGGGCGGCCAGACGGCCCTGAACACCGCCATCTCGCTGCACGAGAACGGCGTCCTGGAGAAGTACGGCGTCGAGCTGATCGGCGCCAACGTCGAGGCCATCCACAAGGGCGAGGACCGCGACCAGTTCAAGGAGGTCGTGGAGGAGGTCCGCCGCAAGATCGGGCACGGCGAGTCCGCCCGCTCGGTCATCTGCCACACCATGGACGACGTCCTCGCCGGTGTCGAGGAGCTGGGCGGCTACCCGGTCGTCGTCCGCCCCTCCTTCACCATGGGCGGCGCCGGCTCCGGCTTCGCCCACGACGAGGAGGAACTGCGCCGCATCGCGGGCACCGGCCTCACGCTCTCCCCGACCACCGAGGTCCTCCTGGAGGAGTCCATCCTCGGCTGGAAGGAGTACGAGCTGGAGCTGATGCGCGACAAGAACGACAACGTCGTGGTCGTCTGCTCCATCGAGAACTTCGACCCGATGGGCGTGCACACCGGTGACTCGATCACCGTCGCCCCGGCGATGACGCTCACCGACCGCGAGTACCAGGTCCTGCGCGACATGGGCATCGCGATCATCCGCGAGGTCGGCGTCGACACCGGCGGCTGCAACATCCAGTTCGCGATCAACCCGGTCGACGGCCGGGTGATCGTCATCGAGATGAACCCGCGCGTCTCCCGCTCCTCCGCGCTCGCGTCCAAGGCCACCGGCTTCCCGATCGCGAAGATCGCCGCCAAGCTCGCCGTCGGTTACACCCTCGACGAGATCCCCAACGACATCACGCAGGAGACCCCGGCCTCCTTCGAGCCGACCCTCGACTACGTGGTCGTCAAGGCCCCCCGGTTCGCCTTCGAGAAGTTCCCGAGCGCGGACTCCACCCTCACCACCACCATGAAGTCGGTCGGCGAGGCCATGGCCATCGGCCGCAACTTCACCGAGGCCTTCCAGAAGGCGCTGCGCTCCCTGGAGAAGAAGGGCAGCCAGTTCACCTTCGTCGGCGAGCCGGGTGACAAGCAGGCGCTCCTGGAGCAGTCCGTCCGGCCCACCGACGGCCGCATCAACACGGTCATGCAGGCCGTCCGCGCCGGCGCCACGCCGGAGGAGGTCTTCGAGTACACGAAGATCGACCCCTGGTTCGTCGACCAGCTCTTCCTGATCAAGGAGATCGCCGACGAGCTGGCCGAGGCCCCCGAGCTGACCGCCGAGCTGCTCGCCGAGGCCAAGCGGCACGGCTTCTCCGACCAGCAGATCGCCGAGATCCGCGGGCTGCGCGAGGACGTCGTCCGCGAGGTGCGCCACGCGCTCGGCATCCGCCCGGTCTACAAGACGGTCGACACCTGCGCGGCCGAGTTCGCCGCGAGGACCCCGTACTTCTACTCGTCCTACGACGAGGAGACCGAGGTCGCGCCGCGCGAGAAGCCCGCCGTGATCATCCTGGGCTCCGGCCCCAACCGCATCGGCCAGGGCATCGAGTTCGACTACTCCTGCGTCCACGCCTCCTTCGCGCTGAGCGACGCCGGGTACGAGACCGTGATGGTCAACTGCAACCCGGAGACCGTCTCCACCGACTACGACACCTCCGACCGGCTGTACTTCGAGCCGCTCACCCTGGAGGACGTCCTGGAGATCGTCCACGCCGAACAGCAGGCCGGCCCGGTCGCCGGTGTGGTCGTCCAGCTCGGCGGCCAGACCCCCCTCGGCCTGTCGCAGGCGCTCAAGGACAACGGCGTGCCGGTCGTCGGCACCTCGCCCGAGGCCATCCACGCGGCCGAGGACCGGGGCGCCTTCGGCCAGGTCCTCGCGGAGGCCGGCCTGCCCGCCCCCAAGCACGGCACCGCCACCACGTTCGCGCAGGCCAAGACGATCGCCGACGAGATCGGCTACCCGGTCCTGGTGCGCCCGTCCTACGTCCTGGGCGGCCGCGGCATGGAGATCGTCTACGACGAGGCCCGCCTGGAGGCGTACATCGCCGAGTCGACCGAGATCAGCCCCTCCCGCCCGGTCCTCGTCGACCGCTTCCTCGACGACGCCATAGAGATCGACGTCGACGCCCTCTACGACGGCGAGGAGCTGTACCTGGGCGGCGTCATGGAGCACATCGAGGAGGCCGGCATCCACTCCGGCGACTCGGCGTGCGCGCTGCCGCCGATCACGCTGGGCGGCTTCGACATCAAGCGGCTGCGCGCCTCCACCGAGGCCATCGCCAAGGGTGTCGGGGTGCGCGGTCTGATCAACATCCAGTTCGCGCTGGCCGGTGACATCCTCTACGTCCTGGAGGCCAACCCGCGCGCCTCCCGCACCGTGCCCTTCACCTCGAAGGCGACCGCGGTGCCGCTGGCGAAGGCCGCCGCCCGGATCTCGCTGGGCGCGACCATCGCGCAGCTGCGCGAGGAGGGCCTGCTGCCCAGGAACGGCGACGGCGGCACCATTCCGCTCGACGCGCCGATCTCCGTCAAGGAGGCCGTCATGCCGTGGTCGCGCTTCCGCGACATCCACGGCCGCGGCGTCGACACCGTCCTCGGCCCGGAGATGCGCTCCACCGGTGAGGTCATGGGCATCGACTCCGTCTTCGGCACGGCCTACGCCAAGTCGCAGGCGGGCGCCTACGGGCCGCTGCCCACCAAGGGCCGCGCCTTCATCTCGGTCGCCAACCGGGACAAGCGCTCGATGATCTTCCCGGCCCGTGAGCTGGTCGCCCACGGTTTCGAACTGCTCGCCACCTCCGGCACCGCCGAGGTCCTCAAGCGCAACGGCATCAACGCCACGCTGGTGCGCAAGCAGTCCGAGGGCACCGGCCCCAACGGCGAGAAGACCATCGTCCAGCTCATCCACGACGGTGAGGTCGACCTCATCGTCAACACCCCGTACGGCACCGGCGGCCGCCTGGACGGCTACGAGATCCGTACGGCGGCGGTGGCGCGGTCCGTGCCCTGCCTGACGACCGTCCAGGCGCTCGCCGCCGCCGTCCAGGGCATCGACGCCCTCAACCGCGGCGACGTGGGCGTGCGGTCGCTCCAGGAACACGCCGAGTTCCTGACCGCGGCCCGCGACTAGCGGCCGCACCGAGGGGGACACCGGAAACGGTGTCCCCCTCTTCATGAGGGCCCGTGCCTTCATGAGGACCTCTCCCTTCATGAGGACCCGGTCCCCGCACGAGCACCCTGGTCCCTCCACGAGGACCCCTGGCCGCCGCCTCGAGCACCCCCGAAGGACTTCTCCACGATGTACAAGCTCTTCTTCCGTCTGGTCTTCCGGCGCATGGACCCGGAACAGGCCCACCACCTCGCTTTCCGCTGGATCCGCCTGGCCGCCCGCGTCCCGGTCCTGCGCACCTTCGTCGCGGCCGTCCTGGCACCCCGGTACAAGGAACTGCGCACCGAGGCACTGGGGCTGCGCATGCACGGCCCCTTCGGGCTCGCCGCGGGCTTCGACAAGAACGCCGTCGCCATTGATGGCATGTCCATGCTCGGCTTCGACCATGTCGAGATCGGCACGGTCACCGGCGAGCCGCAGCCCGGCAACCCCAGGAAGCGGCTCTTCCGCCTCGTCGAGGACCGCGCGCTCATCAACCGCATGGGCTTCAACAACGACGGCTCGCTGGCCGTGGCGGCCCGCCTGGCCTCCCGCACACCGGTGTTCAGGACCGTGGTGGGCGTCAACATCGGCAAGACCAAGGTCGTCCCCGAGCAGGAGGCGGCCGCCGACTACGTGAAGTCCGCCGAGCGCCTCGCCCCCCACGCCGACTACCTGGTCGTCAACGTCTCCTCGCCCAACACCCCCGGTCTGCGCAACCTCCAGGCGACCGAGGCGCTGCGCCCGCTGCTCAGCGCGGTGCGCGAGGCCGCCGACCGGGCGGTGCCCGCCCGCCGCGTGCCGCTGCTGGTCAAGATCGCGCCGGACCTCGCCGACGAGGACGTGGACGCCGTCGCCGACCTCGCCGTGGAACTCGGCCTGGACGGCATCATCGCCACGAACACCACCATCGCGCGCGAGGGGCTCGGTCTGCGCTCGCGGCCCGCCCTGGTCAAGGAGACCGGCGGCCTGTCCGGCGCGCCCCTGAAGGAACGCTCCCTGGAGGTCCTGCGCCGCCTCTACGCGCGCGTGGGCGACCGCATCACCCTGGTCGGCGTCGGCGGCATCGAGAACGCCGAGGACGCCTGGCAGCGCATCCTGGCCGGCGCCACGCTGGTCCAGGGCTACAGCGCCTTCATCTACGAGGGGCCCTTCTGGGGCCGCGCCATCCACAAGGGCCTCGCCGCGCGCCTGCGCACCAGCCCGTACGCCACCCTGGCCGACGCGGTCGGCGCCGACGTGAGGAAGTCCGCATGAGCCCTCTGGAGCCCTTCGGCGCACGCCTGCGCCGCGCGATGGACGAGCGCGGCCCGCTGTGCGTGGGCATCGACCCGCACGCCTCCCTGCTCGCCGAGTGGGGCCTGAACGACGACGTGGCCGGTCTGGAGCGGTTCAGCCGCACCGTCGTGGAGGCGGTCGCCGGCCGGGTCGCCGTCCTCAAGCCGCAGAGCGCCTTCTTCGAGCGGTTCGGCTCGCGGGGCGTCGCCGTCCTGGAGACGGCGGTCCGGGAGGCCCGGGCCGCCGGTGCGCTGGTCCTCATGGACGCCAAGCGCGGCGACATCGGCTCGACCATGGCGGCCTACGCCGAGTCGTTCCTGCACAAGGACGCGCCGCTGTTCTCGGACGCGCTGACCGTCTCGCCCTACCTGGGCTACGGGTCGCTGAAGCCCGCGGTCGACCTGGCGCGGGAGAGCGGCGCGGGCCTGTTCGTCCTGGCGCTGACCTCCAACCCGGAGGGCGGCGAGGTGCAGCACGCGGTGCGGCCCGACGGCCGGAACGTGGGAGCCACCATGCTCGCCCACCTGGCGCGGGAGAACGCCGGGGAGGGCCCGATGGGCTCCTTCGGCGCGGTGGTCGGCGCCACGCTCGGTGACCTGTCGTCGTACGACCTGGACATCAACGGGCCGCTCCTGGCGCCCGGGATCGGGGCGCAGGGGGCGACGCCGGCCGATCTGCCCGCGGTCTTCGGTCCGGCGGTGCGCAACGTGGTGCCGAACGTCAGCCGCGGTGTTCTGCGTCACGGTCCCGACGTGGTCGCGCTGCGTGACGCGGCGGACCGTTTCGCGCAGGAGATCCGGGCGGCTGTGCGGTCCGACTGAGCCCCGGACGAACGGTCGGGCGGTGCCCCGAGGACGGCCCCGGGTCTGGATACATTCCCAAATCCGGGGCAATATGTCCTAAATGTCCGACCTCACTGAGGCTGACCAGGACTTTTCCGCTGTTCTCGCTGACTCTGGCGCCCTCGACCGCTAGTCTCCGTCGAGAGTCATCGGGCGAGCGTGTTGCTCGTGGCTCCCCAGGTGTGGGGCGACTAGGTTCCTCACCGGTCCGTATCCGACAGTTCGACATCCGAGGTGACGTAGGCGTGGCTCTTCCGCCCCTTACCCCTGAACAGCGCGCAGCCGCGCTCGAAAAGGCCGCCGCGGCTCGCCGGGAGCGGGCCGAGGTCAAGAATCGACTCAAGCACTCCGGCGCCTCCCTGCACGAGGTCATCAAGCAGGGCCAGGAGAACGACGTCATCGGCAAGATGAAGGTGTCCGCCCTTCTTGAGTCCCTGCCGGGCGTGGGCAAGGTCCGCGCCAAGCAGATCATGGAGCGACTCGGCATCTCCGAGAGCCGTCGTGTGCGCGGCCTCGGCTCCAACCAGATCGCTTCCCTGGAGCGTGAGTTCGGCAGCACCGGTTCCTGAGGTCCCGGGCCCCGGGACGGGCGTCCCGGGCACCGCCGGATTGCTGGAATAATCGCTGCATGGCTGTAACACCCCGGGGGACGACCCCCGTACCCCCGGACGCACGTCCGCGGCTGACCGTGCTCTCCGGCCCCTCCGGGGTCGGCAAGAGCACGGTCGTCGCTCATATGCGCAAGGAACACCCCGAGGTCTGGCTCTCGGTGTCGGCGACGACCCGCAAGCCCCGCCCCGGCGAGCAGCACGGCGTCCACTACTTCTTCGTCACCGACGAGGAGATGGACAAGCTGATCGCCAACGGTGAACTGCTGGAGTGGGCCGAGTTCGCCGGCAACCGCTACGGCACGCCGCGCGCAGCCGTGCTGGAGCACCTGGAGGCGGGTGTGCCGGTCCTCCTGGAGATCGACCTCCAGGGCGCCCGGCAGGTCCGCGAGTCCATGCCCGAGGGACGCCTGGTGTTCCTGGCCCCGCCCTCCTGGGAGGAGCTGGTGCGCAGGCTCACCGGCCGGGGCACCGAGCCGCCCGAGGTGATCGAACGCCGGCTCCAGGCCGCGAAGGTCGAGCTGGCGGCCGAGCCCGAGTTCGACGAGACCCTGGTCAACACCTCCGTCGAGGACGTGGCGCGCGAGCTGCTAGCCTTGATGGACGTCGTGTGATCGTCACCGGTCATCCGGACTGATTCTTTCCCATCCATCGGAAGGTAGAGCGTGTCCTCTTCCATCTCCGCGCCCGAGGGCATCATCAACCCGCCGATCGACGAGCTCCTCGAGGCCACCGACTCGAAGTACAGCCTCGTGATCTACGCGGCCAAGCGGGCCCGCCAGATCAACGCGTACTACTCGCAGCTCGGCGAGGGCCTCCTCGAGTACGTCGGTCCGCTCGTCGACACCCACGTCCACGAGAAGCCGCTCTCCATCGCCCTGCGGGAGATCAACGCCGGTCTGCTGACGTCCGAGGCCATCGAAGGCCCGGCGCAGTAACCGCCGACGATACGGCGCAGGTGCGGCGCAGATACGGTGCGACAAGTCGTATCCGCAGACCGCGGTTGGCTTTCTCCACAGGCCCGGCAGCGCGACTGCCGGGCCTGTGGTGTGTCATAGGAGGCGTGCGCCGCACCGGGCGCACCGGGGCCGAGCCAGGGAGAGACGGTGGACAAGCCGAAGGTCGTGCTGGGGGTCAGCGGCGGCATCGCCGCGTACAAGGCCTGTGAACTGTTGCGCCGGTTCACCGAGTCCGGGCACGAGGTGCGCGTCGTCCCCACCGCCTCCGCCCTCCACTTCGTCGGCGCCGCCACATGGTCCGCCCTGTCCGGCAACCCCGTCGCCACCGAGGTCTGGGACGACGTCCACGAGGTGCCGCACGTCCGCATCGGCCAGCACGCCGACCTGGTCGTCGTCGCCCCGGCCACCGCCGACACGCTCGCCAGGGCCGCCCACGGCCTCGCCGACGACCTGCTGACCAACACGCTGCTCACCGCCCGCTGCCCGGTCGTCTTCGCCCCCGCCATGCACACGGAGATGTGGGAGCACCCCGCCACCCAGGAGAACGTGGCGACGCTGCGTCGGCGCGGTGCCGTCGTCATCGAGCCGGCCGTCGGCCGCCTCACCGGCGTCGACACCGGCAAGGGGCGGCTGCCCGACCCGGCGGAGATCTTCGAGGTCTGCCGCCGCGTCCTCGCCCGGGGCGCCGGCGCCCCCGACCTCGCCGGCCGGCACGTCGTCGTCAGCGCGGGCGGCACCCGCGAGCCGCTCGACCCCGTCCGCTTCCTCGGCAACCGCTCGTCCGGCAAGCAGGGCTACGCCCTGGCGCGCACCGCCGCGGCCCGGGGCGCCCGGGTCACCCTGGTCGCCGCCCACACCGAGCTGCCGGACCCGGCGGGCGTCGACCTCGTCCGGGTCTCGACCGCCGTACAGCTGCGCGAGGCGGTACTGAAGGCGGCCGCGGACGCCGACGCGGTGGTGATGGCGGCCGCCGTCGCCGACTTCCGTCCCGCGGTCTACGCGGCCGGGAAGATCAAGAAGCAGGACGACCAGGAGCCCGAGCCCATCGCCCTGGTGCGCAATCCGGACGTCCTCGCGGAGATATCGGCCGACCGGGCGCGGGCCGGGCAGGTGATCGTCGGCTTCGCCGCGGAGACCGACGACGTCCTCGCCAACGGCCGCAGGAAGCTGGCGCGCAAGGGCTGCGACCTCCTCGTGGTGAACGAGGTGGGGGAGCGCAGGACCTTCGGCTCCGAGGAGAACGAGGCGGTGGTGCTGGCCGCCGACGGCGGCGAGACGCCGGTCCCGTACGGGCCGAAGGAGGCCCTGGCCGAGACGGTGTGGGACCTGGTCGTCTCCCGGCTGGGCTGATCGTCCCCGCCGCCTCGCGCGCCACTCGAACACCGCACACCGTCACCCGGCGGCCCTGTTCAATCTCCGCGGGCATTGGGCAGAATGCCCGTGCCGCAGGTCACAGGGCTCCCGAGTGGCGAGACAGGTGGGCCGGTGGCCGAGCGCGACCGATAAACTGTCCACGGACGACGCCGGGCGCAGCCCCCCGTGCCGTCCGCCAATGATCAGCCAGCAGCCGCTGCAACCCCAGGGAGCGTTGTGTCCCGTCGCCTGTTCACTTCGGAGTCCGTGACCGAGGGTCACCCCGACAAGATCGCTGACCAGATCAGCGACACCATCCTCGACGCGCTCCTGCGGGAGGACCCCTCCTCGCGGGTCGCCGTCGAGACGCTGATCACCACCGGCCTGGTGCACGTGGCCGGCGAGGTCACCACCAAGACCTACGCGGACATCGCGACCCTGGTCCGCGGCAAGATCCTCGAGATCGGCTACGACTCCTCCAAGAAGGGCTTCGACGGCGCCTCCTGCGGCGTGTCCGTGTCGATCGGCGCGCAGTCCCCGGACATCGCGCAGGGGGTCGACGCGGCCTACGAGGCCCGTGTCGAGGGCGACGAGGACGAACTGGACCGCCAGGGCGCGGGTGACCAGGGCCTGATGTTCGGCTACGCCTCCGACGAGACGCCGACGCTGATGCCGCTGCCGATCTTCCTCGCGCACCGCCTGTCCAAGCGCCTCTCGGACGTCCGTAAGAACGGCACGATCCCCTACCTGCGCCCCGACGGCAAGACGCAGGTCACCATCGAGTACGACGGTGACAAGGCCGTCCGCCTGGACACGGTCGTCGTCTCCTCGCAGCACGCCTCCGACATCGACCTGGAGTCGCTGCTCGCCCCCGACATCCGCGAGTTCGTCGTCGAGCCGGAGCTGAAGTCGCTCCTGGAGGACGGCATCAAGCTGGACACCGAGGGCTACCGCCTGCTCGTCAACCCCACCGGCCGCTTCGAGATCGGCGGCCCGATGGGCGACGCCGGCCTGACCGGCCGCAAGATCATCATCGACACCTACGGCGGCATGGCCCGCCACGGCGGCGGCGCCTTCTCCGGCAAGGACCCGTCCAAGGTGGACCGCTCGGCCGCGTACGCGATGCGCTGGGTCGCGAAGAACGTGGTGGCCGCGGGCCTCGCCTCCCGCTGCGAGGTGCAGGTCGCGTACGCCATCGGCAAGGCCGAGCCCGTCGGTCTGTTCGTGGAGACCTTCGGCACCCACAAGGTCGAACCCGAGAAGATCGAGAAGGCGATCGACGAGGTCTTCGACCTCCGTCCGGCCGCGATCATCCGCGACCTCGACCTGCTGCGCCCGATCTACTCGCAGACCGCCGCCTACGGCCACTTCGGCCGTGAGCTGCCGGACTTCACCTGGGAGCGCACCGACCGCGTGGACGCCCTGCGCCAGGCCGTGGGCCTGTAACAGCCCGCGGACACAGAGCGCCGGCTCCCGGGACCCGTTCGCGGTCCCGGGAGCCGGCGTCGTCCCGCGGGCGCGGCTCCCGGCGCCGCAGCGGTGGTCAGGCCCGTTGTCAGTGCCGTTTGGTAAAAATGCAAGCGTGAGCAGCGAGAACGGGTCGGGGGACGGCGGGGCCGGAAGTGCGCCGCCCGAGCAGCTTGCGCTCATCCGGGAGACCGTGCGCAAGGCCAAGGAGCCCCGGGCCAAGCCCCGGACCTGGCGCGGCGCGGCCCTCGCCCCGCACCTGCCCGTCGCACGCGTGCTCGTCGACAAGGGCGTGCTCCACCTCGACCGCTCGTTCGACTACGCCGTGCCCGCCGAGCTGGACGCCGACGCGCAGCCCGGGGTCCGGGTGAGGGTGCGCTTCGGCGCCGGACGGCACCGGGTGCGCGAGGGCCGCCGCGAGGGCGGCGGCCTCATCGACGGGTTCCTCGTCGAACGGCGGGCCGAGTCCGACTACTCCGGGCCGCTGGCCGCGCTCGCCCAGGTCGTCTCCCCGGAGCCCGTCCTGAGCGAGGAACTCCTGGCGCTGGTCCGAGCCGTCGCCGACCGGTACGCGGGCAGCGTGGCCGACGTGCTCCAGCTCGCCGTCCCACCGCGCAGCGCGCGCGCCGAACAGCGGCCCTCGCCCGCCCCGCTGCCGCCGCCGAAGGCCCCGGAGCCGGGCTCCTGGACCCGTTACGGGCACGGGGCCGCCTTCATCGAGTCGCTGGCCGCGGGCGGCGCCCCCCGGGCCGTGTGGAACGCCCTGCCCGGGCCGCAGTGGAGCGAGGAGACGGCGCGGGCCGTGGCCGCGACGCTCGCGTCCGGGCGCGGCGCGCTCGTCGTGGCCCCCGACGGCCGCATCGCCGCCCGGCTCGACGCCGCGCTGACCGCGCTCCTGGGCGAGGGACGGCACGCGCTGCTCACCGCCGACGCGGGGCCCGAGAAGCGCTACCGGCAGTGGCTCGCGGTGAGCAGGGGCTCGGTGCGGGCCGTGGTCGGCACCCGCGCCGCCATGTTCGCGCCGGTGCGCGACCTCGGGCTGGTCGCCCTGTGGGACGACGGGGACGACAGCCACAGCGAACAGCACGCACCGCAGCCGCACGCGCGCGAGGTGCTGCTGCTGCGCGCCGCGCAGGACGGGTGCGCCTTCCTGCTCGGCGGCTGGAGCTGCACCGTGGAGGCGGCCCAGCTCGTCGAGACCGGCTGGGCACGGCCCCTGGTCGCCGCGCGGGACCAGGTCAGGCGGGCCGCGCCCCTCGTGCGTACGGTGGGCGACGGCGACCTCGCGCGGGACGAGGCCGCGCGGGCCGCCCGACTGCCCTCGCTCGCCTGGCAGGCGGCCAGGGAGGGGCTGCGGCACGGCCCCGTCCTGGTCCAGGTCCCCCGGCGCGGGTACGCGCCGCGGATGGCCTGCGCGCAGTGCCGGGCCCCGGCCCGCTGCCGGCACTGCGCCGGTCCGCTGGAGGGCCAGGACGCGGGCATCCTGCGCTGCGGCTGGTGCGGCCGGGAGGAGTCCCGCTGGCACTGCCCGGAGTGCGGCGCCTTCCGGCTGCGGGCCCAGGTGGTCGGGGCCCGGCGCACCGCGGAGGAACTGGGGCGGGCTTTCCCCGCCGTACCGGTGCGCACGTCGGGCCGCGAACACGTGCTCGACACGGTGCCGGGCACGCCCGCCCTGGTGGTGAGCACACCGGGGGCCGAGCCGGTCGCCGAGGGCGGCTACGCGGCGGCCCTCCTGCTGGACGGCTGGGCCATGCTGGGGCGGCCCGACCTGCGGGCCGGCGAGGACGCCCTGCGCCGCTGGATCGGCGCCGCGGCCCTGGTGCGGCCGCAGGAGGCGGGCGGCACTGTGGTCGTCGTGGCCGAGCCGACCCTGCGCCCCGTGCAGGCGCTGGTGCGCTGGGACCCCGTGGGGCACGCGCTGCGGGAGCTGTCCGAGCGGGCCGAGCTGGGCTTCCCGCCGGTGTCCCGGATGGCGGCCGTGACGGGCCCCGGGGCGGCGGTCGCGGACTTCCTGCGCGCGGTCGAACTGCCGCGCGACGCCGAGATCCTCGGGCCCGTGCCGGTGCCGGACACCCCGGCCGGCCGCCCCCGGCGGCCCGGCGCGCCGCCGCCCGGCGAGCACTGGGAGCGGGCGCTGGTCCGCGTGCCGCCCGGCAGCGGCTCCGCCCTCGCCGCGGCCCTGAAGAGCGCACAGGCGGCCCGGACGGCCCGGGGGAGCGGCGAGGCGGTCTGGGTGCGGATCGATCCGCCGGACATCGGGTGACGGACCGGGCGCGGCGTCCGGTGCGTGCGATCGCAAGGCGCCGGAAGGTCCTTGTAGCGGAGCTACCAGGGCCTTTCGGCAACGCCGCGAGCGTGCGTGCCGGACGTCGCGAGCCGGGCGCCCCTTTTGTTCGCAACTCTAAGAGCCCTCGTGGCGAGGACTTCCGTTGCGCGGCCTGCGTCCGCCGAGGACCTGGTCCCGGGCCGGCGGGCTCCCGCCGCGGCGGGCCCGCGCCGGGTGCGGTGCGTCAGCCGTTGCGCGGGCCAGGGAAGGCCGTCGGCCTGACGTCCTCGCGCAGCGCCGGGCTGCCGGCCGTCGGCTGTGTCGGCATGGACCGGGCGGCCGGGACCGTGGGCACCGCGGGCGCCGTGGCCAGGCCGGGGCCCAGGGCGACCGGCCGGGTGCCCGGCGTCTCCGGCGCACGCTCGGCCTCGGCGGCGGCCGCCTGTGCGGCGGCGCGGCGTGCACCGTAACGCCGGTGCACCGCCTGCTTGGTGACGCCGAGCGCCGAGCCCACCGCGTCCCACGAGAAGCCGAGCGAGCGGTCGAAGTCGACGGCGGCCGTGACCAGGGTCTCGACGCTGTCCCGCAGTTCCTGCGCGAGGCGGACCGTCGGGGCGGGGGCCCGTCCGTAGACGACGAAGCCCGTGGAGGGCCCGGAGCGGCGCGGGCGGTAGACGTTGCCCAACTGGGCGGTGAGCGTGCGCAGTGCGTCCACCTGCCGGCGGACCCGCTCGATGTCCCGCACCAGCAAGTGCAGGCTGGCCCGGGCCTGGGCGTCGTGGGTTGCGTGGTCGGCCATGAACAAGCCTCTCGAACCGGCGTTGAAAGGAACGGGCCGTACGAGCGGCCCCTTTTGGTCAACTCTCACTTGACCAACGCGTTTTCCGCCCGCTGGTCACGCTGTGGGGGCGTAAGGGCATATGCGTACGCCCCCCCCGTGGAGCGGCTGTGCGCTGCGGCCCCCGCCTGCGGCCGCTTCCCGCCCACGGCCGTACGGGGTCATAGACTTGTGGGCCGCGTACCCGCCCCGAACACCCCGACCGAGAGGCCCGCACCCGCCCATGAAGCTCGTCTTCGCCGGTACCCCCGAGGTCGCCGTTCCCGCCCTGGACGCCCTGCTCGCCTCCGGGCGGCACGAGGTGGCGGCCGTCGTCACCCGCCCCGACGCACCCGCCGGCCGGGGGCGCAGGCTGATCGCGAGCCCGGTCGCCGAACGCGCCGAGGAGGCCGGGATCGAGGTGCTCAAGCCGGCCAGGCCGCGCGACCCCGACTTCCAGGAGCGGCTCAAGGAGATCGCCCCGGACTGCTGCCCCGTCGTCGCCTACGGTGCCCTGCTGCCCAGGACCGCCCTGGACATCCCCGTGCACGGCTGGGTCAACCTGCACTTCTCGCTGCTGCCTGCGTGGCGCGGTGCCGCGCCGGTGCAGCACAGCCTCATGGCCGGTGACGAGATCACCGGCGCCTCCACGTTCCTCATCGAGGAGGGGCTGGACTCCGGTCCGGTCTACGGCACCGTCACGGAGGCGATCCGTCCCACCGACACCAGCGGTGACCTGCTCACCCGGCTCGCGCTCGCCGGGGCGGGGCTGCTCGCGGCGACCATGGACGGCATCGAGGACGGCACCCTGAAGGCCGTACCGCAGCCGTCGGAGGGCGTGACCCTCGCGCCCAAGATCACGGTCGAGGACGCCCGGGTCGACTGGACCGCCCCAGCCCTGCGCGTGGACCGCGTGGTCCGCGGGTGCACGCCGGCGCCGGGCGCCTGGACCACGTTCCGCGGCGAACGCCTCAAGCTGATCCAGGTCGCCCCCGTACCCCGGCGCACCGGCCTCGCGCCCGGCGCGCTCGCCGCCGGCAAGAACGACGTCCACGTCGGTACGGGTTCGTACGCGGTGGAGCTGCTGTGGGTGCAGGCCCAGGGCAAGAAGCCGATGCGGGCGGCGGACTGGGCACGGGGCGTGCGCATCGCCGAGGGCGAGACCCTCGGCGGCTGACCGGCGCCGTGCGCCTTCGGCGCGGTCGGCGTAGCCGGGCGGCAAAGCCGTCCGGCCCGCGGGCCGGGAGCGCGGTGCCCGCGGGACGGGAGCGGCGGGCGGGGGAGCGGCGCGGCGGCCGGGACGGCGGTGTGGCGGTCGCCCGGCAGGTCAGGGCCGGGGGAGAGCCGGTCGGACGTCGGGGCGGGTCGTAGGCTGGGTGCACAGCGCACCCGGGCCCGCGCACCCGCGCCCGGCCCCGCCCCACGCGTCCGTGCGCGGCGCCCCAGACATCCGGAGCACCTTTTCGTGAGCGACACCCCCCGTCGGCCCCGCAAGCCCGCCAAGCCGTACCGCCGGCCCCAGAAGGACCCCGTCCGCATCCTCGCCTTCGACGCGCTGCGCGCCGTGGACGAACGCGACGCGTACGCCAACCTCGTGCTGCCGCCCCTGCTGCGCAAGGCGCGGGAGAAGGGCGACTTCGACGGGCGGGACGCGGCGCTCGCCACCGAACTGGTCTACGGCACCCTGCGCCGGCAGGGCACGTACGACGCGGTCATCGCCGCGTGCGTGGACCGGCCGCTCAGGGAGGTGGACCCGCCCGTCCTGGACGTGCTCGCCCTGGGCGCCCATCAGCTCCTCGGCACGCGTATCCCGAGCCACGCCGCGGTCTCCGCCACCGTCGAGCTGGCCCGGGTCGTGCTCGGTGACGGGCGCGCCAAGTTCGTCAACGCGGTGCTGCGCAAGGTCGCCCAGCACGACCTCGACGGCTGGCTGGAGAAGGTCGCACCGCCCTACGACGAGGATCCCGAGGACCACCTCGCCGTCGTCCACTCCCACCCGCGCTGGGTCGTGTCCGCCCTGTGGGACTCGCTCGGCGGCGGACGCGCAGGCATCGAGGACCTCCTGGACGCCGACAACGAGCGGCCCGAGGTGACCCTCGTGGCCCGGCCGGGGCGCGCCACCACCGAGGAGCTGCTGCGGGAGGAGGCCGCGGTGCCGGGCCGCTGGTCGCCGTACGCCGTCCGGCTCACCGAGGGCGGCGAGCCGGGCGCGGTGGACGCCGTGCGGGAGGGGCGCGCGGGCGTACAGGACGAGGGCAGCCAGCTCGTCGCCCTGGCCCTGGCCGCCGCGCCCGTCGACGGCCCCGACAGCAAGTGGCTGGACGGCTGCGCGGGTCCCGGCGGCAAGGCCGCTCTGCTCGCCGCGCTCGCCGCCGAGCGCGGCGCCGTGCTGCTGGCCTCGGAGAAGCAGCCGCACCGGGCCGGACTGGTCGCGAAGGCGCTCGCCGGGAACCCCGGGCCGTACCAGGTGATCGCCGCCGACGGGACGCGCCCCGCCTGGCGGCCGGGCAGCTTCGACCGCGTCCTCGTCGACGTGCCGTGCACCGGTCTCGGCGCCCTGCGCCGCCGCCCCGAGGCCCGCTGGCGCCGCCGCCCGGAGGACCTCGACGGCTTCGCGCCGCTCCAGCGCGGCCTGCTCCGTACGGCCCTGGAGTCGGTCCGCGTCGGCGGTGTCGTCGGCTACGCCACCTGCTCGCCCCACCTCGCCGAGACCCGTGCGGTCGTCGCCGACCTGCTCAAGCAGTTCCCGACGGCGGAACTGATCGACGCGAGGCCGCTGCTGCCCGGCGTCCCCGCCCTGGGAGAGGGCCCCGACATCCAGCTGTGGCCGCACCTGCACGGCACGGACGCGATGTACCTGGCCCTGATCCGCCGCACCGGCTGATCGCCACCCGGGGGCGGCCCGCCCCTGATGCGCGGGGACCTGCCGGGGTGCCGCCGGGGCCGGTCCGCCCCCCTGATGCGCGGAACTTGCTGGGACACACCCGGGGCCGCCGCCCCGGATGTGCCGGGTCGGCCCGGTCGGCACCGGGGCGCGTCCGCCCCTGACCTGCGACGTCTGCCGGGACGCCGCCGGGGCGGCCCCCCGCGGGGGCACGGGGAACGGCGCGCCCGGCCCCCGCCGGCCGGCCGGAGACCCACCACCGGCGCGCACACCGGCCGCGGCACCCCGGGGGCCGTCCTCACGGCCCCCGGCGGCCCGCCGTTCCGGCCGCGCGCCGCGGCATGGCAGGCTTGGGGCATGGCCGTGCAGATCAACCCCAGCATCCTGTCCGCCGACTTCGCGCGCCTCGCCGAGGAGGCGAAGGCGGTCGAAGGGGCCGACTGGCTCCACGTCGACGTGATGGACAACCACTTCGTCCCGAACCTCACCCTCGGCGTGCCGGTCGTGGAGTCCCTGGCGCGGGCGACGGACACGCCGCTGGACTGCCACCTGATGATCGAGGACCCGGACCGGTGGGCCCCGCAGTACGTCGAGGCGGGCGCCTCCTCGGTGACCTTCCACGTCGAGGCCGCCGCCGCGCCGGTGCGCCTGGCCCGCGAGATCCGCGCCAAGGGTGCCCGCGCCTCGATGGCGCTGAAGCCCGCCACGCCCATCGAGCCGTACGAGGACCTGCTCCCCGAGCTGGACATGCTCCTGATCATGACGGTGGAGCCCGGCTTCGGCGGACAGGCGTTCCTCGACATCATGCTGCCCAAGATCCGCCGTACCAGGGAGCTGATCGGCAAGCACGGTCTGCAGCTGTGGCTCCAGGTCGACGGGGGCGTCTCGGCCTCGACGATCGAGCGGTGCGCGGACGCCGGCGCCGACGTCTTCGTCGCGGGCTCCGCGGTCTACGGCGCCGACGACCCGTCCGAGGCGGTCCGTGCCCTGCGCGCACAGGCGCAGACGGCCACATCCCGGGCATCCTGGGCGTGCGGCCACTGAGTATCGGGGCATCCCGGGCGGTCCGTACGCGCGGCCGGCGCGCGCCGGGGCGTCCCGGACGTGCAACCACTGGGCATCAGGTACGTGAACGGCTCTCATCAGGGCTGATCAACAGCGCCGGATCTGCAAGGATGAACGGCGAATCCAGAGTGTGAACAGCAGTGAGGAGATCGCCGTGTCGGGTATGTCGGCGGGCCGGTCAGCAGTGCGGATGGGACCCGCTGAGCTGGTGCAGGCGGCGGCCATGGCCCGCCGCTTCTACCTCGAGGGCAAGTCCAAGATCCAGATCGCCGAGGAGTTCGGCGTGAGCCGGTTCAAGGTGGCCCGGGTCCTGGAGACCGCTCTCGAACGTGATCTCGTGCGGATCGAGATCCGTGTGCCGGCCGAGCTGGACGCCGAGCGCTCCGACGCGCTCCGCGCCCGCTACGGTCTCCGGCACGCCGTCGTGGTCGAGTCCCCGGCCGAGGCGGAGGAGACGCCCGACCCGGAGAACCTCGGCGAGGTCGCCGCCGATCTGCTCGGCGAACTCGTCGACGAGGGCGACGTCCTGGGCCTGGCCTGGGGCCGTTCCACCATTCACATGGCGGCGGCCCTGGACCGGCTGCCCCCGTGCACGGTGGTGCAGCTGACGGGCGTGTACGACGCCGGGACCTCCGAGCGCGGCTCGGTGGAGGCCGTCCGCCGTGCCGCCCAGGTTTCCGGCGGCGACGCGCACCCCATCTACGCGCCGATGCTGCTGCCGGACGCGGCCACCGCGGCGGCGCTGCGCAACCAGACCGGGATCGCCCGCGCCTTCGAGTACTTCGACAAGGTCACCGTCGCCTGCGTCTCCATCGGTTCGTGGGAGCCGGGCATCTCCACGGTGCACGACATGCTCAGCGACGAGGAGCGTGCCCACTACGCCTCGCTCGGCGTCGCCGCCGAGATGGCCGCGCACCTCTTCGACGCCGAGGGCCGCCGGATCGGCCGCGACCTGGGGGAGCGGTGCATCACGGTCAAGGCCGACCAGCTCCGCCGTATCCCCGAGGTCGTCGCCATCGCCGGCGGCCAGCGCAAGGCGGCCGCGATCGACGCGGTGCTGCGTTCGGGGCTGGTCACCAGCCTCGTCACGGACACCTCGGCCGCCGACTACCTGATGACGGCCGGGCCGTCCCCCAAGTCCGCGCTGCACCGGGCGGACCCGGACGGGGCCTGACGGCGAGCCGCCGGCGGACGGCCGTGGGAGCATCGTCGCCATGCTGCTGCGGTCCGTCCCCCGTGCGCTCGCGGGTCTCCTCGTCTGCCTCGCCGTCCTGCTGGCGGGCTGTTCCGCCGGGAGTCCGAGCGGTTCCGCCACGGGGGGCGCCGCCTCCCCTCCCGCCCGGTCCTCCGCGTCGAGCCCCGCGTCGGCCGGCGCCGCCACGCCCGCCTGGGCGCGGGGCATGGCCACCGTGCGGGAGTCCCGGCTGCCGGCCGAGGCCCGCCGCACGCTGGCCCTCATCGACCGGGGCGGCCCCTTCCCGTACTCCCGGGACGGCGTCGTCTTCGGCAACTTCGAGAAGCGGCTGCCGGCCCACGCGCGCGGCTACTACCACGAGTACACGGTCAGGACCCCCGGCTCCCGCGACCGGGGTGCCCGGCGCCTCGTCACCGGCCGGGACGGCGAGATCTACTACACCGACGACCACTACGACTCGTTCCGGGCGGTGCTGAGATGAGCGATGACCTGGCCGGCCGGCTCGTGGCCGTCCTGGACCTCGACGGGGTCACGGACAAGGCCGGCCTGATGGACCGTGCCGCGCGGGCCCTGGCGCTGCCCGACTGGTTCGGGCGCAACTGGGACGCGCTGGCAGATTCCCTCGCCGATCCCTCCGTGTGGCCGCGAGGAGCGGCAGAGCGCGGCCTGCTGCTCGTCGTGCGGGGCTGGCGCGCGTTCGCCGAGGGCCGCCCCGGGGAGTGGCGCACCGCCGAGGACGTGTTCGCCGAGGCGGCGGACCGCACCCCCGCACTGACCGTCGCACTGATCCTTGGAGGTTCCTCCTAAACCCCCTCTGACCAGCCTGGATGTTGCGACAGGGCATGACGGGCCATCCGGCATGGGACAATGAAGTACGTGCTCTTTCCCCCTGG
The DNA here is from genome assembly GCF_000720185.1 of Streptomyces sp. NRRL S-340. GTDB lineage: Bacteria > Actinomycetota > Actinomycetes > Streptomycetales > Streptomycetaceae > Streptomyces. The sequence goes on along the minus strand of NZ_JOIY01000033.1, from coordinate 76,859 downwards.
CTGACCTGTCCGGGGGCCACCTCTGATCGACTGGGATGTGCAGCACGTGCGTTTCCTCAACGACATCCAGCCCGCGTACGACCTGACGTACGACGACGTCTTCATGGTGCCGAGCCGCAGCGCGGTCGGCTCGCGTCAGGGCGTGGACCTCAGCTCCCCGGACGGCACGGGCACCACCATCCCGCTCGTCGTCGCCAACATGACCGCGATCGCCGGCCGCCGCATGGCCGAGACCGTGGCCCGGCGCGGCGGCCTGGTAGTCATCCCGCAGGACATCCCGATCGACGTCGTCACCGAGGTCGTCTCCTGGGTCAAGGGCCGCCACCACGTCCTGGACACCCCGATCGTGCTGGCCCCGCACCAGACGGTCGCCGACGCCCTGTCCCTGCTGCCCAAGCGGGCGCACAACGCCGGTGTGGTCGTCGACGAGGACCACCGGCCCGTCGGCGTGGTCACCGACCGGGACCTGACCGGCGTGGACCGCTTCACCCAGCTCGAAGTCGTCATGAGCCGGGACCTGGTGCTGCTGGACGCGGACATCGACCCGCGCGAGGCCTTCAACCGGCTGGACGCGGCCAACCGCCGCTACGCGCCCGCCGTGGACAAGGAGGGCCGCCTCGCCGGCATCCTCACCCGCAAGGGCGCCCTGCGCGCCACGCTCTACACCCCGGCCACCGACGCGCAGGGCAGGCTCCGTGTCGCCGCCGCCGTCGGCATCAACGGCGACGTGGCGGGCAAGGCGGAGCAGCTCCTCGGCGCGGGTGTGGACACGCTCGTCATCGACACGGCCCACGGCCACCAGGAGTCGATGATCAGCGCGGTCAAGCTGGTCCGCGACCTCGACCCGCAGGTGCCGATCGTGGCCGGCAACATCGTCTCCGCCGAGGGCGTCAAGGACCTGATCGAGGCGGGCGCGGACATCATCAAGGTCGGTGTGGGCCCCGGCGCCATGTGCACCACCCGGATGATGACCGGCGTGGGCCGGCCCCAGTTCTCCGCCGTGCTGGAGTGCGCGGCCGAGGCCCGGAAGTACGGCAAGCACGTCTGGGCCGACGGTGGCGTCCGTCACCCCCGCGACGTGGCGATGGCGCTCGCCGCCGGGGCGTCCAACGTGATGATCGGCTCCTGGTTCGCGGGCACGTACGAGTCGCCGGGCGACCTCCAGCAGGACGCGAGCGGCCGCCTGTACAAGGAGTCCTTCGGCATGGCCTCCGCCCGCGCGGTGCGCAACCGCACCTCGGAGGAGTCGTCCTACGACCGGGCCCGCAAGGCGCTGTTCGAGGAGGGCATCTCCACCTCCCGGATGTTCCTCGACCCGTCCCGCCCGGGCGTCGAGGACCTCATCGACTCGATCATCGCCGGTGTCCGCTCCTCCTGCACCTACGCCGGTGCCGGGTCCCTGGAGGAGTTCGCCGAGAAGGCGATCGTCGGCATCCAGAGCGCGGCCGGCTACGCCGAGGGCAAGCCGCTGCACGCCAGCTGGAGCTGACCGCCGCCCCGCCCCGCCGCCCTGAGCGGAGCGACCCCTTCCGTACGGCCCCTGCCGTCCCGCCGCCGGGACGGCAGGGGCCGTCGGCGTCGGTGGCGGCCGCGGCACACCGGGACACTCCCGCCCGTCCCGTACGCAACGGTCGAAAGCCCCCGCGCAACGAACACCCGCGCAGGGCCCCGGAACGCAACGATCATGCGGAGAGACGCAAGGTTGCTGCATTACGCTTGTGAAGCGCAGCCTCATAGGGTCTGCGCTGTACATGGCGTGGCAGGGACCCCGCTCGGTGGGTCCCCACGGGACGTGGTGCCACCGGTCCCCGCCGCTCGAAGAACCGCAGCGACAAGGAGCCGCGCGTGCTCGACCAAGGCGCACCGCCCAACCGCACCCTCACCGTCCCCTCGTCCTTCGGTGCGCGCCTGATGCGTCGCAAGCCCGTGGAACGCCTGGTCGCGGAGGGCGGCCAGGGCGAGGGGGGCAGTCTCAGGCGCTCCATGGGACTGTGGCAGCTCACCATGATCAGCATCGGTGCCACCCTGGGCACCGGCATCTTCGTCGTCCTGGGCGAGGCGGTCCCCAAGGCCGGGCCCGCCGTCACGCTCTCCTTCGTGATCGCCGGTCTGACGGCGCTCTTCTCCGCCCTGTCCTACGCGGAGCTGGCCGGCACCATCCCGGTCTCCGGCTCCTCGTACTCGTACGCATACGCAACGATGGGCGAGCTGATCGCCTGGGTCTGCGGCTGGTGCCTGGTCCTGGAGTACGGCGTGTCGGTGGCCGCCGTCGCCGTCGGCTGGGGCGAGTACCTCAACGAGCTGCTCAAGGGCACGATCGGCGTGACCATACCCGCGGCCCTGTCGGCGCCGCCCGGCGACGGCGGCGTCTTCAACCTGCCCGCCCTGATCGTCGTCCTGCTGGCGATGACCTTCCTGCTCGGCGGCGCCAAGGAGTCCGCGCGCGCCAACACGATCATGGTGTGCGTGAAGATCGCCGCCCTGATCCTGTTCTGCGCCATCGGCGTGCAGGGCTTCCGCTCCGGCAACTACTCCCACTTCATGCCGCTCGGCATGGGCGGTGTCAGCGCGGCGGGCGCGACGCTGTTCTTCTCGTACATCGGCTTCGACGCGGCCTCCACCGCCGGTGAGGAGGCGAAGAACGCGCAGCGCGACCTGCCGCGCGCGATCATGCTCTCCCTGGTGATCGTCACCGCGCTCTACGTCCTGGTCGCCGCCGTCGCCGTGGGCGCCAAGCCCTGGCGGCAGTTCAACGACTCGGAGGCCGCCCTCGCCCAGATCATGCGCGAGGTCACCGGCCAGAGCTTCTGGGGCACCCTGCTGGCCTTCTGCGCGGTCATCGCCATCGCCAGCGTCGTGCTGACCGTCCTCTACGGCCAGACCCGCATCCTGTTCGCGATGTCCCGCGACGGTCTGGTGCCCAAGGCGTTCTCCCGGGTCCACCCCAGGTCGGGCGCGCCGCGGGTGAACACGGTCATCGTGTCCCTGTTCTGCGGTGTGCTGGCCGCCGCCATCCCGCTCGGACAGCTCGCGGACGCCACCAGCATCGGCACCCTCTTCGCCTTCGCCCTGGTCAACGTGGCCGTCGTGGTGCTGCGCCGGACCCGCCCTGCCATGCGCCGCACCTTCCGGGTGCCGCTGTCGCCGGTGCTGCCCGCGATCGGCTTCGTGCTGTGCGTGTGGATGATGGGCAGCCTGTCCGCCGTCACCTGGGTGGTCTTCGGGATCTGGATGGCCGTCGGGCTCGTGATCTACTTCCTGTACGGCCACCGCCGTTCCCGTCTCGCGGCCGATCCCGCCCCCGCGACGGCAGCCCAGTAGCCCCGAGCCCGACCCCGAAGAAGTGACCCACGCCCCGTGCTGAACGATCTCGACGAACGCATCGTGCACGCCCTCGCCGAGGACGCCCGCCGCTCCTACGCGGACATCGGGCAGCTGATCGGCCTGTCCGCGCCCGCCGTCAAACGGCGGGTGGACCGGCTGCGTGCCACCGGTGCCATCACCGGTTTCACCGTCCGCGTCGACCCCGCGGCGCTCGGCTGGCACACCGAGGGCTACGTGGAGATCCACTGCCGGCGCAACACCTCGCCGGAGACGATCCAGCGCGGTCTCGAGCGCTACCAGGAGGTCGTGTCCGCCTCCACCGTCACCGGTGACGCGGACGCGATCGCCCAGGTCTTCGCCGCGGACATGCGGCACTTCGAGCGCGTCCTGGAACGCATCGCGGGCGAGCCGTTCGTGGAGCGGACCAAGTCGGTCCTGGTCCTTTCCCCCCTCCTGCGCCGCTACTCCTCCGGCTCCCCCACGTAAGCACCCGCGCGCCCCGGAGCCGACCGCCGCCCCTGCGTCCCGTGCGAGGTCCAGGGGCGGTGTGGTGTGCGCGTGGGGCGGGGGCGGGCCTGCCGGCCCGGCGGCCGAGCCGGGTGACGGGGGCCTGCCGGCCCGGCGGCGCCCGGCGGACCGCCGTCGCCGCCGCTCGCGCAACGAATCGCCGCGCGGCCCGGCCCACGCGCAACGAACACCGCGCCGCCGCGCAACGGCTCCCGCTTGTCCGCCCGTACCCCCGCCCGTACCGTCTAACCGACCCCGAATCCCCCTGACCGGCAAGGATCCCGCATGCGTACCGCCCTGCTCCAGAGCTCCGGCCGCCCCGGCTCCGTGGCCGAGAACCTGAAGGTCCTCGACGCCGCCGCCGGCCGCGCCGCCGCTGCCGGGGCGGGCCTGCTGGTCACGCCGGAGATGTTCCTGACCGGCTACGCGATCGGCGACGGCATCGGCCGCCTCGCCGAGCCCGTCGACGGCGACTTCGCGGACGCCGTCGCCGACCTCGCCGGCCGGCACGGCCTGGCGGTCGCCTACGGCTACCCGGAGCGGGACGGTGACGCCGTGTTCAACTCGGCCCAGCTGGTCTCCGCCGACGGCACGCGGCTGGCGAACTACCGCAAGACCCATCTCTTCGGCCGCTTCGAACGCGACCACTTCACCCCGGGCGGGCAGCCCGTCGTCCAGGCAGAGCTGGGCGGCCTGACCGTCGGCCTGATGATCTGCTACGACGTCGAGTTCCCGGAGAACGTCCGCGCCCACGCCCTCGCCGGCACCGACCTCCTGTGCGTGCCGACCGCGCAGATGCACCCGTACCAGTTCGTCGCCGAGTCGGTCGTGCCGGTGCGCGCCTTCGAGAACCAGATGTACGTCGCGTACGTCAACCGCGTCGGCCGGGAGGGCGAGTTCGAGTTCGTCGGCCTCTCCGTCCTCGCCGGCCCCGACGGAGTCGCCCGCACCCGCGCCGGCCGCGACGAGGACCTCGTCGTCGCCGACGCCGACCCCGGCTTCCTCGCCCGCTCCCGGGAGTCGAACCCGTACCTGCTGGACCGCCGCCCCGGCCTCTACGGGTCCCTGGGCTGAGACCGGCCCCGGCCCCGACCTCCCCGATCGTTCTTCACGCGCAAGGAGTCCGCACCCCATGACGTCCACCGTGCCCAACGCCGTCGAGCACGCAGACGAGCAGCAGCCGCCGATCACCATGTTCGGCCCGGACTTCCCGTACGCGTACGACGACTTCCTCGCCCACCCGGCGGGGCTCGGCCAGATACCCGCGACCGAGCACGGCAGCGAGGTCGCGGTCATCGGCGGCGGCCTGTCGGGCATCGTGGCCGCCTACGAACTGATGAAGATGGGCCTCAAGCCCGTCGTCTACGAGGCGGACCGGATCGGCGGCAGGCTGCGCACCGTCGGTTTCGAGGGCTGCGACCCGGACCTCACCGCAGAGATGGGCGCGATGCGCTTCCCGCCGTCCTCCACGGCGCTCCAGCACTACATCGACCTGGTCGGCCTGACCACCCGCCCCTTCCCGAACCCGCTCGCCGAGGCGACCCCGTCGACCGTCGTCGACCTCAAGGGCGAGTCGCACTACGCGGAGACGATCGACGATCTGCCGCAGGTCTACCGGGACGTCGCCGAGGCCTGGAACAAGTGCCTGGAAGAGGGCGCCGACTTCTCCGACATGAACCGCGCCCTGCGCGAGCGGGACGTGCCCCGCATCCGCGCGATCTGGTCGAGGCTCGTCGAGAAGCTCGACAACCAGACGTTCTACGGCTTCCTGTGCGACTCCGAGGCGTTCAAGTCCTTCCGGCACCGGGAGATCTTCGGCCAGGTCGGCTTCGGCACCGGCGGCTGGGACACCGACTTCCCCAACTCCATCCTGGAGATCCTGCGCGTCGTCTACACCGAGGCCGACGACCACCACCGCGGCATCGTCGGCGGCTCGCAGCAGCTGCCGCTGCGGCTGTGGGAGCGCGAGCCGGAGAAGATCGTCCACTGGCCGTACGGCACCTCGCTGAAGACGCTGCACCCGGGCGGCGAGCCGCGCTCGGCCGTGACCCGGCTGCACCGCACCGCGGGCAACCGGATCACCGTGACGGACGCGGACGGCGACATCCGCACCTACCGGGCGGCGATCTTCACCGCGCAGTCCTGGATGCTGCTGTCCAAGATCCAGTGCGACGACGCGCTGTTCCCGATCGACCACTGGACGGCGATCGAGCGCACCCACTACATGGAGTCCAGCAAGCTCTTCGTCCCGGTCGACCGGCCGTTCTGGCTGGACAAGGACGAGGAGACGGGCCGGGACGTCATGTCGATGACGCTCACCGACCGCATGACCCGCGGCACCTACCTCCTGGACGACGGCCCGGACAGGCCCGCCGTGATCTGCCTGTCGTACACCTGGTGCGACGACAGCCTCAAGTGGCTGCCGCTGTCCGCGAACGAGCGGATGGAGGTCATGCTGAAGTCGCTGTCGGAGATCTATCCGAACGTCGACATCAGGAAGCACATCATCGGCAGCCCGGTGACCGTCTCCTGGGAGAACGAGCCCTACTTCATGGGCGCGTTCAAGGCCAACCTGCCCGGCCACTACCGCTACCAGCGGCGCCTGTTCACGCACTTCATGCAGGAGGGGCTGCCCGAGGACAAGCGGGGCATCTTCCTGGCCGGCGACGACATCTCCTGGACGGCCGGCTGGGCCGAGGGCGCCGTCCAGACCGCGCTGAACGCGGTCTGGGGCGTCATGCACCACTTCGGCGGGGCGACCGACGCGACGAACCCCGGTCCCGGCGACGTCTTCGACGAGATCGCGCCCGTCGAACTGCCGGAGGACTGACCGCGGCAACTGACCGCCGGGACGGATCGCGGGCACCGATCGCGAGGGCCGGCCGCGAGGACCGACGGCGAGGACCGCTCGCGGGGCCGGCCCCCGAGGGCCGGTCCCGGGCGGGGGCGGTCACAGCCCGGCGGCCCGCGCCTTCTCGTAGACCTCCGCGGCGACGTCCTTGAGTTCCTCGGCGTCCCGCAGGGTGCTCTGCAGATCGACGAGGATCTCCTCCATGCCGATCCCGGCGTGCGCGAGAAGGTCCTCGACGATCTGGTCGGCGCTGCCGTGGAAGGGGCTCCGGTCGGCGCCTTCCCGGGCCTTGGGCGAGTAGCGGGCGTTCGCCCGCAGCACCGTCCGGATGGGTTGCTGCCGGCCGCGCTCGGCGGCCAGGTCCTGCAGGGCGTGCCACTGGGCGGCGACCTGCTCGACGCCCATGCCGGCCGGCAGCCAGCCGTCGGCGTGCTCCACCAGCCGCTCGCGCGCCTTGCGGGTGGTCGCGGCCAGCAGGATCGGGATCGGCCGGGCGGGCTTGGGGCCGACCACGGCCGAGTCGATCTCGGTGATCCGGCCGTGGTGGCGCACAGGGTCGGGGCCCCACACCGCCCGGCAGACGTCGATCACCTCGTCCAGCACCCGGCCGCGCTCCTTGATCGGGCGGATGCCCGCCGCCGCGTACTCGTCCAGGGACCAGCCGGTGCCCAGGCCCGCGATCACCCGGCCGCCGCTGGCCGCGTCCAGCGAGGCCAGGGTCCTGGCCAGCTGGAAGGGCACGTGCAGCGGCGCGACCAGCACACTGCTGCCGAGACTCACCCGCTCGGTGACGGCCGCGGCCAGCGTGAGCGTGACCAGCGGGTCGGCCACATGGCGGTAGGAGTCGGGCCAGGGCAGGCCCTCGATGCCGTAGAGCCCCTGGGTCGCGGGCTCCGGGAACAGTGCCCGCTCGTACACCCAGAGGCTGTCGTAGCCGATGCCCTCCGCCGTCCGCGCCACGTCGGGCACGTCCCTGCCGAGGTCGTACTGACGGTTCTGCGGAAGGCCCAGTCCCAGACGGGTCGCCATGGTGGTGCGCTCCTTCGTGATCGCCGGTGATCGCCGGTGTCCATGGGCAACGTACAGCGACCGCACGGCAGTTCCGGGGAGCAGCGCGGTGCCGTCGAGCGGCAGTGGAGCCTTCGGCGGCGCCCGGGCCCGGGGAACGGTCCGAGCCGCCGCGGGCCCGGCGGGGGAGGGGCGGGCCGGTCAGGCGGGCAGCGGTGTGAGCATCATGCGACCGGCGAAGCCGACCGCCGCGTCCAGCCGCCGGGTGAAGTCCTCGGCCACGTCGGGCAGCCGGCGCAGCGCCCACAGCGCCCGCGCGGCCGACCAGGCGGCGTCCCGGGCCTGCTCCAGGCTCCACGCGCCCAGCAGATGGGTCAGCGGGTCGGCGATCCGCAGCAGGTCCGGACCCGGCATCAGGTCCTCGCGGACGCGTTCCTCCAGCGCGGCCAGCAGGTCGCCCACCCGCTCGAAGTCGCCCTCCAGATCGGCCGGTTCGCACTCCAGCGCCGCGCACGTGTCCACCACGGCCAGGGCCAGGTCGTGTCCGACGTGCGCGTTGACGCCGGCCAGCGCGAACTGGAGCGGGCGCACGCCCGGGTGCCGGCGCGACTGGAGGAGCGGCCGCCAGCAGGCCGGTGCGTGCCGCTCCTGGGCCGCCGGGTCCACGGCGGTGAGGTACCGCTCGGTGAACCGTACGTCCAGCGTGGCCGCCGCCCGCGCTCCGGTGAACCGCCCGGCCGCCGGCCGCCGTCCGGCCTCCTCGGTGACGGCGAGGTAGACCCGGTTGAAGACCGCGATCCCGTCCCGCTCCGGCAGCCCGGCGGCCAGGCCCCGCATCCGTGTGACGACCGCGTCCACTGTGTCCGGACGACGGATGAGTTGTACCGATTGCCCCATGGGGGCAGGGTTCCAGGCCCGCACCGGCCCTGGGGCCGACCGGCCGGACGCTTCCCCAGAACGGGGGAACGTCCGAGCGATCCGGGCCCGGCCGCAGGGGCGCTCACCTATACCGGGCACGCGCCACGGAGCCGGCACGGTTTGGAACCCGTCACGGTCCGGGACGGCCCGGCGCTCGTCACGGTCCCGGGCGCGGCCCGGCACCCGCTGCGGACCCGGCACGGTCCGGAACCCGTCACGGTCCCGGGCGCGGCCCGGCACCCGTCAGAGAGCCGGTGCGGTCCGGTGCCCGCCGTGACCCCGGCACGGTCCTTGCGCCGGCCGCGGCCACGGCGACGCCCGGGCGCCTGCCGCATCCGGTACGTTCCGCGCGGGCGCGTCTCACGTTCCGCGCGGGCGCGTCTCAGGACGCGGCCTGACCCGGTTCGCCGCTCCCGGCCCGCCCCGACGCGTCGTACGACGACGTGCCCTCGTCCAGCAGCGGCTCCTGCTTCTTCAGGTGCGCCGGGGCGAAGGCCCGCAGGGCGTGGTACCCGGTGATGACGACGACCGTGCCGAGCGCGATGCCGCTCAGCGAGAAGGTGTCGGTGAACTTCATGCTGACGTTGCCGACGCCGATGATGATGCCCGCCGCGGCCGGCACCAGGTTCAGCGGGTTGCGCAGGTCCACCCTGGCGTTGGTCCAGATCTGCGCGCCGAGCAGGCCGATCATGCCGTACAGGATGACGGTGATGCCGCCGAGCACGCCGCCGGGGATCGCGGCGACGACGGCACCGAACTTGGGGCAGACGCCGAACAGCAGCGCGAAGCCGGCGGCGGCCCAGTAGGCCGCGGTCGAGTAGACGCGGGTGGCCGCCATCACGCCGATGTTCTCGGAGTAGGTGGTGTTGGGCGGGCCGCCCACGGCCGTGGAGATCATGGAGGCCACGCCGTCCGCGGAGATCGCCGTGCCCAGCTTGTCGTCGAGCGGGTCGCCGGTCATCTCGCCGACCGCCTTCACGTGGCCGGCGTTCTCCGCGACCAGCGCGATCACGACGGGCAGCGCGACCAGGATCGCCGACCAGTGGAAGGCCGGTCCGTGGAAGGCCGGCAGACCGATCCAGTCGGCCTTGGAGACGCCGGAGAGGTCCAGGCGCCAGTGGTCGGTGAGCCTGCCCGACCCGTCCACGGAGTGGATCTTCCCGAAGACCCGGTCGAAGACCCAGGAGATGCCGTAGCCGAAGACCAGCCCGAGGAAGATCGCGATCCGGGACCAGAAACCCCGCAGGCAGACCACGGCCAGTCCGGTGAACAGCATCACCAGCAGGGCCGTCCACTGGTCCTGCGGCCAGTACGTCGAGGCGGTCACCGGGGCGAGGTTGAAGCCGATCAGCATCACCACCGCGCCCGTGACGATCGGCGGCATCGCGGCGTGGATGATCCGCGCCCCGAACCGCTGCACCGCGACGCCCACCAGGAACAGCACGACGCCGACGACGAAGACCGCGCCGGTCACGGTCGCGCTCGTGCCGCCCTGCGCCCGGATCACCGCGGCGACGCCCACGAACGACAGCGAGCAGCCCAGGTAGCTGGGCACCCGGCCACGCGTGGCGAGCAGGAAGAGCACGGTCGCCACGCCCGACATCATGATGGCGAGGTTCGGGTCGAGGCCCATGAGCACGGGGGCCACGAAAGAGGCGCCGAACATGGCCACGACGTGCTGGGCGCCGAGCCCGACCGTGCGGGGCCAGGACAGCCGTTCGTCGGGCCGGACCACCGCTCCGGGTGCGGGCGTGCGCCCGTCACCGTGCAGTTTCCAGCGCACGCCGAGGTCCATGGTGGGGTTTCGCTTTCTCTGTACGTGAAGTCTGTCCAGACCATTGTGCGGGTGGCCGGGCGGCTGACCAGCACCTTCCCCGCCGGACAGGCTGAGCGACCGCTTAGAATGACGGTCGTCCCGCCCTGCGGGCCCGTACGCCCCCTCGCGCCGACCCGGCCGTGCGTCCGGTCCCGCCGCCCGGCCCGTACGTTCAGGAGCATCACCGTGACCGCCGAAGCGCCCGCCGCCCCCGCCCTGTCGTACGGGCGGCTGATCCCCGTCACCGTCCACTTCGACGACCTGGACGCCCTCGGGCTGCTGCACAACGCCCGCTACCCGCTCATGGTCGAACGCGCCTGGGCCGGGCTGTGGCACGAGCACGGCTTCCGCTTCGAGGGCGACTGGGTGGCCGCCGGGGACGCCTGCAACGCCGTCAAGGAACTGCGCATCACCTACGAGGCGCCGGTGACCCGGCCGGGCGGGTACGCCGTCCACCTGTGGCTCGAACGGCTCGGCACCACCGGCCTCACCTACGGCTTCCGCTTCTGCTCGGCCGACGGCGCGCTGACGTACGCGCACGGCAGCCGCGTCCTGGTCCGGCTGGACCCGGCGACGCTGCGGCCGGCGCCGTGGAGCGCGGAGTTCAGGGCCGCGGGTCAGGAACTGCTGCGCCCGGCCCGCTGATCCTCGGACGGTCCCGGTCGCCCGCCCGCAGCACTCCCGCCAAGACCGCCAGGCCGCACGCCAGGACGGTGACCAGGCCGAACGACACCACCAGGCTGGTCGCCTGGGCGAGACCGCCGATCGCGCCCGGCGCCACCAGACCCGAGGTGTACGTGATGGTCGCCACACCCGCGATGGCCTGGCTGGGGTTCGGTCCGCTGCGTCCCGCCGCGGCGAAGCAGAGCGGGACGACGACCGCGATGCCCAGACCCATCAGGGCGAACCCGGTCATCGCCACCGCCGGATGCCCCGCCGCCACGACCAGCAGGCCCCCGGCCACGGCCAGCACCCCGCCGGCCCGCACCGTGCGCACCGAGCCGAACCGGTCCACCACCTTGTCCCCCGCGATCCGGGCGATGGCCATGGTGAAGGTGAAGCCGGTCGTGCAGGCCGCGGCGAGTCCGGCCGAGGTCTCCAGCCGCTGCCGCAGGTAGACCGCGGACCAGTCCAGGCTCGCGCCCTCCGCGAACACCGCGCAGAACCCGACGGCACCGATCAGCAGGGCCGACTTCGGCGGCAGCGCGAACCGCGGCGGCGGGTCCTCGTCCTCGGCGGGCTGCAGGTCCAGGACCCAGGCGCAGGCGGTGAAGCCGAGGACCGTCAGCACGGCCGCCGTCAGCGTGTGGTGCAGGCGGGCGTCCGCCCCCAGGTGCGCGGCGAGCGTCCCGGCCGCCGAACCGATCAGGGCGCCCGCGCTCCACATGCCGTGCAGCCCCGACATGATCGAGCGGCCGAGCCGGTTCTCCACCTCCACGCCGAGCGCGTTCATCGCGACGTCCGACATGCCCGCCGAGGCGCCGTACACGAACAGGGCCAGGCACAGGGCGAGCAGGTTCGGGGCGAGCGCGGGAAGGACCAGCGAGAGCGTCCACAGGGCCAGCAGGCCGCGCAGGGCGGTGCGGGCGCCGAAGCGGTGGCTGATGCGCCCGGCCAGCGGCATCGCCACGGACGCCCCCAGCGCGGGGAACGCCAGCGCGAGACCCAGTTGGCCGGCGCTGACCGATGCGTGGTCCTGGATCCAGGGCACCCGCGTGGCGAACGATCCCGTCACGGCGCCGTGCACGGCGAAGACGGCCGCCACGGCGTACCGGGCGCGCCTGACCTCGCGCTGCTGGTAGACCACTGCTGTCATTCTCCGGCCCCTCCCGGGCGTGTGCCTCGTCCCGCCGTGCTGCTGCGGACGTAAACTATCAGGGACCCTGCCTGATAGATAGGGACCGGGGGCGGCCCGCGAGGCGGCCCGCCCCCGCGGATCTGGAAGGATTCCCGGCATGCCCGCATCCCCGAGCACCGCCCGGGCCATCAACGACCGGCTCGCCCTGCGCCTGTTGCAGCAGGAAGGGCCGTTGACGGCAGGGCAGTTGAAGCATCTGACCGGACTGTCCCGGCCGACCGTCGCGGACCTGGTCGAGCGTCTGACGGTCTCCGGCCTGATCACCGTGGTGGGGGAGTCCGGGGAGCAGCGGCGCGGACCCAACGCCCGCTTGTACGGCATCGTCGCCGACCGGGCCCACCTCGCCGCCCTCGACGTGCGCACCGACAGCGTCGCCGTGACCGTCTGCGACCTGATCGGCCGCGAACTGGCCGCCGAGTCGGTGCCGATCGGTCCGGGCACCGGCACCGGCCCGGCCGTCGAGCAGGCCGTCACCCTGGTGGAGCGCGCCGCCAAGGAGGCGGGTGCGGAAGAGCTGCACACCGTCGGCATAGGCGCGCCCGGCCTGATCGACCCGGACACGGGCGAACTGCGCGGAACCACCGGGCTGCCCGAGTGGCACCGCCGGCTGGTGGCCGCGCTCCAGGACCGGCTGCCGCGGGCCCGCGTCATCGTCGAGAACGAGACGAACCTCGCCGCGCTGGCCGAACAGCGCGACGGGGCCGCCCGGGGGCGGGACACGTTCGTCCTGCTGTGGCTGGGCCACGGCGCCGGCGCGGCGGTGGTCCTGGACGGCGTCCTGCGGCACGGCGCCTCCGGCGGCACGGGCGAGATCGGGTTCCTGCCCGTGCCCGGCACCGGCGGCCTGCCCTCGGCGACCGACTGCACGGGCGGCTTCCACTCGCTGGCCGGTTCCGCGGCGGTGGCGGAGCTGGCCGCCCGGTTCGGGATCTCGGCGGCCCCGGCGGGACGGGAACCGGCCGCCGCGGAACTGGTGCGCGGCGCGGTGCGGGGGGACGCGCCCCGGGCCGCCGAGTTCCTGGACGCCCTCGCCGACCGGGTGACCCTCGCGGCGGCCTCCGTGGTGGCGGTGCTGGACCCCGGGTGCGTGGTGCTGGGCGGCGAGATCGGCCGGGCCGGCGGGGACGCGCTCGCCGCGCGGGTGGCGCGGCGGGTCGCCCGGATGTCACCGCTGCCCACCGAGGTCCGGGCGAGCACGCTGGGCGGCGGCGCGGTGCTGCGCGGCGCGCTCCTGACGGCGCGGGACCGCGCCCAGGAGATCCTTTTCGCGCCCCCCGGCCCGCCCCCTCACCCCCGCGAGACGCCCGGCCCCGCGGCCCCGCCGCGCCCGCGCTGAGGGGCCTGCCGTCTCGTTTCCCGCCGGGCGGGGCCGCCTGCGCTGACGCCGTCCCGCCGCGTCGCTTCGGGCCGGCCGCCCGACCCTGCGGCCCCGGTGCGCCCGCGCTGAGCGCCCTGCCGTCTCGTTTCCCGCCGGGCGGGGCCGCCCGCGCTGGCGTCGCCTCGCCGCGCCGCTTCCCGCCGGCTGGCCCCGGTACGCCGCGCTGAGGGCCCTGCCGTCTCGTTCCCTGCCTGGCAGGGCCGCGCGTGCTGACGTCGTCCCGCAGCGTCGCTTCCGGTCGGCCGACCCGGTGCGCCCGCGCTGAGGGCCCCGCCGTCTCGGTCCCGCCCGTTTGGGCGCCCGCCCCCGACGTCGCCTCGGCGTCGCTCCCCGCCGGGCCGGCCCCGACGCGCGCTGAGGGCCCCGCCGTCTCAATCCCCGTCGGGCGGGGCCGCCCGCCCTGACAGTCGCCCCGCCGCGTCGCTCCCCGCCGGGCCGGCCGCGGTGCGCCCCGCTCTGACGGTCCGGCCGCGTCGCTCCCCGCCGGCCCCGCGGCCCGGTACGTCCGCGGTGACGGTCCGGCCGCCTCACTCCCGCCGGCCGCGGCGGGCCGCCAGGTACTCCTCGAAGGTGCGCTTGCCCACGGCCCGCCGCGGAGCGAGGTGCTCGCCCTCGCGGAAACCCTGGTAGGCGCGGCCGGCCAGGGGCACGTTCAGGACGGGGCGGCGGCGGGCCGTGGCCCCGAGGTAGGCGCGGGCCAGGGACTCCAGGCCGCGGACCTCGGGGCCGCCCATGTCCGGCACCCGCCCCGCCGGTGCGCCCGCCGCCAGTTCCGCCAGCCGTCCGGCGACCTCCGCCGCCTCGACCGGCTGCTCCCGCACACCCGCCGGGAGCAGCATGACCGGCGGCCGGGCCATGCGCCGGAAGGCGGCCGCCAGGAGGTCGTGGGTCCGGGTGGCACGCAGGACCGACCAGCCCAGGCCCGACTCCTCGACCAACCGCTCCACGGCCCGCGCGGTCTCGTAGTGGCCCAGCGGCAGCCGGCCCGCGCCCACGGCGGAGACGAGCACCAGATGTCCCGCCCCGGCCCGGCGCGCCGCCGCGACCAGGTGGGCCGCGGCCTCCTCGCCACCGTCCCGCGGCGGACTCGCGCAGTGCACGACCGTGTCCGCACCGGCCACGGCCGCGTCCAGCGCCCTCCCGCCCTCGCGCAGGTCCACGGCGCCGGGCGGCCGCCGGCCGAGCACCCGCACCTCGTACCCGTCCGCGCGCAGCCGCTCGGCGACGAGCCCGCCGAGGGATCCGCCGCCGGTCACCAGGATCACGGTCATGCTGTTCAGCCCCTTCGGACGGCCCGTCCGGCGGTCCCTCGGACGGTTCCTCGGACGGCTCTTCGGAGGGCTCCTCGGCACGGCTGGAGACTCCTTCAGGAGGCCCGTCCGGCAGCTCCCTCCGGGCGGACCGCCCGGCACCCCCGCCGGCGGCTCCTTCCGGCGCTCCCTCCGGCACCGGCGGTACGAGTTCCAGCTTGTCCGCGTTCGGCGGCACCCGCATCCGCACGCAGCCGCATCCGCACCCACGTGCCAAGCGCCCGCCACCGCCCACGTGTTCCGCCCCGTGTCAGGGGAACTCTCCTGCCCTGCGGCCCTGTTGACCCCTCTGGTCTAGTCCACCTAGGGTCTGACCGGGTCCGACTCCCGCACAGACCGGCCCGGCGGCGGTGACGACGGCCCTTGCCCGCCGCCGGGCCTCCCGCCGCTCGCCGACCGTCAGGCCCGTGATGCGCTCTGTGAGCGAGCCCACATCGACCGCCCGTATGGACGCGGGTGGAGCGTGGCACACTGGCCCTGTACCAGTAGCAGCGCACTCCGGGGTCGGTGAAAGTCCGAACCGGCGGTTACAGTCCGCGACCCGGTCGCTTCCAGCGGCCGGTTGACCAGGTGAAATTCCTGGACCGACGGTTAAAGTCCGGATGGGAGGCAGTGCGCGGCGAGCGGGCACAGCTGTGCGCGTCGCCGTCCACGGGCTCGTCCTTCACGACGGGTTCCGCTTCGGCGCCGTCGTACCCCGTGCGTTCGCTCGTGTGTCCTGCCGTCGTCGGCAGCCCCGGAGTCCGTGCCCGAAGAGGCAGGAGGACCCGGGAAGTGTTCACCGGAATCGTCGAAGAGCTGGGCGAGGTCACCGCCGTCGAGAACCTCGGCGACGCCGCTCGCTTCCGCCTGCGCGGCCCCGTCGTCACCGAAGGCGCGCAGCACGGCGACTCCATCGCCGTGAACGGCGTCTGTCTGACCGTCGTCGACCACGAAGGCGACGAGTTCACCGCCGACGTCATGGCCGAGACCCTCGAACGCTCCAGCCTCGGCGCGCTCGCCCCCGGCTCCCGGGTCAACCTCGAACGGCCCACCGCCGTCGGTGCCCGCCTCGGCGGCCACATCGTCCAGGGCCACGTCGACGGCACCGGCACCATCGTGGAGCGCACCCCCTCCGAGCACTGGGAGATCGTGCGGATCTCCCTGCCCGCGCACCTCGCCCGCTACGTCGTGGAGAAGGGCTCCATCACCGTCGACGGCATCAGCCTCACCGTCGTCGACGCGGGCGCCGAGCACTTCACCGTCAGCCTCATCCCCACCACCCTCGCGCTGACCACCCTCGGACTGAAGCAGCCCGGCGACCCGGTCAACCTGGAAGTGGACGTCGTCGCCAAGTACGTCGAACGGCTGCTCGGCGACCGGATCGCGGGGGCCGGCCGGTGAACTGGCTCAACTCCGAGGCCTTCACGCTCTTCGGCCAGCACATCAAGTGGTCCGACATGATCGGCAACATCATCGGTCTGCTCGGCCTGGCGTTCGGCTGGCGCCGCTCCATATGGAGCTGGCCCACCCAGTTCCTGTCCGGCCTGATCCTCTTCGCGGCCTTCGCCACCGCCCACCTCTCCGGCAGCGCGGGCAAGCAGATCGTGGTGATGGTCGTCGCCGTCTACGGCTGGTGGCAGTGGAACCGCGGCAGGGGCGCGGCGGAGGACGGCCACATCGCCGTACGCTTCGCCACCTGGCGCGAGCGGGCCGCCCTGCTCGCCGTGGCCGCAGTCGGCACCCTCCTGGTCGGCGCCCTGTTCAAGGCCTACCCGTCCCTGTCCTGGGACCCCTGGCCCGACGCCTACATCTTCGTCGGCACCGTCGTCGCCATGTACGCCCAGGCGCGCGGCATGGTCGAGTTCTGGTTCGCCTGGCTGCTCGTCGACGCCGTCGGCGTCCCCCTCAACTTCGCCAACGGCTTCGCCTTCTCCGGCTTCGTCTACGTCATCTACGGCGCGCTCGTCCTGTGGGGCCTGCGCGACTGGTGGCTGCGCTCCCGCCAGGGCACGCGGCCCGTCCCGGAAGGAGCGCCCGCATGACAGCGGCACCCGTCCTGTACAGCACCGACGACATCGAGGACTTCGCGCTCGACCCGATCGAGCAGGCCGTCGCCGACATCGCGGCCGGCCGTCCCGTCGTGGTCGTCGACGACGAGAACCGCGAGAACGAGGGCGACCTCGTCATCGCGGCCGAGAAGGCGACCCCCGAGATCGTCGCCTTCATGATGAGCGAGTGCCGCGGCCTGATCTGCGCCCCCATGGAGGGCGACGAGCTCGACCGGCTGCAGCTGCCGCAGATGGTCGAGGACAACACCGAATCGATGAAGACCGCGTTCACGGTCTCCGTCGACGCCACCGCCGCCCACGGCGTCACCACCGGCATCTCCGCCGCCGACCGCGCCACCACCCTCCGGCTCCTGGCCGGCGGCACCGCAGAACCCGGTGACCTCGTCCGGCCCGGCCACGTCTTCCCGCTGCGCGCCAGGCCCGGCGGCGTCCTCGTCCGCGACGGCCACACCGAGGCCGCCGTCGACCTCGCCCGGCTCGCGGGACTGCGCCCGGCCGGCGCCATCGTCGAGATCGCCGGTGAGGACGGCCGCATGCTGCGCCTGCCCGAACTGCTCCTGTTCGCCCGCAAGCACGGCCTGACGATCATCTCCATCGAGGACCTGATCGCCTACCGCCGCGGCAGCGAACCCACCGTCCGGCGCGAGGCCGAGGTCAGCCTCCCCACCGCCCACGGCACCTTCACCGCCTACGGCTTCCGCTCCACCGTCGACGGAGTGGAGCACGTCGCCCTCGTGCACGGCGAGATCGGCGACGGCGACGACGTCCTCGTCCGCGTCCACTCCGAATGCCTGACCGGAGACGTCTTCGGCTCCCTGCGCTGCGACTGCGGCCCCCAGCTGGACGCCTCCCTGGAACGCATCCAGCAGCAGGGCAGGGGCGTGGTGGTCTACCTGCGCGGCCACGAGGGACGCGGCATCGGCCTGATGTCCAAGCTGCGCGCGTACGAACTCCAGGAGCGGGGCCGCGACACGCTCGACGCCAACCTGGAACTCGGCCTGCCCGCCGACGCCCGCGACTACGGCGCAGGCGCGCAGATCCTGCGGGACCTCGGCGTCCGCAGCGTCCGCCTGATGACCAACAACCCCGACAAGACCGAGGCGCTGCTCAGCCACGGCATCAAGGTCACCGGCCGCGAGCCCATGCCCGTGAAGGCCGGCGAGCACAACCTCCGCTACCTGCGCACCAAGCGGGACCGGATGGGGCACGACCTGCCCTGGCTGGACGCGGCCACCGCGTCCACCTGCGGCAACCAGTAGACCCGGCGACCAGGCCCGGCCGGACCACAGCACCGGTCGGCACAGAGCACAGAGCGCTACAGAGCACAGAGCACTGAGGAGACACGTGAGCGGCAAGGGTGCACCGGATCTGTCCGTCCGGAACGTCGGAGACCTCCGGGTCGCCGTCATCGCGGCACAGTGGCACGAGAAGGTGATGGACGGACTGGTGGACGGCGCCCTGCGCGCCCTGCACGAGCTGGGGATCGACGAGCCCACCCTGCTCAGGGTGCCCGGCAGCTTCGAACTCCCCGTGGTGGCGAAGGTGCTGGCCGGCCGCGGCTACGACGCCATCGTCGCCCTCGGTGTCGTCATCCGCGGCGGCACCCCGCACTTCGACTACGTCTGCCAGGGCGTCACCCAGGGACTGACCCAGGTGTCGGTGGACACCGGCGTCCCCGTCGGCTTCGGCGTTCTGACCTGCGACGACGAGGAACAGGCCCTGGACCGGGCCGGTCTCGAAGGCTCCAGGGAGGACAAGGGCCACGAGGCGGTGACGGCCGCCGTGGCGACCGCGGCCACGCTGCGTTCAGTATCCGAACCCTGGCGGTGACCAGTGGCCCGGAGCGCGTAGGGTAAGCAGCACCATGTCCAAGAAGACGTTCGAGGAGCTGTTCACCGAGCTCCAGCAGAAGGCCGCCCACGGCGACCCCGCCACCTCCCGCACCGCCGAACTGGTCGGCAAGGGAGTCCATGCCATCGGCAAGAAGGTCGTCGAGGAGGCGGCCGAGGTCTGGATGGCCGCCGAGCACGAGGGCAAGGAGGCGGCCGCCGAGGAGATCTCGCAGCTGCTGTACCACGTCCAGGTGATGATGGTCGCCCGCGGCATCTCCCTGGACGACGTCTACGCCCACCTGTAACCCGCCCGCCGTAAGAGCAGTACCACCCCCTCACGCGAAGGAAGCCGACCTCATGCTGCGCATCGCCGTCCCCAACAAGGGTTCACTCTCCGGCCCTGCGGCGGACATGCTGCATGAGGCCGGCTACCAGCAGCGCCGGGAGTCCAAGGAACTGCGGATCGTCGACCCGGGCAACGAGGTGGAGTTCTTCTACCTCCGCCCCCGTGACATCGCGATCTACGTCTCCTCCGGCCGCCTCGACATCGGCATCACCGGCCGCGACCTGCTCGTGGACTCCGGCGCCAACGCGGAGGAGATCCTCCCGCTCGGCTTCGCCCGCTCCACCTTCCGCTTCGCCTCCAAGCCCGGCACGGCGAGCGGCGTGAGCGACCTGAGCGGCAAGACGGTCGCCACCTCCTACGAGGGCATCGTCGCCAAGCACCTCGCCGACAGCGGCGTCGACGCCTCCGTCGTCCACCTCGACGGCGCGGTGGAGACCGCGATCGAGCTGGGCGTCGCCGAGGTCATCGCCGACGTCGTGGAGACCGGCACCAGCCTGCGCAACGCGGGCCTGGAGGTCTTCGGCGAGCCCATCATGAGGTCCGAGGCGATCGTGATCCGGCGCACCGGGGCCGACGCCGAGGAGCCCAAGGTGCAGCAGTTCCTGCGCCGCCTCCAGGGCGTCCTGGTCGCCCGGACGTACGTGATGATGGACTACGACTGCCGGGTCGAGCAGCTGGAGAAGGCCGTCGCGCTGACCCCCGGCCTGGAGTCCCCGACCGTCTCCCCGCTGCACAACGAGGGCTGGGTCGCCGTCCGCGCGATGGTCCCCGCCAAGGACGCGCAGCGGATCATGGACGACCTGTACGCGATCGGCGCCCGCGCCATCCTGACCACGGCCATCCACGCCTGCCGCCTCTGAGGACGAACGAGCGATGTCCGACCTCCCTCCCGCCCTCCCCGTCACCTTCCGGCCCGGGCACACCCGCGCGGTGCTGCTCACCGCCGGGGTCGCGATCTTCGTCGTGATCGCGGCCGTGGCGGTCCTCCTGGAACAGCTCACCCCCGGCGAACGCATCAGCTTCGTCTTCACCGGCGCCCTCCTCTTCGGCGTGCTCGCGCTGCTGGCGCGCCCGAAGGTGGTCGCCGACGAATCCGGCGTCACCGTGGTGAACATCACCTCCAAGCGGCACCTGGAGTGGCCGGAGGTCCTCCAGGTGAACCTGCGCCCCGGCGACCCGTGGGTCTTCCTCAATCTGAGTGACGGCACCAGCCTGCCCGCACTGGGCATCCAGCCCGGTATCGCCAGGCAGCGCGCCGTCGCCGACGCCCGCGCCCTGCGCGCGCTCGTCGAGGCCCGCGCCGTCCACGACCCGGAGCAGACCCCAGGGACGGGCCCCGGACCCGTCTCGGGGTGAACCTCCGGGACGGCTCCGGGGCCTTTGCCCTGACGCATTCGGCCCGGTCTTGATTAATCTGGTGGCGGAGACGTTTCGCTGCGTCCCCGCCCCTGAGCGCCGACCGGTGCCAGGGGTTCCTGCTACCCGAGGAGTGACTCCCCCCGGCGATGGACGGATCGTCCTGCAGTACCTGCGCCGCCCCCTGCCGACATAGCGCGCACCGCGACCAAGCGGTCCGCACGCGCTTTCAGGCGGCGGCATCATGACCATCCCCCTGCTGCTCCTCGGAGCGGCTTCCCTGCTGATTCTCGCCAACGGTTTCTTCGTCGCGGCCGAGTTCGGCCTGGTGACCGTGGAGCGCCCCGACGCCGAGCGGGCCGCGGCCGAAGGCGACCGGCGGGCCCGTACGGTCGTCGAGTCCCTGGGCGAGCTGTCCTTCCAGCTCTCCGGCACCCAGCTCGGCATCACCATCACCTCCCTCGTCGTCGGCATGCTCGCCGAACCGGCACTGGCCGAGCTGCTGCACGGCCCGCTGACCGCGACCGGTCTGCCCACGGGCGCGGTCTCCGGTGTCGCCGTGGTCGTCGGCATGCTGCTCGCCTCCGCCCTGCAGATGGTGATCGGCGAGCTGGTCCCCAAGAACTGGGCGGTGTCCCGGCCGCTGCAGGTCGCGCGCTTCGTGGCCGGCCCGCAGCACCACTTCTCGCGCCTGTTCCACCCGGTGATCGCCGCGCTGAACACGGTCGCCAACCGCCTGGTACGGGCGCTGGGCGTCGAGCCCGCCGACGAGCTGGCCTCCGCCCGCACCCCCGGCGAGCTGGTCTCGCTGGCCCGGCACTCCGCCCAGGCCGGCGCCCTGGAACAGGACACGGCCGACCTGTTCGTGCGCACCCTCTCCCTGGGCGACCTCACCGCGCAGCACGTCATGACGCCGCGCGTGAAGGTCAGCGCCCTGCAGTTCTCCGCGACCGCCGAGGACGTCGTCAACCTCACCCGGGCCACCGGCCTGTCCCGCTTCCCCGTCTACCAGGAGAAGATCGACGAGGTGGTCGGCATGGCCCATCTCAAGGACGCCCTCGCCGTCCCCGCGCACGAGCGGCTGCGCACCCCCGTCGGACGCATCGCCCGGCCCGCGCTGCTGGTGCCCGAGACGCTGCCGGTGCAGCCGCTGCTGGCTCAGTTGCGCAGCGAGCAGCCCATCGCGGTCGTCGTCGACGAGTACGGCGGCACGGCGGGCGTCGTCACCCTGGAGGACATCGTCGAGGAACTCGTCGGCGAGGTCCGCGACGAGCACGACGCCAAGGACGTGCCCGAACTCGCCCCCGCTCCGCCGGAGGACGGCCGGCCCGCCTGGGACGCCGACGGCGGCTGCCGGGTCGACCTGCTCCGGCGCATCGGCCTCGACGCGCCGGAAGGCCCCTACGAGACCGTCGCCGGACTCGTCGCCGACCTGCTGGGCCGCATCCCGGCCCCCGGCGACCGGGCCGAACTGCCGGGCTGGCGGCTGTCCGTGCGCCAGGTCGGCCACTACCGCGCCGAGCGGGTCCGGCTGGTCCGCACGGGGACCGCGGCACCCACCGCCGAGGCCGTGACGGAGGCCGCCCGATGAGCGTGCTCCAACTGGTCCTCGCCGCGCTGCTCGTGCTCACCAACGGCTTCTTCGTCGGCGCCGAGTTCGCGCTCGTCTCCGTCCGCCGCAGCCAGATCGAACCGCTCGGCACCGCCCGCGCCCGACAGGTGCTGCACGGCCTGGAGCGGCTGCCGCAGATGATGGCAGCCGCCCAGTTCGGCATCACCGTCTGCTCGCTGACCCTGGGCGCCGTCGCCGAACCGACGGTGGCGCGGCTGCTGGAACCGGTCTTCACCCGGGTGCACCTGCCCGACGGCGTGGTGCACCCGCTGGGCTACGTCATCGCGCTGGCGGCCGTGGTCTTCTTCCACCTGGTCATCGGCGAGATGGTGCCGAAGAACCTCGCGATGGCCGCACCGGAGAAGGCCGCGCTGTGGCTCGGCCCCGGCCTGGTCGCCTTCGCCCGCGTCTGCAAGCCCGTCACCGTGGCGCTCGGCGCCTGCGCCCAGGGCATCCTGCGGCTCTTCCGCGTCGAACCCAAGGACGAGGTCGAGGCCGTCTTCACCAGCGAGCAGCTCAACCGGCTCGTCGAGGACTCCGGGCAGGCCGGTCTCCTCGGCCCCGAGGAGCAGGAGCGTCTGGAGGACGCGCTGGAACTGGGCTCGCGGCCCGTCCTCGACGTGCTGCTGCGCCGTGACGCGCTGGTGACCGTCCGCCCGTCGGTCACCCCCGGCGAGATCGTCGCGCTCACCGCCCGCACCGGCTACTCCCGTTTCCCGGTCGCCGCGGAGAACGGCGCTTTCATGGGCTATCTGCACGTCAAGGACGTCCTCGACCTGGAGGACTCCGACCGTGCCGTGCCGCAGCGGATATGGCGCCCGATGGCCACGCTCAGGTCCGAGCTGCCGCTGGACGACGCCCTGACGGTCATGCGCCGCGCCGCCACCCATCTGGCCCAGGTCGCGGACGCCTCCGGCAAGGTGCTCGGCGTGGTGGCCCTGGAGGACGTACTGGAACTCCTCGTCGGCGAGGTCCGCGACCCCGCGCACCGGGTGACCCCGGAGATCCGGCTCACGGAACCCCGGGTCAGCGGAGAACCGGAACAGGCCCTGGCCACCTGAGCCGCCGCCGCCTCCACGTGAGCCCACGACCGCCCGGCGGCCGTGGGCTCACGTGTGCGCAGGGCCGCGTGTGAGCCGGGCCGTGAGGGCGGCCGGACCGGCGCAGGAGGCGCCGGGAGCGCTGGAGTGCCGTGCGGGTCCCGGCGGTCCCGTCACAAGGCGGACGGGTCCTGGGGACCCCGGCCCGACAGCACCTCCCCGTACGCCTGCATCAGGTCCGGCAGGCGCAGGGTCGCCAGGTCGTCCCGGGTCAGGGTGCCCGGATAGCCGGACAGGCGCAGGTCCCGGTACGCGCAGCTCTTCTCGTACAGGGTGCGCAGGAAGCGGCCGTTGCCCAGCTCGTCGATCCACCCCTGGTCCACCACGTGCCCGGCGATGGAGCGCAGCTCGTCCAGGGCCTCGTCGTCCCAGAGGTCGCCGTTCTCCGCGGCCAGCACTTTGCCGATCTCGGTGAGTTCCTGGGGGCGGTACGACGGGAAGTCCACCCGGGTGGTGAAACGGGAGGACAGGCCGGGGTTGGCGGCGAGGAGGCGGTCCATGCCCTCGGGGTAGCCGGCCAGGATGACCACCAGGTGGTCGCGGTTGTCCTCGGCCCGCTTCAGCAGCACCTGGAGGGCTTCGTCGCCGTACGCGTCGCCCTTGCCGTACCCCGAGTTGGACAGGGAGTACGCCTCGTCGACGAAGAGGACCCCTCCGATGGCGGAGTCGATCAGTTCGTTGGCCTTGACCGCGGTCTGGCCCAGGTACTCGCCGACCAGGTCGGCGCGCTGCGCCTCCACCAGGTGGTCGCCACCGAGCAGCCCGAGCGCGTAGAAGACCCGGCCGAGGATGCGGGCCACCGTGGTCTTGCCGGTGCCCGAGGGGCCGGAGAAGACGAAGTGGCGTTTCGGCGGCTGGACGGGCAGCCCCTGCCCGGCGCGCAACCGTGCCATGTTCAACTGGGCCGACAACGCCTTCACCTGGCGCTTGACCGGTTCCAGCCCCACCATGCGCTCCAGTTCGGCGAGCGCCTGTTCGAGTAACGCGGGGTCCGTCGGTCCGCTGGGCAGCGGGCCGACGGCGACCGTGCCCCGCTGACGCACCGCCGGGTCGGCGGGGGAGGGGAAGGGGCCGGCAGCGGGCGCTTCCGCGTCGTCGAGTCTGAGGTCCCGGCCCTCCGTGCCGAAGAGCGGGTCAAGGACGTCCGGGCCGTCCACGCTGTCCTGGCCGGCCCCGGCGAGCGTGACCGCCGCGAAATCGGCGGCCTCGTCGTCGTAACCGTCGCCCTCGGCGATCGCCGCGAGCCGTGCCGAGGTGTCCATGAAGGCGGGGTCGACCCGGTGCACCGCGCGGTACAGGGGCAGCGCTGCGGCGCTGCGGCCGGTGCCCTCGTGTGCCCTGGCCAGCCAGTACCGCAGCTCCTTGCGCTGCGGCTGCTCGCTGCGGCACCGCATCAGCGCGGCCGACAGCAGCGGCTCGGCCTGCCCGTACATCTCCAGCCGGACCCGGGCCATGCCGCCGAACAGACCGGCCTCGATGCCGAGCATCGGATCGTCGACGAGCGGGTCGGTGTGCCGTACCAGCTGCTCCCAGTCCTTGATCAGGTAGGCGCGGCAGGCGTGCAGGAAACGGACGTGGGCGTCGGCGTCCACCGGCGGCAGACCGGCCAGCGCCCGGTCCAGCTCGGGCACGTGGCGTCCGTCCAGCCAGTGCGAGGCGTGCGCGAGCAGCAGATCGCGGGGGCTCTCCAGCACCGGCTGCACCCACCAGCCCAGCCAGTACCAGGAGTTGAGGGTGCGCCGGTGCCGGGCGCGCTGCTCGCCGAAGCGGTCCCGGTGCCGGAACATCCTGAGCAGCGCGGTCGTCGTGTCGACGCGCAGCGCGTGCAGCCCGAGCCAGCCGTCCGCCATCCCCGGGTCCATCTCCACCGCGGCCCGGAACTCCTCCTCGGCCTGCGGGTAGGCGCCCATCGCGTAGGCGTCCACACCGCGCAGCCAGGCCAGGTCGGCCGGGGCCTCGGGGCCCTGCGTGCCGAAGTCCATCACGTCCCCCACAGACCGTGCCCCCGTAGGTTCGCCACCGGACCGCCGCCCGGTGGCTGCCTTGGTCGAACCGCTGCTGCGCGGACCGGAGTTGCAGGTGCGCGAAGCAGTCGTTCGAAGGTCGCACCGAGGGCATCGTACCTGCGGGATCGCCGCCCGCCGAAGGGTGCGGCACACGCTGTTCGGTGAGACGGAAGCGGAAGCGGTACGCCCGGATCGGTGACCGAGGGTGACCGAATGAAGCCGCGCGGCGTCCGGATAGCGGTGCGCGGGCAGAACGAAGCCCCCGGTCACGGGGGAACAACCGGGGGCTTCGTGTTTGCGGGCGGTCCGCGATGACCGCACATTGAGAACGTAAGACCTGTACGGGCCCCGGGTCAAGCGAAGTTGGGACACTTGGCCAAGTTCCCCCAGGGCGGTCTTCACAAGTTCAGCACATTGCCGACGACCCCTCACCCTCCGTAGCGATCTGGTCCGGTCCAACCCGCCCGGCGGGCCCCGGAAGCAGTTCGTACCCATGTGCGGACTGCCGCACCAGGAGGTCCGCGAAGGGCCGGGAGGGGTCCTCGGCGAAGTGCCGGCGCTCCGCCTCGACCCAGTCCGCCCAGAACTCCCGCTGCTCCGCCCCGTCCCGCGCCCGTCCGCGCGCCCAGGACTCCTCGCGCGGCAGCTCCATCCACAGCAGCCGGGCCAGGTGGGGGCGCAGGGCCCGGCGGCCCGCCCCCACGCCCTCGACGAGCACGACGGGCGCCGGCGGCAGCGCGCGCGTGGCCGGGCCGAAGCGCCGGGCCCGCCAGTCGTAGGGGGCGTAGTGCGCCGTCAGGCCCCGGGCGAGCGGGGCGACCACCTCGGTCAGCAGCCGCCCGTCCCACGCGAACAGCTCCTCGTGGCCGGAGACGTCGTCCAGGTGCAGGACGGGAGCCCCGCCCAGTGCCGCGGACAGCCGGGCGGTGAAGGTGGACTTTCCGGAACCCGCGTGTCCGTCGACACCGACCAGGCGGACGGGCCCGCAGGACGGCGGGAGGCGGCGCAGACGGTCGGCGAGGGTGTGAATGGCTCTTCCCGGGGGCGGAGTGGGCGGTGCGGTGAAGGGTGGCGCGGGCAGTGGGGGCGAGGGGGCGAGTGGGTGCCGGGGTGAGGTGGGGCAGGGAGCGGGGCGGGTGCCGGGGCGGGCGCGGATGTGGTGGCATATTTCCCCGGAACATTCTAGTGACCGGTAACCGGACGTCCGTGCCGCCGCCCGGTGAACACCTGTCGCAACGTCCTTCGGAACGCCGGCCGCGGTGCCCTTCGGAACACCCTTGGCGGTGCCCCCGAGTACCGCGGAATAGCCCGCGAATCCCCGGGTGAACATGTCGAAAATCGCGTTCCGGTTGTGCTCGGTGATGAGTAAAGTGCCGGAAGCGCACTGTGAGGTGCCGTGCGGGGACCGACAGGGGGAAGATGGCCGCTGGGTTATTCGACGGGCAGTACGTCTGGCACCCCGCGGCGGACGACCGCGTCCTGGCCGGCGTGTGCGTCGACATCCGGGCCGGCCGCTGGGCGAGCGCCCGCGCCGCCCTCGCCGAGACGCGTGACGACTTCGCGCTGCGCGCCCACCGCTCCCTGGTGCTGGCCTCGGAGGCCGCCGACTCCGACCTCGCCGAACGCTGGCTGGCCGAGGAACCCGGTCCCGAGTCGGCCCTGGTGTGGGCGCGGGTGGCGGTGCACCGGGCGCTGCGCGCGGCCGACGCCGGCGACGAGCGGGCCGCCGCGCTGGAGCGGATAGCGCTCTCGGCCTGCGAACGGGCCTCGGCGGTGGACCCCGCCGACCCCACGCCCTGGACGGCCAAACTGGCCATGGCCCGGCTGCACCGGCTGCGCGACCCTGCGCCGCAGGGGCTGCTGACCGCCCCGCCCGGCCCCTGGCGGCTGTTCGCGCACATCCTGTCCCTCGACCCCTGGCACCGCGAGGCCCACCACCGATTTCTGGCCTTCTTCTTCACCCGGCACGGCGGCTCGGTCAACGCGGCCTGGGACGTCGCCGCCTTCCTGAGCCAGCGCGCGCCCGCCGACTCCGCGCTGCGGCTGCTGCCGCTGGTCGCCCTCGTGGAGAGCTACGACGCCTCGCAGTCGCTCGCGGACCGGGTCTGGGAGCAGCCCCAGTGGCGTTCCGCCGCCCTCGCGGTCTACCGCAACTGGCTTCCCACGGTGCCCGGTTACCGGTTCACGCCGGTGCTCGACCTGGCCTACCTGGCCCACGCGCTGGTGCTCGCCGGGTGCGAGTTCGAGGCCCGCGCCGTCCTGACCGCCATGGGCCCCTACGCCTCACGGATGCCCTGGTGCGTCTTCGGTGACCCCGTGGAGCAGTTGTCCCGGGCGCGGCGGGCCTGCGGCCTGCCGGTGCCCTCGTCCCCCTGACCCTCGCACCACCCCCCCACGAGAGGAAGGCCGACCGTGTCGGAACGGATACAGCTCCCGCGCGCCAGAACCCGCGGCATGGCTGACCCGAGGGCGCTCGACGACGACGCGACCCTGCACGCGATGGGTTATCCGAGGAAACTCACCCGGCGTTTCAAGGCGTTCGACAATTTCGCGATCTCCTTCACCATCATCAACATCATCTCCGGGATCTTCTCCTCCTTCGGATTCGGTATGAACGCGGGCGGTCCCCGCATTCTCGTATTCGGCTGGATCGGTGTCTCCGTCATGGTGCTGTTCGTCGGCGCGGCGATGGGCGAGGTCGCCTCCGCCTATCCCACGAGCGGCGCGCTGTATTTCTCCGCGGGGAAACTGGCCAAGCGGCACAAAGGAGCCTGGTCCTGGTTCACCGGCTGGCTGAACTTCGTCGGGCAGGTCGGCGGTACGGCGGCCACCGGGTACGCGGCGGCCACCTTCATCCAGGCCTTCGTCGCCCTCCAGTGGTCCTCCTACCGGCCGACCGCGCACCAGACGGTGCTGATCACCGCGCTCGTCATCGTGCTCCAGGGGCTGGCCAACACGTACACGGTCCAACTGGTCGCGGTCCTGAACCGGATCTCCGTGTGGTGGCTGCTGATCGGGATGGTGGTCATCGTGACCGCGCTGGTCGCCGTTCCCGGCGATCACCGTCCGGTGTCCTTCGTCACGCATTTCGCGAACAACACCGGTTTCACGAGCGGACTTTACGGAGGGCTGCTCGGCCTGCTCGTCACGAGCTGGACCTTCACCGGCTTCGACGGCAGCTTCCACATGTCCGAGGAAACGGTCCAGGCGACCGTCAACGCACCCCGGGGCATCGTCCGCGCCATCGGCTATTCGGCGGTCACCGGCCTGATCCTCATGCTCGCGCTCGTCTACAGCATTCGTGACTACGCACACGTGGCGGGCGCGGACGCGCCGCCCGTCCAGATCCTCATCGACGCGCTCGGCCTGGGCGCGGCGAAAGCCATGCTGCTGATCGTCATCGGGGCCATGCTCTTCTGCGGCCTGGCCAACCTCACCAGCAACACCCGGCAGATCTTCGCCTTCTCGCGGGACGGCGCGATGCCCGGATCCCGCTGGTGGCACTCGGTCTCCCCGCGCACCCGCACGCCCGTCAAGGCCGTCTGGCTGGCGGTCGTCTGCTCCCTGGCGCTGGTCCTGCCCGGCTGGTGGTCGCACACGGCCTTCACCGCCATCGTCAGCGTCAACGTCGTCGGGCTCTTCCTCGCCTACGCCGTCCCGATCCTGCTGAGGCTGCGGCTGGGCGACGAGTTCCAGCCGGGCCCCTGGCACCTGGGCCGCTGGGGCCGGCCGGTCGGCGTCGTGGCGGTCACCTGGATCGTGCTGAGCAGCGTGCTGTTCATGCTGCCGCAGGCCTCACCGATCACCGCCGACTCGTTCAACTACGCCCCCATCGCCCTGGCCGCCGTCCTGCTCGTCGCCACGGTCTGGTGGTTCGCCACCGCCCGCCGCCGCTTCCAGGGCCCGGTCAGCTACGGCCGCCCGGACGAGGTCGCCGCGATGGACCTCATCTGACGGGGCGCCGGAACCGCTCCCGGCGAGCGCCGCGACCGGTCCGGGGGCGCGTCCGCTCCGGGCGCCGCGACCGGTCCGGGCCAGGGCGGCCGGCGCGTGCCGCCCGGCGGTGGTCCCCGTCCCCGTGCGGGCCCCCGCAGGCTGGGCGCCGGGCTCCCGCGGGGCGGCCGGCGAGCCGTGCGGGCCGAGGAGGGCGTGCCAGTGGTGGAGACCAATATTGCTGAGCGTGGCGCGTGGTGAAGTGCTGGCAGGAGACGGTCGCCGCCGCCATAGTGGGGGCGCATCGCCGTGCACGGACCGGCCACCCGCCCCGACTCGGACACCTGGGGGTCTTCCACCCATGAGCGGACCCGATCAGCCCACCCGCAGATCCGTTCTGGCCGCCGCGGTCGTCGCCGCCGTCGCAGGCGGCGCGGCCCCGGCCGCCGCTGCCCAACCGGCCGGAGGGACCACCGCCCCCGCCGCCGGACGCCGTCCACCCGGCGCCGGGGGCGGCTCCGCCCGCCCGGTCGACTACCGCGCCTGGACCACGTACGCCGACTGGCGCGCGGGCGCCCGCGACGGCACCCGCGCGGTGGCCGGCGCCCGCCCGGGTCTGGAGATCGCCGCCCCCCGCGGAACCACCGACTACACCGACCCGCACACCGGCACCACCGCCACGTGGGAGTACGCCACCTGGACCGGCCCGCTCCACCGGCTCCCCGTCCCCGCGACGGAGGCGATCGCCTCCTGGAACGCGCACACCCCGGCCGGCACCTGGCTCCAGGTCGAGCTGCGGGGCACGTACTCGGACGGCACCGACACCCCCTGGTACGTGATGGGCCGCTGGGCCGCCGGCGACCAGGACATCAGGCGCACCTCCGTCGACGGCCAGAGCGACGGCCGCAGCACGATCTGGACGGACACCTTCTCCGTCGACGACCCCTCCTCCGGCCTGCGGCTGGCCGCCTACCGGCTGCGTCTCACCCTCTACCGCAGGCCCGGCACCCAGCTCACCCCGACCGTCTGGCGCGCCGGTGCCATGGGCTCCGACATCCCCGACCGCTTCACCGTGCCCGCCTCGGCCCCCGGACGCGTGGGTGCGGAACTCACCGTCCCGCGGTACTCGCAGGAGATCCACGCCGGCCAGTACCCCCAGTACGACAACGGCGGCGAGGCCTGGTGCAGCCCCACCTCCTCGCAGATGATCGTCGAGTACTGGGGCGGCCGGCTCACCCCCGCCCAACTGTCGTGGGTGGACCCGTCCTACGCCGACCCGCAGGTCTGCCACGCGGCGCGTTCCACGTACGACTACCAGTACGCGGGCTGCGGCAACTGGCCCTTCAACGCGGCCTACGCGGCGACGTTCGAGGACCTGCAGGGCGTCATCACCCGGCTCGGTTCCCTCACCGACCTGGAGACGCTGATCGCGGCCGGCGTCCCGGCCATCACCTCGCAGTCCTTCCTCAAGAGCGAACTGACCGGAGCGGGATACGGCACCTCCGGCCACCTGATGACGGTCATCGGCTTCACCGCCGACGGGGACGTGATCGCCAACGACCCCGCCTCGCCGAGCGACGAGGCGGTCCGGCGCGTCTACCGGCGCCGGGAGTTCGAGAACATCTGGCTGAGGACCAAGCGGTACAACGCCTCCGGCAAGGTCGTCTCCGGCAGCGGTGGCGTCTGCTACCTGTACTTCCCTGCGCACCCCACGCCCCGCCAGCGCGCGGCGCTCGAAGCGGTGGGCGTGCGCTGACCCGACCGGTGGCGGCCGGCAGGCGGGGCCCCGGGCGACCGGGACCCCGCCTGTGCGCACCAGAGCGCCGGTGAGCACCGGGACCCCGCCTGTGCGCACCAGAGCGCCGGTCAGCACGGGGACCCCGCCTGTGAGCAAGGTCTCCGCCGCATGAGGTGTCGCGGGTGGCAAGGTGGAGACGAGGCGGGCGCCGAGCCCGCGGGGGATTCCACACCGCACGTCCGACCCTGCGAGAGACCATGACCGCTCCTTCGGCCACCGCCGCACCCGCCCGCGTCCGCACCGGTGGCCCCCGGGACGACGGCGACGGGCCCAAGGTCCTGGAGCACGTCCTCGGCTGGACCCTCGTCGTGGTGATCGCCATGCTCGTCGCCCAGCTCGGACTGCTGTGACCCGTAGGTCGCCCGGCAGGCCCAGGTCACCGAAGGCCTGATCCAGGCCACGCCCGGCACGGCCCCGGCGCCTGCCGCACGACCGCCCCCGGCTCTCCCGGGACACTGCGCGAACTGGGTGCGAAGACCCTGGACCGCGCGCTCCGCGACCGACGGGACCGCCCTGTCCGTCCGGCCCCCGCGGCCGCCCTTAGGCACCGCACGCCCGCCGGCGGGAACCGCCGATCACCGCTTGCGGCACACCGCTTCACCCTTTCTTGAAGTAAGCGGTCGTTAACCGGTGACTCCCTGCCTCCGATCGGGCATACTCACAGCGCACAGCCGCTGGTCAGCCGCTTCCGTGACCCGGGAGGACGAACATCGGCCGGCCCGAGGAAGACCCCGGCGGAGCCGCCCCACAGGGTGCTCGTCCGCCAGTGCCCGACAGGGAGGAGAGCGTCGCCATGCCCGACCGCGCCCCGCAGCCGGTGGACCGGCAACTGCCCACGGACGAGGCCCGGGACCTGATCTCGCTCGTCCGCGACATCGCGCAGCACGAGATCGCCCCGAAGGCGGCCGAGGAGGAGGACGCCGGGCGCTTCCCGCGCGACGTCTTCACCCTGCTGTCCCGCTCCGGACTGCTCGGCCTGCCCTACGACTCCGAGTACGGCGGCGGCGACCAGCCCTACGAGGTGTACCTCCAGGTCCTGGAGGAGCTGGCGGCGGCCCGCCTCACCGTCGGACTCGGCCTGAGCGTGCACTCCCTGGCCACCTACGGGCTCGCCGCGTACGGCACCAAGGAACAGCGGGCCGAGCATCTGCCCGCGATCCTCGGCGGCGGACTGCTCGGCGCCTACGCCCTGTCCGAACCGGCCTCCGGCTCCGACGCCGCCTCGCTGCGCACCAAGGCCGTCCGCGAGGGCGACGAATGGGTGATCACCGGCACCAAGTCCTGGATCACCCATGGCGGCATCGCCGACTTCTACACCGTCATGGCCCGCACGGGCGAAGAGGGCCCGCGCGGGATCACGGCCTTCCTGGTGCCGGGCGACGCGGAGGGACTGAGCGCCGCGGCACCGGAGAAGAAGATGGGCCTGAAGGGCTCGCCGACCGCGCAGGTCCACCTCGACGGAGTGCGGGTCCCCGACACCCGCCGGCTCGGCGAGGAGGGCCAGGGCTTCACCATCGCGCTGGCGGCCCTCGACTCGGGACGGCTCGGCATCGCGGCCTGCGCCATAGGCCTCGCCCAGGCGGCACTCGACGAGGCGGTCGCCTACGCCACCGGCCGGCGGCAGTTCGGACGGCCGATCGCCGACTTCCAGGGGCTGCGCTTCATGCTCGCCGACATGGCGACGCAGATCGAGGCGGGCCGGTCGCTGTACCTGACGGCTGCGCGGCTGCGCGACGCGGGACGGCCGTTCGCGCGGCAGGCGGCCATGGCCAAGATGTTCTGCACGGACGCGGCCATGAAGGTGACGACCGACGCCGTCCAGGTGCTCGGCGGGTACGGCTACACCGCGGACTTCCCGGTCGAACGCTACCTGCGGGAGGCCAAGGTGCTGCAGATCGTCGAGGGGACCAACCAGATCCAGCGGATGGTCATCGCCCGTCACGTCGCGGGTCCCGAGACCCGCTGAACTGCCCGAGGCCGAGCAGGGGCGCCGCCAGCCGAACCCACTCCGGGTCGTGGCGCCCCGGCAGGGTACGGCCCCGGTCGGCCCAGGTGCGCATCAGGTCGCGGTAGATCGGCGGGTCCGGGAGCTGCGGGGGCGCGGGCGGAACCAGTTCCGCGGGCGGCGGCACGAAGATGCGACGCCGACGTCCGGCTGCCGGAGGAATGGCGGTCATACCCGGGCAACGCGCCGCACGGCGGACAGGTCACCGCCGCGGGGAATCGAGCGTGAGTCCAGCGGCGTCCGGTCCGGACTCCTGGCAGCGGGAGACCCGGGCCGCGCCTCTTCCGGTACGCCCGCCGCTCTTCGGCGTCGCGAGCCGTCGTCGCCCGCCGGCACGCCCGGGCGCATCGATGCGCCCGTCGTCGGCGCCGCACCCGTGCTCACCGGATGCGCCCCCGCGCGGTGGCATGCCCGTGCCCATCGATGCGCCCTGTGGCCGGCGACGCGGCCCGTGCCCGTCGGGCCCCCCGCGGCGATCGCGGCACGCCCGTGCCCGCCGGTACCGCACCACGGCGCCGGTGCGCCATGGTGCGGACGGAGTGCCTGGGCCGGGCGGCCGGGCGGGTGGTCAGGCGGCCTGGCGCCGCATCGCCGGTACCCGCATCGGTCGCGAACCGGGGCCGCCCACGTGCGAGAAGGGCTGCATCCGCCAGTCGAGTCCCTGGGGGAGCGTCAGCAGCAGGGCCGTCTGCTGCTCCTGGGGGCCGTCGAACTCGTCCGCCGGACGCGCCTCGGCGGCCTTGCGCCCGGTACCGGCGCAGACGGTGAGTCCGAACGGGTTCCACGGCGAGGCGCACAGCGCGTGCTCCGGAAGGATCTCCTCGTCCGCCAGCAGCGCGATGGGCTGCGCGCACTCCGGGCAGATCACCCGGAACATCTCGAAGGTGTCGTAGGCGTCGGTGCCCTCGCCGAACTCGTCGGGTTCGACGCCCTCCGGCTGCGGTTCGATGACCGGCTGCTGCCGCTTGGGCACAGATCGACCAGGGCGCTTAAGACTCTGCATGGGATTCTCCCCCTAAGGCTGGGCCGTGAAGGCGCTGCGGCCTGGACCACAGCAAGCACTTCCCGCCCGCTCTCGGCGGTAATCACGAGAACATCACGAAGAGCGACCAGGTGTTGTGGCGTTGGTCACATGCCGGTCGCAGGTGCCCCTCGCGGCCGGTTTGTCCCCCAGGTGGCCGACCGGCCGCCGCCGGGCCCCGGGCGAACGGGGCATGACCTGGGCCGCCGAGGTATCCGAGGAGATCAAGCGCACTGTAGGTTCTTGCGTCATGGAGGAGCTGGACCGACAGATCGTGCAGCTGCTCGTCAAGGACGGGCGGATGAGCTACACCGACCTGGGCAAGGCCACGGGCCTGTCCACGTCGGCCGTGCACCAGAGGGTGCGGCGGCTGGAGCAGCGTGGCGTCATCCGCGGGTACGCGGCGGTCGTCGACGCCGAGGCCGTCGGGCTGCCCATGACCGCCTTCATCTCGGTCAAACCCTTCGATCCCAGCGCACCGGACGACATCGCGGACCGGCTCGCGGGCGTGCCCGAGATCGAGGCCTGCCACAGCGTGGCCGGTGACGAGAACTACATCCTCAAGGTGCGCGTCGCCACGCCGCACGAACTGGAGGAACTGCTGGCCCGGGTACGGACCCTGGCCGGGGTGTCGACCCGGACCACGGTGGTCCTGTCGACCCCGTACGAGGCACGCCCCCCGCGCATCTGAACCGGCCCCTGCCGTTCCGGGCCGCCGTTCCCCACCGCTTCGGCCGGCCCGACGCCGTTCCGCCGCCGCATCGGTGGGTCCGCCGTTCCGGGCCGCCGGCCCCGCCCCGGCAGCGTCGGGTCCCGCTCCGGCGGGCCAGGGCCCCGCTCCGGCGGGTCCGGGTACCGTTCCGGGGCGCCGCGTGCCGCGCGGGGACCCGCCCTGCGTGCCGGACCGCCCGGGGGAGGCGCGAGACTGGTGCTCATGAGTGAGCGCACCGCCGAACCGCAGACCGTCCTCCTCCGCCGCGGCGAGGTCCACAGTCCCGCCGACCCGTTCGCCACCGCGATGGTCGTCGAGGCGGGACACGTCGCCTGGGTCGGCTCCGAGGGCGCGGCCGACGCCTTCGCGGACGGGGTCGACGAGGTCGTCGACCTGGACGGGGCCCTGGTCACCCCGGCGTTCACCGACGCCCACGTGCACACCACGGCCACCGGCCTCGCCCTCACCGGACTCGACCTGTCCGCCGCCCCCTCCCTGGAAGCGGCCCTGGCCCGGGTACGGGACTTCGCCGCCGCCCGGCCGGACGACCGGGTCCTGCTCGGCCACGGCTGGGATGCGGCCCGCTGGCCCGGCGGCCGTCCCCCGACGCGCGCGGAACTCGACGAGGCCACCGGCGGCCGGCCGCTCTACCTCAGCCGGATCGACGTCCACTCCGCCGTCGTCACCACCGCGCTGCTCGACCTCGTCCCGTCGGTCCGGGGACCGGTGGACGGCCCGCTGACCGCCGACGCCCACCACGCCGTGCGGGCCGCCGCGTTCGCCGCCGTCACGCCCGCCCAGCGCGCCGAGGCGCAGCGTGCGGCGCTGGCCCGGGCCGCCGCCCTGGGCATCGGCTCCGTGCACGAGTGCGGCGGCCCCAACATCTCCTCCGAGGACGACTTCACGGGTCTGCTGCGCACGGCCGCCGAGGAGCCGGGCCCGCGGGTCGTCGGCTACTGGGCCGAGGCGGACGCCGACAAGGCGCGGCAGCTCGGGGCGCTCGGCGCGGCCGGGGACCTGTTCGTCGACGGCTCCATCGGTTCCCACACCGCCTGCCTGCACGCCCCGTACGCCGACGCGGCCCACACCGGCAGCGCCTACCTCGACGCGGACGCCGTCGCCTCCCATGTCACCGCCTGCACCGAGGCGGGCCTGCAGGCCGGGTTCCACGCCATCGGGGACGCCGCGGTCGGCACGGTCGTCGAGGGCGTGCGGGCCGCCGCCGACAAGCTCGGCCTGGCCCGGGTCCGCGCCGCCCGGCACCGCGTCGAACACGCCGAGATGCTCACCCCGGAGACCGTCGCGGCCTTCGCCGAGCTGGGGCTGACCGTGTCCGTCCAGCCCGCCTTCGACGCGCTGTGGGGCGGTGAGGACGGCATGTACGCCCAGCGTCTGGGCGCCGAGCGGGCCAGGACGCTGAACCCCTTCGCGGCGCTGCTGCGGGCCGGTGTCCCGCTCGCCCTCGGCTCGGACAGCCCCGTCACCCCGCTCGACCCGTGGGGCACGGTCCGCGCCGCCGCCTTCCACCGCACCCCCGAGCACCGGGTCTCCGTGCGGGCCGCCTTCACCGCCCACACCCGCGGCGGCTGGCGGGCCATCGGCCGTGACGACGCCGGTGTGCTGGTGCCGGGCGCCGTGGCGGACTATGCCGTGTGGCGCACCGGCGAGCTGGTCGTCCAGGCCCCGGACGACCGCGTCGCCCGCTGGTCGACGGACCCGCGCTCCGGCACCCCCGGCCTGCCCGACCTCGGCGAGGGCCGTGACCTGCCCGTCTGCCTGCGGACCGTGGTGGGGGGCCGGACCGTCTTCGTACGGCCGGGCGAGTGATCTCCCGGTGCGGCGCGGCGGCGAGGATCCCCCGCCGCCCGCTCGCGCGACCTGCGCATCCTCGGCACCGGCCGGGCGGCGCCGGGCTTCCCGGCGGGCCGGGCCGCTGTTTGACAGGCGACGGCAGGGGGCCGGTAGGTTCTGCCGGGTCCACCACCGGACGCCCGACCGGGGAACTTCCGTACCCGCGTCGCAGTGCCGCTGGGTCAGGGACGGTGTGCCGCACCGGGTCACCGTCACTGGGAGCCAGGCTCAGCGTCCGCGTCGGCGGGGGAACGTTCCGGACGGTCGGCAAGGTGTGACCCGGGTGGGGCCCGGTCGCTCAGTAGACAACGGCTTTCGGTCGATCCGCAGCCAGCGGGTACCAGGTCGGCCCGAAGGGCACCGGGCCCCCATTCCGAAAAAGAGAGTTCTTACCCAGCTCTGGTCGAATCGACACCACCGAACGGACGTGGTGTCACATCCTCGCAGGCCCTGGCCACTATGGTGGTCCCCTGCGTACGGACATGAAGGGGCAGTAGTGAACCACGGCGACGGCACCCCCGCGGCTGGGTCCCAGGAGAGGCGGTTCGGTCCGCTAGGCACCGCGCTGGTGATCATCCCGACCTACAACGAGGCGGAGAACATCACCACGATCGTGGGCCGGGTCCGCAAGGCCGTCCCCGACGCGCACGTCCTGGTGGCCGACGACAACAGCCCCGACGGCACGGGCAAGCTCGCCGACGAGCTGGCCTCGGAGGACGGACACGTCCACGTACTGCACCGCAAGGGCAAGGAAGGCCTCGGCGCCGCCTACCTCGCGGGTTTCCGCTGGGGTCTGGAACGCGACTACGGCGTGCTTGTCGAGATGGACGCCGACGGCTCCCACCAGCCCGAGGAGCTTCCCCGGCTGCTGACCGCCCTCAAGGGCGCCGACCTGGTCCTCGGTTCCCGCTGGGTGCCGGGCGGCCGCGTGGTCAACTGGCCGAAGTCCCGCGAGTTCCTCTCCCGCGGCGGCAGCACCTACTCGCGCCTCATGCTCGACGTGCCGATCCGCGACGTGACCGGCGGCTACCGGGCGTTCCGGCGGGAGACCCTGGAGGGCCTGGGCCTCGACGAGGTGGCCTCGCAGGGGTACTGCTTCCAGGTCGACCTGGCCAGGCGCGCGATCAAGGCCGGCTTCCACGTCGTCGAGGTGCCCATCACGTTCGTGGAGCGGGAACTGGGCGACTCCAAGATGAGCCGGGACATCGTCGCGGAGGCGCTGTGGCGGGTCACGTCCTGGGGCGTGGGCGAACGCGTGACCAGGCTCACCGGCCGGGGCGGCGGCCCGCAGGCCTAGGCACTGCCCTCTTATCCCGTCCTGAGCCGCGCCCAGGCACACTGGGAGTATGACGACAGGCGCTCCGACCTCTCCGTACTCCACCAGGCCCCGGCACTCGCGGCTGCGCAGGTTTCTGCCGGCGGCCGTCGCCGTGTGGCTGGTGCTGGAGATCTGGCTGCTGACGCTGGTGGCCGCCGCGGCCGGAGGCTTCACGGTGTTCCTGCTCTTGGTCGCCGCTTTCGTGCTCGGCGCCGTGGTGATCAAGCGGGCGGGCCGCCGCGCCTTCCAGAACCTCAACGAGGCCTTTCAGCGCGGTGCCACCCCGTCCGACCGGCGCGGCGGCAACGGCCTGATGATGCTCGGCGGTCTGCTCCTGATGATCCCCGGCATGATCTCCGACGCGGTGGGTCTGCTCCTGCTGGTCCCGCCGGTCCAGCGGGCCGTCGGCCGGTTCGCGCAGCGCACGGTCGACCGCAGGCTGCGCGCGGCCGCGCCGGGCACCCTCGGGGACGCCTTCCAGCAGGCCCGCATGCACCGCCCCGACGGCAAGGTCGTGCCGGGCGAGGTGATCAGGGACGACGAGCCGGGCGACGCCCCGCGCGCACAGCACCCGCCGCTGACCCGGTGAGACCCGGGCGGACCCGCCGCTGACCCGGTGAGACCCGGGCAGACCGAGGGTCCCGGGGCGGACCGGTGGAGTCCCGGGCGTCGTGACGGGGCGGGCACCGGGTGCCGGAGGGGCGAAACCCGCCACGGACACGCGAAACGGGCGCCGTACGTGAATCCACGTACGGCGCCCGTTCCCTGTTGAGGTGCGCTGGTGACCGGCCCGAGCCCCCGCGGGGACTACGCGCTCTTGCGGCTGTCCCGGGGATGAACGGCGATGTTCATCGCCCCGGACCGCAGTACGGCGAGACGCTCCTCGAGGACCTCTTCGAGTTCCTCACGGGTGCGCCGCTCCATCAGCATGTCCCAGTGCGTGCGCGCAGGCTTGGCCTTCTTCTCCTCCGGGCCGTCGCCGTCCACCAGGAGTGCCTGGGCCCCGCAGACCTTGCACTCCCACTCCGGCGGGATCTCCGCCTCGACCGAGAAGGGCATCTCGAAGCGGTGCCCCTTCTCGCATGCGTACTCCACGGCCTGGCGCGGGGCCAGGTCGATGCCGCGGTCCGTCTCGTAGCTGGTCACCACGAGGCGCGTGCCGCGAAGAGCTCGCTCACTCATGAATCGTGCCTCCCGGGCTTGTCGCCCACAGGACAGGTGTCGCTGTCGTCGTCATCCGGTCAACGTCCGGTCGGCGGTAAAGATTCCCGTTCCGATGTCCCGTTCCGGGTCATGTGTCGCCGTCGTAGCCGCAGCCTTGTCAACCAGTGCAGTACCCACCGGCGCCCGGTTTGTCACATCTGAAAGGAGATGTCACCCAGCGTTTCGGCATCTTTGACGCGCAGTAACGGTACGCCTGGCAGGCCAAACGCGTACACTACAGCCCTTTCGCCTCCAGCGCTAAATCCGGCGCCTTCGGCGCCAGGTCCGGCCGGACCTAGATCCGGCCGGGCGCCGCGTTGCCCGCGCTCTGGATCGCCCGCGCCACGGGGACCCGCGCGAGCAGCGCGAACCCGATCACGAAGAACGCCACCAGGGAGACGATCGCGTCCCGGTAGCTCCCGGTCAGCTGGTAGGTGATCCCGAACAGCAGCGGCCCCAGCCAGCTCATGCCCCGGTCGCTCATCTCGTACGCCGAGAAGTACTCGGCCTCCTTGCCGGGCGGGACCAGGTGCGAGAAGAGGGACCGGGACAGCGCCTGACTGCCGCCGAGGACGAGCCCGATCCCGGCCGCCAGCACGAAGAACCACACCGGCGCCCCGGCCGGGAGGAAGTACCCGGCGCCCAGGGTGAGCGTCCAGGCGGCCAGGGATGCGAGGATCGTCCGCTTCGCCCCGAACCTGCGGGCCAGCCGTCCCATGCCCAGCGCCCCGGCGACCGCCAGGACCTGCACCATCAGCACGGCCGTGATCAGCGTCGACTGGCTCAGTCCCAGCTCCTGTGAGCCGTACACCGACGCCTGGGAGATCACCGTCTGGATGCCGTCGTTGTAGACGAGGTACGCCAGCAGGAAGGCCAGGGTGAGCGGTTTGCCCCGCATGTCCCGGAAGGTGGCCGCGAGCTGCCGCCGGCCGCGCCCCGGCGGGGCGGCGCGGTCCGGGCGCCGGTCGCGCAGCCGTTTCAGCGGTACCAGGGTGAACAGGCCCCACCACAGCCCCGCCGACGCCAGGCAGATGCGCACGGCCATGGCCTCCGACACACCGAAGGAGTCGTGGGCGGTGAACAGCACCAGGTTCGCCACGAGCACCAGCGAACCGGCCGCGTAGCCGAACGCCCAGCCCCGGGAGGAGACCGCGTCCCGTTCGTCGGGATGCGCGATCTGCGGCAGGTAGGAGTTGTAGAGCACCATCGAGACCGCGACCGACGCGTTGGCGACGATCAGCAGGAGGCCGCCGAGCAGGTAGCGGTGGCCGTCCAGCAGGAAGAGGGCCGTCGTGGCCGCCGCGCCCACGTAGGCGGCGGTCGCGAGCAGCGGCTTCCTGCGGCCGGTGCGGTCGGCGGCGGCGCCCGCGACCGGCATCACCACGATCGCCACGACCACCGACACCGAGACGCAGTAAGCGAAGAACGACCCGGCCCGCACCGGGATCCCCAGCGGGTGCACGAACCCGTCGGCGTCCGCCGCCGACCGCGCCACCGAGGTCAGGTAGGGGCCCAGGAACACGGTGAGCACGCTGGTCGAGTAGACGGAGCACGCCCAGTCGTAGAAGTACCAGCCGTGCTGCTCGCGCCGCCGCGCGGCGCTCCCCTCGTCCTGCCGTGCCCGCACGGTGCCGCTGCCCACCCGCGCCCCCGCTCCTTCGCCCCGGTCGCCGCACGGACCTCGCGGACGGTCGCGGCCGGGCTCAGACCCAGACGTCCCGCTCCTCCATGACCTTGCGCAGCGTGTCGATGTGATCGGTCATGATGCCATCGACACCGAGGTCCAGGAGCCGGTGCATCTCCCCGGGCTCGTTGACGGTCCACACGTGCACGTGCAGCCCCCGCACATGGGCCGCGCGGAGGAACAGGCGGTCGACCACCGGGACACCCGACTGCGCCACCGGCACCTGCACGGCCACGGCGGACCGGCGCAGCACGGCCGGCACGCCCCAGGAGCGCAGCCGCAGCCCCAGCACCCCGCGCGTGCCGTACGACGTCGCCAGGCGCGGCCCCGCCAGGCGCTGCGCCCGCGCGACGCGCGCCTCGGAGAACGACCCGACACACACCCGCCCCCAGGCGTCGGCCCGGTCGAGCACGTCCAGCAGGGGCAGCAGGGCGGGCTCCGCCTTGACGTCCACGTTCCACCGCACCCCGGGAAACGCCGCGAGCAGGTCTTCGAAGAGCGGCACCGGTTCGCGGCCGGCCACCCGCGCGTGGCGCACCTCGGCCCACGGCAGGTCGGCGATGCGTCCCGCGCCGTCGGTCACGCGGTCGAGCGTCGCGTCGTGGAAGGCGACCAGTCTTCCGTCGGCCGTGGCGTGCACATCGGTCTCGATGTACCGGTAGCCGAGTTCGACCGCCCTGCGGAACTGGGCCGCCGTGTTCTCCAGCCCGTCGGCCGCCCCGCCGCGGTGCGCGAAGGCGAGGGGCCCCGGGTGGTCGAGGTAGGGGTGGCGTACGAGCGTGGTCACGGACGCAGTATCGCCCCTTCGGGTGTACCGCCGGACATGACCGGACCGCCGCCCGCGGTCCCGGGCACGGCGAACACCCGCAGGAAGAGCTGGGCCAGCGGCCCGATGGAGACGGCGTAGAGCAGGGTGCCGACACCGACCGTGCCGCCGAGGAGGAAGCCGGTGGCCACCACCGCCACCTCGACGGCCGTGCGCATCAGGCGGATCGAGCGGCCGGTACGCCGGTGGAGCCCCGTCATCAGCCCGTCCCGGGGGCCGGGACCGAAACGGGCGCAGATGTACAGGCCGGTCGCCGCACCGTTGAGCAGGATGCCCGCCACCAGCAGCGGAATCCGCACCGCGAGAGCGCGGGCATCGGGGACCAGGGCGAGGGTGCCGTCCATGGCGAGTCCGACCACGAAGACGTTGGAGACGGTGCCGAGGCCCGGCCGCTGGCGCAGCGGGATCCACAGCAGCAGCACCACCGCTCCCACGATGATCGACACGACACCGATCGTCAGACCGGACAGTTCGGCCAGGCCCTGGTGCAGGACGCCCCAGGGCTCCAGCCCGAGCCCGGCCTCGACGAGGAGCGCGGAACTGGCGCCGTACAGCGCGAGGCCGGCGTAGAGCTGGACGAGTCGCCGCCCGAGGCGGTCCGGTATGGACAAGGTTTCCCCCTGGTGGTGGGCCGGGTGGTGGCCGTCGTGGCGGGCCGATGGTGGCCCTGGTGGCGGGTCGGTGGTGGACCGGTCGGCTCCGGGCGTGGGCCGGTGGCGGCCACATGGAGACCCGGATGGTGGAAGTGGCCTGACCCGTGCCACTCTGTGGCGTGGGGAAGCGACCTCTCCATGGCCAATTCGGGGAAGGTGGACTGATCATCATGGCGCAGTGGACCTCGGCGGTGGGTGCCACGCAGCTCGCCCGGCTGCTCACCTCCCAGCAGGGGCGCCCGGCGGGTCCCGGTGCGCGCCGCCCGCCCGCCTACCGTGCGCTCGCCGACGGTGTCCGGCTGCTGGTCCTGGAGGGCCGGGTCCCGGTGGCCGCGCGGCTGCCCGCCGAACGCGAACTGGCCCTCGCCCTGTCCGTCAGCCGCACCACCGTCGCCGCCGCCTACGAGGCGCTGCGCACCGAGGGCTTCCTGGAGTCGCGGCGCGGGGCGGGCAGCTGGACCGCGGTCCCGGCCGGCAACCCGCTGCCCGCCCGGGGGCTCGAGCCCCTGCCGCCAGAAGCCCTGGGTTCGATGATCGACCTGGGCACCGCCGCCCTGCCGGCCCCGGAGCCGTGGCTCACCCGCGCGGTCCAGGGCGCGCTGGACGAGCTGCCGCCCTACGCCCACACGCACGGGGACTACCCGGCGGGCCTGCCCGCGCTGCGCTCGATGATCGCCGACCGGTACACCGCCAGGGGCATCCCGACCATGCCGGAGCAGATCATGGTGACCACGGGTGCCATGGGCGCCATCGACGCCATCTGCCACCTCTTCGGCGGGCGGGGCGAGCGCATCGCCGTGGAGTCGCCGTCCTACGCCAACATCCTCCAGCTGATGCGCGAGGCGGGGGCCCGGCTGGTGCCCGTCGCGATGGCCGAGGGGCTCACCGGCTGGGACGTGGACCGCTGGCGCCAGGTGCTGCGGGAGGCCGCGCCCCGGATCGCCTACGTCGTCGCCGACTTCCACAATCCGACCGGTGCCCTGGCGGACGAGGACCAGCGCCGCCGCCTGGTGGAGGCGGCCCGGTCCGCCGGAACGGTGCTCGTGGTCGACGAGACGATGAGCGAGCTGTACCTGGACCCGGACGTGGAGATGCCCCGGCGGGTGTGCGGCTTCGACCCGGCGGGCTCCACCGTGATCACCGTGGGATCCGCCAGCAAGGCCTTCTGGGCGGGGATGCGGATCGGCTGGGTGCGGGCGGCCCCCGACGTGATCCGCAGCCTGGTCGCGGCCCGCGCCTACGCCGACCTGGGCACCCCCGTGCTGGAACAGCTGGCCGTCAACTGGCTGTTCAGCACGGGCGGCTGGGAGCAGGCCGTCGAGGTCCGCCGGGGCCAGGCCCGCGGCAACCGCGACGCGCTGGTCGCGGCGGTCCGCCGGGAACTGCCCGACTGGGAGTTCGAGGTGCCCCGGGGCGGCCTCACCCTGTGGGTGCGCACCGGCGGTCTGTCGGGATCCCGCCTGGCCGAGGCGGGGGAGCGGGTCGGCGTCCGGGTCCCCTCGGGGCCCCGCTTCGGGGTCGACGGCGCCTTCGAGGGGTACGTCCGGCTGCCGTTCACCGTGACCGGGGCGGTGGCGGACGAAGCGGCGACGCGTCTGGCGGCCGCGGCCCGGATGGTGGAGTCGGGCGCGACGGGGGGCGGCGAGTCGCCCAGGACGTTCGTGGCGTAGGCCCGCGGGAGGCGGGCCGCCCCGACGAGGGCGACTCCGGCGCGGTGCGCCGTACCTCCCCGGCGGCGGGCGCCCTGGAGCCGGAGCGGTCACGGTCCCGCCTCCCGCCGGGGAGGTGCGGCCGCCGGTCAGG
This sequence comes from Streptomyces sp. NRRL S-340, assembly GCF_000720185.1. Lineage (GTDB taxonomy): Bacteria > Actinomycetota > Actinomycetes > Streptomycetales > Streptomycetaceae > Streptomyces. The sequence continues at coordinate 32,779 of NZ_JOIY01000033.1, read as the reverse complement.
ACGGCTCGGCCACGGCCGCCTCCGTCACGGCGGCCTCCACGGCCTCCAGGGGCTCCAGGGGCTCCACCGCCCCCGAAGAGACGGCCTTCGAGGACCTCACCGCCCCCACGGGCCCGTCCGCCTCCAAGGGTTCGTCCGCCCCCAGGACCTCCTCCGCCTCCTCCGCGGACTTCGTCACCTTCACAGCCGTCTTCCCGGGCGGCGCCGGGTCCGGGACCGTCTCGCCGTCCGCCGGCGTCGTCTTCGGCGGCAGCAGTTCCTGCACCGCCCGGCGCAGGACCTCGTTCGTGGAGTCGTCGTACGGGTCGGGGGTGGCCGGCACCTGGAGTCGGTGCACCGCCCCCGTGCCCAGCCGCGCGTACCCGCGGCCCGGCGGGACGACGGAGAGCGGCGTGGTGTGCGGCGGCGCGCCGAGCACGGCCTTCACCTGCTCCGCCGTGGCGGGCCCGAGCACCACGCGCGCGCGGGTGTGCTGCCGCAGGGCGTCGCTGAGCGCCTCCGCGCAGTCGAACTGCTCGGCGACCACGACGGTGACGTTGACCGCCCGGCCGTGCCGCAAAGGCACCTGGAGCAGCGCCTGCGGGTCCTCGCGGCCGTCCGCGGCGGCCAGGTGCGTGAACGCGGTCGGCCGGTCGAGCAGCAGCCACAGCGGGCGCCTGGTGTCCTCCGGCGGCGGGTGGCCCACCTGGCGCGCCCGGTTGACGGCGATGAGCCGGCGCTCGGTCTCGGTGGCCGCCCACTCCAGGCTCGTGCGCACCCCGGCCAGCCCGCACTCGACCGCGAGGACGCCGTCCCGGCCGGTCAGGCAGGCGTACTCGCCGGTGCCGCCGCCGTCCACGATCACGACGTCACCGTGCTGGAGCGCCTGGAGGGCGAGGGAGCGCAGCAGCGTGGAGGTGCCGCTGCCCGGCTGGCCCAGGGCGAGCAGGTGGGGCTCGGTGGAGCGCAGCCCGGTGCGCCAGACGACCGGCGGCACGTCGTGCTGCTCCTCGCCGTAGGTGAGCGGCAGGGTGCGCTGGACCTCGCTCGGATCGGTGAAGCCGAGCACCGTCTCGCCCGGTGCGGTGACGAACCGCTGGGCGGCGATGCCGGTGGGCAGCGGGGCCAGCGCGGTGAGGGCGAGTTCGTTGCCCTCCTCGTCCCAGACGAAGAGGTACTCCCGGCCGCGGCCGGCCTTGGCGGTCAGCAGGTGCTCGATCCGCGCGCGTGCCTCGGGCTCGCCGTCGGTGAAGTACGCCGGGTAGCGGATCAGCAGATGGCAGACGCGCCCGGAGTCGTCGAAGGCGTAGGAGGGGAAGGCCTTCTCCCACTCGCCGCCGTGCGCGTACAGCGGGGAGGGGTCCTCGGCGGCGGAGAAGTACGGGACCAGGGCCTCGTACAGCGCGCCCAGGCGCTGGTTGCGCGGCTCGTCGCCGTCCACGGGCTCGGGCGGCGTGCGGTCCCGGCCGTGCCAGGCCGCCGCCCCCGTCACCACCACCGCGGCCAGCAGCGGACCGTAGGGCACCAGCGCCACCACCAGGATCACCGAGGCCACCAGGAACAGCAGCGGTCCCCGCCGGTCCTTGGGGGTCTGGGCCCATCTGCGCCGGCCGGCGGCGGCGAGCCGGCGCAGACCGCGGGCGATGGTGATCAGCGGGTGCAGGACGTCCGTGGCGCTGTCGGCCGCGGTCCGGGCCAGCTCCCGGCTCCGGGCCAGCTGAGCGCCGCCTGTGCTCAGGATGCGGGGGAGGGGGCGCCGGGCCACTGCTGCCTCCTGGGAGTGCTCAGGGGCGGCGGGGGCGCCCCCTGGACGGAGCTTGTCGGAGTCCTCGGGGAGGGGGACGTCAGAACCTCATGCCGCCGAGCAGGCTGGCCAGGCTCTCGCCGCCGGCTCTGATGCTCGGCGCGATCGCGGTGCTCGCGAGGTAGAAGCCGAACAGAGTCGACACGCACGCGTGGGAGGGCTTCAGTCCGTCCTTGCGGAAGAAGATGAAGCCGATGACGCCGAACAGGACGACGCCTGAGATGGAGAGGATCATGTGAGATCTCCTGGTGTCGAAGGGGGACGGTCACCCTGAGTCCTTCCAGGATCACAGCATGTATCTGTATGACAAAAGGTGCAACTGGGTGAAATGCCACGTAACGCTCTCCGGGGACGGGGTCCGCGCCGACGGCGGCCCGGCGCCCTGCCCCATGCGGCCCGGTCCGTGCTGATCTTCACCTGCGGTGCGCCGGGTTCCGCCCCGGCCGAGCCAGTACCCTGGCGATTCACCCGTACGGCCGATCCGCGCTCACGGCCGTACGCTTGCTCCCCGCAGTCCCCGGCAGAGCCGCGCGGCTTCCGGCGGTACCTGCGCGGGCCCCAGCAGTACCCACAGTCCCCGAAGTCGCAGTGAGCAGTGAGAGGCGGTCCGGCCGATGAGTGATGCCCCCGACCCCGAGGTCGTGGAGCTGGCGACCAAGATTTTCGATCTGGCCCGGCAGGGGCGGACCGAGGCGCTCGTGGCGTACGTCGACGCGGGCGTACCCGCCGACCTCACCAACGACCGTGGCGACTCCCTCGTGATGCTCGCCGCCTACCACGGCCACGCCGACGCGGTCCGCGCGCTGCTGGCCCGCGGCGCCCAGGCCGACCGCGTCAACGACCGCGGCCAGACCCCCCTCGCGGGAGCGGTCTTCAAGGGCGAGCAGCAGGTGATCGAAGCCCTCCTCGAGGGCGGCGCGGACCCCACCGCGGGCACGCCCTCGGCCCTGGACACGGCCAGGATGTTCGGCCGTACGGAGCTGCTGCGCCTGTTCGGAGAGCAGTGAACGCACGGGCCGTGAGCATCTGAAACGGCCCATTGAACCAGCCATGACACCAAATACGGGGGAGGCGGTACGGGGCCGCCGGAAATTTCGGTCGCGGCAGCGCAGGCGCCGGGTCATCATGACGTCGTGATTCACGGACGCGATGGCTGGGCAGGTGTTGCCGCACCGCGCGGGCCGTGAAGCGGTCCGCATGGGCCACCGACGAGAGGCAGAGGAAGATGGTCTACAGAGAGCAAGAGACGGCGGGCGCCCCGACGTGTTGTCACGCGGCCAGGTAGTGCGCGTTCCCCGGTTGCGTCGACGCTTGATGTGAGGCTGTTTCCCATGTTCGATCCGGTCATAGCGCCCAGCGGCACGCTGCTCGGCCTGCTCCAGCGGGGCCGCGGCGACGGCACTCTGCACGCGCTCACCGCCCCCCGCGCCGAGGCGCTCGCGGCACTGAATCACTGTGTGCTGCACGACCCCCGCCACGACTGGCAGGTGGAGAACCGCTCCCTGTACTACGCCCGGCTCCTGCTCGACCTGCACGCCGAACTGGACGCGATCGAGGCGCACCTCTTCGACCCCGAGGACGCCGTCGACACCGACGAGTCCCGCACCGGACTCGCCCTCGCCGTCCTCGGGCACCTGGCCTCCTACGGCCGCCGCGACGCGCTCGCCCTGCTGCGCCGGTACGCCGCCACCGGCGCCAACTGGAGCTGGGCCCTGGACGAGCTGGCGCTGCGCGACGACGACGCCGGCCTGCGCGCCCTGGCCGCGCCCGTCCTGGCCCGCTTCGCCACCGGCGCCGAGGGCGACGCCGAGCTGGCCGCCACCGTCCGCGACGCCTTCGAGCCCCGGCCCTGGCGGCTGTGGGCCGAGGATCCGCGCCCGTCGATCGCCTCCCGGGTGCGTGCCGCGCAGGAGACGGGCAGCTTCGACCGCTGGCAGCGGCAGATGCGCCCGGCCGGGCCCCGGCCGGGCTGGAGCGTGCGGGCCGTGTTCGAGTGGGCCCAGCAGGGTGTCGAGCGCGGCGCGGCCCTCCATGTCCCGGCCGCCCGCTGCCTGGCCGCCGTGGCGGGCCCCGAGGACCGGCCGGAGATCCTCACGGCCGCCCGCCAGGGCACCGACGGCGCCCGGTGCACCGCCCTGCGCTACCTCGCCGACGGCAACGACCCGCACACGCTGGACCTGATCGAGTCGGCCGTCTGCGACGGCTCGGCCGCCGTGGCCGAGGCGGCCCTCGACGCCTTCGAACGCATGCGCAGCGTCGCCGCCGTCGACCGGGCGCGCGCCTGGGCGGGCCGTCCCGATCCGCTGGGCGCCGCCGCCGGACGCATGCTCGCCTGCCGCGGCGGGGCCGGCGACCGCGACCTGGTCCTGTCCGCCCTGCGGGAGGCGGTCCGGGGCGAAGGCCCCGACGCGCCCGCCCTGTGGACCCTCGTGGACGGCGCCGGACGACTGGGCATCGCCTGTGCCGCGCCCGTCCTGCGGCACGTCTACCGCGAGACCGCCTCCTCCCATCTGCGCGGTCGCGCCGCCCGCGCCCTGGCCGCGACCGACCCCTCCTTCCCCGCCGGGTTCGCCGTCGAATGCCTGTGGGACTGCGAGGAGAGCACCCGCGAAGTGGCCGCCCGGCACGCCGAGACAGCCGACCAGCGCGTCGTGGAGCAACTGCGCCGGCTCGCCGCCGACCCGGCCGAGGAGGACGAGGTGCAGACGGCCGTACGCAGCCGGATCGAGCCCGACATCTCCACGGGGTGAGCGACGGGACGGCCCTTCGCCGCCCGTCCCTCCCGTGCCGCCCGCCCCGCGCGAGGCGGACGACGCCCGTCCGCTCGGGCCCCCGCGGACCTGCTCCTCCACTGAGCCGTGCGCGGCGGCGAGGAAGGCCGAGGATCGTTGAACGATCCCGCGATACCTCTATTGTCTTGTCCTCTTGTCTGCGGTTGAATTCCGGGCATGGCAGAGCAGTTGACGTCGCTGGCAGACGACCGCGTCCTGCTGGGGCGCACCAGCACCGCCGAGCGCGTCTCGGACATCCTCAGAAGCCGGATCGCCGAGGGCTACTTCCCGCCCGGCACCCGGCTGTCGGAGGACAGCATCGGCGGCGCGCTCGGCGTCTCCCGCAACACCCTGCGCGAGGCGTTCCGGCTGCTCACGCACGAGCGGCTGCTCGTCCACGAACTGAACCGCGGCGTCTTCGTACGCGTCCTGGCCGTCGAGGACGTCGAGGACATCTACCGCACCCGCCGCCTCGTCGAATGCGCCGTCGTACGCGGCCTGGGGGAGCCGCCGTACGCGCTCGACGGTGTCGCCGCGGCCGTCGAGGAGGGGCGGCGGGCCGCGCTCGAAGCCGACTGGAAGACGCTGGGCACCGCCAACATCCACTTCCACCGGGAACTGGTGGCGCTCGCCGGCAGCGAGCGCACCGACGAGCTGATGCGCAGCGTCTTCGCCGAACTGCGCCTGGCCTTCCACGTCGTGGACGACCCGCGGCGGCTGCACGAGCCCTACCTCACCCGCAACCAGGAGCTCCTGCGGATCCTCCGCAGCGGCGACCGGCACCAGGCGGAGAAGCAGCTCGCCGTCTACCTCGACGACTCGCTGGAGAAGGTGGTCGAGGTGTACCGGCGGCGGGTCGGCGAGGGCGTGTAGCGGCCCGACCGCACCGGCTCCCGCGGCGGCGTGCACGGGCGCGGCCCCGATCGCCGGCGCCGCAGGCGCGCGCCCGCCCCGGTCCCCCGACGGCGGAGAGCGGTCGTCCGGCCCCGGCGCAGGGGGCGCGTCTGCGCCGTTTGGGTCGTTGTCGGACCGAGGACCTAGTCTGTGCACCGTGACTTCGCCTGCATCGACGGACAGCGTTCCGCCCCAGTTCAGCGCGGGGCCGCGCCCCGCGCCGGGCCCGGCCGCCGACGAGGGACTGGCGCGGCGGCTGCGCGCGCTCGCGTGCACCGCCCCGCTGCACGACCTGGACGCGCGCAAGGCGAACCTCGCCGGCGAGTACTCGGTGTACGGCATGGCGGAGATCGCGCTCGCCGCCATCGACCTGGTCACGCTCAACATGGACTTCGACACCGGCGCCGACCACGACCAGATCGTGGCCCGGCTCGTCCCGCGCGTCGCCGCCCAGGCCCCCCGGCGCCCCGCCGCCGAGCACGAGCGCGTCGCCCGCTGGGTCCTGGAGAACCTGATCAACGTGGGCAGTGCCGACCGCGGCTTCCGCGCGGTGTACGGCACGTTCGCGCCCGACGGCACCTATGTGCGCCGCGACTACGACTTCAAGCTGATCGAGGAGGTGCCCGGCCCCGGCGGCAGCGTCTACCTGCGCACCACCGACGAGGCGGTCAACGTCCTCGTGGGCGCCCTGGACACCGACGTCACCAGCGCCCAGATCGCCGCCGAGGTCAAGCTGGAGGTGCTCATCAGCCGCGGCCGGCTCGCCGACGCCCAGCTCGCCGCCGAGCAGGCCCGCTACCGGACCGTGCAGTACTCGGAGACCCTGCGCAGAGCCCTGGACGCCACCCGGCGCAACGTCCGCGCGGTGGACTGGCTCAGCGCCGTACCCGACATGATCGCCGAGGCACTGGACCACGTCGCCGACCGCTACCGGCACGAGAACGCGATCCTGACCAACATCCGCAAGGCCCGCGACGAGACCGAGGAACCCGAGCACAAGCGGCGCGCCGCCGAGCTGGTCGACATCGTCAAGGACTGCATCCGCCGGCACACCCAGCTCCAGTCCCGGCTGCTGGAGGCCGGCCCCCTCTTCCGCGCCGAACAGGACCGGCAGGCCTTCGCCACCCCCACCACCAGCTCCGGGACCGACCTCTACGGCCACCTGCTCGCCCCCACCCTGCCGCTGCCGCTGGAGAGCGCCATCCGGGTCACCGACGCCTTCTTCGCCCGGGGGACCGGGCTGCGCACCCCCGTCTCCGTCCGGGTCTGCGACCTCGTCGGCATCCTGCTCACACCGCCCGTGGAGCGGGAGCACCTGGGCGCCGAGATGCCCGAACCCGACCTGATCGCCACACCGGACGACAGCCGGTTCAGCGAGGAGCAGCTGGCGGCCGCCATGGAGCTGCTGGACCTGCCCGCCGACGCCCCGCGCCGGCTGTCCGGGCTGCTCGCCGAGGCCCGCCGCACGGACGCGGACCTCCCGTACCTGGTGGCGCTGCTCGCCGTGCACGCGGCCAGCCCGCCGGTCGGCACCGCCTACCGGCAGGGCGAGGAGAAGCTGCTCTTCGCCGTGGACGACGGCACGGAGCTGGACGACCCGGAGTTCGGCGGCGCCGACCTGATCGTCGGCACCGCGTTGCTGGACGCGGCCGGGATGGCGGCGGACCGGACGGAAGCGGCATGAGCCGCCGACCGGGCGTGAGCGGCATGACCGCTGAGCCGGGAGTGAGCGGCACGAGACGCGAGCCGGGCGTCAGCCGCACGAGCCCCGGGCCGGACGGAAGCAGCACGAGTGAGCGAGAGCGCGACAAGGAGCCCCAGCAGTGAGTGAGCACGTCGAGTGGAGCGAGGCGGAGACCCCGGCCCCGTCCGCGACCGGCGCCGTCACCCCCGCCGACGCCGCCGACGCGGCCCGGCTCGTCGCCTTCGGCCTGCAGCCCAGACTGCAGCCCGCGCGGGACCAGGAGTACGCCGACCTGCTGCGCCGCCACCGCGAGGACCCGGCGTTCGCCCGCCTCGCGGACGCCGTGGCCGCCGGCCTCGGACTGGTCGTCCTGGAGGTGTCCCCGCGCGCGGGCATGGCGGTGACCGCCGCCGAGGACTCCGTGTTCGCCGTCCGCATGGGCGACTACGCCCGGCGCACCGCCGCCGACTCCGGCGACCGCTTCCTGCACGGCCTCGCCCACCTCGCCGTGGCCGCCCTCGCCTTCCCGCGCCCCGAGGACCTGTCCGACGACGGCTACATCGGCCGCGTCACGGTCAACGGCGTCGACGCCTTCGTCCGCCAGGCCTGCCGCCGCCTGGAGGAACGCGCCGAGGAGCAGGGCGAGAACACCGACCCGGCCACGGGCGCCCCCGGCCTGGAGGCCGCCTGGCGGATCTGGGCCCGGCGCAGCGCGACCGGTGCCACCAAGGACGCCCGCCGTCCGGCCGCCTCCACCACCGGCATCGTCGCCAAGGCCCTGGCGTTCCTCACCGACTCCGGGTTCCTGCAGCGCACCGGCGACGAGAGCGGCGGCACCTACCGCACCACGGCCCGCTACCAGCTCCAGGTGCGTGACATGGCCGGTGGCGCCGCCATGGCCGAACTGCTCGACCTGGGCGTCGTCCCCGTCACCGACGGCACGGCGAGCCTGCTGCCCGCCGAGGACACCGACGACCTGGAACTGGTGGCCGACGCCGGACTGCCCTTCCACAGTCCCGCCCAGCGCTGAACGTCCGCGCCGAACATCCGCGCCCGACCCCTGCACCGAATCCCCCGAACCGCCAGAAAACTGACGAGAGTCCGCCATGTACGAGCTGTCCCGGGTCCGCCTCTACTCCATCGGTCCCGCCGGTGCGCGCTACGCCGACACCGTGCTCGACCTCCGGGGTGTGGGCGAGCCGGTGCCCGACCCCGCGCCCACCCAGGCGGAGTTCTTCGAGGAGGAGCCGGCCGGCCCGCCGCGCCGCCCCGCACCCGCGGGCGTGCTCTTCCTGGAGAACGGCGGCGGCAAGTCGGTCCTGCTCAAGCTGATCTTCTCCGTGATGCTGCCCGGCCACCGCAACACCCTGGGCGGCGCCAGCTCCGGCGTGCTGCGCAAGTTCCTGCTCGCGGACGACTGCGGGCACGTGGCCCTGGAGTGGCAGCACGTGCAGACCGGCGAGTGCGTCGTCGTCGGCAAGGTCAGCGAGTGGCGCGGGCGGCAGGTCTCCAACGACCCGCGCAAGTTCGCCGAGGCCTGGTACTCCTTCCGGCCCGGCCCCGGACTCACCCTGGACAACCTCCCCGTCGCCGAGGCCACCTCCGTGCGCCCGCCCGCCGAGGGCACCTCCGGCGCGCGGGGCCGGCGCCGCACCATGAAGGGCTTCCGGGACGCCCTCACCGAGGCGGGCAAGGCCTACCCGCACCTGGAGGCGCACTGGGAGGAGATCCACGACCGGTGGATCGAACACCTCGGCGACCTCGGACTCGACCCCGAACTCTTCCGGTACCAGCGGGAGATGAACGCCGACGAGGGCGAGGCCGCCGGCCTCTTCGCGGTGAAGAAGGACTCCGACTTCACCGACCTGCTGCTGCGCGCCGTCACCGACACCCGCGACACCGACGGACTCGCCGACCTGGTCAGCGGCTTCGGCAGCAAACTGGGCCGGCGCGCCGAACTGATCGCCGAACGGGACTTCACCGCCGGCTCGGTGGACCTGCTCGGCCGGATCGTCGAGGCCGCCGAGGCCCGCACCCGCGCGCGTGACATCCACGCCGGAGCCGAACGCCGCACCCGGACCCTCGCACGGCGGCTGTCCGCGCGGGCGGCGCAGGAGCGGGTACGGGCCGCCGACCTCGCCCAGCGCGTCACCGCCGCCGCCCACGCCGTGACCCACTCCGAGGGCGCCCGCGAGCGCAGCGCCCTGATCGCCGCCGAACTCGCCTACCGGCACGCGTCGCTGGCCCTGGCCGCCGCCGAGAAGTCCGCCGCCGCGCAGAAACGGGAACTGGCCGACGCCCGCACCCTGTACTCCGCCTGGCAGGCCGCCGAGTCCGTGCTGCGCCACCGCGCCGCCGCCGACCGCGTCTCCCGCGTCTCCGCCGCCATCCAGGAGGCCGAGCGGGACGCGGCCCCCGCGCTCGCCGCCCGCGCCCGGGCCGCCGTGGACCTCGTACGGGCCCTGCACGCGGCGGCGAGCAGCGCCGAAGCCCTCGCCAACGAAGGCGAGGAGCGCTCCGCACAGCTCCAGGAGGCGGGCGAGACGGCCCACCGGGACGCGACCGCCGCCGCCACCGAGGCGCAGCGCGCCCGAAGCGAGGCCGGCCACCTGCGCCAGCGGCTCGCCGAGGTCGAGCAGGAGACCGCCGAGGCCGTCCGCGCCGGCTGGCTCGACGACAGCGCCCCCGACGCCGACCCGGCCCGCGCCGCCCTGGCCGCAAGCGACGCCGAGAAGACGGCCGTCGCCGCCTGGGACGAAGCCCGCGAGGCCTCCCGCAGGGCGGCGGAACACGCGCGCGAGACCGCCTCGGCGGAGTCCCGCGCGGAACTCACCGCGGCCCGCGCGGCCGACGCGGCCACGGCGGCGCAGCGGGCCTACGAGGCCGAACGGCGCACCGCCGAGGCGCTGGCGGGCGAGCAGCGGCTCGCGGAGCTGCTGAGCCTCCCGGCCGCCCCCGCGGCCGGGAGGCCCGGCGTGCCGGGCCCGCGCACGGGCTCGGAGGACCCGGCGGCCCCAGGGCGCACACCGGCGTCCGTGCCGGGCGCACCCGCCGACGGCCCGCGCCGCCCGGCCGGCACACCCCTGACCGCCGAGGACCTGGACCGCTTCGCTGACGAACTGCGCGCGCTTTTGGACGACGCGGTCTCCTCCGCCGAACGGCACCTGTTCGAACTGCGCACGGCCGCGGCCGACGACTCCCGCATCCTCGGCGCCCTCGGCGACGGCGGTCTGCTTCCGCCCGGTCCCGACGTGCTGGCCACCGTCGAGTTCCTCGGCGAGCACGGCATCCCCGCCCTGCCCGGCTGGCGCTACCTCGCCCAGGCCGTCGACCCCGCCGACCACGCGCGCGTACTGGCCGCCCGGCCCGAACTCGTCGACGGCGTGATCATCACCGACCCGGACACGCACGCCCGCGCCCGGGACGCCCTGGCCGACGCGGCGCTGCTGCCCCGCTCCGCCGTCGCCGTCGGCACCGCGGCGGCCCTGCTCGCCCCCACTCCGGCCACGGACGCCACGGTCACCGGCGTCTTCCTGGTCCCGCCGAACCCGGCCATGCACGACGAGCACGCCGCCGACGAGGAACGGCAGGCGCTGCGCGCGCGGGCGACCGAACGCGACGAGGAGATCCGCCGCCTCGCCGCCCGGCTCGGCAAGGACCGCGAGCTGACCGCCCGGCTCGCCTCCTGGCGCACCGGCTGCCCCGCCGGACGGCTCGCCGAACTGGCCCGCGGCGCCCAGGACACGCGCGCGTTCGCCGAGGAGGCAGAGGCCGAGCTGGCCGAGGCCCGGGCCGCCCGCGCCCAGGCGGAGGACACCGCCGCCGAGGCCGCCCGGGCACGCGACGAACGGCAGGAGACCGCGCAGAAGGCCCGGCGCGCCGCCGACGCCCTGGCCGGACTCGCCTTCCGGCTGCGCGAGCGCGCCGGCTGGCAGGCCAGACTGCGCGAACTGGCCGACGAGGCGGCCGAGTCGGAGGCCCGCGCCCAGACCTGCCTGGAGCGCGCCCGGGCGGCCGACGAGGACCGGCGCGCCGCCCAGCGCGCCGCCGACGACGCCCGCCGCACCGCCCGCGCGCTGCGCGCCGAGCGCTCCGAGATCGCCGGCGCCCCCGACGACGTGCCCGAGACCGAAGGGGAGGAGCCCAAGGCGTCCCTGCCCGCCCTCCGTGAGGCCTACCGGGCGGCCTCCCAGCTCTACGAGAAGGTCGGCGTGGGTGCCGACCTGCGCGCCGAACAGGCCCGCGCGGAGAGCGACGAGAGCGCCGCCCGCGCCGAACTGGACCGCCTCAGCAACAAGGTCCGCACCCGCGCGGAGCAGCTCCTCGCCTCACCCGACGGCTCCGACGGCCCGTCCCGGCAGGCCGCCGCGGCCCGCGCCGAAGAGCTGGTGCAGCTCCTGGAGACCCGGATGTCCACCGCGAGCGAGCAGCTCGGCCGGCTGCGCGGCGAGGCCGAACGGCTCGCACCCGAGGACGCCGAGGCCCACACCGAACTGCCCGGCGAACTGCTCCCGGGCGACGCCGAGCACGCCCAGACCCTGCTGCGCACCGCCACCGCCGAACTCACCTCGCGCACCGAGGCGCTGGCCCGGGCCCGCGAAGCCCACGGCGAGCTGCTGGACGCCCACCGCGCCGCCGAGGACGCGGCGGGCGGCTTCGACGAGATCGCCGCCATGCTCCGCGACCTGCTGCGCGAACACACCGGTGAGGAGGAACAGGAGGAGACCGAGCCGTACCCCGGCAGCCCGGAGGCCGCCCGGCAGGCGGCGGCCGAGGCCCGCCGGTCGCTGCGCGGCTGCGCCGCCGACCTGTCCGCCGCCGAATCCGCCGTGCGCGAGGCGAGCGACGTCCTCGTCCGGCACGCCAACTCCACCCGCTACGAGCAGGTGCGCACCCCCGCCCGGCAGCAGATCCGCGAACTGCCCGCCTCCGCCCTGCCCGAGCACGCCCGCAAGTGGGCCGAGGCCTTCGCGCCCCGGCTCCGCGTCCTCACCGACGAGCTGGCCCAGCTCGAACGCAACCGCGACTCGATCGTGGACCGCCTGCGCGGCCTGGTGGAGTCCGCGCTCGCCACCCTCCGATCCGCCCAGCGCCTGTCCCGCCTGCCCGAGGGGCTCGGCGAGTGGTCGGGGCAGGAGTTCCTGCGCATCCGCTTCGAGGAACCCGACCAGGCCACCCTCACCGAACGCCTCGGCGAGGTCATCGACGAGGCCACCCGTGCCGCCGTGAAGAAGAACTCCGACCTGCGCCGTGACGGCGTGTCCCTGCTGCTGCGCGGTGTGGCCGCCGCGCTCCAGCCCAGGGGCGTCGCCGTGGAGATCCTCAAGCCGGACGCCGTGCTGCGCGCCGAGCGCGTGCCCGTCGGGCAGATGGGCGACGTCTTCTCGGGCGGCCAGCTGCTCACCGCCGCCATCGCCCTGTACTGCACGATGGCGGCCCTGCGCTCCAACGACCGGGGCCGCGACAAGCACCGCCACGCGGGCACCCTGTTCCTGGACAACCCCATCGGCCGCGCCAACGCCACCTACCTGCTGGAGCTGCAGCGCGCCGTCTCCGACGCGCTGGGCGTCCAGCTCCTCTACACCACCGGCCTGTTCGACACGACCGCGCTGGCGGAGTTGGCGGAGGGTCGTCCTCGTACCGGGCGTACGTGGACGATCCCGACAACGCGGCGAGCGCGCGTGCCAGGCGCCGCGGGGCAGGCGGGACTTTCGAAACGTGCCCTAGGGGTGCGACAACCGCCCCGCGCCGCCCTGTCGGCGTATTCGCTCCTGCGTGCGCTCCGCCGCCCGCCGCTCCCGCCGGGCCCGGCGCCGCTCGCGCCGCAGGGCGCGCGCGGTGCTGTTCGGCGCGGAGACGACGCCATGGCGCTGGTTCCAGACCTGGCGGGTCACCCAGACGTCGAGCACCGCCCAGGTGGCGACGACCGTGCTCCCCACACTGCTGAGGACCATGGGGAAGGCCAGCCAGGACCCGGCCAGGGTGCACAGGAACGCCACCACGGCCTGGATGAGCGTCACGGCGATGATCAGCACCGCCCGCACCGCCGCCTCGCGCACCGGATCCGGCATTCTGCGCCGCCGCGCGGGCTCCTCGACCCACAGCGGCTTGTACACGGGCTGTCCCGCCGATTCGCCTGCCTGCGCCGGGTACGCCCGCCCGCCCGCGCCCCGCCGGTCGCTCCCGGTCCCAGGAATGTCGTGATCCGGTGCCCCGTGATCCCGTGCCCCGGGTACGGTCCGCCCCGCCGCCTGCGCCGTACCGCTTCCGGCGGCCCTCTCGCGCCGCCCCGTCGCGTCCATCAACCCGTCACTCCCCACCGCCGGCAGGCCGCTCGCCCCGGTGTCCGTGGAAACCGGCTCCCCATTGGCTGCCCGGCTTGCGCTGTCTTACGCCGCCCAGGTGCGGGACGCGGCTCCAGTGGCCGATTCCGCCTCCTGCCCCATGGAGTAGGACGAACGGCACTTCGTGAAGATTCCCGGCAGACGCATGATCTCGGCCAACCGGCGGGTGCGCCCGGCCCGTTCCGGCCGGTCCGCCACCCCGGTGTCGCGGGCGTCATCTCCCGCCATGCCCGGACAACTCCCCCTCTCTTCGCGCCGGTGCGGACGTTCGCCCTCCGGCCGCCCCTTCGAGTTACCTGTGTGTCGGTAGTAGGCTCGCGCCGTTTGTTGACGTACACGTGTACCCCCTGACGGAGGGGGCGAGCTGGGGGAGGCCATGCGCTTTCGCGGGAAGTCCATCCGCAGGAAGATCGTGGCGCTCCTCCTCGTGCCGCTGCTGTCCCTGACGGCCGTGTGGGCCTTCGCCACCGTGATCACGGGACGGCAGGCCGGCCGGCTGTTCAACTCGTCCTCCGTGGTGGAGAAGATCGCCTACCCCACCGAGGACACCGTCCGCGTCCTGCAGCAGGAGCGCCGTCAGACGCTCGTCCACCTCGCCGACCCCCGCGCCTCGGACGCCCTGGCCGCCCTGCGGCGCAGCCGGACGGCCACCGACCGGGCCGTCCTGGACCTGCGCCGCAACGCGAGCGACGGCGACGTCCGCCACGCGCTGGGCACCGGCGGCGAGGGACGGCTGACCGCCGTGCTGGACGCCCTGGACGGGCTCGACTCCCTGCGCCGCAGCGTCGAGGACGGCACCGTCCGCCGCGCCCAGGCACTCGACCTCTACAACCGTCTGGTCGACCCCTGCTACGGCCTGCTCGCCGGCCTCCGTGTCATCGACGACGTCGAACTCGACAAGCAGTACCGCGCCCTCGTCAACCTCTCCCGGGCCCGTGAACTCCTCTCCCGGGAGGACGCGCTGCTCGGCTCCTCCCTGGTCGTCGGCACCCTCACCCGCGACGAGAGCCGCGCCGTCGCCGCACTGGTGGCCCAGCGGTCCCTGCTGTACGACGTGAACCTGCCGCTGCTGCCCGCCGCCGAACGCAGCCGCTACCAGCGCTTCTGGGCGAACGCGGCGTCCGCCCCGCTGCGGGTGGCCGAGCGGGCCGCCGTCTCCACCGCGCCCGGCACGCCGCGCGGCGTCACCGCGAAGAGCTGGGACAGCGCCGCCGCCAACGGGCTCGACGACCTCGGCACCCTCCAGGACGGCGCGGAGGACCGCTTCCAGGACCGGACGGACCCGGTCGCCACGCACGTCATCCTGCGGGCGGCCGCCGTCGGCATCCTCGGGCTGCTGGCGCTGTTGGTCTCCCTCGTCCTGTCCGTGCGCATCGGGCGCGGGCTCGTCCGCGACCTGCGGCAGCTCCGCGTGGAGGCCCACGAGGCCTCCGGGGTCCGCCTGCCCAGCGTGATGCGCCGCCTGTCGGCCGGCGAGCAGGTCGACGTGGAGACCGAGGCGCCGCGCCTGGAGTACGACAAGAACGAGATCGGCGAGGTCGGCCAGGCCCTCAACACCCTGCAACGGGCCGCCGTCGAGGCAGCCGTGAAACAGGCCGAACTCCGCGCCGGTGTCTCGGAGGTGTTCGTCAACCTCGCCCGCCGCAGCCAGGTCCTGCTGCACAAGCAGCTCACCCTCCTCGACGCCATGGAGCGCCGGACGGAGGACACCGAGGAACTCGCCGACCTGTTCCGCCTGGACCACCTCACCACGCGGATGCGCCGGCACGCCGAGGGACTGGTGATCCTCTCCGGTGCGGCTCCGTCCCGGCAGTGGCGCAAACCGGTCCAGCTGATGGACGTCGTCCGCGCCGCGGTCGCGGAGGTCGAGGACTACGAACGCATCGAGGTCCGCAGGCTTCCCCGGGTCGCCCTCACCGGGCCCGCCGTCGCCGACCTGACCCACCTCGTCGCCGAACTCCTGGAGAACGCCACGGTGTTCTCGCCGCCGCACACCGCGGTGCAGGTGGTCGGCGAACGGGTCGCCAACGGGTTCACCCTGGAGATCCATGACCGGGGCCTGGGCATGGCCGCCGAGACCCTGCTGGACGCCAACCTGCGGCTCGCCGAGACCCCCGAGTTCGAACTGTCGGACACCGACCGGCTCGGCCTGTTCGTGATCAGCCGGCTCGCCCAGCGGCAGAACGTCCGCGTCTCGCTCCAGCCGTCCCCGTACGGCGGCACCACCGCGGTGGTCTTCATCCCGGACGCGCTGCTGACCGATGACGTCCCCGACACCAACGGGGTCGGGTTCCGCCTCGACCGGCCCGCCGCGAAGGCCGATCGTGAGGAGGGCCGCAGGAACGCCCTCTCCCAGACGCCCGTACAGCTCCCCGGTCTGCCGGTCTCGCTGCTGGACGGGCCGGTGGAACTGGAGGCGCCGGTCGGCCTCGACGCCATCGGGGAGTTCGAGGAGTTCCCCGGCGCCCTCGGCGAGGACGACAGCGAACGCGGCGGCCTGTTCCGGTCACGCCCGCCGTCCCGGCCCCAGACGAACGAGGCGGCCCCGCGCCACCCCGCCGGGTCCCGGCCAGGTCCCGGGCCGCGCAGCGCCCCCGACCGCCCCGGCGGCGACGAGGCTCCGGACGGCCCGGTCCCCCTCACCCGGCGCAGGACGCCCAAGCTGGTCAGCTCGCACGGACGTCCGGTCACCGACGCGCGGGCGCGGCGCGAGGGCGCGGACCGGCAGGACAGCGGGCGGGCCGCCCGCCCCGCGTCCGAGTCCGCGCCGCAGCTGCCGGCCCGTCGGCGCGGTGGCGCACCACCGGAGCAGCCCCCGGCCGCCCTCCCACAGCGCACCCGCAGGCCCGTCGCCGCGCGCGACACCCCCGGTGCCCCGACCTCCGGGAAGCCCGCCGCGGCACCCGGCGACCCGGCAACGGCCGCCGGGATCCCCGGCGCGGGCGGTCCGGGCGAGCCCGGTGCCGCGCCCGCACCCGAGGGGCCCGCGCCCGCCCAAGACGGGCCCGCCACCCCGCCCGAGGGACCCGCCACCGCACCCGGCGAGCCCGCCGCCGACGCCGGGGCGCTGCCCCGCCGCGTCCGGCAGGCGAGCCTCGCCCCGCAGCTCAAGCGCACTCCCCGGCGCCCCGGGGCCGGGGACGACCCGGATGAACGGGACGCCGACGAGGTACGCAGCCGTATGGCCTCGCTCCAGCGCGGCTGGCGGCGCGGACGCGAGGAGAACGCCGTGGGCGACGACGCCGACGGCAGCACAGCACAAGGAACGACTAAGGGGGACGGTCGATGACCGCACCGAAGACGACCGGCCACACCACCACCGGCAAGAAGGAACTGAACTGGCTCCTCGACGACCTCGTGGACCGGGTCGCGACCATCCGCAAGGCCGTCGTGCTCTCCGGGGACGGCCTGCCGACCGGGGTGTCCAAGGACCTGACCCGGGAGGACGGCGAACACCTGGCCGCCGTCGCCTCCGGTTTCCACAGCCTCGCCAAGGGCGTGGGCCGGCACTTCGAGGCGGGCAGCGTCCGGCAGACGGTCGTCGAACTGGACGACGCCTTCCTGTTCGTGACCGCCGCAGGTGACGGCAGCTGTCTCGCCGTCCTCGCCGACGCCGAGTCCGACATCGGGCAGGTCGCCTACGAGATGACCCTGCTGGTCAAGCGGGTCGGAGTGCACCTGGGCGCCGCACCCCGCACCGACCTGCCCGCCGGCGGGTAGTGGGATGGCATGAACGGAGACGGTCAGGCAGCAAGCCACTGGTTCGACGACGAGGCCGGACCGGTGGTCCGCCCGTACGCCATGACGCGGGGCCGTACCAGCCACGCGGCCCAGCACCGGCTCGATCTGATCGCGGTGGTCGTCACCGAACCGCACGTGGACGATCCGGAGGCGGACCACTCGCTCTCCCCGGAGCACGTGGACATCGTCGAGCTGTGCCGCGAGGCACCTCAGTCGGTCGCCGAACTGGCCGCGGAGCTGGATCTGCCCGTCGGCGTGGTGCGCGTCCTCATCGGGGATCTCGTGGACGAGGAGTACGTCCACGTGAGCCGCCCGGTGCCCCCGGCCGAACTGCCGGACGAGAGCGTTCTGCGCGACGTGATCAGCGGACTGCGGGCGCTGTGAGCACCGCCGGCCCCGTCACGGCGAAGCCGCGGCCGGGCGCCGTCGCGGCCGCCGCCGCTGACCGGCCCTCACCAAGCAGGAGAAGGAAAAGATGATCTTCGGGCGCACCCAGCGCGGCAAGCCCCCGGTCGAGCCCCTCACGCTCAAGATCCTGGTGGCCGGCGGCTTCGGCGTGGGCAAGACGACGCTCGTCGGCGCGGTCAGCGAGATCAGGCCGCTGCGCACCGAGGAACTGCTCACCGAGGCGGGCCGCCCGGTCGACGACCTGAGCGGCGTGGAGGGCAAGCACACCACGACCGTCGCCATGGACTTCGGCCGCATCACCCTGCGCGAGGACCTGGTGCTGTACCTGTTCGGGACACCCGGTCAGGAGCGGTTCTGGTTCATGTGGGACGAGCTGTCGGAGGGCGCGCTCGGCGCGGTCGTCCTGGCCGACACGCGCCGTCTGGAGGACTGCTTCGCGGCCGTCGACTACTTCGAACGGCGCTCGATCCCCTTCCTGGTCGGCGTCAACTGCTTCGAGGGGGCCGCCCGTCACCCGGCCGAGGCCGTCCGCCGGGCCCTCGACCTGGACGACGGCGTTCCCGTCCTGCTGTGCGACGCCCGGGACCGCGCATCGGTCAAGGAGATCCTCGTCGGGGTCGTCCAGCACGCGATGGCGTACGGCGCGGCCCACCGCCGGGCCGTCACCGGCTGACCCGGCCCGGCACGGGCCGCCCTCCCGGCCGCCGCGCCGGGTCGTGCCCGCCCGGCCCCGGCGAGGCGCGTCACCGAGCCCGGGCCCGGCTACGCCTCGCCGTCCTCCAGCCAGCCGAAGCTCTTCTCCACCGCCTTGCGCCAGTTGTGGTACTCGCGGTCACGGACCGAGTCCTCCATGGCGGGCGTCCACTCGGCGTCCTTGCGCCAGTGCGACTTGAGTTCGTCCAGGTCGTTCCACACACCCGTGGCGAGTCCGGCCGCGTAGGCGGCGCCCAGGCAGGTCGTCTCGGAGACCTCGGGCCGGATCACCGGCACGCCGAGCACGTCCGCCTGGTGCTGCATCAGGAGGTTGTTCTTCGTCATCCCGCCGTCGACCTTGAGGGTCGTGAGCCGGACCCCGGAGTCCTGGTACATCGCGTCCACCACCTCGCGCGTCTGCCAACTGGTCGCCTCCAGGACGGCGCGGGCCAGATGGGCCTTGGTGACGTACCGGGTCAGTCCGGTGACCACACCCCGCGCGTCCGAACGCCAGTACGGAGCGAAGAGGCCGGAGAACGCCGGCACGATGTAGGCGCCGCCGTTGTCCTCGACGGAGGCGGCCAGCGGCTCGATCTCGTCCGCCGTGCGGATGATGCCCAGCTGGTCGCGGAACCACTGCACCAGCGCACCCGTGATCGCGATGGCACCCTCCAGGCAGTACACCGGCGCCTCGTCGCCGATCTTGTAGCCCATGGTGGTGAGCAGGCCGTTGCTGGACGGTACGGGCCGGTTGCCCGTGTTGAGCAGCAGGAAGCTCCCGGTGCCGTACGTGTTCTTGGCATCCCCCACGTCGTAGCACGCCTGTCCGAACACCGCGGCCTGCTGGTCGCCCAGGGCCGAGGCGACCGGTACTCCGGCGAGCTGGCCCACAGCGGTGCCGTACACCTCGGAGGAGGACCGGATCCGAGGCAGTATCCCCTCGGGGACGTTCATGGCCGCCAGGATGGACGGCTCCCACTGGAGGGTCTCCAGGTTCATCAGCATCGTCCGGCCCGCGTTGGTGACGTCCGTGACGTGCTGCCCGCCCTCCGTGCCGCCGGTGAGGTTCCAGATGAGCCAGGAGTCGATGGTGCCGAAGGCGATCTCCCCGCGCTCGGCGCGGTCGCGCAGACCGGGGACGTTGTCCAGCAGCCAGGCGGCCTTCGGACCGGAGAAGTAGCTGGCGAGCGGCAGACCGGTCTGCTCGCGGAACCGGTCCTGCCCCTGCTCGCCGCCCAGCTCGTTGCAGAGTGCCGCCGTGCGGGTGTCCTGCCACACGATCGCGTTGTGCACGGGCTTGCCGGTCGCGCGGTCCCACAGGACGGTCGTCTCGCGCTGGTTGGTGATGCCGAGCGCGCTGAGCTGTCCGGCGCGCAGCCCGGCCTTGGCCAGCGCGCCCGCGACCACCGCCTGCACCTTCGACCAGATCTCGGTGGCGTCGTGCTCCACCCAGCCCGGCTTGGGGAAGATCTGGCGGTGCTCGCGCTGATCGACGGCGACGATGCCGCCGTTGCGGTCGAAGACGATGCAGCGGCTCGAGGTGGTGCCCTGGTCGATTGCGGCCACGTACTTCTCGGCGTTGTCCGTCATGGCTACCCCTTGGTGGCGAGGGTCGGACGGCCGCGCCGTGTCCGGCGCCCGCGCACGTCCCCCGGCTCAGCGGGACCGTGCGCGGGCCCGCGCCGCGGGTCCGGTGGATCGCGTGGCCGCC
Source organism: Streptomyces sp. NRRL S-340 (assembly GCF_000720185.1). Taxonomy (GTDB): domain Bacteria; phylum Actinomycetota; class Actinomycetes; order Streptomycetales; family Streptomycetaceae; genus Streptomyces. The sequence continues at coordinate 12,750 of NZ_JOIY01000033.1, read as the reverse complement.
TCCCCGGGGCGGAGAGACGGCCGGGACCGGGACCGCTGTGGCCCCTGTGTTCTCACTGGTATCAGTTTGTCCCAGAAGGTGCGCAAACGGCTCGGGATGGACATCCGGCCGCCGGGCACGGGAAGTGTTCACCGGTGCACGGAGAGCGTCAAGGTGCCCGTGAGGGAGGCTCCGGCCGCTGACCCGCCCCGGCCGCCCCCGGCGGAGACCCGGGTTCGGGCTTCCCCGGGCGGGCTCCGTCCCGATAGATGTAGGAGACATGACACGACTGCCAAGGCTCCTCCGCGGTGTGATCACCGCCGTCGCCGCCCTGCTCACCGTGACCACCGCCGCCACCACGGCCCGCGCGGTCCCCGAACCCCGGGCACCCGAGGAATTCGTGGCCCTCAGCTCCGTGGACCCGACGATCCTCCAGGAGATCCGCTACTTCACCCCGCACGACTTCGTCGGCGCGCGCATCGACGGCTACCGGCAGCCGATGTGCATCCTCACCCGCCCCGCGGCGCAGGCCCTGTACCGGGCCCAGCAGGAACTGCTGCGCGAGGGCTACACGCTCAAGGTGTACGACTGCTACCGGCCGCAGCGCGCCGTCGACCACTTCGTCCGCTGGGCCCGCGACCTCGACGACCAGACCATGAAGGGCGAGTTCTATCCGCGCGTCGACAAGACCCGGCTGTTCGACGACGGTTACATCGCGGCCCGGTCCGGCCACAGCCGCGGCTCGACCGTGGACCTCACCATCGTCCGGCTCCCGGTCCGGCCGACGCGTCCCTACGTCCCCGGCCAGGCCCTGGTGCCCTGCTACGCCCCGCAGGACCAGCGCTTCCCGGACAACTCCGTCGACATGGGAACCGGGTTCGACTGCTTCGACACGCTCGCCCATACGCTCGACCCGAGGATCCAGGGCCGGCAGCGGGCCAACCGGCTGCTGCTCAAGAGCACCCTGGAGAACCTCGGCTTCGTAAACCTCGCCGAGGAGTGGTGGCACTTCACCTACCAGCCCGAGCCCTACCCGGACACCTACTTCGACTTCCCCGTCTCCCGGGCGTCGCTCGCCGGCAGGCCCTGAGCCGGGTCCGGGCAGGTCTTGAGCGACCCGGGTCCGCGCAGGCCCGCCGCCGGTGCCGGACCTGCGCGGACATCGGCGGACCCGCGCGGACCCGCGCGGAACCGGACGTGGCGGACCCGGGTCGCTGAGCGGTATCGGCGCAAGACGACCACCCGTTGATCGGATACAGTCCGCGCGTGTCCGAAAACCAGCATCCGACTGTCAACTCCGCGCCGAACTCGCACTGTTCGAGCTGCGGAGCGCCCTACGGAGAGGGCATCTCCGGCTGGCCCCGCACCTGCCCGGCCTGCGGGACGGTGGCCTACCGCAACCCGCTGCCCGTCGCGGTGGCCCTCCAGCCCGTCTACGACCCGAAGGGCACCGCCCTGGTCGTGATCGACCGCACCATCGCGCCCGCGCGCGGGGGCACGGCCCTGCCGGGCGGGTACATCGACGACGGCGAGGACTGGCGCCAGGCCGTCGTGCGCGAGCTCAAGGAGGAGACGGGCATCGAGGCCGCCGCCCGCGACGTCCGGCTCATCGACGCCATGAGCGCGCCCGACGGCCATCTGCTGCTCTTCGGGCTGCTTCCGGAGCGCCCCGCCGAAGGGCTGCCGCAGTCCGCCGCCACCCCCGAGACGGACGGCTGGCACCTGCTGCGCAGGCCCGAGGAACTGGCCTTCCCGCTGCACACCCTGGCCGCCCGGGCCTGGTTCGAGGGCCGCTACGTCTGAGCCGCCGGGCAGCCCCACCCCGGCCGTCCGAGCCGGCCGGGGCCGGCCCCGCGCTCAGTCCAGCCCGCGCACCCGCAACGGACGCGACGGGGCGCCCGTACCGTCCTCGCGCTCCAGCTCCACCACCACCTGCCGGCCCTGCCGCCGCACGGCGTACCGCTCCGTCCCCGCCTCGTCCCAGCCGTCGCCCGCGTCCGGCACCACCAGCCCGCCCCCGCCGCGCCCGGGGGCGGGCGCCCACACCTCCAGCTCCACCCCGCCCGTCTCACCCCGCACCGGGATCACCGCCCCGGCGCGCGCGAGCACCGGAATCCTCCCCAGGGGCGCGTCCACCCGCACCTGCCCGGGACCCTCGAACGCCTGCCCGGTAGCCGTGTCGTACCAGCGGCCTGGGGGCAGCCGCACCGTCCGCCCGTCCGCCCCGGACCGCAGCACGGGCGCCACCAGCAGGGCGTCGCCGAGCAGGAAGGCGTCCCCGCACTCCCGCAGCGCCCGGTCCTCCGGCGTGTTCCACCACAGCGGACGCACGTACGGTGCGCCCGTGCGCCGCGCCAGGTGCGCCAGCGTCACGAAGTACGGCAGCAGCCGCCGGCGCTCGATGAGCGCCCCGCGCACGTGCCCGAGCACCTCCGGCCCGAACTCCCAGGGCTCCCGGCGCCCTGCCCGCCCGCTCGCGTGCGTCCGAAACAGGGGCAGGTACGCGGCCAACTGGAACCAGCGCAGGAACAGCTCCGGCGAGGGGCCGTCCTCGAAGCCGCCCACGTCCGGCCCGCAGTAGGCCACCCCGCACAACCCCAGGCCCACCACCAGGGACAGGGAGGCCCGCAATCCGGCCCAGCCCGTGGCCACGTCCCCCGACCAGGTGCCGCCGTAGCGCTGCGTCCCGGCCCAGCCCGAGCGGGAGAACACGAACGGCCGCTCGCCGGGCGCCAGGGTGCGCAGCCCCTCGTAGCCGGCCCGGGCCATGCAGAGCCCGTACACGTTGTGCGCCTCGCGGTGGTCGCCCCCGCGGCCCTCCAGGGCGTGCCGGGCCGACCGCGGCAGCGTCGTCTCACCGAACGCCGCGAAGGAGGTGGGCTCGTCCATGCCGTGCCAGAACCCCGAGAACCCCTGGGTCAGCCGCTCCTGGTAGAGCCCGCCCCACCAGGCGCGCACGCGCGCGTGCGTGAAGTCCGGGAAGACCGCCTCCCCAGGCCACCCGACCCCCCGTACGACGTCCCCGGACGCCTCCCGCACGAAGGCGTCCTCGATCGTCCCCGCGTCGTGGACGGCGTTGCCCTGTAAGGCGTGCACCGCCGGGCCGACGACCGACACCAGCCGGATCCCGTCCCGGCGCAGTTCCTCCGCCAGCACCGGCAGTTTCGGGAAGCGGTCCTGGTCGACGGTGAACACCTGGTGCGCGTCGAGGTGGTCGGTGTCCAGGTGCACGGCGTCCAGCGGCAGGCCGTGCTCGTGATGGCCCGCGACGATCCGGCGCACCTCCTGTTCCCCGCCGAACGGCCGGGCGTGGTGGTGGCCGAGCGCCCACGCGGGCGGCAGCGCCGCCGGCCCGGTGAGCGAGGCCCAGATGTGCGCCACGCGCGCGGGAGTGCCGACGACCACCCAGCACCGCAGCGGGCCGCCGTCCATCCGCAGCTCACTGACCCCCGGCCGGTCGTGACCCGAGCCGGCCCCCTCCTCGCCCTCCCGCAGCACGACCGTGCCGTCCCAGGAGTTGTCGTGGAAGACCAGATGCGTGCCCGCGTCCGCGACGACCACCTGGACCGGCATCGTGACGTGGAGCGGATCGTCCCCGGGCCCGGAGGCGTGACCGGGATCGGTGTTCCACAGACGGTACGTGCCGTCCCGCAGCACCGGTCCCGAGGCCCGCCCGCCCAGCCCGAAGAACCGCGCGTCGGCGGCCACCTCCGACCGCTGCATCCAGCGTGCCGGGCCCCCGCCGACCGGCTCCCACCACCGGGGCGGCAGATCACGGCGCAGCCGCACGCCCCCGGGCGTACAGACCTCGACGGTGCCGCGCCGCGAGACGGTGACCGTGACCCGCTCGGCGACGACCCGCCAGCCGCCGTCCTTGTCCGGCTCCAGCACCGCCCGCGGATCCGGCTCGGGGGCGCGCCCGGCCAGCGCGTACGACGGCTCGGGTGCCGCCCCGTCCCAGCTCCAGAAGACCGCTCCGCTGACCGCGACGACGATGCGCAGCTCCGACCGGCCGAAGCGCACCACACCGCCGCCGGGCTCCGGGCGCGCGTCGCGCACCTCGCCGGGCACCCGGGCCCGCTCGGCGCCCCGCGGCGGCAGGCCCGCGGCGTCGGCACGCCGCCTGCGCCAGGCGGCCCGTACGGTGCGCACCCCCTGGGCCGGCCCCGCGGAACCGACCACCTTCACCGAACGCACCAGGTCACGACCGTTCATGCTGATCACCCTGCCATTGACAGGCCCCGACGCGTGTGCTGTTCAACTGCCGTTCACCCAGGCCCGGACCACATCTTCACGGCAGGGACTATGTGGGGCCAGCCCTGGTGCGGAAGTCGATCACATGGCATCGTCCCTGTCAGCCGCGTCACGCGCACACCCCGCACGTGCGCGGACCGACGCACACGACGCGCAGAGTCCGGGAGCCGCCCATGTCGACCGTGAACCCCCTGCCGCTCTGGCAGCCCGATCCGCAGCGGATCGCCCAGGCACAGATCACGAAGTTCCAGGCCTGGGCGGCCGAACACCACGGCGCTCCCGCCGAGGGCGGCTACCCGGCCCTGCACCGCTGGTCCGTCGACCGTCTGGAGACCTTCTGGAAGGCCGTCACGGAGTGGTTCGACGTACGGTTCAGCACCCCCTGCGCGCGCGTGCTGGGCGACCGCACGATGCCCGGCGCGCAGTGGTTCCCCGGAGCCACCCTCAACTACGCCGAACACGCCCTGCGCGCCGCCGCGGCCCGCGCGGAGGAGCCCGCCCTCCTCCGCGTCGACGAGAGCCACGAACCGCACCCGGTGACCTGGTCCGAACTGCGCCGCCAGGTCGGCTCCCTCGCGGACGGGCTGCGCGCCCTCGGCGTACGCCCCGGGGACCGCGTCAGCGGGTACCTGCCGAACATCCCCGAGGCCGTCGTCGCCCTGCTCGCCACCGCCGCCGTCGGCGCGGTGTGGACGTCCTGCGCCCCCGACTTCGGCGCCCGCAGCGTCCTCGACCGCTTCCAGCAGGTCGAACCGGTCGTCCTCTTCGCCGTCGACGGCTACCGCTACGGCGGCAAGGAGCACGACCGCCGGGACGTCGTCGCCGAGCTGCGCCGCGAGCTGCCCACCCTGCGCGCCGTCGTCCACGTCCCCCTGCTCGGCAGTGCCACCCCCGACGGCGCCCTCGCGTGGCCGGACCTGACCGCCGCCGACGTCGAGCCGGTCTTCGAACAGGTGCCCTTCGACCATCCCCTGTGGGTGCTGTACTCCTCGGGCACCACCGGTCTGCCCAAGGCCATCGTGCAGTCGCAGGGCGGCATCCTCGTGGAGCACCTCAAGCAGCTCGGCCTGCACTGCGACCTGGGCCCCGGGGACCGCTTCTTCTGGTACACGTCGACCGGCTGGATGATGTGGAACTTCCTCGTCTCCGGCCTGCTGACCGGGACGACGATCGTCCTGTACGACGGGAGCCCCGGGTATCCCGGCACGGACGCGCAGTGGCGGGTCGCCGAGCGCACCGGAGCCACCCTCTTCGGCACCTCGGCCGCGTACGTCATGGCCTGCCGCAAGGCGGGGGTGCACCCCGCCCGCGACCACGACCTCTCCCGGATCCGGTGCGTCGGCACCACCGGGTCCCCGCTGCCGCCGGACGGGTTCCGCTGGCTGCACGACGAGGTCGGCGCGGACCTGTGGATCGCCTCCGTCAGCGGCGGTACGGACGTCTGTTCCTGCTTCGCGGGAGCCGTACCGACCCTCCCGGTGCACATCGGCGAACTCCAGGCGCCCTGCCTGGGCACCGACCTGCAGTCCTGGGACCCCAGCGGGGCACCGCTGGTCGACGAGGTCGGCGAACTCGTCGTCACCAACCCCATGCCGTCCATGCCGATCCACTTCTGGAACGACCCCGACGGCAGCCGCTACCACGACAGCTACTTCGCCGTGTATCCCGGGGTGTGGCGCCACGGCGACTGGATCACGCTCACCTCCCGCGGCTCGGTGATCATCCACGGCCGCTCCGACTCCACGCTCAACCGCCAGGGCGTGCGGATGGGTTCGGCCGACATCTACGAGGCCGTCGAGCGGCTGCCCGAGATCAGGGAATCGCTCGTCATCGGCATCGAACAGCCCGACGGCGGCTACTGGATGCCCCTCTTCGTGCACCTGGCGCCCGGAGCGGTCCTCGACGACGCGCTCCTGGACCGCATCAAGCGCACCATCCGCGAACAGCTCTCCCCGCGCCACGTCCCCGACGAGGTCATCGAGGTGCCGGGCGTTCCGCACACCCTCACCGGCAAACGCATCGAGGTCCCGGTCAAGCGCCTGCTCCAGGGCACCCCGCTGGAAAAGGCCGTCAACCCCGGCTCCGTCGACGACCTCGCCCTGCTGCGCTTCTACGAGGACCTGGCCCGCAAACGCGCCTGAGCGCACGAGGAGGGGTGAGCACGGCCGGGGGTCAGCCGCCGTAGGTGGCCTCCGACTCGCCGAGCGCGGCGGCGAAGTCGGAGGCCAGCCGGGCCGCCTCGGCCGGTTCCAGGCCGGCCACGGAGATCCGTACGCCCGGTGGTGACGACAGACGGAACCGGGCCCCCGCGGCGACCCACCAGCCGTACGAACGCAAGCCGTTCACCACGGCGGACTCGTCGGCCACCGGCACCCACACGTTCATCCCGCTCGCCCCGTGCGCGCCGATGCCCCGGGCCGCCAGTTCCCCGGTCAGGGCGGCACGGCGCTCGGCGTAGGTCCCGCGCGCGCGGGACACCAGCGCGCGCGTGCCCTCGTCCGTCAGCAGACCGAGGACCGTCTCCTGCAGCAGATGGCTGACCCAGCCCGAGGTCAGCAGCAGCCGCCCGTCGTGCCGGGCCAGGGTGGTGGCGTCGCAGGCCGCCGCCGCCCACCGGAGGTCCGCCCCCAGGAACTTGCTCACCGTCCGCACGTGCACCCACCGGTTCAGGCCGCCGGAGGTGAGCGTGCGCAGCGGTACGTCCGCCACCGCCGAGGCGTGGTCGTTCTCCACGACCAGCACGTCCGGCTCCTCCCGCACCACCTCGACCAGTGCCGCGCGGCGCTCCTCCGAGAAGCAGCCGCCGTACGGGTTCTGCCCCCGGGGGCTGCACACCACGGCCCGCGCACCTGCCCGCAGCGCCCGCCGCAGGGCCTCCGGACGCATCCCCTCGTCGTCCACGGCCACCGCGACGCCGCGCAGGCCGAGCGCGGTCACCAGGTCCAGCAGGTGGTGGTAGCCCGGGTCCTCCATCGCGACCGCGTCCCCCGGACGCAGCTCCACGGACAGCAGGCGTCCCACCAGGTCCAGCGCGCCGTGCGCGAACGTCACGTGCTCCACCGGCACGCCGTCGGGCCCCAGCCAGTCCCGCACGGCCTCCTCCAGCCGTGGCAGTCGCGGGGCCGAACGGTGCGACCGGGCCCCCGAGGACAGACGGGAAGGGGGCACCAGAGCGGGCAGGAACGCCGGATCCGGATGCCCGCCCGCCAGGTCCCGCAGCCCCGGCGGCACCTTCGGCGGCCGGCGGGACGCCACCGCGGGCGCGGACGCCACCACGGTCCCGCCCCGGCCCCGGGTCACCACGATGCCCCGCCCGCGCAGCTCCTTGTACGCGGTGGCGACCGTCCCCGGACTGACGGCGAGTTCACCGGCGAGCCGTCGCACCGGCGGCAGCGCCGCACCCGGCGCCAGGGCTCCCTCGGACACGCCCCGCTCCACCGAGGCCGCAATCTCCTTGGCCGACGTACCGCTGATCCCATAATGTACTGCCACGTTGAAGATTATGTATCAATACATAATTGGCCGCAAGGGGGAACCGTGGGAACCACCCGCCGTACGAAGACCGGTCACACCGGCACACGACCCGCCAGAACGGGAAAGCCCCGGATACCCGGCGGCCCCGACGGCCGCCGCATGCTCCTCGTCGCGCTCGTCGACCGCACCGGCAGCGGACTGTGGGCCTCCGTCTCCGTCCTGTACTTCACCTACGTCTCCCACCTCTCCCTCGCCCAGGTCGGCACCCTCGCCGCCCTCGCCGGAGCCGTCGGCATCGCCGGCGCCCCCATCGGCGGCCGCATCGCCGACCGCCTCCCGCTCACCCGCGTCCTCGTCGCGCTCCAGCTCCTGCGCGCCCTGGCCTCCCTCGGGCTGCTCACCACCGACCACTACGGCCCGCTGCTCGCCTTCTCCGCCCTCGGCAGTCTCGGCGACCGCGCCGCCAGCGTCCTCACCAAGCTCTACGCCACCCGCGTCTCCGGACCCGACCGCGTGCGCTACCAGGCACTCAACAGGACCGCGGCCAACGCCGGCTGGGCCCTGGGCGGCCTCGCCGCCGCTGCCGCCCTCGCCCTCGGCACCGCCGCCGCCTACCGGTGGCTGCTCCTCGGCGACGCGCTCTCCTTCGTCGCCGTAGCCCTCCTCACCCTGCGCTGCGGCGAACCCCCCTCGCCCTCCCGCACCGTCGCCACCCACCACACCCCGGCACCCGCGGGCCACCCCGCCACTCCGTGGCGCGACCGCACCTACCTCGCCTACGTCGCGACCGAAACCGTCCTCTTCCTCGACGACGCCGTCTTCAAGGTCGGCCTGCCCCTGTGGATCGCGCACGCGAGCACCGCGCCCCACGGCCTCGCACCCCTGCTCATGGTGCTGAACAACGTCATGGTGGTCGCCCTCCAGGTCCCCCTGGCCCGCTTCGGCGCCACCACCGCGGCAGCCCGCACCCTCCTGCTCCCGCTCTCCCTCGCCTACGCCCTCGGCGGCGCCGCCCTGGCCCTCTCCACCACCGGAGGCACCGTCACGTCCACCGCGCTCCTCACCGCCGCGGCCGCCGCCTTCACCCTCGCCGAGATGCTCCACGCCACCGCCTCCTGGGAACTGTCCGTCGCCCTCGCCCCCGGCACGGCGCAAGGCACCTACCTCGGCGTGCACGGACTGGCCCAGTCCGCCCAGCGCAGCATCGGACCCCTCGCCGTCACCGCGGCCATCGCCGCGGGCCCGGCCGGATGGGCCGTGTTCGGCGGCTCCATAGCCCTGACCTGCGTCATCCAGCACCGCACGGTCCGCGCCCGGCTCGCAGAACCACCGTTGTCAGTGCCGCCCGTTACTGTGAGTGAGCATTGATCGACCGTGCACACACGGCGAGACCGTGCGCGCACACACGGGGAAACCATGGGGGAAGAACATGACACACACCGACCGCCGGACCATGCGACGCCTCCTGCGCCGGGAGATCGCCGGCACCATCGGCCTGCTCACCGACGAACACGACTTCCGCGCCATGCGGCGCTACCGCAGCTTCACCTTCGACGACCACACCACCTATCTCGAACAGGTCGAAGCACTCCTGCGCGTCAGGGCGGCCCAGGGCGGCCACACCACCGTCGCCCTCTTCGACCCCGAGGAATACGCCGAGTTCTGCGCCCGCACCGGCCTCGACCCCGACGCCCCGGCCAGCCGGGCCCGCTTCACCGCCGAGATCGCCACCGCCGGACCGACCCTGCCCTACGACGGCCGGCCGCTCACCGAACTCGTCCCCGCCCTCGTCGACGAAGCCGTCCGCCAGGCGACCTGGGAGTACGCCTCCACCCTCCTCGCCCGGCTCGGCCCCTGTGCCTCCTGCGGCGAGGACATCGGCCGCGCCGCCTTCACCCGCGCCGCCGGCCTCCTCGCCCGCATCCTCGACACCGCCCCGCCCGGCAACCGACACCTGGTCTGCAGTGTCACCACCGCACCGGAAACCCTCCTCGCCGTGCTCCACGCCGACGACACCGGCGACGACACCGGCGGTGACGCCCTCCGCACCGACATCACCCGCCTCGACGAGGCCGAAGCCCTCGAATTCACCACCGTCCTCGCCCTCGGACTCGCCACCCGCAGCCCCGGCGGACTCGTCATGCGCACCACCGCGCCGGGCACCCCGGACCGCATCTACGGCTGGCGCCTGCGCGGCGACGGCCTGGAGCCGCTCACCGCGGGCGAGGTCTTCGACGCCTACTGCACCGACATCGAATCCGGCGGCCTCCTCGCCCCGGAATCCGGCGTCGACTACGGCACCCCGCCCGACCTGGGAGAAGAAGGACTCACCCCACGACACCGTCCCTGAACACGCCAAAGGCGCTCCACCCTCGGGTGGAGCGCCCCGGACGAACCAGCCGGTGACGGCACGGTCCGCTCACTCGCCGGACAGCACCGCCTGAGCCGCGTCACGGGCCTCCTCGGCACTGTCCGCGGCCCGTGCCGCCGCGGCGGCACGCTCGCACTGCGCCAGCGTGTACTTCGCCAGCGCCGCCCGGACATAAGGAAGCGACGCCGCACCCATGGACAGGGAGGTGACACCAAGGCCCGTCAGCACACACGCCAGCAGCGGATCCGAGGCCGCCTCACCGCAGACACCACAGCTCTTGCCCTCGGCCCGCGCCGCCTCGGCGGACAGCGCGACCAGATCGAGCAGCGCCGGCTGCCACGGGTCCTGCAACCGCGACACCGCACCCACCTGCCGGTCGGCGGCGAAGGTGTACTGCGCGAGGTCGTTCGTGCCCAGCGACAGGAACTCGACCTCCTGCAGAATCGAGCGCGCCCGCAGCGCGGCCGACGGGATCTCGACCATCGCACCGAACTTCGCCCGCAGCCCCGCCGCACGGCAGGCATCCGCGAACGCCCTGGCGTCCGCCCGGTCCGCGACCATCGGAGCCATGACCTCAAGGTGGACCGGCAGCCCCTCGGCCGCCCTGGCCAGGGCGCTCAGCTGGGTGCGCAGCACCTCCGGGTGGTCGAGCAGCGTGCGCAGACCCCGCACACCCAGAGCGGGGTTCGGCTCGTCGGCAGGCGTCAGGAAGTCGAGCGGCTTGTCCGCACCCGCGTCCAGCACCCGCACGACGACACGGCCCTCGGGGAAGGCCTCCAGCACCTGCCGGTAGGCCTCGATCTGCTTCTCTTCCGACGGCGCCTTCTTGTTGTCGTCCAGGAAGAGGAACTCGGTCCGGAACAGACCCACACCCTCGGCACCGGCCTCCACCGCGGCCGCCACGTCCGCGGGACCACCGATGTTGGCGAGCAGCGGCACCTTGTGACCGTCGGAAGTGGCACCCGGACCCGTCGACGCGGCCAGCGCCGCCCTGCGCTCGGCGGCCGCGGCCTCCAGCTGCGCCTTCTTCTCGACACTGGGGTTCACGAAGATCTCACCGGTGCTGCCGTCCACGGCGATCACCGTGCCCTCGGCCAGCTCACCCGCACCCGGCAGCGCCACCACGGCCGGCACACCGAGCGCCCGCGCCAGGATCGCGCTGTGGCTCGTCGGCCCGCCCTCCTCGGTGACGAAACCGAGGACCAGGGTGGGATCCAGCAGCGCGGTGTCGGCCGGAGCCAGGTCACGCGCGACCAGGACATAGGGCTCGTCGCTGTCCGGCACACCCGGCATGGGCACGCCCAGCAGCCGCGCGACGATACGGTTCCGCACGTCGTCGAGGTCCGCCACCCGCCCGGCGAGGTACTCACCCGCACCGGCCAGCAGGTCGCGGTAGGCGGCGAACGCGTCGTACACCGCGCGCTCCGCGGTGCTGCCCACCGCGATACGCCGGTCGACGTCCGCGATCAGCTCGGGGTCCTGAGCCATCATGGCCTGCGCCTCGAGCACCGCCTGGGCCTCGCCGCCCGCCAGGTTGCCGCGGGCCGTCAGGTCGGCGGCCACCGCCTCCACGGCCTGGCGGGCGCGCCCCTGTTCGCGCTCCGCCTCGTCTGCCGCTATCTGCTTGGCCGGCGGTTCCAGCACCGCCGTCCCCATGTGCCGAACCTCGCCGATCGCCACACCGTGGCTCACGCCGACGCCTCGCAGCGTTGTCTCCATGTCACCCGTCTCCGAATAGTGCGGCGGGTCGCGCCGCGGTGGTTGTTCCTGGGCCGTCCCGGGACGGCGGGGCGGTCACTCCCAGGCGAAGAGACTGTCGCCGGTCTGCACGTCGCCGCTGTCACGCAGCTCGGAGAGGGATTCGGCAGTGGCCTCCAGGGCCACGACCGGACACACCGGGGACTTGCCGGCGGCCTCGACGGCGGCGGGGTTCCAGCGCACCACCGCCTGACCGCGCTTGACGGTGTCGCCCTTGTTCACGAGCAGCTCGAAGCCCTCGCCGTTGAGCTGGACGGTGTCGATGCCGAGGTGGATGAGCACACCGTGCCCCTGCTCGTCGACGACGACGAAGGCGTGCGGATGCAGCGAGACGATGACACCGTCCACGGGGGCGACCGCCTCGGCGGGCTCGCGCACGGGGTCGATCGCCGTGCCCGGGCCGACCATGGCGCCGGAGAAGACGGGGTCGGGCACAGCGGCCAGTCCGATGGCGCGTCCGGCGAGCGGGGACGTCACGGTGGTCATGGGAAGCCTCCCAGGGGTGGAGATTCGTATGGGCCGTCGCTGTCTGTCCCGGACGGCGCACTGTGAAGCAGGGTATGTCACGGTAAGTACCGGATCCGGGCGAGAGCTTACGACAGCTCACGATAGTGGTCTAGACCACCAATCCCATCGATTTGCACCGGCTCCACGGGCCCCTGTACAGTCGTACTCCTGCTTGGGGGTGAGTGACGCGAGCAAGCGTCCTCGGCCCGAGCGGAACCCAACCTGTCAGATCCTATCTCTGGATCGCCTTCCGCATGCCTGCGGGACGGTGGTCAAGAGGGCCGGAAAAGCCTGATAGAGTGTGGATCACCGAAGGGAAGCGCCCGGAGGAAAGCCCGAGAGGGTGAGTACAAAGGAAGCGTCCGTTCCTTGAGAACTCAACAGCGTGCCAAAAGTCAACGCCAGAT
>NZ_JOIY01000032.1 GCF_000720185.1 Streptomyces sp. NRRL S-340 | reverse complement strand
AACGACCCCAGATCATCACTCGACCCACGCGAATCACGCATCAACGTCGACAACGTCTGCGCACCCATGTCGAACTTCACGCCGAACTCGCCTCCCCCAACAGCACACCAGGACTCACGCTCACCGCGGATCCGGCCCGGCGGGGTCCGGAGCCACGGCACAGCTGGGTTCCATCTCTACCAACTCACGCCGCGGCGGGGCAGTCCGGGGTCGCGATGTACACAGATGCATTACAAACCGGCCAGGGTGGCCAGTCCTCAGCGGACCGCGGCGGTCGGGCCCTCGCGGCAGATCAGCAGCAGGGCACGGTCGTCGTTGACGTCCTTGGCCACCGCCTCGATCAGGTGCCAGGTGGCACCGTGGAAGCCGCCGGCGACATAGCGGTCGGCCTCTCCGGTGAGGCGGTCGATGCCCTCGGCGATGTCGCGTTCGGCGGTCTCCACCAGGCCGTCGGTGAACAGCATCAGGACGTCACCGGGGCGCAGGGAGCCCTTGACGGAGTCGAACTGGGCACCGTCGTACACCCCGAGGAGCGGTCCCTCGGCGGCCTTCTCCTCCCAGCGGCCGGTGCCCGCGCTGAGCTGGAGGCCCGGCGGGTGCCCGGCGGAGTACAGCTCGTAGTCGCCGGAATCGAGGTCGAGGACCAGGTGGATGGAGGTGGCGAAGCCCTCCTCCCAGTCCTGGCGCAGTAGGTAGCCGTTGGCGGCGGGCAGGAAGGCGTGCGGGGGCAGGCTGCCGAGCAGACCGCCGAACGCGCCCGAGAGCAGCAGGGCCCGCGAACCGGCGTCCATGCCCTTGCCGGAGACGTCGGTGAGGACGACCTCCAGGGTCCGGCCGCCGTTGGTACGGGCGGCGACCACGAAGTCGCCGGAGAAGGACTGGCCGCCGGCCGGGCGCAGTGCCATCTCGTGGTGCCAGCCGCCGGGCAGCTGGGGCAGCTGGCTCTGCACGCGGATGCGTTCGCGCAGGTCGAAGAGCATGGTGCCGCCGCGCCGCCAGGGCACGCCCACCCGGCTGCGGAACTGGGCGATCAGCAGCCCGAAGAAGCCGCAGGCGGCGACCACCAGCACCACGCCCGGGGTGACCCGGGAGGGGCCTTCGGTGTAGGGGCCGAGCCGTACCGACTCCACGATCAGGGCGGTGGCCGCCGCCGCGTACAGGCCGAGCAGGCTGGCCGGGCGCAGCAGGAGGCCGCCGGCGACGATGGGCAGCACGAGCGCGACCGGGGAGAACCACACCGAGTCGACGAGGGTGAGCGCCGCGATCACCGGGATGGTCAGCAGCAGGCCGCCGAGCGCGATCCAGTCCGAACCGTCGCCGCGGAAGTAGTCGACGGCGGCTCTGCGCACGCCGACGCGGACCCGGTGCCACTGCATCTTCCACCGGGCCGTGAACGTCTCGGCTTCCGCGCGCCGCCCTCGTCCTGCTGCCATTAGTTCGGGACCCTATCCATCGGAGCCGCCGGTTGGCACGGGAGGTCCGACTTATCCCCCGTCCGGGGCTCGACTTCACAGTGAACTTCACGGTGAGCAACCGCGCCGCCACTCCGGCGAAATCTGTTCGACCGGGGCCCGGGCCGCTGGTAGGGATGGCCTATGGCGACTGACCTTGCGACCGAGCTGAGAGTGCTGCGACCGGACGAGTGGGACACGTGGTACGGCCACCTGATGCGTGCCTTCGGCGGGGTTCCGGAGCCGGCCGAGGAGCTGGAGCTGTACCGGAGTCTCACCGAGTACGACCGTTCGCTGGGCGTCTGGGACGGGGAGGCGTGCGTGGGCTCGGCGGGGGCGTTCAGCTTCCGGATGACCGTGCCCGGCGGCGCCCTGGTGCCCGTGGCGGGCGTGACGATGGTCGGCGTGGCCGCCACGCACCGGCGGCGCGGTGTGCTGACGTCGATGATGCGGCGGCAGTTGGACGACGTACGGACCTGGGGCGAGCCGCTGGCGGTGCTGACGGCCTCGGAACCCGGCATCTACGGACGGTTCGGTTACGGAACGGCCAGCTTCCAGCTGAGCGCCGAGATCGACACGGGCCGGGCCGTACTGTCCGTTCCGGCCGGCACGGACGGCGTACGGCTGCGGTACGTGGCGCCCGCCGACGTGCTCGACGCGTGTGAGGCGGTGTACGCGCGGCTGGTGCCCGGCCGGCCCGGGATGCTGGCCCGGCGGCCCGGCTGGGAGCGGCTGGGGCTGCTCGACCCGGAGAGCCTGCGCGAGGGCGCCTCACCGCTGCAGTGCGTGGTCGCCGAGCGCGACGGGGAGGTCACGGGGTACGCCCGCTACCGGGTCAAGCCCGGCTGGGAGTCCGGCGTGCCCGAGGGCACGGTGGTGCTGGACGTTTTGGACGCGCTCGATCCGGCGACCGACGCGGCGCTGTGGCGGTTCCTCTTCGACATCGACCTGACGTCGAAGCTGTCCGTCGGGAACCGGCCGGTCGACGACGCCTGGCAGTACCTGGTGTCCGACATCCGGCGGTGCCTGCCGCGGCTGCAGGACACGCTGTACGTGCGGCTCGTCGACCTCGGGGCGGCGCTGGCCGCGCGGACGTACCAGGCGCCGGTGGACGTCGTCCTGGAGGTCGAGGACGCGTTCTGCGGCTGGAACACCGGGCGGTGGCGGCTGAGCGGCGACGCGAAGGGCGCGGTCTGCGAGCGGACGTCCGAGGCGGCGGACCTGGCGCTGTCGGTACGGGAGCTGGGGGCGGCGTACCTCGGTGGTGTGCCGTTGACGGCGCTGGCCGCGGCCGGGCGGGTGCGGGAGCTGCGCGGTGGGGCGCTGGCGGAGGCGTCCGTGGCGTTCGGGTCTGCTGTCGCCCCCTGGCTGCCGCACGGGTTCTAGTCGTCCTCCGGCGGCGTTCCCGGGGCCGGGGTCACCGGTTCTGGCAGGTGGGGCACCAGAAGAGGTTGCGGGCGGCCAGGTCCGCGGTGCGGATCTCCGTGGTGCAGACGTGGCAGGGCAGGGTCGCCCGGCGGTAGACGTAGACCTCGCCGCCGTGGTCGTCCACGCGCGGCGGCCGGCCCATGGCGTGCGGGGTGTGCTCGGGGCGGACCGTGTCGATGCGGTTGTTGCGGACGCCCTCGCGCATGAGGGCGACGAGGTCCGTCCAGATCGCGTCCCACTCGGCCGGGGTGATGTCCCTGCCCGCGCGGTACGGGTCGATGCCGTGCCGGAAGAGGACCTCGGCGCGGTAGACGTTGCCGACGCCCGCGATGACCTTCTGGTCCATCAGCAGCGCCGCGATCGTCGTACGGCTGCGGCTCACGCGGGCGTAGGCGGCGGCCGGGTCTGCGTCGGGGCGCAGCGGGTCGGGGCCGAGGCGGTCGTGTATCGCCTGCTTCTCGGCGTCGGTGACCAGGGCGCAGGTCGTGGGGCCCCGGAGGTCGACGTACGACGTCGCGTTGGCGAGGCGGAGGCGGACGGTGTCCGTGGGCGGGGGCGCGGGGGCGTCGCCGAAGGTGACCTTGCCGAAGAGGCCGAGGTGGATGTGGATCCAGTCGGCGGCGCGGAAGCCGAGGAAGAGGTGTTTGCCGTGGGCCTCGGTGCGGGTGAGTTCCGCTCCGGTGAGGAGGGCGGCGGCGTCGGTGAACTTGCCCTGCGGGCTGGTGACGCGGGTGGGGGTGCCGGTGAAGCGGGTGGCGTAGTCCTGGGCCAGCCGGTGGATGGTGTGCCCCTCTGGCACGGTGCGGTGTCCTTCCCTGCGGTTGCCGGCCCGTCCCGGGCCCGCTGTTTCGGGCCGGGGTGGGGAAGCCGGCCTCCCGGGCTGCGGCCCGGACCCCTCGGTCTCCCACTCGACTCGGTGAGCTGAGAAGGCGTCCTCCCCGGGCTGCGCCTCCGGCCCCTCGGTCTCCCGCCCGCCCATTCGGCTCGTGGGCTGAAAAGGCGCCCTCCCGGGGCTCCGCCCCGGACCCCGGTCTCCCGCCCGCCCGACTCGGTGGGCGACAAGGCACCCTCCCGGGGCTGCGCCCCGGACCCCATGCGGGGGCTGCGCCCCCTGCACCCCTCGCGGGGCTCCACCCCTGCACCCCGGCGCGGGGGCCTCGTCCCCGCCCACGGGGCTGCGGCTCCGCCGTCTCCCCCAGCGTGGGGAACGGCGGAGCCGGTCCTCTCCTACTGCTGCGGGTGGTGCGCCGGGATCGGCGGGAGTTCTCCGGTCGTCTCGTACGCCGACAGCATGTCGATGCGGCGGATGTGCCGCTCGTCACCGGAGAAGGGGGTGTTGAGGAAGGTCTCGACGAACTTCGTCGCCTCCTCCACCGAGTGCATGCGCGCACCCACGGCGACGACGTTGGCGTTGTTGTGCTGGCGGCCGAGGGACGCGGTCTCCTCGCTCCAGGCGAGGGCGGCCCGTACACCCTTGACCTTGTTGGCCGCGATCTGCTCGCCGTTGCCCGAGCCGCCGATCACGATGCCGAGGGAGCCGGGGTCGCCCGCCGTGCGCTCGGCGGCGCGGAGGCAGAAGGGCGGGTAGTCGTCCTGGGCGTCGTAGATGTGCGGTCCGCAGTCGACGGCCTCGTGGCCGGCCGCCCTGACCCATTCGACGAGGTGGTTCTTGAGTTCGAAGCCCGCATGGTCCGAGCCGAGATACACGCGCATGGTCCGAGTGTGACACGGCGGGTGCGGGGCGGGCGGCTCGGGTCGGGAGCGGCGGCCCCTCCCGGCGGCACGGGGAAAGCGGCCGGGATTTGTCCGGGACGGGTCACCGGGCGGGTACGCGCCGTGTCCGTAATACCGCCGAGGGATATCCGAGCCGGGCTACAAACCTCAAGGAAAGCTCAAGTAACGATTACGTTTCGAAGGTTCACGAATTCCGTCACCTCGGATTCACTGGATCGACTCGTGCACCGCTCGCACGCGTAACCGCACACCGGCGCAAAAGGAATCCCCCATGACCTCGCAGCCGACCCTGCAGCAGTCTGGAAGCGGCCCAGCGAACCCGGACGGACACGGTTCCGGGCTCCAGGCCGGACTCAAGAACCGCCATCTCACCATGATCGCCATCGGCGGCGTCATCGGTGCCGGACTCTTCGTCGGCTCCAGCTCCGGCATCGCCACCGCCGGACCCGGCATCCTCCTCTCCTACGCCCTCGTCGGCACCCTCGTCGTCCTCGTGATGCGCATGCTCGGCGAGATGTCCGCCGCCAACCCCACCTCCGGCTCCTTCTCCGCGCACGCCGACCGCGCGCTCGGCGGCTGGGCCGGCTTCTCCATCGGCTGGCTGTACTGGTTCTTCTGGGTCGTCGTGCTCGCCGTGGAGTCCACGGCCGGCGCCAAGATCCTCTCCGACTGGATACCGGCCGTCCCGCAGTGGGGCTGGGCGCTCATCGTCATGCTGGTGCTGACCGCGACCAACCTGGTCTCCGTCGGCTCCTACGGCGAGTTCGAGTTCTGGTTCGCCGGGATCAAGGTCGTCGCCATCGCCGCGTTCATCGTCGTCGGTCTGCTGGCCGTCTTCGGCGTGCTGCCCGGCGTCCACGCCGACCAGGCCTCCTTCTCCAACCTGACCGGCCACGGCGGCTTCCTGCCGCACGGCCCCGGCTCGATCCTCACGGGCGTGCTGCTCGTCGTCTTCTCGTTCATGGGCAGCGAGATCGCCACGCTGGCGGCCGGTGAGTCCGAGGACCCGCAGAGCGCGGTCACCAAGGCGACCAACAGCATCATCTGGCGCATCGCCGTGTTCTACCTCGGTTCGATCCTCGTCGTCGTCTCCCTGATCCCCTGGAACGACAAGGCGATCACCGACAAGGGCTCCTACGTCGCCGCCCTCGACTCCCTGGGCATCGCGCACGCCGGCCAGATCATGAACTTCATCGTGCTCACCTCGGTGCTGTCCTGTCTGAACTCCGGTCTCTACACCGCTTCCCGCATGGCCTTCTCGCTCGGTCAGCGCGGGGACGCGCCGAAGGTGTTCGCCCGGACCACCGGCCGCGGTGTGCCGAGGACCGCGATCCTCGTCTCGGTCGCCTTCGGCTTCGTGGCCGTGTTCTTCAACTACAAGTTCCCGGACACCGTCTTCCTCTTCCTCGTCAACTCCTCCGGCGCGGTCGCCCTGTTCGTCTGGCTGGTGATCTGCTTCTCGCAGCTGCGCATGCGGCGGATCATCCAGCGCGAGGCGCCGGAGAAGCTGGTCGTCAGGATGTGGCTGTACCCGTACCTGACCTGGGCCGCGGCCCTCCTGATCGTGTTCGTCCTCGGGTACATGCTCACCGACACCGAACACGACGGCCGGGAGACCGTACTGCTGTCGCTGCTGGTGGCGGCGGTCGTGCTGGTGATCGCCGTGGTCAAGCAGAAGCTGGCGGGCGGCCACGGCCACCGGGCGGCGGCCGACGAAGCCGCCGGGACCGAGCAGATCCCGGCCGGCTGACCCGCCGGGGGCGGTCCTGGAAAAGCGGAAAGCGGGGGAGCCCCAAGGAGGCTCCCCCGCTTTCCGCTTTCCGGTACGCGCTGTCAGCGCCGGCCGGCGAACTTCCAGGCGGCCGGCAGCGCGCCCATCGCCAGGGCCGCCTTGAGGGCGTCGCCGACCAGGAACGGGGTGAGGCCCGCGGCGACGGCGGCGGAGGCGGACATGCCGGTGGACAGGGCCAGGTAGGGGACGCCGACGGCGTAGATGACCGCTTCACCGAGGATCATCGTGCCGGCCATGCGCCAGGCCGTGCGGTCGGCGCCGCGGCGGGCCAGCTCGCCGACGACGGCGGAGGCGATCAGCATGCCGAGGACGTAGCCGAAGGAGGGGGCGCCCGCGCCCGAGCCGCCCTCCGCGAACCACGGCACGCCCGCGACGCCGGCGAGCGCGTACAGCATGAGGGAGAGCAGACCGCGGCGGGCGCCGAGCGCGGTGCCGACCAGCAGGGCGGCGAAGGTCTGGCCGGTCACCGGCACCGGGGAGCCGGGCACGGGCACGGCGATCTGGGCGGCGATCCCGGTGAGGGCGGCGCCGCCGAGGACGAGGGCGGCGTCCCGGACTCGGGAGGAGGGCAGGAGGTCGGCGAGGACCTGGCCGGTGCGGACGGGGGCGGCAGCGGTGCTCATGGGGACTCCGCGGGGTGAGGGCAGTCGGGAACACCGCGACGCTATCCCAGCGCGCTCGAGCCGATCACCGTCTGCGCTCGACAAAGGGTGGAACGCGGGCTTGGTCGGCTCCGGACAAAGACCGTCGCTTACACCTGGTCCGGCGTGACGCCGGTCACTGAGGTGGGGTGGTCTTCCCTGCACGGGGACGGCGTACGGGGGCGCCGTCCTTCTGTAAGGTCCCGCCAAACCGGAGACGGCGCCCGACGATCCGAGGGGAGTCACCGTCACAGCGGAAGCGGAGCCCGACGATCCAGGGGCAAGCCACCGTCAGGGCAGAAACGGTGTCCGACGACCCAGGAGGGCGGGGCGGGCGTCCGCACGTGCCCGCCGGACTGGACGGCCGCCGGTTCGTGGCCGACGGGGCGCACCTGTCGGTGCCGTGCACCACGGTCGCGCCGCTCGACCAGGAGACGGTGGTGGTCACCGAGGTGGACGCGCTGTGCCGGGGCGACTGCCTGACGGCGTCAGGGACGCCGTCGGGGCGGAGCGGTACGCGTGCCGTGGTGCCGACCGCTTTCACGGATTCCGTGCTCGCGGTGACGGGCGGTTCGGTGGCCCTGGACGTGTTCTACCGGGGTCCGCCGAGCGTGTCACATGACGTTCACGGATTCAGAATCTCCGGTCGTTGACAGGGGTTGCGCGGGACCGGGAGCATTCATCCATGAGCCCGCTCACGAGCTGTCGCACTCTTTGTTGCTGACCCGTTGACGCGCCCCGGAGCGCATTTCCTCCGGTTCTCCTCGCGTGCTCCGCACCGATCCTCCGTGCGCGAATTCCCTTGGCGTCGCCCGGCCCTGACCGTCTGTCTTCCCGCTCGTCCTCCCGCTCGCCCTCCGTATTCCGCCGCCCGGAATCGCGCACGTCTGCCACCCCGTGAACCCACGGAGTTCTGCCATGCCGTCCGCACCGGTGTCCGGATGCGGCCGGCGCCCGGCCGTCCGCCCGTCCGCCGGTCCGTCCGTCCGTCTGAAGGGAACTTCCATGTCCATCGAGATCCGCAAGGTCACCGCGCGCATCGGCGCCCAGGTCACCGGGGTCGACCTGTCCCGGCCGCTCGGCACCGGGACCGTCGCCGCGCTCCGGGAGGCGCTGAACGTCCACAAGGCGCTCGTCTTCGACGACGTGCGGCTGGACGACGCGGGCCAGGAGGCCTTCGCCCGCCACTTCGGGGACCTCACCACCGCCCATCCGACCGTGCCGGCCGTCGAGGGCGCCCCGAACGTGCTCCCCGTGGACAGCGAGCGGGGCCGCTCCAACCACTGGCACACCGACGTGACGTTCGTGCTGAACCCGCCGCAGGCCAGCACCCTGCGCAGCATCACCGTGCCGCCGTACGGGGGCGAGACGCTGATCGCGAACGCCGCCCGGGCCTACCGGGACCTGCCCGAGCCGCTGCGGCGCCTGGCCGACACGCTGTGGGCGGAGCACACCAACGACTACGACTACGCGGTCCCGGACGAGGCGGTCGACGCGGCCGAGGCGGACCGGCGCGCCCAGTTCACCTCGATCCGGTACCGCACCGCGCACCCGGTGGTCCGGGTGCACCCGCTGACCGGCGAGCGCGGACTGTTCATCGGCGGGTTCGCCCAGCGGATCGTGGGCCTTTCGGTGCCGGAGTCCCGCAAGATCCTGGACCTGCTCCAGGCGTACGTCACCCGCCCGGAGAACGTGCTGCGCTGGCGCTGGTCGGAGCGCCAGCTGGTGCTGTTCGACAACCGGATCACGCAGCACTACGCCATCGACAACTACGACGGCCTGCCGCGCCGGCTGAACCGGGTGACGGTGGCCGGGGACGTCCCGGTCGGTGTCGAGGGCAAGGAGAGCCACTCCCTGGAGGGGGACGCCTCGCACTACACGCCCCTCGCGTCGGCGCCCGCCGCGGCGTAGCGTTCCGTGCACACTGCGTAGGGCAGGTGTCCGGATGGTGGGCAGCGGCTTCCCCGGAGCGGACGGGCTGCCCAGACTGTGGGAACTTTTGCCCCCTCTCCCCCCACTGGACGAGCGCGCCCATGCCCAGCAGCAGCACCCGCGCCAGCACCGCCGCCGGGACGACCCCGGCGGCGGAGGCGGCCCCCCTGTCCCACGGCCTCAAGCAGCGCCATCTGTCGATGATCGCCCTCGGCGGGGTGATCGGCGCCGGGCTGTTCGTCGGTTCCGGCGCGGGCATCGCCGCCGCCGGGCCGTCGATCGTCGTCGCCTACGCCCTCTCCGGCCTCCTCGTGATGCTGGTGATGCGGATGCTGGGCGAGATGTCGGCGGCGTACCCGTCGTCGGGCTCGTTCTCGGCGCACGCCGAGCGGGCGTTCGGCCCGTGGGCCGGTTTCACCGCCGGCTGGTCGTTCTGGGTGCTGTTGTGCACGGCGGTCGGCCTGGAGGGCATGGGCGCCGCGAAGATCGTCACCGGCTGGCTGCCGGGCACCCCGCAGTGGATGTGGGTGGCGCTGTTCATGGTGGTGTTCTGCGGCACGAACCTGGCCGCGGTGAAGAACTTCGGCGAGTTCGAGTTCTGGTTCGCCGCGCTGAAGGTCGGCGCGATCACCCTGTTCCTGGTGCTGGGCGTGCTGGCCGTCGCCGGGGTCCTGCCGGGCACCGACTCGCCGGGCGCCTCGCACCTGAGCGACTTCCTGCCGCACGGCGGCCAGGGCCTGATCGTCGGCCTGCTCGCCTCGGTGTTCGCCTACGGCGGTCTGGAGACGGTCACCATCGCGGCGGCCGAGTCGCAGGACCCGGTGCGCGGTGTGGCGAGCGCGGTCCGCACGGCGATGTGGCGCATCGCGCTGTTCTACGTCGGCTCCATGGCGGTCATCGTCACCCTCGTCCCGTGGAACGCGCCGGAGGTCGTCGAGAAGGGCCCCTACATCGCCGCGCTGGACCGGCTCGGCATCCCCGGCGCGGGCCAGCTGATGAACGTGGTGGTGCTGGTCGCGCTGCTGAGCGCGATGAACGCCAACATCTACGGGTCCTCGCGCATCGCCTACTCGCTGGTGCAGCGCGGGATGGGCCCGCGGGCCCTGGCCCGGGTCTTCGGTGGTGTGCCGCGGATCGCGGTGCTGGTGTCGAGCGTCTTCGGTTTCCTGTGCGTCCTGCTCAGCTACTGGCGGCCCGACGACGTCTTCCCCTGGCTGCTGAACATGATCGGCGCGGTGATCCTGGTCGTGTGGATCTTCATCGCCGTCTCGCAGCTGCGGCTGCGGCGCGCCCTGGAGCGCGAGGCGCCGCAGAAGCTGGTGGTGCGCATGTGGGCCTTCCCGGTGCTGACCTGGGTGGCGCTGGCCGGCATGGCGGCGGTCTTCGTGCTGATGGCGCGGGAGCCGGACACGCGGGTGCAGCTGTACTCGACCGGCGGCATGACGCTGTTCCTGGCCGCGGCCGGCTACCTCTGGCAGCGCACCCGCGCCCGGAACTGACACCGCGCGCCCGGCACGGCGCATCCGGGAGGGCGCATCCGGTACGGCGAGGCCCCCACGTGACACGTGGGGGCCTTCCTGTTGCCCGCGCCCGCATTGTTGTTGATAACTTGTAGTTGCAAGCTCTTTGCAATAACTGCCGGAGGGGATCTGCCATGCCCGTCTACACGCTGCCTGAACTGCCGTACGACTACTCGGCGCTCGCGCCGGTGATCAGCCCCGAGATCATCGAGCTGCACCACGACAAGCACCACGCGGCCTATGTGAAGGGCGCCAACGACACCCTGGAGCAGCTCGCGGAGGCGCGGGACAAGGAGTCGTGGGGTGCGGTCAACGGCCTGGAGAAGAACCTGGCCTTCCATCTGTCCGGGCACATCCTGCACTCCATCTACTGGCAGAACATGACGGGCGACGGCGGTGGCGAGCCGCTGGAGAAGGACGGCGTGGGCGAGCTGGCCGACGCCATCGCGGAGTCCTTCGGCTCCTTCGCCGGTTTCAAGGCCCAGCTGTCCAAGGCAGCGGCCACCACCCAGGGCTCGGGCTGGGGCGTACTCGCCTACGAGCCGCTCAGCGGGCGCCTGGTCGTCGAGCAGGTCTACGACCACCAGGGCAACGTCGGGCAGGGCTCGACCCCGATCCTCGTCTTCGACGCCTGGGAGCACGCCTTCTACCTCCAGTACAAGAACCAGAAGGTCGACTTCATCGAGGCCATGTGGCAGGTGGTCGACTGGCAGGACGTCGCCCGGCGCCACGCCGCCGCCAAGGAACGCGCGAACGTGCTGCTGCTCGCGCCCTGACGTGCGCCCCCGGTCGTCCCTCCTCGTGATCGTCTTCTCACCTTTCACGCGGGCGGGCGGAAAGAAGGAGACCCCCGCGAGGACAGGACTCGCGGGGGTCTTCCCGTAGGAGGGGCCTGTGGCGGAGGCCCTACAGGTTGCTGAAGTCCGGGGCCGCCGTCCGGGTCCGCTTGATCTCGTAGAAGCCGGGGACCGAGGCGACGGCGATGGTGCCGTCCCACAGGCGCAGCGCCTGCTCGCCCTGGGGCACCGGGGTGACGACCGGGCCGAAGAAGGCGATCTGCTCGCCGTCGGCACCGGGCAGCGCGATGACCGGGGTGCCGACGTCCTGGCCGACCTTGTCGATGCCCTCCTTGTGGGAGGCGCGCAGCTCGGCGTCGAACTCGAAGTCCTCCTGGTCGGCGTAGTCGATCAGGTCGGCGGGCAGGCCCACCTCCGCCAGCGCGGCGGCGATCGCCTCCCGGGTGGGGCCCTGGCCCTGGTTGTGGAAGCGGGTGCCGAGGGCGGTGTAGAGCGGGCCGAGGATGTCGTCGCCGTGCTTCTGCCAGGCCGCGGTCACCACCCGGATCGGCGCCCACGCCTTGGTGGTGAGCAGCTCGCGGTACTCCTCGGGCAGCTCGTCCAGCTTCGGCTCGTTGAGGACGGCGAGGCTCATGATGTGCCAGCGGACCTCGATGTCGCGCTGCTTCTCCACCTCCAGCACCCAGCGGGAGGTCATCCAGGCCCACGGGCACAGCGGGTCGAACCAGAAGTCGACGGGGGTCTTGCCGGAGGGGGTCGCCGCGGGGGCGGTCTGGGACATGGCTCTCCTCGGTACGGGGTGTGCGCGTACGGGACGGACCCGGCGGGGCCCTCGCAACGGGAACATCGACCGCCGCGCAGGGAATTCCCTGATGTCGCGGATCTGGACCGCATGGCAGGATCGGTGCTGTCCGCATCCTGAACACATCCGAGGGAGTGCCGTCTGTGCCCGGTGAGAATCTGTCCCGCGACGAGGCCCGGGAGCGGGCCGCCCTGCTGTCCGTCGACGGGTACGAGGTGTCCCTCGACGTGCGGTCGGCGGTCGACGCCGGGGAGGGCGCGGGGCCGCGCACGTTCCGGTCCGTCACCACGATCCGGTTCCGCTGCAACGAGCCCGGCGCGTCCAGCTTCGCGGACCTGATCGCGCCGAGCGTCACGGCCGTCTCCCTCAACGGCAGGGACCTCGACCCGAGCGAGGTCTTCGACGGCTCGCGGATCCTCCTGGAGGACCTGGCCGCCGACAACGAGCTGGTCGTCGACGCGCAGTGCGCCTACTCGCGCACCGGTGAGGGCCTGCACCGCTTCGTCGACCCGGAGGACGGCGAGGTCTACCTCTACACCCAGTACGAGCCGGCCGACTCGCGGCGCGTCTTCGCGAACTTCGAGCAGCCGGACCTCAAGGCGCCGTTCCGCTTCGAGGTGCGGGCGCCCGAGGAGTGGACGGTGTGGAGCAACGGGGCGGGTGAGCGGCACGACGGGGTGTGGCGGTTCGCCGAGACCAAGCCGATCTCGACATACATCACGTGCGTGGTGGCGGGGCCGTACCACTACGTGACGGACTCCTACGAGCGGGTGCTGGAGGACGGGACGCGGCTGGAGATCCCGCTGGGCGCGCTGTGCCGCAAGGGGCTGGCCAAGCACTTCGACGCCGACGACGTCTTCCTCGTCACCAAGCAGGGCCTGGACTTCTTCCACGACAACTTCGACTACCCGTACCCGTTCGGCAAGTACGACCAGGCCTTCGTGCCGGAGTACAACCTGGGCGCGATGGAGAACCCGGGCCTGGTCACGTTCCGCGAGGAGTACATCTTCCGCGGCAAGGTGACGCAGGCCTCCTACGAGGCGCGGGCCAACGTCATCCTGCACGAGATGGCGCACATGTGGTTCGGCGACCTGGTCACCATGGAGTGGTGGGACGACCTGTGGCTGAAGGAGTCCTTCGCGGACTTCATGGGCTCGTTCTCGCTGGTGGGCGCGACCCGGTTCACCGACGGCTGGATCACCTTCGCCAACCGCCGCAAGGCGTGGGCGTACCGCGCGGACCAGCTGCCCTCCACGCATCCGGTCACCGCGGACATCCGTGACCTGCAGGACGCCAAGCTGAACTTCGACGGCATCACCTACGCCAAGGGCGCCTCGGTGCTCAAGCAGCTGGTGGCGTACGTCGGCCGGGAGGCGTTCCTGGAGGGCGCCCGCCGCTACTTCAAGCGGCACGCGTACGGCAACACCCGGCTGGGCGACCTGCTGGCGGTCCTGGAGGAGACCAGCGGCCGGGACATGGGCGCGTGGGCGCGGTCCTGGCTCCAGACGGCCGGCGTCAACGCGCTGACCCCGCAGGTGGTGCTGGACCCCGAGGGGCGGATCCAGGAGCTGGCGGTGGTGCAGGAGGCGGCCGAGTCGCACCCCGAGCTGCGCCCGCACCGGGTGGCGGTGGGCCTGTACCAGCGCTCGGAGGTCGGCGCGCTGGAGCGGTACGCGCGCGCCGAGGTGGACGTGGACGGTGCCCGTACGGTCATCGCGGAGCTGGCCGGGCAGGACGCGCCCGACCTGGTGCTGGTCAACGACGACGACCTCACCTACTGCAAGATCCGCTTCGACGAGACGTCGCTGGCCACCCTGCGCGAGCACCTGGGCGCGCTCACCGATCCGCTCGCCCGGGCGCTGTGCTGGTCGGCGCTGTGGAACCTGACCCGGGACGCGCTGCTGCCGGCCCGCGACTTCATCGCTCTGGTGCTGCGGTTCGCGGGCCGCGAGACCGACATCGGCGTACTCCAGATGCTGCACGCGTGGGCGCAGTCGGCGCTGGTGCACTACGTGGCGCCCGCGTGGCGCGAGACGGGCGGGCGGGCGCTCGCCGAGGGGGCGCTGGCCGAGCTGCGGCAGGCCGAGCCGGGCAGCGAGCACCAGCTGGCCTGGGCGCGTTTCTTCGCGTCGCTGGCGTCGGCACCGGCCGATCTGGAACTGCTGCGGGCCCTGCTGGACGGCACCGAGGAGATCACCGGGCTGGAGGTGGACCAGGAGCTGCGCTGGGCGTTCCTGGAGCCGCTGGCGACGTACGGGGCGGCCGACGAGAAGGCGCTCGGCGACGAGCTGGCCCGTGACGACACCGCCTCCGGCAAGCGGCACCAGGTGCGCTGCCTGGCCGCGCGTCCCTCCGCCGCCGTCAAGGAGCGGGCGTGGACGCAGGTGGTGGAGTCGGACGCGCTGTCGAACGCGCTGGTGGAGGCGACCATCGCGGGCTTCGTGCGGCCCTCGCAGCGGGAGCTGCTGGCGCCGTACGCACAGCGGTACTTCGCGGTGATCGAGCGCGTGTGGCAGGAGCGGTCGATCCAGATCGGGATGGACGTGGTCCGCGGGCTGTTCCCGTCGCTGCGGGACTCGCGCGAGACGCTGGACGCGGCGGACGCGTGGCTCGCCGCGCACGAGGGGGCCGCGCCCGCGCTGCGCCGGCTGGTCCTGGAGGCGCGCGACGACCTGGCCCGTGCGCTGCGCGGGCAGGCGTGCGACGCGGCGGCCGGATCCGCCGGCTGAGCCGTCACCCGGACGGCCGCAGCTCTGGCCACGGCTCAGGCGTGGAGTAACCGTTACAAAGTTCCCGTAACCCCTGGCCCGTCCCTGGACGGACCAGGGGTTTTCGGCATCCGAACATGCGTCCTTTAGTGCAGGGTTGTCCTCATTTGTCGACGGGTGTGTAACAGCGGTTAGCGGGCGGGCCGGGTACGGGAACGTCCCGGGACATGAACCACGACACCCCGCTCTCCCCCCGCCCCCTGAGCCACCTGGCCGAGGCGCACCGCCGGGTCCTGACCACCGCCCAGCTCCGCGCCCACGGCGTGTCGGCGGCCGAGACGACCGAGCAGTGCCGGGCCGGCGGGCCCTGGCAGCAGTTCCTGCCGGGCGTCTACCTGCTCCATCCGGGCCCGCCGACCGGCGAGGAGCGCCTGCGCGCCGTGCTCCTGTACGCGACGCGCGGACCCGTGCCGCGCCCGGCGCCCGGGGTGCCGGCCCAGCCGACCGCGCGGCAACCGCACCGCCCCGCCCACCCGGACGTGATGATCACCGGACTGGCCGCCCTCACCCTGCACGGCTTCTCGGCCGCGCCCGCCCTGCTCGCGCTGGAGAAGATCGACGTGCTGGTGCCGCGGCTGCGGCGGCTGCGCTCGACGGGCTGCGCGCGGGTGGTCCGCACGGCCGAGCCGCCCGTCCCCGAGGTGGTCACGGGCGTCCCGGTGGCCCCGGTGCCGCGTGCCCTGGCGGACGCGGTGGCGCAGTCGCGGGACGCGGTCGCGGTGCAGCGGCTGCTGACGGAGGCGGTGCGCGGCGGGCACTGCGAGCCGGCCGCGGTGGTCCGCGCCCTGACCGCCGCGCGGCTGCTGACCCGCCCGTACGTGGTCGACGCGGTGGACTCGCTGCTCGCCGAGGGCCGCTCGATCGCCGAGGACCGGCTGTACCGGATGGTCGAGGAGCACGGCCTGCCCGACCCGGTGTGGAACGTGGACCTGCGCCTGCCCGGCGGTCCGCACCTGGGCGGCCTGGACGCGTACTGGCCCGATCAGGCGGTCGCCCTGGAACTGGACACCCGCGCGCCGCTCCAGGGCCGCCCCGACGAGGACTCCCTCTGGTCGGAGTACGCCCGCAAGCGCGAACACCTGGAGCGGCTGGGCATCACGGTCGTCCACATCACGCCCAGGAAGCTGCGCGACGCGATGGAGCAGCAGGCGACGGTGGTCCGCACGGCCCTGATGGCGGCGGCCGACCGCGATCCGGCCGCGTACGTGGTGGTGCTGCCGCGGTAGGCCGTCGGGGCGGCGGCGCGGGAGGGGGGAGCGGGGTCACGGACGGCGTCCGTGACCCCGCCGCGCCGGCGCCGGGACCGTTCAGCGGCCGCAGTACTCCGCCTCCACGACCGCGTCGGCGTCGCCCGCCCAGTCGCCGTTGAAGTTGAAGGCCAGGGCGTGGCGGCCGTCGGCGGTGGTCGTCGCCGCCGAGGACGAGCCGTGGATGCCGCCGTCGTGCCCCCACACGTGGACGCCGCAGGAGAGCCGGCGGTCCATCAGGCCGAGCCCGTAACCGATGCCGGGACTGCCGGTGCGCACCGTGGTCCGCATCTCCGCCAGTTGCCGCGGCGGCAGCAGCCGCCCCCGCAGCAGGGCCGTGTAGAAGCGGTTCAGGTCGGCGGAGTCGGAGACCATCTCGCCCGCCGAGGAGGCGAGGGAGGGGTTGAGTTCGGTGACGTCGTACACCGGTCCCGTCGTCTTGTCCGACAGCTTGGAGTAGGCGCGGCCGCTCGGGTGCGCGACGGTGACCCGGGTGCCGGGCAGCGACGTGGCCGTCAGGTGCAGGGGCCGCAGGATGCGCTCGCGGATCTCGTGGGCGTAGGAGTGCCCCGTCACCCGCTCGATCACCATCCCGGCCAGGACGTAGTTGGTGTTGGAGTACTGCCAGGAGGTGCCGGGGGCGAAGTCGGGCCGGTGGGCCATGGCGATCCGCACCAGGTCCTCGGGCCGCAGGGTGTCGTAGCGGTGCGCGAAGAAGCCGTCCTTGAGGAAATGGGCACGGCCGAAGCCTTCGTCGGCCGTGTAGCTGTAGACGCCGCTCGTGTGGTTGAGCAGTTGGCGCAGGGTGATGCGGCGGCCGTCGTGGCCGTGGCCGCGCACCACGCCGGGCAGCCACCGGTCCACCGTGTCGTCCAGCGACAGCCGTCCCTCCGCCTCCAGTCGGAGCAGCACCGTGGCCGTGAAGGTCTTGGTGATGCTGCCCACCCGGTAGCGGTCGTGCGCCCCGCGCGGGGCGCCGGTGCGCAGGTCGCCGACGCCCTCGGTGATGTTCCGGGTGCCCGAGCGGTCCCGCGCGGTCGCCGTCACGCCGGGCACGCCGTCCGCGACGGCGGCCCGGACCGCCGCGCGGGTCGCCTCGTGGCGGCCGTGGCCGTCCGGCGCGGCCGGCGCCCCCACCGCGGGTCCCGCCGCCACCGCCGCCAGCACCAGGGCCGCCGTCCCCGCAAGGCCCGCCCGTACCGACATCGTCTTCCCCTCTCCGCCGTCCGACCGGTTCGCGCTCAAGGACCGGGGACCGGGCGGGACGGTTGCCGGGCGGTGACCCGGTTGAGCGACATCCGGCCGTTCACGCCCCGCCGGACGGTTCCGGTGCCACGCGTCCCGCGGCCGGCCGCTCCCGCCACAGCCGCAGGCCGACGTCGACCAGGCCGACCCGCTCCAGTTCCGGCACCGCGTCCAGGTCGTGCCAGGCCGCCATGTCCGTGGAGCCGCCGGTCTCGTGGCGCAGGTCGCCGCCGGTGACCCGGGCCTCGTAGACGATGCGCAGCCCGTGGAAGTCGGCGTGGCTGCCCAGGGGCCGCGGGTAGGTGCGCCGGATGGAGTCGAGGCCGAGCAGGGCGACCGGCTCGACGGCGTACCCGGTCTCCTCCTCGGCCTCGCGGACCACGGTGTCGTAGGGGTCCTCGCCGTGTTCCATGCCGCCGCCGGGCAGGGTCCACCGGCGGGCGCCGTCCCGCGCGACCCAGCGGGCCAGCAACATCCGTCCGTCCCGCACACACACGGCGTAGGCCGCCACCCGCAACTCCTCACGCATGGGGAGACGTTACGGCAGCGGGCGGAGCGCCGGGGGCCGTTCGGGAGCCGTTCGGGCCCGGCGGGGCGCGCGGGGGCGGACGCGGGGTGGGCGGACGCGGGCCGGTGGCGGGGTGGTTGCCGGGGGGGCGGCGAAGAGGCTGCGGGGGGTGCCCGGGCGGTGCGGTGCGCCTGTCCGGATCGTCAAGGGACGGCAGGGGGACCGGGCGCACGGGCTCCTTCGGCGGGCACCGTGCGAACGCGGGCCGCCACCATGCGCGTTCACCGGCCCTCGACATGTGGCGGAAAAGGGCGCTTTGCCGCCTGGTGTCCGCCGTGGCGCATGGCGGGATTGCGCCATGCGTCCATCCCGCCTCGGTCAACTCTCCCCAAACATTGTCCTCTTGGGTAAAGCTGAGCGATCGTCCGGCACCGATTTCCGGACGACTGCGATCACAACCGGTCGCACCCCGCCTGGTTCCTCCACCGACAAGGGATGCCGATGACCTCCGACTCCCCCCGCGCCCCGGGCGCCAGACGCCTGGCCCGCATCGCCGCGGCCACCGGCGTGGTGGCCGCGCTCTGCGCGGCCGGACCGCTGCCCCTGGCCGCCGCCGCCGACGGCGGCCCCGTCCCCTCCGGTCCGGCCGTCCGGCCGGCGAGCGCGAAACTCGGCGCCGACGACGCCGGCCTGCTCGCCACGGCCAAGGCCGACGGCGCCAAGAACGTCACGATGATGATCGCGACCGCGCCCGGGAAGACCGAGCAGGTCACCCGGCAACTGGACGCGGTCAGGGGCGGCTCGGTCGGTCTCACCCACGACGGGCTCGGCTACGTCCGCGCGACCGTGCCGACCGCCGCGGCCGACTCGGTGATCAGCGCAGCCGAGAAGCTGTCCTCGGTGCACGCCATCGACCTGCGCCAGGAGATACCGCTCGACGACCCGGCACCGGACGCGGGCACCGCCCAGGACGCGCCGGGCGAGAGCGCGCGGGGCAAGGGCGGGCAGGGCAAGGGCGACAGCGCCGCCTACCCCGCGCCCGGCAGGAACACGCCCGCGGCCAACCCGTACAACCCGTCCTTCGAGACGGGCGCCGTCGACTTCGTGCGCCGCGACGCGCAGGCGGACGGCCGGGGCGTCACCATCGGCATCCTCGACTCCGGTGTGGACCTCGGCCACCCGGCGCTCCAGCGGACCACCACCGGCGAGCGCAAGATCGTCGACTGGGTGACCGCGACCGACCCGATCATCGACGGCGACGCCACCTGGCGCCCGATGGTCAACCCGGTCTCCGGGCCGGCCTTCACCTACGGCGGCCAGAGCTGGAAGGCCCCGGCGGGCTCGTACGAGATCAGCACCTTCAAGGAGTCCGCGACCGCGGGCGGCGACGCCAAGGGCGACGCGAACCGCGACGGCGACACCACCGACTCCTGGGGCGTCCTGTACGACCCGGCCGCCGGCACCGTCCGCGTCGACCTGAACAACAACAACGACTTCACCGACGACACGCCGATGAAGCCGTACAAGGACGGTTTCCAGGTCGGTTACTTCGGCACCGACGACCCGAAGACGGACGTCGTCGAGCGGCAGCCGTTCGTCGTGCAGATCCGCAAGGACGTGCCGATGGACCCCTACGGCGGGTCCTGGACCGGCAAGAAGGCCGACTTCGTCAACATCGGCGTCATCGAGTCCGAGCACGGCACCCACGTCGCCGGCATCACCGCCGCCAACGGCCTGTTCGGCGGGAAGATGAACGGCGCGGCCCCCGGCGCGAAGATCGTCTCCTCGCGCGCCTGCACCTGGAGCGGCGGCTGCACCAACGTGGCGCTCACCGAGGGCATGATCGACCTCGTCGCGAACCGCGGTGTCGACATCGTCAACATGTCCATCGGCGGTCTGCCGGCGCTCAACGACGGCAACAACGCGCGCGCCGAGCTGTACACCCGTCTGATCGACACCTACGGCGTCCAGCTCGTCATCTCCGCGGGCAACTCCGGCCCCGGCGCCAACACCATCGGCGACCCGGGCCTTGCCGACAAGGTGATCTCGGTCGGCGCCGGCATCTCCAAGGAGACCTGGGCCGCGAACTACGGCTCCGCCGTGCGGACGCGGTACGCGATGATGCCGTTCTCCTCGCGCGGCCCGCGTGAGGACGGCGGCTTCACCCCCACGCTGGTCGCCCCCGGCGCGGCGATCAACACCACCCAGACCTGGCTGCCGGGCTCCCCGGTCGCCGAGGCGGGCTACCCGCTGCCGGCCGGCTACTCGATGCTCCAGGGCACCTCGATGGCCTCCCCGCAGGCCACCGGCGCCTCCGCGCTGCTGCTGAGCGCCGCCAGGCAGCAGCACATCGACCTGACCCCGGCGAAGCTGCGCACCGCGCTCACCTCGACCGCCCACCACATCCCGGGCGCCCAGGCCTACGAGGAGGGCGCCGGCCGGATCGACGTCGTGGACGCCTGGAACGCGATCCGCCGCGGCGCCGACGCCCACGAGTACACGGTCCGGGCCCCGGTCGACACCGCGATCGACCAAGCCCTGAAGACCCCCGGCTACGGCACCGGCCTCTACGACCGCGAGGGCGGCCTGAAGGCGGGCCAGCAGAAGACCTACGACATCACGGTCACCCGCACCTCCGGCCCGGACCGGGCGGTGTGGCACACGCTGCGCATCGCGAACAACGCCGACCACACCTTCCGTGTCGTCGGTTCGCCCCTGGTGCGCCTGCCGCTGAACGAGCCGGTGACCGTCAAGGTGCAGGCCGCTCCCCGCTCGGCGGGCCTCAAGAGCGCGATCCTGGAGGTCGACGACCCCTTCACCACCGGCGTCGACCGGCAGATCCTCACCACCGTCGTGGTCGCGGACCCGGTCCGGTACACCTACTCCGACACGTCCTCGGTGGAGCGCAACAGCACCCGCTCCTACTTCCTGACCGTGCCCGAGGGCGCCAAGTCGCTGGAGGTCGCGATCGGCGGGCTGAAGGACAAGAGCCAGACCCGCTTCATCGCCGTCCACCCCTACGGCGTCCCGGTCGACAACACCTCGACGCCCTACTGCTACAACAACTACCTCGACGGCAACGGCTGCAGGCCCGACGTCCGCTCCTACGCCGACCCGCAGCCGGGCGTGTGGGAGGTCGAGGTCGAGGCGCGCCGCACCTCGCCGCTGCTCGACAACCCCTACCGGCTGGACGTCGCCGTCCTGGGCGCGTCCTTCGACCCGCAGACCGTGACCGTGCCCGAGGCGAAGGCCGGCACGCCGGTCACCGCCTCCTGGAAGGTGACCAACGCCTACGCCGCCCTGGACGGCAGGCTGGCCGGCGGTCCCCTCGGCTCCGCCAAGTCGGACCGGCCCACCGTGCGCAACGGTGAGAAGCAGACCACGACCGTGACCGTCCCCGAGGGCGCCAAGTCGCTCGACGTCGCCATCGGCGGGGTCTCGGACAAGTCGGCCGACCTGGACCTGGTCGTCTACGACGCGAGCGGCAAGGAGGTCGCGAAGTCCGCGGACGGCGACTCCGAGGAGTCGGTGTCGATCGCCTCGCCGGCGGCCGGCACGTACACCGTGGAGGTCACCGCGTACTCGGTGCCCTCCGGTTCCACGGCGTACGACTACCGGGACGTGTTCTTCTCCGCCGCGCTCGGCACCGTGTCGGTGGACGAGTCGGCGGCGGTCAAGCTGGGCACCGGGGCGTCGGCGACGGTGACCGGCCAGGTCACCGCCGCGGCGCAGGCGCCCGAGGGACGCGAGTTCTTCGGGCAGGTGCAGCTGGTGAACGCGCGGGGCACCGTCGCGGGCACCGGCAGCGTGAAGATCGGCAAGGTCCTGCCGTAACCACGGCGACCGGTGCCGGTGGCCGCGGCGGCCACCGGGACCGGTCGGACCGGTAGGACCGGCGGGGCCCGGGACCAGTGGGGCCCGGGACCAGTGGGGCCCGGGACCAGTGGGCCCGGGACCAGTGGGACCGGTCGGGGAGGGCGGGCGTCCGTGCGGGCGCCCGCCCTTCGCCGTTCCCGGCCGTTCCCGGCCGCCGCCCTCGCCAGCCCGGCCGCCCCGGCCGTCCGTCCCCCGGCCGCCCGCGCCGTTGCGTACGTCACATCGCCGTATACGGCCGGATCGCACGGGCAGGCACGGAGCAGCACAGCTTGCGGTCCGCGCGCCCGGGCGGACGAATTTCTGCAGCTCACCCGGGGTGAGCGCCGCAGAACCGCAACCGCGCGGCTGCCGGACTCGTCCCTTTCGGCGGGACGCCGGCGGGCACGCGGCGCAAAGAAGTGGACACCCGGGCCGGGGCCGGCCGCATGATGGAAAGGCCGCGGCCGGGCGACACGCACGGCACACGCACGTACAGCACACGCCAAGGGAGACACCGTGAGGGTCGGAATCGTCGGAGCCACCGGTCAGGTCGGCACGGTCATGCGCAGGATCCTCGCGGAGCGCGACTTCCCGCTCACACAGCTGCGCCTGTTCGCCTCGGCCCGCTCGGCGGGGACGGTCCTGGACGGCGTGACGGTCGAGGACGCGTCGACCGCCGACTACACCGGCCTGGACATCGTGCTGTTCTCTGCGGGCGGCGCCACCTCCAAGGCGCTGGCCGAGAAGGTCGCCGCGCAGGGCGCCGTGGTGATCGACAACTCCTCGGCCTGGCGCCGCGACCCGGACGTGCCGCTGGTGGTCTCCGAGGTGAACCCGCACGCCGTCGCGGACCGCCCCAAGGGCATCATCGCCAACCCGAACTGCACGACGATGGCCGCGATGCCCGTGCTGAAGCCGCTGCACGCCGAGGCCGGGCTCGAGGGCCTGGTCGTCGCCACCTACCAGGCGGTGTCCGGCTCGGGCCTCGCGGGCGTGGCCGAGCTGCACGGCCAGACCCAGAAGGTCGTCGCGGACGCCGACAAGCTGACCCATGACGGCGCGGCCGTGGACTTCCCCGAGCCGTCCGTCTACAAGCGCCCGATCGCCTTCAACGTGCTGCCCTTCGCCGGCAACCTCGTCGACGACGGCCTGAACGAGACCGACGAGGAGCAGAAGCTCCGCCACGAGTCCCGCAAGATCCTGGAGATCCCGGAGCTGAAGGTCTCCGGCACCTGCGTGCGCGTACCGGTCTTCTCCGGCCACTCCCTCCAGGTCAACGCCCGTTTCGCCCGTCCGATCAGCGTGGAGCGCGCCACCGAGCTGCTGTCCGGCGCCCCGGGCGTCGCCCTCTCCGACATCCCCACCCCGCTGCAGGCCGCCGGTCAGGACCCGTCCTACGTCGGCCGCATCCGCCGCGACGAGACGGCGGACAACGGCCTGGCGCTGTTCATCTCCAACGACAACCTGCGCAAGGGCGCGGCCCTGAACGCGGTGCAGATCGCGGAGCTGGTGGCGGCCGAGCTGAAGGGCTGACCGGCCGGCCGCCCGCCCCGGCGTCAGGGCCTGCGCACCTCGTAGAGGAAGCAGCCGTACTCGACGGCCCGGACGTGGACCAGTGCCACGTCCGGATCGTCGAACGCCTGCGCGATGGCGGCGCCGAGGTGCGCGGCGCCCGGCTCCACCAGCCGCCCGCCCAGGATGCGCCCCCCGGCCGAGTAGCGGCGCACCACCCGATGCGCGTTCGTGAAGGGAAGGTCCGCGCCCTGCGGCCCCGCACACTCGCGCCCGTGGACGAAGACGGGCCCCTGCTCGTCGTACGCCCCCGGCGCGGCGCCCGTCTCGGCCGCCCAGCGCCGCAGCGGCGCGTAGCTGACCAGCGCGATCACCTCGCCCGGCGCGCTCCTGCGCAGGCAGCAGCGCAGCGGCGCACCGCCCTCCTCGTCGGTGAACGGCGCCGCCGGGCGTCCGGCGTCGTCCCGCTCCCGCAGTCCGGCCAGCACGGCCGGGCCGATGGCACGGGCGCGTCCGACCGCCCGCTCTTCCACTTCTCGCGTCGCTTCCGCTGTCGTCATGCCTCCAGGCTCGCCTGTTCGAACGCCGTCCACCGGCGGAAATCGGTCGTCGCGTCGGGCGCGGGTCGCATGGAAGGATGACGCAATCCACACATCACGAGGAGATGACCGCGTGCCTGGCACAAACCTGACTCGCGAAGAGGCGCAGCAGCGGGCGAAGCTGCTCACCGTTGACTCGTACGAGATCGATCTCGACCTCTCCGGCGCGCAGGAGGGCGGTACCTACCGGTCCGTGACCACGGTGCGCTTCGACGTCGCCGAGGACCGCGCCGAGTCCTTCATCGACCTGATCGCCCCGGCCGTCCACGAGGTGACCCTCAACGGCGACGCGCTGGAGCCGGCGGAGGTCTTCAAGGACTCCCGCATCGCCCTGCCCGGCCTGCTCCAGGGCCGCAACGTCCTGCGGGTCGTCGCCGACTGCGCCTACACCAACACCGGTGAGGGCCTGCACCGCTTCGTCGACCCGGTCGACGACCAGGCGTACCTGTACACGCAGTTCGAGGTGCCGGACGCCCGCCGGGTCTTCGCCTCCTTCGAGCAGCCGGACCTGAAGGCCACCTTCCAGTTCACCGTGAAGGCGCCCGAGGGCTGGACCGTCGTGTCCAACTCGCCCACCCCCGAACCGCAGGACAACGTCTGGGTGTTCGAGCCGACGCCGCGCATCTCGACGTACATCACCGCGCTGATCGTCGGCCCGTACCACAGCGTGCACAGCACGTACGAGAAGGACGGGCAGTCCGTGCCGCTGGGCATCTACTGCCGGCCCTCGCTCGCCGAGTTCCTCGACGCGGACGCGATCTTCGAGGTCACCCGGCAGGGCTTCGACTGGTTCCAGGAGAAGTTCGACTACGCCTACCCGTTCGCCAAGTACGACCAGCTCTTCGTGCCCGAGTTCAACGCGGGCGCGATGGAGAACGCGGGCGCGGTCACCATCCGCGACCAGTACGTCTTCCGGTCCAAGGTGACCGACGCGGCGTACGAGGTGCGGGCGGAGACGATCCTGCACGAGCTGGCCCACATGTGGTTCGGCGACCTGGTCACCATGGAGTGGTGGAACGACCTGTGGCTGAACGAGTCGTTCGCCACCTACACCTCCATCGCCTGCCAGGCGCACGCCCCCGGCTCGCGCTGGCCGCACTCGTGGACGACGTTCGCCAACTCCATGAAGACGTGGGCCTACCGGCAGGACCAGCTGCCCTCCACACATCCGATCATGGCGGACATCAACGACCTGGACGACGTCCTCGTCAACTTCGACGGCATCACCTACGCCAAGGGCGCCAGCGTCCTCAAGCAGCTGGTGGCGTACGTCGGCATGGACGAGTTCTTCCGCGGCGTGCAGGCGTACTTCAAGCGGCACGCCTTCGGCAACACGCGCCTGTCCGACCTGCTGGGCGCCCTGGAGGAGACCTCCGGGCGCGACCTGAAGACCTGGTCGAAGAAGTGGCTGGAGACGGCCGGTATCAACATCCTGCGCCCGCGGATCGAGACGGACGCGGACGGGGTCATCACCTCCTTCGCCGTCCGCCAGGAGGCCCCCGCGCTGCCCGCCGGCGCCAAGGGCGAGCCGGTGCTGCGCCCGCACCGCATCGCGATCGGCCTGTACGACCTCGACGAGGCGAGCGGCAAGCTGGTGCGCGCCGAGGACGGCCGGATCGAGCTGGACGTGGACGGCGAACTGACCGCCGTACCGCAGCTGGCCGGCCGGCGCCGTCCGGCGGTCGTCCTGCTCAACGACGACGACCTGTCCTACGCCAAGGTCCGCCTGGACGAGCAGTCGCTGGCGTTCGTCACCGAGCACCTCGGCGACTTCGCGTCCTCGCTGCCGCGCGCCCTGTGCTGGGCCTCCGCCTGGGACATGACCCGCGACGGCGAGCTGGCCACCCGCGACTACCTGTCCCTGGTGCTGTCCGGGATCGGCAAGGAGTCCGACATCGGCGTGGTGCAGTCGCTGCACCGCCAGGTGAAGCTGGCCATCGACCTGTACGCCGACCCGGCCGCCCGCGACGCCCTGCTCACCCGCTGGACCGACGCCACGCTGGCCCACCTGCGCGCCGCCGAGGCGGGCAGCGACCACCAGCTCGCGTGGGCGCGCGCCTTCGCGGCGACCGCCCGCACCCCCGAGCAGCTCGACCTGCTCAACGCCCTGCTGGAGGGCACGCAGACCATCGAGGGCCTGGCCGTCGACACGGAGCTGCGCTGGGCGTTCGTGCAGCGGCTCGCGGCGGTGGGCCGGTTCGACGAGGCGGAGATCGCCGGCGAGTACGAGCGGGACCGGACCGCCGCCGGTGAGCGGCACGCGGCCACCGCCCGCGCCGCCCGGCCGACCGAGGAGGCCAAGGCGGAGGCCTGGGCGTCGGTCGTCGACTCCGACAAGCTCCCGAACGCCGTCCAGGAGGCGGTCATCGCGGGCTTCGTCCAGACCGACCAGCGCGAGCTGCTGGCGCCGTACACCGAGCGGTACTTCGAGGTGCTCAAGGACATCTGGGCCTCCCGCTCCCACGAGATGGCCCAGCAGATCGCGGTCGGCCTGTACCCGGCGGTCCAGGTCGAGGAGGACACGCTGCGCCGCACCGACGAGTGGCTGGCCTCCGCCGCCCCGAACGCGGCCCTGCGCCGGCTGGTCTCCGAATCGCGCGCGGGTGTCGAGCGCTCGCTGAAGGCCCAGGCGGCGGACGCGGCCGCCAAGTAGCGGCGGCGCGACAGGCGCGGTACCGCGCCGTACGCGCGGCACGGCATGCGGGGAGCGCCCGGTCTCGGCCGGGCGCCCCCCTCCTTGCCGGTACGACGCCCCGGCACGGCATGCGGGGAGGGGGCGCCTGGTCTGGGCCGGGGCGACGCCCCGTCTGGGGTGGGGCTCTCTTGCCGGTGGGACGCCCGGTTCGAGTTTCGCCCCCTTGCCGGGTGCCGGTGCCGGTGCGGCCGGGCCGCGGTCGTCCGGGGGTCAGGCCGGCTGTTCCTCGCCGGTGAGGCCGGCGGCCGCCGTCCGCAGGGCCGCCAGGACCGTCCTGCGTGCGGGCGCGTCCCGCGCTCCCTTCCGCAGGGCCGCGACCACGTGCCGGTACGGGCGGTCCGCGCCCAGGGCGCGCATCACGACCCCGTCCCGGCGCACGGCCGCCATGCGGGGCACGAGCGCCACGCCCATGCCCGCCTCCACCATCGCCAGGATCGCGGTCCACCCGGCCGCCGAGTGCCCCTGGTACGGGCTGAACCCGGCGGCCTCGCAGGCCGTCCGCGTGATGTCCGACCAGGGGCCGCTGCCGCCGAAGATCCACGCCTCGGCCGCGAGGTCGGCCAGGCGCACCCGGGGCGCCGCGGCCAGCGCGTGGTCCGGCGGGAGGGCGAGGTCGAGCGGGTCGGCGAGCAGCGGCACCCGGGTGAAGCCCGGGTCCACCGGGGTCGGCGCGTGCGCGGCCAGCGACAGCG
Source organism: Streptomyces sp. NRRL S-340 (assembly GCF_000720185.1). Taxonomy (GTDB): domain Bacteria; phylum Actinomycetota; class Actinomycetes; order Streptomycetales; family Streptomycetaceae; genus Streptomyces. Next base: position 73,658 of record NZ_JOIY01000032.1, on the reverse strand, counting down.
CGAGGTCCACCTCGCCGGCGGCCAGCAGGTCGTACGCCTCGCCCGCCTCCGCCTCCCGCACCCGCACGGTCACCCCCGGGTGCGTCGCCCGCAGCGCCCGCGCGGCCGGCACGACGAGGGCGGGCACCGCGGTCGAGAAGGCCCCGACCCGCACCTCGCCGGTCTCCCCGTGCGCGTACGCGGACAGTTCGGCCTCCGCGCGCTCCAGTTGCTCGAACACCGCCTCCGCATGCCGGAGCACGAGCCGGGCCGCGTCCGTGAGCCGCACCCGCCGTCCCTGCGCCTCCAGGAGCGGCACCCCGAGCTGGGCCGCCAGGTTGGTCAGCTGCTGGGAAACGGCGGACGGGGTCATGTGCAGCGCCTCTGCCGTCGCCGTCACGGTCCCCCGCTCCCCCAGCGTCCGCAGGATGCGCAGCTTCCGGATCTCCCACTCGGCCATGGCGGCAACCTATACGCCGGGGCCGGGGCGGGCGGCGCCACCGCGGGCCTCAGCGGCGCGAGGCGGTCCCGAGGACGACACCGCCCAGGATCAGCGCCATGCACAGCGCCTGCAACGGGCCGACCGCCTCTCCGAGCAGCGCCCAGGACAACAGGGCCACGCAGACCGGCTGGACGTAGTAGACGAGTCCGGCGCGGGTGGGTCCGACGAGGGAGATCGCCTTGTTCCAGGAGAAGAAGGCGACGGCGGAGGACAGCACACCGACGTAGAGGAGGGGCAGGACCGTGCCGGGCCGGACGTCGAAGCCGCCCTGGACGGCGAAGCTGGCCACCTGCACGGGCAGCAGCATGACGGTGCCGAACAGGAACGTGGTGAACAGGAAGGCGGCACCGGCCAGTTCGGCCGGGCGGCGGCGCAGCAGGGCGCTGTAGGAACCGAACGAACAGGCCGCCGCGATCATCCACAGGTCCCCGGCGGAGAACGACGCCGCGCCGCCTCCGCCGATGAGCAGCACCACACCCGCACACGCGGTCAGCAGTCCGGTGACCCGGCGCGCGCCGAGCCGTACGCCGCCCGCCCGTTCGAGGACCGCCATCAGCACCGGGGAGGCCGCCATGATCATGCCCATGTTGGCGGCCGGGGTGGTCAGTCCGGCCTGGTTGACCAGGGTGTTGTAGACGGTGACGCCGAGCAGGGAGGCCAGCAGCACGAATCGCAGGTGGCGGCGGATCAGCGCGCGCTGCCGCCAGGCGGCGCGGGCGCCGAAGGGGGCCACGGCGACGAGCGCCACGACCCAGCGCCAGAAGGCGTGCTGCACGGGCGGCACGCTGTCGTGCAGCGCCCGGGAGGTGACGAAGCTGCCCGCCCAGACCACGGTGGCGAGGGCGGCGAGCGCGACGCCGAGGGCGACCGGCCTGGGGGCGCGGGCGCCGGAGGGCGGGGCGGGAGTGCCGGGGGCGGCGGTGCCGGGATTGGGGGCAGGGGTGCCGGAGGCGGAGGTGCCGGAGGCGGAGGTGCCGGAGGCGGAGGTGGGTGTGGTCCGGTGCAGGACTTCGGCCACGTGGGTCCTTTCGCTGTGCGGGGCCAGGACGACGAGCCCACCGTGACAGCGACCGACCTGTCAGGTCCATCGAATCTTTTCGAGCATTCCTTTCAGCCCGCCTGAAAGGTGCAGGAGAGGGACGGAGAGGGGCGGCGCCCCGTTGTGATGCCCCTGCCGGTCACCCCACGTGGGCGGCGAGCGCCGCCTCGATCGCGGCCGGGTCGGCCGTGTCCGCCGCCCAGGCCACGTAGCCGTCGGGGCGGACCAGCAGGGCCGTACGGCGTCCGCTCGCCCAGCGTGCGACGGCGAGCCGCCCGGCGCGGCCCTCCCCCGCCTCATGGGCGTCCGGAGTGACGAGGGCGAAGCGGCCGCCGCGCAGCGCCTCGTAGAGCCGGCCGCCCCCGGCCAGCGCCACGTCCGGGGCCCGGACCCCGACGAGGCGGTGGGAGCCGCGCGGCGCGCGGTACCGGAAGGCGATCCCGGTGACCTGACCGGCGGCCAGCCGGCGGGCCGGCGGGAAGGCGTCGAGAACGGCGACGAGCGCGGCGCGCAGCGCCCGGGTCCAGGGACGCCTGGCCATGGCGAGCCGCACGATGCCGCCGCTGCTGCGCAGCACGGCCCTGCCGACCGGGTGGCGTTCGGCCTGGTAGGTGTCCAGGAGCGCGTCGGGTGCGCGGCCGGTGACGACCTGGGCGAGCTTCCAGCTGAGATTGGCCGCGTCCTGCAGGCCGGTGTTCATGCCCTGGCCGCCGGCGGGGCTGTGCACGTGGGCGGCGTCCCCGGCGAGGAGGACCCGGCCGACGCGGTAGGCGGGCGCCTGGCGCTCGTCGCTGTGGAAGCGGGACGTCCAGCGGGCGTCGTGCATGCCGAAGTCGCGGCCCAGGGCGAGCCGGGTGATCTCCTTGACCTCGTCGAGCCCGACGGGCGTGTCGTCGGGCACGTCACGGTCGCGGCGCCAGCAGATGACGCGGTGGTAGCCGTCGCCGAACGGCGCGAGGAAGGCGAAGGCGTTCCCCACTGCGTTCACGGTCAGCAGCGTCTCGGGCGGCTCGGCCAGCCGTACGTCCGCCAGGACGACGGAACGGATCACCGACCGCCCCGGGAACGGCAGCCCGACCGCCGCCCGCACCGCGCTGCGCATCCCGTCCGCGCCCACCGCGTACGCGGCCCGCAGCGCCGCGGTCCGCCCGTCGGCGTCCCGCACCTCCACGGTGACGCCGTCCGCGTCCTGGGACAGCCCGGTCACCTCGGTCTCGTAGCGGAAGTCCACCCCGTTCTCTGCCGCGCGACGCTCCAGCACCTTCTCCACCTCGTACTGCGGCAGGACGAGGACGTGACGGTAGCGGGAGGGCAGGCCGCTGAGGTCGATGGCGAGCCGGCCGAAGAGCTCCAGCCGGTCCAGGGGGCGGCCGACGGCCTCCAGGCGGTCGGCGAGGCAGCGGGCGTCGAGCATTTCGAGGGTGCGGGCGTGCAGGACGAACGCGCGGGAGAGGTTGCTGATCCGGTGGGGGCGCTTCTCGACGAGGGTGACGGGCACCCCGGCGGCGGCGAGGTCACCGGCCAGAAGCAGCCCGGTGGGGCCGGCGCCGACGACGATCACGGAAGCGTTCACGGGAGAGGCCGGAGGGGTCGGCGAGGCCGGAGAAGATGCCTGAGACGCCTGAGATGCCTGAGAGGCAGGAGCGGCCGGAGAGGCGTGAGGGTTCATCGAGGCCTCCTCGAAGGCTACGCGTAGGCCAACAGTTGTTGACTGACGTCCACTGTCAAGGTAACTCCGAGACGAGAGAGCGTCAACAGGTGTTGGCATACATTTGTGGGCCTACGTTTGTAGGCATACGGGTGTTGGCCTGCACTTGTCGCCTGCACTCGTTGGCGTACGCCGGTTGACCTGCACTTGTTGGCCTGCGCCCGTTAGCCTACATCTGTTGGCCTACGTCTGTTGGCCTGCGCTCGTCGGCGTACGCCCGGTTGGCCCGCACTCGTTGGCGTACGCCCGTTGGCCGCGCGTATGGGCACACCGCCGTAGGCCTGCGCCTGGGGGCCAGCACTTGTGGGCACGCGGTCATAGGCCTGCGCCTGCGGGGCAACATTTACGGGCACACGCGCAGCCATCGACCTACACGCCGGGGCCGGCGCTCGTTGACGCACGGCCGTTGGCCTGCGCGGGTGGGCCAGCACTCGTTGGCGCACGGCCGTAGTCCTGCGCGGGTGGGCCGGCACTTGTCGGCGCGCGATCGCAGGCCTGCGCGGGTGGGCCGGCACTTGTCGGCGCACGAGCGTTGGCCTGCGCTTGTTGGCGATACGCCTGTTGGCCTACGTTTGTTGGCATGCCTAGCCAAGCCTCACCCGGCCCCGCCGCTTCGCCCGCCCCCACCCCCGACACCAAGACCACCCCTGGCACCACGACCACCTCTGGTCCCACGACCACCGCCGGCACCACAGCCACCCCCGGCACCCACAAGCCCGCACCGGCTCCCGCGCCTGCCCCCGCCCGGCGGTCCGATGCCACCCGTGCCGCCATCCTCGCCGCCGCGCGAACACGGTTCGCGGCGGACGGGTACGAGCGGGCCACCATCCGGGCGATCGCCAAGGACGCGCGGATCGACCCGTCCATGGTCATGCGCTACTACGGCAACAAGGAGAGCCTGTTCGCGGCGGCCGTCTCCGTCGACCTGCGACTGCCGGACCCGTCGGCGCTGCACCGCGACGAGGCCGGCCACGCGCTCGTCTCCCACTTCCTGGCGCTGTGGGAGGAGAACGGCGAACTGACGGCGATCCTGCGGGTCGGGGTCACGAACGCCGCCGGGGCCGAGCGGTTGCAGCGTGTGTTCCGGGAGCAGTTGCTGCCGGTCGCCCGCGCGCTGTGCCCGGATCCCGAGCAGGTGCCCGCGCGGGCGGCCCTGTGCGCGTCGCAACTGCTCGGACTGGCCCTCACCCGCTACGTCCTGCGCATCCCGGCGGCGGTCGCACTGGCGCGCGAGGAGGTCCTGGCGTGGCTGGCGCCCACCGTGCAGCGGTACCTGACGGCTCCCAGCCCCTGACGGCTTCGGTCCTGCCTGCTGCCCGCCTGTGCCGGCTCCCAGCCCCTCCCCTGACGGCTTCGGCCCTGCCGGCTCCCTGCCTGTGCCGGCTCCCCGCTCCTGCCGGCCGGGGTGGAAGAACGCACGGAGGGCGCCCGTTCCGCCCCGGTACGGCGTTGCGTACGCGGGGCGGGACGGGCGCCCTCGGTGGAAGACCAGCAGGTCCCGGGCGGACCGTGTCCGGAGGTGGGCGTCAGGCCTTGACGTTCACGTTCCGGCTGGTGCTCTGCTGCTTGCGGGACTTGTCCAGCACCATGACCAGACCCGCGATGATCACGAACAGGGCGAGCGGGATACCGACGAAGAGCCCCAGCGTCTCGGCGACGCCCAGACCCTTGCCGGGGTCGTCACCGTCGTCGCGGGTCACCGCGAGCGCGGGGGACGACATGAGCAGCATCATCAGCGTCGTACCGGCCGCCAGGGTGCCGGCGCGCAGGGCGTTCTTCTTGTCCACGATGCAAAAGTAGCGAACGCCGGAACGGGGCGCGCGTCCGGGGTGCCGTATGGACACGGCCGCTGTCCGCGCGCCCCCGCGCTCACCCCTCCGCGCCCGCCGTACCGCGCGCTCCCCCGTCCGCTCCCGTTCCTGCTGCCGTGCCCGTGGTCCCGGCGCGCAGCACGTCCGTCAGCGCGTGCAGGCGGGGTGCGGCGGCGAGGTCCTCCAGCGTCACGGGCCGGCCCTCGGCGTCGGCGACGGGCAGCCGCCAGTTCGGGTACTCGTACCAGGTGCCGGGGAGGTTCTGCGGGCGCCGGTCGCCGACGGCGTCGGGCAGCCAGAGGCCGACCATCCGGGCCGGGGTGCGCAGCAGGAAGCGGTGCACGGCCCGGATCCCGGCCTCGATACGAGCCTCCGCCCCGGCCTCCTTCTCCGCCCCGCCCCCGTCAGCGGTCCCGTCCCCGGCGTGGTGACCGGCCTGGCCGCCGGCCTGGTATCCGGCCTGGTGACCGTCCTGCCCGGTCTCCTGGAGCAGGCCCAGTTCGCCCAGCAGCGCCAGCCACTCCGCCGCGTCGGCCGCCGCCTCCGCGCGTTCCTCCTCCAGCGAGCGGGTGAGCAGGCCGAGCCGGTGGCGCAGTGCGACGTGCTCGCCGGTGAGGCGGGCGGCGGTGGGCGGCAGGTCGTGCGTGGTGGCCGTCGCCAGGCAGTCGGCCCGCCAGCGCTCGGGCGGCAGGGGGCGGCCGTCGCCGTCCCAGTCCCGTTCGAACCACAGCACGGACGTGCCGAGCACGCCCCGCCGGTCCAGGGTCTCGCGCACGCCGGGCTCGACGGTGCCGAGGTCCTCCCCGATCACCACGGCCCCCGCCCGCGAGGCCTCCAGCACCAGGGTCGCGAGCATCGCCTCGGCGTCGTAGCGGACGTACGTGCCCTCCGTGGGCGGGCGGCCCTGCGGGACCCACCACAGCCGGAACAGACCCATGACGTGGTCGATGCGCAGGGCGCCGGCGGAGCGGAACAGGGCGCGCAGCAGGCGGCGGAACGGGGCGTAGCCGGAGGCGGCGAGACGGTCGGGGCGCCACGGCGGCAGGCCCCAGTCCTGGCCGCGCGCGTTGAAGGCGTCGGGGGGCGCGCCGATGGACATGCCCGCGGCGAAGTGGTCCTGCTGCGCCCAGGCGTCGGCCCCGCCGGGGTGCACGCCCACGGCGAGGTCGTGCACGATCCCGATCGGCATGCCCGCCTCGCGGGCGGTGCGCTGGGCGGCGGTGAGCTGCTCGTCGGTGAGCCAGGCGAGGCGGGTGTGGAAGTCGACGCGGTCGGACAGTTCGGCGCGGGCGCGGGCGGTGTCGGCCGAGCGGGGGTCCCTGAGCCCCTCGGGCCACCGGCTCCAGTCGGGGCCGTGCACCTCGGCGAGCGCGCACCAGGTGGCGTGGTCCCGCAGTGCCCGGCCCTCGCGGGCGCGGAAGGCGTCGTAGGCGGCGGTGCGGCCGGGGCCCAGCGGTACCCGGTGCAGTATTTCCAGGGCCTGGCGTTTGAGGTCCCACACCGCGTCCCGGTCGATCAGGGCGCCCTTGCCGAGGACGTCGGCGCGCAGCCGTTCGGCCTGTTCCCGCAGGGCGCCCAGCCGGTCGCGGTCCGCCTGGCCGGTGGCGTAGGGGAACTCGGGGACGTCCTCGACGCGCAGGTGCACGGGGTCGGGGAAGCGGCGGGAGGAGGGGCGGTAGGGCGAGGGGTCGGTGGGGGTGCCGGGGACGGCCGCGTGCAGCGGGTTGACCTGCACGAAACCGGCTCCGAGGGCCCGTCCGGCCCAGCCGCTCAGCTCGGCGAGGTCGCCCAGGTCGCCCATGCCCCAGGAGCGCCGTGAGAGCAGGGAGTAGAGCTGGACGAGCAGTCCGTAGGAGCGTTCGGGCGGGGTGGGGAGGCGGGGCGGGGCGACGATCAGGTGGGACTCGCCGGTGCGGCCGTCGGGGGCGGTGGCGGTGAGGCGGTGGACGCCCGGCGGGAGGCCGTCGGCGGTGCGGCGGGTCTCGCCCTGCTCGGTGACGACGGCGAGGCGGGTGCCGGCCGGCAGCGCGGTGAGGGCCTGCGCGGGGCCGCTGTCGCTCCAGGAGACGACGGTGGGGGGCAGCAGGCGTTCCCGGAGTTCGCGCGTGCGGGCGGCGAGCGCGGCGCGGGTCGCCGCGGGGCCGCTCGCGTCGACGTCCAGGGCGGCCAGCGCCGCGACGACGGCGGCGGTCGAGGCGGCCACCGTGCGCCCCGGTGAGGGGCTGTAGGAGGTGGCGACGCCGTGCAGCGCTGCGAGCCGGGTGAGGTCGTCTTCCCCGGAGGGCTCGGCCGGCCGTGGCGCTGTCATCTACCGCTCCGCGCCGCAGGGGTCGGTGTCGGCGGTGGACTCGCTGGTCAGCGGCGCGGCCTCGGCGAAGGGGGGCTCACTGGTCAGCGGCTCGGCGTCGGGCAGCGGCGGCTCGCTGGTGAGGGGGGCCTCGGCGTAGGCGGCCTCCGAGGTGAAGACGTCGGTGAAGGCGTCCGTCTGCGGCTCGTCGAGGTGGAGGTCGTCCGGGGTGGACGCGTCCGGGCGGTGGTCGGCGGGCGGCCGGTGCCCGGGGGCCGGCTCCGCCCCGGGTTTGGGCAGGGCGGCCTCCGGCCCGGCCGGGCCGGACAGGGCGGTGTCGGACAGGGCCGGGAGCAGAAGGTGGGCGGGTGCGGTCACGGGGGGTCTCCTTGTTCGAGGTGCGGCATCGAGCGGATTACCGCAGCCCTACCCAGTGCGCGCGAGGGCAGGCGCACCAATGCGAACTACGTGCTCCTGGTCACATTCCCCACCACCCTTGCCCGGGCAAACACGGCATAGCGCCACCATTCCCTGCCCGGGCTTTCACCGCCCGGACCCGCCCCGGCGGTCAGCGGGCGGCTGTCCGCAGCGGGTGCGACCGGCGTGAGCCGCCCGGCCGGCCGTACGGCCTCCGAAGACGCGAAGGCCCGGTTCGTCAGGCGGAGATGCCGTCGATCCGGGCCAGGGCGTCGTCCGCGCCGTAGGGCTGCAAGTAGGGCAGCCAGCGCGGGTCGCGGTGCCCGGTGCCGATGATGCGCCAGGCCAGACCGGTGGGCGGGGCCGGCTTGTGCCGCAGGCGCCAGCCCAGTTCGACGAGGTGGCGGTCGGCCTTGACGTGGTTGCAGCGGCGGCAGGAGGCCACCACGTTGTCCCAGGCGTGCTGGCCGCCGCGGGAGCGCGGGATGACGTGGTCGACGCTGGTGGCGACGCCGCCGCAGTACATGCACCGGCCGCCGTCGCGCGCGAACAGCGCCCTGCGGGTCAGTGGAACGGGCCCCCGGTAGGGAACCCGCACGAAGCGCTTGAGCCGGACCACGCTGGGTGCGGGGACGGTGACGGTCGCGCTGTGCAGATGGGCGCCGGACTCCTCGAGGCAGACTGCCTTGTTCTCCAGCACGAGGACGAGCGCGCGGCGGAGCGGTACGACGCCGAGGGGCTCGTACGACGCGTTGAGGACCAGGACATGCGGCACAGGGGCCTCCTTGTACGCCGGCGGCGCGTGGCTCGCGCCGGGACGATCTGCAGTCAGTCTCCCCTCATGCCTGGTGAACGCGCCACCATGTCCCGGTAACGGGCTGGGAGTGTTTTCGACCACACCTCATACATCCCCCGGATCACGGTTCGCCCACACGGCCTGATCAGAGCGGGGTGCGCGCCTTGCCCACGGGATCCTCCTCGAAACTTCACGGGAACCCGCACACCGTGCCCCGTTAGTGTGGTTGCCCTGCCCGTCCGGTGACCTCTTCGTGACCCAGACGATATCGACCGCCGCGTTCGGATCGCGGCGCCGGCGGGCGGACGCACCTGGAGGTACCTGCCGTGTCCTTGTCCGCCGTCCTGCCGGCCGCCGCCGGTTCGTCGCCGTCGCCGTCCCCCTCGGAGTCGCCCTCGGTGACGGTGCCCACGCTCCAGGACGCCCAGGAGAGCGCGAACCAGGCCGCGAGCTGGGTCGAGCAGAACTGGTCCACGTGGCTGGCGGTCGGCATGCGGGTCGTGCTGATCCTGGTGGTGGCGAGCGTGCTGCGCGTGGTGGTCCGGCGGGCCATCACCAAGCTGATCGATCGGATGAACCGCACCGCGCAGCAGGCGAGCGGCACCGCGCTGGGCGGTCTGCTGGTGAACGCCGAGCGGCGCAGGCAGCGCTCCGCCGCGATCGGTTCGGTACTGCGTTCGGTGGCGAGCTTCCTGATCATGGGCACCGCCGCGCTGATGGTGCTGTCCGCGTTCCAGATCAACCTGGCCCCGCTGCTGGCGTCCGCCGGTGTGGCGGGTGTCGCGGTCGGTTTCGGCGCGCGGAACCTGGTCACCGACTTCCTCTCCGGCGTCTTCATGATCCTGGAGGACCAGTACGGCGTCGGGGACACGATCGACGCGGGCGTCGCCTCCGGCGAGGTGATCGAGGTCGGCCTGCGCGTGACCAAGCTCCGCGGCGACAACGGTGAGATCTGGTACGTCCGCAACGGTGAGGTCAAGCGCATCGGCAACCTGTCCCAGGGCTGGGCGACGGCGGGCGTGGACGTGACCGTCAAGGCGAGCGAGGACCTGGACCGGCTCAAGGCGACGCTGAGCGAGGTCGCGGAGAAGATGGGCAAGGAGGAGCCCTGGAACGAGCTGCTGTGGAGCCCAATCGAGGTGCTCGGCCTGGACAGCGTGCTGATCGACTCCATGGTGGTGCGGGTCTCGGCCAAGACGATGCCGGGCAAGTCGACGGCCGTCGAGCGGGAGCTGCGCTGGCGCGTCAAGCGCGCCTTCGACGCGGCCGACATCCGCATCGTGGGCGGTGCGACGGCCCCGGTGGACGAGGAGTCGGCCCCCGACCCGATGGCGGCGGTCGCCGCCCCGTCGGTGCACTCCGAACCGGCGTCCTCGGAGACCAGGGCGGCCGCACCGGTCCCGCCGCAGCAGACGGCCGGCAAGTAGGGGCACGGCCGCGGGTCGGGTCCGGGGGCGGGTCCAGGGGACGGGTCCGGCGGGGCCGGGACGGCCGCGGGGCCGGGGTGGGGGCAGAAGCCCAGGGGCGTCCCGGGTCCTCCGCAGCCGCACCTCCGGCCCTCCCCGGGGATCCCCGGAGCCACCCGCTGAAACCACCTCCGAAGCCCCCGCACATAACGAGTCCGTTGCCTCCCGTCCGCCCACCCTTGACGCCCCCTTCATCCCGGGCTTAGGTTCCTGGCACTCGAACAGTAAACTTTCCTAACAGTGATCCTCGGTGATCTTCCAGTGCAGGGGGGCGAGACGCATGGCAGGGACCACCGGCACACCGGGCACCCCGCGTGTCCTGCGCGCCATGAACGACCGGGCCGCCCTCGACCTGCTGCTGGAGCACGGGCCGCTGTCGCGCACCCGCATCGGCAAGCTCACCGGGCTGTCCAAGCCGACCGCCTCGCAGCTGCTGGCGCGCCTGGAGGCCGCCGGGCTGGTCCTGGCGACCGGGACCAGCGAGGGCCGGCCGGGACCGAACGCGCAGCTGTACTCGGTCAACCCGGCCGCCGCGTACGCGGCCGGGCTCGACGTCAACCCGCACCGCATCCGCGCCGCGGTCGCCGACGTCACCGGCCGCACCGTCGGCGAGTTCCACCTGCCGACCCCCGGCCGGCACCCGTCCCAGCCGGTCGTACGGCAGGTCACCGACGCGCTGGACGGTGCGGTGAAGGCGGCGGGCGTGGCCCGCGCCGACGTCCACCGCCTCGTCATCGGCACCCCCGGCGCCTTCGACCCCGGCACCGGCCGCCTGCGCTACGCCTCCCACCTGCCCGGCTGGCACTCCCCCACGATCCTCGACGAGCTGGCCGCCGCGCTGCCGATGCCGGTGGAGTACGAGAACGACGTCAACCTCGTCGCCGTCGCCGAGCAGCGCCTGGGCGCGGCCCGCGGCCACCAGGACTTCGTGCTGCTGTGGAACCAGGAGGGCCTCGGCGCCGCACTGGTCCTCGGCGGCAGACTGCACCGCGGCTGGACCGGCGGCGCCGGCGAGGTCGGCTTCCTGCCGGTTCCCGGCGCGCCCCTGTTCCGCCAGGTCACCAAGGCCAACAGCGGCGGCTTCCAGGACCTGGCCGGTGCGCAGGTCGTGCCGAAGCTGGCCCGCCGGCTCGCCATCGAGGACCTGCCCTCCGGCCCGTACGCCGAGGCCGCCGCCGAACTCGTCGCCCGCGCCGCCGATCACGCGGGCGGCCCGCACCGGGAACTCCTGACCCAGTACGCGACCCGGCTCGCCACCGGCCTGGCCTCCCTGGTGTCCGTCCTCGACCCCGAGCTGGTGGTGCTCAGCGGCAGCGCGCTCACCGCCGGCGGCGAGGTGCTGCGCGCCCTGGTCCAGGCCGAGCTGGAGGAACTGGCCGCCTCCCGGCCCCGCCTGGTGGTGGGCGACGTACGAGAACGCCCCGTGCTGCGCGGCGCGCTGGAGAGCGCGCTCGCGGCCACCCGTGACGAAGTCTTCGACACCTCACGCTGACCCCCGCGCCCCTCCCGCCGTCCCCGCGTCCCCCTGCTTCCGCTCCGTCCCCCTTCCTCACCGCCCCGCCCGTCCCAGGGAGATCCAGCCATGCCCGAAGTGTCCCGGAAAGCGGCCCTCGCGCTCGCCGCCTCCGCCTCCATCGCGCTGTTCGCCACCGCCTGTACGGGCCAGCCGGAATCCGGCGCGAACGACGACGCCTCGAAAGACACGACGATCAACTTCTGGCACGCCTGGAGCGCGCCGAACGAGGTGAAGGCCGTCCAGTCGCTGATCGACGGCTTCGAGAAGGCGCACCCCAACATCCACGTCAACGTCGTCGGCAACATGACCGACGACAAGATGAACCAGGCGCTGCGCACCGGCGGCGACAAGGCGCCGGACGTGATCTCCTCCTTCACCACCAACAACGTGGGCAAGTTCTGTTCCTCGGGTGCGCTGGTCGACCTCAACCCCTTCTTCAAGAAGGCGGGCGTCGACCCGGAGAAGACCTTCCCGAAGGCGATGAACGAGTACACGCAGTTCGACGGCAAGCGCTGCACGGCGCCGCTGCTGGGTGACGCGTACGGGCTCTACTACAACAAGACGGCGTTCGACAGGGCGGGGATCGGGCGGGCGCCGAGGACCTGGTCCGAGTTCGAGGCGGACGCCAAGAAGCTGACGGTCCCCGACGGGGACGGCTACAAGCAGCTCGGTTTCATGCCGACCTACCACGGCTGGGAGTCCACGACCGAGCACCTCTTCGCGCAGTTCTCACCGAAGTACTTCGACACGGACGGCAAGTCGAACGTCGCGAAGGACCCCGCCTTCGAAAAGGGTTACACCTTCCAGAAGAAGCTCGTCGACGAACTCGGCGGGTTCCAGAAGCTGGAGAAGTTCCGTGCCACCCTCGGTGACGAGTGGGGCCCCAGGCATCCCTTCCACACCGGCCAGGTGGCCATGCAGCTCGACGGCGAGTGGCGCCTGGGCATGGCCGAGGAGGCCAAGCCGAAGTTCGAGGTCGGCGTGGCGCCGCTGCCCGTCCCCGACGACCAGGAGAGCCAGTACGGCAAGGGCTACATCACCGGAACCATCACCGGTATCGCCGCCACCAGCCACAAGCAGAACGCGGCCTGGGAGTTCGTGAAGTACATCTCCACGGACACCGACGCGGTGGTCGGATTCGCCAACGACATCCACAACGTGCCCTCCACCCTCGCCGCCCTGAAGTCCCCGAAGCTGAAGTACGACCCGCGTTTCAAGACGTTCCTGGACATCGCGGGCGACACGAACTCGACGACCACGCCCGCCTCCATCAACGGCGGCCAGTACCTGGTCACGATCCAGCAGCTCGGCTACGACTACGAGAGCGGCAAGCAGAAGGACCTGAAGGCCGGCCTGGAGAAGGCGGCCCACCAGATCGACACGGACATCGCGCAGGCGGAGTAGGAAAGCGATGACCACTCTCACCCTGGCGTCCAAACGCCGCCGCGCGGCACTGAAGACCCTCGCCTTCATGTCGCCCTGGCTGATCGGATTCGCGGTCTTCTTCGCGTACCCGCTGCTCTCCACCGTCTATTTCTCGTTCATGCACTACGACGGTTTCAACGCGCCGGTGTTCAGCGGCGCGAAGAACTGGACGTACGTCTTCGAGAACTACCCGCTGTTCTGGCCGGCCCTGCGCAACACCCTGTGGCTGGTGGTGATCATGGTCACCCTGCGGGTCGCGTTCGGGCTCGGCGTGGGCCTGCTGATCACCAAGATCAAGACGGCCACGGGCGTCTTCCGCACCCTGTTCTACCTGCCCTACCTGGCCCCGCCGGTGGCGGCGACCATGGCCTTCGCCTTCCTGCTCAACCCCGGCACCGGCCCGGTCAACTCCCTGCTGGAGAAGACCGGCATCCCCGCGCCCGGCTGGTTCAACGACCCCACCTGGTCCAAGCCGGCCCTGACCCTGCTCGCCCTGTGGGGCGTCGGCGACCTGATGGTCATCTTCATGGCCGCGCTCCTCGACGTGCCCACCGAGCAGTACGAGGCCGCCGAGCTGGACGGCGCCTCGCCCTGGCAGCGCTTCCGCTACGTCACCCTGCCGAACATCTCGCCGATCGTGATGTTCGCCGTGGTCACCGGCGTGATCCAGACGATGCAGTACTACACCCAGCCACTGATCGCCGGGAAGGTCGCCTCGGGCGTGATCCAGGGCGCCGGCACGATGTTCGAGCCCGGCTACCCCGACAAGTCCACGCTGACCCTCCCCCAGCTCGTGTACAACCTCGGCTTCCAGCGTTTCGACTACGGCTCGGCCTGTGTGGTGGCGCTGGTGCTGTTCGTCCTGTCCATGGCGTTCACCGCACTCCTGATGCGGCGCCGCGGCGGTCTCATGCAGGCAGGTGACTGACGATGACCCAGGTCCTGGACCACCCGGCCACCCTGAAGAAGGCCCCCGTCTCCCCGGCCGGGCGCACCGCCCGCCGCAAGGCCCTCCTGGAGTGGGTCGCCGTCCACGCGCTCGGCGTGGCCACCGCCCTCTTCTTCGTGCTGCCCTTCGTGTTCGTGTTCCTGACCTCGCTGATGAGCGACAGCCAGGCACTCAGCCGCGACCTGATCCCGCACACCTGGGAATGGGGCAACTACCGGAAGGTCTTCGACACCCCGGGCTTCCTCACCTGGTGGAAGAACACGCTCCTGTACGCCGGGCTGGGCACCGTCCTCACCGTCGTGTCCTCGATCCCGGTGGCCTACGCGCTGGCCAAGTTCCGCTTCCGGGGCCGCAACCTGTCGCTCATGCTGGTGATCTCGATGATGATGCTGCCCCCGCAGGTGATCATCATCCCGATGTACCTGTTCTGGGCGAAGCAGCTGGGCCTGTCCGGCACGCTGTGGCCGCTGATCGTCCCGATGGCGTTCGGTGACGCGTTCTCCATCTTCCTGCTGCGGCAGTTCCTGACCACCATCCCGAACGAGTACCTGGACGCGGCGAAGGTCGACGGCTGCGGCGACCTGCGCACCCTGGTGCGGGTGGTGCTGCCGATGGCCAAGCCGGGCATCGCCGCCGTCGCCCTCTTCCAGTTCTTCTACGCCTGGAACGACTACTTCGGCCCGCAGATCTACGCCTCGGAGAACCCGGCCGCCTGGACCCTGTCCTACGGCCTGGAGTCCTTCAAGGGCGCCCGCCACACCGACTGGAACCTCACCATGGCCGCCACCGTGCTGGTCATGGCCCCCGTGATCCTCGTGTTCTTCTTCGCCCAGAAGGCGTTCGTCGAGGGCGTCACGCTCACCGGAGTAAAGGGTTGACACACATGAAACTCACCGTGGTCGGCGGCGGTTCGACCTACACCCCCGAACTCATCGACGGATTCGCCCGGCTCAGGGACACCCTGCCGGTCGGGGAACTGGTCCTGGTCGACCCCGCGGCCGACCGCCTGGAGCTGGTGGGCGGCCTGGCCCGCCGCATCTTCGCCAAGCAGGACCACCCCGGCCGGATCGTCACCACCTCCGACCTGGACGCGGGCGTGGAGGGCGCCGACGCCGTCCTGCTCCAGCTGCGCGTCGGCGGGCAGGCCGCCCGGCAGCAGGACGAGACCTGGCCGCTGGAGTGCGGCTGCGTGGGCCAGGAGACGACCGGCGCCGGCGGCCTGGCCAAGGCGCTGCGCACGGTCCCGGTCGTCCTGGACATCGCCGAGCGCGTACGGCGCGCCAACCCCGACGCCTGGATCATCGACTTCACCAACCCGGTCGGCATCGTCACCCGCGCCCTGCTGGAGGCCGGGCACCGCGCCGTCGGCCTGTGCAACGTGGCGATCGGCTTCCAGCGGAAGTTCGCCGCGCTGCTGGACGTGGCACCCCACGACGTCCACCTGGACCACGTGGGCCTGAACCACCTCACCTGGGAGACCGGGGTGCGCCTGGGCGGCCCCGAGGGCGAGGACGTGCTGCCCCGGCTGCT
Source organism: Streptomyces sp. NRRL S-340 (assembly GCF_000720185.1). Taxonomy (GTDB): domain Bacteria; phylum Actinomycetota; class Actinomycetes; order Streptomycetales; family Streptomycetaceae; genus Streptomyces. The sequence continues at coordinate 58,233 of NZ_JOIY01000032.1, read as the reverse complement.
GGCCGGGCACGGCGACGCCGTCGCCGCCGACCTGCGCCTGCCCCGCCAGGTCCTGGACCGCCTCGGCGTCGTCCCGTCCTACTACCTGCGCTACTACTACGCGCACGACCAGGTCGTCGACGAGCTGCGCACCAAGCCCTCCCGGGCCGCCGAGGTCGCCGCCATGGAGCGCGAACTGCTCGCGATGTACGGCGACCCGGCCCTGGACGAGAAGCCGGCCCTGCTCGCCAAGCGCGGCGGCGCCTACTACTCGGAGGCGGCCGTGGACCTGGCCGCCGCGCTGCTGGGCGGCGGCGGCAGCCCGTACCAGGTGGTCAACACCCGCAACCGGGGCACGCTGCCGTTCCTGCCGGACGACGCCGTCATCGAGGTGCAGGCGGCGGTCGGCCCCAAGGGCGCCACCCCGCTGCCCGTGGCCCCCGTGGACCCGCTGTACGCGGGTCTGGTGGCGAACGTGACGGCGTACGAGGAACTGGCCCTGCGGGCGGCGCTGCACGGCGGCCGCGACCGCGTCTTCCGCGCCCTCCTCGCCCACCCCCTGATCGGCCAGTACGCCTACGCCGAGACCCTCACCGACCAGCTGATCGCACACAACCGGGAGCACCTCGCGTGGGCCTGACCGCAAGCGTCCTCGCCATCGACGCGGGCAACAGCAAGACCGACGTCGCGGTCGTGGCGGCCGACGGGAACGTCCTCGCCACGGCCCGCGGCGGCGGGTTCCGGCCGCCGGCCGTGGGCGTCGAGACGGCGGTGGACGTCCTCGCGGACGCCGTCGGGCGCGCCTTCGCCGAGGCCGGCGTCACCTCGGTCGCGCACGTCTCGGCCTGTCTGGCCAACGCCGACCTGCCCGTGGAGGAGGAACAGCTCGCGGCGGCCCTGCACGCGCGCGCGTGGGGCACGACGGTGGAGGTCCGCAACGACACGTTCGCCGTCCTGCGCGCGGGCGTGGCCGAGCCGCGCGGGGTGGCGGTGGTCTGCGGCGCGGGCATCAACTGCGTCGGCATGCGTCCGGACGGCCGCACGGCCCGCTTCCCCGCGATAGGCCGCATCTCGGGTGACTGGGGCGGCGGGTGGGGCCTGGCGGAGGAGGCCCTGTGGTTCGCCGCGCGCGCGGAGGACGGCCGCGGCGAGCCGACCGCGCTGGCCCGCACGCTGCCCGGCCACTTCGGGCTGGAGTCCATGTACGCCCTGATCGAGGCGCTGCACCTCGACCACGTCGACCAGGAACGCCGTCACGAACTGACGCCCGTCCTGTTCGCGACGGCCGCCGGGGGCGACCCGATCGCCCGCTCGATCGTGGAACGCCTGGCGGAGGAGGTCGTGGCCATGGCGGCGGTCGCGCTGACCCGTCTCGGCCTCCTCGGCGAGCGGACGCCCGTGCTTCTGGGCGGCAGCGTCCTGGCCGCCCGCCACCCGCAACTCGACGCGGCCCTGCGCGAACGCCTGTCCGCCCGGGCCCCGAAGGCCGTCCCGCGGGTGGTCACGGCCCGCCCGGTGCTCGGCGCGGCCCTGCTGGGCCTGGACCACGTGGGGGCACCGGCGGAGGTCCAGGAAAGGGTACGGGCGCACTTCGAACGCTGAGCGTGCCGGGAACGCCGAACGGAGCGCGTAGGCGCGGCGCGTGTGACGGGCAGGACCCCTCGTGGTGTCCTGCCCGTCACACGTGCCGCGTCCGGCCCGGGCAGGCCACGGCCGCCGTGCGGAGGGAACCGAACCGGCCCGGGCGGCGTATTCATGGGCAGGGGGTGGTGCGGGACGTTCGTCGTGGGCTCGGCCGGGCGGCCCCGCCGCGATCGGATCAAGATCCAGTGAAGGCCGGTGCGGATGCCGGCCCGGGAAGGGATACTTGCGGCGACGGATGACCACGGGGGGTCAGCAGTGACACACTCGCCGAACAGCAGCGCGGCACCACCGGGCCCCGGCGCGCCCGTGCTGCCCGCCGTGCCGCCGCAGCCCTCCGCGCCCGTCCGGCCGCACGCGCCGGCGGCTCCGGTCCCCGCGCCGCCGCGCCGTACGGCGTTCGCCGAGGGCGCCGAGCGGCTGCGCGCCGCCGCCGTCACCGAGCCCGGCCGGCTGCGCCTGATCGGCGCGCTGCTGGCGCTGCTGGTCGTCGCGTTCGGCGCCGTCGCCGCCTGGCAGAGCACCGACCGGCAGTCGGCCGCCGACGACGTGCTGCACCACAGCCAGCCCCTCAGCTCCGAGGCCGCCGCGATCTTCCGCTCCCTCGCCGACGCCAACACCATGGCGAGCAGCGGGTACCTGGCGGGTCTTCAGGAGACGCGCGCCACCCGCGAGCGCTACGAGGCGGACATCCGCACCGCCGCCCAGGGCCTGGTCACCGCCGCCGCCAACTCCGCACCCGGCTCACCCTCCGCGAAGACCATCGGCGATCTCAACGAACTGCTGCCGCGCTACAAGGGCCTGGTGGAGTCGGCCCGCGCCAACAACCGCCAGGGCTTCCCGGTCGGCGGCGCCTACCTGCGCGCCGCCAACACCATGATGCAGGACCGGATGCTCCCGGCCGCCGAGACGCTGTACCGCACGGAGAACAGGCAGCGCAGCGCGGACTACGGTGACGCGACCCCCTACCCGTGGGCGGCCATCGCCCTCGGGGTGCTCGCCCTGGCCGCCCTCGGCTGGGCCCAGCACCGCGACTACCGGCGGACCAACCGGGTGCTGAACCAGGGCCTGGTGGCCGCCGCGGCGGCGACCGCCGCCGTCCTGCTGTGGCTGGTCGTCGGCCACAGCGTCGCCCGCGCGGGGCTCGACGACTCCCGGCACGGCGTGGAGTCGCTCAACGTGCTGCACGACGCCCGGATCGCCTCCCTCAAGGCCCGCGGCGACGAGAACCTCACCCTGGTCAGCCGCGGCGCCGAGACCCGGACCCTGGCGGACGGCACGGTCATGGACGCCTACGACTGGAAGTACGACCAGGAGATCGGCGGCCTCGCCAGGACCCTGGCCCGGGCCGAGTCGCTCGCCGACGACCCGGCGGGCCGCGATCCGGTGCGGGCGGCGAGCCAGTCGGTGAAGGTCTGGAAGTCCCGCCACGCGCTGGCCCGCGAGGCGGACGACGCCGGGGACTACCGGGCCGCCCGCGACCGGGTCATCGGCACGGGGGCGACGGCGCAGGCGACGGGCGAGTGCTTCGACGGCGTCGACGCCTCCCTCGCGACGGCGCTCGCCCACGAGACACAGGAGTTCGAGAGCGCCGCGAAGGACGGGCTGGCCGCGATGAGCTACCTGCCGGCCGGCTCCGCGGTGCTCGCCCTGCTCGGCGCCGCCGGTGCTCTGCTGGGCATCGGGCGGCGGCTGTCGGAGTACCGGTGAGAGAGGGCGGGACAGGGGTGGAAGGAGGCGTGCGGATGCGAGTGCGGCAACTGCGGTCCGGTCTCAAGGGCTGGGGCGGGGTCGGCGCAATGGCCGTCGTCTGCGTCCTGGCGCTGGCGTTCGCCCTGGCGCTGCCCAGCACCCAGACGCACGGCCGGCGCACCCCCCGGGCCGCCGGCGCCGCAGGGACCGCCCAGGGGATGCAGGCCAGGGCCGGGGACTGCGTGGACGGCGACGCCCAGAACCGCAGCCTCCCGCCCGCGGACGCCGACGGCCCCGCCGTCAGCGCGATCAGGAAGCGCGGCACCCTCGTGGTGGGCGTCGACCAGAACAGCTACGGCTGGGGCTACCGCAACCCGAACGACGCCTCCGACGACCTGGACGGCTTCGACATCGCCCTGGCCCGCCGTATCGCCAGGGAACTCCTCGGCGACGCGGGGAAGATCACGTTCCGGGCGATCCCCACCAACGAGCGCGAGCACGCGGTCGACTCCGGCCGGGTCGACATGGTGGTCCGCACCATGACCATCACCTGCAAGCGCCTGGAGAAGGTGGCGTTCTCCGCCCCGTACTTCCTGACCGGGCAGCAGGTCCTCGCGCCGCGCACGTCCCCGGTCACCGGCTACGACAAGTCGCTCGCCGGGAAGAAGGTCTGCTCCGCGACCGGTTCGACGGCCTACGACCACCTGGCCGCCGACAAGGAGAACGGCACCCTGCCCGCCTCCACCGACATCTCCACCACCGTCCCCAACCAGCTGGACTGCCTGGTGCGGCTGCAACTCGGCGAGGTGGACGCGGTGGTGACCGACGGCGCCCTCGCCGCCAGCCAGGCCGCGCAGGACCCGGCGGTGGAGCTGAAGGGCGGCACCTTCACCAAGGAGTACTACGGCGTGGCGATGAAGCGGGGCGCCGACGATCTGGTACGTCAGGTCAACCGGATACTGGAGAACTACCGCAAGGACGGGGGCTGGAAGCAGGCGTACGACCACTGGCTGTCCCGCACGCTGGGTAAGGATTCGGAGTCGGCGACTGCGCCGGCGCCCGGCTACCGGTGACCGGCACCCGGTGCCCGCACGGGCGGTGACCGGGGACGCCACCGGGCGGCGTACGACCGACGGAACACGAAGAGCAGCGAGAGGTGATCGATGGGCGGCGCGGACCCCGCCGGGCCGGTGCTGGACCGGGACGAGGTGGACCGTGCGCTGGCGCGGCTCGGCGCGGAGCACGAGGCGATCGAGACCTCCCTCCTCGCCCTGCAGGACCACGCGGGCCGCAGACTCCTCGAAGGCGCCCGGCTCACCGGCGTCACCCAGGAGCGCTGGGCGGCGGCGGAGGCCTCGATCACGCTGCTGTGGACGTACTTCGACGCCTACACGGGAGCGCTGCGCACCGCACGGGAGATCCGCTCCCGGCGCCGCTGGTCCAGCCGCGAGGACCTGGCGGAGCTGACCGAGCTGCTGCGCGGCGAGTCCGTCACGGTCCCCGGCTCGGCCGCCGCCGCGGCGAACGGGCGGGGCCCGGCGGGTCCGGGCCGGCTCAGCCACAGCTTCTCGCTGGCCGCGCTGGTGGACCGGATGAACGAGCTGTACGCGAGCAGCCTGGACACGGTGGTCGCCGCCGACGCCGTGTGGTCGGCGCTGCCCGCCCGGATCGATCTGCTCGCCGCCGAACTGCAGCGCACCCGCCGCCTGGCGCACTCGGTCGGCGTCCGCCCCGGCGAACACCCGGCGGGCGACGACCTGGAACGCATCACCCGCACCCTCACCGCCCTGCGCGAGCAGGTGATCAGCGACCCGCTCGCCCACTGGGTGCCCGCGCAGGGCAGTTCGGCGCCGGGCGGCGGCCGGCCGGACACCACGGTGTACGACCGGGAGGCACGCGCGCTGGAGGAGGTGCGCCGGGAGATCGACGCCGTGCTCGGGGTGCGGCAGGACGCCGAGCAGCGGCTGATCCGGCTGCGGGACGTGCTCTCGCGCGCGGACCGCACGCTCGCCGAGGCCCGCACCGCGCGCGGTGAGGTGCTGGCGAAGATCGCCGCCACGGAGGTGCCGGTGGTCAGCGGCCCGCCGACCGCGCTGCAGGAGCAGTTGGCGACGGCCGCCGAGTACCGCAGGCAGGCCCAGTGGCACCGCCTGTCACCGCTCCTGGAGGCGCTGGAGCAGAAGGCGGAGGACGAACTGCTGCGGGCCCGCGAGTCGTTGACGGCGGTGACCGCCCCGCTGGCGGTCCGCGCCGAGCTGCGCGGCCGGCTGGACGCGTACAGGGCGAAGGTGGCGCACAGCGGCCTGGCGGAGGACCCGCTGCTGGTCGAGCGGTACGACGCGGCCCGCCGCATGCTGTGGAGCGCGCCCTGCGACCTGCGGGTGGCCGAGCAGGCGGTGCTGCGCTACCAGCGGGCGGCGGCCGAACTGCTCGGCGCGGCGCGGGTGCCCCGCCAGGGCGGCCCGCGCGACGACGGGGACAGGGGGGAGTCATGAGCCAGGCGGGGCAGACCTGTCAGCGGCCGGCCTGCGGCGGCGCGTACGAGGACGTGGGCGGCGGCGAGCTGTACTGCGACACCTGCGGTCTGGCCCCGGTGGTGTCGGCGACCGGCATGGTCGCCTCGGCGCCCACCGGGGTCGCCGGCGGCGGCAGGGGGTCGGCGGGCAGCGGGAGTCCGGGCTCCAGCGCGCGCGGTGCCCGCGGCACGGGCACGTCGTCGCAGTCCTCGAAGTCGCGCCGCTCCGTGTCCGGGCGGCTCTCGCGTTCCCTGTCGGGCCGCTCCACCAGCCGCTCGGTGTCGGTGCGCGGTTCCGGCTCGGCCGCGAGCTCCTCCGGCCGCAACCGGCTGGGGGCCGGTCTCGTCCAGGTGCCGCAGGTGCCGCGCCCCGACCCGCGGTCGATGGTGCTGGCCGGCCCCGAGGTGCCCGAGCGCAAGCGGTTCTGCTCGCGTGCGGACTGCGGGGCGCCGGTGGGCCGGGCCCGCGGTGAGCGGCCGGGCCGTACGGAGGGCTTCTGCACCAAGTGCGGGCACCCGTACTCCTTCGTGCCCAAGCTGAAGGCCGGGGACGTGGTGCACGGCCAGTACGAGGTCGTGGGCTGCCTGGCGCACGGCGGTCTGGGCTGGATCTACCTGGCCGTGGACCGGGCCGTGTCCGACCGGTGGGTGGTCCTCAAGGGCCTGCTGGACACCGGCGACCAGGACGCGATGGCGGCGGCCATCTCCGAGCGGCGCTTCCTCGCGGAGATCGAGCACGCCAACATCGTGCGGATCTACAACTTCGTGGAGCACCTGGACCAGCGCACCGGGTCCCTCGACGGCTACATCGTCATGGAGTACGTCGGCGGCAAGTCGCTCAAGGAGATCGCCAACGCCCGCCGCACCGCGGACGGCAGACGCGATCCGCTGCCGGTGGAACAGGCGTGCGCGTACGGCATCGAGGCCCTGGAGGCGCTCGCCCACCTGCACAGCCGCAACCTGCTGTACTGCGACTTCAAGGTCGACAACGCGATCCAGACCGAGGACGAGCTGAAGCTGATCGACATGGGCGCGGTGCGCCGCATGGACGACGAGGAGTCGGCCATCTACGGCACGGTCGGCTACCAGGCGCCCGAGGTCGCCGAGACCGGCCCGTCGGTGGCCAGCGACCTGTACACGGTGGGCCGTACGCTCGCCGTGCTCACCTTCGACTTCCAGGGCTACACGAACGTCTTCGTGGACTGCCTGCCCGACCCGGACACCGTCGAGGTGTTCCGCCGCTACGAGTCCTTCTACCGGCTGCTGGTGCGCGCCACCGACCCCGACCCGGACCGCAGGTTCGCCTCCGCGCAGGAGATGGCCGAGCAGTTGACGGGTGTGCTGCGGGAGGTCGTGTCGCTGCAGACGGGCCGGGCGTGTCCGGCGCTGTCCACGCTCTTCGGTCCCGAGACCAAGGTCACGGACACGGAGTTGTTCCCGCCGCTGGAGGGGGACGTGTCCCGGCTGGGGACGCGGGCCCGGCGCGGCCGCGGATCCCCGGCCGCCGCTTCGGCACCCGCACCCGGCACCGCGCCTGCCGCCCCGGCCGGAGCCCTCGCCCCGGCCGCCGACCCCGGTCCGGCCCGAGCCCTCGCCGCCGCCGGCGCCGCCGGCCCGGCGCCCGTGGCCGCGCACGTCCCTGCCGCACCCGCCGCCCCTGCCGCCGTGCCGGTGCCCGTCAAGCCGGCCGGGGCCCCGGCGGCGGCGCTCGCCCTGCCCGTCCCGCACGTCGACCCCACCGATCCCGACGCGGGTTTCCTGGCGGGCCTGCCGGCCTCCGCGCCCGCCGAGCTGATCCACGCCCTGGCCGCCGCGCCCGCCCGGTCGGCCGAGACCCGGCTGCGCGAGGTCCGCGCCCGGCTGGAGACCGGCGAGGCGGCGACCGCCCTGCGGGTGCTGCGCGCACTGGAGGAGCAGCACCCCGACGACTGGCGGGTCGTCTGGTACCGGGGCCTGGCGTCCCTGGTCACCGCCGACCACGAGGAGGCGGCGCTCGCCTTCGACGCGATCTACGACGCCTTCCCGGGCGAGATCGCGCCGAAGCTGGCGCTCGGCCTGTGCGCGGAGGTGCTCGGCCAGCTCGACAACGCGGCCGAGTACTACCGGCTGGTCTGGGCGACCGACCCCAGCCATGTCAGCGCGGCCTTCGGGCTGGCCCGGGTCCAGCTCGCCGGCGGTGACCGCCGGGCGGCGGTGCGGACCCTGGAGTCGGTCCCGGAAGCCTCCATCCACTACACGGCGGCCCGGGTGGCGGCGGTCCGGGCGCGGCTGCGCCACCGTTCGGCGCCCGCCTCCGACACGCCGTTCCTGGAGGATCTGACGGCCGCCGCCGGGCAGGTGGAGGCGCTGCGGGCGTACGGTCTGGACCCGGCGCGGCGCGAGCTGCTGTCGGCGGAGGTACTCGGCTGCGCGCTGGACTGGGTACTCTCCGGGGGCCGGGCCACCGACCCGTCCTCGCGGCGGGTGCTGCTCGGCAGCGACCTGGACGAGCGGGGACTCCGCTTCGGCCTGGAGCGTACGTACCGCACGCTGGCCCGGCTGGCGCCCGGCGGCGAGGAGAGGATCGACCTGGTGGAACGTGCCAACCGTTACCGCCCCCGGACATGGGTGTAGTTGATGTCGCAGATGCCCCAGCAGGCCGCCTTGTCGAACTGCCCGAGCTGCGCGGAGCCGCTTGAGTCGGGTGACCGTTTCTGCGGCGCCTGCGGATACGACCTGTCCGTGGCCGCCGCGCCCGCGCACGACACGCCGACGGTCCAGATGAACGGCGGCGCCGTGCCGCGCCCCTCCGCACCGGCCGAGGGCGGCGCGGGGGGCGGCGCGTGGCCGCTCGCTCCCCGGCCGGACGGTTCCGGCGCCGCGCGCGGGCAACGCCCCGCGGACGTCGCGGGCACCGGATCGGGCGGCGCGCCGCTGCCCGCGCAGGGCGGGCAACCGGAACCGGCGCCACCGGCCCCGGGCGCGGGGCCCGGTCCGGCGGCGGAGCCCGAGGAGTACCCGCTGCAGGCCCCGGACCCGCGATCGGCCGCCGCCGGCGAGGACTTGGCCGGTGCGGACGGCATGCCCGGTGCCGGGGGCGCCGCGGCTGCCGCGGCCGGTGCCCCGGCGGCGGGCGCCGGGGGGCCCGGCGAGGTCTCCGTGCCGGGCGGGAGCACCGTACCCGCAGGGGCCGCCGCCGTCTGCGTGGCCTGCCGGGCGGGACGGGTGGACAGCGACGGGTACTGCGAGAACTGCGGGCACGCCCAGCCCCGTGAACGCGACCACATGGAACGGGAGTCGGGTCCGGTCGCCGCGGTCAGCGACCGGGGCCGGCGCCACCACCGCAACGAGGACGCTTTCGCGGTCGGCAACGCGGTCCTGCCCGACGGTTCGGCCGCGTCGGTGGCCATCGTCTGCGACGGCGTGTCCTCCGCGACCCGCCCCGACGAGGCCTCCCTCGCCGCGTCCCGGGCGGCGATCGACAGCCTGCTGGCCGCCCTGCCGCGGGGCACGCACCCGCAGCAGGCCATGCACGACGCCATCGTCGCCGCCGCGCGGGCGGTCGACGCGCTCGCCGAGGAGCCCGCGGGCGCCCGCGAGCACGCCCCCCAGCAGAACTCCCCCGCCTGCACGCTCGTCGGCGCGGTGGTCACCGCCGGGCTGCTGATCGTCGGCTGGGTCGGCGACAGCCGCGTCTACTGGGTGCCGGTGGACCGCGCGGCCCCGCCGGCCCGGCTCACCGAGGACGACTCGTGGGCCGCGCAGATGGTCGCCGCGGGCCTGATGAGCGAGGCACAGGCGTACGCCGACGAGCGCGCCCACGCGATCACCGGCTGGCTCGGCGCGGACGCCTACGAACTGGAGCCGCACACCGCCTCGTTCAAGCCGGACCGGGCCGGTGTGGTCGTGGTCTGCACGGACGGCCTGTGGAACTACGCCGAGACGGCCCAGGAGATGGCCGAGGTGCTGCCCCTGGACGCGGCCGTGCGCCCGCTGCACGGCGCCCGGGTCCTGGTCGGCCACGCGCTCGACGGCGGGGGCCACGACAACGTAACAGTGGCGCTCGTGCCGTTCCCGGCGCCGCCGCAGGGGGCAGGATCGGGCTGAGGGACACGGGTCCGGCCGGACCGCGCGACGGGGCGCGCCCGGTCCGGTGTCTCCGCACGGGCGGTCCCGAGGACCCGGGGAGCGAAGGGGCGAAGGACCGGGAGCCGGTGGACCGGAGGGCCGGGGTCCCGGGGAGCCCCGACGGCCGCACCGGGCCGGAGGGCCGGAGGGGGCGGCAGGGGGGCCGGCCCGGCAGAGCCGCACAGTCGTCAGCCCCGCTCGCGGGGCCCAGAGGGGGATCTGGGAAGACATGGCCAATTTCTCGAAGTCCAGCGTGCCGCGGTTCTCGGTGGACGTGTACCAGAACGAGTACCTGCCCCAGGGCGGCCGGGAGGTCAACGCCATCGTCACGGTGACGGCGACCGGCGGCGGCACCCTCGGGAGCGCGGTCACCGCCCCGCACCTGTACGCGTCGGGCGCGGGGCCGTCGGCGGCGGTGGTCATCATGGTCGACTGCTCGGGTTCGATGGACTACCCGCCGGCCAAGATGCACCACGCCCGTCAGGCCACGGCGGCCGCGATCGCCACCCTGCGCGACGGCGTGCGGTTCGCGGTGGTCGCCGGGACGCACGTGGCCACGGAGGTCTATCCCGGCGGCGGCCGGCTCGCCGTCGCCGACGCCACCACCCGCGAGCAGGCCAGGACGGCACTGCGCAAGCTCGGCGCGGGCGGCGGCACCGCCATCGGCACCTGGCTGCGGCTCGCCGGCCGGCTGCTCGCCTCGCAGGACGTCGCCATCCGGCACGGCATCCTGCTCACCGACGGCCGCAACGAGCACGAGTCGCCCGACGACCTCGCCGCGACGCTCGACGCGTGCGCCGGACGCTTCACCTGTGACGCCCGTGGTGTGGGCACCGACTGGGAAGTGAAAGAAGTCACAGGGATCGCCTCCGCGCTGCTCGGCACCGCCGACATCGTCGCCGATCCGGCGGGCCTGGCCGCCGACTTCACCGGGATGATGGAGACGGCGATGGGCAAGGAGGTCGCCGACGTCGCCCTGCGGGTGTGGACACCGGTGGGCGCCGGCATCCGCTTCATCAAGCAAGTCGCTCCGTCCGTCGAGGAGTTGACCGGCCGGCGCAGCGAGGCCGGTCCGCGCGCCGGGGACTATCCGACCGGGTCCTGGGGCGACGAGTCCCGCGACTACCACCTCTGCGTCGAGGTCCCCGGCGCGGACATCGGCCAGGAGATGCTGGCGGCACGGGTCTCCCTGGTGGTGCCGCAACCGGACGGCGGCACCCAGAACCTCGGGGCCCAGGGGCTCGTGAGGGCCGTGTGGACCGACGACCTGGCGGCCTCCACCGCGATCAGCCCGCAGGTCGCCCACTACACCGGCCAGGCCGAACTGGCACAGGTCATCCAAGAGGGGCTCGACCTTCGCAAAGCGGGTGATCGCGACGGAGCAACCACCAAACTGGGGCGCGCGGTTCAGCTCGCGAACGCCTCGGGCAACGCCGGTACGGCGAAGCTGCTCGCCAAGGTGGTGGACGTGGTCGACGCCGCGACGGGTACTGTGCGACTGAAGGCGAAGGTCGAGGAGGCCGACGAGATGACTCTCGAGACCCGGTCCACAAAGACTGTTCGTGTAAAGAAGTGATCTGCCAGACAGCGAGCCCGGCCCCTCGGGGTGGGAGAAATCCGGCCGCCGCGGCCGGAACAGGAGAGGGGGAAGCGCCGACATGCCGACCTGCCCGAACGGACACCAGTCGGGTTCCGACGACTGGTGCGAGGTCTGCGGTCACCGCATGGCCGGTGCCGTACCACCACCTCCCCCGCCGCCGCCCCCGGTCGGCGGCTACGGCTTCCCGCCCGCGCCGGGACCGGGCGGCCCGGGTGGCCCCGGCCACCCCGGAGCCCCCAACGGCCCTGGCGGCCCCGGCGGTCCTGGGGCGGCCGGCGGGTTCCCGTACCAGAGCGGGGGCCCCGGTTCCCAGCCGGAACTCTGCCCGCAGTGCCGCACGCCCCGTGAAGGCGGTGCGCCGTTCTGCGAGGAGTGCCGGTGGAACTTCCTGACGAACACCGCCACCTCGTACACCCCGGCCGCCCCGCGCCCGCCGGCGCCTGGCCCCGGCCCGGCCGGCGGCCCCGGTGCGGGTCCCGCCGGCCCGGGTGGCCCCGGTGCTCCCGGTGGCCCCGGCGGCGGTACCGGACCGCGCTTCCCGCAGGCGCCCGCCCCTTCCTACGGCAGTGGCGGTGACACCTTCGGCTACCAGGGCTCCCGGCCCTCCCAGGTGAACCGGCCGGCCGAGCCCATCCCGCCGGGTCCGCCCTTCGGCGCCGACCCCGCGGGCCGTCCGGCAGGCCCCGGCGGTCCCGGTCCTTCGGGCTTCGGTGGCGCTCCCCGCCCGGCCGGACCGCCGCCCGGAGCACCCGGGGGGCCGGGAGGCCCAGGCGGCCACTCCGGCTTCGGCGGCGATCCCTCACGACCGGTCCCGCCGCCCCCCGGCCCGACCCCGCCCGCCGGTCCCGGCGCGCCCAACGGCCCCGCGGGCCCCAACGGCCCTGGTGGCCCCGGTGGTGCCCCGCAGGCCTTCCACCGTCCCGGCCCGCCCGCGCCGCCCCCGTTCCCGCAGGAGGCGAACAGACCGCAGCCCGGCGGCCCGTCCTTCGGCGGTGGCGAGGACGACTGGGTGATCTCCCCGCCGTCGTCCACCGGACAGGGCGGCCCGGCAGGTCCCGGCAACCCGGCCGGCGGTCCCGGCGGCGGCTACGGCTACCCGCAGCCCGGCGCCACCCAGGCCCCGCCCGGCCAGGGCGGCGGCCCCGGCGGCGGTTACGGCTACCCGCAGCCCGGCGCCCGGCAGTCTCCGCCCGGCCAGGGCGGCGGTCCCGGCGGCGGTTACGGCTATCCGCAGCCCGGCGCCACCCAGGCCCCGCCGCCCGGCCCCGGCTTCCCGCAGCAGTCCCAGCAGCCGCCCCAGCCGCAGCAGCCCGCGACCTGGACGGCGACGATCGGCCCGGACCGCGAGTACTTCATGGCGATGATGCACCGCTCGGGCCCCGAGGCCGCGGGGCTGAACCTGCCCGCGTACTCGCCGGAGCAGCAGCGCACGCTCACCGGCAACCAGATCACCATCGGCCGCCGCCGGCACTCCACGGGTGACACCCCGGACATCGACCTGTCGGTGCCGCCGGAGGACCCGGGCGTCTCGCACCAGCACGCGGTGCTCGTCCAGCAGCCGGACGGCAACTGGGCGGTCGTCGACCAGAACTCGACGAACGGCACCACGGTCAACGGCTCCGAGGAGCCGATCCAGCCCTTCGTGCCGGTGCCGCTCCAGGACGGCGACCGGGTGCACGTCGGCGCGTGGACGACGATCACCGTGCGGCGCGGCTGACCGGTGTGCGTGCGGATCAACCCGGCAGGGGCCAGGTGTGCGGCCCCTGCGGGTGGTCCAGCCACGCCCAGGCACGCGCGCCGCTCACCGTGACGCCGTAGCGCTCCCGCGGCGGCCGTCCGGCGCGCTCCCACAGGTCGTAGGCCTCGCGGGCACCGGTGCGCCCGCGGACCAGGGCCAGCAGGAAACGGAACAGCTCGTCCTCACGGGCCCGGGCGGGCACGCCCTCCAGCGGTGGGAGCGGTGCGTCCGGTTCGCTCCCGCCGCCGCGCAGCGGTACGAAGTAGGCGGGCGTCCCGAGGAACGGCCCCTCAGCGTGCGTGGCGTCGCGCACGGTCAGCGCGGCCAGGCCGGTGGCGATCGGGAGCAGGATCCGGGCGCCGGGTGCGCACTGGGCGAGCCAGGCGGGCGGGACCGCGGGCAGCGCGCAGGTGGCGATGATCCGGTCGAAGGGGGCGCGTTCGGGGACCCCGCGGGCTCCGTCGCCGGTGACCACGACCGGGTGGTGGCCGGCGGCGGCCAGGTGGCGCCGCGCCGACTCGGTGATCTCCGGTTCCAGGTCGATGGTGGTGACGAGACCGTCGTCCCCGAGCCGGTGGGCGAGCAGGGCCGCGTTGTAGCCGGTGCCGGCGCCGATCTCCAGGACCCGGTCGCCGTCGGTCACCCGCAGTTCGGCCAGCATCTGCGCCATCAGCGAGGGCTGGCTGCTGGAGGAGACCAGTTCCCCGTCGCGCAGCCGCGTGGCCAGCGGCACGTCGGCGTAGGCGCCCCGCAGCCACCGCTCCCGTGCCGCGGCGTCCGGGCTCTCGCCCCACCGCCGTTCGTAGCCGCGGGGGCCGGTGACGTAGTAGTACGGCACGAAGAGGTGCCGCGGCACCTCTTCGAACGCCTCCCGCCACACCGGGTCCCGGGCCCAGGCCCCGCTCTCCTCGATCTCCCGCACCAGCGCGGCCCGCGCCGCGGCGGCGAGGCCGGCCCAGTCCCTGTCGTCGGTGTCGACGGCGTGCGCGCCCATGGCTCCACTGTGCGGCCCGATCCGCCGCGGGGCGAGCGTCCGCGGCGGGCCGAAGGACTCCTCGCGACCCCCCGGTCCTCCGTCCGGCCGTCTGAGACGATGAACGGGTGAATGAGATTCGGCGCGGCACGCTTCAGGAGCAGACCTTCTACGAGCAGGTCGGTGGGGAGGAGACCTTCCGCCGGCTCGTCCACCGTTTCTACGAAGGGGTCGCGGACGATCCCGAGCTGCGGGCGATGTACCCGGAGGAGGACCTCGGTCCCGCCGAGGAGCGGCTGCGGCTGTTCCTCATGCAGTACTGGGGCGGCCCGACGACGTACAGCGAGCGGCGCGGCCACCCGCGCCTGCGGATGCGGCACGCGCCCTTCACGGTGGACCGCGCGGCGCACGACGCGTGGCTGCGGCACATGCGCGTCGCCGTGGACGAGCTGGGCCTGTCCGAGGAGCACGAGCGGACGCTGTGGAACTACCTGACGTACGCGGCGGCCTCGATGGTCAACACCCCCGACTGAGCGGACGCACCACCGGCCGGCGGCGCGCCCCGCCTCCGCCGACAGGTCCGACCCGCTCCCTTCCCGCAGGGCCGGCGCACGGTTCCGTCACCTGCCGCAGGGGCCGACGTCGTCCCCGCCTACCTGCCGCAGGGGCCGGCGGCGCGCTCCCGCTCGCGTGGCGCACGGCTCGCGGGAAGGTCCCGGCCGAACGGCCCGTCCCCGCCGCCCTGCCGCGCGGCCCGTCCCGTTACCCTGCCCGGCCCGGGGCCGCCCGCCCCTGGCCGCCCTGTCCGAGGCCATCCGCGCCGGGACCGCCCGCCCCGAGGCCACCCGGCCCAAGGCCGGGCCCCCGCCCCCCCCGCCCGGCACCGCCCGCCCCGGCAGGCCCCCGGCCCGGGCAGGCCCGATCACGCCGCCCGGCATGTCCCTTCCGTCCGGTGCGCCCGCTCCTGCCGGGCGGACCGACCGCTCGGAGTCCCGCATTCCGGTCGGCCATCGCCGTATTCCGGTCACAATCCGATCAAGCTAGGTCCACAAGCGCTTACCCGACTCCTGTCTCCTCTGACAGCATCACCCGCAGGTCTGGACAACTTCTGGGGGAGCCGGGTGGGGGGATTCACGGGATTCGTCCTGTCGCGGGCGCGCGCGCACCGGCTGCTCCTGGCCGCCGCCGTGCTCTCGGTCCTGCTGACCACGGCGGTGCTGGCGACGCTCACCGCCTACTCCGGCGCGATCGGGGACGCCTCGCTGCGCCACTCGCTGCGGGACCCGCGCAACGCGGCCGCCGCCACCCTGGTCGTCAAGGCCGACGTGCCGCCGCGGTCCCGCGCCGCCGCCGACGCGGCCGTACGCGAGCGGGCCCGCGGCGCCTTCGACGGACTGCCGGTGACCGTGCGGTCCCTGGCCCGCTCCGGCCCCTACGCCCTCCCGCGTTCGCTCCAGCCGCCCGCCGCCCGCTCCGGCGACCCGGACCTGACGTACTTCGCCGCCCTCGACACCGCCCAGGTGCGGCTCGTCTCCGGGCGTCTGCCGCGCACCACGGCCGGCGGCGACCTGGAGGCCGCCCTGCCGCAGGCGGCGGCGCGGCGCCTGGGCCTGGAGCCCGGCGCCCGGCTGACCCTCGACGACCGGCTCGGTGACCACCAGGCCCGCGTACGGATCACCGGCCTGTACCGGCCCGCCTCGGCCGACGCGCCGTACTGGCAGCTGGACGACCTGGGCGGGCGCGGCATCCGCAAGGTCGACTTCACGACGTACGGCCCGCTCCTCGCCGACGCCGGTGTCCTCGCCGGGGGCCGGGTGAGCGCGGGACAGACCGCCTGGCAGGCCTCGGCCGACTTCTCCACGCTGACCACCGGCCGGACCGGCGCGCTGCGCGACGCCGTCCGCTCGGGCGCGGCCGCCCTGAAGAGGACGAGCGCGACCGGCGGCGAGCCGACCGTCACCACCTCGCTGCCCGACGTCCTGGACCGGATCGACCGCTCCCTGCTGGTCGCCCGCTCGACGCTGCTGATCGCGGCGCTCCAGCTGGCGCTGCTGGCCGGGTACGCGCTGCTGCTGGTGGCCCGGCTGCTGAGCAGCGAGCGCGCCGGTGAGACCCGGCTGCTGCGGGCCCGCGGCGGTTCCCGGGCCCGGCTGGCGGGCCTGGCCGCCACGGAGGCGCTGCTGCTCGCCGTGCCGGCCGTGGTGTGCGCGCCCCTGCTGGCCGGTCCGCTGACCCGGCTGCTGGCCGGGCGCGGTGCCCTGGCCCGGATCGGGCTGCACCCGGACGTCCCGGCGACGGGCGGGCCCGGGGTGTGGCTGGTGGCGGCCGGGGTGGCGCTGGGCTGTGCGCTGGCCGTGACGCTGCCCGCCCTGACGTCGTCCCTCGCGCCCGGCCGGCGGGCCCGCGCGCTGCCCGCGCCGCTGCGGGCCGGCGCGGACGTGGGTCTGCTGGCGGTGGCCGCGGTGGCGTACTGGCAGCTGAACCGGCAGTCCTCCGGCGCGGTCGGCGACAGCGGTACGGGCGCCCTCGGCATCGACCCGCTGCTCGTGACCGCGCCCGCGCTCGCCCTGCTGGCCGGCACCGTGCTGACGCTGCGGCTGCTGCCGCCGGTGGCCCGTCTCGCCGAGCGCCGGGCGGCCGGCGGGCGCGGGCTGCCGACGGCGCTGGCGGGCTGGCAGTTCAGCCGCCGCCCGACGCGCGGTGCCGGTCCGGTGCTGCTGCTGGTGCTGGCCATCGCGCTGGGCATGCTGGCGATCGGCCAGGGCGCCTCCTGGAACCGTTCGCAGGACGACCAGGCCGACTTCCTCGCCGGTGCGCCGGTGCGGGTCCTGGACGCCGGGGCGGGGGGCCTGGGCCGCAGCGAGCAGTACGCGTCCGTCCCGCACGTCGACTCCGCGGCCCCCGCCGTGCGCGCCTCGCTGCCGATGTCCGCCGACCGGACCGGGACCGTGCTCGCCCTGGACACCGCCGGCGCGGCGGGCACCGTGCTGATGCGCGGCGACCTGTCGTCCCAGCCGGTGGGTCCGCTGCTGAAGGGACTGGCGCCCCGGGCGGCGACGGCGGGGCTGAAGCTGCCCGCGGGCACCGCCCGGCTGCGGCTGACGACGGCCGTGCGCAGTTCCCCGGCCGGGCACCCGGCCGCCACGGTGGACCTGGCGGTCACCCTGGAGGACCGCTACGGCGTCCCCTACCGCAAGGCGCTGCCCTCGCTGCCCGCCGACGGCCGCGCCCGTCCCCTCGACGTGGACCTGCCCCCCGCCGCGGGGCCCCTGACGCTCACCGGTCTCGACCTGAGCGTTCCCCAGCCCGTCGACCGGGCCGCGCGCCACCGCCTGACCGTCTCGGCCGCCGAGGCCGACGGCAGCGGCGGGACGGTGACGAAGCTGACGCTGCCCACCGCCTGGACCGCGGTGTCCTCCGGCGGCGCGGACCCCCTCCCCGACGGCAGGAACACCCCGGGCGCCGCCGAGGTGGCCGCCGGCCGCCCGCTGACGGTCGCCTACGGCACCGGCTACGTGCCGCACCAGGACATGTGGGCGGAGGGCTCGGCCGTCGCCGTGCGGCTCCAGGTCACCCAGCCCGCCCAGGAGGAGATCGCGGCCGTGGCCACCGACCGCTTCCTGACCGCCGCCGGGGCCCACCCGGGCCAGCGCATGGACGTGACGTTCGCCGGCCGCAACCTCCCGGTGCGGATCGTGCGCGCGGTGCGGGAGCTGCCGACCACCGCCGGGGCGGCGCAGAGCGCCTCGCCGGACGCCGCGCACGACGGCGGCGGCCTCCTCGTCGACCTGCGGGCGGTCAACCGGATGCTCCAGACCCGCTACGGCGAGAACGCCGAGCCCACCGAGTGGTGGCTGCGCACCGTCCCCCGGTACGCGAGCGCCGTCGCCGCGGACCTGCGCTCCCTGCCCGACGTCGACCCGGCGCGAGTGGTGGTGCGCGAGGAGATCGCCGACAGCCTGCGCGACGACCCGTTCGGCGCCGGACCGGCCGCCGCGTTCACCGCGGCCGCGGCCGTGGCGGCGGCGCTGGCCGCGCTCGGCTTCGCGGTCAGCGCGGCCGGGGCGCTGCGCGAGAGGGACGCCGAGTTCGCCGTGCTGCGCGCCCTGGGCGCCCCGCGCCGCCAGCTCGCCCGGATGCTCGCCGCCGAACAGGGCGTGCTGGTGGCCCTGGGCCTGGTGGTCGGCGTGGCGCTGGGCGCCGTGCTGACCCGGGCCGTGATCCCGCTGATCGTGCTGACCGGGCAGGCCACGAAACCGGTACCGGCGGTGCTGGTCGAACTGCCGGTGGGCCAAGTGGCGCTGCTGCTGGCCGCCGTCGCCGCCGCGCCGCTCGTCGTCACGGCGGTGCTGACCCTGCGCCGGGCCGACCCGGCGGTGTCCCTTCGAGACCGCGGAGGTGAGTGAGGTGAACACCGTCGCTCCCGCCTGGGTCCGGGTACGGCTGCGCACCGCGCCGGGCGCCGCAGCCGCCCTCGCCCTGCTGGTCGCGCTGACCGCGTGCCTGGCCGCCGCCTTCCCGCGCGCCCTGGACCACTACGAGGACGCGGGCCTGGGCCGGGCCGTCGAGCAGGCGACCCCGAAACGCACCACGCTGACGGTGAGCGCCCCGCAGCCCGGTCTCCAGCTCCCGGCCGCCGAGCGGGAACGGGCGCTGCTGCCGCAGGCCCTCGGCCGCCAGTTCGACAGGATCGCCGACGCCGTCCCCGGCCCGCTCGCCGTCGACCGCGGCCAGTCGTCGTACGGCGTGCAGAACACCGCCGACCTGGAAGCGCCGGACGCGTGGATCCCACGGCCCAGCGGCATCCCGGCGCAGATCCGCCTCGTCGCGCAGAACGGACTCGCCGCGCACTCCTCCCTGCGCGCCGGGCGGCTGCCCCGCGCGAACGGTCCGGTCACCGCCGAGACCGCCGAGGTGGAGGCCGCGGTCACCGCCGAGACCGCCCGCGGCCTGCACATCGAGGCGGGTTCGGTCCTCCACCTGCCCGCCGTCTCCCGCGCCCCGCTCGCCGTCCGCGTCACCGGCATCGTCACGCCCCGCGTGCCCGACGGCGCCTACTGGGCGACCGAGTCGCTGCTGCGCTCCCCCGCCCTGATGCGGGTGCCCGGCAGCAGCGACCCGATGTACTACTGGCTCGGCGCGGTGCTGCTCCCGCCGCAGGCGGCCCCGGCCCTGCTGGCCACCAACGGCAAACCGGTCCGCTACTGGCAGATCGCCCCCGACAGCGGCACCCTGCACGCCCACGACCTCGGCCGGCTGAAGTCGGCGGTCGCCACCCTGGAGGCCGGCCCCGGTCTCGGGCGGATGCGCGCGGCCACCGACCCGGCCGCGCAGGCGAGCACCGAACTCGACGACGTCCTCACCTCCTACGACCGCCTGACCGCGAGCATCGGCCCGCTGGTCGCGGTCGCCGCGTTCGGCAGCGCGACCGTCGCCGCGGTGGTCCTGATGATGGCGGGCGGCCTGGCCGCCGACCGCCGCCGCGCCGAACTCACCCTGCTGCGCGCCCGCGGCGCCTCGCTGCGCGGCCTGACCGGACGGCTGCTGGCCGAGACCGCGGTGGTCGCCCTGCCCGCCGGGGCGCTCGGACTGGGCGCGGCGCTGCTCGCCGTCCCCGAGGGCCGCCGCCTCCCGGCGCTCCTCGCGGCCGCCGCCGTCACGGCCGTCGCCTGCCTCGCGCTCCCGTTGCGCGCGGCGGCGGCGCACCGGCTGGTGCGCCTGCACGGCCCGCGCGAGGACACGGTCTCCGTACGTCCCTCCCGGCGCCGTACGGTCGCCGAGCTGACGCTGCTGGTGATCGCCGCCGCGGCGGTGGAGGCCCTGCGCCGGCGCGGAGTCTCCGGCGCCTCCGACGCCTCCGGGAACCAGCTGGTCTCACTGGCACCGGTGCTGGTGGGGGTGATCGCGGCCCTCGTCCTGGTCCGGCTGTACCCGCTGCCGTTGCGCTGGCTGACGGGCCCGGCCGGACGGCTGCGCGGGGCGGTCGGTCATCTCTCCCTGGCCCGTGCGGGCCGTACGTCCGTGTCCGCGGTGCTGCCCCTGCTCGCCCTGCTGACCGCGCTGACCACCGCCGCGTTCGGCGGCTCCGTCCTGGCGGGGGTGGCCGACGCGCGCGACCACGCCGCGCTCATCGCCGTCGGCGCCGACGGCCGCGTCGAGGGCACCGGGGTGCTGCCGGCCGCGCTGTCCGACCGGGTGCGCAAGCTGCCCGGCGTGCGCGCGGTGACCGAGGCGGGCGTCAACTACGAGGCCAAGGCGGGCGACAACCTGACACAGACCACCCTGGCGGCCGTGGCCCCCGCCGACTACGCGGCCCTGGCCCGCCGCACCGGACTCGGCGCGTTCTCCGAGGACGCACTGCGGCGGCCGGCCGGCGACCCGAAGGCGCCGCTGCCCGCGCTGGCCTCCCCGTCGGCCGCCCAGGCCTACGGCACCCGGCCCTTCCCGGTCCGGCTGGACGACGGGACCACGGTCACCGTCCGGATCGCCGTCGTCCGGGACCGGACACCGGCCGTGATCGGCACCCGCTTCCTCGTCGTGGACCGGGCCGGACTGAGCCGCCAGGCCGCCCGCACGAGCACGCTGCTGCTGACCGGCGACCACCTGGACGCGGGCGCGCTGCGCCGGGCGGCGGGAACGTCCGTGGGCGTGCAGCTGCGCTCCGCCGAACGGGCCCGGTACGTCGACTCGCCCCTCCAGTCCGGCGCCGAGCACATCTACACGGCGGCGGTGGCGGCCGGCACCGGTTACGCGGTGCTCGCCCTGCTGCTGGCCCTGCTGCGGGCCGCGCCCGAGCGCACCGCGCTGCTCGCCCGCCTGCGCACCATGGGCCTCACCCGCGCCCAGGGCCGCCGCCTCCTCGTCCTGGAGTCCCTCCCGCAGGCCGTGCTCGCCGCGGCGGGCGGCGCGCTGACGGGCTGGGCGACCATCCGCCTGCTGTCGCCCGGGATCGACCTGACGACCATCGCGCTGCCCTCCAGCGCCGTCTCGGCCGGCGAGAACGTGCTGCGCACCGATCCGCTGTCGCTGGCCCTGCCGGCGGCGGGGGTCCTGGTGCTGGCGGTCGCCGTCGCCGTCGGACAGGCGTGGTGGACGGGCCGCAGGGGCTCCGTACGGGAGCTGCGGGCGGGGGACGCGCGATGAGCCCGTACCCGCCGCCCAGCCGCGCGGCCGGTCCCGCCGGCCGCCCTGGCCGCCCTGGCTGTCGCGACGACGACGACGGCAGCGGCGGGAACCGCCACGGCCCGGGCCGTGACAGCGGTCGCGGCAGCGGGAACCGCCGTCGCCGTGGCCGCACCAGTGGCAGCGGCACCAGCAACTGCCTCAGCCGTAACGGCGGTCACGGCACCGGCGACCGCCGTGGACGAGACCCTCGTAGCCGCCGTAGCCGTCTCAGCCGCCGTGCAGGAGTCTTCCGATGACGACGAACCCCACCCTTGCCGACCTGGCCCGGCGCGCCACCGAGGACCGCACCCGCCCGGCCTACGGCCACGACGCCCTGATCACCTGCGACCGGCTGGTGCGCATCTTCTCCACCGACGGCGTGGAGGTGCAGGCCCTCCAGGGGCTCGACCTGCTGGTGCGCCAGGGGGAGCTGATGGCTCTGGTCGGCGCGTCCGGCAGCGGCAAGTCCACCCTCATGAACATCCTCGCCGGCCTGGACACGCCCACGGCGGGCGCGGCCCGGGTCGGGGACCACGACCTGCTCGCCATGACCGCGAAGGACCGGCTGCGCTACCGCCGCGAGGTCGTCGGTTTCGTCTGGCAGCAGACCTCCCGCAACCTGCTGCCCTACCTGACCGCCGCGCAGAACGTCGCCCTGCCCATGCAGCTGTCCGGCTCCCGCGGCCGCACCCGCCGCGCCAAGGCCGAACGGGCGCTGGAACTGCTGGAGATGCTGGAGGTCGGCGAGTGCCGCGACCGGCGCCCGCACCAGATGTCCGGCGGCCAGCAGCAGCGCGTCGCCATCGCGGTGGCCCTCGCCAACAACCCCGCCGTGCTGCTCGCCGACGAACCCACCGGTGAACTCGATTCCCACACCGGCGAGCAGGTCTTCGCCGCCTTCCGCACCGCCAACGAACGCCTGGGCACCACCATCGTCATCGTCACCCACGACCAGGCGGTGGCCACCGAGGTCCGCCGCACGGTCGCCATCCGCGACGGCCGCACCTCCACGGAGGTGCTGCGCCGCAGCGAGGTGGACGAGGCGACGGGCGCCGAGCGGCTGGTCAGCCGCGAGTACGCCATGCTGGACCGCGCCGGACGCCTCCAGTTGCCGGCCGACTACACCCAGGCCCTCGGGATGCGCGACCGCGTGGCCCTGGAACTGGAGCCGGACCACATCGCCGTGTGGCCGGACGACAGCGAACAGGACTGAACCGGCAGCACGGGGCGATGGCCGCCCGGCGGAGGGTGGCGGCCCGGCGGGCCGGGCGAGACTGCCCGGCGGGCGGTGGCCGCCCGGCAGGCTGAGCAGGACTGCCCGGCGGGGTGGTGGCCGCCCGGCAGCGCGGAGCTGCCCGGCAGGCTGAGCTGAATCATCCAGCGGACGGTGGCCGCCCGGGGGCCGGGCGAGACTGACCGGCGGGATGTGGCCGCCTGGTGGGCAGGACAGGACGCCCGGCGGGAGGTGGCCGCCCGGCAGGCTGAGCAGGACTGCCCGGCGGGGTGGTGGCCGCCCGGCAGCGCGGAGCTGCTCGGCAGGCTGAGCGGAATCACCCAGCGGACGGTGGCCGGGCGGCGCCGTCTCAGCGGACGCTGACGCCCAGCGTGCCGAGGCCGGCCCGCCGTACGGCTATCGACCCGTACGGAGTGCGCAGCCGGAGCCAGGCGCCCGACGAGAACAGCGCGAGGCCGTCCGGCGCGGCGGGCGGGCCGCCGAGGGGGCCGGCGGCGCCGACGGGCGCGGCCGGCCGCAGGAAACCGAGGGACTGCGCGGCGTGCACGGCCCGCACGGGCAGCCCGGTCGGCGCGACCGTCCGGGACCAGATCTCCCGCCCGATCCGGTCGAGTTCACCGCGGGTACGGGCCTCTGGCGCCAGTTCCTCCGTGCGGGCGCGGAACTCGGCGACGGCCCCGGAGACCAGGGCGCGCAGGGAGTCGGCCGGGGGAAGCCCCCGCTCCGCCCGCCAGCCGCCGCGCGGGGGCAGCACGCCCGCCCACGGCGGCCCGGTCACCGCGGCCGGGACGGCGGCCGTTGCCGCCTTCTCGTCGACGGACTCCAGGAGTTCCCCCGCGGAGACGGTCACGTCGAGGGCGACGGCGAGCCCGTCCTCGTAGGGCTTGGCCAGAGCGACCGCGCGTACGGCCAGCACCTCGAAGGAGGCCGGCCGCCCGAACACCGCCAGGGCCGTCCCGGCCGCTTGGAGGCGGACGGCGGCGGCCCGGTCGTAGTGGAGCAGCCGGGAGAGGAAGGCGGCGAGGTCGGCCGCCTCCGTCTCGTCGGCGAGGTGGAGCACCGTCATGCGGCGACGGCCTCCTCCTCGTCCGTGTCCCGGTACTCGCGCAGGAACTCGCGCTCCTCCTCGGTGAGCCTGCGGGGCCGCTGCGCCTCGAAGTCGAACGGCACGATCACCGTGGAGGCCCGGACGTAGACCTGGTCGCCGTCCTTCACCTCGTAGCCGAGGGTGAAGGAGGCGGCCCTGATCTCGGTGACCCACAGCTCGATGTCCACCGGCTCGTGCCGGTGGACGAGCTGCCGCTTGTAGTCGATCTCGTGGCGCGCCACCACGGACCCCTGCTTGAACTGCTTGTCCGGGCGGAACAGGAAGTCGATACGGGCCTCCTCCAGGTAGCGGAGGAAGACCACGTTGTTGACGTGGCCGTACGCGTCCATGTCCGCCCAGCGCAGGGGGCAGCGGTATGTGTGGCGCATCTGCCGGCTCAGCCCCGGGTCAGCTTCTTGTAGGTGGCACGGTGCGGGCGGGCGGCGTCCGGGCCGAGCCGCTCGATCTTGTTCTTCTCGTACGACTCGAAGTTGCCCTCGAACCAGAACCACTTGGAGTCACCCTCGTAGGCGAGGATGTGCGTCGCCACGCGGTCGAGGAACCACCGGTCGTGGGAGACGACGACGGCGCAGCCGGGGAACTCGAGCAGCGCGTTCTCCAGGCTGGAGAGGGTCTCGACGTCGAGGTCGTTGGTGGGCTCGTCGAGGAGCAGCAGGTTGCCGCCCTGCTTGAGGGTGAGCGCGAGGTTGAGGCGGTTGCGCTCGCCGCCGGAGAGGACGCCGGCCGGCTTCTGCTGGTCCGGGCCCTTGAAGCCGAACGCGGAGACGTACGCCCGCGACGGCATCTCGACCTGGCCGACGTTGATGTAGTCGAGCCCGTCGGACACGACCTCCCACAGCGTCTTCTTGGGGTCGATGTTGGCGCGGGTCTGGTCGACGTAGGAGATCTTGACGGTCTCGCCGACCTTGATGTCGCCGGTGTCCGGTGTCTCCAGGCCCTGGATCATCTTGAACAGGGTGGTCTTGCCGGCGCCGTTCGGGCCGATGACACCCACGATGCCGTTGCGCGGGAGGGTGAAGGACAGGCCGTCGACGAGGACCTTGTCGCCGAAGCCCTTGTGCAGGTCGTTCACCTCGACGACCACGTTGCCCAGGCGGGGGCCCGGCGGGATCTGGATCTCCTCGAAGTCCAGCTTGCGCATCTTGTCCGCCTCGGCGGCCATCTCCTCGTAGCGCGCCAGACGCGCCTTGGACTTGGCCTGCCGCCCCTTGGCGTTCGACCGCACCCACTCCAGCTCTTCCTTGAGCCGCTTCTGCCGCTTGGCGTCCTTCTGGCCCTCGACCTTGAGGCGGGCGGCCTTGGTCTCCAGGTACTTGGAGTAGTTGCCCTCGTAGCCGTGCAGGCGGCCGCGGTCGACCTCGCAGATCCACCCGGCGACGTTGTCCAGGAAGTACCGGTCGTGGGTGACGGCGACGACGGTGCCCTCGTACTTGGCGAGGTGCTGCTCCAGCCAGTTCACCGACTCGGCGTCGAGGTGGTTGGTGGGCTCGTCGAGCAGCAGCAGGTCGGGGGCCTCCAGCAGCAGCTTGCACAGCGCCACGCGGCGCTTCTCGCCACCGGAGAGGTTGACCACGGGCCAGTCGCCGGGCGGGCAGCCCAGGGCGTCCATGGCCTGCTCCAGCTGGGCGTCGAGGTCCCAGGCGTTGGCGTGGTCCAGCTCCTCCTGGAGCTTGCCCATCTCCTCGAGCAGCGCGTCCGAGTAGTCGGTCGCCATCTGCTCGGCGATCTCGTTGAACCGGTCGAGCTTGCCCTTGACCTCGGCGACGCCCTCCTGGACGTTCTCCAGGACCGTCTTCTCCTCGTTCAGCGGGGGCTCCTGGAGCAGGATGCCGACGCTGTAACCGGGCGACAGGAACGCGTCACCGTTGGAGGGCTGCTCGAGCCCCGCCATGATCTTCAGCACGGTCGACTTACCGGCACCGTTCGGGCCGACGACGCCGATCTTGGCACCCGGAAGGAAATTCAGGGTGACGTCGTCGAGGATCACCTTGTCGCCGTGCGCCTTGCGCGCCTTGCGCATGGTGTAAATGAACTCAGCCAAGAGAAACCGTCCGGCAGCTTGAATCTGGCAGTGGGCAGATACACCCCATCTTGCCTGACCGCCACCCCTGGATGGAAACCAGTAGGGCGGCGGGGCTCTGAGCTGGGGTTTCGCCGGTGGTGACTGAGGGGCGCCTGTCACTGTCGGTCGCCGTTGGGTGGCCTCGGGCACCCTCGCACGGCCCAGGGACGGCCCAGGGCGGCCCGGGAAACAGAGTCCCGCCGGCACCGCTCCGGGCTATCGTGCCGCCATGACCAGCGCGGCGGAGCCCCCCGTCCTCTTCCTCGACGTCGATGGTCCGCTCGTTCCGTTCGGTGCGTCGTACGGCTCCCCGACGTCTGTCGATCAAGGGAACCCTCTGCTTGATCGACTGGACCCCCGCACGGGATGGCGCCTCCTGGCCCTGGGCTGCCAGCTCGTGTGGGCCACGACGTGGCTGGAGGACGCGAACGAGGCCGTCGCTCCGCGCCTGGGGCTACCGAGGCTGCCCGTGGTGGAGTGGCCGGACACCGGCGCCGAGAGCGGACCCCGGGGTCTGCACTGGAAGACCCGCCCCTTGGTCGAGTGGGCCGACGGTCGACCGTTCATCTGGGTCGACGACGAAATCAGCGCCATGGATCGCTTGTGGGTCAGTGCCCAGCATCCTGGGCCGTCGCTGCTTCATCGCGTCGACCCGGCTCGAGGACTCGGAGACGCCGACTTCGCGGCGCTCGGCGACTGGCTCGCCGCTGAGGGCGCCGGCTGACGGTCGACCGGGATCTCGTAGACGATCTCGCAGTGAGCGGCGGGCACGATGACGTCCGCCGTCTCCACGGGCCGTCCTTGGTCGCTGTAGTAGGTCCGCCGGACGTGGGTGACAAGCGCGGCCTTCTGGATGCCGGGCAGGGATGCCTCCTCGGCGGTGACCTGCCGGGGCTCGGGCCGCTCCACGGCGTGGCTGAGGTGACACCGATCGCGGCGATACGGTTCACGATGCCCGCCCGGCCTGCGGGCCCCCTTCGGGGAGGACGACGAGGGTGCCGGCGGTGAGGTCGTACGGCTCCCAGCTCGTCGACAACTGCACCGGCCTGCCGTCGCCCAGGAACTCGTACGCCGTCCGGACGCACAGGTCTCCTTCGGCGATACCGAGCCGGGCCGCGATGTCCGCCGGCGCCGGAACTTTGGCGTCGATCCTGCTCTTCCAATCCTCTTGCTTGCCCGCGGCCTTCATGTCCGCGCGGAACGGGGACCCGGTGGGCTGCTCACGCGCCGAGGAACGCACGACCCGAACGCGCTGCCGGGCCTCGGCGACGTAGGTACCCGAACCCGCGCGTCCTTCCAGTAGCTCGGCATGGCTGCCGTGATGCTGCGGCATGCGCGAGACGTACTCGCCGACTCGGACTCCGATACGGAAGAACTGCGGGCTTCGACCGCCGGACTGACCGGCTCTCTGCGGGACACGCTCCGAGTAGGTACCAGCCACGGCGAACACTTTCGATGACCGTCTGCAAGGTCGCGGAGCCCGTTCCGCTCTCTTTGCCCGTCCCCTGACCAACGGCCTGGCTCACCTGCGAGCCTGAGAAGGCCCACGGCTCTGACCTGCTCAGGCGCCATGGGCCTATCTCGCTCTTGGCTTACGTTGGAACAGCTCTCAGCTCGGGAAGTGGCGGTCATTAGCGGCTGGTGCGGCATCTGCTCCGGGCGAACGTCTGAGCCATGGAATGGTCGCGCCTCGCCGCCTTCACCTTAGTTCCCCGCTGATCCCAGCTCGGTCTGGTGCGGTTGCGGTGCGGGGATGCCGTACCGCAGGCCGGGTATCCGTCCATGCATGCTCTCGCTCTGGTGTATCACTCCTACCATGCGGCAACCACCGTTTGGGCGTTCGTTCTGTCCGTTTTGATCGTGCTGGCAGTGGGCTGGTACGTCCGTCATCGCCGATAGGTGACTCTCATGGCATCTCCTCCCATACGCTGTGGCTCACGACACGCCGCCGTCACAGCCAGGGGGAGCGTGATGGAGCAGCTTCGAAAGCTCGTTGCCCGTTACGGGGATTGCCAACAGAAGCCCGTGCGCTTCCGCCCGGAAACGTGGCGTCCGCGGTTGGAGTCGCACGGAGCGGCGCATGTACTCGATATCGGCGTCGGGTGTGCGAGCGGGTCGAGCGGCGACCGTCTCATAAGCCGGGGCGACCTGGCTCATCTCCGTGACCGCGCCAGGGGCGACGATCCCGACAGTCTGCGTGACCTGTTCGTGGCCGTCATGATCTGGGGCTCGGGCACCACGAACGGACGTGGGCCACGCTATACAGAAGCTGCTTTGTCCGACGCGCGCATGCCCGCTGTCCTCCGGACCACGCGCGAAGCGGTCAGAGACGGCGACCTGAGCGAGGCCTACCGGCAGTTCGCCCTCAAGGGGGTGGGGCGGTCCTTCTTCACCAAGTGGTTCGCGGCCGTGGACGACCGCGACGCCTCATGCGACCGGGCCTTGATCCTCGACGACCGGGTCTTCAGCTCGCTTAACGCCCTCGGGTGGATCAGTTGGAAGGCGGCCGGCACACGCCACTGGCCAACCCGATACGTTGCCTACGTCAGCTCCATGCATGATTGGGCCTCATCTATGGGCGTCACGGCTGATTGGCTTGAGTGGCTTCTCTTCCATCTGAACGGTCGCGTGGACGAGCCCTGAGTCTAGGAAGCTAAGGACACCGCGGCTTTCTCCGAGGCTGATCTACGGAGGAGTAGTTCAGGTGCCTCGTGGGCGGTCGGCTCGTTCCTCGTAGTTCCCTGCTCACTGTCCTCCCGTTCCCGGCACCGTTCCTGCCGGTGTTTCCGTATGTGCTCGCCAGCCCGGTTGCCCGATGGCCCGGTGGCCGACCCAGAACGCATCGCGCTCTCCCCGTCGTCGGCCGCGCCGCGCCCCTCACTGCCGCTCATCCTCACCCGTGGCCGCCCACGGGCGCCCTCACCCGGCCCGGGGCGGCCGGGGAAGCCCCGGTGTCCGGTCACTCGGCGGACATGACATCGTCGCGCCATGACAGCGGCGGAGGTGCGGGCCGGGCTGCGGCGCCTGCTCAACGAGTGGGACCCGATCGGCGTGATCGATCTTGAACAGGACGAGGATCCTGTCCAGGACGAGTACGACTGCCTCATCCCCCCGCTCCTTGATCGTCTGAGGCGTGGAGCCGACCGGACGGAACTGCGGATTTTCCTGTCCCACGAGCTGACGGACCACTTCGGTCTGAGCCACCCCTACGACGTCGACGGCATGGCTGCCCGCCTCACCACCTGGTGGGCGTCGGCACCTCCCCAGGTCTGACGCACGCCGGCCGCGGAGCCGGTGGCCCGGCTCCTCGGTACGGCACTGACCCGCCCGGCGCTCTTAAGAGCCGCGAAGGTGCCTGGCCGTCGAGGCCGGTGCGGGCGGGTTCGTCAGTGGTCGGCGGTCTTCTTCTTGCGGACGATGCTCAGGGCCGTGGCGCCGAGCACCAGGAGGCTGAGGCCGATGGCGGCGATCAGGGGGGTCGTGTCGGTGCCGCCGGTCTCGGCGAGGTTCGTGCCGTCGGGGACCGCGCCCGCCTTGGCCGGGGCCGGGACGGGCTCGCCGAGCGTCTGGGTCTTCGTGCCGATCGCGGCGCCCTGCGTCTTGCAGTCGAGGACGCCGGTGAAGCGCTGACCCCGGCCGTCCGGGCCGGTGAGCGTGAAGTCGTAGGCCTGGTCCTCCTGCAGCGGGACCGCGATCGTACGGGTCCTGCCCGCGGGGACGCTGTGGCCGGTGCCCATCAGCTCGAAGGTGTACGGCTGGTCGCCCTTGTTCGTCACCCTGATGTCCAGGGCGCCCTCGGCGCAGTCCTTCTGCGCCGACAGGGCCGGTATGGCGCCCTTGTCGGCCCAGGTGGCGACGGCGGTCGCGGAGACCGTCGACTCGCTGGAACCGGCCAGGATCTGCGTCTGGCTGCGGCTGTCGGAGGTGAAGGCGCGGCCGACCGGCACGGTGGTGGACGCCTGGACGGTCAGCTCCGCCGAGCCCGCCGCGTCGCCCGGTGCCGGGGAGGCGCCGTCAGCTCCGGCGGCGGAAGTCTTCGGCACGTCGAAGTACAGCCTGCTGCCGTTCCTGGCCGAGGTGACCGGCTTGCCGTCCTTGCCGACGATCCGCACGCCGCCGGCGTCCACCGGGGGCACCACCGTCACGCTGTTCGCGTCGGTGCGGACGGTCACCGGGCCCAGCCGCCGCCCGGGATGGCCGGAGACGGCGGGCGGGTCGAGACTGAGCGAGGCCTTCGGCTCGGCCAGGTCGCGCGCGCTGCTGTGCAGGTAGTCCGCGAGCTTCTCGGCCCGGGCGTCGGCGGCGTCCACGCGCGCGCCGTCGGAGTAGCGCCAGATCGCCACCTGGGTGCCCGTCGCCGCGTCCTGCTCGGTGAGGTTCTTGACCCCTGCCTTCGCGGCCAGTGCCGCCAGGTCGTTCACCTGGGGGTAGGAGTGGTTCAGGATCCAGCGGATCTTCCCGGCGTTCTTGTTGGCGCCGAGCGAGGTGCCGCTCCAGGGCGTCTCCTGGTACTTGGCGTCCTTCTGCGTGGGATTGTGGATGTCGACGCAGTACGTCTGCAGCATGCCGCCGCCGTCCACGGCCATTTCGAACAGCCCCGCGGAGATCTGGTGGTCACCGCTCTCGTCGTGCAGGACCGCGGCGCCGTACGTCTTCAGGCCGCTCATGGTGGCGGTGGCCCCGCCCTGGCTCTGCGGCGTCCCGTCGGCGGCGGCCGGGCCGGCGGCGGCCAGGACACCGGCGGCGACGAGTCCGGAGGTCAGGGCCACGGCGGCGAGACCGGCCGCCCGCCGCCCGCGCACGGACCGCGCGGAGTACGAAGCACACACAGAATTCCCCTTCGAGCAGGACCCGTTCATGTGGGGGTGCGGTCCCACCAGCAGAATCTCCAAGCCCAGAGAGCTACCTCGGCATCCTATGGACCCCTCACTGCGGCACTTGCTGTCAGGTCGTCAGGTGGCTGATCCGAATCGGAATCGTTATCGCCGCCCGCCGCCCCGGTGAACGGCCGGTATCGACAAATCCGTCCCGACCTGCTTTGTCGGGCGGGTGCCGCGACGGCGCTCGGCGCGCGAGGCGATGGGGAGGCGCGGGGCGGCCGGCCTCGGAGCCCGGGACCGGCCGCCCCGCGTCGTCACGTCACCGCGGCCGGTGCGCGCTCCGGCCGGCCCGCCCGCTCCGCCGGTGGTCCGGCCGGGGCCGGCCCCGGGGTCTCCCAGGACGGTTCGGGCCGCGCCGGGTCGTGTGGTGCCGGAGCGCCGGCCGTGCCGGGCTCCGGCCTGCCCGTCGTCCGCCGGAACGCCGCCGTCCCCCGCGCCAGGTCGTGCCCGATCGCCACGGCGTCGATGTCGGCCGATGTGCGGCTGGTGCCGTCGCGGGTCTCCGTACGCACCTTCAGCCGGCCCTGGACGAGCACGGGGTCGCCCACGTTCAGCGACGCCATCGCGTTCGTGGCGAGCTGGCGGTTGGCCCAGACCGTGAAGAAGTTGGTGTGCCCGTCGGTCCAGGCGCTCTTCTCCCGGTCCCAGTAGCGCGAGGTGACCGCCAGCCGGAAGCGCGCCGACGCGCCCGACGCCGGCTCCCGGTACACCGGCTGCGTCGCCACGTTCCCGACCACGCAGACCGTCGTCTCGTTCATCGTCTTCCCCTCCCTCGCCCGGCCCGTCCGGGCCGGGCGGACACGCGTACGGGGCCGTCCCGTACGGCTGCGTCTGCCGCGCCGACCGCGTCCGCCGCGATCGCCGCGGCACCAGACTGCCGCCGCCGGGACGGGCCCGCAGAGACCTGTGGACCACCGCCCGCCTGTGGACAACTCCCTCACCCGAACAGGTGAAAGGCCCTGACCGGGCGGTGGCTCACGCCCCCGCCCGAAGCCCCCGCCGCCTGTCCCGGTCTCACCCGTCTGCCTCACCTCTCGGCATGGCCTCTCGGCCCTCACCGTGAGGCGCACGGCATCCCTGCCTCACCGCGCCCCCGGCACCACTCCCGCGGCCACTCCCGCCCCGGTCACCCGGGAGTACTGCTCGCGCACCTCCCGGTAGCGCAGGAGTTCCGCCGCCACCGGATCCAGTACCCGGGCCCGGCCGCATCCCCCGGCCGCCTCCCGCAACCGGCGCTCCGCCTCCTGCCCGTACCGTCTGGCCGGGCCGCGGGCCGCGATGCGGCAGCTCCATTCCACGAGCGGCCCGCCGACGATCCCGGCGATCATCAGCAGCACCGGCACACCGAGGTTCGGGGACAGGACGCCGGCGATCTGGCCGACCAGCCACAGGCCGCCGACGACCTGGAGGATCGTCATCGACGCCTGGGCCAGGACGGCGGCCGGCCACCAGCCCGGCCGCGGCGGACGCCCCGGGGGCAGCCCGGCCCGGGCCGCCAGTTCGTCCAGCGCCTCGGGCAGTCCCTGGGCGCCGCGCACCGCGGCCTCGCGGACCGCCTGCGCCCACGGCGCCGGGAGCCCGGCCGCGGCCCGTTCGGCCACCGTGCGCACGGCCTGTTCGACGCGCTGGCGCGCCGTGGCCTCCTCGTCGGGCTGCGCGCGCACCGGCAGCCGCCCGGTGGGGGGTTCGCGCCGGTCCTGGTACCAGCGCCACAGCCGCAGCCACGGGGTGCCGCACGCCCGGCCGGCGTTGCGCAGCCAGGCGCGTTCGGCCGCCTCGCCCGCGGCGGTGGCGCCCACCGCGTCCGCGAGACGGGCCGCGAACTCCTCCCGCGCCTCCTCGCTGAGCCCGGCCCGCCGTCCGGTGGCGTACACGGGCCGCAGATGGGCCGCCGCCGCGTCGACGTCGGCGGCGATGCGCCGGGCCGCGGCGCCCCGCTCGGCCACGAACTGGCCGAGCGATTCCCTCAGTTCGCCGATGCCGTCGCCGGTGAGCGCGGAGAGCGCGAGGACGGTCGCGCCCGGTTCGCCGTACTCCCCGAGGGCGATGCCGTCCTCGTCGAGCAGCCGCCGCAGGTCGTCGAGGACCTGGTCGGCGGCCTCGCCGGGCAGCCGGTCGATCTGGTTGAGGACGACGAACATGACCTCGGCGTGGCCCGCCAGGGGGCGCAGGTAGCGCTCGTGCAGGACGGCGTCCGCGTACTTCTCCGGATCGACCACCCAGATGACCGCGTCGACCAGCCCGAGGATGCGGTCCACGTGCTCCCTGTGCTGCACGGCGGCCGAGTCGTGGTCGGGCAGGTCGACCAGGACGAGCCCGCGCAGCTGCGGATCGGCGTCGGGGCCCTGGACGGGGCGCCTGCGCAGCCGGCCGGGGATGCCGAGCCGGTCGATGAGGCTGGCCGCGCCGTCGCTCCAGCTGCACGCGATGGGCGCGGCGGTGGTCGGCCGGCGGACGCCGGTCTCCGAGATCGGCACGCCCGCGAGGGCGTTGAACAGCTGGGACTTGCCGCTGCCGGTGGCCCCCGCGATGGCGACGACGGTGTGCTGTCCGGACAGCCGGCGGCGCGCCGCCGCCTCGTCGAGGACCCGTCCCGCTTCGGCGAGGGTGCGGTTGTCCAGACGGGTGCGGGACAGGCCGACGAGTTCGCGCAGCGCGTCCAGCCGCGACCTCAGCGGTCCGTCGTAGGCGAGCGGGGGCACGGGCAGCGGCCGGGCGGGGCGCGGCTCGACGGGGACGAGGTCGGCGGCGCTCGTTCCGGTCTCGGTGACGCGGCGGGCGATGAGACCGTCGTCCCAGGCCCCGTCGGATCCGGTGCGGCCCGGTGCGTCGTCGTCCTTCCCGCGCGCGTGCCGGTCGGGGCGCTCCGCGGACCGGTCGGCGTACCGGTCCCCGTGGCCCGCCGAGTGCCCGTCCCCCCGCACTTCCGCGTGCCCGTGCGCGTGCCCGCCCTCCCGCCCGTCCGCGTACCGGTCCCCACGCCCGTCCGAGTACCGGATGCCGTGGGTGCCGGCCTCCCGCGTCCCCGGTCCGTCGGCGTGCTGGACGAGTGCGGCACCCGGCGCCGGCGCACCGCCCCTGCCGTCCCCGGCGCCTCTGAGGCCTCTGCCGTCTCTGTCGTCCCCGCCGCCCCTCCGCTCGCCCGCGTCCCTCATGACGTTGCCGTCCACCCTGTCCGAGCCCTCCGCTCTCTCGCGGGAGCCCTGGAAGCGCCCGGGGGCCGGGCTCCCCGGGTCCCGCATCCCGTGTCCGTCGGCGGGGACCGTGCCCTCCGTGTGGTCCGCGCGCCCCGTACGTGCGGTGCGTTCGGTGTTTTCCGTTCGGTCCTGGTCAGTGACGGCGGTCACCGGTCACCTCTCCTTCAGCAGTACGGACAGCGCGGCGATGAGTTCGGCCTGGGGCTCGGGATGCACCTCCAGGGCGTCGAGCGGGGCCAGCCGCCGCTCCCGTTCGGCGTGCATCACCCGGTCCAGGTAGTCGGCGAGCAGCCGCCCGGCGCGGTCGCGCAGCCGCAGGGCGCCGTGCGCGCCGATCCGTTCGGCGAGCCCCTCCCCCGCGGCCCGCCCCCGGCGGCCCCCCAGCAGCCCGGTGGCGGCCAGGGCGGCGACGACCTCGGGGTCCGGTGCGACGCTGCGGTCCAGTTCGCGCACCTCGTCCTCGGCGTACTCCTCCAGCTCCCGCCGCCAGCGCCGTACGGCCAGTCCGATGCGGTGCTCCGCGCTCTCCGCGGCGGGGGGGTGGTCGGCCAGGCCCGGTGCGGCCGCGGCCGGTTCGCGCCGCCAGGCGTCGTCGATGCGCTCGTCGGCGGCGGTCACCGCGCACAGCAGCAGGGCGCCGAGGCTCTCCACGAGCGCGTCGAGCAGTTCGCCCGCGGTGCAGTCCAGCGGGTAGGCGCGCCAGCGTTTGAGGGCGTCCCCGGCGAGCACGGCGCCCGCCTGCAGCCGGCCCCGAAGGCGGGCGTACTCGCCGTCGTAGGCGCTGTCCACGGCGGAGATGAGCCGCAGGGCGGCCGAGTGCTGTGCGGCGGCGGCACCGGCCAGTTCCGGCATCCGGGACTTGAGCGAGTCGATCAGGCCGTGGGCCGTGCGGGCCATCGCGTACTGGCGGGCCGCGGGGTCCTGCGCCTGGTGGACGAGCCAGGTGCGCAGCGGTGCGACGGCGGTGGCGGGCAGCAGTCCGCCGCCCCAGGCCGACTCGGGCAGTTCGGGCACCGTGAACCGGGGCACGTCGCCGAGCCCGGCCTTGGCGAGCAGGGCCCCGTACTGCCGGGAGACCTCGGAGACGACCTGGTGCGGCACCCGGTCCAGCACGGTCACGAGGGTGGCGTCGTACTCCTTGGCGGTGCGCAGCAGGTGCCAGGGGACGGCGTCCGCGTAGCGCGCGGCCGTGGTGACCATGACCCAGATGTCGGCGGCGCAGATCAGCTCGGCGGCCAGGGCCCGGTTCTCGGCGATCAGGGAGTCGATGTCCGGCGCGTCGAGGAGGGCGAGTCCGGGGGGCACGGTCTCCACCGTCTCGACGCGCAGCACGCGCGCGGGTTCGTCCTCGGGTCCCGGCGGCTCCGGCAGTTCGTCGACGACCGGTCCGGCTCCGGGGTCCTGGCGGGGCACCCACACACGCGCGAGGTCGGGCAGGACGCGCATGCCGCTGAACCAGTGGTGGTCCTCCGGATGACACACCAGTACGGGGGTCCTGGTCGTCGGCCGCAGGACTCCCGCCTCGCTGACCCGTCTCCCGACAAGGGAGTTGACGAGCGTGGACTTGCCCGCCCCGGTGGATCCTCCGACGACGGCCAGCAGCGGCGCGTCGGGCTCCTTGAGCCGGGGCACCAGGTAGTCGTCGAGCTGGGCGAGCAGTTCGTCGCGGTTGGACCGCGCGCGGGGGGCGCCCGGGAGGGGCAGCGGGAAGCGTGCGGCGGCGACACGGTCGCGCAGGGCGGAGAGTGCTTCGAGCAGCTGAGGCCGTACGTCCAAGGTCACCACATGTGAAGAATGCCCAATTTTAGGGGAATTCTGAAGCATATGAGCATGTCTGCGCGCCGACGGAACACAAGGGATGGAACGGACGAGTGGGACAAGGGCGCGGTCCAGGCATAACGAGTGCACAACACCCGGTGCCCGAGGCACCAAAAGCGGTGCACGATTCGTACCTGCCTGCGATTATCAGGACCGCTTCACTGAACCTCCACATCGAGCCACGGAGGCGAAGCAGCAGGGGCAAGGACGCGGGAGCCCTATCCTTGTCCCCGGCAACGTCACGGGACGGCCCGCAACGGGGCGGCACCACGACAGAGGCCACCACACCAGGCCCCCGTAGCTCAGTGGATAGAGCAGGCGCCTTCTAAGCGCTTGGCCGCAGGTTCGAGTCCTGCCGGGGGCGCTCCGCTCTTGCGGTGCTCACGCCCTCCCTCCGGGAGGGCGTTCTTGCTGCCCGGCAGCACAGTAGCGAGTGCGGCGTAGCACCGGCGTAAGCGCGCGCACCGCCGGCGGAACGTCCGGAACTCACCCCCGGGCGGCGCGGCCGGGCCGCGTTCAGGGGCGGTGGTGCGGCCAGCCGGCCAGGCCGCTGCCCTCGGGGGCGCGGCGCGTCGCCTCGGCGACGGAGGCGTGGAAGGCGTAGACGGCGTGCAGGCCGCCGGCCTTGAACACCTTGAGGATGCGCGGATCGTCGCAGGTGAGGACCAGCGAGCCCGCCTGCGCGCGCAGGCGCTTGGTGAGCGCCACGATCAGGCCCAGGCCCATCGAGTCCAGGA
The DNA here is from genome assembly GCF_000720185.1 of Streptomyces sp. NRRL S-340. Lineage (GTDB taxonomy): Bacteria > Actinomycetota > Actinomycetes > Streptomycetales > Streptomycetaceae > Streptomyces. The sequence goes on along the minus strand of NZ_JOIY01000032.1, from coordinate 21,788 downwards.
ACGTCACCCGGCACAGGTCCAGGACGACGTGCCGGTGCCCCTCGTCGATGAGCCGGACGACGGCCCGCCTGATCCCGGGCGACGAGCAGACGTCGACCTCGCCGCTCACGGTGACGACGGTCCACCCGTTCTCCGCGCGCCGCCCGAGGACGCCGTCCCCCGCGGGGGACCGGTCGACGCCGCCCTCCGGGGCGGGCCGGTCGACGCCGTCCTCGGTGGTGGGCCGATCGAGGATGCCGTTCTCCGGGCTGGGCTGTGGGACCGTCCGCACTCTTCGCTCTCCGCCTCTCTCGCCGTCCTCCATGACGCACGCCACACATTCAGCACAAGCAGGAAATATCGCGCATGCCGCGTATGTCGCTCTTCATCCAGTAGACGGTTCCCGCTCCCCGCGCCACAAGAGTGCGATTTTCAGATGGTGAGCGAGAGTCCTCTCGTCACCCGTTCCGCCGCCGCGAGCAGCCGCTCGCCCGCGCTCTCGATCGCGCGCGCCCGGTCACCGTCCGCGCGCAGGGAGACACCGAGCGAGCCCAGCGTCTCGCCCCGGTACACGGGGACGGCGACGCAGACGGTCCCGAGGGAGTACTCCTCCAGGTCGGTGACCGCCGGGGCGTCGGGGCAGGCGTCCAGCCGCCGCAGCAGCTCCGTGCGGTGGGTGATCGTCCGGGGTGTGAGGTCCTCCAGGCGGTGCCGGGAGAGGTACTCCTGGCGTGCCTCGTCGTCCAGCTCGCGCAGGACGCACTTGCCCAGCGCGGTGGCGTGGCCCGCGTCCTCGAACCCCACCCACAGCTCTGCACGCGGGGCGCGGGGCCCGTCGACGATCTCCGCCACGCGGATCTCACCGTCCTCGTAGAACGTGAGGTAGGCGGCGGCCGACAGGTCGTCCCGCAGGGATCCCAGCGTCGGACGGATCCGGGTGAGCCGTGTCTGCGCGCCGCCGACGTCGTGCAGGGCCTCCAGCCGCTCGCCGAGGACGAAGGAGCCGTCCTCGAGCTTGCGCACGTAGCCGTCGTGCACCAGCGTCCGCAGCAGGTGGTACGTGGTGGCCAGGGCCAGGCCCGTCTCCCGCGCCAGCTGCTTGGCCGGCGCGCCGCCCTCGTGGGCCCCGACCGCCTCCATCAGCCGGAACGCCCGCTGCACGGAGGCGATGAGCGTGGGGCCTTCCCGCGCTCCCATACCTCCACCGTGCGGGTGACGGACGCGCTCGGCAAACGCACGCCAGGACGGCCGCGAGCGGAGCGTGAGCCCGTGGAACCGGAAGTGCATGGGCCGCCGGCCTGCCCCGGCCGGCCCCTCGACGACGGTCAGGGGGCCGGTCAGGGGGCCGGTCGGGGCGCGGCGCCCGGAGCGGCCGGGTGGTCACCGTCCGGCGGGCCGGTGGTCACCGCCCGGTTCCGACCGCCCCGGCCCCGGACCCGGCTCGGACCACCGCCGGGTCCGGACCGCCCCGCGTCAGATCCGCTGCCACAGGGCGGGGACGTTCGGCGGCTCCCAGCCCGGGTACGCGGTGTGGCCCTGGATGCACCGGTAGCTCACGCCGTCGTACGTCACGACGTCCCCGGGCGCGTAGGTGGCGCCCGCCTGCCAGCTGGTCTGGCCGCCCCCGCCGGGCACGGTCAGGGTGTAGGTGGTGGTGTGGGTGGCCGTGCCGGTGCCGGTGATCGTGAGCGTGTACGTGCCGGCGGCCGTGTCCGCCGCGACCTGGACGGTGGCGGTGGAGGACTGGCCGGAGGTCACCGAGGCCGGGCTGAAGCTCACGCTCACCCCGGACGGGGCGCCCGACGCCGACAGCCGCACGTTCTGCGCGGCGCCGCCGGTGGTGGCCGTGGAGACGGTCACCGTGGCGGAGGAGCCGGGCCGGACCGTGCCGGCGGCCGGGTCCGCGGAGATCGAGAAGTCGTCCCCGGGCACGGGGGTGTCCCCGACGGCGGTCTTCCAGATCGTGTACGCGACCCCGTCGGCGCTGCGGTTCAGCGCGGTGGCGTTGATGTTGCTCGTGGTGTCGCACGCCGAGTGGTAGCAGGAGTCGTAGGAGCGGCCCGCGGTGCCGCCCCACTTGGCCGCCTCGGAGGCGGACTTCACCGCGTCGGCCCCGGTGGCGTAACCGGAGGTGGGGATGCCGGCCTGCTGGAAGGAGTAGTCGTCGGAGCGGCCCTGGCCCTCGACGTTCTCCTGCGGGGCCAGGCCCAGGGAGTCCCAGTACGCCTTCATCGGGGCGGCGGCCGCCGAGTTCAGGTTGTTGACGAAGTAGCCGGCGTTGGGCGAGGCGACCATGTCGAAGTTGTAGTACGCCTTGATCCGGGCGCGGTCGGCGGCGGAGAGCGAACGGGCGTAGAAGTCCGAGCCGTTCAGGCCCTGCTCCTCGTCGGTCCACCAGGCGAACCGGACCCGGTTCTTCATGACGGGGTTCGCCTGGGCCAGGGTCAGCGCCGTCTCCAGGAGCGTGGCGGAGCCGGAGCCGTTGTCGTTGATGCCGGGGCCCGCGGACACGCTGTCGAGGTGGGCGCCGAACATGTAGACGCTGTTCGCGTCGCCCTGCGGCCACTCGGCGATCAGGTTGTTGCCCGCGCCCGGGGTGCAGCCGGAGGTGCAGGTCTGCTCGGTGACCGTGTAACCGGCGGCCTGGAGCCTGCCCTTGACGTACGCGAGCGAGGCGCGGTAACCGGCCGTGGTGGAGCGGCGGTTGCCACCGTTCTGCGTGGCGATGGTGTTCAGCTGGGCCAGGTGCGCCTGCACCTTGGCGACATCGACGTCGGGCGGGGTGCCCGGGCCGGTGCCGCCCCCGCCCACGGTGAGCGTGTACCGGGCGGTGTGGGTCCTGCCGCCGCCGCTGCCCGTGACGGTGAGGGCGTACGTCCCGGCGGACGTGGCGGCCGAGGTGGAGACCGTCATCGTGGCGCTGCCGCCGGAGGTGACCGTCGCCGGGCTGAAGGAGACGTTCACGCCCGCCGGGGCGCCGGAGGCGGTCAGCGAGATCTGCTGCGCGCTGCCGGTGACGGTGGTGGTGCCGACCGTGGCCCGCGCGGAGGCGCCGGCGTCGACGGTGCCCGCGGCCGGGTCGAGGGCCAGCGAGAAGTCGGACTGCTGGCCGGTGCACGTCGGGTCACCCGGCTGGGCGGGGACACTGATCGCGTCCCAGGCCGCCTTGGCGGCGTTGTACAGGCCGCAGCTCGCGTCGAGGTTCTTCGCCGAGGTCAGCGTGGCGGTGCGGTAGCGCTTGTAGGTCATGCCGCTGGTCTTGAGCAGCATGCCGCCGTAGAAGATCCTGCCCGCCGTACGGATGCCGACGCCCGTGACGGTGGAGTTGTTGCAGGTGGGGCTGGAAGGCTTGCCGCCGCCGGGGCTGGAGCCCTCGGCCAGCAGGTAGAACCAGTGGTTGAGCGGGCCGGCCGCGGCGTGCTCCTCGGTGGAGGGGATCGAGGCGGAGTAGCAGCGGGGGTCGTTGTTGACCCGGCTGGGGTCGTACATGTTGCGGATCGGGCCGCGGCCCTGGAGGTCGATCATCTCGCCGACGGTGTAGTCGGGCGTGTCGTACGGGGCCGGTTCGTCGGCGTACGCCTCGGTCAGGGCGCCCATGATGTCGCCGGTCGCCTCGCCCAGGCCGCTCTCGTGGTTGTCGCCGCCGGGGGTGTAGGTGTCGAGTCCGTGGCCGAACTCGTGGCCGACGACGTCGATCCCGGCGATCCACTCGTTCGCGCTGTTGTGGCCGATGGAGATGGTGGAGCCGTCCCAGTAGGCGTTCAGGTCGTCGAGGCCGACGCGGACCGGCCAGCTGCCGCCGTTGCCGTCGTGGCCGTTGCGGCCGAGCCAGTTCTTGAGCATGTCCGACTCCTTCTGCGCCGCGAACATCGCGTCGACGCAGCCGGTCTCCTTGCTGGTGGGGTTGCCGGTGCCCCAGTTGTCGGTGGCCTTGGTGAACACGCCGCCGCTGTAGTCCGAGCACTGCAGACCGGGGCGGGTGGTGTCGCGCAGCACGTAGCCGCTGCCCGAGCGGGAGGTGTCGATGGTCAGCGGATCGGGGCCGTTCCACTTGCTGGTGCCAGAGCCCGCGCGGACGTCGTCGTAGGAGTCGACGACCTTTCCGGTGCGGGCGTCGACGAAGACGTGCAGCCTGCTGGGCACGTCCGCGCCGGTGCGGCCGGTCAGCACCGTCTCCCAGGCGAGCGTGGCGGTGTCGTTCCTGACCCGGACCACCAGACGGCCCGGGGCGGCCTTCTCGACCCGGGCGAGCCGGGCGCGGCTGGTCGTGGCCGCCCGCGCCGCGGTGACCGTGGGCTCGGTGGGGACCGAGATCCGGGCGGTGGTGGCGGACTGGACGGCCCGGACCCCGCCGTCGCCGTCGGCGAGGACGACGGCGTCGCCGCCCACGACGGGCAGGCCCTCGTAGGTGCGCTGGTAGGCGACCGAGTAAAGCCCCTTGACCCAGGGGGTGACCTGGTGGCGGTCGTACTGCTCGTGCGGGCCCTTGGCCAGCGCGTCCAGGCCGCTGCGCACGGCCCGGTCGGCGGCGGCCACGGCCTTCGCGGCGGGGGTCGGCCGCGGCCCGTCCGCCCGGGGCGCGGAGGCCGGCGCCGCCGCGGCCGAGGCCGGCACCACCAGCCCCCCGAGGGTCACGGCCAGGGATATCCCGGCCACTGCCATCTTTCTCAGCATCGCGGCTCCTTGTGAGAGGTGTGCGGCCTGTCCGGCCGCACGCGAGTCAGATCATGAACACGTCAATTCCATGAACCCAGGGGCACCCCGGTGTCTCCGCGCGGCCCGCGGCGGGCAAGGAGGTGACGCTGACATGACATGGTCTGGACCGGCCGAACCCTCACACCGGCCCGCGCCCGGGTCAACGGTTTCCGGGGCGCGGTCCGGACCTGTCAAAATCCGGCAAGCGGGAGCCCGGCGCCCGCCCCCGCCGGGAGATCCTCACGGGCGCGCCTGCGCCGCTTTCCCCGGCCCGCGCGCCGGCCCGCGCGCCCCGGCCGCGGCCGGCAGCCGCTCGCGGTACTCCCTGACCTCCGGGACGTCGCCCCAGTCCGCCAGGAGCCGGGCGTGCAGGCCGCGCAGTTCGGCGTCGATCATCAGCTCGCGCGAGCCCAGCGCCTCGCCCAGCACCGGACCGGCCAGCGCCACCGCCGCCCCGGGGTCGCCGGCGCACGCCCAGCCGTCGGCGAGCCGCAGGGTGAGCAGCAGCCGGGTGGACCGCATCACCGCGGGCAGCAGGGCGCGCGAGCGTTCGGTGGCCTCGACGGCACGCCGGGCCGTCCCCCGGTCCCCGGTCACCGCGGCGAGGTCGCGCAGCGCGCCGCCGATCGCCGACTCCACCCGCATCTCCCCCTCGGCACCGGCCATCCAGGGCGCCTCCAGCAGGTCCCGCCGCCCGAGGCGGGCGAACCCGCGGCGCGCCAGGGCGATGTGCCGGCGGCACTCGGCCGCGTCGTGGCCGAGGGCGTACCCGCGGGCCTGGTACAGGTACGAGAGGGTGGCGACCCAGCGCCGCCGGCTGTCCACCGCCCCGATGGCCCGCGCGTACGCGAGCGTCGAGCCGGGGTCGTCGTCGAGCCGCACCAGGGTGCACATGTCGCTGAGCAGGGTCGCCCGGGCCGGGGCGTCGTGGACGGCGTCCGCCCAGCCCAGGCCGTTGCCGAACCACGCCATGCCGATGCTGCTCTGCCCCCGCTGCATCCGCAGACGCCCGGCGACCTGGGCGTACTGGGCGGCCAGGCGCAGTTGCCCATACGGCAGCCGGCCGGTGGCGTTGACCGCCTCGGCCCAGTGCACCACGGCCCGCAGCAGCCGCTCCACGGTCGCCACCCCGCCGGCGGTGGCCCGGTCGAACGCCTCGCGGATCAGACAGGCCAGCACGGCGGTGAGGGCGTGCAGCAGCTCCGACTCGGCGACCGCGCCGCCCTGCGGACCCGCACCCGCGTCCGCGCCGCCCACCGGGGCGCCCGGGAGCACCGCGACCGACGGGATCGCGCCGGTCTCCCCTCCTGGCAGGCCGGGCAGTCCCGCCAGGAGGGCCGGTAACCCGGCCTGCTCGGGCACCGCGCAGCCCGTCGTGCCGTGGAGCGGGCACGCGAGTCCCTCGGCGGGAAGTTCCCGGGGCCACAGCCGCGGGTCCCACGCCTCCCGGTCCCCGGCCGCGTCCGCCCCGGGCATGGCGCCGGACAGCTTCCGGTCCAGCGGAGGCGGGGTCCGCGCGGACGGCGCGCCAGGCGGCGCGGCGACGATCGCGGCCAGCTCTCCCCCGGTCTCCAGGACGGAGTCGAGGCGGCGCACCAGACCCGCGGGCGGCTCTCTGAGGCCGCTCTCCAGCTTGCTGATGAGGGTGTGGTGGTAGCCGACCCGCAGACCGAGCTGGAGCTGGGTGAGCCCGGCCTGTCTTCGCCGGGACCGCAACCGCCGCCCGAACTCCCCCCACCCCTGAGCCGCCTCGACGGACATGGCCCCTCCCGGACGAGGCTCGCGCCTCCAGCCGTGTGACACCGGACTTCGCCTCCCGCTACCGGACAGCACAGGGGAGCGGCCACCGCCCCGTCAATCGGGTTGACGGAACAGCCGTCCAATTGGTCTCTACCAGATGTCCAAAAAGGGTGATCCCGGGAGATACGCCGTGACCCGGGCGCAAAGGGGGCGTTGAACCGTGAGTGCGGTCGCGCGACCTGCTGCCGCACTCACCGAGCAAGTTAGGAGAACGTGATGTCTCGCATCGCGAAAGCGGCTGCCGTCGCCCTCGGTACGGGTGCCGTGGTGATCAGCGGAGCCGGTCTCGCCATGGCGGACGCCGGCGCCCAGGGCGCGGCCGTCGGCTCGCCCGGCGTCGTGTCCGGCAACACGATCCAGGTTCCGGTCAACATCCCGGTCAACCTGTGCGGGAACACCATCGACGTGATCGGCGTCCTCAACCCCGCGTTCGGCAACACCTGCGCCAACGTCGGTCACCTCGGCAAGCACGACGACAAGCCGGGCAACTACGGCGGCTGACGTCTCGGCGTCACCGCGCCGGAGGTCGTTCCCGCAGGGCACACCGTCCGCGCAGATTCCACAGGGAAGCCCCGGCACCTCGAGCGCCGGGGCTCTCCCGTGTGCCCGGGAACGGGCCGCCGGGGATCCCCCGTGTGCCCGGGGGCGGGCGTACCGGCCGCCTGCGCCCGGGGGCAGGCGCACCGCCCGGTGCCCGGGTCAGGCGTACCGGTAGATGCGGCTCACGTCCTCCAGTGAGTCCGGGGTGACGTCCCAGGGCGGCATTTTCTGGTGCCGGGCGACGATCCGGCCGTACTGCGCGTCGCCCGGCCCCGGCGGGGACGCGGGCAGGTAGCGGGCGCCCCGGTGGCGGCTCTGCCAGCGCGACCACTGCAGGTCGAGGAAGGCGTGGTGGAGCCAGAAGACCGGGTCGTTGACGGAGGCGGCGCCGAGCATCGCCCCGCCGACCCAGCGGTGCACCCGGTTGTGGTTGCGCCAGGAAACACTGCCCCGGCCGGTGCCCCACCCCTCCAGCTTGTTGCGGAACCCCCTGGTGACCGTCGAGTCCCAGGGCGCGACGTCGTACACGGGGTCCTTCAGCGCCCACTCCAGCTCGCTCCTGGTGGGCAGTTCGATCGGATCGCGGGAGCGGCCCAGGTCCCGGGTGAGGAACTGCCCGTCGGTGACACCCTCCTTGAGCGTCCAGCCGCCGTGCGCGTACGCGAACGGTCCGGTCGTCACGCGGCGGTCGGACGGCCGTCCGCCGCCGCCCATGAGGTCCGCGGTCCAGGGCGCCGAGGTGGTCGTGCGCTGGCGCGTCCAGTCCCAGTAGGGCACCGTCACCGAGGAGTCCACCCGGCGCAGCGCTCGTTCCAGTTCCAGCAGGAACTTGCGGTGCCAGGGCAGGAAGGAGGGGGCCATGTGGGCCGGCCGCAGCCCCCGTTCGCCGTCGGCGGTGAAGTGGGCGACGTGCGTGCGCACGAACTCGTCGTACTCGCCGCGCCGCTTGATCTCCAGCAGCGCGTCCACGAAGCGCCGCTTCTCGGTGCGGGTGAGCCGGGTGACGTTCTTACGCGTGTACGCCACCGTGCTCACCTCCGGTGGCCGGGTCCGCGGACGGGCCGCCGACGGGCCCGGGGGCCAGGTCGCGCAGCCGCCGCCCGGGGCCCATCTCGTCGACGGCGCCGCGGGCCGCCTCCAGGGGCGTGCGGTAGGAGCTGTAGTGGTCGACCATGCTCAGCCAGGTGCCGTCGGCGCGGCGCATCAGGTGCAGCGGACGGCCGTCCACGGTGACGTACCACAGGCCGGTTCCCTCGGCGCTGCGCCGCGGGGTCCACACGCCGCGGATCCGGCGGCCCCGGTAGGTCTCCTCGAAGGCGCTGCCGCCCGGTCCGCTCCAGGGGCCGCCGTGCGGGCCGGTCCCGGGGAGCAGGGGCCGGGAGGCGGCGGTCACCGGCGCCATCGCGACGACGGCCGCGCAGGCGAGCAGCCGCCGCCGCGTCGCCTCCCGCCGCGTTCCGCCCCCGGACCGCGCCGCGCCCGGGTCCGCCGCCGTGCCCGGGTCCGCCGCCGTGCCCGGGTCCCGGGCGGTGCCCGCGGCACCGCCCGTGCCGGTGCGCTTCCCGCCAGTGGCCCTGCCGCTGTCCCCGCCGTCGCTGCCGTTGCCGACGCCCATGGCTCACTCCTCGTCCGGTTCGGTTCTCCGCAGCCGTAACCGCCGAGGACCCCGGACGGTCACCGCCATACGGCCGGACGGTGAACCGGGGACACGGCCGGACGGTGGACCGGGAGGGCGGGCCGGGCCGCCGTCAGAGGCCGGAACCCGTCGTCAGGTCGGCCCCCGGCACGGTCTGCAGCGCGGGGGTGAGGACGCCCAGCTCCGGCAGGGTCAGCTCCGGGAGCCCGGCTCGGCCGGCGCCGGGCCCGGTCAGCGGGCCGTCCACGGACAGCCCCGGCGAGACGGCCCGCAGGCCGGAGGGGGCCGTCCTGACGCCGACGTGGTCGAAGCCGTCACCGAGGACGTGCGCCAGCGGGGCCCGGACGTCCAGGCCGGGCAGCCCGCCCTCGACGGGGAGCCGCGGCACCGCGCGCTCCGGCAGGAGCCTGCCCTCGGTGAAGCGGGGCCCTTCCGGACTGCCCGGGGCGGGCAGCGGAAGCTCCCCGCGCACACTGGGCAGTTCCATGCCGAGCGCGGACTCGGCGCCACCCAGCGGAACGGGGAGAGGGGCGGTGCCGGCCGCGGCGGCGGGAGTCGCGGCGGCTCCGACGGCCGCCGCAGCGCCCGCGACGAGGGCGGCAAGGGTTCCTCGGGTGGTCGGCTTCATGGCAGACACGGTCCCTTTCAGGTCGGGTTCGGGGTGGTCCGCACCGGTCAACGATCCCGGCCTCGCGACCAGCGCAAGATTCCCCCGCATGCCGCAGTAGTACGACGGTGGGACGGAACGACGGGGGCACCGCGCGGCGACGGGCGGGCGGGGCGGCAGGCCGGTTCGGCCCGGACGGCGTACGGCGGACGGCGTGGACGGCGTCGAGCCCGCGGACGCCGGACCGCGTACGGCGGACGGTGTCGAGCCGGCGGAGCGGTGCCGGCGCCCGCGGTCCTGGGCGCGGCGCGGTCTCAGCTCTGCAGCGGGAGCCCGCCGAGCAGCGGGGTCGCGGTGTTCAGGGCCTTGGTGGCGCCGTTCACCGAGTGGAGCAGCGAGCCCTTCTTCTCGGTGTCGAGCGCGTCGGACTGGTGCCTGACCGGCATGACGTCGATGGGGTCCCTGGTGAGCGAGTTCACGGCGCCGTTGAGGCTGGTGGGCGTCAGGTCGGCGGCGTCGTGGGCGAAGGCGGGCGCGGCGGCACCGGCGGCGACCAGGGATCCGGCGAGGACGGCGGCGGCCTTGAGCGACTTCATCGTGTTCCTTTCCGCGGCGACGGGGCGTCACCGGAGGGGACGGGGTCGCCCTGCCTAACGAGCCCCGGGCGGGCCGGAAACCACGGTGCGGGAGATTGCCGAGTCCTCATACGAGACCTTCCGCATACAAGATCTTCCGCATACGAGATCTTCCGCATATGACACCGGCCGCCACCGCGGGGGCCGGAGGCCGCCCGCACGCGACAGCCGCCGTGCCGGCCCCTGGGGGGCGGCACGGCGGCTGGGCGGTCCTCCGGCGGGTCCTGTGAACGGGTCCCGCGGCGGGTGGCCGGACGCGGCTTACGAGCCCGTCGCCGCCGGAGCCGCGACCTCGGGGACGGTGATGTCGGGCACCTTGATCTCGGGGACCTTGATCTCCGGGACGTCGGTCTCGGGGACGGTGGCGGGGTCGGTGAGGGCCGGCAGGGTCGACGGCGGGGCCGCCACCGGTGTCGTCGAGGTGGCCGGGGTCGTCGGGGCAGCCGCCGAGGTGTTCGGCATCGCCGCCAGGCCGCTGCCGGACAGCCCGGAGGTGACCAGGCCGGTGAGGTTCTTCACCAGCCCGTCGACCGCCGGGAGCACCTGGCCGACATCGCCCGAGGTGACCGCCTTCACCAGGCCGTCCACCGCCTTCTGCACGGCGGCCAGCGCGTCGCTCGCCGGGTCGGCGGCACGCGGTGAGGCCGCGCGGGCGTCGGCGGCGGGCAGCAGCACCCCGGTGGCCGCCTCCGGAGCGGCCGGAGCGAGCGTGAAGGGGACGGCGGGGGCGCCGGTCCGGGTGGCCGAGGCGGCGGCGAGTACCGCGTCCGCCTTGGCGAGGGCGTCCTTCGCCGCGGCACCGAGCTTCTGGACGTCGGGGGCGGACGTGGCGTTCCCGTCCGGGGTGAGCACCGCGGTCACCAGATCGCGGACCGGGGCGAGCACGCCGCCGAGGCCACCGAGTCTCTGGACCTGGGTGAGCAGCGCGCCGGCGTCCGGGGCGGGGGAGCCGGACGCCACCGCAGGGCCGTTCTCGCGGGCCGCGTCGGCCGCCATGACGGCCGGGCTGCCGGCCCCGACCAGGAAGGCGGCGCAGAGTGCGGTGGACGCGACACGCCGCGCTGACAGACCTCGCATGGGAGTTCCTTTCGATGAGCACCGGATCTGGTGCCCACCGTGAAAGCGACCGTCGCGCTCCGCAACCGATCATGCGCCCGTCGTGTGACGGGTATTCAGGTCGCCGCGCCTTCCGACCTGGTGGGACGCGTTTCAGGGACATCCCGGCGGCGCGCCGCCCGTTCGGGGGAGCGGCAGCGGCCGCCCTCCCCGCGGGGCCCCGCCGCGCGGTGCGCGGGGCCCGTGACCGGGGAGGGCGGCCACCGGAAGGACGCCGCGCCCGCGTCAGCCGTTGACGCAGGTGTTGCCGAACGCCGGGTTCAGCAGACCGATGACGTTGATGGTGTTGCCGCAGACGTTGACCGGGACGTGGATCGGGACCTGGATGACGTTGCCCGAGATGACGCCCGGGGAGTGGGCGGCGACACCGTTCGCACCGCTGTCGGCGGCGGCGATGCCGGCACCGCCGGCGACAGCCGCGGCGGCGGCGGAGGTAAGGACCAGGCCCTTGGCGATACGCGACATGGAAAGGAACTCCTTGCAGTTGACACACAAACACCCGGGCAGGGACGCCCGGCGCTGTGTCAACGCGCGGATCTCGCTGGGGTTGTGCCGCCGAAAGAGTGATCTACGGATCGGACAGGCTTCACAGTTCCGACACACTTGCCCGGTTTCGTCGCATTAGTCCCGTTGGCCACTAGAGTTGCGGACCTCCCGACCCACCCCTTCGACGGACACCCGAAAGAGGCAACGACGGTCATGCGGCTTCCTCATCGGCCGCGGGTCCTGCACCTCACCCAGCCCGTGGACGGCGGGGTCGCGCGCGTCGTGACGGACCTGGTGCGGGCACAACTCGCGGACGGCTTCGACGTGACCGTGGCCTGTCCGGACGGCGTCCTCGGCGGACATCTCCGGACGCTCGGCGCGGACGTGCGCCCCTGGAACGCGGCGCGCGCGCCGGGGCGTTCGCTCCTGCGCGAAGTACGGCAGCTCGTGCACGTGATCGACGACGTACGGCCGGATCTGGTGCACGCGCACAGCGCCAAGGCCGGGCTCGCCGGCCGCCTGGCCGTACGCGGCCGGATCCCGACCGTCTTCCAGCCGCACGCCTGGTCGTTCGAGGCGGTCGGCGGGGGCACCGCGGTGCTCGCGCGGGCCTGGGAGCGGTGGGGGGCGCGGTGGGCCACGCGGGTGGTGTGCGTCAGCGAGGGGGAGCGCGCGACCGGTGTGCGCGCGGGGATCAGCGCGCGCTGGCACATCGTGCCGAACGGCATCGACCCGCACCGCTTCCCCGCACCCGCACCCGCACTCGCACCCGCACCCGCACCCGCACCCGCACCCGCACCCGCACCCGCCATGGCTGCCACGAGCACCGGGACCACCACGGCCACCCCGGCCGCCGCGACCACCGATGTAACGGCTGCCGACGTAACGGCTGTCGGCGTCTCGGCCTCCGCGCCCGTCGTCGTCTGTGTGGGGCGGCTGTGCCGGCAGAAGGGGCAGGACGTGCTGCTGCGGGCCTGGGGCGCGGTCGCGGAGCGGGTACCCGGGGCACGGCTCGTGCTCGTCGGGGACGGTCCCGACCGCGACCGGCTGCGGCGGCTCGCCCCGGCGTCGGTCCGGTTCGCCGGTGCCGTCGCCGACCCCGTGCCCTGGTACCGGGCGGCCGGCCTCGTCGTGCTGCCCTCGCGGTGGGAGGGCATGGCCCTGGCCCCGCTGGAGGCGATGGCGTGCGGCCGGGCCGTGGTGGTCACGGACGTCGACGGCGCCCGGGAGAGCCTGCCGCCCGCGCTCGCCGCGCGGTGCCTGGTCCCGGCGGAGGACCCGGCCGCCCTGGCCCGCGCGGTCCTGGCGCTGCTCCTCGACCCGCCGCTGCGCGCGTCCCTCGGCCGCCTCGGACGCGCCCACGTCCTGTCCTCGCACGACGCCCGGCGCGGTGCCGCGGCGGTCACGGCCCTCTACCGCGACCTGCTGGCCGCGCCCCCCGCCAGGTCCGCGCCCGCCCCGCGCACGCCCCGCGGACCCACCGCGCCCAACAGGCCCACCGGGTACTCCAGGACCGCCAGGTCCGCCGGGACCACGCAGCCCAGCCGGCCCACCGCCCCCGGCGACCGCAGCGAGCACAGCAACCGGAGCGGGCGCAGCGGACCCGGCTCGCACGGGGAACCCGGCGCGCACACCGGACCCGGCACGCACCGCGAACACAGCGCGCCCGGCGACCACAGCGAGTACTGCGAGCCCAGCGAGTACAGGGAGTCCAGCCACCCGTGAGCGCGGAAAGCACCGTCCCCTCGCCCGGTCTGGCCCCCGGCCGGCCGCCACGGGACCACGGATCCACGGCCGTCCCGGTTCTCCGGCCGCGCCGCGGGTCCTCCGGTTTCCGCTTCCCGGTCCGGCGGCAGGGGCCCCCGCCGCGGCCGGCCGCCGCGCTGCCGCTGATCGTCGCGGACGGCGCCGCCGCCCTGCTGGGCGCCCCGGCGTTCGCCGAGGCCGAACACCGCCCGCTGCTGGTCGCCCTGCTCGTGACCGCGGCCCTGCTGCTGCGGGCGCAGCCCTCCGGGCAGCCCGTGCCGTCGGTCCTGGACGAACTGCCCGCCGTGTGGGGCCGGATCGCGGTGGCCTGGCTGGTCATGGCCACGCTGGTTGCGGCGTACCGGCCGGGGCACGCGCTGACCGGCCGCACCCTGCTGGCCGGGTTCGCGCTGCACGCCGCGGCGAGCTGCGTGCTGCGCGGCGCCGTGCACGCCCGGCGGCGCGCGGACCTGCTGCGCCGGCCGCGCGCCGCCCTCGTCGTCGGGCCGGCCGAGACGGCCCAGCGGGTGGCCGCGGCGCTGCTGCGGCATCCGCGGTGCGGGATGCGGCCGGTCGGGGTCGTCGCCGACCGGCCGGGCGGCGGCACGGGCGGCCTGCCGGTGCTGACCCGCGGGGCGGAGGTGGAGCGTGCGGTCGTGCAGAACGGGGTGCGGGCGGTGCTCGCCGTCCACCCCTCCGTACGGACCGGACAGGGGCCGCTGCTGCGGGCGCTGGCCGAGTCGGGCTGCGCGGTGTGGGAGATCGACGCGGACTCGCCGTCGTACGCGACGAAGCATCGGCTGGCCGGGTTCTCCTGCCGGCGCCTGCTGATGTCGGGCGCGCGGCGCGGCAGCGCGGGCAAGCGGGTGCTGGACGTCCTGGTCTGCGGTGTCCTCCTGCTGCTGGCCGGGCCGCTGCTGCTGGGCTGCGCGGCGCTGCTGCGGCTCACCGACGGGCCGGGTGTGCTGTTCCGCCAGGAGCGCATCGGCCGGGACGGCAGGCCCTTCACGCTGCTGAAGTTCCGTACGCACCGGCCCGCCGACGCGCACGAGGCGGCGACGCGGTGGAGCGTGGCGGGCGAGCAGGAGATGCGGCCGCTGTGCCGCATGCTGCGGCGGACCTCGCTGGACGAGCTGCCGCAGCTGTGGAACGTGCTGCGCGGGGACATGAGCCTGGTCGGCCCGCGCCCCGAACGCCCCTATTTCGCGGCCCGGTTCAGCCAGGAGCACCCCGGTTACGCGGCGCGCCACCGGATGCGGTCCGGGATCACCGGGCTGGCCCAGGTCCAGGGGCTGCGCGGGGACACCTCGATCGAGGACCGGGCCCGCTTCGACAACGCCTACATCGACAACTGGTCGCTGTGGCAGGACGTCTGCATCCTGCTGCGCACCGCGGTCGCGCTGGTGCGGCCGACGGGGAGCTGAGGACGTGAACCACGCCGCGCTGCCCGAACCGCCGCACCGCCTCGCCGTGCCCGCCCGGCCGCCGCGCCGGTCCGGCGGGACGCTCCGGCCGGTGTCCCGGGCCGTGCCGCACGGCCCGGTCCTGCCCGTGGCGGCGGTCCTGGCGGCCCTCGCCCTGCCGCTCGCCCCGGGGGGCGGCGCGGGACCCGCGGACGTGGTCTCCGGGGCCGTGGTGCTGTACTGCGCGGTGCGGCTGCTGCGCGCGCGGCGGCGGCCGCTGACGCCGGTGGCCGCCGTGGTGCTGGGACTGCCGGTGACGGGCTTCGCCCTGGCCGCCCTGGCCGCGCCCTCCCCGGCGGCCGCGTTCGCGGGGCTCGGCCGGTACCTCCAGGTCTTCGTCCTCGTCCCGGCGGCCGTGCTGCTGCTGATCCGGGACCGCGCCGACTTCCGGCTGCTGGCCTGGGCGTTCACAGGTCTCGGGCTGTGGCAGGGCGCGGTGGGCACCCACCAGTACCTCACCGGGACCGGTGCCTCCTACCAGGGTGCGCAGATCCGTGCCGTGGGCACCTTCGGGCCGGGGGACGTGATGGGCATGGCGACGGCTGTCGCCCTGGGCACGGTGTGCGCGGTGGGGCTCGCGCTGGACCGTTCCGGCGGCGCACGGCGGCGGGCGGTGGCCGCCGGGTGCGCGGCGGCGCTGCTGATGCCGCTGGCGCTGTCCTTCAGCCGGGGGGCGTGGATCGCGACGGCCGTGACGTGCGCGGCGCAGCTGCTGCTGGCCGGGGTGCGGCGCGCCCTGAGGGCGGGGCTGGCGGTGGCCGCGGCGGGCGTGGTCCTGGTGGGCGGGCTGGGCGTGGGAACGGCGCTGCTGGAGCAGCGGTTCGACAGCATCACGCAGGTCGCGGGCGCTCCGGACCAGTCGGTCCGCGACCGTTACGCGCTCTGGACGGCCGCGCTCGGCATCTGGCGCGAACATCCGCTGACGGGAGTGGGTTTGAAGAACTTCCCGGAGTACCGCGACGGGCACGCCCCGATGGCGCTGTCCGCGGCGAGCGACACCGAGGGCGCGGGTGCCGCGTTCCGCAGGCAGCCGCTGCTGTCGCCGCACGACATGTATCTGCTGGTGCTGAGCGAGCAGGGGCTGAGCGGTCTGGTGGCCGTCGCCGGGAGCTGGCTGGCGCTCCTGGTGTGCGGGGTGCGCCGGCTGCTGCGCGAGCGGCGCAGGCCGCCGTCCTCGGCAGGCGGGCCCGACTGCGCGCTGGTCGCCTGCGGCCTGCTGGTCTGGCAGCTCACCGACTTCGTCTACGGGGACATCGGCGGTCCTTCGACCGTGCTGACCGCCGTGTCCTTCGGGCTGGCGGCCTGGTGGGCGGTGGCCCGGCACCCCGTTCCCGGCGCGGACGGGCGGGCCGAGGGAGCCGTGACGCGATGACGGTGACCCCTCCTCCCCTGCCCCGTTCCGGCGGCCCCGGCGGCGACGGCACGGCGACCGTCCCCGCGGCGCGCACCGCCACCGGCGCCGGCGGTGCCCCGCGGGCGGCGTCGGGCTCCCGCGGGTTCCTGGCCAGGGCCACCCTGGTCACGGCCGTGCTGTCGGTGGCCGGGTCGCTGCTCGGCCTGGTCCGGGACCAGGCGCTGGCGCGGCTGTTCGGCGCGGGCAGCGACACGGACGCCTTCCTGGTGGCCTGGACCGTACCGGAGTTCGCCGCCACGCTGCTCATCGAGGACGGGCTGGCGTTCGCGCTGGTCCCGGCGTTCAGCGCGGCGCTGGCCCGGCGGGCGCGGGGCGCCGCGGGCGACCCGGTGCGCTCCCTGGTCACCGGCACGCTGCCCCGGCTGGCCTTCGCGTGCGCCGCGGTGTGCGCGCTGGCCGTCGGCGCCGCCCCGCAGCTCGTCCAGGTGCTGGCGCCGGGACTGCCCGACCCGCGCCTGGCCGCCGACTGCACCCGGCTGACGGCCACCTGCGTGCTGACCTTCGGGCTCGCGGGCTACTGCAGCGCCGTGCTGCGCGCGCACGGCCGCTACATGGCACCCGCGGCGATCTACATCGCCTACAACGCGGGCGTCGTCGCCTCGATGTTCTGGCTGGGCGGCGCCTGGGGGGTGCGCTCGGCGGCGGCGGGTGTCGCGGCGGGCGGCTGCCTCATGGTGGCCGTCCAGGTGCCCGCGCTGTGGAAGCAACTGCGCACCGGGGTGCGCCCGCCGGCCGGCACCGGCGGCGCGGCGGCCCGGCCCATGGACCTCGCGCTCGTCGCCTCCGTGCTGCTGTTCGCGCTGTGCCGTCAGTCGCAGGTCCTCATCGAGCGGTTCCTGGCCTCGCCGCTGCCCGCCGGGGCCATCTCGCACCTGAACTACGCGCAGAAGGTGGCGCAGATCCCGATGACGCTGTCGCTGATGCTGTGCACGGTCACCTTCCCGGTGGTGGCGCGGGCGCTCGCCGACGGCGACACCGAGCGGGCCCGCGACCGCGTGGAGCGGGACCTGGCGCTGGTCTCCTGCCTGGTGCTGCTGGGCGCGGCCACCGTGATCGCCTGCGCCCCGCAACTCATCGGCCTGCTGTTCCAGCGCGGCGCCTTCACCGCGGACGACACGGCGGCGACGGCCGCCGTGATGCGCGTGTACGCCCTCGGGCTGCTCGGCCAGGCCCTGGTGGGCGCCCTGGTCCGCTGCTACGTCGCGGGCGGCCGGCCCGCCTGGTACCCGCTCGCCGCGATGACCGCGGGCCTGGTGGCGACCTCCTGGACCGGCGCCGCCGCGGTCGGCCCCTGGGGCGTGGCGGGCATCGCCGCCGCCAACGCGGCCGGCATCACCGTGACGGCCGCGCTGCTGCTGGCCGGGACGGGCCGGTGCGGGGTGCCGCTGCGCGTGCGGCGGGTGCTGGCCGAGGCGAGCAGGCCGCTGCGCGCCGCGGTCGTCGCCACCGCGGCCGGGGTGTTCGCGGCGAGCCTGCCCCACTCCCCCGCCGCGGGCCTGGCGGCCGGCGCGCTGACCGTCACCGCCGTCCACGTCCTGCTCGCCCGCGCGCTCGGCGCCCAGGGCGTCGAACCCGTCCTCAGCTCCGTACGCTCCGTCACACGAAGGCTCCGGCATGGCCTCTCCCGCTGAAACCGCCCCGCCCGCCGACGCCGGCGAGCCCATCGCGCCCTTCCCCTGGGTGGCGATGTACCACTCGGTGGGCGACCGCTCGGACGATCCGTACCGCATCACCGTGACGCCCGAGCGGCTCGCCGGGCAGCTCCGGTGGCTGCGGCGGCGCGGGCTGCGCGGGGTGTCCGTGCGCGAGCTGCTGGCCGCCCGCGCCGAGGGCGGCGGCAAGGGCCTGGTCGGGCTCACCTTCGACGACGGGTACGCCGACTTCGTCACCGCCGCGCTGCCCCTGCTGCACCGGCACGCCTGCGGCGCCACGCTGTTCGTGCTGCCCGGCCGGCTCGGCGGCGACAACGTGTGGGACCCGCGCGGTCCGCGCAAGCCGCTGCTGGCCGCCGACGGCATCCGGCACGCGGCGGCCGAGGGCGTGGAGATCGGCTCGCACGGGCTGACCCACACCGACCTCACCCGGGCCGGCGACCGCGCCCTGACCGCCGAGGTCACCAGGAGCCGCGCCCTCCTGGAGGAGCTGACCGGAGCCCCCGTGGACGGCTTCTGCTACCCCTACGGCGCGGTCGACGACCGGGTGCGGGCGGCCGTGCGGGAGGCGGGGTACTCCTACGCCTGCGCCGTCGACCCCGGCCCGCTCACCGGCCCGTACGCGCTGCCCCGGCTGCACCTCGGGCAGCGGGACACGGCCTGGCGGCTGCACCTCAAACACGAGCTGCACCGGCTGCGCCGCCGCCCCGTGAAGGGCGTGTGAGATGCGGGTCCTGCACATCATCACCGGCCTCGGCGTGGGCGGCGCCGAGCAGCAGCTGCGCCTGCTGCTGCGTCACCTGCCCGCCGACTGCGACGTGGTGACGCTCACCCGGCCCGGCGCGGTCGCCGAGGGCCTGGCCGCCGACGGTGTCCGCGTCGTCCACCTCGGCATGGCCGGCAACCGCGACCTGTCCGTGCTGCCGCGTCTGGTCCGGGTGATCCGGGCGGGCCGCTACGACCTCGTCCACACGCATCTGTACCGGGCCTGCCTGTACGGCCGGCTCGCCGCGCGCCTCGCCGGGGTCCGCGCCGTCGTCGCCACCGAGCACTCCCTCGGGGACGAGCAGATGGAGGGCCGCCCGCTGACGCCGGGGGTGCGCGCGCTGTACCTGGCCGGTGAACGGCTCGGCTCCACCACGGTCGCCGTCTCGGCCACGGTGGCCGGCCGGCTCCAGCGCTGGGGCGTGCCCGCGCCGCGCATCGCGGTCGTCCCCAACGGCATCGACCTGGACCGGTTCCGCTTCGACGCCGGCCGGCGCGCGCGGACCCGGCGCCGGCTGGGCCTGCCCGAGGACGCGTACGTGGTCGGCGGCATCGGCCGGCTGACGGCGGGCAAGCGGTTCGACGTCGTCGTCCGCGCCCTGGCCCGCCTGCCCCGCGACCACTGGCTGCTCCTGGTGGGCGGCGGCCCCGAGGAGAGCGTGCTGCGCCGCACCGCCCACGAGGCCGGGGTGGCCGACCGGGTGCTGTTCACCGGCGAACGCCCCTGCGCGCCCGACGGCTCACCCGGCCCCGACCTGCCCTCGCTGACCGCCGCGATGGACGTGCTCGCCTCTCCGTCGCGGCAGGAGGCGTTCGGCTTGGCCGTGGTGGAGGCCCTGGCGGCCGGGCTGCCCGTGCTGTACGCCTCCTGCCCGGCCGTGGAGGACCTGCCCGCGCACGCCGCCGCCGGTGCCCGGCGTGTCCAGGGCGGCCCGGAGGCGTACGCCCGCGCGATCACGGAAGTACGCGCCGGTGGCCCGCACCCGCGCACGCCCCCGGCGGCGGCCCGCCACTACAGCATCGCCCGCACCGCCGCCCGGCTCATGGACGTGTACACCGCCGCGGTCCGGGCCACCACGCCCGCCCCGGCCCGCCCGACCCCCTCCGTCCCACCCCAGGGAGCGACTTCCGCATGACCGACCGCCTCACCCGGCCCCGCCGGTTCTCCCCCGCCCGTCTGCGGCGGCTTCCCCGCTGGTCGCTGGTGGTGGCCGGCACCGCCGCCGGCGGCCTGCTCGGCGGCGCCTACGGCCTGCTGGAACCCCCCGTCTACACGGCCACCAGCTACGTCGTCGCCGTCCCCGCCCAGAAGACCGACCCCGCCGCCGCGCTCGGACTCGCCCAGGCCTACGGGCGGGTCGCCACCCAGCTCGCCGTCCTCGGCGACGCCCAGCGGCAGGCGGACGTGCCGGTGCGCACGCTGCGCCGCAGTGTGCGCACGGCGACCTCGCCGGACGCGCCGATGATCGCCGTGTCCGCCACCTCCACCCGGCCCGCGCTGGCCGCCGGCATGGCCGACGCCGTCTCCGACGCGCTGACCCGGCACGCCGGCGACACCGCGCAGAGCACCCACGTCTCGCTCGTCCGCTTCGCCCGCGCGGTGCGCCCCACCGACCCCTCGTCCGCCTCACCGGCGGTGACCGCCCTGGTCGGCGCGAGCGCGGGCGGGCTGCTCGGCGGCCTGGCCCTGCTCGTACGGCCGCGGCGGGACGAACCCGGCGCCCCCGCGCCCGCTGCCCCGGTCCCCGGCCCGGCCCCGGCCGCCGACGTCCACGGCCGGCTGTGACCGCCACCCGCCTCGCGCCACCGGCGCGCCCGGCCCGTCCGGCGTACACGACGGAACTCGTCACCGACGCCCGCGCCTTCGCCGCCCTCGCCCCGCAGTGGGGGCGGCTGTTCGCCAGGTGCGGCGCGGCGACCCCGTTCCAGAGCCACGCCTGGCTGCACTCCTGGTGGCAGTCCTACGGCACCCCGGGGCGGCTGCGGCTGCTGCTGGTGCGCGAGGGCGGCGAACTGGTCGCCGCCGCCCCGCTGATGCTGCGCCGCACGCCCGTGCCCGCGCTGGTGCCGCTCGGCGGGGCGATCTCCGACTACGCCGACGTCCTCATCGACGACGGGCGCAGCCGGCCGGCGGCCACCGCGCTCGCCGGGGCGCTCGGCGAGGCGGCGCGGACGGCGCTGATCGACTTCCGCGAGGTCCGGCCGGGCAGTGCCGTCGAACAGGTCTACGACCGCTGGCGCGGACCGCGGCACCGCGCACCCGACTCGCTCTGCCTGGAGCTGCCCGCCCTGCCCCTGGACGAGCTGGTCACCCGGCTGCCCGCGGCCAGGGCGCAGCGGGTGCGCGCCAAACAGCGCAAGCTGCGCGCGCTCGGCGTGGAACGGCGCCTCGTACGCCCCGAGGAGGTGGACGCGGCGCTGCGGCGGCTGCTCGCGCTGCACCGTGTGCAGTGGCAGGGCCGGGGCGTCACCCCCGAGCACCTGCGCTCGCGCTTCGGTGAGCACCTGGTGCGCGCGGCGGGCCCGATGGTGCGCGCCGGGGAGGCGGTGGTCACCGAGTTCCGGCTCGACGGCGAGGTGGTGGCCGTGGACCTGACCCTGCTGTCCCGGCGGCTGGTGGGCGGCTACCTCTACGGCGCCCATCCGCTGCTGCGGGAACGCAAGGCGGACGTGGCGGTGATGCTGCTGGAGGCGTGCACCGCGCACACCGGCGAGGGCGCGCCGGACACGCTGAGCCTGCTGCGCGGCGACGAACCCTACAAACACCACTGGCGCCCCCGCCCGGTGGTCAACGAACGGCTGCTGCTGGCCCGGCGGCGCACCGCCCCGCTGCTGACCGCCGCGGCCGGCGAGGCGGCCCTGCGCCGGCGGGCCGGACAACTGCTGCGCAGGCGCCCGCCCTCGCCGTAGGCGGCGGTCGGTCCGGACGGCTCCCCCAGTGCTGCGACCGGGAGGGTCCACCGGCTCGCGACGCCCGGCACGGCGCCTCGCCGCGTTGTCGCGTCACCCGAGTGCATCCAGGACTCGGGTCATGTCCGCCTTGCGGCCCACCGCATCAGCCGGCCGCGTCGGCAGCCTGTCCGGACACCACGACTAGGCCGTACCGCCGGGGCCCGGGCACAGCCTGCCGCCGAGCCGGCGCTCCAGCCAGGCACCCAGGCCCCGCCGGGAACAGCCGGGAGCGGGCGGCACGGTGGGCGCCGGGGCGGGGGTGGACGGGGACGGGGCGGGGGCGAGCGGGGACGGGGTGGTGG
>NZ_JOIY01000031.1 GCF_000720185.1 Streptomyces sp. NRRL S-340 | reverse complement strand
GGGTGGTCTCGAGGGGCGCGGGGGTATCGGAGCGTGGCGCGCGTCCGTACTCATGCACCCCCCGTTTCGCCGTGCCCGGGCCGTGCCCTCGCGCTCGGCCTTCGTCCTCGCCGCCCGGCCCGGCGCCGACTGGTCGTCACCGGACACGCATACCCGTACGCACGAAGGGCCATCCCGGCTCGGGCCAACGGCCGGGAACGTGCCGCCGTCGCGCCGTACGTGCGCGTCACTCTACGGGCTGAGCGCGCGCCGGCGGGAACCGGTCCGGGCGGGCGGAGGCATCTGCCCGGAACGTCCCCCTACCCCGCGGTAATCCTGTCTGGCAGGCTGCGTCCATGACCGCACGCGCCGCAGACCGGGCCCGTTACGACCGGGCCACCGCCCATCTCGACGCCCCCGTCGCGATCGTCGACCTGGAGGCCTTCGACGCCAACGCCGACGACCTCCTGCGCCGGGCCGCAGGCAAGCCGGTACGGGTCGCCAGCAAGTCCGTGCGCTGCCGGGCGCTGCTCGAACGGGCCCTGGCGAAGGACGGTTTCGCGGGTCTCATGTCCTTCACGCTCGCCGAATCGCTGTGGCTGGCCCGTTCCGGGTTCGACGACGTCCTGCTGGCCTACCCGTCCGCCGACCGCGCCGGCTACGCCGAGCTGGCCGCCGACCCCAAGCTGGCCGCCGCCGTCACGGTGATGGTCGACGACCCGGCGCAGCTCGACCTCATCGACGCCGCCCGGGACGGCGGGGGCGAAGTGGTGCGCGTCTGCCTGGAGCTGGACACGTCGTTGAGGCTGCTGGGCGGGCGGGTCCGGGTCGGCGCGCGCCGTTCCCCGCTGTACTCCCCCGCCCAGGTCGCCGAGATGGCCCGTACGGTGGCCCGGCGGCCGGGGTTCCGGCTCGTCGGGATCATGGCGTACGAGGGGCACGTCGCGGGGGTGGGTGACGCGGTGGCCGGGCGGCCGGTGCGGTCGCGGGCGATCCGGCTGATGCAGGCGGCGGCGCGGCGGGAACTGGCCGAGCGGCGGGCCGCGGTGGTGCGGGCGGTCCGGGCCGTGGCACCGGAGCTGGAGTTCGTGAACGGCGGCGGCACCGGCAGTGTCCAGCACACCGCGGCGGAGGCGGCGGTGACCGAGATCGCCGCGGGGTCGGGGCTGTACGTCCCGCGTCTGTTCGACAACTACACGTCCTTCCGGGGCCGTCCGGCCGCGCTGTTCGCGCAGCCCGTCGTACGGCGTCCGGGAGTCGGGGTCGTCACGGTGCTGGGCGGCGGCTATCCGGCCTCCGGCGTGGCCGGTCAGGACCGGCTCCCGGTGCCGTACCTGCCCGAGGGCCTGCGGTACGACCCGCAGGAGGGGCCCGGCGAGGTGCAGACCCCGCTGCTCGGCTCGCCGGCCGACGACCTGCTGATCGGGGACAAGGTGTGGTTCCGGCACGCCAAGGCCGGTGAGCTGTGCGAGCGGTTCGACGCGCTGCACCTCGTCGAGGGCGACCGGGTGACGGCGACCGTGCCGACGTACCGGGGCGAGGGCCGCACCTTCCTCTGACGCCCGGCCGGACCGGGGGGCTCACCCGGACGGGCCGGTGCCCCTTCCGGCCCAGGTGGGAGCATGCCCCCGGGCACTCAGGAGGGATCGCCGGGCGGCCGCAGAGGTGCCTACAGCGGGGTGACGTACGCCCCCGAGATGCCGCCGTCCACCAGGAAGTCCGTGGCGTTGACGAAGGAGGAGTCGTCGCTGGCGAGGAAGGCGACGGCGGCGGCGATCTCCTCGGCCTCCGCGAAGCGCCCGAGGGGGATGTGGACGAGACGGCGCGCCGCGCGCTCGGGGTCCTTCGCGAACAGCTCCTGGAGCAGCGGGGTGTTGACCGGGCCCGGGCACAGGGCGTTGACGCGGATGCCCTCGCGGGCGAACTGCACGCCCAGCTCGCGGGACATGGCCAGCACGCCGCCCTTGGACGCGGTGTAGGAGATCTGGGAGGTGGCCGCGCCCATGCGGGCCACGAAGGAGGCGGTGTTGATGATGGAGCCGCGGCGCTGGCGCCGCATGTAGGGCAGGGCCGCCTTGCAGCACAGGTAGACGGAGGTGAGGTTGACGTCCTGGACGCGTTTCCAGGCCTCCAGGCCGGTCTCCAGGATGGAGTCGTCCTCGGGCGGCGAGATGCCGGCGTTGTTGAAGGCCACGTCGACGCTGCCGTAGGTGTCGTACGCGGCCCGGAACAGCGCCTCGACCTGGCCGGGATCGGTGACGTCGGTCCGGACGAACAGGCCGCCCATCTCCTCGGCCGCCGCCTTGCCGCTCCTCTCGTCGATGTCGCCGCAGACGACGTGCGCGCCCTCCGCGGCGAGGCGGCGCGCGGCGGCGAGGCCGATGCCGCTGCCCGCGCCGGTGACGACGGCGGTCCGGCCGGCCAGGCGGCGGCAGACGGCCGCGGGTGCCCCTTCGGGCCCGGTCCGTGCGGTGGCTGCCATGTCAGCCGCTGTCCCTTCGGTCGCCGTGGCGCGGGTCCCTGTCTCTGCGGTCGCCGTCTCTCCGGTCCCTGTCTCTGCGGTCACTGGGCGGGCCCCTCCGTGCTGATGAAGACGTTCTTGGTCTCGGTGAAGGCGGTCAGGGCGTCGGGACCGAGTTCGCGGCCGATCCCGGACTGCTTGGCCCCGCCGAACGGGGTCCAGTAGCGGACGCTGGCGTGCGAGTTGACGGACAGGTTCCCGGCCCGGACGGCCTGGGCGACGCGCAGGGCGCGGCCCACGTCCCGGGTCCAGACGGAGCCGGACAGGCCGTAGGGCGTGTCGTTCGCGAGGCGGACCGCGTCCTGCTCGTCGGTGAAGGGCAGCAGGACGGCCACGGGCCCGAAGATCTCCTCGCGGGCGGCGGCGGAGTCCGGCCGCTCCCCGGTGAGCACGGTCGGCGGGAACCAGAAACCGGGCCCGTCGGGCGCGGTGCCGCGCAGGGCCGGTGCCTCCGGGCGGACGTAGGACCGTACGCGGTCGCGTTGCCGGCGGGAGATCAGCGGGCCCATACGGGTCTTCTGGTCGGCCGGGTCGCCGACCACGACGGCGGCCAGGGCCTCGGCGAGCAGCGCCTCGACCTCGTCGTACACGGATTCCTGGACGAGGACGCGGGTGCGGGCGCAGCAGTCCTGGCCGGCGTTGTCCAGGAAGGAGAACGGGTCGGCGGCGGCCTTGAGGTCGGCGTCCGCGAAGACGATGTTCGGGCTCTTGCCGCCCAGTTCGAGGGTGACCGGCTTGAGGTTGCGGGCGCAGCGTTCCATGATCTCGCGGCCGGTCCGGGTGGAGCCGGTGAAGACGATCTTCGCGACGCCGGGGTGGTCGGTCAGGGCGCGGCCCGCGGTGCGGCCGTGGCCCGGCAGTACCTGGAAGAGGTGCTCGGGCAGGCCGGCCTGAAGGCCCAGCTCGGCCAGGCGCAGCGCGGTGAGCGGGGTGGTCTCGGCCGGTTTGAGCAGGACCGCGTTGCCGGAGGCGAGGGCCGGGAAGGAGCCCCAGGCGGCGATCGGCATGGGGAAGTTCCACGGGGCGATGACGCCGACGACACCGAGCGGTTCGAGGAAGGTGACGTCCCAGCCGCCGGGGGCCGGGATCTGCCGGCCGAGCAGCCGTTCGGCACCGCCGGCCGCGTACAGCAGCAGGTCGCGGGCGTTGCCGGCCTCCCAGCGGGCGTCGCCGACGAGATGGCCGGCCTCGCGGACCTCCAGCTGGGCCAGTTCCTCGAGGTGGCTGTCGACGACGTCGGCGAAGCGGCGCAGCAGGCGGGCCCGGTCGGCGGGGGCGGCGGCCGCCCAGGCCTGCTGGGCCCGGGCCGCGCGGGTGACGGCGCGGTCGACGTCGGCCGCGCCGGCGGCGGGGACGGTGGCCACGGTCTCTTCGGTGGCGGGGTTCAGGACGAGCAGTTCGTGCTCGTCCCCGGGCTCGGGCTCGTTCGGCACGGCGGGGCCTCTCACATGCGTTCGAAGGAGCGGCGCAGCTCCCAGTCGGTGACCGCGGCGTCGAACGCGTCGAGTTCGACGCGCGCCATGTTGCGGTAGTGCGCGACGACCTCGTCGCCGAAGGCGGCCTTGGCGATCGGGCTGTTCTCCCACAGCTCGGCGGCCTCGCGCCGGGTCGTGGGCACGTGCTCGTGGCCGGCGGTGTACGCGTTGCCCGGGCACGGCTCGGGCAGGGGCAGGCGCTGCTCGACGCCGTACAGCCCGGCCGCGACCAGTCCGGCGACGGCCAGGTACGGGTTGACGTCGCCGCCGGGCAGCCGGTTCTCGAAGCGCAGGGAGCGGCCGTGGCCGACGACGCGCAGCGCGCAGGTGCGGTTGTCGTGGCCCCAGGCGACGGCGGTCGGGGCGAAGGAACCGGGCTGGAACCGCTTGTAGGAGTTGATGCCCGGCGCGTGGAGCAGCGAGAAGTCGCGCAGCGCGGCGAGCTGTCCGGCCAGGAAGTACCGCATGACCTCGGACATCTCCCCCGGCCGGTCACCGGCCATGACGTTGGTGCCGTCGGCGTCGCAGAGCGAGAGGTGGATGTGGCAGGAGTTGCCCTCGCGTTCGTTGTACTTGGCCATGAAGGTGAGCGAGACGCCCTCCTGGGAGGCGATCTCCTTGGCGCCGGTCTTGTAGACGGCGTGCTGGTCGCAGGTGACGAGGGCCTCGTCGTAGCGGAAGGCGATCTCGTGCTGGCCGGGGTTGCACTCGCCCTTGGCCGACTCGACGGTGAGGCCGGCGCCGGCCATGTCGTTGCGCAGGCGGCGCAGCAGGGGCTCGATACGGCCGGTGCCGAGGATCGAGTAGTCGATGTTGTACCGGTTGGCCGGGGTGAGCCCGCGGTAGCCGGTGTCCCAGGCCTGTTCGTAGGTGTCCTGGAAGACGATGAACTCCAGCTCGGTGCCGACCTGGGCCGTCCAGCCGTGTTCGGCGAGGCGGGCGAGCTGGCGGCGCAGGATCTGCCGGGGTGCCGCCACCACCGGGGAGCCGTCGTTCCAGGCGAGGTCGGCGACGGCCAGGGCGGTGCCCGGGTGCCAGGGCAGGCGGCGCAGGGTGCCGAGGTCGGGGTGCATGGCGAAGTCGCCGTAGCCGCGGTCCCAGGAGGACATGGCGTAGCCGTCGACGGTGTTCATGTCGGTGTCGACGGCGAGGAGGTAGGAACAGCCCTCGGTGCCGTGCCGCAGGACCTCGTCGAGGAAGAAGCGGGCGGCGAAGCGCTTGCCCTGGAGCCGTCCCTGCATGTCGGGGAAGGCCAGGACGACGGTGTCGATCTCTCCGCTCGCGACGCCTGCCCGCAGTTCCTCGACGGTGAGCGGGGGTGTGCGGTCTGCCACGGGCGAGCCTCCTCGGCTGCGTCGGCGTCCTCGGCGTACGTGCCTGTTCGGCGTCTCGGCCCGGCGTCCGTGCCCGGCCTCGTGGGCCGGTGCCGGGAGCCATAAGGTATGACCGAGAACCATTGTCTGGGAAGGGGGCGCGGCCGGATGGCTCGGGACACGGGGCCGGCGGGGGCGGCCGGGGACCGGCTCTCGGCGGTGCTGCGGCCGGTGCGCGCGGGCAACGGCTTCGAGGAGGCGCTGGAGCAGATCCTCCAGGTGGTGCGGCTCGGCCTGGTCCCGGCGGGTGAGCGGCTGCCCGCCGAGCGCGAGCTGGCCCAGCGGCTGGGGATCAGCCGGGTGACGCTGCGTGAGGTGCTGAAGGTGCTCCAGGACCAGGGTCTCGTGGAGGCGCGGCGGGGGCGCTACGGCGGTACGTTCGTGCGCCCGCGTGCGGACGGAGGCGGCGGGGACGAGCTGCGGCGCCGGCTCGCCGGCGTCGACATCGACGACGTACTGCGCTTCCGCGAGGTGCTGGAGGTGGGGGCGGCCGGCCTGTGCGCGGCGCAGGGGCTGACGGACGGGCAGGCGCGGCGGCTGCGCGAGGCGCTGGAGCACACGCGCGACGCGCCGCCCGCGGACTACCGGCGCCGGGACACGCTGCTGCACCTGACCCTCGCCGAGTCGTGCGGCTCCCCGACGCTGACCGGGCAGTACGCGGCGGTCCGCGCCGCGGTGAACGACCTGCTCGACTGCATACCCCTGCTGGTGCGCAACCTGGAGCACTCGCAGCGGCAGCACGCGGCGCTGGTGACGGCGGTGCTGGAGGGGGACTCGGACGGCGCGCGGGAGACGATGCGCGAGCACTGCGCGGGGACGGCGGCGCTGCTGCGGGGTTTCCTGACGTGAGGAGCCCCGGGAAGATCCCCGTGAAGAAGCCGCGACAAGAACCTTGCGAAGAGCCGCGCGAGAGGCGTGCCAAGGGCCGCCTGGAGCGGCATCGGCAGAGGTATCGGCGTACACCATTGCGAGCGAGGACCGGGAGGGCCGGATGGCCGCGGCGGAGACGACGGACGCTGCCGACTCGACGGACGCGACAGGCATGACGGACACGGCCGACACGGCGGACACGGCGGACGTGGCCGGTCCCGGGCGGCCGCTGATCGGCGTCAGCACCTATCTGGAGTCCGGGGCACGGTGGGGCGTGTGGGAACTGGAGGCGGCGTTGCTGCCCGCCGGTTACCCTCGGCTGGTGCAGCGGGCGGGCGGGCTCGCCGCACTGCTGCCGCCGGACGCGCCGCGGCGGGCGGCGGCGACCGTGGCCCGGCTGGACGGGCTGGTCATCGCGGGCGGCCCTGACGTGGAACCGGTGCGCTACGGAGCCGAGCCGGACCCGCGTACGGGACCGCCCGCCCGGGCCCGGGACGCCTGGGAACTCGCCCTGATCGAGGCCGCGCTGGCCGCCCGGGTGCCACTGCTGGGCATCTGCCGGGGCATGCAGCTGCTGAACGTCGCGCTGGGCGGCACCCTGGTCCAGCACCTGGACGGGCACGCCGGGACGGTCGGGGTCTTCGGCACCCACCCGGTCACTCCGGTGCCCGGCACCCGGTACGCGGCGGCCGTCCCGGAGACGGCGTCCGTCCCCGCCTACCACCACCAGGCCGTCGACCGCCTCGGCAGCGGTCTCCTCGCCTCGGCCCACGCGCCGGACGGCACGGTCGAGGCGGTCGAGCCCTCGCCCGCCGCCCACTGGGTCCTCGGGGTGCAGTGGCACCCCGAGATGGGCGAGGACGTACGGGTGATGCGGGCCCTGGTCGAGGCGGCGACCGCGCACCCGGCCGGACCGGTGCGAACGGCCTGAACCGCCCACCGCACCGCACGGCGCGAACGGCCGGGAGGACCGCGCGAACCGCGTGCACCCCCGCGTGCACCGCTCACGCGGCCGGGACCGAACGCCCCGCGTGCACTGCACACGCGAGGCCGGAGCGCGTGACCCGCGTGCACTGCACACGCGAGACCGGACCGCCCGCACCGCATGCACCACACACGCGGGCAGCCTCGCGGGAACGGCCGGGACCGGGGACGGCCTCCGGCCGCGTCCGGGTGATCCAGCGGTTCTCAGCCCGTCTCGGAGCGGGTCAGGGACAGCAGGTCACGGGCCGGGCCCGTGGGGCGGTGACCCGTGGGCCAGACCGCGCGCAGGTCGCGCCGCAGGGCGACCCCCTCGACCGGAACGGTGACCAGGCGGCGCAGGGACAGTTCGTCGCCCACGGCGAGTTCGCTCAGCACCGCCGGGCCCGCCCCGCTGACCGCCGCCGCCTTCACCGCCGTCGTCGAGGACAGCTCGATCAGCGGCCGGGCCAGGCCGCCCAGCGCCGCGTCCAGGACCTGCCGGGTCCCGGAGCCGGTCTCCCGAAGGATCAGTGGGGTGGCCGCGAGTTCCGCCGCCTCCAGCGGGCGCCGTCTCCTGGCCCACGGGTGGGCGGGGGCGGTCACCACGATCAGGCGGTCGTGGGCGATCACCACGGAGTCCAGCCCGGCGGGGACCGACAGTCCCTCCACGAAGCCGAGGTCCGCCTCGCCCGTCAGCAGCCGCTCGGCCACCGTCGCCGAGTTCCCGGCGAGCAGCGAGACGGCGGTGTCCGGGCGCCGCGTGCGCAGCGCGATCAGCCAGCCGGGGAGCAGGTACTCGGCGATGGTCATGCTCGCCGCCACCCGCAGCCGCGAGTCCCGCCGGTCCCGCAGCGCCTGCGCGCCGGCGTCGAAGGCCTCGGCCGCCTCGACGACCCGCCGCGCCCAGTCGGTGACCAGCGCGCCCGCGTCGGTCAGCCGTGAGCCGCGCGGCGAGCGGTCCACCAGCGCCAGCCCCAGCTGCCGTTCCATGGAGCGGATCCGGCTGCTCGCCGCCGGCTGGGTGATGCCCAGGTCGCGGGCGGCCCCGCCCAGGCTGCCCAGCCGCGCCACCGCCAGCAGCAGCTCGAGGGCGCCCAGGTCCGGCACCCGGTGGGCCAGCGGCGCCGCCCCGGGCGGCCGCCCCGCGCCGTTGGCTGCGTCCACCTCCGGCCTTCTCATAAGCCCAGCTTATGTCTCAAGGGGAACAGACCCCGGGGCGGGGCAAAGAGCCCGCGCGGACCTCACGTCATGCCCCGCCCGCGGCCCGCTTCCCTCCTGCGCCACGCTCCCCCGGCCGCGTACGCCGGGCCGCCCACCGGCCGGGGCCGCCGCGGCCGTGCGCGCCGTGCGCGGGTCCGGTCAGCGGTGCGCCGCTCGCAGCGCCTCGCCCAGCACCCGGGGAGCCTCGGCCAGGGAGGGTCCGTACCAGGTCAGATGCCGTCCGCTGACCAGTGCGCAGGGCAGGCCGGCGAAGGCCTTTGGACCGTCGGCGGCGGTGAAGCGGTACGGCTCGTCCGGCAGGACGACGACGTCCGGGGCCGCCGCCCGCAGTTCCTCCACCGGGACGCGCGGGTACCGCTCGGCGTGGCGGGCGTACAGGTGGTCGACTCCGAGGCGTGCCAGGACGTCCCCGGCGAAGGTGTCCCGGCCCAGCACCATCCAGGGCCGGCGCCACACGGGGACGACGGCGGTCGTACGGCGTTCGGGCACGGGCAGCGCCGACCAGGCGGCCTCCGCCTCGTCCAGCCAGCGCGGCCGGCCCACAGCCCCGCAGGCCGCCAGGACGCGTGCCAGCTCCCGGAAGGCCTGCGGCACGTCGCGCACCTCGGTGACCAGCACCTCCACACCCGCGGCGCGCAGGGCGTCGAGGTCGGCCGCGCGGTTCTCCTCCTCGTTGGCGATCACCAGGTCGGGGGCGAGGGCGGCGATCTCGCCTGTCCTCGGGTTCTTGGTGCCGCCGACGCGCACCACGTCCAGACCGACCGGGCGGGCGCACCAGTCGGTGGCGCCGGCCAGGGCGCCGGGCAGTGTCACGGCGACGGCCTCGGTGAGCGAGGGGACCAGGGAGACGACCCGGGCCATCAGCGCGTGCGGTCCTGGACGGCCTCGATGTGCTCGGCCACCGCGACCACGATCACCCGGGTCTCCGGCACGGTGGCCCGCCAGCGGTGGCGCACCCCGCCGGTCAGGTACATGGTGTCGCCGCGGACGAGCCGGTAGGCGCGGCCCTCCGCCTCGATCTCGACCGCGCCGTCGGCGACGTACATCAGCTCGTCGTTGCGGTGCTGGAACTCGCGGCCCGCGTCGTGGTCGCCGGTGAACTCGGAGGCGTGCAGCTGGTGGTGGCCGCGCACCAGGGCGCGTACCCGCGGCGCGTCCTGCGGCCCGGCCGTCTCGGGGACCTCGGCGCGCACCACGTCGACGCTGCACGCGGGGTCGGCCGCGGCCAGCAGTTCCACGGCGGTGGTGCGCAGCGCGTCGGCGACCTTCTCCAGGGAGCTTCTGCTGGGGCGGGCCCGGTCGTTCTCGATCTGGCTCAGGAAGGGCACCGACAGGCCGCTGCGCCCGGCCACGACGGCGAGGGTGAGGTTCAGCGCCCGGCGCCGCCGTCGCACGGCCGCGCCCACCCGAAGGGGCTGTTCTTTGTGGTCGCCCATCGCTCCGGCTCCCTCCTTCGCTCGTCGGTCCGCTGCCCGTCTTCCCATGCCGGGGCGCGTGCGCCCCGATGGGTTCTCTGCACCCTACGCATGTCCGGCAAACCGTTTCCTGCCGCCGTCACTTCCCCGTGCGGTGAGCGCACCGGCGGCTTCACGGTCCGCCGCGGCGGACCGGCCGTGCTCAAGCC
Organism: Streptomyces sp. NRRL S-340; assembly: GCF_000720185.1. GTDB lineage: Bacteria > Actinomycetota > Actinomycetes > Streptomycetales > Streptomycetaceae > Streptomyces. Next base: position 99,511 of record NZ_JOIY01000031.1, on the reverse strand, counting down.
CACGGTACGGGTTCGGGCGGGACGGCGGGGTGACTGCGCGTGGTTGGCCGGATTCCTGCCGTGGGACGGCCCGAGGGGCGGACCCCCGCACGGCGTCAGGACCGTGCGGGGGCCCGCCCCTCGGGCGGTGTGCGGCGGCGGTGGCCGCGGGGTCGTCGTCCGCGTGGTCACCCGGAGGTGGCCCCGCGGGCTGCTACCGGGTCGTCCGCCGGTTCACTGCGGGGTCATCCGCCGGACGACGTCCGGGTGCTGTTTGATCCAGGCGTCGACCGCCTCGTCCTCGTGCGCCTTGCCGCGCGCGTTGATCTCGCTCTCCAGGCTGCCCAGCTCCTCCTCGCTCATCCTGAAGTTCTTGATCCACTCGGTGAGCTGCGGGTACTGCCCGGGGAACTTCTCGCTGGAGATGGTGCGGACGGTGTTGCCCTCGCCGAAGAGCTTCTTGTCGTCCTTGAGCTTGGTGAGGCCGTAGCGGCTGTACGCCCAGTGCGGCGACCACAGCACGACGGCGACGGGCTGCTTCCTGGCGTACGCGCGCTTCAGCTCGGCGAGCATCGCGGGCGTGGAGCCGTCGACGACCTTGTACTCCTTGTCCAGGCCGTAGCCCGGCAGGACCTTGCTCTTGAGGAGGTTCATCTCGCCGGTGCCCGGTTCGATGCCGATGATCTTCCCGCCGAACAGCGACGACCTGCCCTTGAGGTCTTCGAGGGACTTGACGTCCTTGACGTAGGAGGGGACGGCGATCTCCAGGGAGGTCGGCTGGTACCAGGTGCCGAGGTCCTTGAGCTTGTCCTTGCTCTTGTCCCAGTAGTTCTTCTGGGCGTAGGGCAGCCAGGCGTCGAAGTTGAGGTCGATGTCTCCGCCGGCCAGGCCGGTGTAGACGGGGCCGACGTCCATCTGCTTCAGGTTCAGCTTGTAGCCGCGGCCTTCCAGGACGTGCTTCCACAGGTGGGTGACGGCGACGTCCTCGTCCCAGGGGAACCAGGCGACGTTCAGGGGCCGCTTCGCCTCGGCCGGGGCGGAGCCGGAGCCGCCGGGTACCGGGGCCAGCTTGTCGACGAGGCCGGGGTTGGCCTTGAGCCAGGTGCGGACGGCGTCCTGCTGCCGGCCCTTGCCGGCCTTGTTGATCTCGGCCTCCAGGCTGGTGAGCTGCTTCTCGTCCAGCTTGAAGTTCTTCAGCCAGTCGCCGACGACGGGGTTGGCGGCGGTGAAGCCCTTGCGGGCCAGCGTGTGCACGCCGTCGCCCTTGCCCCAGGCGCCCTTGGGGTCCTTCAGCTTCTTCAGGTCGTAGTCGTTGTACGCCCAGTGCGGCGACCACAGGGTGACGAGGACCGGTTGCTTCCTGGCGTAGGCGCGCTTCAGCTCGGCCAGCATGGCCGGGGTGGAGCTGTCGACGACCTTGTACTCCTTGTCCAGGCCGTAGTCCTTGAGGACCTTGCTCTTGAGCAGGGCCATCTCGCCCGCGCTGGACTCGATGCCGGTGATCTTCCCGCCGAACAGGGAGGCCTTGCCCTTGAGGTCGTCCAGCGAGTCGATGCCCTTCATGTACGACGGGACGCTCAGCTCCAGCGACGTCGGCCCGTACCAGGAGCCGAGGTCGTCGAGCTGCTTGCCGTACTTCTTCCAGTACTGGGCGTGGGTCGTGGGCAGCCAGGAGTCCGTCTCGAAGTCGACGCTGCCCTGCGCGAGGGAGGTGTAGAGCGGTCCGGCGTCGAACTGCTTGGCCTGCACGTCGTAGCCGCGCTGTTCGAGGATCTCCTTCCACAGGAAGGTGGAGGCGACGCCCTCGTCCCAGGGGATGTAGCCGAGGGTGAGCTTCTTGCCCTTGCCGACGTTCTGTCCGTCGGCGGCGGCCGTGGCACTGCCGCCGCCACCGCCGAAGATGCCCATGCCGCCGGCGACGAGCGCGAGGACGACCACGCCGACCACGGCGATCTGCGGGCTCGGCCGGTAGGACCAGATCTTCAGGCCCTGCACGGACCGCGCCCGGGCGGCGGCGCGCCGGCCGAGCGGCGAGACCTGGGTGCCCAGGGCGCTGGTCATGCGGTCCAGGTAGATCGCGAGGATCACGATGGCGACACCGGCCTCGGAACCGAGGCCGACGTCGAGCTGGCCGATGGCCTCGTTGACGTCGCCGCCGAGGCCGCCGGTGCCGACCATGCCGGCGATCGCGGCCATGGACAGGCCGAGCATGATCACCTGGTTGACGCCGGCCATCACGGTGGGCAGGGCGAGCGGCAGCTGGACGCGCAGCAGGGTGCTGCGGGGGGTGGTGCCGAACGCCTCGGCGGCCTCCACCAGCTCCTTGTCGACCTGGCGGATGCCCAGCTCCGTCATGCGCACCCCGGGGGCGAGCGCGAAGATCAGGGTGGCGACGATGCCCGCGGGGCCGCCCGTGCCGAAGAACAGGATGGCCGGGATGAGGTAGATCATCGCGGGCAGCGTCTGCATGAAGTCCAGGAACGGCCGTACCACGGCGCTGACCCGGTCCGAGCGCGCCGCCCAGACACCGACCGGCACGGAGATCACCAGCGCGATGATCGTCGCGACCAGGACGAGCGCCAGGGTGACCATCGCGTCGTCCCACAGTTCGAGGGAGTCGATGAAGGCGAATCCGACGAAGGTGAGGACACCGGCGAGGGTGCCGCGCAGCCAGAAGGCGAGCACCGCGAAGATGCCGGCGAGCAGCAGCGGCTGGGGTGCCTGGAGGACGGCGTCGATGCCGTCGTAGGCGCCGGTGAAGACGGTCTTGAAGAAGTCGAAGAGCCAGGACACGTGGTCGAGCAGCCAGTCGACCGCGGAGTTGACCCAGTCGCCGAGCGGGATCCTAGGCACGGGCCACCGCCTTCCTGCCGCCCTTGTCGCGCGGTGCGTCGCAGGTCACGGGTGTGGTGTCGCGTTCGTCGCCGAGGAAGCCGACGAGCCGCTGCCGCGGGACCACGCCCACGAGGTCGCGGTGCTCGTTCAGCACGGCGACCGGGTGGGGAAGCCGGGCGCTGATGGCGCACAGCTCGGTGAACGGGGTGTCCGGTGCGGCCGTCTCGCAGTCGCAGTCGGCCTCGTCGCCGCGCACCTGGCGGTCCATGACGGCTTCCGCGGTCAGGACGCGGGAGCGGTCGACGTCCTGGATGAAGGAGGCGACGTAGTCGCCCTCCGGGCGCAGCAGGATGTCCTCGGCGGTGCCGTTCTGCACGATCCGGCCGTCGCGCATGACGGCGATGCGGTCGCCCAGGCGCATGGCCTCGTTGAGGTCGTGGGTGATGAAGACGATGGTCTTCTTCAGCGTCTTCTGCAGCTGGAGCAGCTGGTCCTGCATGTCGCGGCGGATCAGTGGGTCCAGGGCGCTGAAGGACTCGTCCATCAGCAGCAGGTCGGCGTCGGTGGCGAGCGCGCGGGCGAGGCCGACGCGCTGCTGCATGCCGCCGGACAGCTCGTCGGGCCAGGAGTTCTCCCAGCCGGCCAGGCCGCACAGGGCGAGCGCCTCGTCGGCGCGGCGACCGCGCTCGGCGCGGGGCACGCCCTGCACTTCCAGGCCGTAGGCGGCGTTGTCGCGGACGCTGCGGTGCGGGAAGAGCGCGAAGTGCTGGAAGACCATGCTGATCTTCTTCGAGCGGACCTCGCGCAGCTCGCGGTCGGTGAGCGCGGTCAGGTCCTGGCCGTCGAAGCACACCTGCCCCGCGGTGGGCTCCAGCAGCCCGTTGAGCATCCGCAGGAGTGTGGACTTGCCGGAACCGGACAGTCCCATCACGACGAAGATCTGTCCGGGGTCCACGGTGAAGGAGGCGTCGATCACGGCGGCGGTGGTGCCGCTCGCACGCAGTTCGTCGCGGTCGGCATCCTGCCGGAGTTTCTCCACTGCCTCGTCGGGTCGTCTGCCGAACACCTTGTACAGGTGTCGGGCCTCAAGCCTGGATGCCACGCGCACCTCTCGTCATAGGGGACAGGGACAGCGCGAAGGATCAGTAACAGTTGAATAACGCAACTACCTTCGCTCGGGCGCGCGCCTGCCCAAGCGCATGCGGGGCAAACAGGAAAGTGACCCGCCTCACATCCTGGCCGGTGACTGTCAGAGGCGTACGGCATGATGCGAGACGTGACCGGACGACTGATGCTCCTCGACACCGCCTCCCTGTACTTCCGCGCCTACTTCGGCGTCCCGGAGTCGGTCAGGGCCCCGGACGGCACGCCGGTGAACGCCGTGCGCGGGCTGCTCGACTTCATCGACCGCCTGGTCAAGGACCACCGGCCCGAGCACCTGGTGGCCTGCATGGACGCGGACTGGCGCCCGCACTGGCGGGTGGAGCTGATCCCCTCCTACAAGGCGCACCGCGTCGCCGAGGAACACCCGGGCGGCCCCGACGAGGAAGAGGTGCCGGACACCCTCTCCCCGCAGGTCCCCGTCATCGAGGCGGTCCTGGACGCCGTCGGCATCGCCCGCGTCGGCGTCCCGGAGTACGAGGCGGACGACGTGATCGGCACGTTCACGGCCCGCGCCACCGGCCCGGTCGACATCGTCACCGGCGACCGCGACCTGTACCAGCTGGTGGACGACGCCCGCGGGGTGCGCGTGCTGTACCCGGTCAAGGGCGTCGGAACGCTGCAGAGCACCGACGAGGCGCTGCTGCGCGAGAAGTACGGGGTCGGCGGCAGTGGGTACGCGGACCTGGCGCTGCTGCGCGGCGACCCGAGCGACGGGCTGCCGGGCGTACCCGGCATCGGGGAGAAGACGGCGGCCAGGCTGCTCGCCGACTTCGGCGACCTGGCCGGGATCATGGCCGCCGTCGAGGACCCGAAGGCGAAGCTCACTCCCTCGCAGCGCCGGCGTCTCGACGAGGCGCGGCCCTACCTCGCGGTGGCGCCGAAGGTCGTCCAGGTCGCCCGGGACGTCCCCCTGCCGGACGTCGGCACCGCCCTGCCGCGCACCCCGCGCGACCCGGCGGCCCTGGAGGAACTGGCCGCCCGCTGGGGCCTGGGCGGCTCCCTGCAGCGTCTGCTCGGCACCCTGGCGGCCTGAAGTGGCCGCGAAGGAGGTGCCACCGGAGGGAAGGTGCTAACTTAGGTAAGCCTAAGCAAGGGAACTGGGAGGCCGTCATGGCAGAACGTCCGGCGCGCAAGCCGCGGAGGACCCACACCGCCCGGGTGATCCGCACCGAACGGCTCACCCCGCACATGCAGCGTGTGGTGCTCGGCGGGGAGGAACTCGCCGGCTTCCCGGCCGACACGTGCACGGACCACTACGTGAAGCTGCTGTTCCCGGCCGCGGGCGTCACCTACCCCGAACCCTTCGACATGCAGCGGATCCGGGAGGAGTTCCCGCCCGAGCAGTGGCCGGTGACCCGTACCTACACCGTGCGCGCCTGGGACCCCGAGCACTTGGAGCTGACGCTGGACTTCGTGGTCCACGGCGACGAGGGCCTGGCCGGCCCCTGGTCGCTGCTGGTGCGGCCCGGCGAGACCGTGCGCTTCATGGGCCCCGGCGGCGCCTACGCCCCCGACCCGAGCGCCGACTGGCACCTGCTGGCCGGTGACGAGAGCGCCCTGCCCGCCATCGCCCGGTCCCTGGAGGCGCTGCCCCCGGGCACCACCGCCCACGCCTTCGTGGAGGTCTCGGGGCCCGAGGAGGAGCAGAAGATCGACTCCGACGTGGAGGTCGTCTGGCTGCACCGCGGCGAGAGGCCCGTCGGCGCGGCCCTGGTGGAGGCCGTACGGGCGCTGGACTTCCCCGAGGGCCGGGTGCACGCGTTCGTGCACGGCGAGGCCGGCTTCGTGAAGGAACTGCGGCGGCTGCTGCGCGTGGAGCACGCGATCCCGCGCGAGGACCTGTCGATCTCCGGCTACTGGCGCCTGGGCCACAACGAGGACGGCTGGCAGGCCTCCAAGCGCGAGTGGAACGCCCGGATCGAGGCCGAGCAGGAGGGCGCGGCGAGCGCCGCCTGAGCCGACGGCACACCCCGAGGGGCGGCACCCGCGCACGCGGCTGCCGCCCCTTGCCGCGCGGCGGGTGCGCCCGGCGCTCGGTCGCCCGCCACCCGCGCGCGCAGACGCATGCCGTACCGGCCCTCCGCGTGCGGACCCGAGCGCCGCTCGGTGCCTCCCGGGACGAAGCCGGTCGGGACGGCGGCCCGGCAGGACGCCACGTCGGCCACGGCGTGCAGCGGCGTGCAGCGGCGAGGTCAGGCATACCGCGCATCCTGTGGCCCGGGCGGGCCGGTCCAGTGGTTTTCCACCGGGTGCGGCGGCTCGTAGGCTTCGACGGATGAGACGCCGAGCCCGCACCGCACCGCCCGCACCGCTGCCCCAGTTGCGGGGCGTGGACCCGGTGCGGGTGCGGCTGCCCGCCGGGGGGACGTGGGCCACCGTGCGCGAACACCTGGTGGAACGGCTGTCGGGGGCGGCGCCGGGGGCGGTCGCTCAGATGTTCGACGAAGGACGGATCGTCGCCGCCGACGGACGGCCGGTGGCGCCCGACGCGCCGTACGAAGCCGGGATGTTCGTCTGGTTCCACCGGGAGCTGCCCGAGGAGGCGGCGGTGCCCTTCCCGCTGGAGGTGGTCCACCGCGACGATCACCTGGTCGTCGCGGACAAGCCGCACTTCCTCGCCACCACCCCGCGCGGCACCCACGTCACCGAGACGGCGCTGGCACGGCTCCGCCGCGAGCTGGGCATCCCCACGCTGGGCGCCGCCCACCGCCTGGACCGGCTCACCGCGGGACTGGTGCTGTTCACGGTGCGCCCCGAGGAGCGCGGCGCCTACCAGACGCTCTTCCGCGACCGTCTGGTGCGCAAGGTGTACGAGGCCGTGGCGCCGTACGATCCCGCGCTCGCCCTGCCCCGGACCGTGCGCAGCCGGATCGTGAAGGAACGCGGGGTGCTCGCCGCCCGCGAGGTGCCCGGCGAGCCGAACGCGGTCACGCTCGTGGAAGCGGTCGAGCACCGTGCGGACGGCCTCGCCCGCTACCGGCTCACCCCCGCCACCGGTCAGACGCACCAGCTCCGGGTGCACATGTCCGCGCTGGGCGTGCCGATCCTCGGCGATCCGCTCTACCCGGTGGTGACCGGCCCCGGCCCGGCCGGTGACTTCCGGCGCCCGCTGCAACTGCTGGCCCGGGAGCTGGAGTTCACCGACCCGGTCACCGGGACCGAGCACCGGTTCCGCAGCGGACGGGTGCTGCGGGCCTGGGCGTCGTACCCGCAGTGGGCGGGTCAGTAGCCGCGCCACCACCGCAGGAAGCGCTGCCAGGCCCCGCGCGGACGGCCCTGCCCCGGGCCTGCCGCGGCTGCGGCCACCGGAGCCGTCGCCACCGGTGCGGACGGCGCCGGGGCGGGCGCGGTGCCGGCCACCGCGGTCCGTGTGCGGGCCGGCGGGACGGCGGAGGCCCGGGGTGCCCCACCGGCACCGGCCGGTGCCGGGACCGGCTCCGCGGACAGCTCGGGGACCGGCTCCGGGGTGGGCCGTGCCGTGGTGATCTCCCAGGCCACGCGGGGCTGCGGCACCGGCATGGGGGTGTGGCTCGGCTGGGCCCGCACGTCCTGCTGCGGCCGCGGTGTGAACCGCACCGGCAGCTCGACCAGGTGCTGCGAGGCGATCGACTCGGTCCAGCGCAGCTCCTCCTCGGCGCAGTCCAGCTGGATGTCCGGCAGCCGCATCAGCAGGTTGTCGACCCCCACGTCGGCGATGGCGCGGCCGATGTCCTGGCCCGGACACTCGTGCGGCCCGCCGCTGAAGGCCAGGTGGGAACGGTTGCCCTGCATGTCCGCGTCCAGGTCGGGCCGGACCCGGGGGTCGACGTTGCCCGGCGCGATGCCGAGCAGCAGGCCGTCGCCGCGGCGGATGCGCCGGCCGCCCAGCTCCGTGTCCTGCTTGGCGAAGTAGGCGAAGATGGTGCTGAAGGGCGGCTCGTCCCACAGGGACTGCTCGACCGCCTCCGGCACCGTCATCTGGCCGCCGTTGAGCTGGGCGCGGAAGCCGGGGTCGGTGAGCACCCGGCGGATGGTGTTGGCCAGGAGGTTCGCGGTGGCCTCGTAGGAGGCGATGAGCACGAGCCGCAGGTGCTGCTCGACCTCGTCGTCGTTCAGGTCCGCCGGGTCGGCGATGAGGTGGCTGGTGAAGTCGTCCGCCGCCTGCGCGCGGCGGCGGGCGGCGAGCCGCCGCAGACAGCCCATGATGTACTCGTTGCTGGCGATCGCGGTGTCGGTGCCCTTGAGCATGTCGCGGGCGCACTGCACGAGCCGGTCGTTGTACTCCTCGGGCATGCCGAGGACCTCGCACATCACCGCCATCGGCAGGTGCTCGGCGAACTGGTCGACGAGGTCGGCCCGGCCGGTCTCGCAGAAGCGGTTGACCAGGCGCTGGGTGGCACGGCCGATGTGGCGGCGCAGTCCGCGGTGGTCGATGGTGGCCATGGCGGCGGTGACCGCGCCGCGCAGCCGCTTGTGCTCGTCGCCCTCGGCGTGCGAGCAGATGGGCTGCCAGGCGATGTGGGGCATGAGGGGGTGGTCGGGCTTGACCATGCCCTCCTTGAGCGGTGTCCAGATACGGCTGTCCCGGGTGAACTGCGACGGCGTGCGCACCATGTGCAGGTTCTCGGCGTGGCCGAGGACCACCCACATGGGGACGTCGTCGTGCAGCAGCACGGGCGCCACCGGGCCGTGCTGCTCGCGCAGTTGCTCGTAGAGGTCGCCGAGGTCCGGCGCCTCGTGGAGCCGGTGCAGCCCGCCGGCGCCGATGCCGTGCGCGGGGCAGCCGGGGGGCGGGGCGGGGGTGCGGTCGTCCGGACCGGTCGGGGGCTGGTGTTCAGGCGTCACAGCGGTCGCTTTCGGAACGGAAAGGACGGAAGGGGATGGAGTACGGGCAAGGAGTGGAGGGGTGCCGGAGCCGGCCGGTTCGGGCGCGGTGCCCGCTCAGGTGCGGGAGCCGGCCATGGTGAGGGAGTGCAGGAAGCGCATGAGCGTCATCAGCACGTCCCGGCTGGAGGCCCGGCGCCGTACGTCGCACTCGACCATCGGGATGTCCTCGGACAGGTCGAGCGCGGTGCGCAGCTCGGCGACGGGGTAACGGGGGGCGTCGGGGAAGGAGTTGATGGCCACCACGAAGGGCACGCCGCGCTCCTCCAGCCGCCCCATGACGTCGAAGCTCACCTCCAGGCGGCGGGTGTCGACGAGGACGACCGCGCCGAGCGCCCCCTCGAACAGCCCGTTCCACAGGAACCAGAAGCGCTCCTGGCCGGGGGTGCCGAAGAGGTACAGGACCAGCTGGTCGGTGATGCTGATGCGGCCGAAGTCCATCGCCACGGTGGTGGCCGTCTTGGAGTCGGAGCCGTAGTTGTCGTCGACCCCGATACCGGCCTGGGTCATGGTCTCCTCGGTGGTCAGCGGCCTGATCTCACTGACCGAGCCGACCATCGTCGTCTTGCCGACCCCGAAGCCGCCGACGATGACGATCTTCACCGCGGCCTGGGCCGTGTGCGGAAGATGGTCCTCGGTGCGCGGGCCGGGGAGCGTGTCAGAGCCGTTGAAGTCCATGCATCACCGCTTCGAGGAGGGAACGGTCGGGGACCGCCTGACGCACGATCGGGGCGCGCGCCTGTACCAGTTCGGCCGTCAGCAGCTCGGTGATCAGGACCGTCATCGCGCTGAACGGCAGGTTGAGGTAGGCCGACAGCTCGGCCACGGACAGCGGGGCGGCGCACAGCCGCAGCAGTGCCGCCTGCTCGGGGGTGGCGGACGGCGGTGGTTCGGCGCGCGCCACCACGAGGGTGACCAGGTCGAGGGCGGCACGGGCGCCGTCCTCACCGGCCCCGGCGACGACGTACAGCCGCTCCGGGTTCTTCTCCTCGCCCTGCTTGGCGGGCTTGGGGTGCGGCGGCGGCTCGTGCGCGGGGAAGCGCCTCTGGCGTCGCGGAGGTGTCATACGGTCTGCCCACCCCGCCGGGGCGGACTGGTCAGATGGGCGCCGATGCGCACCACGAGGTCGCGCATGCGGGCGCTCATCATGCCGGGTTCGGTGCGGATGTCGGCGAGCACCGCGAGGTAGGCATTGGCCCCTGCGGACATCAGGTAGAAGTAGCCGCCGTCGATCTCGATGACCACCAGCTTCATCCGGCCGTCGCTGTCGGGGATCTCGACGGCGACGGCGCTCGCCAGGCTCTGCAGGCCCGCGCAGGCCGCCGCGACCCGGTCGGCCGCGTCCGGGTCGCCGCCGTAGCGGGCGATGCGCAGACCGTCGGCCGAGAGCACCACGATCATCTCGATGCCCGGTACGCCGTCGTTCAGCTCCTTGAGCATCCAGTCGAAGTTGGCGCGCTGCTGGATCACTTGAGGTCCCCCTCGTCGTCGGCCCCGTCCCGGGCCGGCTTCTCGATCAGGTGCAGGAATGCGGTCGGGTCCTGGGTGAAGGCGGTCGGGTCCGGGCCGGGGTTGTCCTTCTTCAGGCCGTCCCAGAACGCCTCGACCCACAGGCCCGGTTCGGGTTCCTTCTCGGCGGGCTCGGGGGCGGCGGGACGGGGCGTGCTCCACACGGAGCCGCCCTCCTGCTCGGCGCGCTCGGCGGCGACCTGTTCGGCGATGCGCCGGCTGAGCGGGATCTTGACCCGGCTGCGGCGCTGCGGCAGGCCGTTCGGGGTCCACTCCGTCACCTCGGGGACCTCGTCCTCCATCGGCACGGAGGCGGGGATGCGCGGGCTGGTGGGGCGGCGCTTCTTGGGGACGCGCTTGGGGCCCTCCACCGCGTCCTCGCCGGGCCGCGGGATGGAGGTGGCACCGATGCCGTGGGCGAGGCCCGGTGCGGGGTCGGTGGTCATCATGTCGCTGGGCACGACGAGGACGGCGCGCACCCCGCCGTACGCGGAGGCCCGCAGCGAGACCTGCATCTTGTACGCCGTGCACAGGCGGCCCACGACGGCGAGGCCCAGGCGCGGGCTCTCCCCCAACTCCTGGAGGTCGACCCCGGCCTTGGCGGCCTCGACCATCTTCTCGATCCGGTCGCGGGACTCCTCGTTGAGGCTGACGCCGCCGTCCTCGATCTCGATGGCGACGCCGGTCTGCACCTCGACGGCGGTGACGTGCACCTTGGTCTGGGGCGGCGAGTAGCGGGTGGCGTTGTCGAGGAGTTCGGCCGCGGCGTGGATGACCGGCTCGACGTCGGTGCCCTTGATGTTGACCTTGGCGATGGAGTGCAGCTCGATCCGGCGGTACTCCAGGATCCGGGACATGGCGCCGCGCAGCACGCTGTACAGGGTGACCGGGTTGGGCCACTGGCGGCCGGGGCGGCCGCCGCCGAGGACGGAGATGGAGTCGGCGAGGCGGCCGATGAGCGCGGTGCCGTGGTCGATGCGCAGCAGGTCGTCGAAGACCTCCGGGCTGCGGCCGTGGTCCTCCTCCATCTCCCGCAGTTCCTTGGCCTGCTGGTGCACGATCGCCTGGACGCGGCGGGCGATGCTGACGAAGGAGCGCTGCGTGGAGTCACGCATCGACTCCTCCTGGTCCACGATCTTGAGGATCATGCGGACCACCGCGCGCTGCGGCTCGGAGATCCGGCACCACTCCGGGTCCCCGTCGATCAGGTCGCGCATGACCTCGCGCGGGGTGTGGCTGGCGCGCAGGTGGTCGACGGCGGCCGGGAGGATCTCCGAGGCGAGGTAGGAGATCTGCTCGTCGTGGCCGGCGATGCGCTGCTGGAGGTATTCGGTGTGCCGGGCGTGTTCCGCCCGCTGCTCGCGGATGGTGCGGCCGCGGCGCACCGCTTCGGCGCCGGTGAGGAGCACGAGCAGGGTGGCGACGGCGCCGCAGCAGCCGACGGCGAGGCGGGCCGGGTCCGTCACCAGGGCGACGGCGGCCCCGGTGGCCGCCGCCATCAGTATGACCGGCAGCAACAGCACGCGTGCGTAGGGAAGTTCGCGGCCGCCAGGAGGCGATTGGACACTCACCATGTAAGCCCTCTGTGACGAATCGGCTGGGGTTCGGGGCAGCTTCCAGTGGGGTATGCCATGGAACAGTCGGACCTTTGAGATGTTTGGGAACAAACGCACGAATACATCTCAACTCGGTGCGCTGCGGGCGAGCTTAGTCCGAGCGGATCATCGGCGTGTCATATTCGGCAAGCACCTGAAACAGGGCCGGGGACAGGAGTACCCTCGGCCGTTTCGCACGCCGCGCGATCACTCGAACACCGACCGTCACGGCGTACGGGCATGCGAAAACCCCTCACCGGGACGGGTGAGAGAACGCCAAGGGGGCGTGACCGTGCGCGGGTCGGCCGCACACCGTCACGCCCCCTGCCGGCAGGGTGAAGCTCACCCGACCGACGAGTAGGCGACCACTCCCCTCAGCAGGCCGTCGACCGCCTTGCGCGCGTTCTTCGCCACCGTGGAGTTCTCCGGCGGGGCCGCCGCCGAGATCTGGCCCAGGACGTCGATGACCTGCTTGCACCAGCGCACGAAGTCACCGGCCGGCATCTCCGCCTCCCGCAGCACCTCGTCCAGGCCCTTGCCGGAGGCCCACATGTACGCGGCCCAGGCGAAGCCGAGGTCGGGCTCGCGCTGGCCGACGCCCTCGGTCTGGCTGATGCGGAACTCCTCCTCCAGGGCGTCGAGCCGGCCCCAGATGCGCACCATCTCCCCGAGCGCGGCCTTCGCCTTGCCCGAGGGCAGCTTGGGCGCCATGGCGTCGTCACCGACGCGGGCCTCGTAGACCAACGCCGAGACGCACGCGGCGAGTTCGGCGGGGCCCAGGCCCTCCCAGACGTGCTCGCGCAGGCATTCACTGGCCAGCAGGTCGAGTTCGCCGTACAGCCGGGCGAGCCGCTTGCCGTGCTCGGTGACCTCGTCGCCGCGCAGGTAGTCCAGCTCGGTGAGGAGGGCGACGATCCGGTCGAAGGTGCGCGCGATCGTGTTCGTACGGCCCTCGATGCGGTGCTCCAGCTGCTTGGTGTCGCGCAGCAGCCGGTGGTAGCGCTCGGCCCAGCGGGCGTGGTCCTCACGGTCGTTGCAGCCGTGGCAGGGGTGGGCGCGCAGCTCGGTGCGCAGCCGCGCGATCTCCCGGTCGTCGACCGCCTGCGAGCGCCGCTTGCGGTGCCGGTCGGGCGGGATGTGCCCGGCCTTGGTGCGCAGCGCGGAGGCCAGGTCGCGCCGGGACTGCGGGGAGCGCGGGTTGAAGGACTTCGGGATCCGCATCCGCTCCAGCGGCTCCACGGGCACCGGGAAGTCGATGGCCGCCAGCCGCTTGACCTGCCGCTCGGCGGTCAGCACGAGCGGGCGCGGGCCGTCCTGGTGCTCGAATCCGCGGTGGCCGCCCGCCCGGCCGGCCGGCAGGCCCGGGTCCAGGACCAGGGCGAGGCCGGCGAACTTGCCGGTGGGGACGTGGATGATGTCGCCCGGCTTGAGCTTCTCCAGGGCGACGGCGGCCTCGGCCCGCCGCTGGACGGCGCCCTGCCGGGCCAGTTCGTTCTCCCGGTCCTTCAGCTCGCGGCGCAGCCGCGCGTACTCCGTGAAGTCCCCGAGGTGGCAGGTCATCGACTCCTTGTAGCCCGCCAGGCCCTCCTCGTTGCGCTGCACCTGCCGGGAGATGCCGACGACCGACTTGTCGGCCTGGAACTGCGCGAAGGAGGTCTCCAGCAGCTCCCGGGAGCGGTGCCGGCCGAACTGCTCGACCAGGTTGACCGCCATGTTGTACGACGGCCGGAAGCTGGAGCGCAGCGGATAGGTGCGGGTGCCCGCGAGGCCCGCGAGGTGCTCGGGGTTCATGGCGCGCTGCCACAGCACCACCGCGTGCCCCTCGACGTCGATGCCGCGGCGGCCGGCCCGGCCGGTCAGCTGCGTGTACTCGCCGGGGGTGATGTCGGCGTGCTGCTCGCCGTTCCACTTGACGAGCTTCTCCAGGACCACCGAGCGGGCGGGCATGTTGATGCCCAGGGCGAGGGTCTCGGTGGCGAAGACCGCCTTGACCAGGCCGCGCACGAAGAGTTCTTCGACGACCTCCTTGAAGGTCGGGAGCATGCCGGCGTGGTGGGCGGCGATGCCGCGCTCCAGGCCCTCCAGCCACTCGTAGTACCCGAGGACGTGCAGGTCCTCGCGCGGGATCGCGGCGGTGCGCTCCTCGACGAGGGCGCGGACCCGCTCCCGCGCCTCCTCGTCGTTCAGTCTCAGGCCCGCGTACAGGCACTGCTGGACGGCGGCCTCGCAGGCGGCGCGGCTGAAGATGAACGTGATGGCGGGCAGCAGGCCCTCGGCGTCCAGCCGCTCGATGACCTCGGGGCGGCTCGGCGTCCAGATCCGGGAGCGCTGGCGGCGCTCGCGCTCGCGGTCGGCCTCGCGCATGTTCCGGCCGCGTCTGCGGTCCTGGTACGACGGGCGGCTGGCCTCCATGCGGGCCATCCGTGTCAGGTCGGGGTTGACGGCCTTCTTGTGGCCCTCGCCCTCCTCGAAGAGGTCGTACATCCGGCGGCCGGCCAGCACGTGCTGGAAGAGCGGGACGGGGCGGTGCTCGGAGACGATCACCTCGGTGTCACCCCGGACCGTGTCCAGCCAGTCGCCGAACTCCTCGGCGTTGGACACGGTCGCCGACAGTGACACCAGGGTCACCGACTCGGGCAGGTGGATGATCACTTCCTCCCAGACGGCGCCGCGGAAGCGGTCGGAGAGGTAGTGCACCTCGTCCATGACCACGTAGCCGAGGCCGCGCAGGGTCTGGGAGCCCGCGTACAGCATGTTCCGCAGCACCTCGGTGGTCATCACGACCACCGGGGCGTCGGAGTTGAGGCTGTTGTCGCCGGTGAGGAGGCCGACCTTGCCGCTGCCGTAGCGGCGGCACAGGTCGGAGTACTTCTGGTTGGACAGCGCCTTGATGGGCGTCGTGTAGAAGCACTTCTTGCCCTGCTGGAGGGCGAGGTGGACGGCGAACTCGCCCACGATCGTCTTGCCGGAGCCGGTGGGCGCGGCGACCAGTACGCCCTTGCCGGCCTCAAGGGCCCGGCAGGCCTCGATCTGGAACGGGTCGAGGCCGAAGTCGTACATCTCGCGGAAACCCGCGAGTGCGGTGGCCTGCTCGGCAGCTCGCCTGCGCGCTGCCGCGTACCGCTCGGCCGGTGAGAGGTCCTGAGTCATCGTGCTTTCGAGCGTACCGGGCCGCACTGACAACAGGACGATCATTATCCCGATCGGCCCGGCAGCGGGCGGGTTCCCGCGGCCCGGCGGCAGGTGACCGCCCCGGGAGCGAGTGGGCGCCCGGGAAGCGGATGGGCGCCCGGGGAGCGGGTGGGCGCGACGCCGTCCCGGACGCGTGCGGCCCCGGACGCACGCAGGCCGGCCGCTCGCGGGGCGGGCGGCCGGCCAGGTGCGCGCTATGGCTCAGGTCACGTCGTCGTAGCCGTTGACCCGCTCGGTGCCGGACTGCTCGGGCAGGGCCCGGGGGGCGGGAACGGGCTCGACCTCGCCAATGTCCTCGGGGGTGAGGTCGAGGTCGGAGGCCTCGTCGTCGGACGGGCCCCCCGCCGCGCGCCGGAGCTTGCGGCGGTCGTTGAACAGGGCGAATCCCACGGCGATGAAGAACAGACCCCAGATCGGCGCCGCCAGGGACAGCATCGTCCCCGGGTCGGGGCTGGGCGTGGCCACGGCGGCGAAGGCGGCGATACCGACGATCATGCCGCGCCACCACCCGAGCATGCGCCGCCCGGACAGCACGCCGGTGACGTTGAGCATGATCAGCAGCAGCGGCATCTCGAAGGCCAGGCCGAAGACGACGACCATGCGGATGCTCAGGTCGAGCAGGTCGTCCAGGGGCAGCAGGTTCTCCGCACC
This sequence comes from Streptomyces sp. NRRL S-340, assembly GCF_000720185.1. Lineage (GTDB taxonomy): Bacteria > Actinomycetota > Actinomycetes > Streptomycetales > Streptomycetaceae > Streptomyces. The sequence continues at coordinate 83,723 of NZ_JOIY01000031.1, read as the reverse complement.
GCTGGGCGTCAGGTCGATCAGGAACTTCGCCGTCGTCGGCAGCACGTTGTAGGCGAGGTAGCCGCCGGCCAGGAAGAGCGGGAAGCCGAACGCCACGAAGGAGTAGGCGTACTTCTTCTCGTGCCGGTGCAGGCCCGGCGCGACGAAGGCCCACAGCTGGTAGAGCCACACCGGCGCGGCCAGCACGATACCCGTCGTCAGCGCGACTTTCAGGGCCAGGGTGAAGGGCGCCAGCAGACCGCTGACCGTGAGGTGCGCGCAGTGGTTGTCCTTGGCCTTCGCCAGCTGCCCGAACGTCTGCGGGCACCCGATGGAGTCCAGCACCGGCTTCGTGATGAAGTTGGTGATGTCCTTGTAGTAGAAGGCCGCCACCACCGTCACGACGAGGATCGCGAGGACACCCTTCGCGAGCCGGTTGCGCAGCTCACGCAAGTGGTCCGCGAGCGGCATGCGCCCCTCGGGATCCCTCTCCTTCTTCTGGGCCGGCTTGAGCAACCCACATCCTCATCTCGTGCAGTGGACCGGAGAGGTCCCGGTCCTCGCGTCAGCGCTGGGTCGTCGTGTCCGTCGGCTCGGCGACCGGGCGGGAGCTGGTCACATCACCGGGGGCCGCCTGGATGGTGCGCTGAGCCTGCGCGGACTGCTCCTCCTCGGCCGGCTGGGCCGACGTGGAGGACGCCTTGCCGTCGCCCTTCATCGCCTTGGCCTCGCTCTTGAGGATGCGCGCCGACTTGCCGAGCGAGCGCGCCATGTCCGGAAGCTTCTTCGAGCCGAACACGAGGACGATCACGAGAATCAACAGCACCAGGTGCCACGGCTCGAGTGCGTTGCGGAACATCTGTCTTCACCTTCTCACTGAGGCGGGGCGGCGGGTCCTGACCGACCGGACGGACAGGGGTCTGACCATCGTGCTGACAGCGATCGTATCGCCCGGGGATGAACTCGGGACCATCCCCACGTGTACTCGTGCCGTGCGGACCGCGCCTCGTTTTTCGGACCGCGCGTAGAGCGTACCCAGCCGCAAGAGCATTGGGTACAGGCCACAGCACTCCACCCGACGTGACGTTCAGAACCTCACAGAAGTTCCCGGGACCGCGCACGGGTTCCCGGGAGCGCTCACCGGGGGTCGGCCGCCCGCGCCGCGCTCACGGCGGCCCGCTCCAGGTCCTCGGCCGCCCTGTTGATACGCCGCGCCGAGTCCGAGACCTGCCTGCCGAGGCGTTGCGCCTCGAGGAAGACCCGGATCCCCAGCACACCGAGGACGGCGAGTCCCAGAAATCCCGCAGCTACCGCGAACATCGGCCACACCATGGCCCTGAGCCTAGACGGTCCGCGGAGCGGTTCCGTCCAGGCCTGCGGCCGGCGGCCGGCCGTCGCACCCGCAACGGTCCCGGAGCCGGGAACCGCCGGCCGCCGCCGGACCGGTCGAGCGCTGTCTCGCACGGACGGACGGGCGTGCGACCTCGGGCGGGACCGGCGCTCAGCGGGGCCGGGCGGCTCCTCCGCCGACGGCTGCCGGGACGCCCGCTTCCCGGGGGCGAACCTTCACCGGACAGCGGCGCGGGCCGCACGCGGGCCCCCGTCCGCGCCCGGCCCGCGCCGGAACCGCACGCATCGGCCTCAGACGGCGCTGTGCAACCGCAGGGCCCTGACGCCGCCGCTGGTGAGCAGTTCGACGATGCGTTCCCCGGCCGGCTTGCGGGCCGAGACACCGCACTCGGGGCAGGTGAACGAGTAGAAGGTGGTGCGGCTGCTGGCGCCGACCACCAGCCGCAGCGCGCTCGCGGCGAGTTCGAAACGGGCCCGGCAGTCGGGGCAGCACGCGCGGAACACCGCGGGCGACACGTTGCGCATCCCGGCGAAGGCCGCCGCCACCGACATGGCCGCCCCGGCGGGCGGCGTCGACTCGCTCACAGCGCCTGCTCCTGCCTGCCGTAGGCCCACACCGGCCCGGACGGGCCGCCGGGCGCGGTGGGCCCGGTCGCGTCGCGGTCGCCGGCCGGCGCTCCCCCGCCGGTGCCCCGGCCGCCGCCCTCGCCGGACGCCGCCTCGATCCCGTCGTACGCCGCGAGGGCCTCCCGGGCCGCCTGCCGGGCGCTGTCGGCCAGGGCGCCCGGCGCGACGATCCTGCCGTCCTGCCCCAGGCGCAGCGCCAGACGCCTGAGCGAGGCCGGGTCGGGGGTGCGCAGCGTGATGCGCAGCCCGCCGTCGGGCAGCTCCTCGGCGCTGTCGTGCGGGTAGTACTCGGCGACCCAGCGGCCGCCGGGGCCGACCTCGACGACGACCTCGGGGTCCTCCGCGGCGGGCTGCACCAGCGCCTCGGACAGGTCGCGCAGCTCTATCTCCGGGGGCGCGGACGGCTCGTCGAGGATCTTGATCTCGGCGACCCGGTCGAGCCGGAAGGTGCGGCGCGCCTCGGAGCGGCGGCACCAGGCCTCCACGTACGTGTGTCCGACGCTGACCAGGCGGATGGGGTCGATCTCGCGCTCGGTGACCTCGTCGCGCGCCGGCGAGTAGTAGCGGATCCACAGGCGGCGCCGCTCGGAGATGGCCCGGTCGACGTCGGCGAAGACGCCGCCCTCGGACTCGAAGGTCACCGAGAGGCGGGAGCTGGCGCCCGCCGCCTCGCCGGCCGCGGTCTCCACCTTGGCGGTCGCCCGCAGCAGCGCCTGCCGGTCGCTCTCGCGCAGGCCCGGCAGGGTGGCCACCGCGCGGGCCGCGACGAGCAGGGCGGTCGCCTCGTCGGCGGCCAGCCTGAGCGGCTCGGCGGCGTCCGCGCCGAGCGCGGCGGGGTTGTGCCACCAGATCCGCTCCCCGTCGGTGTCGATGTCGAGCAGGTCGCCGCCGCGGAAGCTGGTGCCGCACATGGGCAGCACGTCGAGGTCGGAGACCAGCTCGTCCTCGCTGATGCCGAAGGCGCGCGCCACGTCCTCGATCCGGGCGCCGGGCCGCTCCCTCAGATAGGTCACGAGGGAGAGCATCCGCCGGGTCTGGTCGATGGCGTTCGCGGGCCTGACCGGTTTGCCTGCCACGGTGTTCCTCGATCCCCCTCAGCCCTTGGCCACGGCACGCAGCCGGTCCACCACGTCAGCCCGCAGTTCGGCGGGTTCCAGGACCACCACGTCCGGTCCGAACTCCACCAGCCAGGCGTCCAGCCCGTGTCCGTACGGGATGTCCAACTCGTCCCAGCCGTCACCGAGCTCCCGGACGGCGGTGGCCTTCGCCCGGAGGGGGTAGCCCGACCCCGAGCGCAGCCGGATCCGCGCCGAGCGGTCGGCGATCTCGCCGGCCCAGCTCGCGACGGTCTCCCGGACGGTGACGACGTCCGGCACGGGAGCGGTGAAGCGGGCGCCGCGCGAACGCACCTTGCCGGTGATCCGGGACAGCCGGAAGACCCGCTCGGCACCGCGGTCGCGGTCGAAGCCTGCCAGGTACCAGTGACCACGCCAGCACTCCAGCGCCCACGGCTCCACGTGCCGGGGCTCGGGGCGGGCGGCGCTGGCCTTGCGGTAGTCGAAGAGCACCGGACGGCGGTCGCGGCAGGCCAGCATCAGCGGTTCGAAGGCGGCCTCGTGCACCGGGATGCGCGGCTCCAGGGCGCTGTGCGCCTCGTACGGGTCGACGTCCTCGGGCAGACCGGCCGCGCGCAGCTTCTGCAGGGCGCCGCTGGCGGCCCCGGCGAGCCGGGCCTGCTGCCAGACCTTGGCGGCCAGGCCCAGGGCTGCGGCCTCCTCGGCGTCCAGGGTGATGGGCGGCAGCCGGTTGCTGTCCCGGCGGGCGAGGTAGCCGACCTCTCCCTCCAGGCTCTCCACGGTCTCGATGACCAGCCCCAGCTCGCGCAGGTCGTCCTTGTCACGCTCGAACATGCGGTTGAAGGAGTCGTCGGACGCCGGCGCGCTCCTGTCCGGCCCGGGAGCCGTGCCCCGGCCCGGCCCGAAGGCCTCCACGTACGCCTCGATGGACTCGCGCAGCTCGCGCTTGCTGAGCGGCCGCCGTGTCCCGAGCAGGCACAGCGCGAGGTTCATCAGCCGCTCCGCCTTGGCAATGGCCATCGACGCCCGTCACCTTCCTCATGGTGCTTACTGCCGACGACCGTACCGCCCCGCGGCACGGTGGCAAAAGCCGAGGGCCCACGCCCGGTCAGGCATGGGCCCCAGGTGATCGGATCCCGCGCGGATCCCCCGGCTTCCCGGACGGATCCGCGCGGCGGCGATCAGACCCCGAGCAGGTCGACGACGAAGATCAGCGTCTCGCCGGGCTTGATCGCCGGGGTCGGGCTCTGGTCGCCGTAGGCGAGGTGGGCCGGGATGGTCAGCTGGCGACGGCCGCCGACCTTCATGCCCTGCACGCCCTGGTCCCAGCCCTTGATGACCCGGCCGCCGCCGAGCGGGAAGCGGAAGGGAGTGCCCCGGTTCCAGCTGGCGTCGAACTCCTCGCCGGTGCTGAAGGCGACACCCACGTAGTGGACGGTGACGGTCTGGCCCGCCGTCGCCACCTCGCCGTCGCCCTCCCAGATGTCCTTGATCTCCAGGTCCGCCGGGGGCTCGCCGCCCGGGAAGTCGATCTCGGGCTTGTCGATGCTCACGTCTCTAGCTCCTGCTTGTCTGCGAAAAGGCAACATCCACAGTCTTACATCCCGGGCGGCTCACATCGCGGCCAGGATGTCCACGGAGAACACCAGCGTGGAGTCCTTCTTGATGCCGCTGTCCGGCGGCGGGTTGTCGCCGTAGCCCAGGGAGGGCGGGATGACGATCAGGACGCGGCTGCCGACCTTCTTGCCGGTCAGCCCCTGCGCCCAGCCCTTGACGACCTGCTGCAGCGAGAACGACGTCAGCTGGTTCCTCTTGTACGTCGAGTCGAACTCCTTGCCGCCGTCCCACAGCACGCCCTTGTACTGCACCAGCACGGTGCTCTCCGCCTTGACCGCCGGGCCGTCGCCCTCGATGACGTACTCCGCGACCAGCTTCTTGGGCGCCGCCGTCTTCGGCACGTCGACGGAGGGGGCCGCGCCGTCGGTGTTGGTGCCCACCTTCGGCAGGTTCGCGTCGTTCAGGCCGGCCGTCTTCCCCTTGGCCGAGCTCTTGGAGTTGAAGGCGTCCTGCACATCGACCACGAAGACCAGCGTGTCGGTGCCCTTGATGCCCGCCTGCGCGTTGCCCTGCGTGCCGTAGCCCCAGGTGGGGGGCACCGAGAACGCCACCCTGCTGCCGACCTTCTTCCCGGCCAGCGCATAGCGCCAGCCGTCGATGATCGTGCCCTGGGCGAGCTGGATGAGCAGGGGCGTCTTGCGGTCGTAGGAGTTGTCGAAGACCTTCGCCGTGTCCCAGACCTGGCCGAGGTAGTGGGCCTGGACGTAGTCGTTCTCCGCCACCGTACGGCCGCCGCCGGCGATGACGGTCTTCACCGCCAGGTCCTTGGACGGGGTGCCGGTGCCCTTGGCGACGGTCGGCTTCTCACCGAACTTCGTGCCCGCCGTGATCGCCGGCAGCGGCCCGGAGACGATCTTCGGCGGCGGCGCGGCGGACGTCGCCGGGGCGGTGGGCGACGGAGACTTCGAGGAGGTGTCACCGGCACTGCCCGAGCCGGACTTGTCGTTGCCGCAGGCGGCCAGGGTGACCAGTCCCGCGGGGGCGGAAAGGAGCAGAGAGCGTCGGCGCACGGTGGGCCTCGTAATCGGTCGATCTTGTGGATGGCGTGCGCGCAACTCTACGGGGCGAGAAGGGCGCCGCACGTGAAACGTACGGCGCCCGTGTGGCGTTCCGCGGGGTCACCCCCCGCGCGAGCGAACCGGGGACCGGGGAATCGCGCGGAACGCGCCCCGCCCCCGGCGGATCACATTCCGGCGATCAGCTTCTCCACCCTGTCGTCCACCGAACGGAACGGGTCCTTGCACAACACCGTGCGCTGCGCCTGGTCGTTGAGCTTCAGGTGCACCCAGTCGACCGTGAAGTCACGGCGCTGTTCCTGCGCCCGCCGGATGAAGTCGCCGCGCAGCCGCGCCCGAGTGGTCTGCGGCGGCACCGACTTGCCCTCGAAGATCTTCAAGTCGTTGCAGATCCGGGTGGCTTGGCCCTTCTTCTCCAGCAGGTAGTACAGACCGCGGCGGCGGTGGATGTCGTGGTACGCGAGGTCTATCTGGGCGACCCGCGGATGCGACATGGTCATGTTGTGCTTGGCCCGGTACCGCTCGATGAGCTTGTACTTCATCACCCAGTCGATCTCGGTGCCGATCCGGTCGAGATCCTCGCTCTCGATCGCGTCCAGCGTGCGGCCCCACAGCTCCAGCACCTGCTCCACGGTGCCGGTGCGGATGCCGCGGCGCTCGCAGAAGTCCACGGCCTTCTCGTAGTACTCGCGCTGCACCTCCAGCGCGGACGCCTCCCGGCCGCTGGCCAGGCGCACCTTGCGGCGGCCCGTGATGTCGTGGCTGACCTCGCGGATCGCCCGGATCGGGTTCTCCAGGGTCAGGTCCCGCATCACCGTGCCCGCCTCGATCATGCGCAGCACGAGGTCGGTGGCGCCGACCTTCAGCAGCATCGTCGTCTCGGACATGTTCGAGTCGCCCACGATGACGTGCAGCCGGCGGTAGCGCTCGGCGTCCGCGTGCGGTTCGTCGCGCGTGTTGATGATCGGCCGGGAGCGGGTGGTCGCCGAGGAGACGCCCTCCCAGATGTGCTCGGCCCGCTGGCTCACGCAGTACACGGCCCCGCGCGGCGTCTGCAGGACCTTTCCCGCGCCGCACAGCAGCTGCCGTGTGACCAGGAACGGAATGAGGATGTCCGCGAGCCGTGAGAACTCCCCGTGCCGTGCCACCAGATAGTTCTCGTGACAGCCGTAGGAGTTGCCCGCCGAGTCCGTGTTGTTCTTGAAGAGGTAGACGTCGCCCGCGATTCCCTCCTCGTGCAGGCGTCGTTCCGCGTCTACCAGGAGTCCCTCGAGAATGCGCTCGCCGGCCTTGTCGTGGGTGACCAGTTCGGTCACATTGTCACACTCGGGTGTCGCGTATTCCGGATGTGACCCCACGTCGAGATAGAGCCGGGCGCCGTTTCGCAGAAACACATTGCTGCTGCGGCCCCATGACACGACACGGCGGAAGAGGTACCGCGCCACCTCGTCAGGCGACAGGCGGCGCTGTCCCCTGAACGTGCACGTGACGCCGTACTCGTTCTCCAGCCCGAAAATGCGGCGGTCCATGACTGAACATTACGCCCGATCCCCCGAGCTGAAACGGGGTTCGACAGCACGATTTGGATCATTTTCCGATGAAGCCGCAACGACCGCCCGCCCGGCGGGAGCTGCGAGGACCGATCCGGTGGCCAGCAGCACCAGCAGCGACACCGCCCCGGCCACGGCCGGCACCGCGAAACCCCACAGCGCGCCGCCCGCCTCGACCACCGGGCCCGCGACCCCCGTGCCCACCGACGCACCCACCGTGAACATCGTCACCAGCCAGGAGAACGCCTCCGTCACCGTCCCACTCGGCGCGTGCCGGTCCACGATGATGAACGCGCAGGCGATGCACGGCGCCAGGAACACCCCGGACACCGCCGTCAGCAGCACCATCGCCACCACCCCCGGCATCAGCGTCAGCGGCAGGTAACACACCGCCAGAAGCGCCACCAGCACCCGCAGTCGCCGCTCCGGCGCACCCGGCCACTGCCGCGCCCCGTAGACGGCCCCGCCGGCCAGCGCCCCCAGCCCCAGCGCCGCCATCAGCCAGCCGTACACCGCGTCGCCGCCGTGACCGTCCGCGTAGGACACCGCCGCCACGGTGATGGACCCCAGCGCGACCCCGACGAACAGGAACGCCCCCAGCATGGCCAGCAGGCCCGGCGAGCGCAGGGCCCCCAGCCAGTGCGCCTCGCGCGGCGCCGAACGCCACGCCCGGGACGGCGGCGAGACGACCACCGACAGCGCGCCCAGCACCCCGACGGCGTTCAGCACCACCAGGGCGGCCCGGGCCGACCACAGCGACACGCACAGCGTCACCAGCAACGGTCCGACGGTGAACATGACTTCCTGGGCCACCGCGTCCATCGCGTACGCCGTGTGCACCCGCTCCTGCCCGCGCAGGACCGTGGGCCACAGGGCACGCAGGCCGCCCTCCAGCGGCGGTGTGCAGAGCCCGGCCGCGGCCACCGCCGCCCAGGCGAGCACCGGCGGCTCGGTGCCGGTGAAGGCGAACAGGGTCATCGCCAGGGCGGCCGCCAGCGCCGCGGGCAGCTGGACGCGCGGCTGCCCGTACAGGTCCACCAGGCGTCCGAGCACCGGCTGGCCCACCGCGTTGGCGACCCCGTACACCGCCGCCAGCACGCCGGCGAGGCTGTACGTGCCGCCCTCGGCGCGGACGAACAGCACGATCGCGATCGCCGCGGTCGCGTTCGGCAGCCGGCCCACGAGCGTGCCCGCCAGCAGCCGGGCGGCGTGCCGCGCCCTGAGTATCTCCAGGTATCCGGCGAATCCCGCGGTCATCGCGCGCCCTCCCAGGCATGAGTGCAGCATGAGTGTTACGTATAACGTCCGTGGCCATACGTACCATGTGCGCTGTTCACCAGTCCAGACGACCGCGAACGGCCGCGGGAGCACCCACGGCCGGAAGAAGAGGGGCAGCACCACGGTGGCACGAGGAAGCACCCGGCCCACCAGCCGCGACGTCGCCCAGGCCGCCGGGGTCTCCCAGGCCGCCGTCTCCCTCGTCCTCGGCGACAAGTGGCGCGGCCGGGTCGCCGAGACGACCGCACAGCGCGTCCGGCAGGCCGCCCGTGACCTCGGCTACCGGCCCAACCTCGCCGCCCGCAACCTGCGCCTCGGCCACACCCGCACCGTGCTGCTGGTCGTCCCCGCCCTGACCACCGAGTTCTTCGCCGGCGTCTACACCGGCGCCGCCCGGGTGGCCGCCGACCACGGCTTCGGCGTCGTCCTGTACCCCTCCCCCGAGGGCATCGGCCCCGCCAGGAACCCCTTCGCCTCCGCCCAGGCCGCCCTCGACGGCGTCCTCGCCTCCTCCATGGCCGCCGACGCCCTCACCGCCATCCGCGGCGACCAGCTCCCGCTCGTCATGCTCGACAGCGACCCCGCCGGCAGCCTCGGCGCCGCCACGGTCAACCTCGACATCGCCGACGGCGTGCGCCAGGTCGCCGACCACCTGCTCGGCCTCGGCCACCGGCGCTTCCTCCACCTCGCGGCCGACGTGCCCTCCTGGACCTTCGAGGCACGGGCCCGGGAACTGGCCGCGCGTCTGGACGCCGTCCCGGGCACCACCCTGCGCACCGCCCGCGCCCCGATCTCCATCGAGGACGCCCGCGCCGCCACCGAAGCCGCGCTGGGTGCGCCCGGCCCCCGGCCCACCGCCCTGGTCTGCGACGACGACAAGCTGGCCGCGGGCGCCTACAAGGGACTGCGCCGGCTAGGGCTGCGCGTCCCCGACGACCTCTCCGTCACCGGCCTCGACGACCTCGCCCTGGCCACCGCCATCGACCCCGAGCTGACCACCGTGCGCCTGGACGCGGAACTCTTCGGCGAACGCGGCATGCACGCCCTCCTGGCCGTCCTGGAGGGCCGTGTGCCGGACGGCGGCGACATCCCGGTGGAACTGGTGGTCCGGGGCTCCACGGCCGCGCCCCGGGCCTTCTGAGACGCCGGTGCCCCGGCCGTGACGTCGAGGAGACGCCGGCCGGGGCACCCGGTACACGCGCGGTGGGCTACTTCCCGCTCTCCTCGGACCCGGAGGACTCCTCCGGCTCGTCGTCGTCCTTGGAGGTGTCGGTGCTGCCGCCCTGCAGCAGCCGGGCCAGCTGCGGCCCCACGATCCGCTTGAACTTGCGCTGCTGCGGCCGCGTGCGGTCCAGCACCGCCACCTCCAGGCGCTCGGCGGGGATCTCCCGCTCGCTGCCGTTGGTGTCCCGGGACAGCGCCTGCACCGCCAGCTTCAGCGCCTCGGCCAGCGTCATCCCGTCCCGGTGGCGCTGGTCCAGGTAGCCGCTGATCTGCTCCGCGTTGCCACCGACCGCGACCGAGCCGTGCTCGTCCACGATCGACCCGTCGTGCGGCAGCCGGTAGATCTGGTCGCCCTCGGGGGTCTCCCCCACCTCGGCGACCACCAGCTCCACCTCGTACGGCTTCTCCGCCGCGCTGGAGAAGATCGTGCCCAGCGTCTGCGCGTAGACGTTGGCCAGGCCGCGCGCGGTCACGTCGTCCCGGTCGTAGGTGTAACCGCGCAGGTCGGCGTAGCGGACGCCGCCGATGCGCAGGTTCTCGTACTCGTTGTACTTCCCGGCCGCGGCGAACCCGATCCGGTCGTAGATCTCGCTGAACTTGTGCAGCGCGCGGGACGGATTCTCACCGACGAACACGATTCCGTCGGCGTACTGCAGCACCACCAGGCTGCGGCCACGGGCGATGCCCTTGCGGGCGTACTCCGCCCGGTCGGCCATCGCCTGCTGAGGTGAGACATAGAACGGCGTCGACACCGGTTATCCGTCCCTTTCTGTAGAGGTCACTCGATCACCCTGGGCAAGAACCGGCCGCCGCTACAGCAGCGCGGCCCTCGGGCCGTCCGGCTGCTCCAGCCGCCGCTGCAGCACCGAGCGGGCGATCTCGGAGGACTCGTCGTCGGTGAGCCGGCGGAAGCCGTCATCGGTGATCACGGTGACGATCGGATAGATCCGGCGGGCGACGTCGGGACCACCGGTCGCCGAGTCGTCGTCTGCCGCGTCGTACAGGGCCTGCACCACCAGTGTGGTCGCCTCGGCCTCGGTCAGGTCGGCACGGAAGAGCTTCTTCATGGCACCGCGCGCGAAGACCGAACCGGAGCCCGTCGCCGCGTAGCCGTGCTCCTCGCTGCGGCCGCCGGTCACGTCGTAGGAGAAGATGCGGCCCTTGCCGCGGTCCACGTCGTACCCCGCGAAGAGCGGCACCACGGCCAGACCCTGCATCGCCATGCCGAGGTTGGAACGGATCATGGTCGACAGCCGGTTCGCCTTGCCCTCCAGCGACAGCTGCGCGCCCTCGACCTTCTCGAAGTGCTCCAGCTCCAGCTGGAACAGCTTGACCATCTCCACGGCCAGGCCGGCCGTGCCGGCGATGCCCACGGCCGAGTACTCGTCCGCGGGGAACACCTTCTCGATGTCCCGCTGCGCGATGACGTTGCCCATCGTCGCCCGCCGGTCACCGGCCAGCACGACGCCCCCCGGGAAGCTCACGGCCACGATCGTCGTGCCGTGCGGCGCCTCCAGCACCCCCTGCGCGGGCGGCAGCTGCCGCTTGCCGGGCAGCAGCTCGGGCTGGTGCTCGGAGAGGAAGTCCATGAAGGACGAGGACCCAGGCGTCAGGAAGGCAGCTGGTAGACGCCCGGTGCTACGAGTGTTGGCTTCCACGCGATTCCTTCCACATAAGCAGCAGCCCGCCTCATGACATCGGGCCGATCCTTGAACTGCCCCAGTGCGGCGTTGCAGCTGAAGCACAGTACGCCACGGACCCTACCCGTCCCATGGCAGTGATCCACATGCTCCGGCGAAGCCGGCGACAGGAACGGCGGGCACCGGCGAAAGCGGCGCCCGACTGCTCGTCTCCCGGTTTCGCGAGGCCCTGCGCGCCCCCGGGCCGGCGAGAGCCGGCCCGTCCGGCCCCGGGCGGCGCCGACGGGGTCCGCGGGGCCGGACGCCGGGGCGCGAAGGCTGCGCGCGGACCGGTCCCGCCGACCGCGCACAGCGCTGCACCCCCTGTTCGACCCACCCCTAAGCCCCGGGCACCTTCGAGACGAAGGGAACGGCGGCCTACTGCCCGCCCTTCTGGACGAAGGACCTGACGAAGTCCTCGGCGTTGGACTCGAGTACATCATCGATCTCGTCGAGGACGTCGTCCACGTCGTCGCTCAGCTTCTCGTGGCGTTCCTTGAGGTCTTCGGCCGCCTGCGCGTCCTGCGCCTGCTCCTCGACCTCCTCGGTCGCGCGCGTGGCCTTCTGCTGGCCGCCACCGGTGTCCTTCGTTGCCATGACCCTCACCCCGCTCAGTTCGCCCGACATGGTCGGCATTACCGCCGATCGGTGATGATCAGACCCTACAAGCCGGGTCCGACATCGGCCCCGCAGTTTCCGCAACGTCCGGGGGCCACCTCGATGATTCCCGGACGGGGGGATTTCCACCCTGCCCCCGCCGCCCGGACCGGGTACCCGCTCAGCCGCCGGACAGGACCCTGACCAGGTCCTCGGCCGTGCGGCAGCGGTCCAGCAGCTCCTTGACGTGATTACGCGTTCCGCGAAGCGGTTCCAGGGTTGGGACGCGCTGCAGGGAGTCGCGGCCGGGCAGGTCGAAGATGACCGAGTCCCAGGAGGCCGCGGCGACGTCGTCGGCGTACTGCTCCAGGCAGCGGCCCCGGAAGTACGCGCGGGTGTCCTCCGGCGGCTTCCTGCGGGCCCGGTCCACCTCGGACTCCTCCAGCAGCCGCTTCATGCGCCCGCGGGCCACCAGGCGGTTGTACAGGCCCTTCTCGGGGCGTACGTCGGCGTACTGGAGGTCCACGAGGTGCAGGCGGGCGGCGTCCCAGTCGAGGCCGTCGCGGCGCCGGTAGCCCTCCATCAGCTCCCGCTTGGCGACCCAGTCCAGCTCGCCGGCCAGGCTCATCGGGTCGTTCTCCAGCCGGTTCAGGGTGTCCTCCCAGCGGGCCAGGACGTCCTTGGTCTGCTCGTCGGCGTCGGCGCCGAAGCGTTCCTCGACGTACTTGCGCGACAGCTCGAAGTACTCCATCTGGAGCTGCACCGCGGTGAGCGTCCGGCCGCTGCGCAGGGTGATGAGCCGTTTGAGTGACGGGTCGTGCGAGACCTGGTGCAGAGTGCGTACGGGCTGGTCGACGGCCAGGTCGACGGCGATGAAGCCGTCCTCGATCATGGACAGGACCAGGGAGGTCGTGCCCAGCTTGAGGTACGTGGAGATCTCGGAGAGGTTGGCGTCGCCGATGATCACGTGCAGCCGGCGGTACTTCTCGGCGTCGGCATGCGGTTCGTCGCGGGTGTTGATGATCGGCCGCTTCAGCGTCGTCTCCAGACCCACCTCGACCTCGAAGTAGTCCGCGCGCTGACTGAGCTGGAAACCGTGCTCGTGGCCGTCCTGGCCGATGCCGACGCGGCCGGCGCCGGTGACCACCTGACGGGAGACGAAGAAGGGCGTGAGGTGGCGCACGATGTCGGAGAAGGCGGTCTCCCGCCGCATCAGGTAGTTCTCGTGCGTGCCGTAGGAGGCGCCCTTGTTGTCGGTGTTGTTCTTGTAGAGGTGGATCGGCTGGGCCCCGGGCAGCTGGGCGGCCCGCTCGGCGGCCTCGGCCATGATCCGTTCGCCCGCCTTGTCCCACAGGACGGCGTCGCGCGGGTTGGTGACCTCGGGGGCGCTGTACTCGGGGTGGGCGTGGTCGACGTAGAGCCGTGCTCCGTTGGTGAGGATCACGTTGGCCAGGCCGATGTCCTCGTCGGTGAGCTGGGTGGAGTCGGCGGCCTCGCGGGCGAGGTCGAAGCCGCGGGCGTCCCGCAGCGGGTTCTCCTCCTCGAAGTCCCAGCGGGCCCGGCGGGCCCGGTGCATCGCCGCCGCGTAGGCGTTGACGATCTGGGACGAGGTGAGCATGGCATTGGCGTTGGGGTGACCGGGGACGGAGATCCCGTACTCCGTCTCGATGCCCATCACTCGCCGTACGGTCATGCGGCCCTCCTTGCCCGGCGGCGCCCTCGGTCGAGGGCGGCGCTCAAGTACCGCTGGTGCCCGGGTGCCTGTGCGGTGCCCGTCCCCGCACTGCGCGACCCGGCGGTACGAAAGAGCCTAGAACGCCTTTGCGCTGGTGGGGAGATCATTTGCGTCATTGGCTGCTCCATGCGGTGACCCCGGAAAGCAGTCGGCTGCGGGTACCCGGTGAGGGCACCCGCAGCCGCCCTGCTTTTACAGGTACTGACCGGTGTTCGCCACCGTGTCGATGGAGCGTCCGGTGTCCGCGCCCTGCTTTCCGGTGATCAGGGTGCGGATGTACACGATCCGCTCGCCCTTCTTTCCGGAGATCCGGGCCCAGTCGTCCGGGTTGGTGGTGTTCGGCAGGTCCTCGTTCTCCTTGAACTCGTCCACACACGCCTGGAGCAGGTGGGAGACGCGGAGACCTTTCTGGTTCTTCTCCAGGAAGTCCTTGATCGCCATTTTCTTGGCTCGGCCCACGATGTTCTCGATCATGGCGCCGGAATTGAAGTCCTTGAAGTAGAGGACTTCCTTGTCGCCATTGGCGTAGGTGACCTCCAGGAAGCGGTTCTCCTCGGATTCGGCGTACATCTGCTCGACCGCGGTCTGGATCATGGCTCCGACCGTGGCGCCCTTGTCGCCGCCGTGCTCCGAGAGGTCGTCGCCGTGCAGCGGGAGGCGCTCGGTGAGGTACTTCGCGAAGATGTCCTTGGCCGCCTCGGCGTCGGGACGCTCGATCTTGATCTTCACGTCGAGCCGGCCGGGCCGCAGGATGGCGGGGTCGATCATGTCCTCGCGGTTCGAGGCGCCGATCACCACCACGTTCTGCAGGCCTTCCACCCCGTCGATCTCGGCGAGCAGCTGCGGGACGATGGTGTTCTCCACGTCCGAGCTGACGCCGGAGCCGCGGGTGCGGAAGAGGGACTCCATCTCGTCGAAGAAGACGATGACGGGGGTGCCCTCGCTGGCCTTCTCCCGGGCCCGCTGGAAGACCAGGCGGATCTGCCGCTCGGTCTCGCCGACGTACTTGTTCAGCAGCTCGGGGCCCTTGATGTTGAGGAAGAAGCTCTTGCCCGCGGCCTGGCCGGTGACCTCGGCGACCTTCTTGGCCAGCGAGTTGGCGACGGCCTTGGCGATGAGCGTCTTGCCGCATCCGGGCGGCCCGTAGAGCAGCACACCCTTGGGCGGGCGCAGTTCGTGCTCCTTGAACAGGTCCGGGTACAGGTAGGGCAGCTCGACCGCGTCGCGGATCATCTCGATCTGGTTGCCGAGGCCGCCGATCTGCTCGTAACCGATGTCGGGGACCTCTTCGAGGACGAGTTCCTCGACCTCGCTCTTGGGCACGACCTCGTAGACGTAGCCGGACCTGGGTTCGAGCAGCAGGGCGTCGCCGGGACGGATGGTGACGTCCAGCAGCGGCTCGGCGAGCCGTACCACCCGTTCCTCGTCGGTGTGCCCGAGGACGAGGGCGCGCTCGCCGTCCTCGAGGATCTCCTTGAGGGTGACGATGTCGCCGACGCGCTCGAACTCCATGGCGTCGACCACGTTGAGTGCTTCGTTGAGCATCACTTCCTGGCCGCGCCGCAGCTCGTCGAGGTCGACGCTGGGGCTGACGTTCACCCGCAGCTTGCGGCCGCCGGTGAAGATGTCTGCGGTGCCGTCCTCGTTGGACTGCAGGAAGACGCCGAAGCCGGCGGGCGGCTGGGCGAGCCGGTCGACCTCTTCCTTGAGGGCCACGATCTGGTCGCGGGCCTCGCGGAGCGTGTTCGCGAGCCGTTCGTTCTGCGCGGACACGCCGGCCAGATTGGTCTGCAGCTCGACGATCCGCTCTTCGAGAATCCTCGTGTGCCGCGGAGAGTCGGCGAGCTTGCGTCGCAGGACGGCGATCTCCTGCTCAAGGTAGGCGATCTGCCCGGCCGGGTCGTCGGACCCTCGTCCCGGGCGGATGCCGCGGTTCATGTCGTCGTCGTGGGCTGCCACGGTCCTCACCTCCTCCAAGGGGAGCTGGACGCTTCCAGACCCTACCTGGGTGGGTGTCGATTGAAACCCCTAGATCACAAAGACTGTCGGGGTGTGTCCGATCTTCACCCTTGCGCTCTCCCTCACGCCAGGGGAATACCCACCGAACAAGATTGGAAAGCCGACGGAGGTAGGGTCGAGACGTTCAACACCCGTCGGAGCTGGCCTGATTCCCGCCCGGTCCGACGTGAAACGGCAGGAGAGAAGCGTGCAGCAGCGGACCGCGGACGGCGGCGAGGAGCTGGAGGTCTGGATCGACCAGGACCTGTGCACCGGTGACGGCATCTGCGCGCAGTACGCGCCGGAGGTCTTCGAGCTGGACATCGACGGTCTGGCCTACGTGAAGGGCCCGCAGGACGAGCTGCTCCAGGCCCCGGGGGCGGCAACGCCCGTGCCGCTGCCGCTTCTCACGGACGTGGTGGACTCGGCGAAGGAGTGTCCCGGCGAGTGCATCCATGTGCGCCGGGTTTCGGACCGGGTCGAGGTGTACGGACCGGACGCGGAGTGACGGTACGGTCGCCGTTCGTGGCCGCCGTCAGGCTCCCCGGCGTGGTGGCCGGCCGGTTCCGTGCCGTGGCCGCTGTCTGATTCCTCACACCGGCGGCGGTCGCCGGCCCGGTGGCCGCAGGGCGGGCGCCCCGCTCGGGTGCCGGGCCGGGTGGCGCCCGCTCAGACGCTGCGGGGCCGGTCCGGCCCGGAGCGCACGAACGCGCCGTTCGCCCACTGCCACTTCGCGCTGTCCTTGAGGTCGGGGCAGCAATTCGGCACGTCGGGCGAGGAGTAGCCGAGCAGGGTGGCGCTGACCTCTCCCGCGCGTACGGCGAAGTCGGTGACGGTGTACCGGTCCTTGGGGTCGACGAGGGTGGCCACGACGCGGGGCGCGGGGGTGCCTTCGGCGCGGGTGAGGACGTAGACGGCGTCGGGCGGGGTGCCCATGGAGGCGTCGCAGTGCACGACGGCGACGGTCTCGGGGCGGCCGTCGTGGTCCAGGTCCCCGGCGGCCTTCTTGGCGACCACCGCCTTCAGGGGCCCGCACTGGATCGGGAAGGTGACACCGGTGGTGGGGGGCGCGGTGGTCAGGGGGGCGCTCTGGGTCCGGGTGCCGGGGCCGGTGTGCTGGGCGGCGGTGGCGGAGCCCGGCTGGAGGGCCGGGGAGAGGGCGACCACGCCGGCGACGGCCGCGGCGGTGGCGACCCAGTGGATGGGGCGGGTGCGGGTGTGTGCCAGGTCCGGGACGGCGGAGTGCTGCACTAGGAGTGTCTCCCGTGAGGGCTGTGCCGGTGGGGTGGCCAGCATCGTGCCACACGTCACAGTGCGGGGGAACGGTGGGGTGGGTACTCGACCGGGCCGCTGACCGCGTGTTTCCGGTATGGGCTCAACGTGTGAGCGCCGTGGCGCAGTTCCCGGCCGGCGCGGGGAACTGCGCCACGGCGCCTGTTCGTTGCGGGTGGGGGCGGGGCCGGGTCAGCGGCCGGTGCCTCCGTCGGCGTTGGGCCCCTCGTAGTCCTCGCCGTAGGCGCCCTTGGCGGGGCGGCGGCGGCGCATGGGCGGCTCGACGCCGTCGGCGAGGCGGCGGGCGGTGAGCAGGAACCCGGTGTGACCGATCATGCGGTGGTCGGGCCGGACGGCCAGGCCCTCGATGTGCCAGTTGCGGATCATCGTCTCCCAGGCGGTCGGCTCGTTGAAGCAGCCGATCTCGCGGATGGACTCGACGGTCCGCGCGAGCTGGGTGGTGGTGGCGACGTAGCAGCACAGGATGCCGCCGGGGACGAGTGCCTTGGAGACGGCCTCCAGGCATTCCCAGGGGGCGAGCATGTCGAGGATGACACGGTCGACGTCGGTGTCGGACAGGTTGTCCTGGAGGTCGCCGACGGTGAGCTGCCAGGCGGGGTGCGGGCCGCCGAAGTAGCGCTCGACGTTGGCCTGGGCGATCTCGGCGAAGTCGGCGCGGCGCTCGTAGCTGTGCAGCATGCCCTGGTCGCCGATGGCGCGCAGCAGGAAGCTGCTGAGCGAGCCGGAGCCGACGCCGGCCTCGACGACGCGGGCGCCGGGGAAGATGTCGGCGAAGGCGAGGATCTGTCCCGCGTCCTTGGGGTAGACGACGGCCGCCCCTCGGGGCATGGACAGGACGTAGTCGGGGAGCAGGGGACGCAGCGCGAGGTAGGCCACGTTGCCGGTGGTGCGGACAACGCTGCCCTCGGGTGCGCCGATCAGTTCGTCGTGCGGGAAGGAACCCTTGTGGGTGTGGAAGTTCTTCCCGGCCTCGAGCGTGAACGTGTAGTGGCGGCCCTTGGGGTCGGTCAGCTGTACCTGGTCCCCGACCTTGAAGGGCCCGCGGCGGCGGGCGGCACCGGTCGGTTCGGACATGTGACCAGCCTACCGGCCCCCGGGAGGGCCGCCGACCACCGCTTCGGGAAGCGGTGCTCAGCTGGGCCGGGCCATGGCCTTCACGAAGGCGCGCTCGACGTCGGCGGCGGACAGCACGCCGTAGATCTCGCCGGTGTCCTCCACGACGAGGTACTCGGTGGCGGGGGTGGCGCGCAGGACGTCCAGGAGGTCCTCCCCGGCCAGCTCGGCGGAGACCCGCATGCCCTCGGTGAGGTCCTGGGCGAGTGCGCCGGCGGCGACCCAGGGGCGGCGGTGTTCGGGCACGCCCGCGATGGCGGACTCGCGCACCAGGGAGAGGGGCTCGCCGTGGCCGTCGACGACCACCAGGGCACGCGCCCCGGCCGCGTTGGCCCGGCGCAGGGCCTCGGCCAGGGAGGTGGTGGTCTCCACCGGGACGGCGCGGCGGGTGAGGGTGCGGGCGCGCAGTTCGGGGAGGTGTTCGCGCAGCCGGGCCATGCGCAGGCTGTTGCCGGCGCCGGTCCAGATGATCGCGGCGACGATCGCGGCGAGCAGGGCGTCGGTGACGGTGCCCATGCCGGCGCTGTCCTCGGCGGTGGTGCCGAGCGCCCCGGACTGGCTGAGCAGCGGCAGGCCGATGAGGACGGAGACGGCGAGGGCGCGGCCGACCCAGGCCGCGGCGACGGTGCCGCTCATGGGGCGGCCGGTGATCTTCCAGACGACGGCGCGCAGCATGCGGCCGCCGTCCAGGGGCAGGCCGGGCAGCAGGTTGAACGCGGCGACGATGAGGTTGGAGATCATCAGGGAGGCCAGCAGGACCCCGGGGACCGTGCCGCGCTCGACGGGCTGGAGGGCGAGGTAGAAGACGCCGGACAGGACCAGGGAGAGCAGCGGCCCGACGAAGGCGAGGACGAACTCGCGGCCGGGGGTCTCGGCCTCCTTCTCGATCTCGGAGACCCCGCCCAGGAACTGGAGCTGGATGCGGCGCACCGGGAGCTTGAAGCGCAGGGCCGCCACGGTGTGGGCCAGCTCGTGGACGAGTACGGAGCCGTAGAAGGCGACCGCGAAGAAGAGGGAGACCAGGTAGCGGGCGGCCCCCAGCTCGGGCAGGACGCGGTCGAGCTGGCCGCCGAAGACCCAGGTGATCAGGGCGGCGACCAGGAACCAGCTGGGTGCGACGTACACGGGCACGCCGAAGGGGCGGCCCATGAGCAGTCCGCCGCCGGGGCCGCGGGGCCGCCGGGGCGGGGGCGGGGGCGGGGGCGGCTGACCGTGTCCGTGGCCGGATGCCGCCAGGGCGCGGTCGGGGTGGGTGTCGGGGGCGGGGCCGTGGGGGGGGGGGTGGGGGGCGGGGGGCTGGGTGCCGTCGCCGCGCCCGGGAGCGGTGTCGTGGTCCGGGTCCCGCGGGTCCGGGGCCTGGTGCGCGGCGGGAGGCCGCGGGGGGTTCAGCGGGCGGGCGGTGCTGTCGTGGGGCGCCGGGGCCGCGGGGCCCGTGGCGGGCTCGGTCGGCTCGTCGTTGCCGGAACGCGGCTGCCCGCTCCCGCCGCTCACGTCCACGGTGTCCCCTCGTTCGAAGCGCCGCCTCCCGGCCTGGTGGCCGGAAGGTCTCGGGTCGATGGTATGCGGCCGTGGCGAACGGTTCCGCCCGGCACCCCAGTGTCGTACCCGCTGCGGTGCACTTCACCGGGGCAGGAGGGAGTCACTGTCAGTGGCGGGCCGTAGGGTTCTGTGCATGGAGACGACGAGCACGCAGGACGGAGCGGCGGACGGCGCGGAGGGCACCGAGGGACCGGCCGCCCGGGGCGCGGCGGCGGTCCCGGAGCCGGCGGCGGAGGCCCCGGTCGGGCCGGCGGCCCCCGTCGTCGCGGTGAGCGCCGCCGCGCCGGCCGCCCCGGCCGTCACGGAGGGTTCGGCCGGGGGCTCGGCCGAGGCCGCGGCCGTCACCGTGCGGGCCGCCGCGCCGCCCTCCTCGTTGTCGCCGTCGCGCGCCGGGGACTTCATGCAGTGCCCGTTGCTGTACCGCTTCCGGGTGATCGACCGGCTGCCGGAGAAGCCGAGCGAGGCCGCCACCCGGGGCACGCTGGTGCACGCCGTGCTGGAGCGGCTCTTCGACGCCCCGGCGGGCGAGCGGACCGCGCCCCGTGCCAAGGCCCTGATCCCGGGGCAGTGGGACCGGCTGCGCCAGTCGCGCCCGGAGCTGGTGGAGCTGTTCGCCGACGACGCGGACGGCGCCCGGCTGGCGCGCTGGCTGACGGAGGCGGAGCGGCTGGTGGAGCGCTGGTTCACGCTGGAGGACCCGACACGGCTGGAGCCGGCCGAGCGGGAGCTGTTCGTCGAGGCGGAGCTGGAGTCCGGGCTCAGACTGCGCGGCATCATCGACCGGGTGGACGTGGCGCCCACCGGTGAGGTGCGCATCGTCGACTACAAGACGGGCAAGGCGCCCCGGCCCGAGTACGCCGAGGGCGCGCTGTTCCAGATGAAGTTCTACGCCCTGGTGGTGTGGCGGCTGAAGCGGGTGGTGCCCCGGCGGCTGCAGCTGGTGTACCTGGGCAGCGGCGACGTGCTGACGTACGACCCGGTCATGGCGGATCTTGAGCGGATGGAGCGCAAGCTGCTGGCGCTGTGGGAGGCGATCCGGCTGGCCACGGAGACGGGTGACTGGCGGCCGCGGCCCACGAAGCTGTGCGGCTGGTGCGACCACCGGGCGCACTGCCCGGAGTTCGGGGGCACTCCCCCGCCGTACCCGCTGCCCGTGGCCCGGACCGAGCCGCCGGTACCCGTGCAGGTACAGGGCACAATGGGCCGGGACTAGGGTCCCAGCGAAGGAGACTTACGTGGCCATCCGCGTCCTACTGGTCGACGACCAGCCACTGCTGCGCACCGGGTTCCGGATGATCCTGGAGGCGGAGCAGGACATCGCGGTCGTGGGCGAGGCCGGAGACGGTCTGCAGGCCCTGGACCAGGTGCGTGCCCTGCAGCCCGACGTGGTGCTGATGGACATTCGCATGCCGCGGATGGACGGGGTGGAGGCCACTCGGCAGATCACCGGTCCGGAGCGCGACGGCCCGGCGAAGGTTCTGGTGCTGACCACCTTCGATCTCGACGAGTACGTGGTGGAGGCGCTGCGCGCGGGCGCGAGCGGCTTCCTGCTGAAGGACGCCCCGGCCAACGAGCTGGTGCAGGCGATCCGCGTGGTGGCGGCCGGTGAGGCGATGCTGGCGCCGAGCATCACGCGCAGGCTGCTGGACAAGTACGCCACGCATCTGCCCTCCGGTGACGAGCCGGTCCCGGACACGCTGCACACCCTCACCGAGCGTGAGGTGGAGGTGCTGAAGCTGGTGGCGCGCGGACTGTCGAACGCGGAGATCGCCGCGGATCTGTTCGTCAGCGAGACGACGGTCAAGACGCACGTGGGGCATGTGCTGACCAAGCTGGGTCTGCGCGACCGCGTGCAGGCGGCGGTGTACGCCTACGAGAGCGGTCTGGTGCGGCCCGGCGCGCAGTGACGGCGCGGCGCCGGCGACGCCGGAGTGCCGACGGCAGCCGACCGCCGGAACCGGCCGCGGCGGGCCGCCGGTGACAGCCGGCCGCCGGTGCCGGCGACCGCGTGCCCATGAGGAAGGCGCCCCTCTCCGGACTTCCGGAGAGGGGCGCCTTCCTCGTGTCTGCTTCGGTGCGGCCGAGCGGCCTGGCCGGGGGGTCAGCTGCTGACGCCGCGTCCCAGCTCCCACAGCTGCAGCGTGGCGGAGGAGTTGATGACGTAGGCGGCGCCCGTGATGTCGTCGCGGGCGGCGACGTACTGCTTGCCCTGCCACAGCGGCAGCAGCGGGACGTCCTTGGCGACGATGTCCTGGATGCCGGTCAGGCTGGAGGAGGCGGTGAGCCGGTCGGCCTGGCGGCGGGACTCGGGGAGCAGGTTCTTGCGGATGTCGTTGCTGACGTACGGCGTGTTCAGCGTGTTGTCGGCGTCGAGGAACGGCGCGATGAAGCTGTCCGCGTCCGGGAAGTCGGGGAACCAGCCCATGCCGAAGACGTCGTACTGACGCTTCTGCATCGTCGGGTGGAAGACCTTCCACGGGGTGCCCTGGATGCTGACGTCGAACAGGCCGCTGGAGTTGAGCTGCTGCTGGAGCACCTCGAACTCCTTCTTGGTGGCCGGGCCGTAGTGGTCGGTCGTGTAGTGCATCGTGAACTTGACCGGCGTCGTGACGCCGGCCTTGTTCAGCAGCGACTTGGCCGCGCTGACGCTGGGGTCGCCGTACTTGTTGAAGAACGAGTTGGAGTGGCCGGTGATGGTCGCCGGGACCATCGAGTACAGCGCCTCGGCCTGGGTTCCGTAGACCTTCGCGACGAGGTCGCTGCGGTTGACGACCTGGGCGATCGCCCGCCGTACGGCCTTGTTCTTCACGCTCGGGGCGTCGGTGTTGAAGGCCAGGTAGCGGATTTCCAGACCGGGCATCTCGACCAGGTCGACCTTGCCGTCGCCGGAGGAGTTGGAGAGCTTGCGGATCTGCTCCGGCGACATCGCGCGGGTCATGACGTCGATGTCACCCTTGTCGATGGCGGCGCCCATGGCGTCGGCGTCGGGGAAGGTCCGCACCTCCACCTTGTCGTTGTTGACCTTCAACGTCCCCTGGTAATGGGGGTTCTTGGTGAAGACGGCGTCGACGAGTTCGTTGTTCTTGACGTCGGCCTTCATGGTGTACGGGCCGGATCCGTCGACGCTGAAGCCGGCGCGCAGCTTGTTCTTGTCGTAGTCCTTGGGATTGACGATGCCCGCGACCGGCGTCGACAGCTTGAACGGGAAGGTGGCGTCGGCGGTGTTGAGGTGGAAGATGACCTCGCGGTCGCCCTGGGTCTCCACCGTGTCGACGGTGGACAGCAGGGCGAAGACGCCGGTGTCCGCCTTGATGGTGCGGGCGCGGTCGATGGAGAACTTCACGTCGGCGGCGGTGACGGGGTCGCCGTTGGCGAACTTGAGGCCCTCGCGCAGCGTGCAGGCGTAGCGCTCGTTGCCGCTGTCGGTGAAGCCGCACTTCTCGGCGGCCTCGGGGACCGGCTGTCCCTCGCCCTTGGGCGTGATCATCAGCGTCTGCACGGTCTGGCGCAGCAGGTTCCAGGGGCCGATGTCGTAGGCGTACGCCGGGTCCAGCGGAGCGGGGGCCAGCTTGGTGGCGGTGAACCGGTCCGTGGTGCCGACGACGATGGCGTCGCCGCTCTTGCTCCCGCTGTCGGAACCGCCGCATGCGGCGAGCGCCGGCGCGAGCAGGCCGACCAGGGCCGGCAACACCAAAGTCTTGCGGTTCATGCTCGAGTTTCTCCAGAGCTGTCATGTCCGTGTACCCGGCATGCAGGGGGGTGGTGCGGCCGATCACGGGGTAAGGACGATGTTCTCGCGATGAGACTAGTCCGCACCCGTCGGGCGGCTCACTGCCGTGGGAGCCGGGCCGCCATCACGCAGTGGAACCGGGCGCGGACGGTCCGAAAACGCGCCAGTGGAAGGATTCGTGCAGCGTTTCATCAATCAGGACACAAAGGCGCCCGGCTCACCCCGGACCGGGGGCGAGCTGTATGTCCATGTCTCTCTGTCGACATTGAATTCTGTGGCGAACGTCACATTGCCAACTCGTGTGGCGGGTACCGGAATTCAGCCATCCGGCAGGATTCGAATTCATTCGCACGGCCGTCAGCGGGATTATCCCGTACGGCATCACGGACCGGGGCAATTCTCCCCGGCTCCCGCCCGGCGCCCGCCCCGCTACCCCGCGCTCGGCGGGGCCGGGTAGGTCATCAGCGACTGCAGGAACGGCAGGTCGACCTCTTCGAGCGAGGAGACGACGGTGCGCCGGGGTGCCGGGGCGATGGGGGCGATGGAGGGCACGGCGATGACCCGGCAGCCGGCCGCCTCCGCCGCCGCGACCCCGGTGGCGGTGTCCTCGACGACCGCGCAGCGCGCCGGGTCCGCGCCCAGCCGGGAGGCCGCCAGCAGATAGGGGTCGGGGTGGGGCTTGGTGCGCGCCACCTCGTCACCGGCGACCGAGAGGGCGAAATGGTGGGGGCCGAGCGAGGCCAGGACGCGGTCGATGATGCGCCGGTGGGAGGCGGAGACCAGGGCGGTGGGGATCTCGTGCGCGGAGAGTTCGGCCAGCAGCCGTGCGGCGCCCGGCATCAGCGGCAGGGCGCGGTCGATACGGTCCTCGAAGCCCTCGTTGAGCAGCACCGACAGCTCGGCGAGGGTGATGGCGGCGCCGGTGGCCTCGATGAGGAAACCGGCGCTGCGGGTCATGGGGCCGCCGACGACGACATGTCTCCAGGCCTCGTCGAGGGTGTGTCCCAGGGCGGCGAAGACCTCGACCTCCACGTCCCACCAGAAGCCCTCGGTGTCCACCAGGGTGCCGTCCATGTCGAGGAGCACGGCCTGCAGGGCTGAGCCTTCGGCCGTCGCGGTGCCGAGCGCGGGGACCGTACTGGTCATCCGGCGTACCTCCTTGAGGGACGATCAGGCCGGCTCCCGCGCGGGAACCGGCCTGCAGTGGACCGACCAGTGTACGTCGTGAACGGGACGAACGCCTCGTTCGGCACATCCGTGTCCGCCTCCCCGGCACTCTCCGGGGAGACGGACACGCGCGGGACGTCTCAGCGGGCGTTGAAGTACTTCGCCTCGGGGTGGTGGATCACGATGGCGTCGGTGGACTGTTCCGGGTGCAGCTGGAACTCCTCGGAGAGGTGCACCCCGATCCGCTCGGGCCGCAGGAGATCCGCGATCTTGGCGCGGTCCTCCAGGTCGGGGCAGGCCCCGTAGCCCAGGGAGAAGCGGGCGCCCCGGTACTTCAGGGCGAACATGTCCTCCATGGCGTCCGGGTCCTCGCCGGCGAAGCCCAGTTCGGAGCGGACCCGGGCGTGCCAGTACTCGGCCAGCGCCTCGGCCAGCTGCACGGACAGGCCGTGCAGCTCCAGGTAGTCGCGGTAGGAGTCGGAGGCGAACAGGCGGGCGGTCTCCTCGCCGATCCGCGAGCCGACGGTGACCACCTGGAAGCCGACCACGTCGGTCTGCCCGGACTCCTCGGGGCGGAAGAAGTCGGCCAGGCACAGCCGGCGGCCGCGGCGCTGGCGCGGGAAGGTGAACCGGGTGCGTTCGTTGCCCTGCTCGTCCAGGACGATCAGGTCGTCGTCCTTGGAGACGCACGGGAAGTAGCCGTGCACGACGGCCGCCTCCAGAAGGTTCTCCGTCTGGAGCCGGTCGAGCAGGCCGCGCAGCCGGGGCCTGCCCTCGCGCTCCACCAGCTCCTCGTAGGTGGGCCCGTCGCCGGTGCGGGCCTGCCTCAGACCCCACTGGCCCTTGAACAGGGCGTCCTCGTCCAGCCAGGACGCGTACTCCTTGAGCTGGATGCCCTTGCTGACCCGGGTGCCCCAGAACGGCGGCTCGGGCACCGGGTTGTCGGTGGCCACGTCGGAGCGGACGTGACCCTCCTGCGGGCGTTCCTCGACCTCGACGGTGGCGGCCCGCACCCGGCGCTGCCGCAGCTCGGGCAGCACGGCCCCGGGCACGCCCCGCTTGACGCCGATCAGGGCGTCCATCAGACGCAGCCCCTCGAAGGCGTCGCGGGCGTAGCGGACCTCGCCGTGGTAGATGTCGTGCAGGTCCTGTTCGACGTAGGCGCGGGTCAGTGCGGCGCCGCCGAGGATGACCGGGTAGGTGGCGGCGAGGCCGCGGGCGTTCAGCTCCTCCAGGTTCTCCTTCATGATCACCGTGGACTTGACCAGGAGCCCGGACATGCCGATGACGTCGGCCCTGTGCTCGTCGGCGGCTTCCAGGATGGCCGAGACGGGCTGCTTGATGCCGAGGTTGACGACGTTGTAGCCGTTGTTGGACAGGATGATGTCGACGAGGTTCTTGCCGATGTCGTGGACGTCGCCGCGCACGGTGGCGAGCACGATGGTGCCCTTGCCGGCCTCGTCGGTCTTCTCCATGTGCGGCTCCAGGTGAGCCACCGCGACCTTCATGACCTCGGCGGACTGCAGGACGAAGGGCAGCTGCATCTGGCCGGAGCCGAACAGTTCGCCCACCACCTTCATGCCGTCCAGCAGGGTGTCGTTGACGATGTCGAGTGCCTTGCGGGACTCCAGGGCCTCGTCGAGGTCGGCTTCGAGGCCGTTCTTCTCGCCGTCGATGATCCGCCGCTTGAGGCGCTCGTCCAGCGGGAGCGCGGCCAGTTCCTCGGCCTTGCCCGCCTTCAGGGACTTCGCGGTGGCGCCCTCGAACAGCTGCATGAGCTTCTGCAGCGGGTCGTAGCCCTCGCGGCGCCGGTCGTAGATCAGGTCGAGGGCGGTGGTGACCTGCTCCTCGTCGAACCGGGCGATCGGCAGGATCTTGGAGGCGTGCACGATCGCCGAGTCCAGGCCCGCCTTGACGCACTCGTCCAGGAAGACGGAGTTCAGCAGGATCCGCGCGGCCGGGTTCAGCCCGAAGGAGATGTTGGACAGGCCGAGGGTGGTCTGCACCTTGGGACGGCGGCGCTTCAGCTCCCGGATGCCCTCGATGGTGGCCACACCGTCCTTGCGGGACTCCTCCTGGCCGGTGCAGACGGTGAAGGTCAGGCAGTCCACGAGGATGTCCTCCTCGCGGATGCCCCAGTTGCCGGTGAGGTCATCGATCAGCCGTTCGGCGATCTCCACCTTCTTCTCCGGCGTACGTGCCTGGCCCTGCTCGTCGATGGTCAGCGCGACGAGCGCGGCGCCGTGCTCCCGGGCCAGCTCGGCGACCCGGGCGAACCGCGAGCCGGGGCCGGCGCCGTCCTCGTAGTTCACCGAGTTGATCACCGCGCGGCCGCCCAGCTTCTCCAGCCCGGCCTCCAGGACGTCCACCTCGGTGGAGTCCAGCACGATCGGCAGGGTGGAGGCGGTCGCGAAACGGCCGGCCAGCTCCGCCATGTCGGCCACGCCGTCCCGGCCGACGTAGTCCACGCACAGGTCGAGCATGTGCGCGCCCTCGCGGATCTGCTCGCGGGCCATCTCCACGCAGTCGTCCCAGCGGCCCTCCAGCATCGCCTCGCGGAACTTCTTGGACCCGTTGGCATTGGTGCGCTCACCGATGGCCAGGTACGACGTGTCCTGCCGGAAAGGCACCGTCTGGTACAGGGAGGCGGCACCCGGTTCGGGGCGCGGGTCGCGCGGGGGCGGGGTCAGGCCGCGCACCCGCTCGACGACCTGCCGCAGGTGCTCGGGGGTGGTGCCGCAGCAGCCGCCGACGAGGGACAGGCCGTAGTCGCGCACGAAGTGCTCCTGCGCGTTGGCCAGCTCGGGCGCGGTCAGCGGGTAGTGCGCGCCGTCCTTCGTCAGGACGGGCAGGCCGGCGTTCGGCATGCAGGACAGGGGGACGCGCGCGTGGCGGGAGAGATAGCGCAGGTGCTCGCTCATCTCGGCCGGACCGGTCGCGCAGTTCAGGCCGATCATGTCGATGCCGAGCGGCTCCAGCGCGGTCAGCGCCGCGCCGATCTCCGAGCCCAGCAGCATGGTGCCGGTCGTCTCGACGGTCACGGACACGATGAGCGGGACGTCGTGGCCGGCCCTCTCCATGGCGCGGCGGGCGGCGATCACGGAGGCCTTGGTCTGCAGCAGGTCCTGCGTGGTCTCCACGAGCAGCGCGTCGGCGCCGCCCGCGAGCAGCCCTTCGGCGCTCTGCTGGTAGGCGTCGCGGATGGCGGTGAACGTGGTGTGGCCGAGGGTGGGCAGCTTGGTGCCCGGTCCCATGGAACCGAGGACCCAGCGCTGCCGGCCGTCGCGGGCGGCGAAGTCGTCCGCCGTCTCGCGGGCGATGCGGGCGCCCGCCTCGGACAGCTCGGCGACCCGCTCGGGGATGTCGTACTCGCCGAGGGCGGTCAGGTTGGCGCCGAACGTGTTGGTCTCCACGCAGTCGACCCCGGCGTCGAAGTACGCCGAGTGGACCGAGCGGACGATGTCCGGGCGGGTGACGTTCAGGACCTCGTTGCAGCCCTCCAGCTGCTGGAAGTCGTCCAGCGAGGGCTCCTGGGCCTGGAGCATGGTGCCCATCGCTCCGTCGGCGACCACCACACGGGTGGCGAGCGCCTCGCGGAGGGCGGACACACGGGTCCGGCTGTCGGCGGAAGGGGTCGGCGGCAACGAGGCCATGAAGGGGCTCCCTGGAGGTGCGACGGCTGTCGGCTTTGCGTCTTCCCCGGCAGTCGCGGGCGATGGGCCCGGGGCTTCCCGAGGAGGGCGCACGCCGCAAGAGTAGCCGGGACCGGCGCGGGGAGGTCAGGGGCGTCCACCACCCGGACGACAGCCGGACGGGCGTGTCACCGTGACCGGGCGAGGTGGCCGGTTGCGTAACAGGTGCGGACCGGCCATTAGCGGAGAGTCGACATCGACCGGTAGTGTTCGGCATTGCCGAACGGTGGCAGTGAGTCGCACGCCGGCGGTCGAAGGGGACGGAGGGCAGCACGGCGATGGCACGGAACATCCAGTCGCTCGAACGGGCGGCCGCGATGCTGCGGCTGCTCGCGGGCGGCGAGCGACGGCTCGGCCTGTCGGACATCGCCTCGTCGCTGGGCCTCGCCAAGGGCACCGCCCACGGCATACTCCGCACCCTCCAGCAGGAGGGGTTCGTGGAGCAGGACGACGCCTCGGGCCGCTACCAGCTCGGCGCGGAACTGCTGCGCCTGGGCACCACCTATCTCGACGTGCACGAACTGCGGGCGCGGGCCCTGGTCTGGGCCGACGACCTGGCCCGCTCCAGCGGGGAGAGCGTCCACCTGGGCGTGCTGCACCAGCAGGGCGTCCTCATCGTGCACCACGTCTTCCGGCCCGACGACAGCCGGCAGGTGCTGGAGATCGGCGCCATGCAGCCGCTGCACTCCACGGCCCTGGGCAAGGTCCTGTCGGCGTACGACCCGGTCGCGCACAGCGAGGCGCTGGAGAGCGAGCGCAAGGCGTTCACGGACCGGACGGTGTGCGCCGCCGAGGGCTTCGAACAGCTCCTCGACCTCACGCGCGCGCGGGGCTGGGCGGCCGACGTGGAGGAGACCTGGGAGGGCGTGGCGTCCATCGCCGCCCCCATCCACGACCGGCGGCGGATGCCGGTCGGCGCGGTCGGCATCACCGGCGCCGTGGAGCGGCTGTGCCGGGAGGGCGAGCTGCGCCAGGAGCTGATAGCCGCGGTGCGCGACTGCGCCCGCGCGGTCTCCCGGGACCTGGGCGCCGGGCGGTTCTGAGACACCGTACGGCGCCTTCCCGCGCTCCCCGCCCCTCCGGGGCCACGCGACCCACCGGGCCGGCACGCACGCGCGTGCCGGCCCTTCGCACCCGCACGCCCCGTTCCACGCGGCCGCGCCGCCTTCGCACGCGCGTGCGGAGCAGGGTGTTCCGCGCCGTGCCGGGTGGGACGTTCAGTAACGATCGTGCTTTGCGCAACAGAACTCTTGACGCCCATGTGATGACGAGGTGAGACTCGCGTCCATCGGTCGGCATTGTCGAACACCTTGCGGAAAAACGCGTTAGAGTGTGACAGCGCCAAGGGCCGGCATCGCTCTCACCCCGAGGGCACCAGACCCCCGGAGGGACCCGGGGTTCAGCCACCCCTGGACGAAGGACAAAGGAGTCGCGGGTGTCCAGCTCCGACATCTTCATCGGCGAGACCATCGGTACCGCCATACTCATCCTGCTCGGCGGCGGCGTCTGCGCCGCCGTCACCCTGAAGGCCTCCAAGGCCCGCAACGCCGGCTGGCTCGCCATCGCCTTCGGGTGGGGCTTCGCGGTCATGACGGCCGCGTACATATCGGGCCCGCTCTCCGGTGCCCACCTCAACCCCGCCGTGACGCTCGCCATCGCCATCAAGGACGGCGCGTGGACGAACGTGCCGACCTACCTCGCCGGCCAGCTGCTCGGCGCCATGATCGGTGCGGTGCTCGTCTGGGGCGCCTACTACGGCCAGTTCCAGGCGCACCTGACCGACAAGGAGATCGTCGGCGGACCCGGCGCCCAGGCCACCGGCGCCAAGGCGGTCGAGGCGCAGGAGAAGGGCGCCGGCCCCGTGCTCGGTGTCTTCTCCACCGGTCCGGAGATCCGCAACGTGGTGCAGAACCTCATCACGGAGATCATCGGCACGTTCGTGCTGATCATCGCGATCCTCACGCAGGGCCTGAACGACAAGGGCAACGGCCTCGGCGTCATCGGCGCCCTCATCACCGGCTTCGTGGTCGTCTCCATCGGCCTCTCGCTCGGCGGCCCCACGGGCTACGCGATCAACCCGGTCCGTGACCTCGGTCCCCGCATCGTGCACGCCCTGCTCCCGCTGCCCAACAAGGGCGGCTCGGACTGGGGCTACGCGTGGATCCCGGTGGTCGGCCCGCTGATCGGCGCGGCCATCGCCGCGGGCGTCTACAACGTCGCCTTCGCCTGACGACCGGCGCGCTCGCCGCTGCCCGCGGCGAGCGCCGAGCCGCACCGCGCGCCGTACGCGCAGCCCCACTGACCACGGACCCCAGGAGCAGACAGTGACCGACGCCCACACCGCCGGACCGTTCATCGCCGCCATCGACCAGGGCACGACCTCCTCCCGCTGCATCGTCTTCGACCGGGACGGCCGGATCGTCTCCGTCGACCAGAAGGAACACGAGCAGATCTTCCCCAAGCCCGGCTGGGTCGAGCACGACGCCGCCGAGATCTGGACCAACGTCCAGGAGGTCGTCGCCGGCGCCATCGAGAAGGCCGGCATCACCCGCGACGACATCAAGGCCATCGGCATCACCAACCAGCGCGAGACCACCGTGCTGTGGGACAAGAACACCGGTGAGCCCGTCCACAACGCCATCGTCTGGCAGGACACCCGCACCGACGCCCTCTGCCGCGAGCTGGGCCGCAACGTCGGCCAGGACCGCTTCCGCCGCGAGACCGGCCTGCCGCTGGCCTCCTACTTCGCCGGTCCCAAGGCCCGCTGGCTGCTCGACAACGTCGAGGGCCTGCGCGAGCGCGCCGAGGCGGGCGACATCCTCTTCGGCACCATGGACACCTGGGTCATCTGGAACCTGACCGGCGGTGTCGAGGGCGGACAGCACGTCACCGACGTCACCAACGCCTCCCGCACCCTCCTGATGAACCTGCACACCATGGAGTGGGACGAGCGGATCGCCGAGTCCATCGGCGTGCCGACCCGGATCCTGCCCGTGATCCGCTCCTCCGCCGAGGTCTACGGCGAGATCAAGGGCGGCCGGCTGGGCGACCTGCTCGGCGGCATCCCGGTCGCCTCCGCGCTCGGCGACCAGCAGGCGGCCCTGTTCGGCCAGACCTGCTTCGCCGAGGGCGAGACCAAGTCGACGTACGGCACCGGCACCTTCATGGTGATGAACACCGGTGACAAGATCATCAACTCCTACAGCGGCCTGCTGACCACGGTCGGCTACCAGATCGGCGACCAGAAGCCGGTCTACGCCCTGGAGGGCTCGATCGCCGTCACCGGCTCCCTGGTGCAGTGGATGCGCGACCAGATGGGCCTGATCTCCACGGCCGCCGAGATCGAGACGCTGGCGCTCTCGGTGGAGGACAATGGAGGGGCGTACTTCGTACCGGCCTTCTCCGGTCTGTTCGCCCCGTACTGGCGCTCCGACGCCCGCGGCGTGATCGCCGGCCTCACCCGGTACGTCACCAAGGCGCACCTCGCACGCGCCGTCCTGGAGGCCACGGCCTGGCAGACGCGGGAGATCGCGGACGCCATGACCAAGGACTCCGGCGTCGAGCTGACGGCGCTGAAGGTCGACGGTGGCATGACCTCCAACAACCTGCTGATGCAGACGCTCTCGGACTTCCTGGACGCCCCCGTGGTGCGCCCGATGGTCGCCGAGACCACCTGCCTCGGCGCCGCCTACGCCGCCGGTCTCGCCGTCGGCTTCTGGGCCTCCACCGACGACCTGCGCCAGAACTGGCGCCGGGCCGCCGAGTGGACCCCCCGCATGGACGCGGACACCCGCGACCGTGAGTACAAGAACTGGCTCAAGGCCGTCGAGCGGACCATGGGCTGGCTCGAGGACGAGGAGTAAGAACCGCAATGACCAGTCAGTCCACCCTGCAGTCCGTGCCTGCCCTGGGGACGCACCCGGCCTCCGGCTCGAACCCGAGCCGGGCCGAGACCCGGGAGCAGCTCTCCAAGGCGACGTACGACCTCCTCGTGATCGGCGGCGGCATCCTGGGCATCTCCACCGCCTGGCACGCCGCGCAGTCCGGCCTCAGGGTGGCCCTGGTCGACGCCGGCGACTGGGCCGGCGCCACCTCCTCCGCCTCCTCCAAGCTGCTCCACGGGGGTCTGCGCTACCTGCAGACCGGTGCGGTGAAGCTGGTGGCGGAGAACCACTTCGAGCGCCGTGCGGTCTCCCGCCAGGTGGCCCCCCACCTGGCGAACCCGCTCACCTTCTACCTCCCCGTGTACAAGGGCGGGCCGCACGGCGCGGCGAAGCTCGGGGCGGGCGTGTTCGCCTACTCCGCGCTCTCCGCGTTCGGTGACGGCGTGGGCCACCTGCTCAGCCCGGCGAAGGCCGCGCAGGACGTGCCCGAGCTGCGCACCGAGAACCTCAAGGCCGTGGCCGTGTACGGCGACGACCAGATGAACGACGCGCGCATGGCGCTGATGACGGTCCGCGCGGCCGTCGAGGCGGGCGCGGTGGTCCTCAACCACGCCGAGGTCACGGGCCTGCGCTTCACCAAGGGCCGGGTGACCGGCGCGGAGCTGCGCGACCGGCTCTCCGGCGACGAGTTCGGGGTGGACGCCCGGCTGGTGCTGAACGCGACCGGCCCCTGGGTCGACCACCTGCGGAAGATGGAGGACCCGAACGCGGCGCCGTCCATCCGCCTGTCCAAGGGCGCCCACCTGGTCCTCAAGCGCACCGCGCCGTGGAAGGCCGCGCTGGCGACCCCCATCGACAAGTACCGCATCACCTTCGCCCTCCCCTGGGAGGACATGCTGCTGCTCGGCACCACCGACGAGGAGTACGAGGGCGACCCGGCCGACGTCGCGGTCAACGACAAGGACGTCGCCCAGATACTCGACGAGGCCGCGTTCTCCATCCGCGACCAGCAGCTCGACCGCGACCTGATCACGTACTCCTTCGCGGGCCTGCGGGTGCTGCCGGGCGGTCCCGGCGACACCGCCAAGGCCAAGCGCGAGACCGTGGTGACCGAGGGCAAGGGCGGCATGCTGTCCGTCGCGGGCGGCAAGTGGACGACGTTCCGGCACATCGGGCGCACCGTCATGAAGAAGCTGGAGGCGCTGCCGGGCCACCCGCTGGGCGACGACTTCGAGCCGATCTCGGCGCTGCCGAAGAAGCTGCCGCTGCCGGGCATCGCCAACCCGCGCGCGGTCGCGCACCGCCTGCTGGTGGACCGTCCCGCGCCCGGCCCGCGCATGGCCGCCGACACGGCCCGGCACCTGGCCACGCACTACGGCTCGCTGGCCCTGGACATCGCCCGGCTGGCCAACGAGAACCCGGAACTGGGCGAGCGGGTCCACCCGGACGCGCCGGAGATCTGGGCGCAGGTCGTGTGGGCCCGCGACCACGAGTGGGCCGAGACCCCGGACGACGTGCTGCGCCGCCGCACGACGCTGACGATCCGCGGCCTGGCCACGGACGAGGTCCGGGCCAAGGTCCAGGACGTGCTCGACAAGAAGTAGCCGGAAGTAGCCGGTGCGGCGGCACGGCCGGCCCGGCGTCCGGCGAGGGGCGCCGGGCCGGCCGTGCCGCGAGGCGGGGCGGTCCGGCGTCCATGGGCGGGGCGGGCCGGCCGGAGGCCTCCCGGGCGGGGCACGGGTCGTGCTGCCGCCCGCGCCGGGGCGGGGCGGCCGGGTCGCATAATGGCCGCCGACACATCCCATGCACGAGGGGCGGGAGGCCGAGCATGGCAGTGACCGACGAGGCGATCGAGAAGATCAAGGGGATGATCGTCTCCGGCGCGCTGCGGCCCGGTGACCGGCTGCCCAAGGAGAGCGAACTCGCCGCCGACCTCGGCCTGTCCCGCAACTCCCTGCGGGAGGCGGTGCGCGCGCTGTCGCTGATGCGGATCCTGGACGTGCGGCAGGGCGACGGCACGTACGTCACCAGCCTGGATCCCCAACTCCTGCTGGAGGCGCTGAGTTTCGTCGTCGACTTCCACCGCGACGACACGGTGCTGGAGTTCCTGGCCGTGCGCCGCATCCTGGAGCCGGCCGCGACCGCGCTGGCCGCCTCACGCATCAGCGAGCAGCAACTGATCTCCTTGGACGCCCAGTTGGACGCGCTCGGCGGCAACCCCTCGGTGGAGGAGCTGGTCGCCGCCGACCTGGAGTTCCACCGGGGCATCGTGGGCAGTTCGGGCAACTCGGTGCTGTGCTCGCTGCTCGACGGACTGTCCGGACCCACCACGCGGGCCCGGATCTGGCGCGGGCTGACCCAGGAGGACGCCGTGGGCCGCACCCTGCGCGAGCACCGGGCGATCCTCGGCGCGCTGCGCGACCGGGACGCGGAGGCGGCGCGCTCCTGGGCGACGGTGCACATCGCGAGCGTCGAGCAGTGGCTGCGCTCGGCGCTGTGACCGCGCCGGGCCGTCGCAGGTGCGGGCGCCGCGGGCGGGGCGGGCCGCGCCGACGATCATGGGTGTCCGACCGCCCCGGACGGGGCAGTGATGCGTTCACTCCCCCGTGCAAGGGGGTCGCGGGCGCCCCCGCCGCACGCCGTAAGGTTGGTGGGTCAAGCGAGGGCACGTCGGAAGGAGGCGCTGGGTGATCGAGCTCGAGGGGGTTCCCGAGCTGATCGACCCGGTCATGGTGGCCGCGTTCGAGGGCTGGAACGATGCCGGCGACGCCGCCTCCACCGCGGTCGCGCATCTGGAGAAGGAGTGGAAGGGCGAGGTGTTCGCGGCGCTGGACGCCGAGGACTACTACGACTTCCAGGTGAACCGCCCCACCGTCTTCATGGAGGGCGGTGTGCGGAAGATCACTTGGCCGACGACGAGACTGTCGGTGGTCCGCATCGGCGGGGACAAACCACGCGACCTGGTCCTGGTGCGCGGGATCGAACCGTCCATGCGCTGGCGCTCGTTCTGCAACGAACTGCTCGGTTTCGCCCACGAACTGGGCGTGGAACTGGTGGTCGTCCTGGGCGCCCTGCTCGGTGACACCCCGCACACGCGTCCGGTCCCGATCAGCGGGACGACCTCCGACGCGGACCTGGCCCGCCGGATGGACCTGGAGGAGACCAAGTACGAGGGTCCGACGGGCATCGTGGGCGTCCTCCAGGAGGCCTGCACGCACGCCGGGGTCCCGGCGGTCTCCCTGTGGGCCGCGGTCCCCCACTACGTGTCGCAGCCGCCCAACCCGAAGGCCACGCTGGCGCTGCTCAACCGTCTGGAGGACCTGCTCGACCTGCGCATCCCGCTGGGCGAGCTGCCGGAGGACGCGCGCGCCTGGCAGGTGGGGGTGGACCAGCTCGCCGCCGAGGACACCGAGGTCGCCGAGTACGTCCAGACGCTGGAGGAGGCCCGGGACACCGCCGAGCTGCCGGAGGCGTCGGGCGAGGCGATCGCCCGCGAGTTCGAACGGTACCTGCGCCGCCGGGACGGTGGCGGCCCCTCGTCCGGGGGCCACGCCACGGCGGACGGCGGCGAGGCCGGCTCGTTCCTGCGGGACGGCCCCGGCGGGCGCACCCGGCCCCCGAGGCCGCCGAGGCCCGAGGCGGAGTCCGGCGCCGGTGAAGAGGACCGCGGCAAGGACGGCGCCGGGGACGGGGGCGGGGACCACGCCCGCGACGGGGACGACACCCCCGGGGCGGGCGAGGGCCGGGCGACGGACGGCGACCGCGACGGAGGCGAGGGCCAGGACGCGGACGGCGACCGCCGCGGCGACCAGGGCCCGGACGGGAACGACGGCTCGGGCACCGACACGCGGGAGTGACCCGGCGGACCGGCCGAGTGAGCCGGCGGGGTGAACGGGCGTGGTGAACGGATCAGAGGCGGTGCGCGGATCGCGCACCGCCCCTGATGTCCGTACGGGGGCCGGACGTCGGCCTACGGGTCAGACCGCCACGCCGAGCAGGGCGTCCACGGCGCGCGAGACGAGGCCGGGCGCACCGGTGTCCGTGCCGCCCCGCTCCTGCTGGAGCGCGGCCCACCGGTCCACGGCGGCGAGCGCGGCGGGGGCGTCCAGGTCGTCGGCGAGGGCGTCGCGGATCTCCTCCACCAGGGCCTCGGCGGACGGTCCGTCGGGCCGGGAGACGGCCGCGCGCCAGCGGCCCAGGCGTGCGACGGCGTCCTGGAGCACCTGGTCGGTCCACTCCCAGTCGGAGCGGTAGTGGTGGGCGAGCAGGGCGAGCCGGATGGCCGCGGGGTCGACACCGTCGCGCCGCAGCCGCGACACGAAGACCAGGTTCCCCTTGGACTTGGACATCTTCTCGCCGTTCAGCGCGACCATGCCGGCGTGGACGTACGCCTTGGCCATGGGGAACTCGCCGGTGAGCACCTGGGCGTGCGAGGCGCCCATCTCGTGGTGCGGGAAGGCGAGGTCGGAGCCGCCGCCCTGGACGTCGAAGCCCATGCCGAGGTGGTCCAGGGCGATGGCCACGCACTCGATGTGCCAGCCGGGCCGGCCACGGCCCAGGGAGCCGCCGTCCCAGCTGGGTTCGCCGTCCCGGGCCGCCATCCACAGCATCGGGTCCAGCGGGTTCTTCTTGCCGGGGCGGTCGGGGTCGCCGCCGCGCTCGGCGGACAGCAGCCGCATCGCTGCGGCGTCGAGGTGCGAGACGCCGCCGAAGTGGGGGTCGGACTCGACGGAGAAGTAGACGTCGCCGTCCAGCTCGTAGGCGGCACCCATGTCGCGCAGGCGTTCGACCAGCGGGACGATGCCGGGTATCGCCTCCACGGCACCTATGTAGTGCCGGGGCGGCAGCATCCGCAGGGCGGTCATGTCCTCGCGGAACAGGGCCGTCTCCTGCTCGGCCAGCTTCACCCAGTCGACGTCGTCGCGCTGCGCCCGCTCCAGCAGCGGATCGTCGACGTCGGTCACGTTCTGGACGTAGTGGACCTGCCGCTTGGTGTCGAGCCACACGCGCTGTACGAGGTCGAACGCGTTGTAGGTCGCCGCGTGCCCCATGTGGGTGGCGTCGTACGGCGTGATGCCGCAGACGTAGATACGGGCGACGGGACCGGGGGCGAGGGTCACGAGACCCCCGGTCGCGGTGTCGTGGATCCTCAGGTCGCGGCCCTGACCAGGCAGGGCGGGGACCTCGGAAGCGGGCCAGGCATGCATGTCATGAGCGTAACCGGACCGCGGTCCCGTCCACGAACCGGATCTCGCAGTTGGCCGGGAAGGCGTTCTTGCCGGAACGCGAGGGGTGTGCTTCCTACACCGGTGGCCAGGGGATCGCCGGCCACTCCCCCGTCGGTTCCGGGTGGACACCGGTGCCGAGGAGGGCGTCCACGCGCGCGCGGGTGGCGTCGACCTCCGCCGGGGTGAGCAGAGCGGCCAGCCGGGTCGCGAGACCCGCGCCGTCGGCCAGGGCGTCCTTGAGGCCCTTCAGGACGCACAGGGCCTCCTGGGGCAGGGGCTCGCCGGCCCAGCCCCACAGCAGGGTGCGCAGCTTGTTCTCGGCGTTGAAGGTGACGCCGTGGTCGATGCCGTAGAGCCGGCCGTCCGCTGCGGGCAGCAGGTGGCCGCCCTTGCGGTCGGCGTTGTTGATGACCGCGTCCAGGACGGCCAGCCGGCGCAGCCGCTCGTCGTCGGCGTGCACCAGCAGCGCGGTGCGGTCCTCGCCGACCTCCGCGAAGCCGATCGCCTTCCAGCCCGGTCCCGGCTCCTCGGCGTCCAGCAGGGCGAGGAGTTCGGTGCCGGGGCCTTCGGGGGCCGCGTCGATCCACAGCTGGACCATGCCCTCGCCGTAGGGGCCGTCGCGCAGCACGGTCGGCGGGACCAGGCCCCAGCCGGTCGCCTCGGAGACCTCGTAGGCGGCGACCTCGCGGCCGGCCAGGGTGCCGTCGGGGAAGTCCCACAGCGGGCGTTCCCCGGCGACCGGCTTGTAGACGCAGGACGCCTGACGGCCGTCGTGGGCGACGGTGCACAGGAGCACCGCGTTGGAGGCCTCACGGATGCGGCCGCGCACGGTCAGCTCGCCCCGGGCGAGCAGCTCGGCGGGCGCCTGCTCGGGCGTCACGCCCCGCGGCGGTATCCGTTCTGGCGCGGACATACGTGTCCTTCCGGGTCGAGCGGGAGGCTGCACAGCGGGCACGGCGGCCGCCCGGCGTTGACGACGTCGAGGGCGCGCTTGGCGAAGGCCCTCGCCTGCGCGCCGGTGAGCCGGACCCGCAGCATCGGGGGTCCGTTCTCCTCGTCCTGGAGCAGCCGCTCCTCGGCCTCGGCGAGGTCCTCCTCGGACTCGGCGTCGAGTTCGACGAGGGCCTGGGCCTCGACGATCATGCGCTGCTCCTCGCCGTCCCAGGCCAGGGCCATGGTGCCGACCCGGAACTCCTCCTCGACGGGGGTGTCCAGCGGGCCGGTGTCGGCGATCTCGGTGGGGGCGACCGCGGGCACGGCCGCGTTGCCGCCGCTGCGGCGCACCACCTCGTCGAGCAGCTCGTCCATGCGCTCGGCGAGCGCGGCCACCTGGGTCTTCTCCAGGGCCACACTGGTCACCCGGGAGCCGGCGGTGGCCTGGAGGAAGAACGTACGGCGCCCGGGCAGTCCGACCGTGCCGGCCACGAAACGGTCCGGGAGGTCGTAGAGGAACACCTGACGGGACACGTCCTGTCTCCATGGGGATCGGGAAAACGACGGAATCTTGAGGTCGACGGCGACCGCTTCACCCTACTGCGGCCGACGATCACGGTGCGCCCGCGCCGCCCCCGACCGGTGCGTCGCCGCCGGCGGGCTCCTCGCGGGGCGCCAGGGACGTGAGGTCGCCGGTGTCGCCGAGGCGCACCAGGAAGGGCCGCAGGCGGGTGTAGCGGATCGCGGTGACGGAGCAGGGCTCCACGGAGATCCGCTGGAAGAGGTCGAGGTGCAGTCCCAGTGCCTCCGCGACGAGGGACTTGATGATGTCGCCGTGGGAGCACATCAGGTACACGGCGTCGGGGCCGTGGTCGCGTTCCACGCGCGCGTTCCACTCGCGCACCGCCTCGGCGGCGCGGGTCTGCATCGCGCGCAGGGACTCGCCGCCGGGGAAGGCCGCGGCGGACGGGTGCGCCTGGACGACCTCCATCAGCGGCTCGTCCTTGAGTTCGGCGAGTTTGCGGCCGGACCAGTCGCCGTAGTGGCACTCCCCGATCCGCTCGTCGGTGTGCGCGCTCAGGCCGGGACGGGCCTCAAGGAGCGGCTGTACGGTCTCCTGGCAGCGTTGCAGCGGGCTGGTGACCACCTCGGCGATCGGCAGCCCGCCGAGCCGGCCGGGCAGCGCGGCGGCCTGCTCGGTACCGCGTTCGTCGAGGGCGACACCGGGTGTCCAGCCGGCGAGCAGTCCCGCGGTGTTGGCGGTCGAACGTCCGTGCCTGACGAGGATCAGCGTGGGCATGCGGCCAGGGTAGGGGTACACGCGGCTCCGGCGTCGGCCGGGCGAAGGGAGAGAACGCTCCGTGATCGTGGACTGTGGCATCTACCGCGGCGGGCACCGGACGGAGGGCCCGGAGGACTTCTCCGACGCCCTGGCCGAGGCACGGGCGGCCGGCGGGTTCGTGTGGGTGGGGCTGCACGAACCGAGCGCGCAGGAGTTCGACCTGGTCAGCCAGGAGTTCGCGCTGCACGCGCTGGCGGTCGAGGACGCCC
The DNA here is from genome assembly GCF_000720185.1 of Streptomyces sp. NRRL S-340. GTDB lineage: Bacteria > Actinomycetota > Actinomycetes > Streptomycetales > Streptomycetaceae > Streptomyces. The sequence goes on along the minus strand of NZ_JOIY01000031.1, from coordinate 43,867 downwards.
TGAAGGCGCACCAGCGGCCCAAGCTGGAGGTCTACGACGACTCGCTGTTCGTGGTGCTGAAGCCGGTGGTGTACGAGCCGCGGAGCGACGCCGTCTCGACCGGCGAGATCATGATCTTCCTGGGTGACTCGTTCGTCGTGACCGTCCGTCACGGTGAGGGCGACGGTCTCGCGACCGTACGGCACCGGCTGGAGCAGGAGCCGGAGATGCTCGGCAAGGGCCCGACGGCGGTGCTGTACGCCATCGCCGACACGGTCGTCGACCACTATCTGGACGTGGCGACCGAACTGCAGACGGACCTGGAGGAGCTGGAGGCGGAGGTCTTCTCCCCCGACCGGGGCGGCTCGCGGAACACCGCCTCCCGTATCTACAACTTCAAGCGGCAGATCACCGAGTTCCGCCGTGCGACAGGTCCGCTGGCCGTGCCGATGTCCCGGCTGGGCGGCACGGGGGTGGGCGCGTTCACCGCGACCGTGCCGTTCGTGGACGACTCGGCGCACCCCTTCTTCCGGGACGTCAGCGACCACCTGACCCGGGTGAACGAGTCCGTGGAGGGCCTGGACCGCCTGGTCTCGGACATCCTCTCCGCGCATCTGGCGCAGACCAGCGTCCAGCAGAACGACGACATGCGGAAGATCTCGGCGTGGGCGGCCATGGCCGCGATCCCGACGATGATCGCCGGTATCTACGGCATGAACTTCGACCACATGCCCGAGCTGCACTGGCTGTGGTCCTACCCGGCGGTGATCGCGGTGATGGCCGCCCTGGAGGTGCTGCTGTACCGGCAGTTCAAGCGGCGCGAGTGGCTGTGAGGGCACGCTGCGGGCGCGCTCGCGGGGCGCGCTGACCCAGGGGGCGCGGCGGTGGCTCAGGCGCACGCCGGGGTGCGCTCGGGCGGACTCAGGCGTCTTCGCCGGCGGGGGTGCCGGGGCCGTGAGTGCCGGGGCCCGGAGTCCTGGGCTGGGGGGCTGGGGCCGCCCGGCGCGTCGCGCCGCCGGGGCATCGTCAGGGCCGCCGCCCGGCGCACCGCCCAGGGCCGTAGACGGCGCGGACACCCGCCGCCAGAGCGCCGAACGGACCCGCGACAGCCGAGGACGAGGACGCGGTCCGTCCGGGCCATGACCGCGAGAACGCCGGACGGTGGGGAGAGGGAGACCGCCGTCCCGCCGGACCGTCGCAGCGGACGAGTCACGTGCGGGCTCGGGGTGGTGCGGCACGGGCGGGGGCGCATGGGACCGGACGGAGCGGCGGACACCCGGCGCGCGGGGCGTAACCCGGCGGGCGCCGGGGCGTTGTTCCCCGTGACGGCCGTGGCGGGGAAGACCCCCCGAGCCCCCACCACGGCCGCAGAAAGCTCACGCCAGTCCGGCGCGCTCCAGGGCCTCGGTGCCGGCCCGGAGGCTGGCCAGGCGCTCGTCCAGGGTGAATCCCGCCGGGGCGAGGGTCAACGTGGTCACCCCGGCCGCCGCGTAGGCCTTCATCCGGTCCGCGATCCGGTCGACGGAGCCGAGCAGCGTGGTCCGGTCGATCAGGTCCTGCGGTACGGCGGCGGCGGCGCCCTGCTTGTCCCCGGACAGGTACTTGTCCTGGATCTCGGCCGCCGCGCTCTCGTAGCCCATGCGCCGGGCGAGCTGGTTGTAGAAGTTCTGCTTGCGGCTGCCCATGCCGCCGACGTAGAGCGCCGTGTAGGGGCGGAAGGTGTCGGCGAGCGCGGGTACGTCCTTGTCCTCGCCGAGCGCGAGGGGGACCGTCGGACAGACGTCGAAGCCGTCCATCGACAGCCCGGCCTTCTCCCGTCCGGCCCGCAGATGGCGGACCGCCGTCTCCTCCAGGTGGTCGGCCGAGGGGAAGATGAGCAGGGCGCCGTCGGCGATCTCGCCGGTCTGCTCCAGGTTCTTCGGGCCGATGGCGGCGATGTAGAGCGGGATGTGCTCGCGCTGCGGGTGCACGGTCAGCTTGATCGGCTTGCCGGGGCCGCCGGGCAGCGGCAGCGTCCAGTGCTCGCCGTCGTGGGTCAGCCGCTCGCGGGTCATGGCCTTGCGGACGATCTCGACGTACTCGCGGGTGCGGGCGAGCGGCTTGTCGAACTTGACGCCGTACCAGCCCTCGGAGACCTGCGGGCCCGAGACGCCGAGGCCGAGGCGGAACCGGCCGCCGGACAGCGAGTCGAGCGTGGCCGCGGTCATCGCCGTCATCGCCGGCTGGCGGGCGGGGATCTGGAAGATGGCCGAGCCGACGTCGATGCGCTCGGTCTGCGCCGCGACCCAGGTGAGGACGGTGGCCGCGTCCGAGCCGTAGGCCTCGGCCGCCCAGCACACGGCGTAGCCGAGGCGGTCGGCCTCCTGCGCGACGGCCAGGTTGTCCGCGTCCATGCCGGCACCCCAGTAGCCGAGGTTGATCCCGAGCCGCATGCCCAATCCCCTTACCGATGAGTAACGTGCCTGTGCGGGAGACCCTAGCGCGGGGCCGCGGGATGCGGCAGGTCGCGGCCGGTGTGACGGCGGACTCGTCGGCTGCCGGGAGCGCCGGGAGCGGGTTGTCCACAGGTCACCCACGCGGCATCCGTGGCCAGTAATCTCGGCGTTCATGGAGCAGAGGCATCTCGGCCGTACGGGCCTGCGCGTGTCCCGCATCGGCCTCGGCACCCTCACCTGGGGCCGGGACACCGACGAGCACGACGCCGCGGACATGCTGAAGGCGTTCTGGGAGGCGGGCGGCACCCTCGTCGACACGGCCGACGTGTACGGCGACGGAGAGGCGGAATACCTGCTCGGGCGGCTCATGGAAGGGCTCGTTCCGCGCCACGACCTGATCGTGTCGACGAAGGCCGGCAGCGTGCCGGACCCCGACCGCCGCTTCGACGGCTCCCGCGGCCATCTGCTGGCGGCCCTGGACGCCTCGCTCACCCGCCTCGGCACGGACTACATCGACGTGTGGCACGTGCACGCCTACGACCCGTACACGCCGCTGGAGGAGACCCTCCAGGCCCTCGACCTGGCCGTGAGCAGTGGTCGGGTGCGCTATGCCGGGGTCTCCAACTTCTGCGGCTGGCAGCTGGCCAAGGCGGCCACCTGGCAGCTGGCGGCGCCGGGCACCCGGACCCGGCTGGCCAGCACGCAGATGGAGTACTCGCTGCTGCAGCGGGGCGTCGAGCGCGAGGTGCTGCCCGCCGCGCTCGACCTGGGCATCGGCATACTGCCCTCCTCCCCCCTGGGCAGAGGAGTTCTGACCGGCAAGTACCGCGACGGGCTGCCGACGGACTCGCGGGGCGCCTCGGACCATCTCGCGCCGTTCGTCGAGCCGTACCTCGACGACACCGCCGGCCGCATCGTCGACGCGGTGACCACGGCGGCGGACGGGCTGGCGGTGACCCCGCTCCAGGTCGCGCTGGCCTGGGTCCGGGACCGGCCCGGCGTGACCGCCCCGGTCATCGGCGCGCGCACGGCACAGCAGCTCACGGCGGCGTTGTCAGTGGAGACCCTTAGTCTTCCTGACGAGATCTGCCGGGCGCTCGACGACGTGTCGGCGCCCGTGCACCGCTATCCCGATCACGACTGGAGCACGCTGTGAGCACGGAGCCGGAGACCACGGAGAACACCGGGCCGGGGACCCCGGAAGCCGTCCCGGACCCGCGGGGCACCGGCCCGGACCCGGCCGGTACCGAGGCGTCCGGCGCGCAGGGGCCGGGCGCGGCGGGGGCCGGTGCCGAGGGGCCCGGCACCGACGAGCCCGGCACCGAGGAACCAGGCGACGCGGGGTCCGGGGGCGTCTCGGGCGACGGCGGGGCGGACACCGCCGGCCCGGGTGAGGGTGGCGCCGGCCCGGCGGACGCGAGCGCGGGCTCGGGTGCGGGCGCGGGCGGTACTGAAGGCGGCGAAGGCGCCGGCGGGGGCGGCGACGGAGCCGGCCGGGCCGGTGACGAGGACGGGCCGGGGGCCGGGGAGCAGGGCGGCTCCGACGGCGGAGGCCGGCTGTCCGAGGCCGAGGCGGAGCTCGCCGCGCAGCGGGTCGAGCGGGAACGCATCGCGCGGCGGAAGGCGGAGAAGACGGCGCCGATCGAGAGCGGGACCAAGCTCAGCGGCCGGGCGGCCGACCTGCTCGCCGCGGTACGGGCCGTGGAGAGCGGTGAGAAGCCCACGGCCGCGGTCTTCGCCGAGCCGGAGCCGGAAGCCGTGCGGCGCAGGCCCGCTCCCGAACCGGCACGGCGGCCGGCCCCCGTGCCGGCCGAAGCGGCCCCCGCGTCGCCGGCTCCCGGCGCCGGGACCGTCGAGGCCGTGGGCCGGGTACTGGCCGAGGGCGGCGCCCCGCGGACACTCGCCCTCGCGGTCGCGTCGGCCCTCGGTGAGAGTGCCGAGGACCGGCTGCGGGCCGATCCCTGGCAGTTGCTCCGCGTCCCGGGCGTACGTCCGGAGCAGGCGGACGGCTTCGCGCGGGCGCTGCTCGGGGCGGAGTGCGGGCCCGCCGACGAGCGGCGCGGCCGGGCGTTCACCGTCTGGCTCCTGGAGCAGGCGGCGCTCGCCGGGCACACCGCCCTCGACGCGCCGGCACTCACCGCCGCCCTGGCCCAGCGCGGTGTCCCCGATCCGGACGGTGCTCTGCAGGACGCGCTCGCGGAGGGCGAGGCACTGGTGTTCCAGGACGCCCTGGAGGAGCCGGGGGCACCGGCTGCCCCGGCCGGCGGCGAGGAGGGCGACGCGGAGGACGGCGGGACCGGCGAGGAACGCCCGGTGCGGATCCTGGTCGGCCTGGAGCGGTACGCGCTCGCCGAGGAGAGCCTGGCCGACGGCCTGGCCCGGCTCGTCAACTCCGTACCGAAGGAGGACGCCCCCGCGCAGAGCTGGGAGCGGGCCGCCGCTCAGGCCCGGGGTTCCACGGCCGAGCTGATCCGCGCGGTCGCGGGCCACGGTCTGGTGCTGCACACGGGCGGGGAGGCCTCCCGGTCCGAGGCGGCCCGGCTGCTCCGGGCGGCCCACGACCTGGGGCTGCGCGCCTGGGCCGCCACGCACAGCCCGCTCGGCCGGGACGCCTTCACCGCCTCCGGACAGGCCGGGGAGGGCGGTCACGCCGTCGCCACGGTGGCCGGGCTGCTGTCCGGCGCCGAGGGGCCTGGCCGGGACGCGGACGGCGCCCTCGACCTGGATCTCCTCGTCGTCCTCGACGCCCCCCAGCTCGACGTCGAGACGGCGGCCCTGGTCGTGGAGTCGCTGCCGGACGGTGCCCGGCTGGTGCTCGCCGGGGATCCCGCGGTGCTGTGGTCCGTGGGCCCCGGGCGGGTCTTCGCGGACCTGCTGGCGGCAGGGGTCTGCCCGCGCGTCGCCTCCCGGGTGCCGGACCCCGGTCCGCTGGGCGAACTGGTCTCCGGGATCGGCGTCGGCGAGCTGAACCAGGTGGACGCTCCCGGCAAAGAGGTGGTGATCGTTCCGGTTCGGGACGCGGGCGAGGCCGTGCACCGCACGGTGCAGCTCGTCGCGGACTCGGTGCCGCGGGCGATCGGTGTCCCGGCGGAGCAGACCGTGGTGATCACGCCGGGGCACGGCGGCGCGGCGGGTACCCGCGCGCTCAACGCGGCGCTCAAAGAACGGCTGAATCCGGGCCCCGGCCGCTTCGGCGGCTTCGACCCGGGTGACCGGGTGGCCTACTCCCCCGCACCCGGCCGGACGCTGCCCGGTCAGGTGGTGAAGGCCGACGCCGACGGGCTGCACCTGTCGTGCGCGGGCGAGCCCGTGGTCGTGCCCAAGGAGCGGGTGGAGGGCTGCGTACGGCTCGGGTGGGCGCTGACCGCGCACCAGGCCGTGGGCGGCCGGTGGCCCGCGGCGGTCGTGGTTCTTCCCGGGGACGCCGCGCAGGCGCTCAGCAGGCCGTGGGTCTACACCGCGTTCGGCCGGGCGAGCCGTCACCTGTCCGTGGTGCACGGGGTGGAGCAGGCGCTCCCCAGGGCCGTGGCCGAGGTCCCGGCCCGGCCGCGCACCACCCGGCTGCCCGTCCTGCTGGCCCCGCAGACGCGGGCCGAGGCGTAGGCCCGCACCCGGCGCCCCAGGACCCGGAGCCGGGACCGAGCAGGACCGGCACCGGAACGGATCCGCGGCCGGGGGCGGGGTGACGGCCCCGGACCCGTGCCGACGCGGGCTCAGCGATCCGGGCCGGGCCGCCACAGGCCCCGGCACGACCACCGGCGCAGGAGCCAGCAGGGTCAGCGGCCCGCACCAAGCCCGCAGGAGGCACCGGTACGGCCACCGGCGCCGCCCGCGCGGGGTCGGCAGGACCCGGCGGTCCGCACCAGGCCCGCCGCAGGCACCAGTACGGCCACCAGCGCCGCCGTCCGCGCAGAGACGGCCGGGCTCAGCCGTGCGCACCAGGCACGCCACAGCACCCGGCGCGACCGCCCCCGCAGGGGCCGGCCGGGCTCAGCGGTCCGTCGCGTCCAGGGGTTCCAGGTCCTCGTCGTCCTGCTCGTCGAGGCCGGAGCCGAGATCGTCGTCGTCGAGGTCGGACTCGAGGTCCTCGGCGTCGGCGTCCTCGTCGTCCGCCAGGTCCACGTCCAGCTCTTCGTCCTCATCGTCGAAGACCGCGCTGACGTCGAAGCGGCAGACCACGCGCTCCGGGTCGACCTGTTCGAACGGCGCTTCCAGCCAGTCACCCGGATCGGCGGGCTCGTCCGCGGCCGTGACCCACAGGGTCGAGTCGCCCTCCTCCAGGCCGAACTCCTTGTGCCGGGAGGCGATCTCGTCGGGTTCGAACTCGCCGAACAGCACACCGAGCGCCCCGTGCACCGTGTCGGGGGTGCCCGCGCCGATGCCCGTGCCGGTCCCAGCCTCCGCGGCCTCCACCCGCTCGGCCTGGGCCAGCAGCCGCTGCGGCTCGGCCACGGCGTAGTCGCGGCGGATCAGCACACTGATCGCGTTCGGCTCCTCGGGACCCGTGTACGGCGGCAGCGCGTCGTCGCCGGGGATCTCGAAGGGCGTGACCTCGTCGTAGTGGTCGTAGAGCAGCTCGTCGTACGCCTCCGCGGCCGCGGCCAGCTGGTTGAACGCCTCGTAGACGGCCGGGTCGTCGTCCCCCGACCTGCGTTCGACCGCCGCCAGGTGACGGTCGAGCGCGGTCTTGACCGCCTCGGCGGCGGCGCGTACCTCGGCAGCGGTGGGCTGCGCAGCATCAGACATAGTGCAGACGCTATCCGTACCGGGCCCCAGCCCGCACAATAGATGCGATGCCGGAATACGAATTTGTCGACGTGTTCGTCCCGCGCGGGGTGTCCCGCAAGGAGACGACGCGTCTGCTGACGGACCATGCCGAGTACGGACACTGGGAGTTGTACCGCCTGAGCCTGCTGCGGGACGGCAGCCGCAGGGTGCGGTTGCGCCGGCGGATCATCCGCCAGGTGCGTGCCACATGGTGAGCTGAGCCCGGGCCGGCGGCCACCGGAGCCAGCGGGCCCCGCGTCGGCGGGGCCCGCTGGGAGCTGCGGGACGAAAGTGGGTTCCGATCGGCGGGCGGCGCCGCCCGCCGGGACCCGCTTCTGTTCGCAGCTCCCAGTCGTGCCTCCGTACCGTGGACGACTGGTCAGGCCGAGGCACGCGCCCTGCGGTACAGCACCGCGCCCGCCAGCAGCGCGCCCGCGCCGACCGGCAGGACGAGGCCCATGGGCAGCTCGCTGCCGGTGTGGGCCAGCTGCCCGCTGCCGCGGGGAGCGGTGACGGTCTGCGTACCGGGGTGGTTGACGTGCACCGCTCCGCCGGGTGTCCGGCCCCCCGTCGAGGGCGGCGTGGCGGGCGTCCCCGGATGCCCGGGAGTGCCCGGGTGACCGGGAGTGCCCGGGTGACCGGGGTGGCCCGGGTGACCGGGGTGGCCCGGGTGACCGGGCGGGTTGCCGTGGCCGCCGCCCGGAGGCGTGTGGTGCCCGCCGCCCGTGTTGCCGCACTTGTTGCCCACCGCCGGGTTGAGCACCCCGACCACGTCGACGGTGTTGCCGCAGACGTTCACGGGCACGTCCACCGGCACCTGCACGGTGTTGCCCGAACCGACGCCCGGCGATCCCCCGGTGTGCCCGCCGGCCTGCGCGCCGCCGGAGCCGCCGTGCCCCTTCCCGCCGTGTCCCTTCCCCCCGTGACCGTGTCCGTCGGAGGCACCGCCGCCACCGACGTCGGCGCACTTGTTGCCCACCGCCGGGTTGAGCACCCCGACCACGTCGACGGTGTTGCCGCAGACGTTCACGGGCACGTGCACCGGCACCTGGACCGTGTTGCCGGACAGCACGCCCGGCGAGCCCGCCGCAGCGCCCGCGGCGCCCGCGTCGGCGTACGCGGCACCGCTCGCCGCGGCGATCACGCCGGTGGCTGCCGCCACGGTCATCAGGCCCTTGCGGGTGACCTGTCGCATTTTGCTGAATCCCTGCCTTCGACCTTTTCGAACCTTCCGGAACGCGCGTCTCGTGAACGGCGGGAATGCACCCGTCGCCGGCACGGCCGCGCGCGAAAAACCGGTCGGCCCCGGAGCGCATGGCGCGCGCTCCGGGGCCGACGGGTTCAGACCCCCCACGGAGTCGATGAAGTCAGACCCTCACGGGGCGGGGCACAACGTCACTTGTTGACGCAGGCGTTGCCGAAGGCGGGGTTCAGCAGCCCGATCACCGAGATCGTGTTGCCGCAGACGTTCACCGGCACGTGCACGGGCACCTGGATGACGTTGCCGGACACGACGCCCGGGGACTGCACGGCGGCACCCTGGGCTCCGGAGTCGGCGGCGGCCAGGCCCGCGCCCGCGAGGACGAGCCCACCGGTGGCAACCGCGGCAGCGACGACCTTCTTGATCATTATTCCTCCTAGTTGGCAAAAGCGATCCCGTGTTGCTGATCGCATTACCTGTAACGAGGAGGGAGTAATGGAGCTACGAGCTTATCGTCGCATTCACTCTTCTCAGTTGTTTCCGCACACGCTGCCGATTACCGCGGTCAAGCCGGGGCTGACCGGGGTCAGGAGGCGTCGATGAAACGGTCCAGCACCCGCACCCCGAACTTGAGGCCGTCCACCGGCACCCGCTCGTCGACGCCGTGGAACATGCCGGCGAAGTCCAGCTCCGGCGGCAGCTTCAGCGGCGCGAAGCCGAAGCCCCGGATGCCCAGGTCGTCGAAGGACTTGGCGTCGGTGCCGCCGGAGAGCATGTACGGGATCGCCTTCGCGGCCGGGTCCTCCGCCAGCAGCGCCGACTGCATGGCAGCGACCAGGTTCCCGTCGAACGTCGTCTCGACGGCCTTGTCGGCGTGCACGTCCTCGCGCCTGACCTTGGGGCCGAGGATCCGGTCCAGGTCGGCGAGGAACTCCTCCTCGAAACCGGGCAGGAAGCGGCCGTCGACGTGTGCCGTGGCCTCGCCCGGGATGACGTTCACCTTGTAACCGGCGCCCAGCTGGGTGGGGTTGGCGGTGTTGCTCAGGGTCGCGCCGATCAGCTTGGCGATACCGCCGAGCTTGGCGATCGTGCCCTCCATGTCCTCCGGGTCCAGCTCGGTGCCGAGCGCGTCGCCGAGTTCGTCGAGGAAGGCCCGGGTGGTCTTGGTCACCCGCACCGGGAACTTGTGGCGCCCCAGGCGCGCGACGGCCTCCGACAGCTCGGTGATCGCGTTGTCCCGGTGGACCATCGAGCCGTGGCCCGCCGTGCCGGCCACGGTCAGCTTCATCCAGTGCATGCCCTTCTCGGCCGTCTGGATCAGGTAGAGCCGCCGCTGCTCGCTGACCGTGAAGGAGAAGCCGCCGACCTCGCTGATCGCCTCGGTGACACCCTCGAAGAGGTCGGGGTGGTGGTCGACGAGGTGCCGGGCCCCGTAGGTGCCGCCCGCCTCCTCGTCGGCGAGGAAGGCGAGCACGATGTCCCGCGGGGGCCTGCGCCCGCTGCGCAGCCGGTCGCGCACGACGGCCAGCGTCATGGCGTCCATGTCCTTCATGTCGACGGCCCCGCGGCCCCACACGCAGCCGTCGGCGACCTCGCCCGAGAAGGGGTGGTGGGTCCAGTCGTCGGCGTTGGCCGGTACGACGTCGGTGTGGCCGTGGATCAGCAGCGCGGGCCGTGAGGGGTCCTCGCCCTCGATGCGGGCCACGGTGGAGGCGCGGCCCGGGTGCGACTCGAAGATCTTCGGTTCCAGGCCCACCTCGGCGAGCTTCTCGGCGACGTACTCGGCGGCCTTGCGCTCGCCCGGACCCGAGTGGTCGCCGTAGTTGCTGGTGTCGATCTGGATCAGCTCACGGCAGAGGTCCACGACCTCGTCCTCGCCGGTGACGCCCCTGGCCGTGTCCGTCTCGCTCACGCTGCTTCCTCCCGCTGGTGTGCTGGTGGGCCACCTCGTGTGCCGGTGGTCCGTTCATCCTCCCTCTCCCCCCGGCTCCGCCCCAAGAGTGGTCCCGGCCCGTCACACTCCGTTCACGCACGGTCCGGGGGCGGGCCGGGGGTGATCGGGCACGCCGGAAAGCCTGGTAATGTTTACGTCGTCGCCGCGAGGGAAACCCCGCACGACAGACACCTTGTCCGGGTGGCGGAATGGCAGACGCGCTAGCTTGAGGTGCTAGTGCCCTTTATCGGGCGTGGGGGTTCAAGTCCCCCCTCGGACACATTGAAGAACGGCGTCGACCACGGTCGGCGCCGTTCTTCGTCGTGCTCGTCACACGTGCGTGGCCGCCATGTGGTCCGTGAACCAGTCGCGGGCCAGGTCCGTCACCGCCTCCAGGGCGCCGCTCTCGCCGAAGAGGTGGGTCGCGCCCGGGACGACGGAGAGCCGGTTCTCGCAGGTCAGCACGGTCTGAGCCTGGCGGTTGAGGTCCAGGACGGTGGGGTCGGCGCCGCCGACGACGAGCAGCGTGGGCGCGGTCACCGCGGCCAGGGCGGGCCCCGCCAGGTCGGGGCGCCCGCCGCGGGAGACGACGGCGGCGACACGGGCGCCCGGTTCCGCGGCGGCCCGCAGCGCTGCGGCGGCGCCGGTGCTGGCACCGAAGTAGCCGACGGCGAGGTCGCGGGCCTCGGGCCGGGCGCGCAGCCAGCGGGTGGCACCGGTCAGGCGCGCGGCCAGCAGGCGGGTGTCGAACACGTTGGCCCGGTGTCCCGCCTCCTCCTCGGTGAGCAGGTCGAACAGCAGGGTGGCGAGGCCGGCCCGGTTCAGCCCGGTGGCGACGTACAGGTTGCGCGGGCTGTGCCGCCCGCTGCCGCTGCCGTGCGCGAAGACCACGATCCCGGCCGCGTCCGCGGGGACGGTCAGCCGCCCGCCCAGCCGTACGGAGCCCGCCGTCACCTCCACCTCGCGGTCGGCGGGTCCCCGGCGCCCGGCCGAGGGCGCGCGCCGCAGGCAGGCGACCACGTCCTCGTCGTCGAGCTGCCCGAAGTCGGCGTAGAACTGGCCGACGGCGAAGAATCCGACGGGGGTCGCCAGGCTGACCAGTTCGTCCGCCTCGCCCGCCAGCCGCCGGGTCCAGTCCGGCGGTGCGACCGGCACCGCGAGCACGGTGCGCGCCGCTCCCCTGGCGCGTACCGTCCGGCAGGCGGCGCGCGCGGTGGAACCCGTGGCCACGCCGTCGTCGACGAGCACGACGGTCCGTCCGGTGACGACGACCGGCGGGCGGTCGCCCCGGTACCGCGCGGCGCGCCGGGCCAGTTCCCGCCGCTCGCGTTCCTCGACGCGCTCCAGGGCGCCGGGCCGCACGTGCGCCCCGCGCACGACCGTGTCGTCGACGACCCGCACGCCGTCCTCGCCGATCGCGCCCATGGCCAGCTCCGGCTGGGAGGGCACGCCGAGTTTCCGTACCAGGCAGAGGTCCAGCGGCGCACCGAGCGCCGCCGCGACGGCGGCCGCGACCGGCACGCCCCCGCGGGGCAGGCCGAGCACGACCACGTCCGGGCCGGCGAGGTGCGCCAGGCGGGCGCCGAGCCGCCTGCCCGCTTCGTCACGGTCCGTGAAGAGCACCGTGCGGCTCCTTCACTCCCCGGCGGACCAGAGCGGCGCGGACGACGTCGCCTCCGGCGCTCCGACCGCCTCGATGTCGCCCGCGGCGGCGCGCAGCAGTTCGCGGCCGAGCGCGATCAGGGCACGGCCCGCGGCCAGTTCGTCGCCTATGTCGGGCACGGCCGGGTCGTAGGGGCTGCGGCGGGCCTCCGCGCAGGTCTCCACGACGTTGTCACCGGTGTCCAGGACGATCCGGGCCGTGGTGTCCGGGTCGTGTTCGGACAGGTACAGGTTCAGCCGCCACTCCTTGACGGACGCAGGCCGGCTGATGTCGACGGGTCGCGTCATCGTCGGTCCCTCCTCAGCTCCGCTCGCCGGGACGGTGGACTCTCCGCCTCTCCGCACCCCTTCCACTGTGCCTCGGACGCGGACGTGCCGCGCGGTCGTCCCGGCGGGCGGCGCGCGGCGGCACCCGCCGGTGTGCGACGGTGTGCGCCGGGGCGGATGGGCAGCCGGACGACGGTGTGGGCCGGGGCCGGTGGGCGGTGTGCGTCGGGGCCGGCGGGCGCGGGCACAATGGGCGCCATGACCACGCGTTCCTGCCCGTGCGGGCTGACCGGGCCGTACGAGAAGTGCTGCGGCCGTTACCACGCCGGCGCCGCCGCCCCGAGCGCCGAGGCGCTGATGCGGTCGCGGTACAGCGCCTTCGTCCGGCAGGACGCGGGGTACCTGCTGCGCACGTGGCACCCGCGGACGCGGCCGGCGCGGCTGGACCTGGACCCGGCGATGCGCTGGACGGGACTGGAGATCCTGGGGACGACGGACGGTTCCGCGTTCCACACCACCGGCACCGTGACGTTCCGGGCGTCCTACCGGGGCGGTTCGCTGCACGAGCGCAGCCGTTTCGAGCGGGTGGACGGGGCGTGGGTGTACGTGGACGGCGACTTCCTGGCGTAGGACCTCACCGCGGGGGCCGCCGCTCTACGGCGCCAGGATGTCCAGTTCCTGCAGGGCGCCGACGGTGATCTCGCGGGTCAGCCGCTCGGCCCGTTCGGCGTCGCGCTCGCGGACGGCCTCGGCGACCTGGACGTGGAGGGTGACCGCCGCCGGGTCGGGGTCCTCGAACATGACCTCGTGGTGGGTGCGGCCCGCCAGCACCTCGGCGACCACGTCGCCCAGGCGCGCGAACATCTCGTTGCCCGACGCGGTGAGGATCACGCGGTGGAAGGCCATGTCGTGGAAGAGGTACTGCTCCAGGCGGTGGCCGCGCGAGTTCGCGACCATGCCGAGGGCGCACTCGGTGAGTTCGGCGCACTGCTCGGGCCCCGCGTGCCGGGCGGCCAGCCCGGCCGCCACGGGTTCGACCGCCGAGCGCAGCACGGTCAGCGAGCGCAGTTGCCGCGGCCGGTCGGCGCCCGCCAGCCGCCAGCGGATGACCTGGGGGTCGTAGACGTTCCACTGGTTGTGGGGCAGGACGGTCACGCCCACGCGGCGGCGCGACTCGACCAGGTGCATGGACTCCAGGACGCGGACCGCCTCGCGCATCACGGAGCGTGAGACGTCGAAACGCTGTGCCAGTTCGTCGGTGCGCAGGACACTGCCCGGCGGGTACTCGCCCGCGGTGATGGCGGGGCCGAGGGTGTCCAGTACGCGGCCGTGCAGCCCCCGGCCCGGTGTGCTCATGCACTCAGCGTACGGGGCGGATCACGGAATCAAAAAGTCAGACTTATACGTCACAGTCTCTTGAATTCGTCGTACCTAATGGGTTTCAGTGTGGCGGACGCCGGATGTCGGCGTCCCATGTCGAGGAAGACAGCGAGGCAGTGATGCGCACCCCCCACGTCGTCGTGGTGATGGGCGTCGCCGGCACGGGCAAGACCACGATCGGTCCCCTGCTCGCGGCCCGGCTCGGCGTCCCGTACGCCGAGGGCGACGACTTCCACCCGCAGGCCAACATCGACAAGATGTCGGCCGGAATCCCGCTCGACGACGACGACCGGTGGCCCTGGCTCGATGCCATCGGCGGCTGGGCGCACGGGCGGGCGGGGCTCGGCGGGGTGGTGAGCAGCTCGGCGCTGAAGCGGTCGTACCGCGACCGGCTCAGGGCGGCGGCCCCCGGGATCGTCTTCGTCCATCTGACGGGCTCCCGGCAGCTCATCGAGGACCGGATGACGCACCGCCAGGGTCACTTCATGCCTACCGCGCTGCTGGACTCCCAGTTCGCCACGCTCCAGCCGCTCCAGGCGGACGAGCAGGGCGTCGCGGTGGACGTCTCCGGCTCGCCGGAGGAGATCACCGCGCGCGCCGTGGCCGCGCTGGACGGCCTCGACAGCACCGCGCGGTCCGCACCGGCCGAGCCGTCCCCCCGGTGACGCCGCTCCCCCACGGCCGCCGGCCGCGCCACCTCTGAAACCCACCGTCCCTCTTCACCACCAAGGGAACTCCCCGTGACCAGACTCAGCGTCGAGATGCTGGCAGCGGACGCGCCCCCGCCGATCACCTCGGCCGGACACGCCCAGCTGGGAATCGCCGTCCTGGCGGGCATCGCCGTCATCGTCCTGCTCATCACCAAGTTCAAGCTGCACGCCTTCCTGTCGCTGACCATCGGGTCCCTCGTGCTCGGCGCGGTCGCCGGCGCGCCGCTGGACAAGGCGATCACCAGCTTCACCAGCGGCCTCGGCTCGACGGTCGCCGGCGTGGGCGTGCTGATCGCGCTGGGTGCGATCCTCGGCAAGCTGCTCGCCGACTCGGGCGGCGCGGACCAGGTCGTCGACACGATCCTGGCGAAGGCCGGGGGCCGGGCGATGCCGTGGGCGATGGTGCTGATCGCCTCGGTGATCGGTCTGCCGCTGTTCTTCGAGGTCGGCATCGTGCTGCTGATCCCGGTGGTCCTGATGGTGGCCAAGCGCGGCAACTACTCCCTGATGCGGATCGGCATCCCGGCGCTGGCCGGCCTGTCCGTGATGCACGGTCTGATCCCGCCGCACCCCGGCCCGCTGGTCGCGATCGACGCGGTCAAGGCCAACCTGGGCGTGACGCTGGCGCTGGGCATAGTCGTCGCGATCCCGACCGTGATCATCGCCGGTCCGCTGTTCTCCAAGGTCGCCGCCCGCTGGGTGGACGTCCCCGCCCCGGACCGCATGCTCCCGGAGCGCGCCTCGGAGCAGCTGGAGCGGCGGCCGGGCTTCGGCGCCACGCTGGCCACGGTGCTGCTGCCGGTCGTGCTGATGCTGGTCAAGGCCCTCGTCGACATCGTCGTGGACGACCCGGCGAACATGACCCAGCGGGTCTTCGACGTGATCGGCTCGCCGCTGATCGCGCTGCTCGCCGCCGTGATCGTCGGCATCTTCACGCTGGGCCGGCCGGCCGGGTTCACCAAGGAGCGCGTCAACTCCACCGTCGAGAAGGGCCTGATGCCCATCGCGGGCGTCATGCTCATCGTCGGCGCGGGCGGCGGCTTCAAGCAGACGCTGATCGACTGCGGGGTGGGCCAGATGATCCTGGACATCTCCAAGAGCTGGTCGATCCCGGCGGTGCTGCTGGCCTGGCTGATCGCGGTGGTGATCCGGCTCGCGACCGGTTCGGCGACCGTGGCGACCGTCTCGGCGGCCGGTCTGGTCGCGCCGCTGGCGGCCGACATGTCGACCACCCACGCCGCCCTGCTGGTGCTGGCGATCGGCGCCGGTTCGCTCTTCTTCAGCCACGTCAACGACGCCGGCTTCTGGCTGGTGAAGGAGTACTTCGGGCTGGACGTCGGCCAGACGGTCAAGACCTGGTCGCTGATGGAGACGATCCTCTCCGTGGTGGCGGGCGCCCTGGTCCTCGTCCTGTCCCTGATCCTGTAGGGGTACGGCGATGACGGCTCACCCCCTCTTCGACATCGCCGGCCGCACCGCACTGGTCACCGGCTCCTCGCGGGGCATCGGGCTGGCCCTGGCCCGCGGCCTGGCCGAGGCCGGCTGCACGGTCGTGCTCAACGGGCGGGACGGCGGCACGCTCGCGAAGGCGGCCGCCGCCCTGCCCGGCGACCGGGTGCACACGGCGGCGTTCGACGTGACCGACGGCGCCTCGGTGGCCGCCGGGATCGCGGACGTCGAGGAGCGGGTGGGCCCGCTCGACATCCTGGTCAACAACGCGGGCATGCAACTGCGCGCCCCGCTCCTGGAGTTCACGGACGCGGACTGGCACCGGATCCTGGACACCAACCTCACCAGCGCCTTCCTCGTCGGGCGGGAGGCCGCCCGGCGGATGACCGGGCGCGGCCACGGCAGGATCATCAACATCTGCTCGCTGCAGAGCGAGGTGGTCCGCCCCGGCATCGCGCCCTACGCGGCCGCCAAGGGCGCGCTGAAGATGCTCACCAAGGGCATGTGCGCCGACTGGGGACCGTACGGGGTGCAGGTCAACGGACTCGGGCCCGGCTACATCCGGACCGAGCTGACCGAACCGCTGGTCCAGGACGAGGAGTTCAGCGCGTGGGTGCGCCGCCGCACCCCGGCCGGCCGCTGGGGCCGCACCGAGGACCTGGTGGGCGGGGTGCTGTTCCTCGCCTCCCCGGCCGCGGACTTCGTCTCCGGGCAGGTGCTGTACGTCGACGGCGGCATGACGAGTGTGCTGTAGGCGGCACGACGGACGTGCGGCCGGAAGGGCGGTCCCGGATGCTCGGCTGTGTGATCCACGGTCAGGGTGACCTGCGGGTACAGGAGCTGCCGGTGCCCGAGCCCGGCCCCGGGCAGGCGCTGGTCGCCGTCCGCTACGGCGGGGTGTGCGGCTCCGACCTGCACTACTGGCGCCACGGCGCCGTCGGCGACTTCCGGCTGAGGGAGCCGATGGTGCTCGGGCACGAGGTGGCCGGCACGGTCGTCTCCTACGGTCCCGGAGCCGGCGGCCCGGCCCCGGGCACGGCGGTCGCGGTGCACCCGGCGACCCCGTGCGGGACCTGTCCGGAGTGCGCGGACGGGCGGCGAAACGTCTGCCGGGACACCCGTTACCTGGGCAGTGCGGCCCGATTCCCGCACGTCCAGGGCGGCTTCGCGGCGCGCGTGGCCGTCCCGGCCGCGCAGGTGCGGCCGCTCCCGGCGGGTCTGGACCTGCGCCGGGCCGCCCTCGCCGAACCGCTCGCGGTGGCGCTGCACGCGGTGCGCCGGGCCGGGGACGTGGCGGGCCGGCACCTGCTGGTGACCGGAGCGGGGCCGATCGGCTGCCTGGTCGTCGCGGCGGCGCGGGCGGCGGACGCGGCCCGCGTGACCGTCACCGACCTGGTGCCGCGCGGCCTGCGGTACGCCTCGGCCGCCGGCGCCGACACGGTCGTACGGGCCGACGACCCGGCGGACCCCGGGTGGCCGTCCGAGGCCGACGTGGCCGTGGAGGCCTCCGGCGTGGCGGACGGGCTCGGCACGTGCCTGCGCCTGGTGCGGCGCGGCGGGGTGGTCGTCCAGCTGGGGATGCTGCCGGCCGGGCGGTCGCCGTTCGCCGGGAACCTCGTCGTCAGCCGGGAGATCGAGCTGCGCGGGGCGTTCCGCTTCGACACGGAGTTCGACGGGGCGCTGCGGCTGCTGGCCGCCGAACCCGTCTTCGACGAACTGGTCAGCGCGGTGGTCCCGGTGGCCGACGCCGAGGCGGCGTTCGCGCTGGCGGCGGACCGCGCGCGGTCGTGCAAGGTGCTGCTGGACTTCGGGGTCCCTCAAGTGGGCCAGGAGGGCCTCGGAAAGGTCGTCGGCTCCCGGTGACCTCGCCGTCCACGGGACCTCGTGGGCCACGGTGATCTCGGCGGTCACGGGACCTCGTCGGCCGAGGCGCCCTCGGCGGTCACGGGACCTCGTCGGCCGAGAGGCGTCCTCGGCGGTCACAGTGACCGACCCGGTGGTTCCGGCGGCCCCGTGAGCTGAACCGCCCTCACGGTCTCCACAGCGGGTGTTCGTGGTCCGCCCAGGTGCGGCTGACCATGCCGGTGCGCAGACCTCTGCGGGCCTCCGGGTCGCCGAGGGCCATG
The DNA here is from genome assembly GCF_000720185.1 of Streptomyces sp. NRRL S-340. Classification (GTDB taxonomy): domain Bacteria; phylum Actinomycetota; class Actinomycetes; order Streptomycetales; family Streptomycetaceae; genus Streptomyces. The sequence goes on along the minus strand of NZ_JOIY01000031.1, from coordinate 25,958 downwards.
CCGATGTGGCCGGCCAGCACCACGCCGATGGTCAGGGCCAGCCAGTCGTGGACGAAGGTGGCCCCGGTGCGCCACCTCAGCGGGGTGAGGTGGGTGAACCACATCATCAGACCGGTACCGAGCATGACCACGGCGGCCCCCGCGATCCAGGCCGCGTAGACCTTCTGACCGGCGTTGAACTTGCCCGCGGGGCGCGCGGCGGGCCGCCGGTCGCGGCGCAGGGCGGCGCGCAGCCACACCTTGTCGTGCGGGCCGAAGCGGTTGAGGAAGCGCAGGTCGGCGCGGAGGGCGCGGGAGGCCAGGCCCAGCAGGACCGGCACCGGGAGCGCGAGGCCCGCGCACTCGTGGACACGGACGACCAGTTCGCGGCGGCCGACGAGCACCGCGAGCTGCGGGATGTACAGGAAGGCGGCCGTCAGCACGCACACGCCCATCAGCGCGGCCGTCGTGCGGTGCACCCAGCGCTGGACGGTGCCGAAGCGGCGGACGTCACCGACGGGCGGGGCCGCGGTCTCAGCTCGTGGGGTCATCATTGCGTCCGTTCGAACGGCCGACCCAGGCGTCGACGTCGTACCCCCGGTCCTCCCAGTAGCCGGGACGCACCTCGTCGGTGACGGTGATGCCGGAGAGCCACTTGGCGGACTTGTAGAAGTACATCGGGGCGACGTAGAGGCGCACCGGGCCGCCGTGGTCGTGGCCGAGGTCCTTGTCCTGCATGCGCAGGGCCACCAGCACGTCGGGACGGCGGGCCTGGCCGAGGGTCAGGCTCTCGGTGTAGGTGCCGTCGAAACAGGTGAACCGGACGGCCCGCGCCGTGCGGCGAACGCCCGCGGCCTCCAGGAGCCGGGAGAGCCGTACGCCTTCGAAGGGCGTGCCGGGCACCCGCCAGCCGGTGACGCACTGGACGTCGCGGACCATGCGGGTCTGCGGCAGGGCGCGGAGATCGGCGAGGGTGTACGTCGCCGGGTGATCGACCAGGCCGTCGACCCTCAGACGGTAGTCGGTGGCGTCCTCGCGCGGGACGGAGGCGGCGACCGAGTAGTAGCGGAAGCCGCCGCCGTTGGGCAGCAGCCCGGTCAGGCCGGTGGGGTCCTTGCCGGAGGCGGCGCCGAGGACACCTTCCAGACCGCGCTGCAGGGTGGGCGCGGCGGCCACGCCGAGGGCGCCCAGGCCCAGGGTGGCGAGGAAGACGCGGCGGCCGACGGGACGGCCGTGTTCCTCCGCCGCTGCGGCGGTGCGGCTCTGTTCCTCGGGCGGGCCGACCGGCCGGCGGCTCCGCTCCTCGGACGGTTCGGGGTTCACGTCTTCATTCGAGCACCCGGGCCCCTGGCGGGCCAGGGTTCGCGGGTGCACGTCAGACTTCCGTCATCTTCTGCCTCCGCCTTCGGCCGCCGTCTCCTGGGCCGGCCGGGGTGGGCGTCGGCCAGAATCCGACGGCCTGCCGTGTACACGGCGATCATCAGGAGGGCGCGGTGTGCCCCGGCCGGGCGCGGACGGTGACACGGTGCCCGCGGCGACGGCCCCCGCCGTCACCGGTGCGGGCGCGCCAGCGAGCGGCCCACAGCCCGCAGCTCACGGCTCACAGCCCGCAGGCCGCAGCCCGCAGCCCGCAGCCCGCAGCTCACGGCTCACGGCTCACGGCTCACGGACAGCGAACCCTCAGCCCGGCACACGGCCTCGAGGAACGTCGTCGCGTCACACGCGTCAACCGCCCTGCTCCGCGCGGCACTTGTGGAGCGGGGGCGCGGTCGGCCCCGCCGGGGCCGGGCGGAGGCGGGCGGAGGCGGGCGGCTCACCCGTGTGGCGTACGCCATGGCGGGGTTCTCCGGGGCGGCCCACCATGGACCTACTGCCGTGCCATCGCCCCGACGCACAGGGCGTCGTGGCCGAGTCGACCGCGCGGATCCGGGTACTGGCCCCAGCGAACAGCGCTCCAGGACGCTACAGTCGGCCATTACGCACCCCGTGGCCCGGCCGGATGATCGAGGTACGCAGCGTGTCGGTTCTGGTTCTGATTCTCGCCGTGAGTGCCGCCTGCTGCCTGGGCTTCGGTTTCGTACTCCAGCAGAACGCGGCCCAGCGGGCTCCGCTCAGCGACTTCCTCTCACCGCGGCTGCTGCTCGACCTGGTCAGGGTGCCGCGCTGGCTGGGCGGGATCGGGCTGATGGTCGTCGGCATGGTGCTGGGCGCGATGGCCCTGGGCCGGGGCGAGATCTCCCTGGTGGAGCCGCTGCTCGCCACGAACCTGCTGTTCGCGCTGGCGCTGTCGCGCAGACAGACCCGACAGCCGCTGGGCCGCCAGGGCTGGCTCGGTCTCGCGCTGCTGGCCGGGGGCGTGACGGCGTTCATCCTGGCGGGCCAGCCGCGGGCGGGCAGCGCGGTCACCGACCCGCTGCGGCACTGGCTGATCATCGGAACCGTGGTCGGCGTGGCGCTGCTGCTGACCACCTACGCCAAGCGGTCCCGGCTCAGCTGGGGGCCGGTGCTGCTCGCGGTCGCCGCCGGGCTGCTGTACGGGGTGCAGGACGCGCTGACCCGGGTGAGCGGGCAGCGGTTCTCGGCGGGCGGCTGGGCGGAGCTGTTCACCAGCTGGCAGCCGTACAGCCTGCTGGTGATCGGGGTGACCGGGCTGATCCTGGTGCAGAGCGCCTTCGAGACGGCCCCGCTGCGCATGTCGCTGCCCGCGCTCACCGCGGCCGAGCCGCTGGCCGGGATCGCCTGCGGCGTCGGCTTCCTCGGCGACCGGCTGCGCACCGACGTCGGCGCGCTGACCTGGGAGGCCACGGGCCTTGCGGCGATCGTGGCGGGCATCGTCCTGCTCGGCCTGCACCCGGCGATGCCCTGCGGCGTCTCGGTGCCCGAGCAGAAGCGGAAGCTGCAGCCGCGCTGACCCGCGCCGGCCGCCGCACCGGAACCTACTGCCGCGCGTCCTTGCGGCCGGCTGACCCGCGCCGGTGCGGCCTGCTTGGATGGGGGCATGAGCGCTGCGGACGAGATCCTCGACATCGTCGACGCCGACGACCGCGTCGTCGGCCGGGCTCCCCGCGGGGAGGTGTACGCCGGCGGGCTGCGGCACCGCTGCGTCTTCGTCGAGGCCCGGGACGCCCAGGGGCGGCTCTTCGTGCACCGGCGTACGGCGACCAAGCTGGTCTTCCCCTCCCTGTACGACCTGTTCGTGGGCGGGGTCGTCGGAGCCGGGGAGAGCTACGACGACGCGGCGCTGCGCGAGGCCGAGGAGGAGCTGGGCGTGACAGGACTGCCCCGGCCCGAGTACCTGTTCAAGTTCCTGTACGAGGACGGCGCCGGGCACAGCTGGTGGTCGGCGGTGTACCAGGTCCGCTGCGAGCTGCCGGTGCGCCCGCAGGCCGAGGAGGTCGCCTGGCACGGCTTCCTGACCGAGGACAAGGTCCGGCGGCGGCTGCGCGAGTGGGAGTGGGTGCCCGACGGTCTCGCCGCCCACGAGCGGCTCATGGCTCACCGGTCGGGTCGGTGACGGTGACGCGGCTCTCCGGGGCCGGCCGGCCCGCGCCCGGATAGGGTCCCCTCGTGATCGACTTCGTACGGAACGTCCGCCTGTGGTTCGCGCCCGAGGAGGTCAGGGAGGAGGGCTCGACTCCGGACTACCGCTTCTCGCTGGCCAACGAGCGGACCTTCCTGGCCTGGCTGCGCACCGCGCTCGCGCTGATCGGCGGGGGGTTCGCGGTGGACCAGTTCCTGCCGCACCTGGGGTGGGCCTGGCGCGTCGGGCTGGCGCTCGCCCTGCTCGCGGCGGGCGTGCTGTGCTCGCTGCGCGCGGTCAACCACTGGGTGCGCTGCGAGCGGGCGATGCGCCGCGGAGAGGACCTGCCCGCCTCCCGGTTCCCGGCGCTGCTGGGCATCGTCGTGGCGGTCGTGGCCGTGGCGATGGTCGTGGTGGTCCTGGCGGGACGGGCGGGGTGAGCGCGCGGGGCGGGGCGGCCGGTCCGGTGCGCGATCCCGGGCTGCAGCCGGAGCGGACGCGGCTCGCCTGGCGGCGTACGACACTGTCGGGCACGGTGGCGGCGGTGCTCGCGGTGAAGACGGCCCTGCACGGCGGCGTCTCCCCCGCCGGCGTCCTGGTCTGCGCCCTGTGCTGCCTGCTCTGGCTGGCGTTCCTGCTGCTGGCCCAGTTCCGCATCCGCCGCCTGGCGCGCACCGCTGCCCCGCCGGCCCTCACCGCCCGGCTCGCCACGACCGCGGTGCTGTGCACGGTGGCCCTGGCCCTGTGCGCGGCGGTGCTGGTCTTCTAGACCCGCCCCGGCAGCCCGCCTGCGCGCTCGGGCCTCCCGCCGCCCCGGCCTCCCGCGCCCTGTCCTCTCAGGACCCCACCGTCACGACGATCTTCCCGCGGGTGCGGCCCTCCTGGCTGCGCCGCTGCGCCTGTGCCGCCCGCTCCAGCGGGAACGTCTCCGCCACGTGCACGCGCAGCACGCCCTGGTCGGCCAGCTCGGACAGGCGGCCCAGATCCTCGGCGTCGGGGCGGACGAAGCAGTAGCGGCCGCCGTAGGAGACCACCTCCGGGTCGGCGATGGAGGCCAGCCGGCCCTCGGGCGCGAGCAGGTGGGCGGAGGTCCTGGTGGTCTCGCCGCCGACCGTGTCGAACACGGCGGCGACGCCCTCGGGCGCGAGCCCGCGCACCCGCTCCGCCAGCCCGTCGCCGTAGGTGACCGGCTCGCCGCCCAGGGAGCGCACGTAGTCGTGGTTGCGTTCGCTCGCCGTGCCGATCACGCGGGCGCCCAGGTGGCCGGCGAGCTGGACGGCGAACGAGCCGACCCCGCCCGCGGCGGCGTGCACGAGGACGGTCTCGCCGCGGGCGACCCGGAGGGTTCTGACGAGCACCTGGTAGGCGGTGAGTCCGGCCAGCGGCAGACCCGCGGCCTCCTCGAAGGAGAGGGCGCGCGGCTTGCGGGCCAGGGTGCGCACCGGGGCGGCGACGTACTCGGCCAGGGTGCCGCGGGAGAGGAAGTCCTCGCGGACGTAGCCGATGACCTCGTCGCCGGCCGCGAACTCGGTGACCGCGGCACCCGGGCGCACCACCGTCCCGGCGAGGTCCCAGCCCGGGACCACCGGGAAGACCGGGTCGAGCAGGGCGTCCAGGTGGCCCTCGCGGCACTTCCAGTCGACCGGGTTCACGCCGGCCGCCCGCACCTTCACCAGCACCGAGTCCGGGCCGACCTTGGGATCGCGGACCTCCCCGTACTCGAGCACCTCGGGTCCACCGTACCGGCTGTAGCTGATGGCCTTCATGGCACCGACCCTCCGGGCTGCGCGCCGCTCGCGCAACCCGGCGCACTCACGGGCGCAGCGCCCTCAGCAACAGGTCGGCCAGGTGGTCGGCGACCTGCTGCGGGGTGAGGGGGCCGTCGGGGCGGTACCAGGTGGACAGGTGGTGGACGGAGCCGAAGTGGTAGTCGACGACCAGGTCGGCGGGGGTGGCCCTGGTGAAGACGCCCTTGTCCTGGCCCTCTTCGATGAGCGCGCGGAAGCGTTCGTGATAGCGCCGGCGCTCGGCGCGCACCTGCTTGTTCTTCTCCGGGCTGAGGTGGTGCATGGACCGGAAGAAGATCATCGCGTCGTCGAGGTTGTCGATCGTGGTGACGACCACGTCGGCGGCGGCGTCCCGCACCCGCTTCTCGACGGGTTCGTCGGCGTCGGCGAAGGCCTCCAGCCGCTCCTGCTGGAGGCGCAGCATGCGCGCGTACACCTCGTGCAGGAGGTCGTCCTTGGAACCGAAGTAGTGGTACAGCGCGCCCTTGGTGACCCCGGCCGCCTCGACGATCTCCTGCACCGAGGTGCGGTCGTAGCCCTGGTCGGCGAAGAGCCGGGTGGCGGCGGCGAGCAGCCGCTGGGGCACGGGGGTCCCGGCCGATTCCGTCGTCCTGGGCACTGCCGCCACCTGCCTTTCCTGGTTCTACCGGGTGTCGTCGCGGGAACGCAGTTCCCGCCGGAGGATCTTCCCACTCGCCGTCTTCGGCAGCTCCGGCAGGATCTCCACCTGCCGCGGGTACTTGTAGGCGGCCAGTCTCTCCTTGCAGTACGCGGCGAGCGCGTCCGGGTCCGCCTCGGCGCCGGGGCGCAGGCTGATGTAGGCCTTCACGGTCTCCCCGCGGTAGCCGTCGGGGACCCCGACGACGGCCGCCTCGCGCACCGCCGGATGGGTGTAGAGGACGTCCTCGACCTCGCGCGGCCACACCTTGAAGCCGGAGGCGTTGATCATGTCCTTCTTGCGGTCGACGACGTACAGCCAGCCCTGTTCGTCCATGAACCCGATGTCGCCGGTACGCAGCTCCCCCTCGGGGAAGGTCTCGGCGGTGGCGTCGGGGCGGCGCCAGTACCCGGGCACGACCTGCGGGCCCTGTACGACGATCTCGCCCTGCTCGCCGAAGGGCACCTCCGCGCCGCTGTCGTCGAGGATCCGTACGACGGTGTCGGGGCCGGGCACGCCCACCGCGAGCGTCCCGGAGACCGGGTCGACGGGGGCCTCGCGGCCCGGGGGCACCGAGGCGCAGGGCGCGGTGCACTCGGTGAGTCCGTAGCCGTTGCGGATGTAGGGGCCGAAGCGGGAGCGGAACTTCTCCACCAGTGCGGGCGGCAGGGGCGCGCCGCCCGAGGAGATGACGTGGAAGGAGGAGAAGTGGTCCGGGGTGACGCCCGGGTGGGCGGCCAGCGCCATGAAGGCGGTGGACGGGCCGACGGTGTAGTGCGGGCGGTGCTCGGCGAACGCCTCCAGGACGACGGAGGGTTCGAAGCGGTACGCCAGCACCAGGGTGCCCGCGCTGTTCAGGCAGGCGCCGAACTGGCAGACCATGCCGGTGATGTGGAACAGCGGCGCCAGCGCGAAGTAGACGGGCCCCTCGGGCAGGCCCAGGCCGGTGCGCTGCCGCTCGGCGTTGTACATGATGTTGCCGTGCGTGTTGGTGGCGCCCTTGGGGGTGCCGCTGGTGCCGGAGGTGTAGCTGATCAGCGCGGTGTCGGCGGGTGCCGGGGCGGGCACGGCGGGGGCCGGGTGGCCGGCGCGGGCGACGTCCGTCAGGTCGTCGGCGTCCGCGGCCCGCGGCAGCCGTTCGAAGCCGAGCACGCGGGGGTCGTCGCGGGTCTGGAGGTCCCGTTCGCACGCGGTGAGCACGATCCGCACGGGCGAGCCGGCGGCCGTGGCGCGCAGGTAGGACTCCCAGGCCCGGTCGGAGCAGACGAGGGCGGTCACCTCGCCGTCCGCCAGGACGTGGGCCAGCTCGGCGGACTTGTACATGGGGTTGACCGGGACGACGGTCGCGCCCGCCTTCCAGGCGCCGAGGACGGCGAGCACGAAGTGCGGGGAGTTCTGCAGGACGACGGCCACCCGGTCGCCGGGGCGCAGGCCGCGCGTGGCGAGGTGCCCGGCCACCGAGTCGCTCAGCGCGTCGGTCTCGCGGTAGGTGAGGCGGGCGTCGAAGTAGGCGAGGAAGGTGCGGTCGGGGGCCTCGGCGGCCGACCGGCGCAGGGCGTGCACCAGGGAGCCGGCGGGGTCGACGGGGGCGCGCTGGGCCTCGTCGAGCAGGCGCAGCCAGGGCTTGGCCGCGTACCGGGAGGCGGGGGTGGCGGTCACCGGTTCTCCTCCCAGGTGCGCTGGATGCGGTTCATGTGGGCCACCCACCGGTCGGGGTCGTCCGCGCGGTTGCGGTAGAAACCGGCGACCTCGGGGTGCGGCAGGATCAGGAAGCGGTCCTCGGCGATGCCCTTGAACAGGGCGTCGGCGACGTCCCGCGGTTCGATGGCGGTGGGCTTGAGCATCAGGTCGCCCGCGCTGCCGGTGGCGGCCAGCATGTCGGTGCGCACGCCCTGCGGGCAGATGGCGTGCACCTTGATCCCGCGGTGGCCGTAGGTGAGCGACAGCCACTCGGCGAAGGCGTACGCGCCGTGCTTGGTGACGCTGTAGGGGGCGGCACCGATCATGGTGAGCAGTCCGGCGGCGGAGACGGTGGAGACGAACCGGCCCCGGCCGCGTTCGAGCCAGGCCGGGAGCAGTGCCTCGGCGGCACGGACGTGGGCCATGACGTTGACGTCCCAGGCGCGTGCCCAGGCCTCCTCGCCGGCCGCCTCCGAGCCGGGTGATCCGACCCCCGCGTTGGCGCAGTAGACGTCGACGGTGCCGCCGAGCGCGTCACGGGCGTCGGCCACGATCGCCGAGGCGTCTCCCGGCAGGGCGATGCCACCGGTCTCCTCGGCGACGGCGGCGGCCCGGGCGGCGTCGAGGTCGTTGACGACGACCCTGGCCCCCTCGGCGGCGAACCGGCGGGCCAGCGCGGCCCCGATGCCGCTCCCGGCTCCGGTGACGACCACTCCCGCACCCTGAACGGCTTGCACCATCGGTCTCCTTCGACGCGGCACGCTCCTGCTCTGCCGCGCCACACTAACCGGTCGGTATGTGCTGCGGGAAGAGGTGGCACGGCACCGGGCGGGGGCGGCTCCAGTGGTGTAGACCTCGGGCACTCCCGCAGGTTCGTTCCCAGCGGCCCGGGGTGCGCGCTAGCGTGCGTGACCATGACACCCGCCCTGATCACGGAGGTCGCCGCATGAAGCTGTCCAGACGGAGTCTGCTCGCCGGCACGGCCGCGGTCGCGGCGTCGGCCGGGCCGGCCGCACAGGCCGAGGCGGCCCCGCAGGGGCGCGGCCGGCCGCTGCGGACCGGGTTCGAGCGGCTGGCGGCCGACGGCTACGCGGTGCTGGACGGACAGCGGGTCGGCATCGTCACCAACCCGACCGGCGTCACCTGCGACGTGCGGCACATCGTGGACGTGATGCACGCCGACCGCCGGGTGGACCTGGTCGCCGTCTTCGGCCCGGAGCACGGCTTCCGCGGCACCGCGCAGGCGGGCGGTTCCGAGGGCCGCTACGACGACCCGGCCACCGGACTGCCGGTGTACGACACGTACCTCAAGAGCGGGCAGCCCCTCGCCGACGTCTTCACCGCCTCCGGCGTGGACACCGTCGTCTTCGACATCCAGGACGCCGGGGCCCGCTTCTACACGTACATCTGGACCCTGTACGACTGCATGGAGGCCGCCGCGCTCGCCGGGAAGCGGTTCGTGGTGCTCGACCGTCCCAACCCGGTGACCGGCCGGGAGGCGCTGGGCCCGGTGCTGCACGAGGAGTTCGCGACCTTCGTCGGGCGGCGGCCGGTCGCTCAGGCGCACGGCATGACGGTCGCGGAGCTGGCACGGCTGTTCAACGGGGAGTTCCTGAGCCGGCCGGTGCGGCTGGAGACCGTCCTGATGACCGGCTGGCAGCGGTCGGACTTCTACGACGCCTCCGGGCTGCCGTGGGTGCCGCCGAGCCCGAACATGCCGACCCCCGACACGGCCCTCGTCTACTCCGGCACCTGCATGTTCGAGGGCACGAACCTCTCCGAGGGCCGTGGCACCACCCGCCCCTTCGAACTCCTGGGCGCGGAGGGCATCGACGGGCGCTGGGCGGACGCGGCGAACGCCCTCGGGCTGCCGGGGGTGCGCTTCCGGGAGGCGTACTTCGCGCCCACCTTCTCCAAGTTCCAGGGCAGGACGGCCGGCGGGGTGCAGATCCACGTCCACGACCGGGCCACCTACGACCCGGTACGGACCGGGATCGCACTGCTGGTGACCGCCAAGCGGGTCTGGAGCGGCTTCGCCTGGCGCCCGGACGACTGGATCGACAAGCTCACCGGTTCCACTCGGGTGCGCACCATGATCGACGCGGGCGCGGACACCGACGAGGTGGCGGGCGGCTGGCGCGAGGAGCTGGCCGCGTTCCGCAGGACCCGCCGGCACTACCTCCTGTACCGGTGAGGCACGCCCGCCCCCGGTACCGGTGAGGCACGCCCGCGCCGTCACGGCAGGACGTCCGGAATTACTCCTTACGGGAGTGTCCTGACGTATGGCCAACGTCCCCCGGTCGCAGGACGATGCACCACACATCGCACCGCTTCGGGGGACGAGGGGGTCCGGCCATGACGGACACGGGCACGGGTGTCGCTCCGTACTGGGAGCTGACCTTCGACGCCGACGGGGACGTGGACGTCCCGGAACGGGACCGGCTGCTCGCCGGGGCCCGCGCCGGCGGCGTGCGCGACCTGATCGTCTTCGCGCACGGCTGGAACGACGACCGTTCCGGCGCCACGCGTCTGTACCAGCAGTTCTTCGCGCCGGTCCCGGGGCTCGCGCCGGCCGCGCGGATCGGGTACGTGGGTGTGATCTGGCCGTCGATGCGGTTCTGCGACGAGCCCATCCCCGACTTCCCGCGCTCCACCGCGGCCGGTCCGGTGTCCGGTCCCGCGCTCGACAAGGACACCCGGCACGCCCTCGTGGAGACCTTTCCGGGGCGGGCCACCGTGGTGGACCGGCTCACGCGGCTGCTGGACCAGCAGCCGCGCGAGGCGGCCGCCCTGGAGGAGTTCGGGCGGCTGGTGCGGCTGCTGGTGGAGGTGGTGCCGCCGGGGCCGCAGGGGCACTTCACGGCGGACACGGTGACGGAGGGCGTACCGGAGCGCGAGCCCGGCATCCTCACGCGCCCCGCGGCGGACGTCTGCGCCGAGTTCGCGCAGGCAGCAGCCCGGGCGGGGCGGGCGGGGCAGGAGTCGTTCTCGCTGCCGAACCCGTGGGAGGGCGCCAAGGAACTGCTGCGGCAGGCGACGTACTACACGATGAAGCGTCGCGCGGGCACCGTCGGCGAGCGCGGGCTGGGGCCGGCGGTGGGCCGCCTCGCCGAGGCGGCACCCGGTCTGCGGGTCCATCTGGTCGGGCACAGCTTCGGCGGGCGGCTGGTGTCGTTCGCGCTGCGCGGGCTGCCCGCGGGGGTGCGGACGGTGAAGTCCGTGACCCTGCTCCAGGGGGCCTTCTCGCACTACGCGTTCGCCGCCCGGCTGCCCGGCGACCCGCGCGCGGGAGGTGTCCTGCAAGGGCAGGAGCACCGGGTGGACGGCCCCCTGGTGTGCTGCACCTCGCGCTTCGACACGGCGCTCGGCACGTTCTATCCGCTGGCCTCGCGGATGGCCGACGACGACAGGTCGGTGCTGGGCGTGGACATCGGCGCACTGCTCGGCGCCCGCTGGGGTGCGATGGGGCACGACGGGGTGCAGGCCGTGCCGGGCACGCGCGCGTGCACCCTGGCCGAGGCGCTGAGGGGGCCGCTGCCGGCGTCCGGGTGCGTGAACGTGGACGCGGCCGGGGTGGTCCGGCGCGGCGGGCCGCCCGCCGGCGCGCACAGCGACATCGTGCACCCCGAGCTGGCGCGGCTGGTGCTGGCGGCGGGCCGCATCGTGTGACCCGCCGCCGGCACCCGGACGTCACCGGTGGGAGGTGTACTCCACCACCTGCTGGAAGGTGGGCCGGTTCTGCCAGCTGATGCTGCCGTGCTTGATGCCGCCCAGCGGGCGCTGGACGATCGAGTCGGCGCACCACTGGTCGCCCGCCGAGCACTGGTCGTCGCCGGGGTAGACCTGGGCCGCGGTCAGGCCCGCGGCCTGCTTGAGCGTGGCGGCCAGGGTGTCGTGGCAGGCGGTGAGGCTGCCGGCGCCGCAGTACTTGCCCGCCAGCGGCCCCCGCACCTGCTCACCGAGCACCGCCCGGATGTCCTTGTCGACATAGCTCCACCAGCCGTACTGGAAGGCGCTGCCGGCGTGCGAGCCGGTCGGGCCGTGTCCGGCCGACGGGGACTCGTCGACGGGCAGGTTCGCGCCGAAGGCGGTGAACAGGTCGCTGCCGAGGCCCGGTTCGAACTCGGCCTTGACCAGCAGCGGCCACCAGGCGTCCAGGATGCGGATCGCGTCGGCGTCGGCGTACTTCTTGGAACCGGCCGAGGTCTCGGTGCGGTGGGCGCCCGCGGCCACCCAAGCTCGCAGCTTGTCCACGGCCGCCGCTGTCGCGGGGTCGGTGACCGGTGAGCTGTCGAGCACCTTGAGCAGCTTCGGCAGCACGTCCTCGGCGCGCAGGTCGGCGACGGCCGCGTCCGCCATCGCCCGGGTGAGCGAGGCCCTGGTCACCCCGCCGGAGGCGACGAGCTTCTTCACCCGGTCCTCCAGCAGGTTGCCGCGGTGCACCGAGCCCTCGCCCCAGGGCGCCGCCGCGTAGTCCTCGGCCTGCTTGTTGTTCCAGGAGATGTAGTAGTCCTGGTCGACCGAGTTGGGGTGCGCGGCGGGCGCGGTGTAGTCGGCGGTGTTGGCCGCCGGGTCCCAGCCGCGCCACTCGTACGGCTGCCGCGCCCAGACCGGGAACTCGGCGTCGACGCCGTCGGCCCGCACCGGGTTGTCACCGCTGTTGTAGTAGGCGGTGTGCGCGGAGTCGGCGTAGAACCAGTTGAAGGTGAAGTTGATGTGCTGCGCGGCCTTCTGGAAGTCCTGCGGGCCCTGGACGAAGCCGGGGTCGTTGAGCATCTGGAAGCCGATGATCGAGTCGGCCTCGTGCAGGTAGGAGGAGCGCAGGGTGGTGTAGGCGACCTTCTTGCCGCCGACGGTGGCGCGGTACTGGACCGGGCCGTACTTGGTGCGCCACACCCGCATCGTGTAGGAGCCGGCCTTGGTGCCGTCGGCCACGGTCGGCTTCCAGGCGTTGGCCTGCTGGACCTGGTCCATGGCCGTGCAGGTGCCGTGGTAGAGGTAGTGGTGGTCGTCCTGGCACAGCTCGACGGCGTAGGTGTCGATGATGTCCTGGCCGGAGGTCGTGGCGCTCCACGAGTAGTCCTGGCCGCGCCCGAGTTCGACGTACATGCTCAGGCCCGCGAAGGAGGCGCCGCGGGCGCTGATGCCGGGGCCCTGGATCTCCTGGAGCAGCAGCAGCTGGGGCGCGAAGTAGCCGGTCTGCGGGCCGAAGACGGCCACGGGGTGGCCGCTGGCGGTGTGCCGGCCGCCGACGACGAGGGCGTTGGACATGCCCCGCCGGGCCGAGGAGAGGGCGGCCTTCGCGGCGGTGGCGGCCGCGGTGCCCGCCGAGCGGGCGGTGGCGCTGCCGGTGCGGTCGTACAGGAGGGGTTCCTCGGTGACCGAGCCCGCGTCGGGCAGGGCCTCGCCCTTCGGGGAGCCGGGCCTGGTGGCGTACGGGAAGCTCTGGCCGTCGTGGAGGGTGAGGACGGCCTCGGGGTCGTTGCGCTCGCGGAAGGACTCCCACACGCGGGTGCCCTCCTCGACGCCGTACTTGGCCTGGGCGGCCATCAGGGAAAGGGCGTTGTTCACCTCGCCGCCCCCGCCGGCGCCGAACAGCGAGCCGACCACCGAGGCCAGCGCGACCAGGTCGGTGACCTTGAAGTGGTCGATGGTGCCGGCGTTGGTGATGGCGTCCTTGTGCCCGGTCAGGACGTACTCGCCGGGGAAGTAGCGTCCGGGGTCGGCGGCGTCGATGTAGGCGTTGATGCCCGCGAGGTAGGCGTTCACGTCCGCGAGGGCCTGCTGTCCGCGCGCGCCGTTCTTCGCCACGGCGCTGTCGATCTGGGCCTGGAGGTCGGCCTCGGTGTAGGGCGCGTTGCGGTAGAACTGCTGCTCCAGGCCCTGGTTGGCGGGCGCGCCGCCCGCGAAGGAGGTCAACTGGCCGCGGCCGACGTGCCGGAAGACGTCCATGAGCCACAGCCGGTCCTCGGCGGCGGCGTACCCGGCGCCGAACTCGGTGCCGTAGCGCGTGGTGCCCGTGATGTGCGGCACGCCGGTCTTCTTGTCCCGCACGATCGTGACGTCGCCGCGGCCCGCGGGCTTCTCGGTGGAGGCGACCTGGTCGGACCGGACGCCGAACGAGGCGTCGTTGAAGAAGGTGTTGATCGTGTCGTCGGTCAGGGCCGGGTAGCCCTTGGCCAGGTTCGCGTAGGGGCCGAGCTGGTCCTCGGCGTGGGCGGGCTGGGTGCCGAAGCCCTGGTTGAGGAGGATCTGGGCGAGGGTGGCGTTGCCGTTCTCGCCCGGCGGCAGGATGTCCGAGCACCGGCCGCCGCAGTGGTCGTCGTCGGCCGCCGCGGCCTTCGGCGCCGCGTCCGCCGCGACCGCTTGGGAAAAGGGTGACAAAAGACCGGCAACGAGGACGCATACGGATGCCGTCTTCAGGAACCCGGGGAATCTGTGGGGAGTTCTCACTCTGTCGAGCGCGCTGTGTGGGGTGCGCCGTGGCATGACTGCTCCTCCCGACGGGGGTGGAGCGGGACGTTACCGGCGGTATCCCCGAGTTGGAAGATGAGCACGCGTCACTTTTTGGAGTCTGCGGGAGGGACATGACGGTCGAGCGGGGCGAATCCATGACGGACACCGGAAACCGGATGGAGCCGAATCGCGGGCCGGCACGTCTATCTGACGACGTCGGCAGTGCGCTCGTGCGGGACGACGCCGAAGTTCCCCACGTACAGCTACAGGTGCAGGTGTGACGGAGGTGCAGGGCGATGGCCGGTTTCCGGAGTCTGGCGAGACAGGTGAGGGATCCGCGGTGCGATCTGGCGCTGCGGCGCTACTCACTGCGCAAGTGCCTTGAGCGGTTCGCTCCTTACGGGCACCGGGCGACCTGGGACCACCTGTGTTCCCGGGCCGGGTTCGGCCCCGAGGACAGGTCTCCCGACCCGGTGCGGCTCGTGGCCGCGCTGGAGGAGCTGGAGGAGGCGCGCTCGGTGTGGCTCGACTACGAGTCGGAGTTCGCCGGGCGCCGCAGGAAGGAGAAGCACGACGGGCTGCGCCGCCCGGGCAGCGTGGACGACTGGCACCGGCTCACCTGGGGCGGCTTCGGGGTCGCGTGGTGCGACGACCCGCGGGTCCACCCGCGCCGGCCCCTGGCCGAGGTACTGCGCCGGCTGATCGCCGCGCTGGAGCGCGCACCCGGCGCGGAGTGCCCGGTGTGCGGCGGCGAGCGGCTGGTGTGGCGCTACGGCCTGGACCACGAGCCGTCCGCCGGACCGGTCTGCGCGGACTGCGGCATCCTGGTCCCGCGCCCCGTCCTCACCCCCGAGGCACTGGCGTCCGCCCGGCGCGGGCAGCGGCTGCTGGTGTCGGCCTGAGCGGACGGCTCGTACGCACGACCCGAGCGGGCGGCCCGAGCACTCGGTCTGAGCACTCGGTCTGAGCAGGGGCGTGGTGCACCGGGCGCGTGCCGGGTCGGGCCGAGGCGTGGCGGGGCGTACCGGGCCGCACCAGGGATGCCTCACCCTCGGGACCGGGGGCGGGCGGCCGCTGCGGGGCTGAGGGCGCGCGCCCGTCCGCGGCCGAGGAGTGTCCCGGTGCCGGGCGGGGCACTGTCCGGCCGTGCAGGCATGTCTCAACGGAGCCCGTACGGCCGCGGACGGCGCGGTGGTGCCGCTCACCCCGCGGGCGCCGGCCGAGTCCGCGGCGCGGGCCGTCGCGGCCGGCGCCACCGAGGTGGCCGTCCGGCCGCGGACGCCGTGCGGGCGGGAGAGCCTGTCGCCGCGCGTGATGGCGCGCGCGGTCGAGGCGGTCCGGCCCGGGTGTCCGTGCCGGTCGGAGTGGCCACCGGGCCCGGCCGGAGCCCGCCGCGCCGGCCCGCGCGGCGCGCGTGCGGGAGCGGGCGGTGCTGCCCGGCCTCGCCCGCGTCGACCGGCACGCACCGGACGCGGAGGAACCGGCCGCCGCCCTGCTCCCCCTGGCCGTCGGCGTGGAGGCCGGTCTGCGGTCGGGCACGGACGGCCCGGACC
Organism: Streptomyces sp. NRRL S-340; assembly: GCF_000720185.1. Taxonomy (GTDB): domain Bacteria; phylum Actinomycetota; class Actinomycetes; order Streptomycetales; family Streptomycetaceae; genus Streptomyces. The sequence continues at coordinate 10,325 of NZ_JOIY01000031.1, read as the reverse complement.
GGTTCGCCGTCTCGCCGCCCGGCCCCCGGGTGCGGCGCGTCCTGGCGGAGGTGGCGGACCCGTCCGCCGCGACCGCCGCGGCCTGCGCCCGCGCCCTGCCGGGGGCCGTCGGCACGGCGCACGGCCGCCCGGTCCTGCTGCACGGCGGGGAGGGCGGTGCCTGGCCGGTCCTGCGCCTGGCCGGCCGGCTGGGCCTGGCGGGCCGGACCGGCCCGGCGGACACACTGGTCCTGCCGGACGGACGACGGGCCTGCTCGAACGCCGAGCTGGTCGCGGAAGGCCTGCGCCTGCACGGACACGGCGACCGGAGCCGGAGCCCGAGCCAACAGCCGCAGGCTCCGGCGGTCCTTCTCGCCGGGCCCGCCGGGCGGTGCGGGAAGGGCGGGGAGGGCGGCCGGCGCCCGTCTTCGCCCATCGCACCCGCCGCTCGGGCGGGGACGGCGGTGGTCTCAGAGCTGCGAACAAAAGGGGAGTCCGGTCAGCTCGCGGCGTCCGGCACGCACGCTCGCGGCGTTGCCGAAAGGCCCTGGTAGCTCCGCCACAAGGACCTTCCGGCGCCTTGCGATCGCACGCACCGGAGGCCGCGAGCTGACCGGACTCCCCTTTTGTTCGCAACTCTCAGGCCCGGTTGCTCCGGGCGGACGTGGTGCCGCCGCCGCGCTCCACCATCAGGCGCGAGCCGGCGCGCTGTTCACCGAAGACGTCGTCCGGGTTGGACAGGACGCAGGTGTCCAGGGAGAGGCAGCCGCAGCCGATGCAGTCGGTCAGGTGGTCGCGCAGCCGGTTGAGCTGCTTGATGCGCTCGTCCAGTTCCGCACGCCAGGCGGCGGAGAGACGGGCCCAGTCCTCGCGGGTGGGGGTGCGCTCCTCGGGGAGTTCGGCGAGCGCCTCACGGATCGTGGCCAGCGGGATGCCGACGCGCTGCGCGGCCCGTACGAAGGCGACCCGCCGCAGCGCGTCCCGGCTGTACCGGCGCTGGTTGCCGGTGGTGCGCCGACTGCTGATCAAGCCCTTGGCCTCGTAGAAGTGGAGGGCGGAGACGGCCGCTCCGCTGCGGGCGGACATCTGGCCCACGGTCAGCTCGTGGATCTTCTCGGGAATCTGGGGCACTCCCCAGAGCCTACCGACCCCGCCGGGTCCGGCCGCGTTGACAGGGGCCCGGCCACCGAGCATGCTAAGCAGTTGCTTAGACATGGACGTACGCGCGATGCGAGAGGCCGGGCACATGGCAGAGCCGAGGATCTTCACCTCCGCCGACGAGCTGAAGGCGGCGGTGGGCGAGCAGCTGGGGTACACCGACTGGCTGGAGATCGACCAGAAGCGGATCGACCTGTTCGCGGAGGCGACCGGCGACCACCAGTGGATCCACGTGGATCCGCGGAAGGCCGCCGCGGGCCCGTTCGGCACGACGATCGCGCACGGCTACCTGACGCTGTCGCTGCTCCCGCTGTTCGGGCCGCAGCTGATCCGCGTGGAGGGCGTGAAGATGGGTGTCAACTACGGCACGAACAAGGTCCGCTTCCCCGCCCCCGTCCCGGTCGGCTCGCGGCTGCGGTCCACCGCCACGATCACGGGCGTGGACGACGTCAGCGGCGGGGTTCAGGTGACCGTCGCCTTCACCGTGGAGCGCGAGGGCGGCGACAAGCCCGTGTGCGTGGCGGAGTCGGTGTCCCGCTACTACCTCTGAGCGACGCCCTGGCCGCCCGTGCACTACCTCTGAGCGGCACCCTGCCCGCGCGTGGTGTCCGTCCGGGCCCCGACCATGCGCAGGACGAGGTCGGCGTAGAGCGCGCCGACCTCCTCCGGGGTGCGGGGGCCTTCCACGTTGAACCAGCGGGCGACGTCGATGCACAGGGAGAGCACGGCCAGCGTCGTGCCGCGCACGTCCGGGACGTCGAACTCGCCCGCGGCCACGCCCTCCTCGATGACCGCGCGCACCTCGGCGTCGACCAGGCGGCGCAGCGCGACGATCTCGGCGCGGGCGTCCGGGCCGAGGGAGTCGAGTTCGTACTGGACGACGCGCGCGGTGGTGCGCCCGCGCGCGTGCCAGCGGACGAAGGAGCTGACGGCGTCGGCGAGCCGCTCGGTCGCGCTGCCCTCGCGCCGGGCCGCGGTGCGCAGGATCTCCAGCGCCTTCTCGTGGCCGATCCGGCTGATGCGGTGGAGCAGCTCTTCCTTGGTCTTGTAGTGGATGTAGAGCGCGGCGGGGCTCATACCGGCGCGGCCGGCGATGTCGCGGGTCGTCGTCGCGTGGTAGCCGCGCTCGGCGAAGGCCTCCACGGCCGCCACGAGCAGCCGCCGGGCCGCGTCAGGGGTGACCTCGGCCCACGGCTGCGCGTCCTGGCCGGCCGTCTCCTCCGCCGTACTCATCGCTCGTTCGACCCCTCTCTGCGTCCGGGGGTCCACCATACCGCCGAAGCTGAGCGGGCGCTTAGCATCCCCGGTCGGCGGGGTGGCACGCCCGGGGTGCGGGCCGAGCGGGGCGCGCGGTCCGAGTGAGGGGGCGGGCCGGCTGCGGAAGGCGGGTTCAGATCTTCTCGAAGGGATCGTGCTCGGCGAGCAGCTTCTCCAGGCGGGCCTGGTCGACCCGGCTGACGATCTGCCCGGCCTCCTGGCGGTCGCGGATGACCTTGGCGAGCGTGAAGGCGGAGGTGACGAGGTAGAGGACGGCGATGCCGAGGGTGCTCTGCTGCTTGCCGGGTGTGTCCCTCATGGGTTCCAGCATGGGGGGGTGGGCCCCCCGCCACATCCGCCGGGATACTCAGTCCACGTACTCAGAAACGCCCCGCTCGCCCCGGCCCGCCCGGCGTTCGTCCGGCCCACCGCCGCGCCCCCGGCTCACGGGCCCCCCAGGGCCCGCCACCGTACTCCCGCGTCCCACCGGCCCCCGGCGACCGGACCGGCCGGCCGGCTCGCCTGCCGCCCGCCCCCGGCCCGGCCCGACCCGACCCGACCCGACCCGGCCTCAGAAGGCCGAGACGCCCGTCAGCGCCCGCCCGATGACGAGCTTCTGGATCTGGCTCGTGCCCTCGTAGAGGGTCATCACGCGGGCGTCGCGCAGCAGCTTGCCCACCGGGTACTCGTCGATGTAGCCGTAGCCGCCGAAGACCTGGAGGGCGTTGTTGGCGGCGCGCACGGCGGCCTCCGAGGCGAAGAGCTTGGCCTTGGAGGACTCGACGGCGAACGGCTGCCCGCGGTCGACCAGGTCCGCGACCCGCCAGGTCAGCAGGCGGGCGGCGTCCACGTCGACGGCGATGTCGCTGATCAGCTCCTGGACGAGCTGGTGGTGTGCGATGGACCTGCCGAACTGCTCGCGCTCGCCGGCGTGCCGGACGGCCGCGTCCAGGGCGGCCTGGGCTATGCCGACGCAGCCGGCCGCCACCGACATCCGGCCCTTGGCCAGCGCCGACATGGCGACGGAGAAACCTTTGCCCTCCGGGCCCAGCATCGCGGAGGCCGGCACGCGCACGTCCTGGAGGACCAGTTCGGCGGTGGCCTGGCCGCGCAGGCCTAGCTTGCCGTGAATGGTGCGGCGGGTCAGGCCGGGGGTGTCGGTGGGCACCAGGAAGGCGGTCACGCCCTTGTGGCCGGGGGCGTCGGTGGAGCGGGCGAAGAGCAGGACGACGTCGGCCCAGGTGCCGTTGGTGATGAACATCTTGCTGCCGTTGACGACGAAGCCGTCGCCGTCGCGCACCGCCCGGGTCGTGAGGCTGCCCGCGTCGGAGCCGGTGCCCGGCTCCGTCAGGCCGAAACAGCCGACGTACGCGCCGGAGGTCAGGCCCGGCAGCCAGCGCCGCTTCTGCTCCTCGTCGCCCCAGGCGGCGATGGTCTTGGCGACCAGGCCGAGCGAGACGGAGACGATCCCGCGCACGGAGGAGTCGCCGCGGCCCAGTTCCTCGGTCACCAGGCAGTAGGAGAGGTGGTCGCCGCCGCAGCCCCCGTACTCCTCGTCGACGGTCAGCCCGAGGAAGCCGACCTCGCCGAGCTTCTTCACGATGGACCGGTCCACTTCCTCGGCGCGGTCCCAGGCCACGGCATGGGGGGTGATCTCCCGCTCGACGAAGTCCCGGGCGAGCTGCCGCACCGCGGTCTGCTCCTCGCTGAGGCCGAGGTTCATGACGGATCACCCCACAGATGACGGATCTTGAAAGCCGTACATTTAAATTACCACTGCTAGTTTTACGCCGCAGCCCTACTATGTGCGCCATGGCCCGACCGCGCAAGCCCCTCCTGAGCACCGACCGCATCGTCGCGACGGCGCGGGACCTCGTGGATACGGAGGGCCTCGCCGCGGTCTCCACCCGCCGGCTCGCGGCCGAACTGGGCGTCAGCGGTCCCTCCCTCTACAACCACTTCCGCACCAAGGACGAGATCCTGGAGGCGGTCGCGGACTCGGTGAGCGCCCAGGTCGACCTGTCGATGTTCGAGGACGGCCGCGACTGGCGGACCGCGCTGCACGACTGGGCCGTCTCCTACCGGGCCGCGCTGCGGGCCCACCCGAACATCGTCCCGGTCCTGGCCCGCGGCCCCGGCCGCCGGCCGGCCGCGCTGCATCTGGCGGACGCCGTGTACGGCGCGATGGTCGACGCGGGCTGGCCGCCCGCGCAGGCCACCTCCATCGGCGCGCTCATGCGGTACTTCGTCATGGGCTCCGCGCTCGGCTCCTTCGCCGGCGGCTTCGTGGACGACGCCGGTGCCTACGACCCCGCCGACTACCCGCACCTGGGCCAGGCCCACCTGCTCGCCGAGCAGCAGGAGAAGATCGACGAGCGGGCCTTCGAGACGGGCCTCGCGGCGCTCCTGGACGGGCTGGCGCAGCAGTACGCGCAGGACGCGGCGGGCGCGAAGGCCGGAGAGTAGGAGCAGGACGCGAAGGCCGGGCGGGGGCGGGCCCGCGCGAGGGCCGCGCAGGACGGGCCACGCGAACGCCGGGCGGGAGACGTGCACCGGGCAGGACACGGAGGGCCCGGAGGGGGGGGCGGGGCCGTGGACCGGGCGGGAACGTGGCGCGCGCCCACCGTTCGGCGGGTGCCGAACCGTCCGTGCCGCATGCTGGGACGCATGACCTCGAAGGATCCCCAGGCGCCCGGTCTGGCCGCGCTCGCCGGGCTGATCGCCGACGAGACCCGGGCCGCCTGTCTGCTGGCGCTGCTCGACGGGCGGGCGTGGACGGCCGGCGAGCTGGCCCGGCACGCGGGCGTGGCCGCCTCGACGCTCAGCGAACACCTGGGCAAGCTCGTCGCGGGCGGTCTGCTCGCCGAGGAGCGGCAGGGCCGTCACCGCTATGTCCGGCTCGCCGACGCGCGGGTGGCCCAACTGGTCGAGGACCTGGCCGCGCAGGTCGCGCCGGCGGCGGCGCGCCGGCCGCGCACCCTGCGGGAGGCCGGTGCCGGCTCCGCGATGGCCCGGGGCCGCACCTGCTACGACCATCTCGCCGGGCGGCTCGGCATCGCCGTCACGGACGCGCTGACCGAGCGCGGACTGCTGCGCCAGGACACCGGGTTCGCGCTCACGGACGCGGGGCTGGACTGGTTCGGCGCGGCGGGCATCTCCCTGGACCGCCGGGGCAGGCGTCCGCTCGCGCGGGCCTGCCTCGACTGGACGGAACGGCGCCCCCACCTGGCCGGGGTCGCCGGGGCCGCCCTGTGCCGGCACGCCCTGGACACCGGCTGGTGCGTGCGCATCGGCTCGGAGCGGGCGGTGAAGGTCACCCCGGCCGGTGAACACGCCCTGGCCGGGCTGCTCGGCATCGGACGGGCCGCACTGGGCTGAGTCCCCGGCCGCGGCGGCAGGCGGCGTGCCGTGTCCGGCCGGGATGGCGGTGTCGCGGTCGCGGCCGCCCGGCCGGGCTCAGAACACCACCAGCGCCCGGCCGCCCTTGCCGGCCCGCATGTTCTCGAAGGCGGCCGGGATGCCGTCCAGGGCGATCCGCTCGGTCACCAGCGCGTCCAGGTCCAGGCGCCCGGCGCGGACGTGTCCGGCGAGCACGGGCAGGTCCTCGGCCGGGTCGCAGTTGCCGTAGACACAGCCGCTCAGGGTGCGGCCCCAGTGGAAGATCTCCAGGGCGTTGAAGGTGACCTGCTGGTCCTTGCCGCCGATGCCGACGACGGTGGTCCGGCCGCCGCGGCGGGTGGACTCCCAGGCGGCGCGGATGGAGACGGCGCGGCCCACGCACTCCACGGAGACGTCGACGCCCTGCCCGGCGGTGAGTGCGCGGATCTCGCGCGGCGTGTTCTCCGAGGCGACGACGTAGTCGGTGGCACCCGCGCGGCGCGCCAGTTCCTCCTTCCCGGGGCTCACGTCGACGGCAATGATCTGCGCGGCGCCCGCGATCCGGGCGGCCTGGAGGGTGGCGAGTCCGACGCCGCCCGCGCCGAAGATGGCCACCGTCTCCCCGGCCCGCACCCGGGCCGAGTGGTGGACGGCGCCGTAGCCGGTGAGGACGGCGCAGCCGAGCAGGGCGGCGTCGGTGAGCGGGACGCCGTCGGGCAGGGGCAGGACGCAGGAGGCGGCGACGACCGTCTCCTCGGCGAACGCGGCGACGTTCAGGCCGGGGTGCAGGGCGGTGCCGTCGGCGGTGCGGGCGTGGACGCCGGCGGCGCCGGTGAGCGCGTCTGCGCACAGCCAGACCTCGCCGAGCGAGCAGGCGTGGCAGGTGCCGCAGGAGGGCGCCCAGTTGAGAACCACGGCGTCGCCCGGTGCCACGTGGGTGACGCCGTCGCCGACGGCGAGCACGGTGCCCGCGCCCTCGTGGCCGAGGACGGCGGGGACGGGGACCCGCATGGTGCCGTCGGTCAGAGAGAGGTCGGAGTGGCAGACCCCTGCGGCGGCCAGCCGCAGGCGCACCTGGCCGGGGCCGGGTTCGGGCAGTTCGATCCGGGTGATCTCCAGCGGCGAGCCGATGGCGGGCAGGACGGCGGCACGTACGGCCATGACGCGTGACTCCCTTAGAACTGGAGGGACTTGGTCTGGAGGTATTCGGTGAGTCCGTGCGCGCCCAGTTCGCGGCCGACGCCGGAGGACTTGTAGCCGCCGAAGGGGGCCAGCGGGTTGAACCGGCCGCCGTTGATGTCGACCTGGCCGGTGTCCATCCGGCGTGCGAAGGCGACCGCCTCGGCCTCCTCGCCCGCCCAGACGGCGCCGGCGAGGCCGTAGACCGTGCCGTTGGCGATGCGCAGCGCGTCGTCCTCGTCGTCGTAGCGCAGGACCGACAGGACCGGCCCGAAGATCTCCTCCTGGGCGATGGTCATGTCCGGGGTGACGTCGGCGAAGACGGTCGGGCTGACGTAGTAGCCCCGCTCGCGCGGGGATCCGGGGCCGCCGGCGACCAGGCGCGCGCCCTCGGCGACGCCCTGCTCGATGTAACCGCGCACCCGGGCGAGCTGCCCGGCGTTGACGAGGGGGCCGATGCGGTCGCCGTACTTGGCGGCGGCCGTGGCGGCCAGTTCGACCGCCTCGTCGTAGCGGTCGCGGTGGACCAGCATGCGGGTCCAGGCGCTGCACGTCTGGCCTGAGTTGGACATGACGTTGGCGACGCCGACGTTCACCGCCTTGGCCAGGTCGGCGCCGGGCAGGATGACGTTGGCGGACTTGCCGCCCAGTTCCAGGGCGACCCGCTTGACGGCGGCGCCGGCCGTCGCGCCGATCCGCCGGCCCACCGCGGTGGAGCCGGTGAAGGAGACCAGGTCGACGCCGGGGTGTTCGGCGAGCGCCTGCCCGGCCACCGGGCCGAGGCCGGTGACCAGGTTGAAGACCCCGGCCGGGATCCCGGCCTCGTCGACGGCCTCGGCGAAGAGCTGGGCGGTGAGCGGGGTGTCCTCGGCGGGCTTCAGCACCACGGTGCAGCCGGCGGCGAGCGCGGGGGCCGCCTTGGCGACGATCTGGTGCAGCGGGTAGTTCCAGGGTGTGATGGCGCCGACCACGCCGGCCGGCTCGTGCAGGACGGTGGAGTTGCCGACGCGCTCCTCGAAGGCGTACGTCGCCGCGAGGCCGGCGTAGGACGCGGCGACCGCGATCGGCAGGCCCGCGTGCACGCTCTGGGAGAACGGCAGGGGTGAGCCCAGTTCGGCGGTGACGGTCTCGGCGATCTCGTCCTTGCGGGCCGCCAGTACGTCCCGCAGGGCGGCCAGGCGCGCGGCCCGCCCGGCCGGCGGTGTCGCCGCCCAGCCGGGGAAGGCGGCGCGGGCGGCGCGCACCGCGGCGTCGACGTCCTCGGCGGTGCCGGCGGGCACGGTGGCGAATACCTGTTCGTCGGCGGGGTTCACCACCTCGATGACGTCCCGGTCCGGGGCGGGGCGCCAGGCGCCGTCGATGTACATGCCGTCGTGTGCCTTCATCGTGTTCCTCCGGGGCGGGGGCGTCGTCGCGCTCCGTCGCGCGTCACGACCTCGACAACCCCATAAACTAGCGCCGATAGTTTTGCGGCGCCAGGGACGCGCTCGCGCCCCGCCCGGTGTCCGCCCGTTCCCCACGCCCGGCGTCCGCCGGCCCGAGCCCTCCGGATCCGGCCGTCCGCTCCTGCGGATCCGCCCCTACGCCCCTCGGATCCGGCCGTCCGCTGCCCCGGGTCCGGCGGTTCACTCCTCCAGGTCCGGGAGGTGCTCCGGGGCCGGGCAGACACGTTCGCCGTGCTGGTCGAAGACGAAGAGGCGGGCCAGGTCGACGAGGAGCGGCACCCGCATGCCGTGGCGGAGCCGGATGTCCGGGGTGGTGCGCACGACCAGGTCACCGGGGAGGCGGGGCTCTGCGGCAGGGGCGGGTTCGGGTGCGGCACCGGCCTCCTCGGGGCGGTCGAGCACCCCCACGGCTCCCGCGCGCAGCGCCCCGGCCCGCCCGCGCAGGCGTTCCAGCACGGTGCCGTCGCGGCGGCGGCGCCGGTCCGGCCGGGCCGTGGGGCGCGGCGCCTCCAGGTCCGGTACGACGGCCGGGCGGGAGCCGGTGTCGAAGTGGACGAGCACCTCGTGTCCCTGGAACTCGACATGCTCCACCAGTCCCGTCAGCGGTACCTCGCCGGGCCGGGCGGCGGCCGGGTCCGCGATGCGCACGGCCTCCGAGCGCAGTCCCACGATCACCTCGCGCCCCTGCTGCACGCGCAGCAACTGGTGGTCGCGGGAGAGGGGTTCGGGCAGCCGCAGGAACTGCTCGCCCAGGCTGACGGTCATGGCGCCGCCGAGCGGGGCGCGGACCAGGCCGCGCAGGAGGTTGATGCGCGGGGTGCCGACGAAGGCGGCGACGAACACGTTGCGGGGCAGGGCGTAGACGGCGCGCGGGGTGTCGGCCTGCTGCAGCACTCCGCCGCGCAGCACGGCGACCCGGTCACCCAGGGACATGGCCTCCGACTGGTCGTGGGTGACGTAGACGGTGGTGACGCCCAGCTCCCTGGTGAGCTGGGCGATCTCGGCGCGCAGGCGGTTGCGGAGCTTGGCGTCGAGGTTGGACAGCGGCTCGTCCATCAGGAAGGCGGTGGGGTGGCGGGCGATGGCACGGCCCATGGCGACGCGCTGGCGCTCGCCGCCGGAGAGCTGGCCGGGGAAGCGGTCGAGGAGGTCCTCGATGCCCAGCATCCGGGCGGTGCTGCCGATGCGGGGGCTGTGGTCGGTGCCGGGCGACTCGATGCGCAGCGGGAAGCCGATGTTGTCCCGACTGGTCATGTTCGGATAGAGCGCGAAGTTCTGGAAGACCATCGCCATGTCCCGTCCGGCGGGCGGCAGGTCGTTGGCGTACTCGCCGTCGAGCAGCAGCCGCCCCTCGGTGATGTCCTCCAGGCCGGCGATCATCCTCAGCACGGTGGACTTGCCGCAGCCGGAGGGGCCGAGCAGGACGAGGAACTCGCCGGGCGCGATGTCCAGCGACAGCCGGTCCACCACACGGGCGGTCTTGCTGGTGTAGGTCTTGCTCACGTCGTGCAGGGAGATGGCGCGTGTCATGAGGCATGCCTTCGGGGACTCACCGGGGCGCCGGGGCCCGGCGCGTCGGACGCCGCGTGCGGGTCGTACGGGGCGCGTGAGTCACGGAAGTCAACGGAATGCACGGGCCCGGGGAAGACACCGGGCACGATCTCGCACGCTTTCGTCCATCAGGTGAGAACAGGGGCGAAAGCGGACGGCCGGATTCAGGGCGCCGGGGGGAGGAGGCGGCGGATCAGTGTCCGGTGGCAGAGGGCGGTGACCGGGTCCGGGGCGGGCCGCTGGGGGCGCGGGGCCGCTGGTCGGGGCGCGGGGCGGGACAGGGCGACCGGAACGGGGGCGGGGCGGGCGGCCCGGGTCGGGCCGGTAGCAGGCACCCGGTCGGGCGGGAACCGGCTCGGGAGCGGCATCCCACACGAG
>NZ_JOIY01000030.1 GCF_000720185.1 Streptomyces sp. NRRL S-340 | reverse complement strand
CGCCCCCCCCCCGCCACGCGCATCCATCAGCCACCGCCCGCCCCCCCTTCTACGACCACGCCGGGACCCCCACCCGGCACGGGAGAACCGACCGATGCCCGCGACGCCCTCGACGACGCCCGCGAACCCGACGCCGCACGTCCCCGGGACGGCGGCGCCCGGCACCGCGGCGGGCACGACGCACGCAAGCGCCACCACACGGGCCATCCACACCGCACCAGCCACAACCACCACAAGCACCACACCGGCCGTCCCCGCGGAGGCGGTCACTCCGCTGCTGCGGGGCGTCGGGGTGCTGCGGGCGCTGACGGAGGCGGGCGGAACCCTGAGCCCGAGCGACCTGGAACGCACGACGGGCCTAGCCCGTTCCACGGTCGACCGCATCACCGCGACCCTCGCCCGCATGGGGTACGTACGCCTCGACGGCCGGGACGCCGTCCTCACCCCCCGCCTCATGGAACTGGGCAACGCCTACCTGGCCGCCCTGCGCCTGCCCGCGCTCCTGGGCGCGCGGGCGGACGCCCTCGCCGACGCCCTGGACGAGTCGGTGTCGCTGGCGGTCGCCGACCGGGACGGCATCCGGTTCATCCACCAGGCGACCCGGCGCCGCGCCATGTCGCTGAGCTTCCGCATCGGCGACCTGCTCCCGGCCGAACGCACCGCACCGGGCCCGCTCTTCGCCACCCAGTGGACGGCCGAGGACTGGCACCACTGGCACGAGCGCCGGGCGGCCGACCCGGAGAACCGGGCCTTCCCGGCGATCCCGCCGGCTCCCCCCTCCTCGGCAGCCGACTTCGAGGAGCGCACCGCCCGGGCGGCCCGGGAGGGCTGGGCAGGGGACGACCAGTTGATCGAACCGGGCCTGGTGGCCGTCTCCGTACCGGTACGGGACCCGGCCACCGGCCGGATCGCCTGCGTGGCGAGCGTGGTGAGCCACACCAGCCGCCACTCCGCGGAGCGCCTGCGCGCCACCCTGCTCCCCCGGCTGCGCGAAACGGTCACGGCGATGGAGGCGGACCTGCGGACGGCGCCGCTCCCCGAGCACCCGGCCGCCCCTGTCTCCGGCCTGGCGACCTGGACGGCGGCGTCGAAGCAGGAACTCGGCAGGGAGTTCATCGAATCCCTGGCCCGCGGCCTGACGGTCCTGACCGCCTTCGGCGAGGAGTACCCGACGCTGACCCTCACGCAGGCGGCGCAGGCGACCGGCCTGGCCAGGGCCACGGCCCGCAGGGCCCTCATCACCTACGAGCACCTGGGACTGGTGGCACCCGGCCCCGACCGCACCTTCGCCCTCACCCCCCGGGTCCTCTCCCTCGGCTTCCCGCCCCTGTCCCGCACCTCACTCCCCCGGATCGCCCAGCCCCACCTGGAGGACCTGGCGGCCCAGGTGCACGAGTCGGCGTCCCTGGCGGTCCTGACCCCCGCCGGCGACGAGATCCAGTACACGGCCCACGCGGCCACCCACCGCATCATGAGCGTCAACTTCACCGTCGGCACCCGTCTCCCGGCCCACGCCACCGCAGCGGGCCGCGCCCTGACGGACCCCGGCCCGCTCGGCTACGCCCTGGCCGACGAGGAACTCGAAGAAGGCCTGCGCGCGATCGCCGTCCCCGTCCACGACCGCACGGGCCACCCCGTAGCGGCGGTCAACATCGCCATGCACGCGGCCCGCCACACCCGCGAGGAGTGCACCGAGACCCTCCTCCCCGCCCTCCGCCGCACCGCGTCCCGCATAGAAACAGACCTCCGCACCGCCTCCCGCTTCACCCACGTCCCCCTGACCTGACCCCACCGCCGACGCCCTGATCCGGTACGCTGACGCCAGTCGCGCACACCACCACGAGCCGCCCTCGTGGGATGTGTCGGAAATGCCGTCGTCGCAGATCAGGCCTGGTGCCGTGCGACACCCCCAAACGCTGTAACCGCCCCCGCACACTGCCACCAGGGACAGCTCTGACACTCCTCGGCGAGTGCGGCCGCCCATCGCGCTGCAGAATCCCGGCGACCCCGGCCCGGCGAACGTCTATCCGCTCCCGGCCCTCAAGGACGTGGCATCAAAGCCAACGTCTTCGAAAGCCTCTCAGACCGCAGGCGCCGCTGCACCGGCAGGAATGACAGCTCCCCTCTCTGGATCGCGCTGGGCGTCGGAGCTGTCGTACTCCTCGGAGCCGCGATCGCGGTTGCCGCCGTCTCCCGCCGACGCCGGACGACCACCGAATCACTCCCAACGCCCTTCCCAGTACCCGGACAACCGCCCTACGGATTCCCAGGATTCCCGCCCCCCGTCCGATCGACGACTGGGGTGCCGTCTGAGTACGCCTACTCAGACAGGCTGGTGGCTGATACGGATGGGTCACTCGACGCAGCGTTACTACTGTGCTTCTCGACCACCGCAGAGTTGCGATCGAGCGTTCAAGAGGTCTCGGCGACGTACGACGAGACACGGGGAGGGGCCACGCATGGCGTGGGACGAGTGGGAGCAGCTCAAGGCCGCAGCAGCCGTACAGCACTCCACACGGATGCAGCTCAACCAGCTGCCCGGCGACCAGAACGGCACGAGTTCGACCGGCAGCGGCGCTTCCGGCAGGCTCCGGTCCGACAGGAAGGCATGGTCTACGGCTGGCCAGGGCGTGGGGGACCTGCGGGACGACATCGGCAAGGCACTGACGAAGCTGCGGCGCGGCACGACAGGGATCGACAAGGATAAGGATTCCGCCTGTTCAACCGCGGCAGCTCAAAAGAGGGTGTACGACTCCTGGGAACGCCGCGTGAAGGACATCAGCGAGCTGTGCAACGGGCTCGCCAGCGTGCTGGAAAAAGTGGGGAATGACCAGCTCAAGACTGACGAGTCCATCAAGGCCGAGATCGCTGGGCTGAAGGTCCACTCCGAGGACATGTCCGCCGCCGGCGGCAGGGAAAAGGGCCGGTGATCCGGACGCATGGACCTCAATGAACTGCGGACCATCAGCCCTTCCGAGTACGCCGACGCAGCGGACGGGTACCGCGCGATCAGTGACATGGCCGACGCGGCCAAGGGCCGTATCGACAAGCAGATCACCAAGGCCATGCAGACGGCCAACGAGGGCGAGGCGGCGAACGCGGCGCAGAAGCAGTTGGCCAAGCTCTCGCAGAACTTCCACTACACCCAGGTCGAATGCGGCCTGATCAGCGGAGTGCTTACCGGCTTCTCGTCCGAGATCGCCGCCCCACGTCGCCGCCTGCTCGAGGCACTCGATGACGCGAAGTCGCTGTCGTACACGGTCAACGCAAGCGGCAGTGTCACATACCCCGCCGGTGGCGAGAACGAACAGACCGGAGAGAAGATCGCCGGCGGAACGGTCACCGGGTTCAATGGCATCTACCGCCGCGGACCCGGCCCGGACATGACCGGCCTGCGCAGCCCCAACCCGAACCGTGCGAAGGCCCAGGACATCGCCGACCGCATCGCCCACGCCGTGCAGGAAGCCACGGAGATCGACGACCGCTACAGCACGGCACTGGAAAAACTCAAGGCCTCACCTGGTCTGGCCGTCGACACCAGGACGTGGGCCGACGTGGCGTCCGACGTCGACGCCGTCAGCTCAGCGGCAACCCAATACCTTCTGGACCACATCCCGATGGACAAGTCGCCGGCCGACATCACCAAGTGGTGGAACAGTCTCAGCGATGATCAGCGGGATGAGTACAAGAGGGGTTTCCCTGAGATTATCGGAAACCTGGATGGCGTACCGGCGATGGTGCGTGACGAGGTGAACCGCGAGAACATTCAGACGTTGATCGCGAAACTGGAAGGCCAGCACGACGACGACTCCCAGACGAAGCTGGATGGCTTGAAAGGCATCCAGGAGAAGCTTCTCGCAGGCAGCGACCCACCCATGTATCTCCTTGGTATCGGCGACGAAGGCAACGGCCGGGCAATTGTGGCCTACGGAAATCCGGACACAGCACAGAACATCTCTTCCTATCTTCCAGGACTCACCGCGAGGCTTGACGGGGACTTCCCCGGCGGCACAATGAAGCGCGCCCAGGACACGGCCCTGACGGCCAGGGAAATTTCCCCGCACAGCTCCACTTCGTCAATCGTCTGGCTTGGTTATGACGCACCCCAGATCAGTGCGCGTGACTTCCTGAGCAGCAGGAGTGTCATGTTCACGGACGATGCCGAGGCGGGAGCACCCGCCTACAACCAGTTCATGGCCGGGATTTCGGCGACACACGAAAAAGGCGATCCTCACATCACGGCAATCGGCCATTCGTACGGATCACTCACCGTCGGCCTTGCGGCTCAGGAGAAGGGCGGCATCCCAGGAGCCGATGACATCATTCTCGTGGGAAGCCCTGGGACAGGGGCGAACTCTGCGGGCCAGTTGAATGTAGGTCAGGGACACGTGTTCGTGGGCGCGGCCGAACACGACATCGTTACTGGACTTCCTTCCAAGGGGCAGGTCGGTGGCGGGGTTGTCGGGGGTGTTCTTGGGGGTTTCGCGGGCGCGCCGGAAGTCGGCGCTGCAGCTGGTGCGAGCGCGAGTGACCCGAACGGCGACGATCTTTGGTTCGGCAAGGATCCCGCCAGCAAGGCTTTCGGTGCCACACGGTTCGCGGTGAGTGACGGGCCGACAATTTTCGAGGATCACGGGAAGATGAAAGCCCACTCCAACTACTTCAACCCTACAAAAGATCAGATGTCGGCGGACAATATTGCAAGGATTATTGTCGGCAAATCCGACCAGATCGTTCGGGAGCAGCCTCGGTGAGAAGTACATACCTTGGAATTCTACTTGGCGCTTTGCTGCTGACTGGATGCAGCTCTTCGAACGGAACGTCTGTAGGTGACTCGAAAAAAATGAACATGCAAGAAGCTGCAGAGCACGCCGACAAGATCCTTGACGGCACGTTCGCCGCGATCACGCCGACAGTTCATTGGACCCATGGTGAGTCAACTGAGGGTAGTTGTGACGTATCGAGGCGGCGGGCGGTAATGACCGTAATCTCGGAGGCGCGGAGGGGGAGCTTCCTGGGCGTGGTGGAGCGCTACTGGAAATCACAAGGATACAGCCAGATCGGCATGAACCGGAACGCCGAAAGTCCGGCTATGTATTTCCAGACGCCAGATGAATTTAACGTGCGCCTCTTGATCGGCGACAACGGGCAGGCGTTCTTCGAAGTGGCAACACCGTGCGTGGAAAAGTCATCGGTGTCACCGCCCACCTCGAAGACAATCGGACCGAATTACGCAGGAAAGCCGATTCCGGACCCGAACGTCCACTCCGACTTCTGGTCGGCGTCAACCCCGATCACATGAGCTTCACCGACGCAGTCGCCGTAGCCAGCGGTAGCAGAGATCAATGCCGTGGCCGACGGTGACCGTGCCGATCAGGGCATGGAGTTCGGCGGGCGGGTTCTCGTCCGTCCAGGCTCGCCACCAGCGGTGCAGGACAGTGCCCGGGGGAGCCACAGTTCATCATGGGCGGTCCACAACGTGTCCGAGGACGATCTGAAGGCTTGCTCCTCCCTGGGACGGCCACCGCGCACCAGGGGCTCATGCTGATCGCCCGACACCGTACGCAACTCAGGGAGACAGAGCGTCACCGCACGACACGCTCCGCCGACCGATACAGGGACTCGGCACGCAGGAGCCGCGGCCACGCAGCAGCAGCCGCCTCCGTGTGCGGCCACAACCGCTAGACTGTGCGCGGTGCACCACTCTGGTGGGGCGCCCTGTGGATGTCTGGGGCCCTCAGGGGTCGGAATCCGTCCGATGTGGGCGGATTTCCAACACCTTTGCCCACACATCCCCGCCTTCGTAGCTCAGGGGATAGAGCACCGCTCTCCTAAAGCGGGTGTCGCAGGTTCGAATCCTGCCGGGGGCACCAGGCAAAAGGCCCCGGACCGATCATGGTCCGGGACCTTTGACATCCACTTCTGACATCAACGGGGTCGGTCACTGACGACCGCGACGCCTCCTGAGCAGCCGGTCCATGTGGCTCATGGCCTCGCGCTGCGTGTCCTGGACGACGTGCGTGTACACGTCCATGGTGATGCTGATTTGAGAGTGGCCCAGGATCTCCATCACGACCCGTGGCGCGACCCCGGCCGCCGTGAGGAGCGTGGCCGTGCCGTGCCGGGCATCATGCAGCCGGATCACGCGAAGGCTGGCGGACTGGGCGACGCGGGTGAAGGAGCGGTAGAGGTTGCGCGGCTCGACCGGGCGGCCGGTCCGAGTGGTGAAGACGTACGCGGACTCCTGCCACCCCTCCCCCGCCTTCGCGCGAGCAGCTGCCTGCCGCGTGCGGTGCCAGCGCAGGGGCGCGATGCAGAGAGCGGGCAGCGGAACGGCACGGCGACGGCGGATCTTCGGATCGTCGTCGTAGAGGACGCCACGGCGACGCTGCATCTGCTGGCGGACGTAGAGCACCCGGTTGTCGAGGTCGACGTCCGACCAACGAAGCCCAACGATCTCCCCCCGGCGCAGCCCCATCGCGAAGGCGAGCACGAAGGCCGCGTAGAGCGGGTCTGTGCGGGCGGCGGCGAGGAAGTCGAGGGTTTCGTCCAGCGTCCAGGGGCTCAGCTCCCGCTCCTTGATCCGGGGCGGCTCGACGAGCTTCGCGACGTTCCGCGTGATCGGTTCCTCTCGGCAGGCCGAGGACAATGCCGACCGCAGCACGCGGTGAGCCTCCTTGGCCGTGGCCGCGGTCGCCTCCGCCTCCAGGCGGACAAGGAAGCGGCGCACGTCGGCGACGCCCAGCGATTCGAGCCGCTTCGCGCCGAGGAGCGGCACCAGGTAGAGCCGGACATGTGCCTCGTACTTGTCGTACGTGCTCAGCTTCCGGCGGGGCTTGATGACGTTGTCCAGCCAGTACGGCAGCCACTCGGAGAGCTTGGCCGACCGGGTCAGCACGGGCACGCCCTGGTCGACCTTGTCGAGGAGTTCCCGACGCTTGGCGTCGCACTCGGCCCAGGTCTTGCCGTAGGCGAACTTGCGGGCACGGGTGCCGTCCGGCTGGAGCACGTAGACCGCGCACTGGAAGCGGCCGTCCTTGCGCTTGGTGATGGTGCCGGCCCCGTTGGGGTTGCGCTTGCGCTGGCTGGCCATCAGGAGGCCTCCTCGGTCTCGCGGGTGATGAAGTCGCGCAGTGCGTCAGCGCGAATGCGGCGGGAGCGGCCGACGGTGATGGAAACCAGGCGACGGGAGCGGATCAGGTCGTAGACCGTGGAGCGGCCGAGCTTGAGCCGCGCCATGACGTCGGGCACGGTCAGCAGTTCGGCGGTGGCGGTGGTCATGCTGCGGCTCCTTCCGAGGCGAGGTGATCGCGTAGGGCTTCTCGGGCGGTTTCGCGGTTGGTCTGGATCTCGCGGGCGGTGGTGACGGCGAGGACCGATTCACCGGGGGTGTGGCCGTGGCCGGCGTACTGCCAGTCGGCGAGGACAAGGACGGTGTCCGGCTCGGCGTCGTCCAGGCCGAGGGCGGCGTGTTCCTGCGCGGCGCGGTAGTCGGCGCGTGCCTGACGGAGGGCACCGAGCGTGGTGGAGTACCGGCGGGACTTCGAGGAGAAGTGGCCGCGGAAGCCAAGCATGTGAGCCCAGGCCCAGAGCCGCAGGTCCGGGTAGAGCGGGTCGAGGAGCTTGCACGGACTCCTCTACCGCAAGTGGCCCGGCCAGACCACGGCCCAGGACGCCCACCACCACGAAGCCGAACGGCTCGCCCGCATGAAGGTCATCGAAGACCGCGCCGAAGCGTTGACCAAGCTCAGCACCTGGCACCTATGAGGCGACGAGAGAGCCACACGTGGTGGATGCGGTAAGAGTTTCCCTACTTCATCAAGCCCCGGCTGCGCTCCGCTCCGCCGGGCGCGCTTCCCGGCTCCGCTCCGCCCTGCGCTCCTGCCTTCGGCCCGCTCCGGGCGCGCTACGCCGACGCGCGCCCACTGTGGATAGGGCCGGAGGCCATGAGTCGATCACCGCATAGAGCGGCCACGGTCAAGGACATGCCTCCGGCGGCGATCGGCTGGCACCGGGATGGAGGGGGCGCCGTTTCCGCCCGCGGGTCCGTTGTGGCGTGCGCGGTGGCTCCCATCCCGTCCACCGTCGACCCAGGCGAAGCCGAGCAGACGCGGCCCATGACGTCCAGGTCGTTCGTACAGTGGCGCGCTCCACCTGAACGCCATGGACCACGCCCGCTCCACGGTGTGTGGGTCGACGGCGGACGGGATGGGAGCTGGGGTGAGTGGTGGGTTCAGGTCTGTAGCGGGGACGAGGAAAAGTCCCGGTGAGCGCGCCTCACTCGGCGGACAATGGCAGCATGACGTTGACAATCTGGGTCGATGACTGGCAGATGCAGTGCTGCGGGGAGAGGTTCACGCCGGGGGATGTTGTCTCGTGGAAGCTGCTGGAGACCGATCCGGAGGACTACGCCGACGTTGTCGGTAGCAAGCGTGCGGCTGAGATCGACTTCCACGAGGAGCATCACGGTCAGGAGGAGGAGCACGCGCCGACCTGGTTGAAGGTGCTGACAATCACCGAGGTGCACTGCCGTTACGAGGCACCCCCAGGCAGCACGGGCAACGTGCACCACCCGGTTCCTGGCACAACCGTATTGGTTCCGGTCAGGGAAGCGGACGGGTGGGCAGAGGCTCGACCAGATGTCCGCTTCGCGGGCTACTTGGTGACCGCTCAGCGTGCCACAGACGTGCCGGAAGGCATGGCTACTCAGGGTCAATGAGGGAGCCGGTGGTGCAGTCAAAACTGAAGCTCTTTGCCAGATGAGACAGCCCTTGTCAAGACCGGGTGCGGCGGCTTACACCAGCGGCTGACACCAACGAGCACGAACAACCGCGATCGACGCCGAACCTCAGGGAACGATCGGCCGAGGTTCAGGGGCCGTTGGTCGACGTTGGCGGACCCCGTGATCGACCTGATAAAGATGAGACCGTACGGCAAAGTCCACGAGGTCATCCCGCGCCAGGGCTGGGCCAGGTTGCATATGGTGCGCCCCGTCTACTGTTCCTCGACGTACTGTCCGTCGATCACTGCGAAGTCGCCCAGCCGAGCGGCCATTGCCGTCAGGTATCCGACGAAGTCACTCGCTATGGGCCCGCTCGGCCCTGCTTCGTGGTCCATGTCGATGACCTGGCCGACCTTTCCCCCAGGACCCGGCGACAGGTCCAGCACCGCGCCGTTTCCCGCGCCGTCTGCATCGAGCGAGACCCAACCGAACTGCCACCAGCCGGCCTTGAGCGCCTCGCCGGCCACAACGAAGTCCTTGAGGTCGTCAAAGTCGCCGCTGGTCAGGAGGTCGCGCCACACACTCACTTCTTGCAGGATGCCGTCACAGGACAACAGCGTGCCCGTGGGCCAGCCCCCGTCCGCAGATCCGTTGTGTCGCCGCAGCGAGGCCGTAACCGCCTCAGGCAGCTCGATGCCAAGCATCTCCTCAAGGGCGGCGATCTGCTCACCGGAGGCAGGAGGCATGATCAGATGCGCGGCACCCTGGGCCTCGTACCACCGTTCGATCTCATCCCACGCGTCCACAACAGCCGCCGCGATCTCTCTTGCCATGACGTTCCCCCTGGTGGTTCTCTGCTCAGCTGTCAGTGACGGTGACCTTAGCGACACGCACTGACAGTGCCGCCGGGGGGCGCACCAGCACCGCACGACATCGGCACCAGACCGAAGGGGAACAGTGGGAAATTGCGAGCGTTGGGCACCAGCCACCGCAGCTCCCCAAGGACCGTTTCACCAGGTCGGCGCACAAGTATCCAGTAGATCACCCCAGATTCCCAGTCCCGCGAAACGGAGTCCCGAATGGACCTGTGACGCGATACAGCAGCGAAGTACCGCAACTACCAAAGCCGTTCGCATCCAGTAGCGCCCCTGTGAGGCCCACGGACGACCTGTTTGCCCCTCCCTGACCGCTCCACATAGAGCTACGGATCAGAACGTGCCACTCTCTGCGCCTGGGTGGCGAGATCACGCCCTCTACAGGGAACGGCATGCGGCTGTACCGTGCGATCCGCACACATAGAAGCACCTCAGGGCACTGGAGCCAGACCTGTGATAGCCATTCAACTTGCTTCTGAGGGCATGGACACAGCCTTCATCGCCGCTATTGCTGGCGTGGCTGGCGCCCTGGTGGGAGGGGTGGCCACCGTTGCCGCCGCCCGTTCCTCCAGCCGAGGATCCGTGGGTGCTGCCGCGAAATCAGGAGCCGATGCCTACGGCATGTCCGTTCGGCAGACACGGATGGACTCGTATCAGGAGTTCGCCAAGGCGGCGCGGCTGGCGATAAGTCAGATTCAAGACGCCGCAAACTCAGTCGGGGCGTACAGCCAGAGCATCGGAGAAGACGAGCGTCGCGGTGCCATCCCATCCCTACAGGACCTGCTCGCTCAACTCGACCCGATGGGCGATGCCGCGATCCGCGTGCGACTCGCCGGCCCAAAGGTCGTCGCCGAAGAAGCGTATGCGGTGCTTGAGAAGTGCGGGAACGCGCTGGGTGACCTGGAGAGCTACGTCGGACTGGTCCAAAGCAGCCCCTTCATGTCAGTAGACAGCGACGATCTCACGATCATTACGGATGGTCCCCTGATCCGATACCGCGAGGTAGCAGCCTCCATCGGAGCTGTTTCAAATGCGATCGCAGGGTTCCTTGACGTAGCGCGTGACCACCTGGACGACTGGAATGGAAGACCCGCTTAGCGGTGTACCGAGAGACAGGCCTGGGCGAACACGGACCTGTCCCCGGTGAGTGTCTAACTGCCTGACAACGACGACACACGGCCGCGAACAACCGTGGACGTCAGCGGGCCATCAGCGCAGGTGAAGGGCGCGCCAGCCCCAGGACGGTGAGCATCCCGAGTTGCTTCGGGACGAAGAGGTCCGGCCGTAAGCGTCGACATGGACGTGCGAGACTGCCGTGCCGAGCCAGTCTGTTGATCTGCCGGGGAACCAATTATGTCACCGTCGTTTGCAATCCTCCTTCTGCCGCTTGTATTGCTGGTAGGAGCCCTCTGGCTCGCCTGTGCCGTGCTGGGCATGCACGGCCTACTGCTCGGCCGAATGCCGGGCAGATGGCTACAACACCACGTTCGGCATCCGAGGCTCTGGGGCACGGGGGCGCTGCTCGTAGCGTGTTGCGGTTTCACGTATCCCTCGTTGATCGCCGTTGGTATCGGCCTCATCGCCTTGGGGCACGTCGCGAGACTGACACCGTGACGACCTGAAGTCGACGGATCGTGCCAGTCACGTGCCAGATCGTGCGAGGATTCAGGGGAACACCGGGTAGCAGCGCCCCGAAGCGTCGAACGTGGGCAGCGTGTCTGCCCAGGTCGGCCGTGCGGTGGCCGGTGAATCGCCTTAGCTTCCCAGGCTGAGAGCCCGCCCAAAGTCAGCCGACAACGAGATGTGCCCACGGCACCCGAGCGGGTCAGGGCCGTGGGCCTTCTCAGGCTCGCTGGTGAGCCAGGCCGGGGTCATTAGACGGGCACGAACGGGGCTCCGCGGCCCCGCATGCGGTATCGCAAGCGTCCGCCGCGGCTGGTAGCCACTCGGAGTGTGTCCCTCAGAGCGAGGGTCAGTCCGGCTGCCAGTGACCGCAGTTCCTCCGGTTCCGAGTCCGAGTCGCCGAGAACATCTCGTGCGTGGTCCAGTATCTGGGTTGCCATGCCGAGGTGAGCCGTTTCGGTGTTGTCCGCCAGGCGGGACATGTAGCTGTCGCCGTCATCACTGCTGAGGTAGCAGGGCTTGCCGTCGGGTCCCGACCACGGCAGTAGTCTCAACTCGTTCTGTGATGCCACTCTTCTGGCCTCCTGCCGTCGATCTGGTGGTGAGTGGTGAAAACCGCATCGGCGTGGTCGCCTGGGAACACGAGGAACGCGACCTCGACCACGCGCCCGGCAGCATCGGTCATCACGCGCCTGATGGCGAGAACGGCCCAGGCAGAGCCGAGCCGGAGGACCGACGCTTCCTCCTGTGTCGGCAGGCGAACCCTGACCCTCTCCTGGACCTCCGCCAGCGGCGAGGGCAGATCGTCCACGCTCACCAGCGCCCCAAACCGCAAGGTCGACTCTTCGGGCACGGCAGCCGGCGCCAGGTCCCGGGGTACGTAGATGTGGGCCAGGCTGTGGGGCGCCTCCCCTTCATGGGCGAGACAAATGAACTCAGTGAGAGGGCTTCTGGCCGGTACGTTCATCAGGGCGGCCAGTTGGCCCCGCGCCCGGATCTTGGCCGTGCGCACAGTGACACGTAGAGCTGCGTCCGCCGACGTAGCCGCATCGAGGTGCCGCCCTCCACCGACGTAGGTGAGTCTCCGCAGGGGCCGACGTACGAAGTTCCCCCGGCCGTGGACCTTCTCGATCAGACCCTCTCCCTGGAGGGCCGCCAGAGCACTCCGCAGCGTCGGCAGGCTGACCGCATAGCGCGCGGCGAGGTTGGGTTCAGAGGGCAGGCGTTCGCCGGCCTTGAGGCGGCCGGTGATGATCTGGCTGCGGAGGTCACCGGCGATGGCGTCTCGGCGGGAAGACACGGGCCGGATCACCACCTTCTCAGCATCCGCATGGCGATCATCCGGGACCGTGAGTGCATGGTCAGCAGTTCGCCCGACTCGAACACGAGCTGCTTCGCGCCCTGGCGCAGTTGGATGAGGTCGATCACCAGGCACTGACGGCCGCCGATCTGGATGAGGTCTCCGCGCTGCACGCTCGCTGAGGTGATCTCGACCGGGGAGACCATCGCGCCCGTGGGCATGCGTTCCCTCACCTCTCCACCCCCGCCGACGCGGGTCGGGTGGGTGCCGCGTGGCACGGGCAGTCGCACGCCTCGTAGAGCACCGGAACGTCGACCGGGGCCGTGGCCGGTGCGGACTCCGCGCATGCCAGGTGCGTACCGATCCGGCACGCGGCCGACCGGTACGGAGCAGCCTCAGCGTGCGTGAGGCGATGTTGTGGGCGGTAGGACATCAGTAGGCCACCGCGAGAGCTGACCATGCCTCAGCTGGCAGATGCTGGACCACGACCCGCTGCCGTACGCGCCGCTCCCAGCCCGTCACATACGGCCGGACGAGCGCGTTGTCCTCACCCGCCAGGAGACCCAGGCGGTTCGCGGTGTCCTTTCCCTGCCCGGTAACGGCGGTTACGTGTCCGTCGATAGACATGGACCGCGCGAAGGCGGTCGGCGGCCGGGAGGACGTCGAGGGGCGGCGGTGCCTGCCCTTGCGGGAGTGCCGCTCTCTGGTGAGTGAGACGGCACGGCGGATACGGTTGATCACGCTGCTCAGCTCTTATCGCTGATGGCTCGGTCCCCCGGCATCGCCCGCCGTGGGGACCGCTTTGGCTACGACCGCCCAGAGGGCGCGGCCGTTCAAGCTGGTGGCGAGGAGCCCGAACCGGTCAGCCTCGGACACCGCGTCCAGGACCTCCCGCCACGAGTCGGCGGAAAGCGATTCCGGCACCTCCGCCTCGATCGACGTGCAACGTTCGTGCTCCTCCACACGGGTGGTGAGCCCGACGGCCGATAACCGGGCCGCGATGGCTTCCGCGCTCACTTCACAAGCAGGCACAGGGCAGCCTCCGTCACCGGCGATCACTTTGAGTGAAGCTAGTTAACTAGATCAGAGCTAGTGGACTAGATTTTCCATATGCCTGAGCAGCCGCCTTATCTCCGCATCGCCGACGAGCTACGGCGGCGGATCGCGGACCACGTGTGGGAGCCGGGAGACCGCCTGCCCTCACGCGCGCAGATCGGCCAGGAGTGCGGCGTCGGCGAGAACGTGGTGCGCCGGGCGCAGGAACTGCTGATCTCCCAAGGCGTATTGGAAGGGCGTGCGGGTTCGGGCACGTACGTCGCCGAGCCACGGCGGCGCGTTCGGGTCGTACGTTCCTCGGCGCGCGAGCAGCCCACCGGGTCCCCGTTCCGCGCGGACATGAAGGCCGTCGGCAAGCAGGGGGACTGGGAGAGCAGGACCGACGCCAAGGTTCCGGCGCCGGCGGACATCGCGGCTCGACTCGGTATCGCCGAAGGAGACCTGTGCGTCCGGACGACGTACGAGTTCCTGGGCGACGGCAGGCCGGTGCAGTTGTCGACGAGCTGGGAGTCCTACGACCTCACCGCCGGCACCCTCGTCGTCCTACCCGAAGGAGGCCCGCACGCCGGGGCAGGCGTCGTGAACCGCATGGCCGCCATCGGCGTCACCGTCAGCCACGCCGTGGAACAGCCCGAACCCCGGCAGGCCACCGCCGAGGAAGCATCCCTGCTCGGCATCCAGAAAGCCGCGCTCGTCACCCACATCCGGCGGACCTACTACAGCGACCAAGGACGACCCGTCGAGACAGCGGACATCATCGTGCCCGCCGCCCACTGCGAGATCGTCTACGAGATCCCGATCAACCGGTAGCCGTAGGCAAGCCTGCCGCTGCGAGGGAGTGTCTAACTGAGTGACAAGGCAGAGGGGGTGCCAGCATGACCAGTGACGGCCCGACCTGTAGCGATTGCGGCCAGCCCATGAAGTCCGGTGGCTTCGTTCTCTCCGAGCGGGAGGACGATGGCCGGCGGATCTGCCGGGTGCTGTGGAGGTGTGCCGGTCGGCATGTCTGGTGGCGTTGGGCCGACCGGCCGGGCGAGCCCTTGGAGGTCTGCCCGGTGCCGGGGCTGTTCCGGTGACATCCAACGTTGCCATCAACGACCACGGGCAGCGGCAGCATCCGGCGGCCACGTGTGGCTCCCTTGCACGTGGTGGGGCGTGACCATGCCGGGGCGGGATCGAACTCCTAAAGCGGGTGTCGCAGGTTCGAATCCTGCCGGGGGCACGGGCTGCGCAGCAGGTCAGAGGGGTGACGGCCCCCGTTCTGTTCGGACAGGGGGCCGTTCCTCTCCGGATGCCGGATGGATGCCACGTCCTCACGCGAGCATGATCGAACGTCGCCCGTACGAGGGGGCTCTGCCTGCATCCGCCACGTAGAGCGGCGTCCACGCGAGGGGCAGGCGTGTCTCCCCGCGCACGCCTGAGACGCGCCTCTCCCGCGCCTGCACGGCGCTGCCGGGGAGGACAGCCTGCGCAGGCAGGTGCACACGTACAAGCAGCCGCAGTGTCAGCGACATTCTGACGTCGGGGAACGGTCCCTCGTGTGACGCGGTCCCTCTCGTGCCGTGCTCTTCGACCCAGTCGCTTCCGGTTGCGGCCGACGTACGGTTGAAGTACCGAGGGCATCACGCACTCCGGCTGCCACGCCGGGTCGTCCTCGGCGAGAGGCGAGTGGATCCGGGCCGCCCCGGTGGTCGGCGCGGAGACGGGTCGGCACCATGTCCGCCGCGGTCGAAGGAACCCAGCGCAAGCTCATCACGGCAACGGCCGCGCCGAGCGCCCGGCCAGGTCCGCAACCCCGCCCAAGGGGGACGTGATGATCCTTTCCCGGCTGGACATCCATCGGCGGAACCGTGGAGAGCGAACGCTCGTCACGCTTGCCGGCGACATCGGGCCGGCCACGACGCCGCTGCTGCGGGCCGCGGTGGAGCAGTGCCTGCTGGACGGTGTCACGGTGATCGACATCGACCTGGCCACGGTCGGCTCCTGCGACGCCAGGGGCTTGGAGGTCCTCCTGTCGGCAGCGCGGCGCGCCGGCCGGGTCCACGCTCGCCTGCGGCTGCACCATCCGTGCCCTCAGATCGCCCGGCTCCTCGATGCCACCGAACCGACTTCACTGCTCCTCACGGCCTCGGCGAGTCCCCTGCCGCCCGCCGCATCCGACGGCCTCGTGAGCGGCGCGACGCGGGCGCCCGAGGATGCCGCTCGCCGGCCGGACCAGCCGGTCCTCGGGGACGGGATCCGCCTTCGCCGGCTGACCCGCTGGCAGGCAGAAGACATGCGCGAGGACATCGCTGACCTGGCCGCGGAGTCCGTCGCAGGCACCACGGGCGAGCGGTACCACAACCGCGGGGACTTCCTGCACCGCTTGACGGTCACCGCCCGCCGCCCCGGCTTCGTCCTGCTGGTCGCCGAGACGACGGTGCTGGTCGGCTGCGCCTTCGGTTTTCCGGCGGGCCCTGACGGCTCCGGCCGCCGGGGGTGCGACGGAGCGCTCCAGGAGATCATCCAGCGGCTCACCTCCCGCGCACGGTTCGTCGTCCTCACCCAGGTCGTGGCCCACCCGCACGTCCAGCACCGCGACATCGCCCGCCGGCTGCAACAGCGTCTGCTCACGGACCTGCACTCCTCCCTCGGGATCACCCTGCTGCATCCCGCCGACCGGGCAGGACAAGCCGCCTTCTCGTCCTGGGGCTGGCAGAACATGGGGGAGGTCGTCGGACTGCCCGGCCCCGTCGCCCCGTGCGTGTTGACTCTTTCCGTCGAAGGGCAGCCCTCGGCACGCCGATGACGTGGCAGAGGAGCGACGAGTGGCGTGGCAGAGGAGCGACGAGCCGGCAGTCGTACCGGCCGGGGCGGTCACGCCACCCGGCGTCCGCCGTGCCGAGGTGTCTCCACGCTGGCTGCGCACCACGCCGGCCCGCCACGCCGGGAGTAGCCTGGCAGGTACCGAGAACTTCCGGGCGTACGACCACGGCGGCGCCGTTCCCGGCGAACGACAGACACGGGCAGCCGGAAACCGCACGGCCCGGAACGGGATCGCACGATGAACCCCATCACAGAGCCAGCCGAAGGCACGGCACCGGATGAGGGACACTCCTACCGGATGCCCATGCCCCGGCTGCGCCTCACGCCGGACGTCAGCCATGGCCCGCTGGACGGCGCGTGGTGGCCGCGCTGCGACGCCCTCGAACTCGAACTGCCCGCGCTGGTCGGCTCCCTGGATCCGAGCAGCGGCACCGTGACCCGCGTGACCGTGGGGACCGCCGCCTGGCCCGATGCCCCGCGGGAAGTGATGGCGCCCGGCCACGTGATCGAGGTGGTCCTGACCGATTCCGCCGCCGAGGAGCATGCCGTCACCGTGGACTGCGGCACCGTGGGGCGCTGGGAACTGCTGGTGATCCCCCCGGACGAGCCCGCCGCAGTAGCCGCCCGGCTGCTGACCGTCGCCGCCGACCCCGGGAACCCCCTGTCGGCTCCGCGCCTGCTGGCACTCGCCGAGAACGGCCCCGGCGGACAGGACGCCTGGGAGTCGGAAGGCGGAGCCGGACCGAGATGAGCGGCCCGTCCCGGCCGGCTCCGCGGGGCCGGCAGGCCGGGCGTCCACGACCCCGTGACGGAGCTATGGCACCGACAGACCCTTTGCCCTCCTGGCCCGCCCCCACACGAAGCGTGACCGCGGCGGGTGAGGGGATGACGGCAGTGCGGCGTACGGACCGGTCCGAGAGCTTCGGGGAAGCCCTCCTGGGAAAGATCCTCGACAGCGCGCACGAACTCCCGCCCCACCTCATCGGGCCCTTGGTCGCCGACGTGATGGAGCAACTCGGTGGCCGCCGTCCGCAGGTGCTGTTGCAGGACTACGGCCAGCTGCTGCTCGTACCGCTGCCCGGTGCGGGCCTCGCCGGCGGGGAACCGCAGGTCATCGACGACTCCGAGGCGGGCCGCTGCTTCCTGGACGCGGTCCCCGTGGAGGTGCCCCGGGAGGACGGCGTCCGGATCCACCTGCCTCTGCTGGACGGCGGTGACCAGGTGGGGGTCATGGCGGTGACGCTGGACAGCGTGGACGACCACGACCGCCGCCTGCTGCTCAGAATCTCCGGCCTGGTGGCCGACCTCCTGGTCACCAAGCACGGCTACTCCGACCTGTTCTTCGACGTCCGGCGCGGTGAGGCGATGGGCGTCGCCGCGGAGATCCAGTGGTCACTGCTGCCACCGCTGGCCATGATCATGCCCCGGGTCGCCGTGGCCGGAATCCTGGAACCCGCCTACGACGTGGCCGGTGACAGCTTCGACTACGCGCTCAACAACGACGTCCTCCACGTGGCCATGATCGACGCGATGGGTCACGGGCTGGACGCGGCCACGATGGCCACCGTGGCCATCGGCGCCTACCGCCACGCCCGCCGCGCCGGCATCGGACTGTCGGAGATCTACGCGTTCATGGACCGTGCCGTGGCCGGGCAATTCGGCCCCGAGCACTTCGTCACCGCGCAGATGATGCAGCTGGACACGACGACCGGGCGGGTGCAGTGGGTCAACGCCGGACACCCGCCGCCGATCCTGGTCCGCGACCACCGCGTCGCACGGCGTCTGGCCGCCCCGACGACCCTTCCCGTCGGCCTCGGTGGTCCGGCGCCCCGGATCAGCGAGCTGGGGCTGGTGCCCGGGGACCGGGTCCTCTGCTTCACCGACGGAGTGGTCGAGGAGCACAAGAGCGGCGGGGAGGAGTTCGGGGAGGACCAGCTGATCGACTTCGTGAACCATCTGGAAAGGACGGGCCGTGGCATCCGGGCGGTGACGCGCTCCCTGTCCCACACGCTCAAGCAGGCACGGGGCGGACAGACCAGCGACGACGCGACGCTGCTCATGGTGGAGTGGCGCGGCTGACCTCCCCCGCCGTCCGGCACCGTTTCGCCGGTCGCGCCCGGCGGCGGGCCGTCAGCCCGGCGGGCCGTGCCCGCTCTCGGTGTCGATGAGGATCTGTTCCGCCTGGCTCAGGTTGTCCGACCGGACCGCCTGGGCCATCGCGGCGCGGGCGGCCTCCGGTGTCGCGTCCGGCGGGACCACCAGCAGCGAGAAGATGTCCCTGTCGCCCCGGGTGACGAGGACCGTGTCGTCACCGGCCGGGAAGGAATCGATGTGCACCACCCGGTCGTCCACGGCGATACGCGTCGGGAGACCTTCCCAGGCTGCGGTGTCGAGTCCCACGCGGGTCACGGGGCCGAGGTGGGCGACGAGGGCGCTCAGCAGTGCGGGCAGTTCGGCGCCGATGTCGCGAGAGCGGGGCCACCACGCACCGTCGAGGACGCCTTCGCGTGATGCGGTCGTCTCCAGCCGGAGAAGCGCGCATCCTGGCCGCACGGCCTCGTGGACGCCGCTGGGCAGACGCCGGGGAACAGGTGGTGTGTCCGAGCTGGTCATGGTGACCACCCGTCTGTAGCGGCGGTGCGACGACGGGACTCCGTCCCACACCTTCCAACTTACTCCTGGTGCCACGCGCGACGGCGTCCTCGAAGCTCCCCCTCGTCCGGCCTCGGAGGGAACGGACGCAGCACAGGAGGTCCGTCGCAGGTTGCGATGTGCGGGACGCTCAGGGCCTCGGATCAGTCACGGACCGGGCTCGGTATCGACAACGCCCCCAGCAGCGGCGTCGAGCGAAGTCGGGGATCGCGTGGTGGGCGCCGCCGGGGCGAGGCGTTCGCGCAGGGTCGCCGCGAACTCCTCCGCCCGGGCCAGCCGGGTCCGCAGGTCCCGTACGCGTTCGACGGCAGTGCGCTCGAAGGCGCGTACCCGCTCCACGTATTCCTCCCGTTCACCGGCGGGCAGGTCCTCCGCCGAGTCCAGGCGGTCGGTGGCGTGCAGCAGCTCGCGCATCTGTTCCAGGGTGAAGCCGAGGGGCTTCATGCGGCGGATGACCATCAGGCGGGCGACGTCGGACTCCGTGTACAGGCGGAAGCCGCCCTGCGAGCGGGCGGAGGGGACGACGAGACCGGCGTCCTCGTAGTGCCGGATGGTGCGCAGGGACAGCTCGGTCCGCGCGGCGACCTCGCCGATGTGCATGTGCTTGCCGTCCACGTTCCCGCTCCGGTCCTGGGTCTGTCCCGGTGGCGCCGCACGCCGTCCGGCCCCCGCCCCAACTCTAACGTTGCGGTAGAGTTGCCGGCGGTGAGGCCGGCTGGACCGGCCTCCGCCTGTGTGCGGTACCGGGACCGACGCCGCCCCCGGTCGAGATTGCCGAGCCCTGCGGGAGAGACGCGTGCGCGAGCCGATGGCGCCCCGCGCCGGCGCCTGCCCGCCGTGATCCGCCGCCCCTGACACCGGCCGGACCGCGCGGGCAGCCGCCGCCGTACCGCCGCCCCGAAGACTTCCGGCCCGTGTACGACGGGCCGGCCGCGGCCTGCCGTACGGCCCGCCGCTTCCTTCCGCGCCCCCGCCGGGCCGCCGCCCGGGTGCGCCCGAGCACGACAGGTACCGCGTCCTTGCCTTCTTCTCCGCCCTCCTCCCGTTTCACGCCCGCCGGGCTGCCGCGCGGCCCCGGCCGGCCCGCCTGGCTGTCCCCCGCGGTGTTCCGCACCGAGGCCCTGGCCGGCCTGGTGGTCGGTCTGGCCCTGATCCCGGAGGCGATCTCCTTCTCCGTCATCGCCGGCGTCGACCCGAAGGTCGGACTGTTCGCCGCGTGCACCATGGCCATGGTGATCGCCTTCGTCGGCGGGCGGCCCGCGATGATCTCCGCCGCCACCGGTGCCGTCGCCCTCGTCATCGCGCCCGTCGTCCGCCGGCACGGCCTGGACTACCTGATCGCCACCGTCGTCCTCGCCGGTGTCTTCCAGATCGTCCTCGGCGCGCTCGGGGTGGCCAGGCTGATGCGGTTCGTGCCGCGCAGCGTGATGGTGGGCTTCGTCAACGCCCTGGGCATCCTGCTGTTCACCGCGCAGATCCCCAACCTGCGGGACGTGCCCTGGCCGGTCTACCCGCTCGTCGCCGGCGGCCTGGCGCTCATGCTGCTGTTCCCCCGGCTGACCAAGGCGGTGCCCGCGCCGCTGGTGGCGATCGTGATCCTCACCGTGATCACCGTCGCCGCCGGGATCGCCGTACCGACGGTCGGCGACAAGGGCAAGCTGCCGTCCTCCCTGCCCGTGCCGGGCCTGCCGGACGTGCCGTTCACCCTCCACACCCTCACCGTGGTCGCGCCCTACGCCTTCGCCATGGCCCTGGTGGGGCTCATGGAGTCGATGATGACCGCGAAGCTGGTCGACGACCTCACCGACACCCCCTCCGACAAGACCCGCGAGGCGGTCGGTCAGGGCATCGCCAACATCGTCACCGGCATCTTCGGCGGCATGGGCGGCTGCGGCATGATCGGCCAGACCATGATCAACGTCAGGAGCGGGGCCCGCACCCGCCTGTCGACGTTCCTGGCCGGGTTCTTCCTGCTCGTCCTGTGCATCGTCCTCGGCCCCGTCGTCTCCGCCATCCCCATGGCCGCGCTGGTCGCCGTCATGGTCCTGGTCTCCGTCGGCACCTTCGACTGGCACTCGGTCAAGCCCGCGACGCTCCGGCGGATGCCGGTCGGTGAGACCGCCGTCATGGTGATCACCGTCATCGTCGTCGTGGCCACCGGGAACCTGTCCGTCGGCGTCGTGGCCGGCTCGCTGACCGCCATGGTGGTCTTCGCCCGCCGCGTCGCCCGCCTCACCGACGTCACCTCGGTCACCGACCCCGACGGCACCCAGGTCGTCTACGCGGTCACCGGTCAGCTCTTCTTCGCCTCCTCCAACGACCTCGTCACGCGGTTCGACTACGCGAACGACCCCGGCAAGGTCGTCATCGACCTCACCGGCACCCACGTCTGGGACGCGTCCTCGGTGGCCGCCCTCGACGCCGTCGAGTCCAAGTACGCCCAGCGCGGCAAGACGGTCGAGATCATCGGCCTGAACAGCCCCAGCGCCCGCCTCCACGGCAGACTCAGCGGCGAACTCACCGCCGGCCACTGAGCGCAAGCCCCGGTCCACCCCTGTGGGCGCCGGGCCCCCGGTTCCCAGGAACAGGGTGAAGGGCAGCCCCGCCACCGCCGGTTCTCGCAGCCCGGCGCCGAGGACCACCCGGCGTCCGGGGACGTCGTCGGTTCCGCAGCGCATCGGCCGCGGCCCGCGGCCTCCGCCTCACGCGCCGGGCGAGCCCGGGACGCCGGTCCGGCGGAGGGGTGCGTCCACAGCCATCCGTACCGGCGGCTTCTCCTCACGTCCTCACGGTGTCCGGCGCCGCCTCACAGCGCAGCGGTGCGGGAGGCCCTGTGGGCCGTCAGGGCCCAGATGACCCAGGCGTCCAGGCCGATGGAGATGATCGCCCACAGGGGCTGGTACGGCAGCCAGAGGAAGTTGGCGATGAGGCTGATGCAGGCCATGAAGACGCCCGTCACGCGGGCCCACAGCGCGTCCGTGAGGAGGCCCAGGCCGGTGGCGGCGGCGATGATGCCGACGATCAGCAGGACCCAGCCCCAGGTCGTCAGGTCGAAGCGGTAGACGTAGTCGCCGATGCGCCCGTAGATGGTGTCGGAGGCGAGGGCCGAGATGCCCTTGAGGATGTCCAGCAGACCGGCCACCAGCAGCACCACCCCGGCGAAGACGGTGCCGCCCGCCACCCAGGGACTCGTTCTGCCCCGGTCCGCGGCGTGGTCCTCGGGGCGCGGGCCCGGAGCTGCCGGCTGCTGCGTCATGGTGTCGTCCTCCGTGCGGTCGGATGCGTCCACCGTGCGCGGCGGCAGGGCGTCCCACCAGCGGGAGACCGCCGGACGGGTGAACCGGAGGCCCAGCCGGCGGGCAGGCCGGGGGCGACCGGCCGGCGGGCAGGCCGGAGGGGCTCCCGGGGGAAGGGGCCCAGGGGAGAGGGCTCCAGGGAAAAGGCCCCCGTCACTCCACCTCTATGCCGTGGTCCTCGACCAGTTCGAGCAGGCCGCCGGCGTAACCCCTGCCGCCGAGGACGAAGTCCCAGTCGTTGGTGGACCTGCGGCGGAAGGAGCCCAGGACCAGGGCGGTTTCGCCGGGGCGGCCGTCGGAGACCTCCAGGCGGCCCAGTTCCGTCAGGGCCGGGTCGAGCAGCCGGATGCGGGCGTCGGTGAAACCGGAGAGGTCGGCGTCCGGGTCCGTCTCCGGGTCGACGGCGGCGACGAGGACCAGCCGGTCGCAGTGGGCCGGGAGCGCGTCGAAGGAGACCCGCAGGGCCGCCTTGTCCGGGGGCGTGGCGGCGACCGCGCCGACGGAACCGTCCGGGGTGCGCAGGTTGTTGTAGAAGACGAAGTGGTCGTCGTCGAGGACCCGGTTGCCGCGGCAGACGAGCGCGCACACGTCCAGCGCGACACCGCCGGACCAGGACATGCCCAGGACGTTGTAGTCGTCGCGGGCCGGGGCCGCGGCGCCGGACGGGGGCGTGGGCGCCGGTTCCGGCGTCCGGCGCGGGCCGCCCAGCCGGCCGCGCAGGCCGTGCCGGTGCAGCAGGTCGACGAGTTCGGTGCCGGAGACCAGTTCCAGCGGCTTGCCGTCCGCGAAGGTGTGCGAGCCCGGCCCGAACTTCGACGTCGTCACCAGGACGCCCTTGTTGGCACCCTGGTCCTGGACGGTGCCGTACAGGTCGCGCACGGCCGTGGGCGGCACGGTGTTGCGGTACCGCTTCACCTGGACGACGATCCTGCCGCCGGTGATCGGCGCGGGGTCCAGCGCGTCCACGTCCACGCCGCCGTCGCCCGACCGCTGGGTCGTCACCGCCTGCATCCCCATCGCACGGAACAGGTCGGCGACGAGGGACTCGAAGACGAGCGGGTCCATCGTGTACAGGTCCGGCTCCTCGTCGCCCTCGCCGCCGTGGGTGACGACCCGGCCGCCGTCGCCGACGTCCTCCGGGCGCCTGCCGGGGCGTACGGCGGCGAGCTGGTCGGGCCGCGCCGTCAGCTGGCCCCGGAGCGCGTCGGTGAGGCAGCTGACCGGGTCCACCTGCTCCAGGTGCAGCCCGTTGAAGGTGGGGCGCGGCGCCATCACGGTCGCCAGCGGGATGCGGCCCTGCCGACCCGTCGCCGGGTCGTGGGCGTCCACGAAGCCGTTCAGCGCCACGGACTCCAGCGCGCCGAACACGGCGTCCGCGGCGAAGAGTTCGTGCAGCACCAGCAGCAGGCACTGGGCGACGACCTCCCGGTACAGCGCCCGGCACTGCGTCAACGGACGGGCGCTCTCCCTGTCCTCGTCCGAGGCGGCCACGTAGCGGACGGACTTGGCGGCGGGGACGACGTCGTACCCCGGGAGTTCCCAGTCCAGCACCAGTTGGCCCGCGTGGGCGTCGTAGGCGGCCGAGAGCTGACGCGGGAAGCCCTCGGGCCAGGCCGTCGACGCGTACAGGGCGGCGGAGAAGTACTCGACCACGGAGTCGGGGTCACGGCGCCGCACCCCCTCGGCCACCTCGGTGACGCCCGCGTTGTGCCGGCGCACCTCGGCGAGCCGGGAGGCGGCCCACTGCTCGTACTCGCGTCGGTAGGCCGCCAGTTGTTCCCGGCGCCGGGCCTCCGCGGCCTGCGCCGCGTACCAGTCCTGCTCGAACCGGGCGCGCGCGTCGGCCTCCGCCTGGGCGCGCCGGCCCGCGGTCCAGCCGCCCTGCGCCTGGTACTGGTGGGGCTGCGGCATGGGTACGGGCTGGGCGAGCGGCCCCGGCGCGAACGGCTCCACCTCTTCCGGGCGCCGCAGCGAGGCGGCCGTGAAGGAGGGTGCACCGATACCGGCGGCCAGCAGGCCCTGCAACGCCGCGACCCGCGCGTCCAGTTCCTCGGTCCGCCGCCGGGCCTCCGCCTGCCGGTACTGCCGGTGGTCCTGGGCGGCCCGCCGCTGGTAGGCCTGCGCCTGCCGGACCTGTTCCCGGCGCCGCCTGTCGTCGGCCTCGCGCTGGCGCTGCTGCTGCCGCTGCGCCTCGGCCCAGACACCGACCAAACCAGTAGAGCGACGACTCATGCTCCGCAGGCCCCCTCCCCAGGACACCGGTACAGCCAAGCATCACCGGTCACCCCCACGGCCGGTTCATCAGGCGACTCTATCCCGCGGCGGGGAGAGCCATCGCGCGGTCGGGGGAGTCTCCGGCGGCCTTCAGGGGGCCGGGGCCGGCCGGGGCCGCTCACCCGCCTCACCGGCCTCGCCCGGCTCCCCCGCCCCGGTCTCCGCCGTCCCCGGGGTGCGCCGGGCGACCGCCGCCAGGGCCAGGGTCACCGCGGCCGACGCCGCCGCCAGCACCGTCATCGCCGCCGCGGGTGAGGTGACCTGGGCCACCGAGCCGGCCAGGGACGCGCTCAGGCCCTGCAGGGTCAGCATCCCGGCCGAGTGCAGCCCGAGGGCGTGGCCGCTCAGTTCCGCGGGGGTCAGGGTCATCAGCCGCTCCTGCTGGACCAGGCTCGCGCCGAACCCGACGGAGGCGACCGTCACCAGGCAGGCGGCCACCGGTACGGGCGGGTGCAGGGCGAAGAGCAGGTACGGGGCGGCCAGGAGCAGCAGCAGGGGGGTGGCGGCCCGTCTGCGCGGGGCGGGCGGCAGCAGGCGGCCCACCGTGAGGTCACCGGCCAGCATGCCGAGGGCCGCGCACGCGAAGAGGGTGCCCGCGGCCCCGGGGGCGTAGGAGACGTACAGCGCCTCGCAGCCGACGACCAGGCCGTTGGGCAGCCACAGCCCCAGGTAGGTCAGGCGGCGCGGCCGGTCGGACCACAGGCGGGCGTTGGCGCGCCAGGTCGCCGCGACCGACGGGCGGCCCTGGGCGCGGGGCGGGCGCCTGCTCAGACCGAGGCGGACGGTGGCGGCGGCCACCGCGTACAGCCCGGCCGACAGCAGCAGCGACAGACGCGGGGAGACCACCGTGACCAGGGCGCCGCCGACGGCGTACCCGGTGATCTGCATGACGCCGCTCATCATGTTGAACACCGAACGCCCCAGCAGGTAGCCGCTGTCGCCGCCGTCCGCGAGGATCTCGTTCAGCAGGCCCCAGCGGACTCCGCCGCCGAGCGAGGCGACCAGGCCCTGGCCGAGGACGACGGCGAACAGCGCGCCCAGCGGCAGGCCCGGCAGCGCGAGCAGCGCCGTGCCGGCCGTGAAGACGAGCGCGAGAGCGGTCAGGGCGCGGCGCGGCGGCAGCCGGTCGGAGCCGGACAGGAACAGGGTCGCGCCCAGCACCTGCGCGAGGGACTGGCCGAACATGCTCACCGCGGACAGCAGCGGCGAGCCGGTGGCCCGGTAGACGAGGGTGCCCAGCGCCAGGCCGCTCATCGTCTGGGCGGCGGTCTGGACGGCGGCGGACAGGAAGAGCGGGGTGAACTCGGGGGTGCGGAACAGGTCCTGGTAACCGCGCATGCGCCGGAGTCTGCGGCGGGCACGCGGGCGCTCGTTATTGTTTCGCACGGGTGCGAAACCTCCGCACCCGGCGGGAGGTCGGGCGGCACGTGGGCTGGTGGAAGGTCAACGCGGACACCCTCGCCGGGAGCCGGTTCGTGCTCTCGCCGCTCGCCGAGGCCTTCGCGAGCCTGATCCTGCTGCACAAGGGGGCGGGCGGGTACGCCGGCGGGCACCCCGGCGAGCACGCCTGGCTGCGGACCCACCTGCCCGCCTACCGGGCGCTGCTGGCCCGTGACCCGGTGACCGCGCTGCTCGTGCGGGCGGGGCTGGGCCGGGAGTGGATCGCGGACTTCCTCACGCCCACGCCGCGGGACGGGGAGTCCTTCGCCGAGGGGGTGGCGCGGGTGCGGGCGGCCGACCCGGCCGCCGCCCGCGCGCACCTGCGGACCTCGCTCGCCGGCGCCCTCCCGGCGGAACTGGAGCGGGACGACCTGCCCGAGCGCGCGGCCGGGCTGCTGGAGTACGTCTGGACCCGGGCGGTGCGGCCCTCCTGGGAGCGGCGGCGGCGCGTGCTGGAGGCCGATGTCGGGGCGCGGACGGCGCAGATGAGCCGGGGCGGCTGGGCGGCCGTGCTGGACGCCCTGCGGCCGGGGACGCGCTGGCTCGGCGAGAACCGGTTCCAGGTCAACCTGCACGAGTATCCGCCGCGCGAGATCTCCGGTGCCCAGCTGCTGTTCGTGCCGGTGACGCCGCAGCACGGCTGGGTGGCGTGGGACGAGTCCGAGCACCGGTACGCCGTCGTCTACCCGTGCGCGGGGGTCCTGGCGGCCGGTGCGGGCGAGCGGCGCCCGGCCGTGCCCGCCGCGCTGGGGGCGCTGCTGGGCGGGTCGCGGGCGCAGGTGCTGGTGCTGCTCGGCTCACCGCTGAGCACCACCCAGCTGTCCGCCGTGACCGGGCAGGCGCTGGGGTCCGTGGGGCGCCATCTGCGGGTGCTGCTGGACGCGGGGCTGGTGGAGCGGCGCCGGGCGGGGCGGTCGGTGCTGTACTCGCGCACGGGCGCGGGCCAGGTCCTCCTCGCGGCCGCCTCCGGGGACGCCGGGTCCGAAGGGGACGCCGGAGCCGGCGGGGAGACCGGGACCGGCGGGGAGACCGGGGCCGGCGGGGAGCCGGTCTCGGCACCCGGGTCTTCCGTCCGGATCGGGCCGGGTCGGGGAGCGGGGTCACGCGAGGCCCTAGCATCCGTACATGACCACTGACAGCAGCAACGGCGGCGCGGCCCCCCAGGGTTCTCCCCTCGAGGTGGAGATCGGCGCCCTCCAGGGCGGTTCCGCGGACCTCGGGCAGTACGCGGGGCGGGCCGTCCTCGTCGTGAACGTGGCGTCCAGGTGCGGGCTCACCCCGCAGTACGCCGGACTCGAAAAGCTCCACGAGCGGTACGCGGACCAGGGCTTCACCGTGCTCGGGGTGCCCTGCAACCAGTTCATGGGGCAGGAGCCGGGCAGCGCGGGCGAGATCGCGCAGTTCTGCTCGGCGACGTACGGCGTCACCTTCCCGATGACCGAGAAGGTCGAGGTCAACGGGGCAGGACGGCACCCGCTCTACGCGCGTCTGACCGGCTTCGCGGACGCCGGCGGGCACAGCGGGGACGTCCGCTGGAACTTCGAGAAGTTCCTGATCGGGCGGGACGGCGAGGTCGTCGCCCGGTTCTCGCCGCAGACCGAGCCGGACGCGCCCGAACTGGTCGCGGCCGTCGAGGCCCAGCTCGGCTGAGCCCGCGCCGGCCGTGCCCCTGGGGCAGGACCCGGCCTCCTGGTCGCCGGGCGGGACGGGCCGTCCGGTGACGGAGGATGGCGCGGTGGACGGGGACGACGAAGAACTGCTCACCATCGGCGCGTTCGCGGCGCGCTCCCGGCTGTCGGCGAAGGCACTGCGGCTGTACGACCGCCTCGGGCTGCTGGCACCGGCGCACGTCGACGAGGCCAGCGGTTACCGCTACTACCGCGCCGCCCAGACCGAGCGGGCCCGGCTCGTGGCGCTGCTGCGCCGGCTGGACATGCCGCTGGCGCGGGTGGCGGAGGTGGTCGCGGCGGTGGAGACGGACGGCGCCGGAGCGGCCGGTCTGCTCGCCGCGTACTGGGCGGACGTCGAGAGCCGGGTGGCCGGGCAGCGGACCCTCGCCGAGTACCTCCGTGCACGGCTGTCCGGGAGGGACAGCGACATGTACGGGAAGTTCGTGGTCGAGACGGTCGACGTGCCCGAGCAGGTGGTGGTCACCGAGACCCGGCACACGCTGGCGAGCGAGCTGCCCGCGTGGATCGGGGCGTCCCTGACCCGCCTGGAGGGCGCGGCGCGCGCGTGCGGGGGCGTCACGGCGGCGCCGTACGTCGTCTACCACTCCGAGGTGTCCATGGAGAGCGACGGTCCCGCGGAGTGCTGCGTGCCGGTCGCCGACGAGCGGGCCGCGCGCGCCTGGGCGGCGGCCGGGGGGCGGTCCTGGGAGACGGCGGTGCGCATCGAGCCGGCCCGGCGGCTGGCGTACACCCGGATCACCAAGGCCCAGGTGGCCCATCCGCAGATCATGGCCGCCTTCGAGGCGGTGGAGCAGTGGATCGCCCAGCGCGGACTCGCGCAGGCGGGGCCGTGCCGCGAGGTGTACTTCACGGACTGGGGGGCGGCGGGGCCGCAGGACCCCGTGTGCGACGCGGCCTTTCCCGTCGAGTGAGGCGGGTCCAGGGGAGCCGGGCCGGGCCCCGGTGCCGGCGCCGCGGCCCGCTCCTCACTTCGCCGGCTTCAGCTCGTCCGGGCACGGGGTGCCCCGGGGGAGCTGGTAGGGCGCCGCCAGCCGGTACGTGCCGGTCTTCGGCGCGAGCAGCGTCGTCCACTTGTCGCCCCTGGCGTCCTGCGGTGTCTCCGCCAGGCACCCGTTGACGTTGTCGAACGTCTTCGGCGTGCCCTTGATCCGGTGCTTGGACGCCTCGGTCTCCTGCGGCGCCTTGAGGCTCTTGCCGTGGTCGTCGACGAGGCTCAGCCACGGCGAGTACGGGATGCGGATGAGGACGCGGCCGGGCTTGCGGACCTCGATGGTCAGCTCGCCCTGCTCGGCGCGGTCGACGACCGCGTTCGGCTCGGCCAGCGGCGTCGGGTCGGTGACCTTGAACAGCTGCCAGTTGGCGTCGCCCCAGACCTGGCTGAGGTACGGCATGCCCCGCTGCACCAGCGCCCGCTCGCGCTGTCCGCCGTCGCCGTCGGGCTCGCCCTTGGGCAGCACCACGTAGTGGACCGCCCAGCGCTGCAGCCACTCGTGGTAGTTGGCCGAGTTGAGCGTGTCGTCGTAGAAGAGGGGGTTGCGCTCCATGTCGGCCTGGCGGTTCCAGCCGCGGGCGAGGTTGACGTAGGGCGCGAGCGCGGAGGCCTCGCGGTGCGAGCTGGCCGGGACCACCTCGACCCGGCCCTTCTCGGCGCCGGCCTTCTGCAACTGGTTGACCAGCGGTGCCAGCTCGCGCGACCAGGAGGCGGCGGGCGCAGTGTGGACGATGTCGTCCACCGTCTTGACGCCGATCCAGACGCCGAAGCCGACCAGGGCCAGCACGGCCGTGTACCACTTGCGCGAGCGCGGCACCGTGAAGGGCAGCGCCGCCACCAGCGCCGTCCCGGCGAACAGCATCGCCAGCCGGGTGATGTTGGAACCGATCTGGGAGCTGATCACCCAGACCCCGACCACCGACAGCGCGTACACCCAGGAGGTGATCCGCACCGTCTTCCACTCCCGGGGGACGAGGACGGCGGCGAGGACGGCGTACAGCAGCGGCAGGGACGCCGAACCGAAGCCCATGGGCTGGGTGCCCGAGAAGGGGAACAGCAGCGCCGAGACGGCCACCACGACGCTCGGCGCGATACCGAGCGCCCAGGCGCCGGGGCGGCGCTTCTGGAGGAACAGGGCGACCGCGACCAGGCCCACGAACAGTCCCGCCACCGGTGAGCCCATGGTGGCGAGCGCGGCCAGCGGGGCCGCGACCAGTGCCTTCGCCCAGCGCCTGCGGCGCCAGCGGTGCGGCCAGCAGAACACGGCGGCGACCGCGCCGAGCGCGAACATCGTGCCCAGGCCGAACGTCACCCGGCCCGATATCGCGTTGCACAGCAGTCCGAAGACCCCGGCCAGCGCCGCCCAGAGCGGGTTCCTGACCACGCGGCTGCGCAGGAGTATCAGGGTGAGCAGGCCGGAGGAGACGGTGCCGGCGATCATCATCGTCGTCCGGACACCGAGCACGGACATCAGGTACGGCGACACCATGCTGTAGGAGACCGCGTGCATACCGCCGTACCAGGCGAGGTTGTACGCCGAGTCCGGGTGCCGGCCGACGAACTCGGCCCAGGCGTCCTGCGCGGCGAGGTCCCCGCCGCTGTTGGCGAACGTGAAGAACCACACGATGTGCAGCACACCGGCCAGGCCGGTGATCGAGAGGACGGGGTGTCCGAGCATCCGCTCGCGCAGCGCCATGACGGCGGCCCGGGCGCGCGGCCACCGTCCGGCGCGCGAGGCCGCCTCACCGTCCGGATGCGTCCGGTCGCCGTCCGTGCCCTTGGGGTGCGAACCTATTCGCGGGCCTCCCGGGCCCGGATCGGCGTCGTCGGCGCGTGTCGGCTCCGCAGTGGCCACCTGAAGGCACTCCCCGTGTCCCGTCCTCTGTTCGCGGCCTCGTCCCACGACCGGTGACGTGCCCGATTCGTGACGCTAGCACGCACCCCGCCGGGGAGCGCCCGGGTGGGGCTCCCCGACGGGGTGCGCGCAGGCTCGCCGGGGTCCCGGCACCCGGGGTGCCGGGAGCACTCAGCCCAGGCGGGTCAGCTTGTCCGTGAAGCCGGGCTCGCCGAGGTCCTTCTGCAGGGCGACCGGGACCCTGACCGCACCGCCCGCGCCGCCTTCGCCGACGGTGAGCGTGCCGACCTTGGTGCCGGCCTTCGCCGAGTGCGGCACCTGGTCCGGGGCGAAGGACACCTTCACCCTCGACCCCGCCCAGCCGACCGCGGTGACGTCCTCGGTGGCCACGACCGGGGTGTGACCGCCGAGCCGGTCGTCGACGTACCCGACGACGTCACCCTTCTTGAGGATCTTCGCCGAGGTCAGCGCACCCTTGGCGGCCTCCAGGGCGGTCTTGCTGACCTCGTTGACGGTCGTCAGGATCGGGCTCTTGCGCTGCCCCAGGATCGCGCCGACGACGGTGACCGTCTGGCCGCCGACCTTCTTGCGGGCGGCGAAGAGCAGGTTGCCGCCGGCCGCGGTGGTGCTGCCGGTCTTGATGCCGATCGCGCCCATCCGGTACGGCAGTTCGTTCCAGTTGGGCCAGTTCTTGCCGGACGGGTCCGTCCAGCTCGCCGCGCTGGTGATGGCCACCAGCGCCGGGTTCTTCACGACCTGGTCGCCGAGCTTCACCTGGTCCTCGGCGGTGGAGACGGTGGTCTTCGTCAGGCCCGAGGGGTCGGTGTACGTCGTGTTGGCCATCCCCAGTTCCTTGGCGGTGGCGTTCATCTTCTTGACGAACGCCGCCTCGGACCCCGCGTCCCAGCGCGCCAGCAGCCGCGCGATGTTGTTCGCGGACGGGATCATGACCGCGGACAGCGCCTGCTTCTCGGTGAGGGTCTGGCCGGCCTTGACCGTGTTGAGCGTGGACTCGTCACCGGTCTTGTCGTAGCCGCCCTCCTTCTCCGCCTGCGGGTCGATCTTGATCTTCGGACCCTCCTGGCCCACCTTCAGCGGGTGGTCGCGCAGGATGATGTACGCCGTCATGGTCTTGGCGACCGATCCGATGGGCGCCGGCTTCTGCTCACCGAAGTGGTCCATCGTGCCGACGCCTTCGACGTCCATCCAGCCCTGGCCCTCGCCCGGCCACGGCAGGGTCAGCTTGCTGCCGTCGAAGGTGTAGCTGTCCTTCGCGGTGAGCGCGAGACCCGGCGCGGGCAGCGGGCGCAGCGCCTGCACGATCGCGAAGACGACCAGGAGGAGCAGGACCAGCGGGGTCCAGATCTTCACCCGGCGCACGGTGGTGCGCAGCGGGGTCTCCGGCGGCGGCGGCGTGTTCGTCAGCTCGGCCAGCAGGTCCAGCGGGGGCTTGGGGGGCAGCGGCTGCTGCGTGGTGGGCTCGAAGCCGGGCCGGTGGTTGCGGGCGGTGGGGGTGGGGGTCGCGGCGGGTGCGGTGGGGGCCGCGGGCGCGGTGGGCGCGGTCTTCGGGGCGTCGTCGAGGGGCTTGAGCGCGACGAACTTGCTGGTGCGCTCGGCCTCGGACTCACCGGCCCCGCGGGCGGGCTTCGGGGCGGGCCCGCCGTCGGCCTGCCGGGGGCCCTTGGCGGCGCCCTCGGCCGCCGTGCCGCCCTTCGCACCGGTCTTCGCCGCGTTCTCCGCACCGGTCTTCGGCGCGTTCTCCGTACCGGTCTTCGGCGCGTTCTCCGCGTCGCCCCTCTGAGCGCCGCCCAGCTTCAGCATGGTGGTGGGCTGGTCGACGGCGGGCCTGGGCGCCTTGAAGACGGCGGTGGGCGTGTCGACGGGGGGCTCGGCCTTGGGCTCGGACGCTGCTTCGGGCTCAGGCGTCTTGGAATCGGACGTCCTGGCGCCGGACGTCCTGGCGCCGGACGTCTTGGACGGGGTGCCGGGCTCTGCCTTCTCGCCCGCCTCGCTGGACTTGCCGCCCTTCTCGCCTGCGCCGCCCTTGCCCTGCGCGGCCCACCGGGGAGCGGCCCCGGGCTCGCGGTCCTCGCCGTCGGCCCCGGACCCATCCTCGCCCTGGGACGCGGACGCGTCGGACTCCTCCGCCTCGTCCGCCTCCGCGGCCTTCCCGGAGTCCTTGCCGCCGTCAGGGTCGTCGCGGTCGTCGTCGGAGTCCTTGCGGCCCTCCGGGTCCTCGCGGTCCCCGGACTCCTCGGGGTCCCCGGCGTCCTCGGGTCCCTCGGAGTCCACCCACGCGGCCACGGCCGCCCGCAGGCGCGCGTCGCCGGAGGCGGCGGCACGGTCGCCTCCGGCCCCGTCCCCGCTCTCCGCGTCCTCCGTGCCGCCGCGCCCCTTCCCGTCCTCGTTCTCGTCGGCGCCCTCCGCACCGGAGACCGCCGTGCCGGCGCCCCCGGGCTTCCCGGCCGCCTGAGCCGCCTCCGCCGCCGCGTCCCCGGACTCCGCGGACTCCTCGGGCTCCCCGGACTCCCCGGACTCCCCGGACTCCGGATCGTCCTGTGCGTCCGCGACGACGTTCCGCACCGAGAGCACTCGCGTGGCCGTGTCCACGCCACCCCGGCTCTCCGCCGTACCGGACCCGCCGGACGCGCCGGACGCGCCGGACGCGCCGGACGTCGTACCGGACTCCCCGGACCCCCCGGCCGGCGCGAGGCGAGGATCGCGAGGATCACGCGCCTCGCTCCTGGCCCCGGGAACCGGACCCGCGCTCCCCGACGTCGGTTCTGCCGACGACTCGCGCTGCTTCGACCTGTCGGGGGACTCGCCCGCCACCGATGCCTCCTCCATGTGCCGCACGCCCCGCGTGCCGCTACGAACCGTGAACCGCCGCCCGCACGACAGCCGTACCGACCGGCCGGAGCAGTGGCCCCACGACCGCCTGTATCACGCGGTCGCACCGCTGTCCGAACCATGTACCAGTGTCCTGTGTGCGGACCAAACCCGAGCGGAAGACGAGAACGACATACCTACTGGTTCCACTACGAACCGGTCACGCACCCTCGACAGACCAATGTGAGAGGGGTCACCCTGTCATTCATCCACGCGGGGAGGCATGGATGGGCAGGAGCCGCAGAACACTTCCGGAGGAGCTTCTGTTGCTGGCACTGGACCCGGCCACGGGTACCACTGCGCAGCCGCAGTCGCTCGACCTGGGTCTGGCCGGAGCGCAGCTAGTGGAGCTGGCGCTGGCCGGACGGATAGCCCCGGACGGGGATCGTATCGCCGTGGTGGTGCCACGGCCGACAGGAGATCCGACTCTGGACTGCGCGTTGGAGTTGCTGCGAAGGCGCGGCGCTCCGGTACGGGCCGTCCACTGGATCGGCGGGCCCCGTCTCGGGCTCCGCCAGACCTATCTCTCACACCTGGAGAGGTGCGGCATGGTGCACGCCGTGGCCGGCCAGATGTGCGGGGTGCTGCCGACGACTCGCTACCAGGCGACGGACAACGTGATCAGCCGGGAGATCAGGGCCCGGCTCGACTCCGCGATCCGCACCGGCGTACCGCCGGACCCGCGGACCGCGGCGCTCGCCGCGCTGGCCCACGCGGTCGGCCTCGGCAAGCACCTGTATCCGGGCAACGAGGGACGTTCGTCCCGCTCCCGGCTGCGGGACCTGATCCGGCACGATCCGATGGGCGGTCTCGTGGCGCACGCCGTGATGGACGTGCAGAACGGGGTGGCGGCCCAGCCGCGCCGCGGCCCGGCCTCGGCCGGCGGACGGCAGGCCACGGCCGGCGGCAGGCCCGCGCCGGAACCGGCCCACGGCGTCCCGATGCAGCCGCAGCGCGCCGCGGGCTCCATGGCGCGCGCGGTGGCGCACTGAGCCGG
The DNA here is from genome assembly GCF_000720185.1 of Streptomyces sp. NRRL S-340. Lineage (GTDB taxonomy): Bacteria > Actinomycetota > Actinomycetes > Streptomycetales > Streptomycetaceae > Streptomyces. The sequence continues at coordinate 69,407 of NZ_JOIY01000030.1, read as the reverse complement.
AAACGGCCACCGGGCCGTCGCGGCGGCGGACGCGGCTGCGGACACGGCGGAAGAAACGTCACACGGCACGACCCCGCGGGGCCCGGTACGCCCGGCCCCGCACCGCACCGCACCGCACCGCACCGCATCCCAGGCACCACAAGCCGCGAACACCCGGGCACCGCGAGCGGCAGGCACCACAAGCTCCATGAGCACCAACACCGCAAGCGTCACAAGCCCGACAAGCACCGTAAGCACCGTAAGCACCGCAACCAGTCAGTACGCCGCACCGCAGTCCCCTGAACCGGTTCGGGAGCCGCTGGTCCGGGCGGGGTACGGGACCGTCAGGTCCCGTACCCCGCCCGGCCGTTCACCGCGGCGCCGAACCGGCGCGCGGGCAGCGCGGATCGCGCCGCATATCCGGCGTTTCCCAGCGGCGGCAAGCACCTTGGTGGCAGTCTGCTCAGCAGCAGATACGCAAAGCAGAGGCATGCAGCCGGAGGTGCACGTCCCGTGGCGTCCAATGTCAATCCCACCGTCAGGCGGCGCCGGCTGGGCCAGGAGCTGCGCAGGCTCCGCGAGCTCAAGGGCATGACGGCCGAGGAGGTGGCGGAGCGGCTGCTGGTGTCGCAGTCGAAGATCAGCCGCCTGGAGAACGGCCGGCGCAGCATCAGCCAGCGCGACGTCCGCGACCTGTGCGGGGTCTACGAGGTGGAGGACCACCGGGTCGTCGATTCGCTGATGCAGATGGCCAAGGACTCGCGCCAGCAGGGCTGGTGGCACTCCTTCGGCGACATCCCGTACAGCGTCTACATCGGCCTGGAGACGGACGCGGCCAGTCTGCGGGTGTACGACCCGCAGGTCGTTCCGGGCCTGCTGCAGACCCGGCAGTACGCGGAGGCGCTGATCGCCGGGGCGCTGCCGGAGACCGCGCCCGCGGACATCGAGAAGCGGGTCCAGGTACGGATGCGGCGGCAGGAACGAATCTCCGCCGCCGAGAACCCGTTGCGCCTGTGGACGGTCCTCGACGAGGCCGCGCTGCGCCGGGCCGTCGGCAACCGCTCGCTGATGCGCGAACAGCTGGAGCACCTGGTCGAGCAGTCGCAACTGCCGCACGTGACGGTGCAGGTGATCCCCTTCGAGATGGGCGCGCACCCGGGTCTGAACGGACAGTACGCCATCCTGGAGTTCCCGGACACGGCCGACTCCAGCGTCGTCTACATCGAGGGCGTGACCAGCGACCTGTACCTGGAGAAGGCCAACGACGTGCAGAAGTACAGCGTGATGTACGAGCACCTGCGGGCGCAGGCGCTGAACGTGGAGCAGTCGCGCGAGTTCATCGAGAAGGCCGCGAAGGACTACGCGCGCTGAGAGCGGGGCACGGTACACCGTCGACCACTGGTGACGGAAGAGCCGTTGGAATATGCCATCCGGTCGAGTGAAGGGCCGCTTCACCCATCGGGCCCGGCGGGTAGCGTCGATCACGCCATCGAGCAACACCGTTGGCGCAAACCGCGCTGTGGGTTCCCCGAACGCGTCGTGCGGTGACCGCAATTCCACCCCTCACTCGCAATCCGGAGCAGAAATGGCAATTCGTCAGGGCGCCACGGAGACGTGGACCAAGTCCTCGTACTCCACGGGCAACGGCGCGTGCGTCGAGGTCAAGTCACCGGTCGTCGCGACCATGGCGGTCCGGGACTCGAAGGTCCACGAGGGCCCGGTGCTCGACTTCCCCGCCGACGCGTGGAACTCCTTCGTGGCGTCGGTCAAGGCCTGAGAGGAACAGGCCCTCCGGTCCTCCCGCGACGCACCGCACCACAACTGAAGAGCAGTACCGCCGGCGCGAGCAGCAGGACCGCGCGCGCCGCTCGCAGAGCCCCCTCGACCAGTTCGCCGTCCTTGCCGAGGGGGCTCCGCCGTGCCCGCCCCGAACCGCCCGTCGGCTCGCCACCACCCGTCGCCTCACCACTGCGCACCGGCCGACTCGCCACCGCCTGCCGCCTCACCACTGCCCGCCTGCCGACTCGCCACCGCCTGCCGGCCCGCCCTCCCCGGCCCCCCGACCAGCCCTCTCCCAGCTTGCGCCCCACCCCGCGCCTGTTCATGTAGATGAACCAAGGTCAGCAAGCCGAACCTTTTTGCCTGCTCTTGACCTTCCCCTTCCTTGTCGCGCCCGCGTGACCGATCCCACGATGAGCGGGCACTTCGCGGCCTTCCTCGCCCCTACCCCGCTCAGGCGAAGTGCCAACCGGATGAGCGGAGTTCACAAGGCGGACCCTGGAAGGGGGGCACATGAACAGTCTCGACTGGGCCGTGCTCATCGGCTACTTCGGCGTGATGGTCGCGATCGGCGTCTGGTCGCACAAACGGGTGGGCGACGTCAGCGACTTCTTCACCGCCGGCGGCAAGATGCCCTGGTGGCTGTCCGGCATCTCGCACCACATGTCCGGCTACAGCGCGGTGCTGTTCACCGGGTACGCGGGCATCTCCTACACCTACGGCGTCACCTCCTTCGTCACCTGGTCGTTCCCCATCGCCCTGGGCATCGCCATCGGATCGAAGCTGTTCGCGCCGCGCATCAACCGGCTCCGCTCCCGCCTGCACGTGGCCTCCCCGCTGGAGTACCTGAAGAACCGCTACAACCTCTCCACGCAGCAGGCGCTCGCCTGGTCCGGCATGCTGCTGAAGATCGTGGACGTGGGCGCGAAGTGGGCGGCGATCGCGACCCTGCTGTCCGTCTTCACCGGGATGAGCCTCAACCAGGGCATCCTGATCACGGGGGCGATCACCGCGGTCTACTGCACGATCGGCGGCCTGTGGGCGGACGCGCTCACCGAACTGGGGCAGTTCGTCATCCAGTTGCTCGCCGGTGTGTCGATGTTCGTGGCCGTCGTCCTGAAGCTCGGCGACAAGGGCATCGGCTTCCTCGGCGCCTGGGACGAGCCCGCCCTGCACGGCCATGGAAAGCCGCTGGTCGGCCCGTACGGCACGGTGTTCCTGCTGGCGTTCCTCTTCATCAAGCTCTTCGAGTACAACGGCGGCATGCTCAACCAGGCCCAGCGCTACATGGCCACCGGCAGCGCCCGCCAGGCCGAGCGCTCGGCGCGGCTGTCGGCGATCCTGTGGCTCGTCTGGCCGGTCGTCCTCTTCTTCCCCATGTGGATGTCGCCGCTGCTGGTCCACGCGAACAAGCCCGACGGCTCCGACTCCTACGCCCTGATGACCGAACAGCTCCTGCCGCACGGCCTGCTGGGCCTGGTCATCGTCGGCTTCTTCTCCCACACGATGGCCATGTGCTCCTCGGACGCCAACGCCATCGCCGCCGTCTTCACCCGGGACGTGGCGCCCGTGCTGTCGCGGCGGGCGCGGGCCTGGGGCGCGCGCAGCGGGCTGGTCGCCGCCCGCGTGACGACCGTCGTCTTCCTGGGGCTGTCCATGGCGGTGGCCACACAGGTCAACTCGCCGACGTTCAAGGACATCATCACGGTCGTCATCAAGTGGGTCGCGGGTCTGATGGGCCCGATCGCCATCCCGATGATGCTCGGCCTGCTCCGCCCGTTCCGCCGCTCGGGCCCGACGGCCGCGCTCACCAGCTGGGGCCTGGGCCTGCTGGCCTTCTGGCTGGTGAACTACCCGGTCAACTGGAACGTCGACGGCGGCGTCCCGCTCCAGTACCAGGTGTCGATCCCGCTCGCGGTCTCCCTGGTCCTGTACATCGTCATCGGTTACGTCAGGCCGGAGGACACCCCCGAGCGGCTCGCGGTCATCGAGCGGGTCAACACCGACGGGGACGGCGACGGCGGCACCGCTGCGGCCGCGGCGGTGCCGGCCCCGGCGGGCGCGGGCGACGACGTGGTCGGCACCCAGCCCTCGTGACCGACCCCTCCAGGCCGTGGCGTCACCTGCCCGTCGCCCGGAGGGCGGCCCCGCGGCGTCCGGTGCGTGCTCCCGGCGTGCCGGGCGGAAGTCCGCGTACGGGGGCGTACCCGGGCTTTCGTCCGGTGCGGCGAGAGGCGTGCCGGGCGTCGCGGGGCAGGCGGGAACGCGACGGCCTGGCCTAGGTGCCCCTCGGATAGCGGGCCAGCCAGCCCGGGGCCGACCCGGCGGGTCCGTGCAGGGCGGGTCCCTGGGTCATCTCCATCGCGAAGTCGTCCGCCAGGACCAGCAGGGTCGGACGGCCCTCCAGCTCGGCCAGCCAGGCCGGCGGGAGCGCCGTCTCGCCGTGCAGGGCACCGAGCAGGCCGCCGGTGAGGGCTCCGGCCGCCCCCGAGGGACCGCTCTGGTTCACCGCCAGGCACAGCCCGTGGCGTACGTCCTCGCCGACCAGCGCGCAGTACACCGCGACGGCCAGCACGCCCTCCGCGGCCCCCTCCCCCGCCAGCTCCTCCACCCGCGCCGGGCCCGGCATGCCCTGGCGCACCGCGCCCAGCGCGTGCTGCAGCGCGTCCGAGACCGGCTCGTGGCCCGGCCGTACGGCGAGCAGCGCCAGCGCCTTCTGCACGGCGGCGTCGAGACCGTCCCCGCGGGCGAGCGCGTGCACGATCACGGCGTAGGCCCCGGCCGCGAGCCACGCCGTGGGGTGCCCGTGGCTCTGCGCCGCGCACTCCACGGCGAGCTGCACCACCAACTGGGGCTCCCAGCCGACCAGCAGTCCGAACGGCGCCGACCGCGCGGCGGCCTCGGGCCCCGTCTCGCCCGGGTTCTTCGGCGCCCGGAGCGTCCCCATCGTCTCGTCCCCGAAGCCGCCGAGCAGCGCCCGCGTCGGCTCCCGCCGGGCGTACAGCCACTCCTCGCGGGCCAGCCAGCCGTCGTCCTCGCGCCGCTCGTCGGGCCCCCAGTCGCGCTGGGTCGCCGCCCAGCGCAGGTACGCCCGGTGCACGTCGGTCGGCGGGTGCCAGGCCCCGGTGTCCCGCCGCACCTGCGCCCGGATCAGCCCGTCCACGGAGAACAGCGTGAGCTGGGTGAGGTGCGTGACGGTGCCGCGCCGGCCGTGCGCCGCGACGAGGTCCACGACACCCTCCGGCCCGTGCGCCTCCCGGACCGCCTCGTACCCCAGCCCGTCCACCGGCGCGCCGAGCGCGTCCCCCAGCGCGACGCCGAGCAGCGTGCCCCGCACCCGCCCGCGGAAGTCCTGCTGCTCGGCACGCCCCCAGACGATCCCGGCCGTCGTACCCACCCAGACCTCCCTCACGGCACCGTCCGTCCGTACGACGCTCGGCACTGTAGTCGAACGGGAACGGTGTGTTCAGGGGGTGATCGGCGGGGCTGGTGGAGCTGCTGTGGCGAGGACCCGTCCGGCCGGGCACCGCCCGCGGCCCGCGCCCGGTCGTCCTCCGGGCGGAGGACCGCCCACCACTCGCGCCCGGTCCCCTCCGGGCCGACCGAGGCCCCCCCGCCCCGGTGCACCCGGGCCGGACACCGCCCACCGCCCGCGCCGTGCCTGTCCTGTCCTGTCCCGTCCCGTCACCCGGCGTGCCGCGCCCGGACGGCGTCACGGGCGGTGGTGACCGCCGCCAGGCGGGGGGCCAGACGGGGGCGGTCGGTGCCGGGACTGTGCAGCAGCACGGTCAGGGCGGCGGCGAGTTCCGCGAGCCCGTACCAGTCCGGCACGGCGGCAGGCAGGCCGGCCAGTGCCCGGTCGGCCCCGGCCCAGTCGCCCCGGCCGCAGGCCGTGACGCACCGCGCCACCCGGTGCCCGGCCGTGTCCGCCCCGCCGGCCCGCAGCAGCCGGGCCAGTTCCCGCCACAGCGGCCCCGCCGCCGGTACCCCCTCGAACCTGCCGACCGTCAGGGCGAGTTGGAGGGTCCCGGCCACGGGATCCGAGACCCGCAGGCGTTCCGCGCTCCGCCGGGCCGCCGCCTGCCGCCCGGCGTGCCGGTGCGCCTCGGCCCACAGCCGGTCCAGGGCGCCGTCGTCGTCCGGAGCCGCCTCCCGGCCGGCGTCGGCGAGCCGGGCCGTCGCCTCCTCCCACCGGCCGCAGCGCATCAGCACCTCGATCGCGGTCCGCCGCTCCCAGGTCGCCCAGACCGCCCCCGGCTCCCGCGCGAGACACCGGTCCAGGTCGGCCAGGGCCTGTTCGGTCCGCCCGGTGGCCAGGCAGACGCGGGCCCGCTGCGCGTACGCCCAGTCGTAGTCCGGGGCGACCTCCAGCGCACGGTCGAGGAGGCGGAGGGCCTCGGCGTGTTCGCAGCGGCCGAGACGGGCAGCCCCGAGCCCGGCGAGCGCGCGGAAGTCCTCCGGGTGCTCCGCGAGGACCTCCTCGTAGAGGGCGACGGCCTCGTCGTACCGGCCCGCCGTCTCGTACGTGTAGGCGAGTTCGATGCGCGGCAGGACGTCCCGCGGGGCGGTGCCGACCGCGCGCAGCAGGTCCTCGACCCTGCCGTCCCGGTCCCCCAGCCGGAACCGGGCCCGGGAGCGCATCACCAGCGCCCAGGTGTAACCGGGGTCCAGTTCCACGGCCCGGGAGAGGTCGCCCAGCGCCTCCTCGGCCCGGCCCAGTTCGACGAGGGCGGCGCCCCGGCTCGCCAGCGCCGACGCGTGGGCGGGGTCGAGCGCCACGGCCCGGCCCAGCTCGGTGACGGCCTCCTCGAACCGGCCGGCGATCCGGTAGGCGTCGCCCCGCTCGGAGGCGACCCAGGCGGAGTCGGGGGCGAGGCGGGCCGCCCGGTCCAGGTCGGCGAAGGCCTCGTCCGGCTGGCGCAGGGTGCGGCGCAGGCGGGCCCTGCGCACGAGCGCCCAGAGGTACTCCCCGTCGATGCTCAGCGCCTGGTCGTAGTCGGCGAGCGCGGCCTCGTGCTGTCCGAGCCGGTGCCGGCAGGCCGCGCGCGTGGCCAGGACGGCTCCGTTCGCCGGATCCAGTTCCACGGCCCGGTCGCACGCCTCCAGGGCCTCCTCGAAGCGGCCCAGGACCCGCAGGATCTCACCGCGCATGCCGATGATGTAGGGGGTGCCGGGGGCGAGTTCGTCGGCGCGGTCGAGTCCGGGCAGCGCCGCCGCGTGGTCGTCCATCAGGGCGAAGGTGACGGCCCTGCCGTAGTGGGCCCAGGCCAGCCCGGGGTCCAGCTCGACCGCCCGGTCGTAGGCGGCCAGGGCACGCCGGTACTCGCCGGCGTCCTTGAGCTCCCGGCCGCGCAGCGCGTGCGCCGCCGCCCGGTCGCGCCCGCGCAGAGCGGGCCGGGCCAGCAACCGGTCCATGGCCTCGGTGACCCCGGACCGCTCGTCGGACAGGGCCTCGCCCAGCCGTGTCCCCCACCGCTCCAGGACGGGCAGGCCGGTGGCGGCCCCCGCCTCCTGGAGCATCCGCGCCCACCGGCGGCCGGCCGCCGCGTCCTCCCGGCAGGCCAGGACGAGATCGCGCAGCGCGCCGCCGAGCGCGGCGGTCCCCCGCGCGCACAGCAGGTGGTACGTCTCCTCCAGGCGCAGCTCGCGCCAGGCTTCCCGCTCCCACTCCTCGCCGGGCCGCGCGTCCCCCGCCGCCCGCTCACGCCAGGCGCCGAAGGCCCGGGCCAGCCGCTCGTGCCGCTGTGCCCAGCCGTGCGGGGAGCGCCGCCGCTGCAGGCGAAGCATCGGGGCGCGGACGACGTCGTGGTACCGCAGCCCGTCTCCCCGCTCGCTGACGAACGGCATGCCGCGCACCCACGTGAAGAGCGGCCCGGCCTCCGCCTCGGGGCAGTCCGCCGCCGCCCGGAACACGTCCGCGTCCAGCCGCCGGGGCAGCGCGCCGGCCAGTGCCGCCGCCCGCCGTACGGGATCCTGCTCCCACTTCAGGAAGCGTTCCACGGCCGTCTCGCTCGGGTCGTCCACCTCCTCGCGCCCGGCGGGCCGGGTCTCGGCCAGCGTGGAGACGAGGACCGGCAGTCCGCCGGTGAGGCGGATCACCTCCTCGACCACCGGCTCGGCCACCACGCCCTTGGCCGCGAGCAGTCCCCGCGCCTCGGCCTCGGTGAACGGCCCCAGCACGACGTCCTGGACGAAGTCGGCGAAGTCGCTCCAGCGGACGGGGTCCAGGCGGCGCTGGCCGGCGGTGACCACGACGACGTTCGCGGGCAGTGACCCGGCGTACCGGTCGGTCGCCATCACGTCGTGCAGCCAGCCGTCGAGGAACGGGGCCGTCATCTCGTACGTGTCGAAGAACAGGACGATCCACGGCACCTGGGAGGCGATCTCCGCCAGTTCGCCGAGCAGCACCGGAGTGAGGCTCTGCTCGGGGGACAGGACGAGCTGCACGTCGTCCTGGCTGCGGAAGCGGGCGCTGAGGCCCGCCCGCAGCCGGTCGGCCCCCTGGGCGAGCTGGGCGGCGTCGACGGCTCCGACGAAGGGGCCCGCGCCGGGGATCAGCCCGATGCCCGCCAGGCCCAGGCGCATGGCCGTGGCGCTGGCCGGGGACGGTCCGTCGGGCTGCGGCTGCGGCACGGCCAGGGCCGCCTCCGCCTCGTGCCGGCGGTCCCGGTGGGCGGCCAGCAGCCGTTCCAGTTCCTTGCACCTCCATCCGCGGGAGGCGAACTGCCGGCCGACCTCCGCCATCGCCTCGGGGACGCTGCCGACGCTCTCGTCCACGTACGCCGTCAGCCCGCCGCATTCCCGGGCGATCTGCTCCATCTCCCTGACCAGGAAGGTCTTCCCGACGCCCGCGTCACCGCGGACGTGGAAGAGGAAACGGTGCCGCTCGTCCTCGGGGGTGAGGCCGAGGTTCTCCCGGAAGGCGGCGCGTTCGCCGCCGCGGCCCACGAAACCCGCTCGCCTGCGCTGCCGGATCAGGTCCTGCATCGAGTGCCGCGCCTGCGCCATTCCCGCCCACCCCCGAACCGGCCGGTCCCGCCTCTGCCGTCCTTCCCCTAGGGGACGACGACCACGCGCGTCCCCTTCTCCGCGAACGCCCACAGGGCCGCGCCGTCCTGCTTGCCGGTGCGGACGCCGCCCGTCTTGATGCCCTCGGCGACCGGCGGCGGCGAGGAGCCGTCGACGGCGTTGCTGAAGGCGACGAAGACGCCCGACTTGCCCGCGAAGTACATGATGTGCTCGATCTCCACCCCGTCCGAGCCCTTCGTGGGGTCGGCGACCCGCTGAGAGATCGCGTAGGCGCCCGGGTCGGGGCTGACCGTGCCGGGCCAGACGGCGAAGGTCCTGGTCGGCATGCCGCGCACGTCCATCAGCCAGACGCGCTTGTGCCCCAGGGAGTAGACGACGCGGCGGCCCGTGCCGGAGTCGGACGGCGGCGCGGGCGGGGCCGTGTGCTTGGGGGGCGCCGCCGGGGAGTGCCTGCCCGCCGGGGCCGACGCGCTGGGGCGCGCGGAGTCGGCGACGGGGTGCGCGCCCTGGTCCGCCTGGGCCGCCAGCGTCCCGACCGCGACGACCGCCGCGGCGGTCAGGCCGCCGACCCAGGCCCACGAAGGTATTCGGGCAGGCATGGGCACGCATCTCCTCGGCTACTCAGCTGTTCGGCCCCGGGAACCGTCGGCTCATCGTACTGCGGGACGCGGGAGGGCCCGGGCACAAAGACCGCAGGACCGGTGCCGGTCACCCGGACCCGCGAGAAGCCCGCCACATCGTGTGTTCCCGGCTGATCGCTTCCTCCGCGTCGGCCACCTCCTGCGCCCAGCGGTCCTCGTCCACCTGGGACAGCCGGCCGTGGATGATGCTCAGCTCGGTGGCCGCGAAGGTGTAGGCGCGGCCGAGCGTCTCGTACTGCCGCACCGCGAACCAAGCCGCTCCTGCCCCCAGGACGGCCCCCAGGACCCCGGCCAGGTCGAAGGTCAGGGTTCCGGTCAGGCGCAGGACGGCAGCGGCCAGGCCGAGACCCTCGGCGGCGACCAGCATCAGGCGCCAGCGCCGTGCCCGCGCCACGTTCCAGCTCGCCTTCGCCGCGTACCAGCGCTGCTGGTCTTCGATCCGGTCCCGCAGATAGGCGTTCTTCCGGTCGGTGAAGGAGCGGGCTCGCAGCACGTTCATCGCGTCCGTCACGGCGACCAGTCCCACAGGGGCCAAACTCGTGGCGGGCGCCTCCCGCAGCAGCTCCTTCAGCCTTTCGTTGAAACGGTGCGCCGCCTCCCCCTGCGGCAGCTGAGCGGGAAACGGCGCGCCGGCCACCGCGTAGCGCCAGGCGAGGGTCTTCGCGGACTCGGCCAGGGCTCGGCCGTCGTACCACGCCTGCTCCGGACGTTCCGTGAGCAGCCAGATCTCCACACAGACGGTCGCCACGAAGATCAGCACCAGGACGATCAAGGCAGGCCGCTGGTCGAGCACACCGCAGAGCGCGGCGGCCACCGCCAGCACCAGACGCCATTTCGTGCCCTGGATGTAGCGGCGCTGTCCGGCCAGCGACGCCCCGTCCGAGGAACGGAACACCGTAGGAAGATCGTCGTCCCGCAGTCCGTTCGCCGTACCACTCACTCTGCCCCCTCTGGTCTTCTCGGGTCCGGCTGGGAAAGCATCACAAGGCGGCCACGACCGGCGGACTCAATACGGCTGGAGGGAAAGGAAGTTGGTGGGCCGTCAGGCAAGGATGCCAGGGACGGTCCCGCACCCGCGGCAGAAGGACGGAGAAGCACGCCGATGAGCTACGCGGCATTCATCTCGTACAGTCACGAAGCGGATGGCCACCGGGCCCGCTGGCTGAGAGACGCCCTGCACAGCTTCGCCAAGCCCTGGAACAAGGTACGAGCCCTCCGGGTCTTCCTCGACAACGCCGCCCTCTCCGCGAACCCAGGGCTGTGGAGCACGGTGGAACAGGCGCTCGGCGACTCCGAGTTCTTCCTCCTCCTGGCGTCGCCCCAGTCCGCGCGTTCCCCGTGGGTGGCCAAGGAGATCTCCTGGTGGCGGCAGGGTCCCCGGGCGGCGAACCTGCTGCTCGTCGTCACCGGGGGCGAACTCCACTGGGACCACTCGGCACAGGACTTCGACTGGGAGCGCAGCACGTGCCTGCCGGACGCCCTGCGGGGCTACTTCACCGAGGAACCGCGCTGGGTGGACCTCCGGTGGCTGAGCGAGGACCATGAGGACGCCCCGCGGGACCCGCGCTTCCGCGAATGCGTGGCCGACCTGGCCGCACCACTGCACAGCCGTCCCAAGGACGAGCTGATCGGTGAGGACGTCTCCCAGCGCCGCAAATTACAGCGCTTCCGACAGGCCATGCTGGCGGTCACGACCACGCTGGCGGTCCTGGCGTCGGCAACCGCCGTGTACGCCTTCGTGCAGCGGAACACCGCGCGGGACCAGGCACGCCTCGCGACCGCCCGCCAACTGGCCGCCACCGCGGTGAACCTGAGCGGAGACGACCTGGACCTCGCCTCGCTGCTGGCGCTCCAGGCCTACCAGGTCGAGGAGACACCGGAGACCCTTTCGGCGCTGTACCAGCTCACCACCCGCAGCCCTCACCTGGTGCGCTTCGTCCGGGGCGACGCGGCGGTGACGGCCCTGGCCCTCACCACCTCGCGGCACTACGCGGCCGTCGGCACGGCCAAGGGCTCCGTGACCGTCTGGACCTCCGACGGGAGCCGGCGGCTGGGGAGGATCTCCGTCCACGGGGAGGTCACCTCCCTGGCGTTCAGCGACGACGACCGCCTGCTGGCCGTGGGGAGCAGTTCCGGCGAGACGGTCGTACGGGACGTGCAGGGGCACTCCACGCGTCGGCTCCCCGCCGGCGCCCCCGGTATCACCGGGCTCGCCTTCCAGTCCTCCAGCCACAATCTGGCCGTCTTCGACGACGAGGGAGCACTCAGGCTGTTCGGAGAACGGAGCGACGCACCGTACGCGCGCGTCGACACCGGCCTTTCCGGCAAGGCGGCGGACCTCGCCTTTCAGGACAAGGGGAAGAAGGTGACCCTGGTCACCTTCGGGGGGTGGCGTCTCTACGACGGCGCCTTGCGCCGTCTCCAGTCGGACGACGGCACCCTGTACCCCGCCAACGGCTATGTGACCGCCGCATCACCGAGCGGAAACTGCTTCGGCTTCCTCAAGTACGGCGGTCTGGCCCTGATGACGGTCGGGCAGCTGGCGGCCGGGAAGTTCCCCGGCTCCGAAGCGGGGAACTGCGGGATCGTCCTGCCGGTCCTGCCCGACGAAGAGGCCATCAGCCTGGCCGTGTCCGACAATCACCAGGTCGCGATCGGCACTAGCAAAGGCCTCACCGTGGCCAGGAGGGTGGACGACACTCCCTCGCACGCGGTCGTGGACTCGCTTCCCGGGGTCAGGGCGCCTTCGCTGCTGGCGTTCTCACCGGGCGCCGGCGACCGTCTGGCCTCGGCCAGTGGCACCACTGTGGCCCTGTGGGACCTGGGTAAGGCGGGACCCACTTTGCACAGGCACGGTGCCAGGATCCCCGACGGAGCGACGGTCGAGTACCCGCCGCCGCTCTCCGTGAGCGGGCCCGGACAGGTGGCATGGAGCCAGGAGACCATCGACAGATCCCCCTCCACGCTGCACCTCTGGTCGGCGGGCAAGGACCTTCCGAGCAACGAGCAGGAGATCCCGTACGACGACGTCGCCCTCAGCCCGGACGGCGGCACCCTGTACGCCGTGTCGGACACCGCGCTGACCGTGTGGAAGAAGGGACCCGGCGCGCTGCGCAAAGCGGCGGCCGTCCCCCTGCCCGCGAACAGTGACACCTTGGGGTGGACCCGGGTCGCCTGCGGGCAGGGCGGCCGAGCCGTGATCCTGACCACGGACGGAGCCGTACTGATTTTCGACCCCCGAACCGGAAAACTGTCCACGGCGCTCCCGCGTACCGTCCCCCGCCTGTCGGACGAGGACCGGAAGAAGACCGGTCTCACCGAGTACACGATGGCTCTGAGCGAGCACGGCGCCCTCGCGGCCATCGCCCCGGACAAAGGCCCCGTCCGCGTGTACGACGTGCCTTCGGGCCGCCTGCTGCGCCGCCTGGACGTCGGGGGCGGGGCCGTGGACGCACTGGCTCTCTCCGAAAAGGACCGTTCCCTGTACGCGAACGTCGACGGTCACACCCTGACCAGGTGGGACGTCGGGACAGGGGCGTTGCGGTGGCGGTCGGACGGGTCCGGTGGAAGCGGTCTCGCGGCGGACCCGGCCGGCCGCTGGGCGGCCACGCTTTCGGGGGACGGCACGGTGTGGCTGTGGGACGCCAGGACCGGTGACCGGCTGGCGGACACGGCCCTGCCGGCCCCGGACTTCTCCTGGTCCGGCACCGGCGGCACGGGCACGCAGAGCCGCCTCGCCTTCTCACCCGACGGGAAGCAGCTGTGGTCGGCCACCGAGGGCGGCGAGGTGCTGACCTGGGACACTTCGGCCGACGCCTGGATCGCGGCGCTGTGCGGACGGGTGGGCCGCAGCCTCACCCCGGCGGAACGTGCCCGCTACCTCACCGCCGTCTCCCGGACCCACACCGCCTGCGGCGCCTATCCGGCCCGGACGACGGACACACCGTGAACGAGCGGGCCGGGCAGGGGCAGCAGGACGCCGCCCCTGCCGTCAGTCCAGCACCGGCAGCAGCCGCGGCAGGTGGCCGTCCGAGGCCGCCGCCGCTCGCTGGCGCTCCTCCGGGACCTCGCCGTAGACCGTGGTGCGCGGGCGGGCGGGGCGGCCCGCCGCTTCCGCGACCGCGATGAGGTCCTTGACCGACTTGTAGGAGCCGTAGGAGGAGCCCGCCATGCGGGAGATGGTCTCCTCCATGAGGGTGCCGCCCAGGTCGTTGGCGCCGGAGCGGAGCATCTCGGCGGCACCGTCCGTGCCCAGTTTGACCCAGCTCGTCTGGATGTTGGGGATCCAGGGGTGCAGCAGCAGGCGGGCCATCGCGGTGACCGCCCGGTTGTCGCGGGCCGTGGGGCCGGGGCGGGCGATGCCGGCCAGGTAGACCGGGGCGTTGGTGTGGATGAAGGGGAGGGTGACGAACTCCGTGAAACCGCCGGTCTCCTGCTGGATGCGGGCCAGGGTGCGGAAGTGGCCGAGCCAGTGGCGGGGCTGGTCGACGTGGCCGTACATCATCGTCGACGAGGAGCGGATGCCCAGCTCGTGCGCGGTCCTGACGACCTCGATCCAGGTCGCGGTGGGCAGCTTGCCCTTGGTCAGGACCCAGCGGACCTCGTCGTCCAGGATCTCCGCGGCCGTCCCGGGGATGGTGTCCAGGCCCGCCTCCTTGGCCGCGGTCAGCCATTCGCGGATCGACAGGTTGGTGCGGGCCGCGCCGTTGACCACCTCCATCGGCGAGAACGCGTGCACGTGCATGCCGGGGACGCGCTCCTTGACCGCCCTGGCGATGTCGAAGTAGGCGGTGCCGGGCAGGTCCGGGTGGATGCCGCCCTGCATGCAGACCTCCACCGCGCCCACCTCCCAGGCCTGCTGGGCGCGGTCGGCGACCTGGTCGAGGGAGAGGGTGTAGGCGTCGGCGTCCGTGCGGCGCTGGGCGAAGGCGCAGAAGCGGCAGCCGGTGTAGCAGACGTTGGTGAAGTTGATGTTGCGGGTGACGATGTACGTCACGTCGTCGCCGACCGCCGCCCTGCGGACGTCGTCCGCGATCCGGGCGAGGGCGTCCAGCGCCGGGCCGTCCGCGTGCAGCAGCGCCAGCGCCTCGGCGTCGGTCAGCCGCGTCGGGTCGTCGGCGGCGGTGCGCAGGGCCTGGCGGACGTCGGTGTCGATGCGCTCGGGTGCCATGCCGGGCGCCGCCGCCTCGCGCAGGGCGTCCCAGTCGCCGTAGACCTCGTCGAAGTCGCCGCGGCGGTCCCCGGTGCGGCCCTCGGCGTCGATCGCGGTGTGCAGGTCGGTGCGGCCGGAGGCGGTGAACGCCTCGTCCGGTTCCTGCCAGGGCCGCCCCTCGACGGTCGCGTCCTCGCGGGCCAGGCCGGTCGCCGGGTCGGCGAGGGCGCTCACGTGCGGCAGCAGGCGGGGGTCGAGCCAGGGTTCGCCCCGGGTGACGAACTCCGGGTAGACGCAGAGCCGTTCGCGCAGCTCGAACCCGGCGGCGGCGGAACGCTCGCGCAACTGGTCGATCTGCGGCCAGGGACGCTCGGGGTTGACGTGGTCGATGGTGAGCGGGGAGACGCCGCCCCAGTCGTCGACGCCGGCCGCGATGAGCCGTTCGTACTCGCCGTCGACGAGGTTGGGCGGGGCCTGGAGGCAGGCCGTGGGACCCATGATGTGCCGGGCGACGGCGACCGTGGCGACCAGGTCGTCCAGTTCGGCGTCCGGCATGCCGCGCATCGCCGTGTCCGGCTTGGCGCGGAAGTTCTGGATGATCAGCTCCTGGATCCCGTGGTGGGCGCGGGCGACCTTGCGCAGCGCGAACAGGGACTCGGCGCGCTCCTCGAACGTCTCGCCGATGCCGATCAGGATCCCGGAGGTGAAGGGGACGGAGGAGCGTCCGGCGTCCTCCAGGACCCGCAGCCGCACGGCGGGCTCCTTGTCCGGGGAGCCGTGGTGCGGGCTGCCGGGCTCGGACCACAGACGGGTCGCGGTGGTCTCCAGCATCATGCCCATGGACGGCGCGACGGGCTTGAGCCGCTGGAAGTCCGTCCAGCTCAGGACGCCCGGGTTGAGGTGCGGCAGGAGGCCGGTCTCCTCCAGGATGCGGATGGAGACGGCACGGACGTAGGCGATGGTGTCGTCGTAGCCGTGCGCGTCGAGCCATTCGCGGGCCTCGGGCCAGCGGTCCTCGGGCTTGTCGCCGAGGGTGATGAGGGCTTCCTTGCAGCCGAGTGCGGCACCGCGGCGGGCGATGTCCAGGACCTCGTCGGGGGACATGAACATCCCGTGTCCGGCGCGGCGCAGCTTGCCGGGGACGGTGACGAACGTGCAGTAGTGGCACTTGTCCCGGCACAGCCGGGTCAGCGGGACGAAGACGCTCTTGGAGTAGGTGATGACACCGGGACGCCCGGCGGCCTCCAGGCCTGCGTCGCGCACCCGGGCGGCGGAGGCGACGAGGTCCCGCAGGTGCTCGCCGCGGGCCTGGAGCAGCACCGCCGCCTCGGCGACGTCCAGGGCGACGCCGTCCCGCGCACGTTTGAGGGCGCGACGCAGGGAGTTCTCGGTGGGGCCGGTTCCGGAGGTCGCGGAAGTCGTCATCCCCCGAGCATACGATCGCGCTGATCAGCGCGGGCGGCCGTGCCCGGGACGCGCGGCACCGGCGCCCCGCCCGGCCGGGGCGGACACGAGCAGCACCGACGGGCACGAGCACCCAGGACGCGCGGGCGCGAGCAGCACGGGCGGGCGCGAGAGGCACGGACGGGCGCGAGCAGCACGGGCGGGCGCGAGAGGCACGGACGGGCGCGAGCAGCACGGGCGGGCGCGAGAGGCGCACGCGGCAAGGGCGCAGGTGGCCTGCCCGCTCCCCCGGTGAACGCACGAATCCCGTGGCGCACCCCTAGGCTGACGGCCCATGACCCGCCACAGTGAGCTGAAGCACCGGATGGTGACCCGCTTCCAGCGGTACGTCGCCAATCCGGTCAACCGGCGTCTGCCCTCGCAGACCCTGCTGGAGACCACCGGCCGCGTCTCCCGGCTGCCCCGCCGCACCCCCGTGGGCGGACGCCTCACGGACGGATCCTTCTGGTTCGTCTCCGAGTTCGGCCTCAGATCCCAGTACGTCCGCAACATCCAGGCGGACCCAGCCGTCCGCGTCCGCATCCGGGGCCGCTGGCACCACGGCACCGCCCACCTCCTGCCCGGCGACGACGCCGTGGCCCGGCTGCGCCGCCTGCCCCGGTTCAACAGCGCGGCGGTACGGGCCTTCGGGACGGACCTGCTGACGGTGCGGGTGGATCTCACCGACTGAGCGCCCTCCGCAAGAGGAGAGCTTGTGCAAGCCTTGTGAGGCAGGGCACCACGGCCTGTGATCGCTGTCTCCCGGAGCTGACGCATCTGCCATGAACAAGGCAAACTGGCCTCTCGGCGATGGACAGTTCGGCAGCGGTCAGGGAGCAGCGATGGACGGTGTACCGCGAGTACCGGAGCAGCGGCGTGCCGAGCGGTCGGCCGCGCTGCGCTTCTGCGTACTCGGACCGGTGCGCGCCTGGCGCGGCGAGGAACTGCTGCCCACCGGCTCGCCCCAGCAGCGCGCCCTGCTCGCCGCGCTGCTGCTGCGCGAGGGGCGCACGGCGACGGCGTCCGAGCTGATCGACGCCCTGTGGGGCGAGGAGCCGCCCTCGCAGGCGCTGGCGGCGGTCCGGACGTACGCCTCCCGGCTGCGCAAGGTCCTCGACCCCGGGGTCCTGGTCAGCGAGTCCGGCGGATACGCCGTGCGCGGCCTGGGCGAGGGCGCGCTGGACGCGGGGACGGCACAGGACCTCTCCGCGCAGGCCGACAAGGCCCGCGCCGCCGGGGACCTGCACCGGGCGCGGACGCTGCTCGGCCGCGCGCTGCGCCTGTGGGACGGCGAGCCCCTGGCGGGGGTGCCCGGCCCGTACGCCGAGGCGCAGCGGGTACGCCTTCAGGAGTGGCGGCTGCAGCTCCTGGAGTCGCGGCTCGACATGGACCTGGAACAGGGCTGCCACGGCGAGGCGGTCTCGGAACTCACCGCGCTGACCGCCGCCCACCCGCTGCGCGAACGCCTGCGCGAACTGCTGATGCTCGCCCTGTACCGCAGCGGCCGGCAGGCGGAGGCGCTGGCCGTCTACGCGGACACCCGCCGTCTGCTCGCCGACGAACTGGGCGTGGACCCGCGCCCGGAGCTGCGCGCGCTCCAGCGGCGCATCCTCCAGGCGGACCCCGCCCTCGCCGAGCCCTCCGCCCCCGCCCCGGAACCCGCCGCGGCCCCCGTGCGCCCCGCCCAACTGCCCGCCACCGTCCCGGACTTCACCGGTCGCGCGGCCTTCGTCAGCGAGCTGAGCGACATGCTGGCCTCGGCCGAGGGCCGGGTGATGGCCGTATCGGCGCTGGCCGGGATCGGCGGGGTCGGCAAGACGACCCTCGCCGTGCACGTCGCGCACCACGCCCGGGCCGCCTTCCCCGACGGCCAGCTCTACGTCGATCTCCAGGGCGCCGGGCAGCGCGCCGCGGAACCGGAGACGGTCCTCGGTTCCTTCCTGCGCGCCCTCGGCACGGCGGAGTCCGCGATCCCCGACTCCCTGGAGGAGCGGGCCGCCCTGTACCGCTCGGTCCTGGACGGCCGCCGGATCCTGGTGCTGCTGGACAACGCGCGCGACGCCGCCCAGGTCAGACCCCTGCTGCCGGGCACGGAGGGCTGCGCCGCGCTGGTCACCTCCCGGGTGCGGATGGTCGACCTGGCGGGCGCGCACCTGGTCGACCTGGACGTGATGAGCCCGGAGGAGGCGCTCCAGCTCTTCATCCGGATCGTCGGCGAGGAGCGGGTCGCCTCGGAGCGGGAGGCGGCGCTCGACGTGGTCGCCGCCTGCGGCTTCCTCCCCCTCGCCATCCGCATCGCCGCCTCACGGCTGGCGGCCCGCCGCACCTGGACGGTCTCCGTCCTGGCCGCCAAGCTGGCCGACGAGCGGCGCCGCCTGGACGAACTCCAGGCGGGCGACCTGGCGGTGAAGGCCACCTTCGAACTCGGTTACGGCCAACTGGAGCCGGCCCAGGCCCGCGCCTTCCGTCTGCTGGGCCTCGCCGACGGTCCGGACATCTCCCTGGCTGCTGCGGCGGCCGTGCTCGACCTGCCCGCCGAGGACACCGAGGACCTGCTGGAATCCCTCGTCGACACCTCCCTCCTGGAGTCCGCCGCCCCCGGCCGCTACCGCTTCCACGACCTCGTCCGCCTCTACGCCCGGGCCTGCGCCGAACGCGACGAGCGCGCCCCGGGCGAACGGGACGCGGCGATGTCGCGCCTGCTGGACTTCTACCTGGCCACGGCGGCGGGCGTGTACGCGATCGAGCGGCCCGGGGACCGGCTGGTGGACCACCTCGCCGCCACCAGGTACCCCGGGCTCGTCTTCCCCGACCGCAAGGCCGCCCGGGACTGGCTCTACACCGAGGCGGACTGCCTCCTCGCCCTCGCCCGCCGCAGCGCGGAGCGTTCGGCCTCGCTCCGGCGCGCCACCGACCTGCTGTGGGCCGCGCTCGACATCTCCGAGTCGGGAGCCAACTCCCGGGAGTACGAGGCGACCGCGAAGGCGCTGCTCGACGCGGCCCGGCGGGCCGGTGTGGCGCAGGTGGAGGCCCGGGCACTGATGACGCTCGCTCACGCGCACGTCGACGCCGGCCGCTTCGAGATGGCCGACCAGGAGGCGGAACAGGTGATCCGCCGCGCCATGGACGCCGACGACCTCCTGCCGGTGTGCTGGGCGCGCAACGCGCGCGGCATCATCGCGCTGTACCAGAGCCGCAACGAGGACGGCGAGCAGCATCTGTCCGAAGCCATCCGGCACTTCCGCATCCTTCAGGACCGGCCCGGCGAGGCCAGCGCGCTGTGCAACCTCTCCCGCATCCACCTGGCGACGGGCCGGACCAGGAGCGCGGTGGCCCTGGCGCAGCAGGGCATCGGCATCTACGACGCCATGGGGAACTCGATGCGGGGCGCCAACGCCCGCTACGCCCTGGGCATGGCGCTCACCCAGAGCGGCCGGCTCGACGCCGCCGCGGACAGCCTCACCGAGGCGCTGGGTGTCTTCCGGGACAGCCGGCAGCGGCTCTGGGAGGGCATGACGCTGTTCCGCCTGGCCGAGGTGGACATCGCCGCGCAGCGCCCCGCGCAGGCCGCCGCCAACGCGGAGCTGGCCCTCACGGTGCTGCGCGGCATCGGCGGCGAGTGGCGGCGCGGCAACGTGCTCACCGTTCTGGGCCACGCCCTGACGGGCATCGGGCAGACGGACCGCGCGCGGGTGTGCTGGCGCGACGCCCTGCGCATCTACGAGGAACTGGGGGCGCCCGAGGCCGCCGCCGTGAGCGAACTGCTGCGCCCGGCCCAGGCCGTGTGAGGAGCGGACTTCCGCGTCCGGCGCAGGCCGTGCGAGGTCCGCGGGGACAGCACCGGCGCGTTCATCGAACGTTTATCGCCTCGCGCCATGCTCGACCCAGTCGATCCGTCGCGTCGGGGGGCAGACGGGTCACTGCGAAGGGCCCCGCACTGGCGAACTAGTGTGAGCGGCCCAGGAAGGCCCGCCCGGGCACACTCGGGGGAGTGACCGGGCGGGCTTCCAGCGCCCGATGAGGAACACACCGAGTGGAGCGAAGAGCATGAGCGACGAGACGGTCATCAAGCCCCAGGACATGCACGCCACCGGCACGAAGGACGGCGAGGCCGCGGCAGCCGTCGCTCAGTCCGGGGACGGCGACGTGACGACGCAGGACATGCACGCCACGGACGAGCCCGTCACGGTCAAGGACATGCACGCCACGTCGGAGCCCTTCAAGCCGACGAAGTAAGCCGGGCCCGGGGGGGGCCGGACGGGGGATCAGACGGGGGGACCGCAGGGGGATCACGGGGGTCACGGGGGATCAGCCGGGGGACCACAGAGGGGGATCACGGGGGGACACGGGGGAACACGGGGGGCACGGGGGATCGGCCGCGGCGGCGCGGAGGGGGAGCCGTCGCGGCCGACGTGTGTCCGGGGCCGGTCTGGCCGCGCGCCCGGTGCGGGCCGTCAGCCGGTCGCCGGGGCCGCCGGGTCCACGGTGCAGTGGGCCGGCCGCGCCACGTCGCCGGGTGCGCCGGCGTCCACGCGTACCGTGCGCCTGCCGTTCGCGGGCACGTCGGTCTCCTGGAGCGCGGAGCGGATCGTGCCGCCGTGGGCGTCCTGGAAGGTGACGGTGGCGGTGAACGTGCCGCGCCTGTCGTTGGGGTTGGTCAGTTCGACCGTCGCGTAGGGCTTCTTCTCCGTGGCGCAGCTCAGCAGCCTCGCCCGCGCGGCCTGGAGCTGCGAACCGGTGCCGCCGGAGGGGGTGGCGGTCGGACCGCGGTCCGGGCGACGGCGGTGGTGGGAGCTGCCGCCGGTCGTGCCCGTGCCGCTGCCACCGGAGCCGTACGTGTCGTCGTCGTGCGGGGCGTACGTGCCGTCGGTTCCGGAGCCGTACGCACCGCCCCCGGACGAGGAGGACGACGAGGACGACGAGGTGTCGTGGTCCTGGCGGGAGCTGCTGCACCCGCCCGAGCCGCCGCTCCCGTGACCGCCGTGCCCGTGACCGCGGGAGAAGCCCGTCAGGGCCAGCACCACGACCGCCAGTACCGCCGTGAACCTGAGTCTGCGCCCCCGTATCCGCATGGGCGGCACCCTACCCCGTGGTGCGGGTCGTGCCCGTTCCCTTCTCCGCGTCCAGGGCGTACACGCAGCGGTCCTTGCTGCACGCGTACACGACGCCGTCCCGGACGACCGGGGAGCCGGTGATCTCGCCGCCGGTCGCCAGTTTCCAGCGCAGGCGGCCGTCGTCGGCCTTCAGCGTGTACAGGAGGTGGTCGGTGGAGCCGAAGTGGATGCGGCCCTCGGCGACCGCCGGGGAACCCACGATGTCCCCGCCGGACTGGAAGCGCCACTTGGGCGTCCCGGTCACCGCGTCCAGGGTGTACAGGCCCTTGCCGCTGCCGACGTGCACGTGTCCGGCGGCGACCAGGACCGGGTCGACGCAGGACCGCGCCTCGGTGGCGATGCGCCAGCGGTCGCGGCCGTCGGTGGCGTCCAGGGCGTACACGGTGCCGAGGTAGTCGGCCAGGTAGACACCGCCGCCGGTGACCGCCGGGCCGGGGGCGAAGGCCGGCGGGGAGAGGAAGACGGCCGGCGCCTCGAAGTGCCAGCGGACATGGCCGCTCGCCACGTCGAGGGCGACGACACGGGTACCGGCCGAGACGTACACGTAGCCGTCGGGGGCGGCCGTGAGGCGGACCGGCACGCCGCCGCAGGAGGCCGCGTCCCCGATGGGGTAGGACCAGCGTTCGTCGCCGGTGCGGGCCTCCAGGGCGCGCAGGCGCGCGTCCTGCCAGACGTAGACGGTGCCGTCGTGCAGGGCGGGACCGGCCTCGGGGGACTCGAAGTCGGTCTGGCAGCCGGTGATCTCCCACAGCTTCTGGCCGCCGGCGGCCTCCCAGGCCTGGACGCCGCCGCCGCGGGTGCCGGTGACGACGGTGCCCCGCTCGGCCTTGAGGGAGTACACCCAGGCGTCGGTCTGCAACCGCCACAGGTCGGCGCCGTCCCGGGCGTCCAGGGCGAACAGGGTGGGCCCGTCGGAGGCGTGCACGCGGCCGTCGGCGACCGCCATGGACCAGGCGACGTCCCGGGTCTTGAAGCGGCGCCGGCCGGTGGCCACGTCCAGGGCGTGCACCTCGAAGGAGGTGACGTAGACCAGGTCACCGGCGACGGACGGGGTGCCCCACACGTCGTTGGACATGCGGAAGCGCCAGGGGCGCCAGCCGGGCGCGGTCTCCGGCGGCACGCCGGTCACCGCCGGGACGACGGGCGCGGCGCCGGGCCGGGATCTGGACCAGGTGGCGGCCAGGCCCGCCTCCGGCGGGGGCGCCTTCACGGCGGCGGCGCGGGCGTCGGCGACGCGCGGCCCGGGACCGATGGGCACCTGGGCGCCGGCCAGCCGCACCGGACCGGTGTCGGGGGCGCCGACCGGCGCGGGCATCGCGGGCAGCGGCGGCGCGGGCGGGGCCGGCACGACGGGGTCGTAGGAGGGCGGGGGCGGCGGCGGTACGGCGGGCCGGGCGCCGTTGGCCGGGCCGGCCGAGGTGGGCGGCGGGACGAGGCGTCCGCCGCGCCGGGACTCGATGAGGCCCACCGCCTGCTCGGGCAGCCAGGCCGACGCGGTGCCGCTGTCGTCGGTGCCCGAGCCGAAGAGGTGCGGGGCGAGCTGGGCCTGGAGGTCGGCGGGGGTGGGGCGGCCCGCGACCTCCATCTGCATGCAGGACTCGATCAGCGGACGCAGCTCGTCGGGGAGGCCTTCGAGGTCGGGGCCCTCGCGCAGCAGCATGAAGACCGTCTCGACCGGGTTGGCGCCGTGGAAGGGCGGGTGCCCGGTGGCGGCGAAGACCAGCATCGAGCCGAGCGAGAACACGTCGCTCGCCCCCGTGACGCTGCGCGAGTCCTTGGCCTGCTCGGGTGACATGTAGGCCGGGGTGCCGACGGCGACGTTCGTCATCGTCAAACGGGTGTTCGAGACGCCGGAGGCGATGCCGAAGTCGATCACCCGTGGTCCGTCCTCGACGACGAGCACGTTGGACGGCTTGAGGTCACGGTGGACCAGCCCGGCGCCGTGGATGGACTGGAGCGCCTCGGCGACGCCCGCCGCCAGCCAGCGCACCGCCTGCACCGGCAGCGGCCCGCACTCGGTCACTATCTCCTCGAGGGAGGGCGCGGGGACGTAGGCGGTGGCCAGCCACGGCACCGCCGCGCGCGGATCGGCGTCGACCACGGCGGCCGTGTAGAAGCCGGAGACCGCCCGCGCGGCCTCGACCTCGCGCGTGAAGCGGACCCGGAAGAGCTGGTCCTCGGCCAGCTCGGTGCGGACCGTCTTGATCGCCACCCGCCGGCCGGACGCCGAGCGCGCGAGATAGACCAGCCCCATGCCGCCGGCGCCCAGCCGTCCCAGCACCTCGAACGGACCGATCCGCCGCGGATCGTGCTGCGTCAGCTGATCCACCACTTGCCTGCCACCTCCCCGTACGAGCCGCGCCACCTCCGTGTGTACGCGGCCCCCGTGCAGCGTCTCACCACCGCACCGCCGTGGCGGCACGCACTCCGATTCTTCCTGGCCGCGGCACCGGTGGCGAACCCGGCGACGAACCGGGATGTCCTGGTGCTTTTGCGACGCAAAACGACGGATTCCCGCCGCACTGACGCCACCAGCGGCCGGATTTGACCGCCTCGCGGCGATTTCACCGGCTCGCTACGACGGCATTCCCCGCGCGGGGTGCGACGGCTCCGCCGCGTCTGGGCGGCCGGCCGAGCCGCCACCGACGGCTTCCGCGCCGCTGTCGAGGGTTTGCGTCCCGGTTCGTACGGGATTCCGCCCCGACTCCCACGGGCTTCCGCCCCGGCCGGTACGGCGGCCCGGGCTCGTACGGCGCTTGCGCCCCGGCCGGTACGGCACCCTCGCTCCAGCCCCTGCGGCGCTTGCGTCCCGGCCCGTACGGCACCCTCACTCCAGCCCCCGCGGCGCCCGCACACCGGCCCATAAGGCACCCTCACTCCAGCCCCCGCGGCGCCCGCACACCGGCCCATAAGGCACCCTCACTCCAGCCCCCGCGGCGCTTGCGCCGCGGAGCGCGACTCCCTCACCGCTCCAGGACGGCGAAGGACGCGCCCTGGTCGTCGGCGACGACCGCGACCGTGCCGTAGGACGTCTCGAAGGGGGGCACCTGGACGCGGCCGCCGAGCCGGACGGCGGTGCCGAGCGCGGCCTCGGCCCGCGCGACCCGGAAGTGGACGAGGAAGTGCGGCGGCATCTCGGCGGGGAAGACGTCCGTGACGGGGGCCCGGCCGAAGTCGGGGCGGGTGTCCCGGCCGAACAGGGCCTCGTGGAAGAGCCCGCCGTAGAAGGCGTTGGCCGTCTCGGTGTCACGGGTGTAGAGCTGGGCCCAGTCGAAGCTGCCCGGCTGGTGGCGCACGCCGAAGCCCGCGTGCCGGCCCGGCTGCCACAGGCCGAAGACGGCGCCCTCGGGGTCGGCGGCCAGGGCGGCCGTGCCGTAGTGGCCCACCTGCCGGGCGTCGCCGACGATCTGCCCCCCGCCCGCCCGGATCCGCGCGGCCAGCGCCCCCATGTCCGGGGCCGCGAAGTACACCGCCCAGACGGTGGGCATCCTGCCGTCCGACTTCGCGGCGAGCGCGGCGACGGGCCGCCCCTCCAGCAGGGCCAGGACCGAGCCGCCGTACGCCTCCTTCTCCTCGAAGGTCCACCCGAAAAGCTCACCGTAGAACCGCCGGCCGGCGGCGGTGTCGGAGAGCTGCGCGTCCACCCAGCAGGGGACGCCCTCCGTGTACGCGGATGCCCTGTTTTCGGCCATGCCGTCAAAGTAGCCGGGACTCCCGCAGCCCGCAGACCAGGCACACCTGCCTCTCGGCGCCCGCGCACCCCATTTGCAGTCGGCCGAATCGCGCTCCCATCACCCCTCGGTAAGCTGACGACATGACAGGACAAGTGCGTACCGTCGACGGCCGCGTGGCCGGCCGGCGAGGGCAGGCGACCCGGCAGAAGCTGCTCGACTGCCTCAGCGAGATGCTCAGCTCCTCGCCCTACCGGGATGTCAAAGTCATCGATGTCGCCCGGAAGGCGGGGACTTCACCCGCGACCTTCTACCAGTACTTCCCGGACGTCGAAGGCGCCGTCCTGGAGATCGCCGAGCAAATGGCCGCCGAGAGCGCCGATTTGACCGGGCTCCTCGAAGGCAGGTCGTGGGTCGGCAAGGCCGGCTGGCAGACCGCCCAGGAACTCGTCGACGGCTTCCTGGACTTCTGGCGCCGCAACGACGCGATCCTGCGCGTGGTCGACCTCGGGGCCGCCGAGGGCGACAAGCGCTTCTACAAGCTCCGTATGAAGATCCTGAACGCGGTGAACGGCTCCCTCACGGATTCGGTTGCCGAACTCCAGTCCAAGGGCAAGGTCGACAAGGACGTGAACCCGGCGGCGATCGCCGGTTCACTGGTCGCCATGCTCGCCGCGGTCGCCTCCCACCAGAAGGGTTTCACCTCCTGGGGCGTGAAGCAGGCCGAACTCAAGCCGAACCTCGCCCTGTTGGTGTACCTGGGCGTCACCGGGAAGAAGCCGACGAGATAGCCGGTCCCCCGGCACCGGGCGCCCGTGCGGCACCTTGATGCCACAAGTCCTGTCAGGCAGGCGGCGGTTCACCCGGGTGGACCGCCGCCTGTGGCGTTGTGGGGCATCTCGGGAGAGGATGCGCGGGGACGTCCCGGTGTGCGCGAGCGTGACCCGTGAGCGCGAGGGCGCAGGGGCGGAGGCGCGGTCCCGTCCCGCCCGGCTCACGGACGGCGCGGCGCCGCAGGGGGAACGGCACCGGGTGATACTCGGGGCATGAACACGGAACTCGATGCCCTGCTGAGGTCGCTGCGTGTGTGGGACCCGGAGGTCACCGAGCTGCCCGCGTTCGACCCGGGGGAGGCGCCCGCCGCCCCGCTCCCCCTGTTCACCCGGTGGTTCGCGCAGGCGGTCGCGGCCGGTGAGCGCGAGCCGCACACCATGTCCCTGGCGACGGCCGACGAGGCCGGCGACCCGGACGTCCGCGTCGTGATGCTGCACGGCGCCGACGCGGAGGGCTGGGCCTTCGCCACCCACGCGGACAGCCGCAAGGGCCGCCACCTGTCCCGCCGCCCGTACGCGGCCCTCGTCTTCTACTGGCCCGTCCTGGGACGCCAGGTGCGCGTGCGGGGCCCGGTCACGACCGCGCCCCACGAGCAGGCCCGCTCGGACCTGCACGCCCGCTCGGCCGGCGCCCTGGCCGCCGCCCTCACCGGCGCGCAGAGCCGGGTCCTGGACTCCCTCGGTGAACTGAGCCGGGCGTCGCAGGCGGCCTGGGCCCGCGCCGGCCGGGAGCCGGACGCGGACGTCCCGTCCTGGACCCTGTACCGCCTGCGCCCCGACGAGGTCGAGTTCTTCCAGGGCGACGCCCGCCGCCGCCACGTACGCCTCCGCTACCGCCGTGCCGAACGGGAGCGGACGGGCCCGGAGGGCTGGGTCAGGGAGCTGCTGTGGCCGTGACGGCGGCGCCGCCCGTCCGCCGTCACGGGGTGGGGGCGGCCGGCTCGAATCCGTACACCGCGAAGTCGGACACCGGCCGGTAGCCGATCCGCTGGTACAGGCCGTTGCTGGTGGGGTTGGCCAGGTCGGTGAAGAGCAGCACCTCGGCCGCGCCGGACTCCACGGCGACGCGGCTCACCTCCGCCGTGACGGCGCCCGCGTACCCCCGGCCGCGCAGGTGCTCCGGCGTGTGGACCGCGGTCACCCGCACCTGTCCGGCGATCACCGGGGACCTGCCTGCCATGGAGACCGGGGTGCCGTCCGGGGTCTCCCAGAACGTCACGGCGCCGGATCCGGCGTGTTCCTCGGCCCAGTCCCGCGGGTCGCGCACGGCCGTCTCGCCGACGGCGGCGCAGAAGTCGGTGTACCAGCGGGCCAGCAGGTCGCGGTCCGCCGGGCCGGCCACCCGCGCCCGTCCCGGCGGTGCCGGCCGCGGCACGGTCAGCCCGCCGAGCCGGTACAGCCGCATCCGCCGCTGGAGGCAGGTCCGGGCGCCGGTGCGGCGGTGCCAGGCGGCGGCGAAGGCGGCGGCCGTGTCCTGGTCGGCGTTGACACCGGAGAGACCCCCGGCGCCCGTGTGCCCCTCGATGCCCCCGGGACCCCCGGCGCCCGCGGTGCTCTCCCGCTCCCGTCCGGCCAGGCGTGCCGCGAGGGCGTCGGCCTCCGCCTCGGTCAGCGGGGTGAGCACGAGCGGGTGCGGGGGCGTACGGAAGAAGGAAGCCCGCACGCCGCGCGTGCCCGTCCGCACCGCCTCGCCTTCCAGCACGCCGAACTCGGGGGCGCCGTCCCCGTACGTCCGTCCGCCGCGGGCGCGCAGGTTCTCCGTCACGGTCAGGTGCACGGTGTGCCGGTCGGGCCGGGAACGCAGGAACTCCCCGGCACGCGCGAGGAATTCGTCGAGGTCACGGGTGAGGTACCAGTCGTCAGGAGCCATGCTTCATGATTCCGCCCCGCCGTCGGGTCCGCCTCCGAATTACGCCGGTGCCGCCCGGGTCAGCGCGGCGCAGGCGGCTCGGGCTCGGGGTCCGTGGCCAGCCGGGCGTGCAAGTGGCAGTCCCGGAAGGCGTCGTGGCGTCCCGCCTCCCACATCGCGCCGCGCGCGGTCCCCTCGTACAGGTAGCCGCAGCGCTCGGCGACGCGACAGGACGCCTCGTGGCCGACGGCGTGGCCCAGTTCGAGGCGGTGCAGGCCGAACTCCGTGAAGGCCCAGCGGCCGGCGAGGAGCAGGGAGAGCGTGGCGACACCGCGCCCGCGCGCCTCCGGCAGCACCCAGTAGCCGACGCGCCCGGAGCGCATGGGGCGGCTGATGACGGCGACACTGACGTGGCCGAGCCTCTCGCCGGTCGCCTCGTCCGTGACGCAGAACGGCACGCCCGTGCCGTCGACGGCGCTCTGCACGTGGGCGGTGAGCGATTCGCGCGCGTCGGCCAGGTCCCGTTCCAGGATCAGCGGTGTGTTCCAGCGCCGGAACTCCGGGTCGGACCGCCCCCGCAGCCAGCTCTCCAGATCGGTCTCGGACGCCGGGTCCCACAGACGGAGCCGCAGGCCGTGGCCCCGCAGTTCGGGGGCGGGGTCGGCAAGGGACTTCTCACGTATCTCGGCCATCCGGTCATTCTGGCCGAATGAGCGGGACCGCCACATCCGGATCACGGGCCGCCGCGCCGCCGGGCCGGCCGTCGAGGGTCCGGCCGGGCCGGCACGCCGTCGATCGGGCGCCGGACCGTCCGGGGCCCCGGCGCGACGCCCTGCACGGTCGTGCGTGACCGATCCGCAACCAATTCCGGTCTTGACCGAGACCCATCAAGCGGGGGCCTGATTACGCTCGCGCTCATGGCCGACTCCCCGTCCACCGCCTCCGCTCCCGCCCCGGAGCGCACCGACCGCCCCGTCTACGTCATCGGCGGCGGTCCCGGCGGTCTGGCCGCCGCGTACGCGCTGCGCGCGCGGGGCGTGCGCGCCGTCGTGCTGGAGCGGTCCGACCGCGTCGGGGCGTCCTGGCGGCGGCACTACGACCGCCTGCACCTGCACACCACCCGCCGGCTCTCCGCACTGCCCGGCCTGCCGATGCCGCGCCGGTTCGGCCGGTGGGTGGCCCGCGACGACGTCGTGCGGTACCTCGAGAAGTACGCCGAGCACCACGCACTGGAGATCGTGACCGGCGTCGAGGTCTCCCGCGTCGAACGCGCCCCCGACGGCACCGGCTGGCTGCTGCACGCCACCGGCGGCCGCAAGCTGACGGGCGCCGCCGTGGTGGTGGCCACCGGCTACAACCACACCCCCCGCCTGCCCGACTGGCCCGGCCGCGCCGCCTACCCCGGCACCCTGCTGCACGCCGCCGAGTACCGCTCGCCCGGCCCGTACGCCGGCCGGGACGTGCTCGTCGTCGGCATCGGCAACACCGGTGCCGAGATAGCCGTCGACCTCGTCGAGGGCGGCGCCGCACGGGTACGGCTGGCCGTGCGCACCGTCCCGCACATCCTGCGCCGGTCGACCGCCGGGTGGCCCGCGCAGTACACGGGCGTCCTGTGCCGTCGCCTGCCCGTCGCGCTCGTCGACCGGCTCGCCGGGCCGCTGACGCGGCTGAGCACGCCCGACCTGTCGGCCCACGGCCTGCCCCGCCCGGACACCGGCCTGTACTCACGGGTCGAGGAGGGCGCGATCCCCGTCCAGGACGTCGGCCTCGTCGACGCCGTGCGCGGCGGCCGGGTCGAGATCGTGGCGGCCGTCGACGGCTTCGAGGACGGCAAGGTCGTCCTCGCCGACGGCGACCGCATCGAGCCGGACGCCGTCATCGCGGCCACCGGCTACTCCCGCGGTCTGGAGCCCCTGGTGGGGCACCTGGGCGTGCTGGCTCCCGACGGCAGGCCCGTCGTCCGGGGCGCCCGCACCGCCCCGGACGCGCCCGGCCTGTACTTCACCGGCTTCACCAACCCCATCAGCGGCATGCTCCGCGAACTGGCCCGGGACGCGGAGAAGATCGCCAAGGCGGTCGCCCGCGCCCACCGCTGACACCCCCCTGGGCCCTGTCGTCACATTCCCGCCTGCCCCGCGACGGGCAGGTGACGCCAGGACCTAGGCGGCCGCCACGGCGAGGGCGCGCGGCCGGCGCCGGATCACCAGGGCCATCAGCGCGGCCGCGGCGCACAGCGCCCCGGAGGCGTACCAGACGACGTCGTACGAGCCGAAGACGTCGCGGGCGACCCCGCCGAGGTAGGCGACGAGTGCCGCGCCGACCTGGTGGGAGGCGAGGACCCAGCCGAAGACGATCGCGCTGTCCTCGCCGTAGTGCTCCCGGCACAGGGCCAGGGTGGGCGGGACCGTGGCGACCCAGTCGAGGCCGTAGAAGACGATGAAGAAGATCATGGGCGGGTGCACGCCCGGCGCGAGCAGCATGGGCAGGAAGAGCAGGGCGACACCCCGCAGCGCGTAGTAGACCGCGAGCAGCCGGCGTGGCTCGAAACGGTCGGTGAACCAGCCCGAGGCGATGGTTCCGGCCACGTCGAACACACCGACGACCGCGAGCAGCGACGCCGCTGTCGTGACGGGCATCCCGTGGTCGTGGGCGGCGGGCACGAAGTGCGTCTGGATCAGGCCGTTCGTGGAGGCACCGCAGATCGCGAAGGAGCCGGCCAGCAGCCAGAAGGGCCCGGTGCGCACCGCCGAGAACAGCACGCCGAGCGTGCGGCGGGCCGCTCCCGGCACCGGGGCCGGCTTCGGTACGAACTCCGGTGCGCCGTACGGGCGTGCGCCCACGTCCGCCGGGTGGTCGCGCAGCAGCAGCCAGACGAACGGCACGACGGCGAGCGCCGCCAGCGCCACGGTCACGGCCGCCGGACGCCAGCCGTGCGACTGGACCGTCCAGGACAGGACGGGCAGGAAGATCAGCTGGCCGGAGGCGGAGGCGGCGGTGAGGATGCCGCTGACCAGGCCGCGCCGCTCGGTGAACCAGCGGTTGGTGACCGTGGCCGCGAAGGCCAGCGCCATCGAGCCGGAGCCGAGGCCGACCAGCAGGCCCCAGCACAGCCACAGCTGCCAGGCGGCCGTCATCCACACCGTCAGGCCCGAGCCGACCGCGATCACGGTCAGCGCGACGGCGACCACCTTGCGGATGCCGAAGCGGTCCATCAGCGCGGCGGCGAAGGGCGCGGTGAGGCCGTACAGCGCGAGGTTGAGCGAGACGGCGGCCCCGATCGTGCCGCGCGACCAGCCGAACTCCTGGTGCAGCGGGTCGATGAGCAGTCCGGGCAGCGACCGGAACGCCGCCGCTCCGATGATGGTCACGAAGGTGACGGCGGCGACGAACCACGCGCGGTGCACGCGCGCCCTGCGCCGGGGCGGTGTCCGGGCCTCGGTGTCGAGAGCAGATTCCGTTGTCTGGGTCACGTCACTCAGCTTCGCGGGGCGGCCCCGCGCCCATCGAGTGGCCCGAAGGCCAGCATTCACTAAGATCGGGCCATGGAATCCGACACGGCTCCGGCTCCGGCTCCGGCTCCGGCTCCGGCTCCGGCTCCGGCTCCGGCTCCGGCTCCGGCTCCGGCTCAGCACACCACCCTCGCGCCGCCTGCGGGCGCGAGCCCCTCCGCCGATGCGCCCCCGGCCCCCGGGGCGAACCCCTACGACGGCGCGGCCCCGACGCCCGGCAGGGCCCTCTCCCCCGCCCCCGTCCCTCCGTCCGGGCAGTTCTCTCCGCACCGCGTGGTCGTCCTCGCGCTCGACGGGCTGCTCCCCTTCGAGCTGGGGATCCCGCACCGGATCTTCGGGCGCCCCCAGGACGCCGCGGGCCGGCCGCTGTACGAGGTCGTCACCTGCTCCGTCCGGCCGCCGGGCCCGGTGCGGACGGACGCCGACTTCTCGATCGTCGTCGCGCACGGACCGGAGGCCCTGGCCACCGCCGACACCGTGATCGTCCCGGCGTCCTACGAGCGGGGCAGGCTCTACGAGGAGGGCACGCTGCCCGAGGACCTGGCCGCCGCCCTCGCGCACATCCGGCCCGGCACCCGGCTCGCCTCCATCTGCACCGGCGTGTACGTGCTGGCCGCCGCCGGCTACCTGGACGGCCGCCCCGCGACCACCCACTGGGCCGACGCCGAGCGCTTCCAGCGCCTCTTCCCGCACATCGACGTCGACGCGGACGTCCTCTTCATCGACGACGGCGACGTCCTGACCTCCGCGGGGGTCGCCGCCGGGATCGACCTGTGCCTGCACATGGTGCGCCGCGACCACGGCACCGCGGTCGCCAACGACGTGGCCCGCCGCACGGTCGTGCCGCCGCACCGCGACGGCGGGCAGGCGCAGTACATCCACCGGCCGCTGCCGGACCCGCAACTGGCCACCACGACCAACGCCCGCGCCTGGGCGCTGGGACGGCTGCACGAGCCGATCCAGCTGCGCGACATGGCCGAGCAGGAGGCGATGTCGGTGCGGACCTTCACCCGGCGCTTCCGCGAGGAGGCCGGGATCAGCCCGGGGCAGTGGCTCGCCCAGCAGCGCGTCGAACGGGCCCGGCACCTGCTGGAGTCCACGGACCTGTCCGTGGACCAGGTGGCCCGGCGGGCGGGCTTCGGTACGGCGCAGTCGATGCGGCAGCACCTCCAGGCGGCCCTCGGCGTGACCCCGACCGCCTACCGGCGCACCTTCCGGGTCGGGGGCGCCGGCCGGCCCGCCTGACCTCTCCAGCCCGTCCCCCCTCGTTCCCCTCGCCCTCTCCGACGCACAGCGTCCCTCCCCTTCTATGGCCCTTCTCACAATCCAGGCGAAAAGGGGATTTCGGTGACGGGAGTCACCGACCGACGGCGGGTGTTCTGTCTATGTTTCGGCCATGCTGAAACGCTTGCGCTCCCTGCCGCGCCCCTCGCGGACCGGCGCCCTCCTCGCCTCCGCCGCGGCCCTGCTGTCCGCCGGCGTCCTGGGCGCCGCCGCACCGGCGCAGGCGCAGGACCAGGCCCCGGACCGGTCCCGCGTGACGGCGGCGGTGCTCCCCTTGGACGGCTCCGGACGCGAACCCGCCGTGTACGGCGACGACGTCCCCTACGACACCGCCAGCATCATCAAGGTCGACATCCTCGCGACGGCGCTGCTCCAGGCGCAGGACGCGGGGCGGACCCTGACCGCGCAGGAGCGCGCCTACGCCGAGCCCATGATCCGGCACAGCGACAACGCGGCGGCGAACGCCCTGTGGCGCCGGATCGGCCGCGCGCCGGGGCTGGAGGCGGCCAACAAGCGGCTCGGGCTGACCGCGACGAAGGGCGGACCGGGCGCCAAGTGGGGCCTGACCCGGACGACGGCCAGCGACCAGATCCGGCTGCTGCGCGCGGTGTTCGACACGGGCGCCGCCGGCGGAACGGACGCGCGCGCGGGTACCGGCGGTGCGCTGAACGCCG
Organism: Streptomyces sp. NRRL S-340; assembly: GCF_000720185.1. Taxonomy (GTDB): domain Bacteria; phylum Actinomycetota; class Actinomycetes; order Streptomycetales; family Streptomycetaceae; genus Streptomyces. The sequence goes on along the minus strand of NZ_JOIY01000030.1, from coordinate 36,450 downwards.
GCTCCCGCGCCTACATCCGGACCCTGATGAACACGGTGGAACCGGAGCAGGCCTGGGGCGTCTCGGCGGCCGGGACGCCGTCGGCCACGGCACTGAAGAACGGGTGGCTCCAGCGCAGCACCTCCGGCCTGTGGGACGTCAACAGCGTCGGCCGCATCACGGTGGACGGGCACCGCTACCTGGTGGCGGTCCTCTCCGACGGCAACGCCTCGATGGGCGAGGGCGTCTCCCTGGTCCAGCGGACGGCGCGCGCCGCCGTCTCGTCGACGGTGTCCGGACACTGACGCCGTACGGTCCGGTGCCCCGACGCCGTACGGTCCGAGCCGTGTGCCGTCCACAGGCTGTGGACGGCGGGTTCCGGGTGGCGGCGCGCCCATGCCTGCCCCGAGCACGACACCGCGCGCCGCCATCCGGCTCCGGCGCCCCGGCCCCACCCCCCTCGCTCCTGACGGGACCGGTCGGCGCCGACCTCACGACTCACACTCGTCGAGGGCTCCGGTTGCGGGCACCCTCGACGTCCCCTCACGGCGAATCGCTGCCCCAAGCGTGATCAAACGGACACGGTCCGTCAACAGCCGTCTGGCGATTTGCCCGTTGTGCCGGGATCGCAACGGGCGCGCACGGAAGCACCCCCGGCGCACGGCCTCCCGGCCGGCCCGGAGCCGGTGACGGAACCGGCCCCTCCGGTCGTGTCCGGACCGGGGCTCACACCACCTCGTACCGCAGCCCTGCGCGGACCGCGCCCGGACAGGCGGTGAGACCCTCGCCCAGGAACCGGACGAGACCCATGCTCCAGTGACCGGTGAGCCCCGTGCCGGGCTGACCGGCGAGGCCCACGCCCCGGTAGGCCGCCGCCTCCAGCCCGGTTCCGCCGCACACCGGCGCCTGGCCCCCGCAGGCCGCGGGCACCGCGGTCACCGTCGTGGGCACCGCCGTCACCGCCGGGGGCGGCGGCGGACAGCGGTCCAGTTCGCACCAGATGCGCTTGCCCGCGCCCTCGGCGCTCCAGCCCCAGCGGTCGGCCAGCCCGTCGACCAGGGCGAGTCCCCGGCCGTTCGTGGCCTCGTCGCCCGCGCAACGCGGTTGCGGGGCGCAGGTGCTGGCGTCGGCGACCTCCAGGCGCACGGTGGCCGCGTCGGCCGCCGCGCCGGGCAGCGAGAGTCTCAGGACGGCCGGACAACCGGTGTGCACCACCGCGTTGGTGACCAGCTCGGAGACGAGCAGGACCAGCGTCTCGGCGAGCGGCTCGTCGGCCGCTATCCCCGACCGGGCCAGACGCGAACGGGCCCACTCGCGGGCCCGCCCCACCTCCGCGGGGTCGGGCCGGATCTCCAGCTGCACTTGAAGCACCTGCACCGCTCACACCATCCGAACCGGCGGACCCGTGACCCCGCGCCGGACGGGGCCACGATCACAGCCATTCTCTGCATGGCCAGAACAACGGCCAGAGCAAGGGTCACGGACTGTGACTCCCTTGCGAGCCAGCATGGTTGACGTACCGTCACCGCAACAAGCGCTTCGGGCATATTCCCGCGCGAAGGAGTACCCGTGCGGCATACTGTGCGACGCCCGCCGCGGGGAGTCGCACAAGTGGGCGGGACGGGCCGCCCGACCTCGCGAACAGCGGCACGCACCGCCGGATCCGGAGTCGCCGCTCGGGCAACACCGCGACCACCGGCCATCGGAACCACTCGCATCCCACACAAGGTACCCGAGCGGGGCGGCGACTCCGGGACGTGACGAGACCTGTCCGGGACCGCCTTCCGGAGGCGACTCTCCGTGATCAAGGTGGGCCGCGGGTCCGCGAGGACCGGAGCGCGAGCGGCCGGACGGCACGATGGGCACGGAGACGCGCGGCATTCCGGCACCGGGGCCGGCTCCGGGCGCCCCTCACTCCGCGTCGCGGGAGCGCCGGGGCGGGACCGGCCGCGCCGCCCGCCGGGAGCGGCGGGCGGGGCGGAGGACTGCCTGGTGAGACCGGTGCGGGCAGCGCGGTGTCCCCGGAGCGGGAAGGGGCGGGGCGCACCGGTGGGTCCGCCGCGCGCCGTACGGACCGCCTCGGCTCCCACCGGGTGATCCGGACGCCGGTGCCGAGGGCGGCGCGCCGCGCCCGCCCGTGCGCCGGGCCGCACCGGACCCCGGCGCACGGGCCCGCGCACGCCTGCCGCACCACCGTTGAACCCGCGCGGGCCGCCGCGAACTCCTCGCGCGGCCGGGCGTGTTGCCCTCCCCGCTCGCACACCCGCGCGACCCAGGCGCCGGTTCGACCGTACGGCCGTACGGTCCGCGGGCGTACGGTCTGCCGGAGCGCGCGGTCCACGGACGTACGGTCACCCGCGGCCGTGCGCGGCAGGGAGACGGGGCCGGGGCTCCCCGGCCGGGGCGGTCCGGTACTACTCGGTGACGGTGAAGTAGCGGGCGAACGCGGGCACGATCTCCTGTTCGCGCACCTGGCCGTCGGTGTCGGTGTCGAGCACGGCGGCGGTCGCCCGCGCCACCTCCTCGGGCACCCCGAGTGCCCTGAGCACCCGCACGGTGTCCTCGACGGCGACGGCGCCGTCGCCGTCGGTGTCCGCGACGGCCAGGGCGGCGTGCAGGAAGGGGCGCGCGATCTCCGCGAACCGCCCGGGGTTGTCGCGCAGCCGCTTGACCGCGCCGGTGACGAACTCCTCGCGGGTGATGCGCTGGTCACCGTCCCGGTCGGCGATCCCCGCCATGCCCTGCCAGAAGGCCTCCGCGCCGGCGTAGAGGGCCTGGCCCTTGTCGGAGCGGGCGGCGGTGTGGAACTCGGCGAGCAGCGCCTTGGCCGCCATGCTGAAGTCCTCGCGGTCGATGTAGCCGTTGCCGTCCTGGTCGAAGGTGGCGAACCGGGCCCCGATCCTGCGCTCGTACTCGCTGCTGACCATGTCTTCTCGGGCCGCCTCACGTCTGGGGGTGCACTTGGCACGGAGCGTACGACGCGGGCGGCCGTCCGGGGACGGGAAAGCCACGGTTGTGCCAGGACCGGGTGAATTCCGGGACACGGCCGTGCGACGGGAGGCTCAGGCGGACAGGGGTTCCTCGTCGACGGCCGACGCCAGGTCGGGGTAGACGTCGAAGAGGCGGCGGACGCCGAGGGCGCCGAGCACACGGTTGACGTGGGATCCCTCGACCGCACCACCGGCGGGCAGGATCAGCCGCAGCCGGCCCTGGCAGGAACGGATCAGGCGGCGGGCGGCGATGAGCACGCCGACGCCGCTGGAGTCGCAGAAGAAGACGTCCGAGAGGTCCAGCACGAGGTCGTGCCGGCCCTCGGCCACCACCGCGTGGATGCGCTGCCGCAGCACCGGGGAGGTCACCAGGTCCAGTTCGCCCGCGACCCTGAGCACGCTCCACCCGCCCTGCCCGTCGCCGGTCACGTTCAACACCACGGCCTGCCCTCCGCTCGCCGGATCTTCCCCGGAACCGCCCGGAAACGGAAGCAGTTCCTACGCTTCTTTCCGCGCGGCTGCCCAGCGGCCGTTCCCCCAAACACCGCCCAGCAAACGACCATGGTGCGTTGAAGGACTCGTTTCGGTCATCTTCCGTCGCGTTCGATCAGAGTTGATCCGAAACAGAAGGGTATAAGGGGTAACCACCTGCCCGCGCCCCCACCGTGCCCCCTCCACGCGCCCCTTTACCACCTGGGGCTCTTCAGGGGGCGCACATCGCCACAAAGGGGCGTGCGCGGGCGAACGTGCCGACTACATTCGAGGAGATCAGGCAGACACGCTGGACCAGGGACCGGCCGGGCGGCGGCACGGCACGGCCGGGCGTGAAGGGGGCCGCATGACGAAGACGGACGCACCGCCCCGCTGGGACCGCAGGATGCAGCAGCGGCTGGTGCACGGAGAGGCCGCCGCCCTCGGCGAGCTGTACGACCGGTTCGCCTCGCTCGTGCACGGGCTCGCCCGCCGCGTGCTCGGGGACGAACAGGCTGCCGACAGCATCACCCGCGAGGTCTTCGCACAGGTCTGGCAGCATCCCGACGCCTACGATCCCGCCCAGGGCCCGCTGCGCTCCTGGGTGGCCGCGCTGGCCCACCGGCTCGCCGTACAGCGCCTGCGCGTCACCGAGACCGCCGCGCCGGCCGCCGGCGGCACGGGTTCACCGGAGGAACTGGAGCACAAGGTGCGCCGGGCCTCCGTGGCCGCCCGCGCCGACCACATCGTCCACTCCATGCCGGCCCCGCTGCGCGCCGCCCTCGAACTGGCCTGCTTCCAGCGGTGCGACTACCGGCAGACCGCCGCGGCCCTCGGCGTGGGCGAGGACGAGGCCCGCCGGCGCCTGCGCCTGGGCCTGCAACTGCTGTCCACCGCCCACGACGCCGGGCGCGGCACCGGCGGCCCCGGCGCACCGCCCGGACCCGGGGGTGCGGCATGAGCGGGACCGGCGGGCCGGCGCCGTCCGGCCGGGGAGGACCGACCGGGCAGAAGGACCCGGCCGTGCTGGAGCATCACGTCCTGAAGTCGCTCCTCGGAGCCTGGGCACTGGCCGCCTGCTCGCCGGAGGAGACGACGGCCGTCCAGGAGCACCTGGGCGGCTGCGGCGACTGCGCGGACGAGGCGCTGCGGCTGCGGGACGCGGTCGGCCTGCTGCACCGGCCCGACAGCCTCGACCTGGATCCCGGGCTGCGCGCCCGGGTCCTGGACGCCTGTCTGGAACGGAGGCCGGCGCGCGTGCCGGTCCCCGGGTGGGCGGCGCCCTACGACGCGGAGACCGCGCGCCTGGACGCGCTGCTGCAGGACATCGGGGACGCCGAGTGGCACGCGCCGGTGCGGCTGCGGTGGTTCGAGGGCGGACGGCAGGTGAGCCGCCGTACGACGGTCGCCGGGGTCGTCGCGCATCTGATGAGCGTCGACGGGCTCGTCGCGGGCGCGCTCGGGCTGGAGGACCCGCTCGGGGGCCTGCCCGCGGCCGGCCCGACGCCCGCGGCCAGCGCCGAGGCGTACTGCCGGGCGGCGCACCCGCCGCAGACCCACGCCGTCCGCAGACCCTGGCGGGACCGGACCCACGCCATCGTCCGCGCGGCGTCCTGTGCCGGAGGGGACACGGGGGCGGGTGCGGCCGGCGGGGCGGGCGGGGCCGCGAGTTCCTGCGGGCCGCCGGCGGTGCCGTACGGCGGCGGTCCCGCGCTGCCGCTGCGGGACGCGCTGCTCGACCGGGCCTTCGCGTGCTGGATCCACGCGGAGGACGTCGCGGAGGCGGTGGACTACCCCTACGATCCGCCCGCCCCGCGGCATCTGCACGCGATGATCGATCTCGCGGCCCGATCCCTGCCGGGGGTGCTCGCCGCCCGGCGCCGGGCGGGCCTCGCGGCGCCCGCCCGCACCCGGCACCTGGTGCCGGCGGGCCGGCCCGGGCGCAGCCTGCGGCTGGAGATCGAGGGGAGGGGCGGCGGCGAGTGGCTGATCCCGCTCGACTCACCGGGCGCGACGGGTTCCGCGGAGCACCAGGTGGCCCATGTCGCGCTGGACGGGGTCGAGTTCTGCCGGCTCGCGGCCGGGCACGTCGCGCCACGCGAGGCGGCGGCCGGCCAGGCCGGCGACGCCGACGCGATCAGCGACGTGCTGCACGCGGCGGCGTCCCTGAGCCGGCTGTGACGGCGCCGGGCGGACAACGCCGAAGACGGGCGTGCCGCCCCCGCGTCCGGGGCACGATCCGCAGGGCAGGGCCCGGCTAGGCGAAGACCACCGTGCGCCGGCCGTTGAGCAGGATGCGGTGCTCGGCGTGCCACTTGACCGCGCGGGCCAGGGCCTGGCACTCCACGTCCCGGCCGATCGCGACGAGCTGGTCGGGGGTGACGCCGTGGCCGACCCGTTCGACCTCCTGCTCGATGATCGGGCCCTCGTCGAGGTCGGCGGTGACGTAGTGCGCGGTCGCGCCGATCAGCTTCACGCCCCGGGCGTGCGCCTGGTGGTACGGCTTGGCGCCCTTGAAGCTCGGGAGGAAGGAGTGGTGGATGTTGATGATCCGGCCGCTGAGCTGCTTGCACAGGTCGTCGGAGAGGACCTGCATGTAGCGGGCGAGGACCACCAGTTCGACGTTCTCCTCGCGCACGATCTCCAGCAGCCGCGCCTCGGCCTCGGCCTTGGTGTCCCGGGTCACCGGAATGTGATGGAACGGGATGTTGTACGACCCCACCAGCTCGGCGAAGTCCGTGTGGTTCGACACCACCGCGGCGATCTCCACCGGCAGCGCGCCGGTCCGCGCGCGGAAGAGCAGGTCGTTCAGGCAGTGCCCGAACCTGCTCACCATCAGCACGATCCGCATCTTCGTCTCGGCCGGGTGCAGCTGCCAGTCCATGCCGAAGGAGTCGCCGACCGCCGCGAAGCTGGCGCGCAGCTTCTCCACGGTCACCGAGGACTCGGCGGAGAAGTGGACCCGCATGAAGAACAGTCCCGTGTCCTGGTCACCGAACTGCTGGCTGTCCACGATGTTGCAGCCGGTCATGAACAAGTAGCTCGACACGGCGTGCACGATGCCCTTTTTGTCCGGGCAGGAGAGGGTCAGCAGGTACTGGTCGGCCGGGGCCGTCGCGGATACGGGGGACTGCTCAGTCATGCAGGACAGGGTCCCACACGGGCGCCCCGCCGCGGACGTCCGTCCGCAGGACGGGACGGTGCCGCGCCCGCGGCCGGCGGCCCGACGCCGTACGACGCGCGGGCCGAAAGCCGCGTGGCGAGCGGACCGAATCCGTGTGGCGTGCGGACCGAGAACCGCATGACGAGCGGGCCGAAAGCCGCGTGAGGCGCGGACCGAAGGCCGGGTGTCCCGGGGGCCGAAGGCCGTGTGGCGAGCGGACCGAAAGCCGCGTGGCGCGCGGGTGCCGCGCCGGCTACGCGGCGCGGGTCATGAGGCGCAAAACCTCCAGGCTGCGCGGCGGGGTGTCCGGGTCGTCACCGTCACTGGCCGCCAGGCGCAGGTGCGCGTCGCGCGCCGCCCGCACCGCCTCCGGCCAGCCGTGGTGTTCGAGGTACGCGGCCACCGGCGCGTCCGGCCCGACCTGGTGCATGATCCGCAGCACCCGCAGCACGGCCGTGTCGACGAGCGCCGCCTCCTGCGAGTCCCGGAAGATCGTGCCGACGTACTTCTCGGCGGACCAGTTGTCCAGCCAGGTGTCCTCGACCAGGCGGTAGACGGCGTCGGTGACGTCGCCGTACCCCTCGACGCCCGCCAGCCAGACGTCCCGCTGGAACACCGGGTCGGAGAGCATGTGCAGCGCGGAGCGCACATTGCTGCGCCAGCGCCACCACGGCATGTCGTTGAGTGGCATGCCGCCCATGGTGGAGGAGCGGCGGCCGCGACGGGAAGAGTTCTCCGAACCTTGCACGGTCATCGATCGTACGTTCTCCTCACCGGCGTCCCCGCCGCCCCCCGCAATTCACCTTCGCGTCACCCATTGTCGGCCATGGGTCACTCCCGGGTTAGGGATGTGCCGGAATCGTGCCGTTGCATGACCGGCAGGCGACTCAGGCGCAACGCATCCCTCCCCGCACCCGCGCGGGCCGCCGGACCGAGGCGGCACCTGCTCACCGCGGGCGCCCTGGCGGCGTGCGCGTCGCTCTCCGCCGGCTGCGGTGTCGTCCCCGGTGCCACGGGGGGCTCCGGGGACGGCACCGTCACCGTGATGACCTGGGCGCCGGACGGCACCCCGGCGACCAACAAACCCGGCATGCCCGCCATGGCCCGCGCCTACGCCCGCTGGGTCAACGCCGCGGGCGGCATCGCCGGGCACAAGCTCAAGGTCGTGACCTGCAACGACAGCAACGACACGCGTGGCCGCCGCCAAGTGCGCCCGGCTCGCCGTCAAAGAGGACGTCGCCGCCGTCGTCGGCTCCTACAGCCAGTACAGCGACTCCTTCTTCCCGCCGCTGGAGAGCGCGGGCATCCCCTACATCGGCGGGTACGGCGTCACCACCGCCGAGTTCACCCGCGCCCTGTCCTATCCCGTCAACGGCGGGCAGCCCGCCCTGCTGGTCGGCCTCGGCCGGGTGCTCGCCCCGCGCTGCGGTCCGGTCGCCCTGGTCCGGCCCGACAGCATCGCGGGCGACGAGCTGCCCGGCCTGCTCGACGCCGGACTGAAGGCCGGCGGCCACGGCCGGGCCCACGACCAACTGGCCGCCGAGGACGCCACCGAGTACTCCGGGGAGGCGGCGAAGGCCCTGGCGCAGGCGTCCGCCGTGCCGGGGAGGAAGGGCTGTGTGGTCCCGGCCCTGGGCGAGCGCACCAACATCTTCATGGACTCCTTCCGCCGGGCCCGCCAGGAGTACCCGGCGGTACGCACCGCCGCCGTGCTCGGCAGCGTGGACCAGACCGTGATCGACGCGAGCGGCGGGGCCTCGGGGCCCTACGAGGGGGCGTCCATCACCGGCTGGTACCCGGTCGCGGACGACCCCCGCTGGGACGCGATGAAGAAGGTGATCAACGCGCAGGCCTTCGGTGACAACCGCGTGGACCCCACCGACGCCGGGGTGCAGACCACGTGGATCGCGTACACCGTCCTGCGCGCCGTCCTGGAGCGGATCGGCTCCGGGCCGGTGAACGCCGACACCGTACGGCGCACCCTCGACTCCGGACTGGCCGTCGACACGGGCGGGCTGACCCCGCGGCTGCGGTGGCCCCTGTCGGGCCCCTTCGCCTCCACCGGCTTCGCCCGCCTGGCCAACGCCGACGTGACCCTCCAGGTGGTGCGCGGGGGCCGCCTGGTGTCGGCCACCAAGGGATTCGTCGACGTGACGAAGACGCTCCAGGACGCGGACACGGACTGAACGGCCGCCGCGGCCGGGGGACGCTGGTCAGCACCGGGCTCGGAGCCGGGCCGGGTCCGGCGGGGCCGGATCCGGGGGCCGGGCCGGGTTCAGAGCCGGGCCGGACCCGTAGCCGGTGCGGGCCCGCAGGGGCCGCCCCAGCGCACGGCCGGGCTCAGAGCTGGGTCGGCTGGCGTTCGGTGAGGCCGTACTTCTTCGCGATGACGTTCCACAGCCGGGCGGCCTTGGCCTTCTGCGCGCTGGCCACGCCGCTCTGCTGGTTGCCGGCCTTGGCGTGGCTGGTGATGCGCGCGTGGCCCTTCTGGCACCCCTTCTTGCCGTGCGTCTGGTCGGCCCAGGCCGCGTAGTGCTGGTCGGCCGACTGGGACGCCTTCCAGGCGCTGGTGAGCGCGCTGGTCAGCGCGGCGTGTTCGGGCAGCTTGTCCACGGGCAGCGACCCCAGCCGCGTCACCAGCTCGCCGCGCTGCCTGGCGGCGGCGCGCAGGTCGGAGGCCGCCCCGCCGAGGTTGTCGCACCCCTTGACGTCGGCCACCGCCTTGATCACGGACGCGCGGCTGCTGCCGCTGTCGGCCAGCAGCTTGTCCAGCGCGACGGCCTGCTGCCGGGCCGGGTCCGCGGCGGGCGCCGAACTGGCACCGCCGGTGGAAGGAGCGGCCGAGGAGACGCCGGCGGCCTTCTCGGTGTGCTGACCGCCGTCACCGCCACCGCCGCCGCTGAGCAGCGCACCGGCGCCCACGCCGAGGGCGACGATGCCGACGCCCACGGCCGCGATCAGCGGAACCCGCGAGCGCGTCCGGCGACCGCCGCCGTCCCCGCCTCCGGCGGCCGGCTGCCCGGCGAACTGCGGCTGACCCGGGCCGCCGGGACCCCCCGGGCCGGGCTGGACGGGCGGGGCGCCGGCGCGACCGCCGGGACCCGGACGGCCGTCGTACGGCTGCTGGAAGCGCGGTATCTGCTGGGTGGCCGGCGCCCCGCCGCCCGCGCCGTCGCGGAAGAGGCTGTCGAACTCGGCGGGCGTCTGCCGCCCACCGGGAGCGCCGGGGCCGCCGGGGCCCGCGCCGTACGGCGCCGCCGGCCCGCCCGCCTGGGCGTCCACCGGCGCGATGAACTGGGTGGCCTCGGCGTCCGGCCCGGCGCCGGGCGCGCCGCCGCCCTGCGGCACATGCCCCAGGAACCGGGTCGAGGGGTCACCGGACGTCTCCGGCGGCATGGCGCCCGCCGGCACCGGCGGTATGTACTGCGTCGCGCCCTCGTCCGCCGGTGCGGCGGGCACCGGCGGCAGGAACTGCGTGGCCCCCTCGTCCGCCGGCACGGCGGGCACCGGCGGCAGGAACTGGGTCGCGCCCTCGTCCGCGGGCGCCCCGCGGCCGCCCTGCCCGGCGGCCGGAAGACCGTAGGGCGCCGGGCCCGCGGGCGGCAGCGGGGCGCCGCCGGACCGCGGGGTGCCGTACGGGCCCGGACCCGCCGGGGGCAGCGGCGCGGCCTGCCCGGGGGCACCCTGCTGCGGCTGGTACTGATGCTGATGGGGTTGATGCGGCTGCTGCTGGTGCGGCGGGAACCCGTGGTCCGCCCCCTGGAACCCCTGGTTCTGCTGGTACGGCGGCTGAGCGCCGCCGCTCTGGGTGCCGTACGCCGGGGCCGGGGCGCCCTCCGGGGGGAGCGGGCCCGCGCCCGCCGCACCGGGGCCGCCGGGCTGTCCCTGGGCGTCCCACCGGGCCGGCGGAGTCTGCGAGGAGGACGGGGCGGCGCCCCAGGCCTGGGCGGACGGTGTCTGCCAGTCCTGTCCGGACGGCTGCGGCGGCGCCTGCTCCGCGCCCGGCCCCCACGGCTGGCCCCAGGCCTGGCCACCGGCCGGCGCGTGGGCCGGACCCTGCCCGGCGGGCTGCGCGGGTGTCAGACCGCCCGGACCGCCCGTCGTGCCCGGCAGCAGGGGCTGCCCACCGTCGGAAGGCAGCACGATGCCTTCGCGCGCGGGCCGCGCCGAGGGCTCCTCGCCCTGTCCACTCTGCGTCACCGGGACTCCTACGAATGGGGGACTTGCGGAATCGTCGGCTCACGCTACCGGGTCCCCGGAGCCCGGTGCTACGCAGCACAGGACGCGACCTCCTTCCCTGCCCCTCCGGTGACGAAACCCACGCGCGGCGCGCTGTGGTCCGGCTCACCGCACGCGGCTCAGGCCGCCATCTGCACCTCCAGCCTGGCCCCGAACTCCCTGACGACCGCCTCGTCCCGGTACGGATCGAGGCGCTGCTGGAAGTCCTCCAGGTACTCCGCCCCCCGGTTGGACCTCAGCGTCTCCAGCAGGTCCACCGCCTTCAGACCGGTGGTGCAGGCCTGTTCGATCTCGCGCTGCTGCACCTGCGCCGTGGCGAGGAGCACGTACCCGATGGCCCGGCGCCTGGCCCGCGTCACCGGATGGCTCGCCAGCGCCTGTTCCGCGTACCGCGCGGCGGTCTCCGCCTGCCCCAGGTCCCGGTGGCAGTGCGCCAACTCGTCGGCCAGGTAGGCCTCGTCGAAGTGCGCGATCCAGGCGGGATCGTCCCCGGAGTCCGCCGCGGCCCGCTCCAGCGCGCCCACTGCGCGCCCGGACGACACCTGCGCCGCCCGCGCGTCCCCCAGCAGCGCGTGCCCGCGCGCCTCCGCGGCGTGGAACATCGCCTCCGCGCGCGGGGTCACACGCCCGCGCGCCCCCTCCTGCGCCGCCCGCGCCAACTGGGCGATCTCCCGCGGGTTCCCGAGCTGGGCGGCGAGGTGACTCATGGAGGCGGCCAGCACATAGCCGCCGTAACCGCGGTCCCCGGCCGCCTGGGCGAGCCGCAGCGCCTGGATGTAGTAGCGCTGGGCGAGGCCGGGTTGCCCGGTGTCCACGGCCATGTATCCGGCCAGTTCCGTCAACCGCGCCACCGCGGCGAAGAGATCGCGGCCCACCGCCTCCCGGTACGACCCGGCCAGCAGGCCGGAGACGACACTGTTGAGGTAGTGCACCACCACCGGGCGCACGTGCCCGCTGCCGTAACTGTGGTCCAGGTCGACGAGCGCCTGGGTCATGGCCCGTACCGCCGCCACGTCCGACTGCCCCACGCGGGGGCCCGCCGAGCGCGCGACCTGCCCGTCCGGCGCGGTGATCAGCCAGTCGCGGCTCGGCTCCACCAGCGCCGAGGCGGCGACGGAGGAGCCGGACAGGAAGTCACGGCGGCCCACGTCGCTGCGCCACAGTTCGCAGACCTGCTCGATGGCCCCCACCACCGTCGGCGAGAACTGGAGACCCACGCCCGAGGCGAGGTTCTTGCCGTTGGCCATGCCGATCTCGTCGATCGTGACCGTACGGCCGAGTTTGCGGCCCAGTGCCTCGGCGATGACCGCCGGGGCCCGCCCCCGCGGCTGCTGCCCGCGCAGCCAGCGCGCCACGGAGGTCTTGTCGTACCGCAGGTCGAGGCCGTGCTCGGCGCCGCACATGTTGACCCGGCGGGCCAGCCCGGCGTTGGAGCAGCCCGCTTCCTGAATGAGCGCCTGCAGCCGTTCGTTCGGCTGCCGCGCGACGAGAGGCCTGGCGGCCATGGCGTAAACCCCCTGCTTTCTGGCGGCTCGCGTGGCTGCGGTGCCCTGCCCACGCACCGACGTTGACGTGTCCTGCGCGGCCGGATCCCGCCGTGTTCCGGCGGAGTTGTCCTGCCGTGAAGATCAATGCCCCACGGACATAACGAAAATGCGGGACATGCGAAGATTGCCGGAACAACGGAGCGAAATACGCAGCGGACCCCCTCGATCCCCCTCCCGGACACCCCCGCGGGGCCGTCCCCCGCACGGACGTTCCGCGCGGACACCACCGTGCGGAGTCCTCCGCACGGACATTCCGTGGGGACGTCCCGGCACGGACAGCCCCGCACGAGCCGTCCCGCCCGGTCGTCGCCGGTCGCGCCCCGCCCGAACCCCCCCCGCGGACGCCTTCGGTGGACGCACCCGCCGAACGGCCCCGCCGCGAGCCCCCGCTGAACGCCCCCACACAGCCCTACCCCGCGCCTGCCGGTGCCCCTCCCGCGCGCCCCCGTGGATGCACCCGTGCGCCCCGGGCGGGGACCGGGTGCTCCTCCCCGCGCGCGGACCCGCCGCGGACCGGGGCGCCGCGCCCGTAACTCCAGGTGGGCGCGGAAGTTGAGTGGAACGTGGAAAAGACGATCCCGGGCACCGAAGCCGCACAGACTGCCGGTCAGATCCCCAAGCAGCGCGGAGACTCGCTGCTGGAGACGGCCGTTCGCTACGCCGAGGAGCGTCACTGGGACGTGTTCCCCGGCACCTGGCTGGAAGCCGTGGACGGCACCCAGCGCTGCTCCTGCGGCGACGCCGCCTGCGCCGCGCCCGGCGCACACCCCGCGCGCGAGGACTGGGCGGCCCAGGCCACCGGCAGCGCCACCGTCGCGCGGCGTATGTGGCAGAAGCAGCCGGCCGCGTCGATCCTGCTGCCCACCGGCCGCGCCTTCGACGCGCTCTGCGTCCCCGAGACCGCCGGGTTCCTCGCCCTGGCCCGCCTGGAAAGGATGGAGCTGACCCTCGGGCCGGTCACCCTGACCCCCGAGCGCCGGATGCAGTTCCTCGTGCTGCCCGGAGCCTGCGCCAAACTCCCGGGCCTGGTGCGCAAGCTGGGCTGGTCGCCCGGCTCGCTGGACCTGACCGCCCTCGGCGAGGGCGCCTACATCGCCGCACCGCCCACCCGGTACGGATCGCGGGGAGCGGTCCAGTGGGCCTGCCGTCCCACCCCGGCCAACCGGTGGCTGCCGGACGTGGAGGAGCTGGCGTCGGCGCTGGCGTACGCGTGCGGCAGGGACAGGTAGCGGCAGGGAGAAAGAACACCACTCCCCCGTAGGGTTCCTCCTGACGGAGGGAGCAGCAGTGGTGAGTACCAGCGCCGTACGGGTCCAGGGGCTGTGGAAGCGGTTCGGACAGCAGGTCGCCGTGGCCGGGATCGATCTGGAGTTGCCGGCCGGGCGGTTCATCGGTCTCGTCGGGCCGAACGGGGCCGGGAAGACCACCACGCTGTCCATGGTGACCGGGCTGCTGCGGCCCGATCAGGGCACCGTCGAGGTCGTCGGGCACGACGTGTGGCGGGACCCGGTCGCCGTGAAGGCCCGGATCGGTGTCCTGCCGGAGGGGCTGCGGCTCTTCGAACGGCTCACGGGCCGCGAACTGCTCTCCTATTCAGGCAGGTTGCGCGGGCTGCCCGCCGCGGAGGCGGAGCGCCGGGCGACGCAGCTGCTCGACGTGCTCGACCTGGCCGGCGCCCAGCACAAGCTGGTCGTCGACTACTCGACCGGCATGCGCAAGAAGATCGGGCTCGCCGCGGCACTGCTGCACAATCCCGAAGTGCTGTTCCTGGACGAGCCGTTCGAGGGCGTCGACCCGGTCTCCGCGCAGACCATCCGGGGCGTCCTGGAGCGGTACACCGCCTCCGGCGCGACGGTCGTGTTCTCCTCGCACGTCATGGAACTGGTCGAGTCGCTGTGCGACTGGGTGGCCGTGCTCGCCGCCGGCCGCATCCGCGCGCACGGCCCGCTCGCCGAGGTGCGCGGCGACGCGCCGACCCTCCAGCAGGCCTTCCTCGAACTCGTCGGCGCGCAGGGCCGCGACGCCGGTTCGGACCTCGACTGGCTGGGCGGCGGTAGCCGATGAGCGGGCCAAGCGCACCGGAGGGCCTCACACCGGTCCTGGTGCGACTGAAGCTGTCCCTGCTGCGCAACGGGCTGCGGCAGTCCGGCGGGCGGCGCGCGGCGTACCTGACCTCGGCCGTCTTCGCGCTGCTCTTCGGCGTCCTGCAGCTGATCGGGTTCGCGGTGCTGCGCGGCCATCCGCACGCCGTCTCCGTGGCCGTGCTGAGCGCGGCCGTGCTCGCCCTGGGCTGGGCGGTGATGCCCCTGTTCTTCCCCAGCGGCGACGAGACCCTGGATCCGACCCGTCTGGTCATGCTGCCGCTGCGTCCGCAGCCGCTCGTCCGGGCGCTGCTCGCGGCCTCCCTGGCCGGCGTCGGGCCGCTGTTCACGGCGCTGCTGCTGGTGGGCTGCGTGATCTCGGTGGCGCACGGCGCGGCGGCGTACGCCGTCGCCGTCCTCGCCGTCGCCCTGGCGCTGCTGGTGTGCGTGGCACTCGCCCGGGCCGTGGCCGCCGCCAACACGCGACTGCTGACCAGCCGCAAGGGGCGCGACCTGGCCGTGCTCAGCGGGCTCGTCGTCGCGATCGGGGCCCAGTTGGTCAACTTCGGCGCGCAGCACCTGGGTTCCTCGGGGCTCGGCCGGCTCGACCCGGTGACGGAGGTCCTGCGCTGGGTGCCGCCCGCGTCGGCGGTGGGCGCGGTCGACTCGGCGAGCGAGGGCTCCTACGGTGTCGCCGCCGCCCGGCTCGCCCTGACCGCCCTCGCTCTGGCGGCCCTGCTGGGCCTGTGGTCGCGCAGCCTGACCCGGCTGATGACGACCCCCGACTCCTCCACCGTCCAGGCCCCCGACGCCCGCCGGAGACGCTCCCGGAGCGGCGGCCCGGCCCGGCTGTTCCCGGGCGGCCGCACGGGCACCGTGACAGAGCGGTCGCTGCGCTACGTCCTGCGCGACCCGAAGACCAAGGCGGCCTGGGTGACGTCGCTGGCCATCGGCCTGATCGTGCCGGTCTTCAACGCCCTCCAGGGCACCGGTTCGGTGTACCTGGCGTGCTTCGCCGCCGGCATGCTGGGCGTCCAGATGTACAACCAGTTCGGCCAGGACACCTCCGCGTTCTGGATGGTCGCGCTGACCATCTCCTCCCCACGCGACGCCTACCTGGAGCTGCGCGGCCGGGCCCTGGCCCTGCTGGTCGTGACCCTGCCCTACGCCACCCTCGTCACGGTGCTGACGGCCGCGCTGGTCGGTGACTGGGCACGGCTGCCCGAGGTGCTCGGGCTCTCCTTCGCGCTGCTCGGCGCGATGCTGGCGACCGGGGCCTGGGCGTCGGTCCGCTTCCCGTACTCCATCCCCCAGGAGGGCTACAAGAACGTCGCCCCGGGCCAGGCCGGGCTGGCCTGGATCGCCATCGTCGGCGGCATGCTCGCCGCGGCCCTGCTGTGCTCCCCCGTCATCGCGCTGGCGATCTGGACGAACGTCAGCGCGACCGGCGACGGCCTCGGCTGGCTGCTCCTGCCGGTGGGCGCGGCCTACGGCGCCACGATCACCCTCCTGGGCCTACGCCTGGCCGCCCCCCGCACGGCAACCCGGCTCCCGGAGATCCTCGCAGCGGTCAGCAAGGGCTGACCCACCGCGGACCACCCACCGAGAACCCCGCCGCCCCCCGCGGCCGGCCGACCGCCCGGAGGGGCGCTGCCGGACGCCGCGGGCCTCCCGGCCGGACCGCCCCTCCGGCTCCCGGCCGGGGGGGACGGCCGGTGCCGCGGGGGCCGGCGCGTTCATGGGGTGAGGACCGCCTCCAGGAAGGGTGTGACGGCCGCCCGCCAGGCGTCGGGCCGGTCGTAGTGGACGAGGTGGCCGGCGTCGGCGACCTCCGCGTACTGGCCGTGCGGCAGGACGCGGACCATCTCCTGGGCCTCCGCCCGGCCGAGTTCTCCGTCGAGGCCGCGCACGACGAGGGCCGGGCAGCGCACCTGGGCCAGCTCCTCCCAGTGCGCGTCGTAGACCCAGGTCTCGCGGGAGGCGAGCATCTGCTCCGGTTCGCACACGGGGCGCCAGCCGTCGGCGCACTCGTGCATGATCTCGGCGTAGAACGCGCCTCGCGCCGGGTTCGGCCGCTCCACCCACGGGTCGTCCTCGCCGAACCACTTGCGGACGTCGGCGAGGGTGGCGAAGGGCGTCGGCCAGGTCTTGAACCAGTCCTCCCACTCGCGCTGGGAGGACGCGCCCAGCGCGGAGGCCCGCATGTCGCAGATGACCAGGCCGCGCACCAGGTCAGGGCGGTGTGCGGCGAGCTGCCAGGCGGTCAGCGCCCCCATGGCGTGCCCCACGAGGACGACCGGGCCGAGGCCGAGCTGTTCCACGGCCGCCTCGGCGTCCTCGACGTAGGCCTGCCGGGTGTGGGCGGCCCGCGGGGGCTTCTCGCTCTGGCCGTGGCCGCGCTGGTCGAGGGCGACGGCCCGGTGCCGCTCGGAGAGCCAGCGGGCCGTCGGCGCCCAGTGCGAGGCCCGGCCCATGAGGCCGTGGAGCAAGAGCACCCCGGCGCTCCGCCCGGCCGCGCCCTCACCCTGCGGAGCGGGCGGATCGGGCGGCCCCGGCAGCTGCTGCGGCAGGTCCTGCCGGTACGCCCCGGCCTGGGCCGGTACGAAGGGCGGCCCCTTCGGGGGCTCGGCGAACTCCCAGGCGGCCAGCCGTACGCCGCCCGCCCCGGTCACGTCGATGCGTCGCGCCATGTGATCCCGGCACCCCCTAGCTCTGACCTGGCTCCGCCCCAGCCACTGCTCCCGGCCGGGCCCGGCCGTTCCCGGCTCTTCCCGGCCGTTGCCGGAGCCGTGTGGCGCTCACCAGATTATCGAATGCTCATTCGAAAAAGCCGCTTGCATCACGAACACCCCTCGTTCGAGTGACCCCCCGCAAGGAATGATCGCCGCCGCCGAGGGGAGATCTTCAACGGGAGGCGGACCACTCGGGGAAAAGCGGTCCGAGGGGGACGACCCTGAGAGCTCGGGGCTCCGGGTCGCACAGGGGAGGACAGGCCCCGGCGCCGTGCGGCGCCGGGGCCCTCTCCCTGTCTGCGGCACATCCTCCCCCACCCCTGAGCGTCATATGCCTAGAGGACTGCCGTCCCAGCGTCGCACGCGCGGCGCGCGAGCGCTCCGCTGCGACGCGCTGAAAAACGCCGGGGCAGGCGGCGAGGAGAACAAGGGGAGAACCGGCCACCGCCGGCGCACCAGAGGCCGGTCCCGCCCGCCCTCGTCCGGCCGGTCCGCTGCCGGGCAGCCCGCCCCCGGGTCAGCGCTTGGCGACGAAGACGTGCGAGGCGACCTCCGACTGCAGCTCCGCCGCCTCACCGCCGCTGCCCACCAGGACGCCGCCCGCCGATTCCGTCACGCTCACCACCGAGCCGGGCTGCACGCCCGCCCGGCGCAGCGTGTACATCAGCTGCGCGTCCGTCTGGATCGGCTCACCGATCCGGCGCACGACGACCGTCTTCCCGTCGGCACCCGGATCCAGGTCCGCCAGGGACACCAGCCCCGCGTCCAGGAACGGGTCCGCGCCGTCCTTCTCGCCCAGCTCCTCGAGGCCCGGGATCGGATTGCCGTACGGCGACTCGGTCGGATGCCGCAGCAGCTCCAGCACCCGGCGCTCCACCGCCTCGCTCATCACGTGCTCCCAGCGGCACGCCTCGGCGTGCACCTGCTCCCACTCCAGGCCGATCACGTCGACCAGCAGGCACTCCGCCAGCCGGTGCTTGCGCATCACGCGCGTGGCCAGCCGGCGGCCCTCGTCCGTCAGCTCCAGGTGCCGGTCCGCGGCGACCGAGACGAGTCCGTCGCGCTCCATCCGCGCGACCGTCTGGCTCACCGTCGGCCCGCTCTGGTCCAGCCGCTCCGCGATCCGGGCGCGCATGGGGACGACGCCTTCCTCCTCCAGCTCGAGGATGGTGCGGAGATACATCTCCGTGGTGTCGATCAGTCCGGACATACGTGCCCCTCGATTACCTCTGCCGGAAGCCCTGCGACTCCGCGGCGCGTGCGCTGGCCCTGAACTCAATTCTGACGCATACCACTGACAACCGGAGTGCTCCGCGCGACGGCCCGGCCGAAGCGGGCGCGGGGCGCCGCCGGCACGGCCCTCGGGCCCTGCCGAAGCGCACGGAGGGAGCGCCCGCCGAAGCGGCACCGGGTGCCGTCGTCACGGGAAGCGGGGCGGCGCGTCCCCCGGCACGCAGACGACCCGCGAGCTGGGTCCCTCCGCCTGGCGGCGGAGAAGCCGGCCGGACGTACCGGCAGCTCGCGGGTCGGGTGACTGCTTGGGATTGGGCCGGCCGCACACGTCTCACGTGCTGATCCGGCACCGCACTGGGTGTGGTGACGGGCCGCTAGCCCGCAGCCACCTCACGCGTCCGGTTTCCATACATCTGCCGAACCACCTCCCTTCTCGTGTACCCCACACACTAAGAACCGTCCGGCCCCCGATCAACCGCTTTTTCTCAGGACCGCCCGGACCCCGGTCCCAGCAGGTCCGCCAGGTCCAGCGCGGTCGCGATGCGTACGGCGACGTCCTCGGCGTGGGCCGCGTCGGCGCGCTCGAAGGGGGCGCGCCCCAGGGAGCGCAGGAACGTGACCACGCCCAGGGTGCGGCCCCGGCTGCGCAGCACCGCGCACAGGGCGTGCACGGTGTCCGCCGGCCACTGCCGCGCGATGGCCCATTCGCGGGCCTGCTCGGACGGTGCCGTGCCGGCGGTGGCCCGTACGGACCCGGTCCGCTCGATGCACTGCAGGGCGGGGTGCCCCTCGCCGTAGCGGACGGGGATCCCGGCGCCCGCGGCGGGCAGGCTGGGGCCGGGGCCCGCGGCGGGAGTGGCGGTGACGCGGACCAGCCGCAGCGGCGCCGGCGGACCGTCCCCGTCCGCGGTGTCCGGCTCCTGGCCCGCGCCGGCCGGCCCACCGCCCGCCGGGGGGCACACCCGGTCGACGAGGGCGTGGTCGGCGAACCCGGCGAGCGCGAAGTCGAGGTGGACGGTGGCCGCTTCCAGGGGACTGTCGCACTCCGCGGCGGCGCGGGCCGCGCGGTGCAGCTGGTTGGTGCGGAACCGCAGCAGCGAGGCCTCCTGCTCGGTGTGCCGGGAGTCGGTGACGTCGACGAAGAGCCAGGCCACACCGAGGGGCACGGGTTCCTCGGCGAGGGGCGAGGCGAGCCGCACGAAGCCGCTGCGCCAGCAGCGCCGCCGCTCGCCCTCCGGGGTGCGCACGCCCACCCAGATCTCGGCGGGCGCGGGCGGCGCGCCCTCGGCCAGGACGTGGGTGAGGACGCTCTCCAGCTCCTCCACACCCTGGGAGAGGAGTTCCCCCAGGGGGCGGCCGAGCGGGGCGGTGCGGCCGGTGCCGAGGGCGCGGGCGGCGTGCGCGTTGACGATGGCGGGGCGCAGGTCGGCGTCGACCAGGACGACCCCCCAGGAGGCGTCCTCGAAGAGCGCCTCGCTCAGGGCGATGGAGCGTTCCAGGTCGATCTGCGCGTGCACCTCGCTGAAGGCGCAGTACAGGCCCGCCGGCGATCCGTCGGGTCCGCGGACGGCGGCGGACTGGGTGCGGACGAGGACACGGCCGCCGTCCTTGGTGAGCAGGGCGAACTCGTGGACCTGCCGGCCGGGGGCGTGCATGGCGGACATGAGGCGCCGCTCGACCTCCTCGGCGTCGGCGCTGCGCACGGCCCACCCCGCGAAGCCGTGCCGGCCGACGGCTTCGGCGGCGCTCCAGCCGAGGATGCGCTCGGCCTCGCGGTTCCAGTGGGTGACCACGCCCTCCGCGTCGAAGGCGCACAGGGCGGCGTCCATGCCGTCGAGCAGGGCGGCGAGCAGGTCCGAGCCGTCGGGCCCGTCGGGGACGTCCTGTCCCCCGGGACCGTCCCGGCGTGGCTCGGGTTCGTCCGGCCCCAGCTCGTCGGTGGTTCCTCTACGCCGGGAAGCACTCACCTGGACCCCCTGCAGGCTGCGTCCGCACGTACGGCGCGTCGGTTCGCTCACTGACCATCATTCAACTTGAACGTGATGCAGCACACACCGTGTTCCCCAAGATTGCAGGAATCGTTGCACCACGGAGATCCCGGGTCCCTCCCGGTCACGGCGCCGGCGTCAGCCGCAGGGTGACCCACTCGTCCGTCCCGCCGGGCAGCACGTACCGTTCGGTCTCGGTGAAGCCGCGGGCGGCGGCGAAGCGTAGGCCGTCGTCGTTGGCGGCCAGGACGACGGTCTCCACGCTCCGGGCGCCGAGCACGCGCGCGTGTGCCAGGCCCCTGTCGTACAGGGCCGTGCCGATTCCGGTGCGCCGGTGGCCGGGGAGCACGCGCGCGATCACGGTGGCCGTCGCGTCCTCGCCGCCGGGCGGGCGCACGGTGGAGCAGCCGACGAGGGTCGCGCCGAGGCAGGCGTTCTCCAGGCGGTAGCGGCCGGCCCGCTCGCGCACCTCGTCGAGGGTCATCGCGGCGGGCGGCACGATCGCGTTGTGCACGTGCCGCCAGTCGCGGAGCATGGCTTCGCCGCTCACGGGTTCGATACGGAGATCAAGATCGTCGGACACGGGGGCAGCGAACCGCACCTCCCGCGCGCGGGTCAACCGCCTTGCGCCGGCGCCGCCGTCAGCGCCGGTAGAAGATCCGGTCCGCGTACCGGTCGAAGATCCGGCCGTTCCACTCGTGGCCGCCGTCGACGTTCCCGGAGCGCAGCAGCGGGGGTTCGACGCCGCGGTCGGCGAGGACGCCGGCGGCGGTGGCGACGACCGCCTGCAGGAGCGCGGAGGTGACGACGGTGGAGGCGGGGGCGAAGGGCGCCGGGACGGTGTCGAGGACGAGTTCGGCGTCGCCGACGGCGATCTTGGAGTCGAGGACGAGGTCGCAGTGGTCCTTGAGGAAGGTTCCCGAGGTGTGCCGCGAGGTGGTCGCGGTGGCGTAGGCGACCGAGGTGACGCCGATGACGCGCACACCCAGCGCGCGCGCGTGCAGGGCCATCTCGACGGGGAGGGCGTTGCGCCCGGACAGGGAGACGATCACCAGGGCGTCGCCCGCGCGCAGCGGGGAGGTGTCGAGGACGGCGGTGGCGAGGCCGTCGACGCGTTCGAGCGCGGAGCCGAGGGTGGCGGGCACGACGTCGACGCCGACGGCGCCGGGGACGGCCAGGAGGTTCACCAGCGCGAGACCGCCGGCCCGGTAGACGAGGTCCTGGGCGGCGAGGGAGGAGTGGCCGGCGCCGAAGGCGAACAGGCGCCCGCCGTCGGCCACCGTGTCGGCGAGCAGGGTGCCGGCGGCCGTGACGGCGTCGGCCTCTTCGTCGCGGACCCGCTGGAGGAGGCCGATGGCGGCGTCGAAGTACTGGCCTGCCAGCGTGCGGTCGCTCATGCGAGGTCCGTCCCTTCGGGGTGGCTGCGTGTCGCGGATCACGGTGAGGTCTGAACCACAGTGGTGTCAATACGGCACCGCCGGGCACGTCGCCCTGCCGGTCGCGGGGCCGCCGGCCCCCCGCGTTCAGGGACTCAGCCGCTCCACCCGCCACCCGCCGTCCGCCTCGGCGACGTAGCGCAGGCGGTCGTGGAGGCGGTTCTCGCGGCCCTGCCAGAACTCCACGGACCGCGGGGCGACGCGGAAGCCGCCCCAGTGGGGCGGGACGGGGACCTGCTCGCCCTCCGGGTAGCGCGCGGCGAGTTCGGCCCAGGAGGCGTCGAGGACGCCCCGGGTGGCGATGACGGTGGACTGGGCGCTGGCCCAGGCGCCGAGCTGGGAGCCGTGCGGGCGGGTGCGGAAGTAGGCGGCGGTCTCGTCCCGCCCGGTGCGGCGGGCGACGCCCTGGACGATGACCTGCCGGGCCATGGGGTGCCAGGGGAACAGCAGGGAGACGTACGGGTTCTCGGCGAGGTCGCGGGCCTTGCGGGAGTCGTAGTTGGTGTAGAAGACGAAGCCCTGTTCGTCGAAGCCCTTGAGCAGGACCGTGCGGGAGCTGGGGCGGCCGTCGGCGTCCGCCGTGGAGACGATCATGGCGTTGGGCTCGAAGAGGTGTCCCTCGGCCGCGGCCTGCCGGAACCAGCGGGCGAACTGCGCCACGGGCGTGTCGGCCAGGCCGGCCTCGGTCAGGCCCTCGGCGCGGTAGTGCTTGCGCATGGCGGCGAGGTCGAACGGCGCGGTTTCTCCGGCTTCTCGGTCGGTCACGCGGTCATCTTGCCGTATGGGCGACCGGCACCGGCGAAGTGTCCTTCGTCACGACGTGGCACTCAGTGCCGCGCTCTCTCCCCAAAGGTGGCACTCAGGGATATCGTGCTGTTGCCGACCCGGTGGGGTGGCCGCGGACCGCACGGGGCATGACAGGGATGACCGCCCCGGACCGCGAGTCATCGCCACGCGACCGCGGATCCGTACGGCGCCCCACTTCCGACCTCCGACACCTGGTCGTCGTCTTTGTCGCACCATCTGTCGCACAGACCACGAGGAGCCGCCTGATGTCCGACTTCGTACCCGGACTCGAGGGAGTCGTCGCGTTCGAGACGGAGATCGCCGAACCCGACAAGGAGGGCGGCGCGCTGCGGTACCGGGGCGTCGACATCGAGGATCTCGTCGGTCACGTCTCCTTCGGCAACGTGTGGGGGCTCCTCGTCGACGGCGCCTTCAACCCCGGCCTGCCGCCCGCCGAGCCGTTCCCCATCCCCGTGCACTCGGGTGACATCCGGGTGGACGTCCAGTCCGCGCTGGCCATGCTCGCGCCGGTGTGGGGCCTGAAACCGCTGCTGGACATCGACGCCGCGCAGGCCCGTGAGGACCTCGCGCGGGCGGCCGTCATGGCGCTCTCCTACGTCGCCCAGTCGGCGCGCGGCCAGGGCCTGCCCATGGTCCCGCAGAGCGAGATCGACAAGGCGAACTCCATCACCGAGCGCTTCATGATCCGCTGGCGGGGCGAGCCCGACCCGCGGCACGTCGCGGCCGTGGACGCCTACTGGTCCTCCGCCGCCGAGCACGGCATGAACGCCTCCACCTTCACCGCCCGCGTCATCGCCTCCACCGGCGCGGACGTGGCCGCCGCCCTGTCGGGCGCGGTGGGCGCGATGTCCGGCCCGCTGCACGGCGGCGCCCCCTCCCGGGTGCTCGGCATGATCGAGGAGATCGAGCGCACCGGGGACGCGGCCGGGTACGTGAAGCGCACCCTGGACCGCGGCGAGCGGCTGATGGGCTTCGGCCACCGGGTCTACCGGGCCGAGGACCCGCGCGCGCGGGTGCTGCGCCGCACCGCCCGGGAACTGGGCGCCCCGCGCTACGAGGTGGCCGAGGCGCTGGAGAAGGCCGCGCTGGAGGAGCTGCACAACCGCCGTCCGGACCGGGTGCTGGCCACGAACGTCGAGTTCTGGGCGGCGATCATGCTGGACTTCGCCGAGGTCCCGGCGCACATGTTCACGTCGATGTTCACCTGCGCGCGCACGGCGGGCTGGTCGGCGCACATCCTGGAGCAGAAGCGGACCGGCCGCCTGGTGCGCCCCTCCGCCCGCTACATCGGCCCCGGCCCGCGCAGCCCGCGCGAGGTCGAGGGGTACGACGCCATCGCGCACTGAGTCCCGGGCCCCGCCTGTCCTGAGGCGGGCGGGGCCTCCGGGACACGGCGTGCCGGCGGTCGTCCTCGGAGCCGCGGACGAAACGCCACGCACGGCTCGCGACGCCCGGCCCGCACGCTGACGCCGCGAGCCGACCGGGCTTTCCGTTCCGTCCGCGGCTCTCAGCCCAGTGCCTGGTCGAGGACGGCCGCCCACTGGGCGACCACGCGCTCGCGGCGGGCCGCGTCGTCCGTGAGCAGGTTGGCCAGGCCCAGGCCGCGGGCCATGTCGAGGAAGCCCTGGACGGTCTCGCGGGTGCCGGGGCGGCTCTCGTCGGCGCCGAGCAGGTCCACGGCGATGCGGTGGGTCTCGCGGCCCACGCGGGCCTCCAGCTCGGTGACGCGCGCGCCGAGCTGGTCCTCGTTGGAGGCGGCGACCCACAGGTGGAGGGCGGCGCGGAAGAGGGGGCCGGTGTAGAGGTCGACGAGGGCCCGCACGACGGCACGCCGGTCGCCCTGCGCGCCCTCGGGGAAGAGGGCGCGCAGGGCGGTGGAGCGCTCCTCGGCGACGTACTCGACGGCGGCGGTGAACAGGTCCTCGCGGGTGGGGAAGTGGTGCTGGGCCGCGCCGCGGGAGACACCGGCGCGCTCGGCGACGACGGAGACCGTGGAGCCGGCCCAGCCGCGTTCCGCGAGGCAGGCGACGGCCGCCTGCAGGAGACGCTGCCGGGTGGCCCGGCTGCGGTCCTGTTTGGGGGCGCGGTCCGCCGCCGTCACGCCCATGGCGTGCTCACCGCCGCGCTCACAGCACCCATTCGGCATCCCGTCGTTCGAGGAAGGCCGTCATCCCCTCCCTGGCCTGGGCGGAGGCGAACAGCCGGGCCGAGAGCGCGGTCAGGCCGGCCGCGTCCCGGTCGAAGGTCTCCAGCACCTTAGCCGTGAGCAGCCCTTTCGTCGCGGCCAGGGCTTCGGGGGCCGAGCGGCGCAGGCCGTCGAGCATGGGTTCGAGGACGGCGTCGGCGTCGTCCCCGGCCGCCGTGAGCAGGCCGGTGCGCACCGCCTCGGCCGTGTCGAAGCGTTCGCCGGTGAGGTAGTGGCGGGCCAGGGCGCGCGGGTCGGTGCGCGGCAGCAGCGGCAGGGAGATGACGGCGGGCGCCACCCCGATGCGCACCTCCGTGAACGCGAAGGTCGCCCGGTGCGAGGCGACGGCGATGTCGCAGGCCGCGAGCAGCCCGAGGCCGCCCGCGCGGACGTGCCCGGTGACCCGGGCGAGGACCGGCTTGGGCAGGGCGACGACCTGCCGCAGCAGGCCCGTCAGCGCCTGCGGGGAGGGTGGGTCGCGCAGGTCGGCGCCCGCGCTGAAGGTGCTGCCGGTGTGGGTGAGGACGACGGCGCGGACGCCGGGGTCCTCGCCGCACTCGGTGAGCGCGGCGGCCAGCGCGGCGACGAGGGCCGCGGACAGGGCGTTGCGGGTGCCCGGGGAGTCGAGGCTGAGCGTCTCGATCCCGCGGGTGCGGCCGCGGCCGATCAGCGGGGCGGTGGGGGTGGTCATGGGCGGTCCCTGAGCTGTCGCCGCAGGATCTTGCCGGAGGCGGCCCGCGGCACGGTGTCGGTGAAGGTGACGCGACGGACGCGCTTGTAGGGGGCGACGCGCTCGGCGACGTACGTCATGACCTCTTGTGCGGAGAGGTCCGCGGCCGGCGTCCGGCGCACCACGTGGGCGTGCGGGATCTCGTTGCCGTCGTCGTCGCGGGCGCCGACGACGGCGGCGTCGGCGATGTCCGGGTGGGTGAGCAGCAGGGCCTCCAGTTCGGCGGGGGCCACCTGGAAGCCCTTGTACTTGATGAGTTCCTTGACGCGGTCGACGACGAACAGCCAGCCGTCGTCGTCCACCTGGCCGACGTCCCCGGTGTGCAGCCAGCCGTCGCCGTCGATCAGGGCGGTGGTGGCCTCCGGCCGCCCCAGGTAGCCCTTCATGACCTGCGGACCGCGGATGAGGATCTCGCCGGGCTCGCCGGGGCCGAGGTCCCGCCCGGGATCCTCCAGGGAGACGATCCGCATCTCGGTGCCGGCGATGAGCCTGCCGACGGTGCCGGCAGGTGCCTCGCGCAGCGCGGCGGGCGGGACGACGTGGGTGGCCGGGGACAGCTCCGTCATGCCGTAGGCCTGTCCGAGGGGCGGCAGGCCCAGGCGCCGGGAGCAGGCCTCGGCCAGGCGCGCGTCCAGGGGGGCCGCCGCGCTGATGACGTACCGCAGCGAGGACAGGTCGTAGTGGCCGACCGACGGGTGCCTGGCGAGGGCGAGCACGATCGGCGGAGCTGCGTACAGGATGCCGATGCGGTGGTTCTGCACGGCGGCGAGGAAGGTGTCCGGCTCGAAGCGGGGCAGGACGACGACCGTGGCGCCCTTGCGCAGCGGCGCGTTCATCAGGGCGGTGAGCCCGTAGATGTGGAAGAACGGCAGCACGGCGAGGATGCGGTCGCCGGGGCCGACGGTGATCGCCGGTTCGAGCTGCGCGAGGTTGGTGGCGATCTGCCGGTGGGTGAGCATCACGCCCTTGGGGGTGCCGGTGGTGCCCGAGGAGTACGGCAGCACGGCGACGTCCTCGGCCGGGTCGACGGCCACGGCCGGTTCAGGTGCGGTGTTCTCCAGCATGCCGAGCAGCGACCGGTGCCCCGGGGCGCTGTCGCCGACGAAGATCTCCCGGACGCCGCCCGCCAGCGCGGCCGCCCGGCGGGCCGCCTCCAGCAGCGGCGAGACGGTGACGATCCAGCGGGTGGCCGAGTCCCGCAGCTGCCCGGCGAACTCCTCGGGCGTGGCGAGCGGGTGCACGGTGGTGACCGAGGCACCCGCGCGGGTGGCCGCGTAGAAGGCGACCGGGTAGGCGATCGTGTTCGGGCTGTGCAGGGCGAGGACGTCGCCCTTGCGCACGCCCGCCCCGGCGAGCGCGGCGGCGAGGCGCCGGTGGAAGCGGTCCACCTGGGCGTAGGTGAGGGTGGTGCCGTCCGTGCCGTCGATCAGCGCGGGCGTGTCGCCGAAGCCGGCGGCGTGCCCCAGCACCGCCTCGTGGATGGGCAGGTCTACGGCCGGGACGTCTGCGTACGCGCTACGGAACACGGTTCCTCCTCGCCCCGCCGGCGCGGGGTCGCTGCGGATCGGTGCGGCTCAGTACGACTTGGGCAGGCCCAGGCTCTGGTGGGAGACGTAGTTGAGGATCATCTCCCGGCTCACCGGGGCGATACGGGCCACGCGCGCGGCCGTGATCAGGGAGGCGAGCCCGAACTCGCGGGTGAGGCCGTTGCCGCCGAGGGTGTGCACGGCCTGGTCGACGGCCCTCACGCAGGCCTCCCCGGCCGCGTACTTGGCCATGTTGGCGGCCTCCCCGGCCCCGACGTCGTCCCCGGCGTCGTACAGGTGGGCGGCCTTCTGCATCATCAGACGGGCCAGTTCGAGGTCGATGTGGGCCTGGGCGAGCGGGTGGGCGATGGCCTGGTGGGCGCCGATGGGCGTCTTCCACACGGAGCGTTCCCGCGCGTACTCCAGGGCCCTCCCCAGGGCGTAGCGGCCCATGCCGATCGCGAAGGCGGCCGTCATGATGCGTTCGGGGTTGAGTCCGGCGAAGAGCTGGAGCAGGCCCGCGTCCTCGTCGCCGACGAGCGCGCCGGCGGGCAGCCGTACGTCCTCCAGGACCAGCTCGAACTGCTTCTCGGCCGCGTTCAGTTCCATGTCGATGGGGCGCCGCTGGAAGCCGTCGGCGTCCGGCGGGACGATGAACAGGCACGGCTTGAGGCGTCCGGTGCGGGCGTCCTCGGTACGGCCGACGATCAGCACCGCGTCCGCGATGTCCACCCCGGAGATGAACACCTTGCGGCCGGTGAGCAGCCAGTCTCCCCCGCCGTCGCGGCGCGCGGTGGTGGTGATGCGGTGGGAGTTGGACCCGGCGTCGGGCTCGGTGATGCCGAAGGCCATCGTGCGGCTGCCGTCGGCGAGCCCCGGCAGCCAGGTCCGCTTCTGCTCCTCGGTGCCGAAGCGGGCGATGACGGTGCCGCAGATGGCGGGCGAGACGACGAGCATCAGCAGCGGCGCCCCGGCCGCGCCCAGCTCCTCCAGGACGATGGAGAGCTCGGCGACGCCGCCGCCCCCGCCGCCGTACGCCTGCGGCAGGTTGACGCCGAGGTAGCCGAGCTTGCCGGCCTCCGCCCACAGTTCGGTGGGGTGGCGGCCTTCGGCGACGGTGCGGGTGAGGTAGGCGCGGCCGTAGCGCCGGCCCAGCGCGGCGACGGCCGCGCGGAGGTCCTTGTGTTCCTCGGATTCGACGACGGGGCTCATGTGGTCTCCCGGGTGCGAGGTGACGGTGGTTGCTCGCGCTGTTCCCCGTGCTCCTGGTCCGGTCGCACCACCGCCAGCAGCATGCCGGGCTCGACCTGCTGCCCGGCGGTCGCGTGCAGGGCCGTGAGCGTCCCGGTGACGGGCACGGTGATCTTGTGTTCCATCTTCATGGCCTCCAGCCACAGCAGGGGCTGGCCGGCCCGTACCGCTGCTCCCTCGTCCACCCCGCCGGCGAGGCGGACGACGGTTCCGGGCATGGGGGCGAGCAGGGACCCGGGGGCGCGCTGGAGGGCCGGGTCGGGGAAGCGGGGCAGGGCGGTCAGCGCGATGCCGCCCACGTGCACCCGGTCCCCGTACCGCGCGACCTCGTACGTGCGCCGCACACCGTCCACCTCCAGGACGACCCGGCACGCGTCCGCGTGCACGACCCGCACCCCGTCGTCCTCGGCGGCGAGCCCCGCGCGGGTGTGCCGGTAGCGTGCCTCGTGCTCCTCGCCCGCCATCAGGTACCGCTTGGCCTGCGGCTGCGAGGGAACGTTGCGCCAGCCGCCGAACCGCGAGCGGCCGCAGGCGTCGGCGAGCGCGGCGGCCAGCGGGGCGCAGGGGTCACGGGCCGGCTCGGTGAGCGCGGCGAGGTGGCGGTCGTAGAAGCCGGTGTCCATCCGGCCCCGCGTGAACTCCTCGTGCCGCAGGGAGCGCACGAGCAGGTCCCGGTTGGTGACCGGGCCGTGGACGGCGGCCCGCTCCAGCGCGCCCGCGAGCTTGCGGACGGCCTCCGCGCGCGTGGGGGCGTGTGCGACGACCTTGGCGAGCATCGGGTCGTAGTGCACGCCGATGGTGTCGCCGTCGGTGTAACCGGTGTCCAGGCGGACGCCGTCCGGGACGGCCAGGCGGTGCAGCGTGCCTGTCTGCGGGGCCCAGTCGCGGGCGGGGTCCTCGGCGTAGAGGCGGGCCTCGACCGCGTGCCCCCGCGCGCGCGGGGGGCCGCCCTCCAGCGCGTGGCCCTCGGCGACCCGGATCTGCTCGGCGACCAGGTCGATGCCGAACACCGCCTCGGTCACCGGGTGTTCCACCTGGAGGCGGGTGTTCATCTCCAGGAAGTGCGCCCGGCCGCCGGCCACCAGGAACTCCACGGTCCCGGCGCCGGTGTAGCCGACGGCGCGCGCCGCCCGCACCGCCAGTTCGGCCAGCTCCCGTGCGAGGCCGTCCGTGAGGCCGGGCGCGGGGGCCTCCTCGACGACCTTCTGGTGACGCCGCTGGAGCGAGCAGTCCCGGGTCCCGAGCGCCCACACGGTGCCCTGTGTGTCGGCGAGGACCTGCACCTCGACGTGGCGGCCGTTCTCCAGGTAGGGCTCGACGAACACCTCCCCGTCGCCGAACGCGCTCGCCGCCTCCGCGCGCGCGGCGGCCAGAGCCCCCTCCAGGTCCTCCAGGCGCCGTACGATCCGCATCCCGCGCCCGCCGCCGCCCGCCGCCGCCTTCACCAGGACGGGCAGGTCGGCCGCGGTGACGTCCTCCAGGGGCGCGATGCCCATGAGCCGCTTGGCGCGGGTCTTGGACGCCATGGCCTCGATGGCGGCGGGCGGCGGCCCCACCCACACCAGGCCCGCGTCGAGGACGGCACGGGCGAAGCCGGCGTTCTCCGACAGGAAGCCGTAGCCGGGGTGCACGGCGTCCGCGCCGGCCGCGACGGCCGCCTTCACGATCAGGTCGCCGCGCAGGTACGTCTCGGCGGGCGTGTCACCCGGCAGGCGTACGGCGGCGTCGGCCACGCGCGCGTGCAGCGCGTCCGCGTCGGCGTCCGAGTGCACGGCGACCGTGCCGATGCCCAGCGTGCGGCAGGTGCGGAAGACACGGCAGGCGATCTCGCCCCGGTTGGCGACGAGCAGGTTCTTGATCACGGGGTCCCTCACACCTCACATCCGGAAGACGCCGAAGCCACCGCGCGCGCCCTCGTAGGGCGCGGTGTGGACGGCCGACAGGCACAGGCCGAGAACGGTGCGGGTGTCGCGCGGGTCGATGACGCCGTCGTCGTACAGCCGCCCCGACAGGAACATCGGCAGCGACTCGGACTCGATCTGCTGCTCGACCATCGCCCGCAGCGCGGCGTCCGCCTCGTCGTCGTAGGGCTGCCCCTTGGCCGCCGCCGACTGCCGCGCGACGATCGACAGCACGCCGGCGAGCTGCTGCGGCCCCATGACGGCGGACTTGGCGCTGGGCCAGGCGAACAGGAAGCGCGGGTCGTAGGCCCGCCCGCACATGCCGTAGTGCCCCGCGCCGTAGGACGCCCCCATGAGCACCGACAGGTGCGGGACACGGGAGTTGGAGACGGCGTTGATCATCATGGCGCCGTGCTTGATGATGCCGCCCTGCTCGTACTCGCGGCCCACCATGTAGCCCGTGGTGTTGTGCAGGAACAGCAGCGGGACGTCGCGCTGGTTGGCGAGCTGGATGAACTGGGCGGCCTTCTGCGACTCCTCGCTGAACAGCACGCCCCGCGCGTTGGCGAGGATGCCCACGGGATAGCCGTGCAGGGACGCCCAGCCGGTGACCAGGCTCGTCCCGTACAGCGGCTTGAACTCGTCGAAGTCGGAGGCGTCGACGATCCGGGCGATGACCTCGCGCGGGTCGAAGGGGACCTTCAGATCGCCGGGAACGATGCCGAGAAGCTCCTCGTCGTCGTATTCGGGCGGCTCTGCGAAGGGGGGATCGGGATGGGCCTTGCGGTGGTTGAGGCGGGCGACGACGCGGCGCGCCTGCCGGATCGCGTCCCGCTCGTCGACGGCGAAGTGGTCGGCGAGACCCGACACGCGGGCGTGCATCTCCGCGCCGCCCAGCGACTCGTCGTCGCTCTCCTCGCCGGTGGCCATCTTCACCAGCGGCGGCCCGCCGAGGAACACCTTGGCCCGCTCCTTGACCATGATCACGTGGTCGGACATGCCGGGGATGTAGGCGCCCCCGGCGGTGGAGTTGCCGAAGACGACGGCGACGGTGGGGACACCGGCCGCCGAAAGCCGGGTCAGATCACGGAAGATGGCGCCCCCCGGAATGAAGATCTCCTTCTGGGACGGCAGATCGGCACCGCCCGACTCGACCAGGCTGATGCAGGGCAGCCGGTTGGCGAGCGCGATGTCGTTGGCCCGCAGCGCCTTCTTCAGGCTCCACGGATTGCTGGCCCCGCCGCGCACGGTCGGATCGTTCGCGGTGATCAGGCACTCCACCCCTTCGACGACCCCGATCCCGGTGACCAGCGAGCCGCCGACGGCGTACTCGCTGCCCCAGGCGGCCAGCGGCGACAGCTCCAGGAAGGGCGTGTCGGGGTCGAGCAGCAGCTCGACGCGCTCGCGGGCGAGGAGCTTGCCGCGCCGCCGGTGCCGCTCGACGTACTTGGGGCCGCCGCCCGCGAGCGCCTTGGCGTGCTCGGCCTCCAGGTCGGCGAGCTTGGCGAGCATGGCCTCGCGATGGGCCCGGTGATCGGCGGACGAGGTGTCCAGTGCGGAGGTCAGGACGGTCACAGCAGAACCTCCGGTATGTCCAGACGGCGCGAGCGCAGCCATTCCCCGAGCGCCTTGGCCTGCGGATCGAAGCGGTGCCGGGCGGCGACGCCCTCGCCGAGGATCCCCTCGACGGTGAAGTTCAGCGCCCGCAGACGCGGCAGCACGTGCCGGGTGACGGGCAGCGGGCGGGCCTCGGGGATCAGCTCCCGGAACCGGTCGGCGGTCAGCTCGTGCGCGAGCCACCGCCAGGCGTCGTCCGTGCGCACCCACACCCCCACGTTGGCGTCCCCGCCCTTGTCCCCGCTGCGGGCGCCGGCGACCAGCCCGAGCGGCGCCCGGCGCACGGGACCCGCGGGGAGCGGCTCCGGCAGGGGCGGCTCGGGCACCTCCTGCGGAGCACGGGTGTCCGGGGCCGGCGGCACAGGGACACGCCGGCCGTCATGGAGGACGGCCACATGCTCCACGGTGTCCTGGGGGACGTACGCGGCCTCGAAGACGCCGTAGGGGGCACCCTTGCCGGGCGGCGCGAGCACATGGAAGCCGGGGTACCCGGCGAGTGCCAGCTCCACCGCGGCCCCGCTGAACGCCCGCCCCACCGCCTGCGGGTCCGCATCGCGTACGACGAGCCGGAGCAGGGCGCTCGCCGTCTCCTCGGTGCCGGCGTCGGGGTGGTCGGTGCGCACGAGGTCCCAGCGCACTTCGGCGGGCCGGGATTCGGCGGCCCCGAGCGCGTCGTCCATCTGCTGCCGCACGAGGTCGGCCTTGCGTTCGATGTCGAGGCCGGTGAGGACGAAGGTGACCTCGTTGCGGAAGCCGCCCAGCCGGTTGAGGCCCACCTTGAGGGCCGGCGGCGGCGCCTCCCCGCGCACCCCCTCCACCCGCACCCGGTCCGGCCCGTCCTGGCTCAGGCGTACGGTGTCCAGCCGCGCGGTGACGTCGGGACCGGCGTAGCGGGCACCGCCCGTCTCGTAGAGGAGCTGGGCGGTCACCGTGCCGACGTCGACGACACCGCCGGTGCCGGGATGCTTGGTGATGACACAGCCGCCGTCGGCGTGGATCTCGGCGAGCGGGAAGCCGGGACGCCTCAGCCGTTCGAGGGCGTGGTCGGTGAAGAACGCGTAGTTCCCGCCGGTGGCCTGCGCGCCGCACTCCAGCACGTGCCCGGCGACCACGGCACCCGCGAGCCGGTCGTACTCCCCGGGCCGCCAGCCGAAGTGCGCGGCGGCCGGTCCGGCGACCAGGGACGCGTCGGTGACCCGCCCGGTGACGACGACGTCCGCGCCGGCCCGCAGACACTCGGCGATGCCGAATCCGCCGAGGTAGGCGTGGGCGGCGAGGCTGCCGGGGTGGCGGGCGGTGAGGTCGTCGCCCTCGACGTGCGCCACCCGCGCCGGCAGGCCGAGCCGCCCGGCCAGCTCCCGCACCCGCTCGGCGAGCCCGGCGGGGTTCAGGCCGCCCGCGTTGGCCACGATCCGCACGCCCCGCTCGTGCGCGAGCCCCAGGCACTCCTCCAGTTGCCGCAGGAAGGTGCGGGCGTACCCGGCGCCCGGGTCCTTCAGCCGGTCCCGCCCGAGGATCAGCATGGTCAGCTCGGCGAGGTAGTCCCCGGTGAGGACGTCCAGTTCACCGCCGGTGAGCATCTCGTGCAGGGCGTCGAAACGATCACCGTAGAAACCGGAGGCGTTGCCTATGCGGAGGGGGGCGGGCGTGCCGCCGGGTGCGCGGTTGCCGCCCGTGGGGCGGGGGGCTGCCGTCATGCGGGCGGCTCCTCCCCCGTCTTCGGGGCACGCCCGGTGCCGGGAGGCCCGGCGAACGCCTGGGCGATGTCCAGCCACTGGCCGGCGTCCGGCCCCACGGCGCGTACGGCGAGGTCGTTGCGGTGGGCGCGCCGGGTGACCAGCAGACAGAAGTCGAGGGCCGGGCCGGTGACCCGCTGGGCGGCATCCTCCGGGCCGTACGCCCACACCTGCCCGGCGGGCCCCACGACCTCCACCCGGAACTCCTCCCCCGGCACGGGCAGCCCCCGCACCCCGAACGCGAAGTCCCGCGCCCGCACCCCGATGCGCACCACATGCCGGAGCCGGTCCGTGGGTGCGCGCACCACACCCAACGCGTCCGCCACGTCCTGCCCGTGCGCCCACGTCTCCATCAGCCGCCCGGTGGCCATGGACCGAGCCGTCATGGGCGGCCCGTACCAGGGGAAACGCACGCCGGGCGGCGCCGCCCGCAGCGCCGCGTCGAGGCGGGCCCGGCCCTCCCGCCACCGGGCCAGCAACTCGGCGGGCGGCAGACCGGCCGCTTCCTCCGCCCCTTCGTCGACGAACGCGTCGGGGGCGGCGAGCGCCTCCTCCACCAGCTCCCGGAAACGGTCCGCGTCGGTGAGGGCCAGCAGCGCGGAACGGTCGGTCCAGGCGAGGTGCGCGATCTGGTGCGCGATGCTCCACCCGGGCGCGGGCGTCGCCCGGCGCCACCCCTCGGCTGCCAGCCCGGCGACCAGCCGGTCGAGTTCTTCGCTCTCCGCGCGCAGATCGTCGAACACGTCGGACGCGGCGGCGGGCACGGGGGACCCGGCGGACGCGGGTGTCGGTTCGGGCATGGGTGGGAGCATGGCAGCGCCCGGAAAAACAATCAAGCATGCTTGCATGATTTTTTCCCCGCCGTCAGTGGCGCACGAAGGGGGGCCGGAGTCACGTGACGTGTCCTCCGGCCCCTTCACACCGCAACGGGGTCAGGCCGCGGTCAGGCGTCCACCCGGGGCGGCACGGGCGCCTTGCCCCGTCCCACCTGCGTCCGTACCGCGCCCATGCTCGCCGCGATGACCAGGGCGATCGCGACGATCTCCAGGGGCGCGAGGGACTGGCTCAGGACGAGGAAACCGGCCAGGGCGGCGATGGCCGGTTCCAGACTCATGAGAACCGCGAAGGTGGAGGCGGGCAGGCGGCGCAGGGCGAGCAGTTCGAGGGTGTAGGGCAGGACGGAGGACAGCACGGCCACCGCCGCGCCCAGCCCGAAGGTCGTCGGATCGGCCAGCTTCGTACCCGACTCGGCGATCCCCAGCGGCAGGAACAGGACCGCGCCCACCGCCATCGCCAGGGCCAGCCCGTCGGCCTGCGGGAAGCGCCGGCCGGTACGGGCGCTGAAGACGATGTACGCCGCCCACATCGCACCCGCGCCCAGCGCGAACGCGGCTCCGGCCGCGTCGAGGCTGCCGAAGCCCCCTCCGCCGAGGAGGAAGACACCGACCAGGGCGAGGCCCGCCCAGAGGGCGTTGACCGCACGGCGCGAGGCCACGACGGACAGGGCGAGCGGACCGAGGACTTCGAGGGTGACGGCGGGGCCGAGGGGGATGCGGTCGACGGCCTGGTAGAAGAGGCCGTTCATCGCGGCCATGGCGACGCCGAAGGCGACGACCGTGCCCCAGTCGGCGCGCGAGTGGCCGCGCAGCCGGGGCCGGCAGACCACCAGCAGCACGATCGCGGCCACCAGCAGCCGCAGGCTCACCACCCCGAGCGCACCCGCCCTCGGCATCAGTGTCACGGCCAGCGCGCCGCCGAACTGCACGGAGACGCATCCGGCGAGCACCAGACCCACGGGACCGAACGAGCCGAGGCGGCCCGGACCGCCGGGGGCGCCGGGCGGGACCGACGGCGCCGGGGACGTCGCGGGCGACGGCGGCGACGACGAGGACGGCAGGGAGGAGGTCGTGGGTGCGGCGTCGGGGGTGCTCACGGGCGGTCCTGGGGCTGGTCAAGGGTGGGCCCGGGCGCTCGGGGCGAGACCGGGGATTCGTTCATCTCGATGTACTGCTACGTCCACGGTAGTGGACCAGGTCAGGCGTGTGAACCTCTTTCGGAACTTACGCCCCCGCCCCCGTCCCTGTCATTTCCGGAGGAATCCGGCCACGGAACAGCTCCAGCGCCTCCGTGTCGGTAGCCCGGGCGCGCAGGAAGTAGTCGGCCCAGGCGGCGATGTCCTCGTAGGGGCACTCCGCGGCCAGCCGGGCGGCCGCCGCCTCGGTGTCGAACGGCGTGACCCGCAGATCGACGCCCGGGCCGAGCAGACACCAGTGGGCGCCGGGACGGCCGTAGGGCATGCCGACGCTGCCGGGATTGACGACCAGGCGGCCGTGCGCGAGGCGCAGGTACGGCATGTGGGTGTGGCCGCAGACCACCGTGCGGATGCCGTCGGCCAGGCCGGTGAAGACCTCCGCCCACCGCGCGGGGCCGGAGTCGACCAGGACGATCTCCTCGTCGTCGCGCGGCGTGGCGTGACAGAAGAGCACCTGGCCCAGTCCGCTCACGGTGAGTGTCAGCGTCGCCGGCAGAGCGGCCAGGAAGTCGACCTGCTCCGCTCGGAGCGCACCGGCCGCGAAGGGGCCGATCGGGTCGGGGATCTCCGTCCGCCGCCCCTGCCGGAACTCGACCAGTTCCCGGTCCGCGTTGCCCGCCACCCACAGCACCCTCTCGCCCTGGGCACGCAGCAGGTCGAGCACCTCGGCGGGCTGCGGGCCCGCCGTGATGTCACCGGTGAGCACGATGCGGTCGGCGGCGGCCACGTCCGGTTCGGCGAGCACGGCCTCCAGCGCGGGGAGGACGCCATGGATGTCGGAGAGGACGGCTACACGGTCCAGCTGC
>NZ_JOIY01000029.1 GCF_000720185.1 Streptomyces sp. NRRL S-340 | reverse complement strand
CCGGACACTGCCGGTGGGGCCGCCGGAGACGGTGACCCACTCCTCGTCCACCGCCGGCTTGGCGATCTCACCCGACTGCACGTCGTCCACGGCCTTGCGGCCCTCCGCCGGAGGCAGGTCGAAGAGATAGGGCGGGTTGGCGGTCGCCTCCGCGAACGCGGCCGCCGCGGGTTCCAGTACGGGCTGCACGGGCTCTGCGGCCTGCGGGACGTCGGACATGTGCTTCTCCTGGCTTGCTCGTGTTTCCGGTACGTGTTTCCGGTACGCCGTGAGCCACGTTAGGAACACGGGGAGCAGGAGGGTTGCCGAAGCGTGCACGGCCACTGTCCCGACAGCGCACGCACACCGCGCGGACGGCGCGCACCGCCGGGACCAGCCCGCTTTCCCCTCCCGATTGACTTCCTGCATATAGATTGCAATAGCATGCAGTAGGCGTTAAGTGGGCCGGGGAGAACGGGGAAGGACGGGGATGGACTCACCGATCGTGCTGGGCATCGAGTCGTCCTGCGACGAGACCGGCGCGGGCCTCGTCCGGGACGGCCGGCTGCTGGGCCACGCGGTGGCGTCGAGCATGGACGAGCACGCCCGCTACGGCGGTGTCGTCCCGGAGATCGCCGCCCGCGCCCACGTCCACGCCCTGCGACCGGTGATCCGGCGGGCACTGGAGCAGGCGGGGCTGGGCCTCGCCGACCTCGGTGCCGTCGCCGTCACCACCGGCCCCGGCCTCTCCGGCGCCCTTCAGGTCGGCCTCGCGGGCGCGAAGAGCCTCGCCTACGCGCTGGGCCTGCCGCTGTACGGCGTTCACCATCTGGCCGGGCACGTCGCCGCGGACACCCTCGCACACGGCCCGCTGCCCGATCCCTGCGTGGTGCTGATCGTCTCCGGGGGCCACACCTCGCTCCTGCTCGTCCGTGACCTGGCCCGCGACCCGATCAGGCATCTGGGCGACACCCTCGACGACGCCGCGGGCGAGTGCTTCGACAAGGTCGCGCGGGTTCTCGGGCTGCCGTATCCGGGCGGTCCGGCCATCGACCGGGCAGCGCGCGCGGGGGATCCGCGCGCTGTCCCCCTTCCCCGCCCGCTGCCCGGCTCGTACGACTTCTCCTTCTCGGGGCTGAAGTCGGCGGCGGCCCGCTGGGCCGAAGGGCACGCCGGGCGCGAACTGCCCGTGCACGACGGGGCCGCCTCGCTCCAGGAGGCGGTGGCCGACGTCCTGACACGCAAGGCGGTGACGGCGTGCACCGAGCACGGTGTGGGCACGCTGGTCGTGGTCGGCGGGGTCGCCGCGAACTCGCGGGTGCGGTCGCTGGCCGAGGAACGCTGCCGGGCCGCCGGTGTCACGCTGCGGGTGCCGCCGCCGAAGCTGTGCACCGACAACGGCGCGATGATCGCCGCCGTCGGTGACCTCCTCGTACGGGCGGGAGCCCGGCCGGCGCCGCTGGACGTGTCGGCCGACCCGTCCGCCCCGCTGGAGCACGCGGCCCTGCACCCGGTGGCGCCGGCCCGCGCCCGCGCCGCTCGCCCTCTGTGACCGCGGGTCGCCTCGGCGGGCCGCCGGGGCCCGCCGCCCCTTCCCCGGCCTCAGTCCCGTGCCACCACGCGCAGCGTACGGACCGAGGGGTCGGCCGCGTCCGGGATCAGGACGCCGTGTTCGGCCCCGCTGCGCAGGTAGTCCAGCACCTCGTCGGTGATGACCTCACCCGGGGCCACGACCGGCACGCCCGGCGGGTACGGGCTGATCGTCTCCGCGGAGACGCGTCCCGCGGCACGCTCGGCGGGGACGTGCTCCACCGGGGCGAAGAACGCCTCACGCGGCAGCAGCGCCTGCTCCAGTTCGAGGGCCGAGGGGGCGGGCAGGCGGACCGGCGGCTGCTTCTCGATGGACTCGGCGCCCCGGGTGAGCGCGCTCAGGGCGTCCAGCAGCACCTTCTCGGTCTCGTCGTCGTCGGCGTGCGTGATCGAGGCGCTGATCCGGCAGCTGTCGGAACCGCCGACGTCCACCTGGCAGTTGGCGCGCAGCCACTCGGCGGCCTGCATGCCGGTGATGCCGAGTTCCCGTACGTCGATGACGAGCTTGAGCGGGTCCAGGTCGGCCGCACAGCCTTCCTTGACGACCTCCCGGCCCATCGGCCGCAGGCCGGGCAGGTCACCGACCGCCGCCCGGACGCGTTCCGCACGGTGCTGCGCGGCCTCCAGGAGAGCATGCCCCTGTTCGACCATCTGGCGGCGCCAGCCGTCCAGGGTGGCATAGACCAGGGACGAGGCACTGGTGGTGCCCAGCAGGTCCTCGCGCTGCTTGAGCGCCTCCGGCGACACCCGGTCGCCCTGGAGGTGGAAGACGGAACTCTGCTCGATCGCACCGCCCATCTTGTGGACGCTGGTGACCACCAGGTCGGCCTCGGCGTCCATGCCCCAGGACGGCAGCTCGGGGTGGAACGGCAGATGGGCTCCCCACGCCTCGTCCACGATCAGCGGGACGCCGAACTCGTGGCACACCCGGGCCACGCCCGCGATGTCCGCGCAGGTCCCCCACTCGGTGGGCGTGATCAGCAACATGCCCTTGGCGTCCGGGTGTTCCTCAAGGCGGCGGCGCACGTCGTCGGGCTCCGGCGGGTGCGCGAGGTGCCGTTCCGTGTCGAACTTCGGGTGCACCCAGATCGGTTCGACCCCGTTGACGACGACGGCCGCGATCACGGACTTGTGCGCGTTGCGGGACAGCAGCAGCTTCTCCCCCGGTCCGGCCACCGCCAGCATGGCGGTCTTCACGGACAGGGAGCTGCCGCACGTGGAGAAGAACGTCTGTTCGGCGCCGACCGCGTCGGCCATCAGGTCCTGCGCCTGGCTGAGCACGCCCTGGGACTGACGGCGGTCGTCGAGACCGTTGAGCGACAGGACGTCGGAGCGGAACACGTCGATCCCGACGATCTCCGCCACCCGCGGGTCCACTCCGCGCCCCTGCTTGTGCCCCGGTGGGCCGAAGACCACGTCTCCACGGCGCCGGAACTCCTCCAGCGCCTCCAGCACGGGCACCCGCGAGTGATCCATCGTTCCTCCCAGCCGGTTGCGGTTCGCGCTCCCGCGTCGCCGTGCGGTCGCCTCCGCGTCCACCGACGTACGGGAGACACCGAGTCCGACGTACGGAGAAACACCGAGTCCGCCGCCGTGCGGGAACACCGATCGTGTTGCACCGCTGCCGCGATCGAAACCCACGGGTGGACCGAAACCCACGGGTGTCGCCGCGCCGGAAGGTGGCACCCGTTCCCCGCCACGCGGTGCGGGTGTGCAGGCCCGCCGGTGGCACGCGCGGGCGCGGACGGCGGGGCCACGCCCGCGGTGACGTCCGCTGACCCCGCACGAGGAGGCCAGGTGGCACGTACGTCCGACCATGCCGGCGTCGACGCCCGCGACGGGCTCGGCGTCGTCCACGACGGGTCCGGTGCCGCGCACGACGGGTCCCACGCCGTCCACGACCGGCTGCGCGCGGCGGTCGCCGAGCGGGCGGAGCTTTTGTGGGAGACCGCCCGCGCGCTGCACGCCGACCCGGAGAACGCCTTCGCCGAGCACCGGGCCGCGGCCCTGCTCACGGCCCGGCTGGAGGAGGCCGGTTTCGCGGTGGAGCGCGGCACGGCGGGGCTGCCCACCGCGTTCACGGCCCGTTCCGGTCAGGGGCGCCCGGCCGTGGCCCTGCTGCTGGAGTACGACGCCCTGCCCGGCCTCGGTCACGCCTGCGGGCACAACCTCATCGCCGCCGCCGGACTGGGAGCGGCACTCGCGGTCGACGCGGTGCTCGGCGGTTCGGCGGGCTGCGTGATGGCGGTGGGCACCCCGGCCGAGGAGGGCGGCGGCGGCAAGGCCACCGAGACGGAGGCCGGGGTGTTCGACGGTGTCGACGCCGCGCTGATGTTCCACCCCGGCGTGCACAGCTGGTCGCGGGCGCCGCTGACGGCGCAGGTGCAGTACCGGGTGGCCTTCCACGGGCGCGCGGCGCACCCCACCGGCAACCCGACCGAGGGCGTCGACGCGCTCGCCGCCCTGATCGAGCTGTTCAACGTCCTGGCCGGGCTGGGCCGGCGTCTGCCGCCGGCCTCCCACGTCCAGGGCATCATCACGCACGGGGGCACGGCCACCAACATCGTGCCGGAGTACGCGGAGGGCCGGTTCGGCCTGCGCGCGGCCACGACCGGCGCGCTGGAGGAACTGACCGGCCGGCTGCGCGACTGCGCCGAGGGGGTCGCGCTGGCCACGGGGACCAGGGCGGAGACGGTGCGTGCCACGCCCCGCTACGAGCACTTCCGGGACAGCGGTGTCCTGTCCGACCGGTTCGCCGGGCACCTGGCCGGTGCCGGCATCACGCTGACCCCGCCGGTGCCGGGGGTCCAACTGGGCTCGTCGGACATCGGCAACGTGAGCACGCGGGTGCCCGCCATCCACCCGTTCGTCGCGATCATGGACGACGGGTCCGACCACACCCCCGAGTTCGCCGCGGCCGCCGCCTCCCCGCGCGCCCGTGACGTGCTCGTCGCCGTCACCGGCGCACTGGCCTGCACCGCTGCGGACGTGCTGCTGAGCGCGGACCTGCGCGAGGAGGCGTGGGAACGGCACAGGCGGGGCGAGGACTGAGGACGCGTCGCCCGCGACGGCGGGCAGCCCGTCGCGGGCGACGCGACAGGGTGTGGCCCATCACGGGCGGAACGGCGGGGGGCAGCCCTTCGTCTCGGGCGACACGGGAGTGGGCGGCCGGCGGCGCGCGCGGCGGACGGTGCGGGGCGGGGCAGCGCGCCGCGGGCGACGGGCGGCTGACTGCGGGAGGCCGGCGCCGGGTCACCGCGCGGCCGGCGGGCGGCGGTCCGCGCCGGTCACCAGGCCCGCGCCGCCGGCAGTCACCTCAGCGCGGATCCGAACCGGCGGCCGCGTCGAGCAGCAGGCGCGCCGCCACCGCCGCCCCGTCGGTGCGGATGGTGCCGGCCACGGCGCCGGCCCGTGTCCGGGTGGCGGGCGTCAGGGCCGTGCCGAGCGCGGCGGCCAGGGAGGCGGCGGTGGGCGTCCGGCTGTAGTGGGCCGCGCCGATGCCCAGTTCGGCCACCCGCTCCGCCCAGTACGGCTGGTCCGCGATCCGCGGGACCACCACCTGCGGCGCCCCGGCGCGGGCCGCGGCCGTCGTGGTGCCGGCGCCGCCGTGGTGCACGGCGGCGGCCACCCGGCGGAACAGCGCCTGCTGGTTGACCTCGCCGACGACGAAGCAGTCGCCGCCGTCGTCGACCGGGGCGAGGCCGGCCCATCCCCGGGCGAGGACCAGGCGGCGGCCGTGCGCGCGGCTCGCCTCGACGGCCACCCGGGCGATGTCCTCGGGGGCGTGCGCGGCCATGCTGCCGAAGCCCACGTACACCGGCGGTTCACCGGCGTCCAGGAACCGCTCCAGCTCTGCCGGCAGCGGGCGTTCGTCGGGCAGCAACCATGCGCCGGTCTGCTCCAGGGCGAGGTCCGTCATGCCCTGCGACGGGCACAGCACCGGGTCCGCCGCCAGCCACGGCCGGTCGCCGAAGACGTGGTCGCGGACGTTGTCCACCGGCGGCAGGCCGATCGCGGCCCGGCCCTCTCCGAGCGCCCGGCCGTACAGCGCGTCCACCCGCTGGGCGTCCTGCTCCCACAGTTTCCGGTGGTCGGTCTCCTCCGGCGAGGACGGCGTGCCCGGCCGCGAGCCGGGACGGAAGTGCGGCGAGGGCAGCCCGAAGACGTGGAAGCACGCGTACACGTAGGGGATGCCGCGCTTCTCGGCCACGTCCCGCGCGCCGGCCGGCATCAGCCCGGCCGCCAGCAGCGCGTCGCATTCCCGCGCCGCAGCGGCGAGCGTGCGGAACCGCGCGGCGACCAGCTCGGGGGCGAGCCGGAAGGCGTCCTGCGCCGTCGGCGGCCTGGGTCCCGAGACCACCGAGCGCACCGCCGGGCCGAGCGGCACCAGCGGCACGCCCGTACGCGCAAGCAGCGCCGCGAACTCCTCGTCGGGCGGCGCGCACACCGTCACACCCGCGCCGAGTCCGTTCAGTTCCTTCGCCAGTCCCGCCAGTGGTTCGACATCTCCGCGTGACCCCCATGACGTCAGCAATACCCGCACTCGGCGACTCCCGTTTCCGCAGGTTCCGGCTCTCGGCCGCCGATTGTGCGGTACGGACGGGGCCTTGCCGCAAGCCCCCCGGTGCGCTATAAGTTGAGAGTGGCAAGGAGTGGTTTCCTCCTTGCCCTCAGTTTTTTCCGCCGTCGGCCGGCCCTCCGCCGCGCCGGGAGCCCCGCACCGGCCGAGCGGCCGCCCGCCCCGCACCCGACGCGCCGCCGGTCTCACGGCGTGCGGCGCCGGGACGGTGTGAAGGCGTACAGGTCGAGGATGCCGGGCCGGGGAGCCACCCCGGGGCCGCCGGCACGCACCCACGCGACGATGTCCTCCGTGGCGTCGGAGTCGTTGACGAGCCCGAGCCAGACCGGTCGTCCTCCGGCGGCCCGGCCCGCGGCCGACGGCTGGACGACGACCACGTTGGCCTGGTCGCACACGTCGAGGCAGTCGGAGATCCGCACCGGCACCGTCTCCCGCAGCCGCGCGGTCTGCGCGGCGTGATCGACGCCGGTCACCTTGGGACTGCCGCAGCAGCAGTCCCGGCACACGACGACGCGGCACCCCGCCGCACCGCCCCGCGCCCCGGCACCGGCCGATGTGTCCCGCGTCGACGGCTCGGGCACGTCGCACCACTCCCCTCCCGGGGAGATCCGCCCCGGTGTTCGTCGAGGGGGCGACCGCGTGAGTCCTGGCACCCGGGGCCTCGCTCGCCCCGCCTTCCCGCCCGCCGGGGCAGCGGCCTGCCGGAACTCGCCCACCGGTCACAGCGGCGGGACCTCGCCGGATGCACACCGGCTACCTCTCACCGCCGTCGCCCGATGTCGCCGGTCATCATCCCATCAGGCGTTTGAGTGTTCAATCCAGAACTGTTACGTTCGGGGCCTCCCGGGACACAGGCACAGCTCGCGCACTGGACGCCGGCCAGGGCACAGCGGGGTGAAGATGGACAAGAGAACGTTCGGCCGGCTGCTGCGCGAGGCGCGGCAGCGGTCCCTGCTGACGCTGGAAGGTCTCGCCGAGGCCTCCGGGGTGAGCGTCCGGGCCATCAGCGACATCGAGCGCGGCCACAGCCTGCCCCGGCAGTCGACGCTGAACGAACTGATGGACGCGCTCGAACTGGACGAGGACGGGCGGCGCCGGCTGCGCCAGGCGGTCAGCCGCCGCACGGAGCCCGTCGCCGTCCCGAGGCAGCTT
Organism: Streptomyces sp. NRRL S-340; assembly: GCF_000720185.1. Classification (GTDB taxonomy): domain Bacteria; phylum Actinomycetota; class Actinomycetes; order Streptomycetales; family Streptomycetaceae; genus Streptomyces. The sequence continues at coordinate 98,113 of NZ_JOIY01000029.1, read as the reverse complement.
CCTCCCGACCTCGGGGTGTTCCGCAGTCGTGAGGCGGCACTGACGGCGGCCCACGGCATCACCGACCGCGTCACGGCGCGGGGCGGGCACGTCCTCGTCTGCGCCGTGGGCGGCATGGCCGGTGTGGGCAAGACGGCGCTCGCGGTGCACTGGGCGCATCAGGTCGCCGACCGCTTCCCGGACGGTCAGCTCTATGTGGACCTGCGCGGGTTCGAGGCGGCACGGCAGCCCGTGGACCCCGGGGAGGCGCTGGGCGGATTCCTGCGCGCGCTCGGGGTCCCCAGCGGTGACATCCCCTCCGGCACCGGGCAGCGCAGTGCTCTGTTCCGGGAGAAGACCGCGTCGCGGAAGCTGATCGCCGTCCTGGACAACGCCAGGGACGCCGAGCAGGTCAGGCCGCTGCTGCCCGCGTCGTCGGGCTGCCTGACCATCGTCACCTCCCGCAATCAGCTGTCCGGGCTGGTCGCCGGCGAGGGGGCCGGCGTGATCACCCTGGACGTGTGGACGCCGCAGGAGGCACTTGCGGCGCTCGCGGCCAGGATCGGACCCGAACGGTGCCGGGCGGAGCCGGAGGCCGCGGCCGAGCTGGTCGAGCTGTGCGGGTTCCTGCCGCTCGCCGTCGCCGTGGTCGGCGCCCAGCTCAGCGCGGTGCCCCGGATGGGGCTGCGGCGGGCGGCGCGCGAGCTGCGGGAGGCCAGGCCGCGCCTGGACGCCTTCACCGCCGACGACCGGCGGGCCGACGTCCGCGCCGTCTTCTCCTGGTCCTACCAGGCGCTCACGCCCGGGGCGGCCCGGTTCTTCCGTCACCTGTCCCTGCACCCCGGGCCGTCGGTGACCGCCGCCGCCGCTGCCTCGCTCGCCGCCGTGGAGGTGCCGGTGGCCCGGCGGCACCTGCGGGAGCTGACCGCGGCCAGCCTGCTCTCCCGCGACTCCGAGGGGCGTTACGTCCTGCACGACCTGGTACGGGCCTACGGCGGCGAACTGGCCGACGAGCAGCAGGACGACCGCCTCGGCGCCCAGGCGCGCCTGCTCGACTACCTCCGCCACCACGCCCACACCGCCAACCGCCACGTGTCGCAACTGGAGCCCGAGCCGGCGTACCCGCCGGCGGAGGGCGTCGCGCACGTCGCGATCACCAGCCGTGAGGACGCGCTGGACTGGTACCAGCAGGAGGAACCGGCCGCGGGACCCGCCGTACGGTTCCTGGAGGACCCGCGGCTGCTGCGGCTGCGCGGCGACTGCGCGCGCGAGTGGATCGGCTACAACGTGATCGCGGGGCGCTGGGCCGAGGAGATCCCCGCCGCGCGGGTCGGGCTGGAGGCCGGTCTCGCGCTCGGCGACCCGGTCGCCACCGTGCGCAGCCGCTCGAACCTGACGCGGGCGCTGCTGGAGACCGGGCACACCGCGGAGGTCGACGAGTCGATCGAGGTGATCCTCGGCGAACTGGATGGGCTGCCCGCCGGGTTCCGGGCGCGCGTCGAGTGCGAGATCGGGTTCTTCCGCATCCGGCAGGGCCGGTTCGCCGAGGCCCTGGAGCATCCTCGCAGAGCGCTGGAGCTGTACCGCGCGGCCGGGCGGAGGGACGGGGTCGCGAGCACGCTCAGCAATGTCGGCTGGGTGCTGGCCCACACCGGTGCCTACGAGGAGGCCATCGCCACCTGCGAGCAGGCGCTCCCGCTGCTGCGGGAGACCGGGAACCTCCTGTTCGAGGCCGGCGCGTGGGACGCGATCGGCTTCGCCCAGCAGGGGCTGGGCCGTCTCGACGCGGCGATCGAGGGGTACGAGAGGGCGCTCGCGCTGTTCGCGGACCTCCACGACGACTACAACCGGGCCGACGTCCTGGACCACCTCGCCTCGGCCCAGCTGGAGCGCGGGCAGCACGAGCAGGCGCGGGCCAACTGGATCCGCGCGGCGGAGCTGTTGAGCGCCCTGCGGGTGCGCCGCGCCGCGGACATGCGGGCCAAGGCCGAGACTCTGGCGCTGCCGAAGGTCCGTCCGGCCCGCTGACGCGCGGGCGCACGGCCGGTCGCACCGCCTTCCCCACACCGGCGCACGGCCGGTCGCACCGCCTTCCCCACACCGGCGCACAGCCGGCCGCACCACCTTCCCCACACCGGCGCACAGCCGGTCGCGCCGTCCTTCCGACGCGGGTGGCGGCCGCCTGCTGCGCCCACCTGCCCGCCCCCCCTCGGCCTCTTCTCCTGACGGGCCCTCACTCAGCCCAACCTGCGCATTTGACAGCTCACTTGACTTGATATGACACACGCTGTTGAATCTCTCACATCGACAAGTCGGCTCGGAGGGCGGGACAGGCGATGGGGGACGACAGCACAGTCGGCATCATCCTGGCCGGCGGGCGGGGCGAGCGGGCGAAGCCCATCACCCTGCAGTCCGCCGACTACATCCGCAGCAAGGCGCTCATTCCGTTCGCCGGCAGGCCGCTCATCGAATGGATCGTCGAGGCCTGCCGTGACCAGGGCATACGCCGTTTCCACGTAGTGGCGCAGGGGGTGGAGAACCGCAGCCAGATCAAACTCGTGCTCGGCCACGGCGAGCGCTACGGAGTGGAGATCGACTACTCACGGGCCCGCTTCGACCCGTACAACGTGGGATCCGGCGCGGCCACCCTGCACAACCTGGAGCAGTGGAACCTGACGGGCACCGCACTGGTCCTGCCCGTGGACTCGCTGTTCGAGTTCTCGCTGGACAGGCTGCTCGCCGCCCAGCGCGACACCGGCGCGGTGGTCACCGTGGCCGCCGTCTCCCGTACCCCCGAGGAGATCGCCGGAAAGTACGGCGTCATGCGCACCACCGCGGCGGGCCTGGTGTGCGGCTTCCTGGAGAAGCCCCGACTGCCCGTCATCGAGCGGGAGTTCCCCGAGATCACGCAGCCGCAGGGGCCGCGCACCCTGGCCACCAACGCCGGGATGTACCTGATCGACTGCGCCCGGCTCCGGCTCGCCGCGCGCACCCCCGAACTCATCCGCCTCGCCCAGCAGCGCCTCGACTGGGGCAACGACCTGCTCCCCCGCCTCGTCGGCCTCGGTCACCCGGTGGCCGTCGAACCCATCGCACGCCTGGGCGACCTCGGCAACATCCACGACTACCTGGGCACGCTCGGCGACGCGCTCAGCGGCCTGTACCCGCAGATGGATCGGGCCCTCGGCACCCCGCTCAGCGCGGACCCGCGGTACTGGATCCACGAGAGCAGCCTGCGCGCCAAGGACCACATCACCGGGACCACCCTCGCCCAGAAGATCGCCGAGGGCAGCGTCGTCATCGGTCCGGGCGTCCGCATCGGCCGGCACGTGGAGATCGGCGCGGGCGTGCGGCTGCGTGCCACGGACGTCGGGGACGGCGTCGACCTGCACGAGGGCGCCCAGGTGGAGGGCAGTGTGCTCGGCGACTCCGCCGTCATCGGAGCGTACGCGCACATCAGCGACTCCTACGTGGGCCCGATGGTGCAGGTGCGCTCCGACGCCCGCGCCCCGGTACGGCTCGAAGCGCTCTCGGCCGTCGGCGACGGCGCCCAGCTGTGGTCGGGGACACGGCTCTCGGGCGTCAGCGTCTATCCGCGGCTGCGGGTGCCGGCCGTCTCCGGAGTGCCCAGCGGCACCCAGCTCACCAGCTCGGACGACATCCTGCAGTGGGTGTGACCCGCCCCCTGCACCCCTTGAGGAGAGGTTCCAGTGAACACTGCCATCGCCGTGATCGGCGGCACGGGCCGGGTCGGACGGATCGTCACCCGCAAGCTCCTCGACCGCGGTGAGTCCGTCCGCGTCATCGGTCGCAGCACACAGCGCGCCCGCCGCCATCTGCCGCCCCGCGCGCAGTTCTTCCTCGGCGACGTCCGCGACCCCGAGTCCCTGTCCGCCCCGCTGGACGGCTGCTCCGCCGTCGTCTACACCGTGGAACCCGGCACCGACCCCGCGGGCCCCGACAGTCCGCGAAGCACCCTGCACGCGGGGGTGCTCAACACCCTGGACGCGCTCCAGCGCCACAACGCTCTCGGACGCGCGCAGTTCGTCCTCGTCAGCCAGCGGCACGTGACCCGTCCCGAACATCCGATGAACGCCTACGGGCGCATGCTCGACTGGCGGCTGGCCGGTGAGAACGCCGTCCGCGCCTCCGGCCTCGACTACACGATCATCCGCCCGGGCTGGCTGACCGACCGCACCGAACTGGCCGACGACGGCCGCGTCCACCTGGAGCAGGGCGACCGCAGGGACGGTTACGTCGCCCTCCAGGACGTGGCCGAGGCCTGCGTCCAGGCCCTGTACTGCCCGTCCGCCAAGGGACTGACCTTCGAGATGCGCAACGGCGCGGGCAGCCCTCCCGGCGACTGGGAGGACCTGTTCGCGGGGCTCAGCGCGGACGAGTCCGTCCCGCTGCACGCCCCGGCCTGAACACCCCGGCCCGGACACCTCGGCCCCTCGTCACCACGGCACGTGCACGCCCCCCTTTGACGCGAAACCGGAGACCACCATGACCGAGACGCCGCAGATCTCGGCGGGACGCCCCCAGCCTCTGGGTTCCACCGTCGTCGACGGCGGAGTCAACTTCTCCGTCTTCTCGGAGCACGCCACCCGTGTCGACCTGCTGCTCTTCGACAAGTGCGATGACCCGCGGCCCTCGCGGACCATCCACCTCCACCCCGACAAGCACCGCAGCTTCCACTTCTGGCACTGCCACGTCGCCGGCATCGGTGCCGGACAGGTCTACGCGTACCGGATGGACGGACCGCGCGACCCCAAGCGGTCGGGCACCCGCTTCGACCACCGCAAGGTGCTGCTCGACCCGTACGCCCGCGCCAACATCAACTCCCGCTGGAACCGCACGCTGGCGATCGGGCTGCAGGACAACGTCGAGACGTGCATGCGCAGCCTCGTCGTCGACCTCGACGACTACGACTGGGAGGGCGACCAGCCGCTGCGCACGCCGATGGAGGACACGGTCATCTACGAGATGCACGTGCGCGGTCTGACGGCGTCGCCCACGTCGCGGGCGGCGAGCCCGGGGACGTTCTCCGCGGTGATCGAGAAGATCCCGCACCTCAAGCGGCTCGGCGTCACCGCCGTCGAACTGCTGCCCGTCTTCGACTTCGACGAGACGCACGTCCTGCGCAACGGCCCGGACGGGACCCCGCTGCACAACTACTGGGGCTACGACCCGTACGGATTCTTCGCGCCGCACACCGGCTACTGCACCTCGCCCCATCTGAACACGCACATCGCGGAGTTCAGGGACATGGTCAAGGCGCTGCACCGGGCCGGCATCGAGGTGATCCTCGACGTCGTCTTCAACCACACCAGCGAGGGCAACGAGTTCGGCCCGACCATCAGCTTCCGCGGCCAGGCCAACGAGGCGTACTACCACCTGTGGCCGCAGGACCGCAGCCACTACATGGACTTCACCGGCTGCGGCAACGCGGTCAACGCCAACCACCCCTTCGTCGCCAAGTTCATCGTCGAGTCCCTGGAGTACTGGGTCACCGAGCACCACGTCGACGGCTTCCGCTTCGACCTGGCCTCCGAGCTGTCGCGCGGCGACCAGGGCTACGAGATGCCGGTGCCGCCGGTCCTGTGGGCGATCGAGCTGTCCAAGGTGCTCGCCGAGACGAAGATCATCGCCGAACCGTGGGACGGGGGCGGCCTCTACCAGGTGGGCCGCTTCCCCGGCAAGCGCTGGGCTCAGTGGAACGGGCCGTTCCGAGACGACGTGAGGCGCTTCGTGCGCGGGGACGCCGGAGTGGTCGGTGACCTCGCCAAGCGGCTCGGCGGCTCCGAGGACCTCTTCGGCCCGCAGAAGGAACTGCCGACCAACAGCATCAACTTCATCACCTGTCACGACGGCTTCACCCTCAACGACCTGGTGAGCTACGACCACAAGCACAACTACGCCAACGGCGAGGCCGACACCGACGGGGCGGCCGAGAACTTCAGCTGGAACTGCGGGGCCGAGGGCCCCAGCGACGACCCGGAGGTGGAGCGCCTGCGCGTCCGGCAGATCAAGAACCTGCTGTCGGTGCTGATGCTCAGCAGGGGCGTGCCGATGCTGCTGGCGGGTGACGAGTTCCGCAACAGCCAGAACGGCAACAACAACGCGTACTGCCAGGACAACCCGACGTCCTGGCTGGACTGGGACCAGGCCGACAAGGAGGAGGAGACCTTCGAGTTCGTCCGGCGCCTGATCGGGCTGCGGCGCCGCTTCCGCACCTTCCGCGCACCCCACTTCTACACCGGGCACCTCAACTCACGGCAGCTGCCGGACGTCACCTGGCACGGCACGCGCCTGGAGCAGCCCGGCTGGGAGGACACCAACGCACGCGTCCTGGCCTGCACGCTCGGCGGGTTCGACGGCGATCCCGACCTCCACCTGATCCTCAACATGTACCACTTGGGCCTCGACTTCGAGCTGCCGCACATCCGCGGCCACCGCTGGCACCGCATCCTGGACACCGCCCAGGCGGGCCCGCGCGACCTCCTTCCGGCCGGCCAAGAGGAGCCGCACGACGACCACACCTTCCACGCCCACGGCCGCAGCGTCGTGCTGCTGGCGGCCCTGTCTGACGCGAAGGACAACCCCCGATGAGTGGATCCGCAGCACGTCGCCGCACGTTCTCCGACACGCTCGCCGGTTACGTCACCTACTTCAGCCCCACCGGTCGCCGCTTCGGTCTGCGCACCTCGGACGACCGTGAGTTCACCGTTCACCTGCCCCGCAACGTCGCCTCGCGCATCGTGCGCAACCTCGGCGACGACTACCGCGACACCACCGACGCCACCGTGGACATGCTCGCCGAGGGCCGCTACCTGTTCGCGTACGGCATCTGCTACGAGTGGGAGGACGGCGAGCGGTTCGAGGCGAAGGAGATCACCTTCCCCGAGGAGCACCGCGGCGCCTACGTCTTCGAGCACCCCTCCTGGTGGGTCCAGCAGGCCACCGCCGTCGCCGACTTCTACCTGCGCGGTCACTTCCCCGACGGCAAGTACGACTGGCGCAACTTCCGCACGCACCTGACCCTGCACGGCACGCACCTGCCGGACTTCGACGGCACGGACGTGCGCCAGGAGACCGACACCATCTCCCGGCTCGTCTACGGTCTGGCCACCGCCTACCTGCTGACCGGCGAGGACCGCTTCCTGGACGCGGCCGAGTCGGGCACGGAGTACCTGCGCGAGCACATGCGGGTCACCGACGAGCAGGACGGGTTCGTCTACTGGTACCACGGCATCGACGTCACCCCGACCGGCCAGCGCAAGGTGTACGCCTCGGAGTTCGGCGACGACGTCGACGCCATCCCGATGTACGAGCAGATCTACGCGCTCGCCGGCCCCACCCAGACGTACCGGATCACCGGTGACCCGCGGATCCTGGAGGACATCGACCGCACGGTGACCCTGTTCGAGCGGTTCTTCAGGGACCCGGAGCACGGCGGGTTCTTCTCGCACATCGACCCGATCACGCTCGACCCGCACGCCGACTCGCTCGGCCCCAACCGGTCGCGCAAGAACTGGAACTCGGTCGGCGACCACGCCCCCGCGTACCTGATCAACGCCTACCTGGCCACCGGACGCCAGGACTTCGCGGCGCTCCTGGAGGAGACCGCGGACACCATCGTCGAGCGCTTCCCCGACGAACCGGACAGCCCGTTCGTGCAGGAGCGGTTCCACGCCGACTGGTCGCCCGACCGCACCTGGGGCTGGCAGCAGGACCGGGCCGTCGTCGGCCACAACCTGAAGATCGCCTGGAACCTGACCCGTATCAAGTCCCTGATCGACAAGGACGGCTACGGGGCGCTCGCCGAACGCATCGGCGAGATCATGCCGGCCGTGGGCAGCGACCAGCTGCGCGGCGGCTGGTACGACGTGGTGGAGCGCAAGGCCGACCCGGACAGCGGCATGCACCGCATGGTGTGGCACGACCGCAAGGCCTGGTGGCAGCAGGAACAGGCGATCCTCGCCTACCTGATCCTCGCCGGCACCACCAACGACCCCGAGCACCTGCGCCTGGCCCGCGAGGCGGCCTCGTTCCACAACGCGTTCTTCCTCGACTACGACGACGGCGGCGTGTACTTCAACGTGCAGGCCAACGGCATCCCGTACCTGCTCGGCACCGAACGGCTCAAGGGCAGCCACTCCATGGCCGGCTACCACTCCCTGGAGCTGTGCTACCTGGCCGCCGCCTACACCGGCCTGCTCATCAGCAACGACACCCTCACCCTGCACTTCCGTCCGCGTCCGGACGACCTGCCCGACCGCGTGCTGCGCGTCGCGCCCGATCTGCTGCCCGCCGGTTCGGTGGAGCTGACCGGGGTGTGGGTGGACGGCGCCCCGTACCACAACTTCGACGCCAAGGAGCTGACCGTCCGGCTGCCCCACGGCGACGCCCCGGTGCGGGTGCGTGTCGAGCTGGAGGCCGCGCAGATGCGGCTGCGGATGCGCACCGAGTTCGACGGCGACACCGCGCACGTGCGCTGCGCCGGCGTCATCGACACCGCGGAGCTGGAGAAGTTCCGGCGGATCCTGGCCGAGGTGATGGCGGCCGAGCCGCAGCGCGTGGAGTTCCACCTGTGCGAGGTCACCGCGATGAGCCGGCCCGCCATCAACGAACTCCTCTTCCAGCGCACCAAGGCCGGGCTCGACGCCGACTTCGTCATCGTCGGCTGCGCCCTGCCCGACGTCGCCGACGCCCTGCTCGCCACCGATGCCTTCCTCCTCGAGGGCGGGGACGCGTGCGCCCATGACTGAATCCCTGTTCCAGCCGAATGTTCCGCACCGTCCTGGGAGCACTGTGTCCTCTCCGACTCCCCTCTCCGCGTCCCTGCCCCTGTCCTTCCAGGCCTACTGCGGCGACCTGTTCCGTGAACTGGCCCGCTCCGACCAGCGGCGCTGGGGAGAGGTCTATCTGCGGGGCCTGCTGTCGGTGCCGGGCCGCAAGACGCCCACCCGGATCTCCGAGCACGTGCTCGGACGGCCCGCCGTGCAGCAGCTCCAGCAGTTCGTGCACCAGAGCCCGTGGGAGTGCGGGCCGGTGCGGCGGCAGACGGCACTGCGTCTCGCCGGCACCTTCCCGGTCGAGGCCTGGTCGGTGGACGAGGTCGTCTTCGTGAAGAACGGCGACCGTTCGGTGGGTGTGGCCCGCCAGTACGTGCCGTCCCAGGAGCGCACCGTCAACTGCCAGCTCGCCTGCGCGGTCTCCCTGGTGGGCGCCGGAGGGGGCCTGCCGGTGAACTGGCGGCTGCTGCTCCCGCCCCACTGGGACCGGGACGAGGAGTTACGGCGAGCCGCGCACCTGCCCGCGCACGAGCAGTCGCGGCCCCGCTGGCACTACGTCCTGGAGGCGGTCGACGAGATGACGGAGGAGTGGCTGCTCGATCCGCGTCCCGTGCTCGCGGACTGGCGCCACGAGTCCGAGACCGATCCGCTGCTGTGCGGTCTGGAGGCACGGGGCCTCGGTTACCTCGTGCAGGTGTCGCCGCGCACCGCCGTCACCATGCCGCGGCCGCACTCGGCGCTGCCCGCGGTGCGCGGCACGGTCGCCGACCTCGCCGCGCACGTGGCCCGGCGCACCGAGCGCACGCCGGTCAGCTGGCAGGACCCGGTGACCGAGCGCAGGCACCGCTCGCAGTACCTGTCCACGCCCGCGCTGCTGTGCGCGCGGCCGGCGGCCGGCCGGGCCGCGACCGCGCACCGGCCGACCCCGCGGCACCTGGTCGCGGACTGGCCGTTCGGGCGGCCCGAGCCGCGCGCCTACTGGCTGACGAACCTGCCGGCCCGGCGGCTCGCCGAGGCGCTGCCGCTGGCCCAGCTGCGGTCCCTGGCCGGTGCCGGGCTGCAGCGGCTGCACGAGGACTTCGGACTCGGTGACTTCGAGGGCCGCTCCTTCCGCGGCTGGCACCACCACGTCACGCTCGCCTCGGCCGCGCTCGGCTTCGCCGCGCTGCGGGCGGCGGCCGCGCCCCGGCCCGAACGGGTGCTGAGCGGGTCCGCGGTCTGAGCGGGTCCGGTCCGATCCCCTCACGGCACCTGTCCGGTGGCGGTCCGCCCGCCACCGGACAGGTGTGTCCGCCCCTCCGCGTCCGGCCGCGCCCCACCCGGCTCCACCGCCTCCGGCGCTCTCATGTCCGGCACCACCACGTCCGCGCCACCACGTGCGACGCCACCACGTGCGACGCCACCGCGTCCGCGCCACCGCGTCCGCGCCACCGCGTCCGCGCCCTCGCGTCCGACGCCCTCGCATCCGGCTCCACGGTCTTCGGCCCCACGCGCCCCTGGCCCTACCGCGTCCGCTCCGCCTCCTCCGTCTTCTGCCTCCTTCTGGTCCTCGCCTTCGTCTCCGCCTTCGTCCACCCGACCTTCGTCCAGTCGATGTCGCCGAGACCGGGGACCCCGTAGTTCGCGAGCCCGGTCCGGACCGCCATCACCTGCGGGCGCTGGTACAGCTCGATGTCGTGGCCGATGCGCCAGATCTCGGCGTCCGCCTGGTTGTACAGCGCGGCGGCGCGCTTGCTGTCCAGGGTGCCCGCGGCCTGGCGCAGCAGCTTGTCGACGGTGGCGTCACCGACCCTGCCGTAGTTGAGGAACGACTGGGCCCCGCGCGGCCGCTGGTAGATCGACAGGACGCCGCTGGGGTAGGTGAGACCGACGAAGCGGAAGATGGCCAGGTCGAAGTCGCCCTGGTTCAGGTACTTCGCGGTGTAGTCGTTGGTGGGGACCTTCACGATGTCGACCTCGATGCCCGCCCGGGCGAGCATCGACTGGACGAGCTGGGAGAGGTCGAGGCCCAGGCGGTTGGTGGCGGTGCTGATGACGAACCGGAGCCGCAGCTTCTTGCCGTCCTTGGTGCGCGGTCCGCCGTCCCCGTGCCGTTTCCAGCCCGCCCGGTCGAGGATGCGGCACGCCTCCGCGAGGTCGTAGGTGCCCCAGGGGGCGGAGTGGTCGGCGTACCCGGGCTGGTTGGTCATGAAGATGTGGTTGCCGAGCAGGGGCACGCCGACGGGCAGTCCCCGGGCGGCGACGCCGGCCAGCGCCTCCCGGTCGACGGCCCGCTGGACGGCATGCCTGACGTCGACGTCCGCCAGCGGCCCGGCGGCGCCGTTGAGGGCGACGTGCACCTCGTCCCAGGCGGAGCCGGTCCGTATCACGCTGTCCTCGGCGTCCTTCAGCTGGGCGTAGTCCTCGGTGCTGCCGGCGTTGACGGCGTCGATCTCGCCGTTGCGGTAGGCCTGCAGGGCGGCGGCGGGCAGCAGGGTGCGCAGTACGATCTTGTCGAGCCGGGGCCGGGCGCCCCACCAGTGGGGGTCGCGGACGACGGTGGCGGTCTCGGTGGTCCGGTCGAGCGAGCCGATCGTGAACGGCCCCGCGGTGACCGGGACCCGGCCGATCCAGCCCTGGTTGAACTGCGCGGGAGTGGTGATCGCGGAGGCCGGGTACAGCGGCGTGAACAGCCGCTGCCAGTCGGTGTAGGGGGTGCGGAAGACGATCTTCACCTCGTGGGCGCCGGGCCCGTCCGGGCCTTCGCCCACCGATGCGATCTGGTCATAGCCGGTGGGGTCGGCGACGTGGTAGCGGTCGTCACCGCGGCCGACGGCCCGCCACTGCGCGGCGAAGTCGGCCGCCGCGACGGGCCGCCCGTCGGACCAGCGGGCCCTGGGGTTGAGCCGGTAGACGACGGTCTGCGGCGCCGTGTCGGTGACCTTCGCCGACAGGAGGTAGTCGGTGTCGGGGCGGGGGACCCCGGTGGCGTCGCGCCGGAAGAGACTGGGTTCCACCAGCTGCGCGAGCTGCCACACCCCGTCGGTGGCCCCGTCGACCTGGTGGAAGTTGAGCTGGGTGGGCCAGGCGGAGATGCCGAGGGTGAGCGTCCCGCCGTCGCGGAGCCGGGCGGCCGGCGCGGCGCCGATGCTCTGGGAGCCGTACGTCGCCGCCGCGGCGGGCCGACCCGTGTCCGGTGGACCGCCCGGACCGCTGCACCCCACGAGCACCGCCGCCGCCAGCAGTCCGACGATGACGGCTTTGACGCGGCGTAATCGGCTCACAGGGTCCTCCTGGTCAATGCAAAAGATCACCAAAGGATGCGAACTGACCTACGATTTCGGTCAGTTGAATTTATCATCGACGGGTAACGCGCTCACCAACTCAGCCCGCCGCCCGTCCACCGAGGAGGCTCATGGCCGGCCGTGCGCTCGCGCGCATCGCGCGCAGCGGCGCCCTCCTCCTCGTCTCGGTCCTCGTGTCGTACGTGATCGCCTCGGTGGCGCTCAGCCCGCGCGCCCACTTCGAGAACCGCACCCCCCGGCCGCCCGCCTGGGCGGTCGACCACGAGCTGGCCGCGCTCGGCCTGGACGACCGCACTCCGGTCCTCGTCCGGTTCGGGCACTGGTCGTGGCGGGCGCTCCACGGTGACCTCGGACGCACGCTCGACGGCGGCTCGGTGAACGCGGAGTTCGGGCGGCGGGTCGGTGTCTCGGTGCGGCTGCTGCTGGCGGGCACGGTGGTGGGGACGGGCCTCGGGGTGCTCGCGGGCCTGTGGGCGGCCGTGCGCCGGGGCCGCCTGCCGGACCATGCGCTGACGGTCCTCTCCTTCCTGGTGCTGTCCGTCCCCACGTTCGTGCTCGCCCTGCTGCTCAAGGACGGCGCGCTCTCCTTCAACCACGGCGTCGGCCACACGGTCATCCGTTACACGGGCGAGTCGACACCGGGCCGCAGGGGCGGCTGGCTGTCGCAACTCGCCGACCGGGCATCCCACTTGGTGCTGCCGACCGCGACGGTGGCGCTCGGCACGATCGCGTCCTACAGCCGCTACCAGCGCGCCGCGACCCTGGACGTGCTGTCCGCCGACCATCTGCGCGCCGCGCAGGCCAAGGGCCTCACGCCCGGCCGGGCGCTGCTCCGCCACGGTCTGCGGGTCTCGCTCGTGCCGATGACGACGTTCTTCTCCTTCGGCTTCCTCGCCCTGTTCACCGGTTCGGTCTTCGCCGAGCAGATCTTCGGCTGGCCCGGCATGGGGTGCTGGTTCCTGGACGCGGCGCAGGAGGGCGACGTCAACTCGGTCGTCGCGGTCTGTCTCTTCGCGGCCGTGGCGGTGCTCCTGGCGGGGCTGCTCGCCGACGCGCTGCTGCTGGTGCTCGACCCGCGGGTACGCCGGTGACACGGGCCCTGAGGCGGTCCCCGGCCGCACTCATGGGCCTCTTCCTGATCACGTCGCTGTGCCTGTACGCGGCCGTCGGGCCGTACGTCTCCGCGTGGTCCCCCACCGACGTCGACTACGCGGCGCTCAGCGCGCCGCCGGATCCGAGCCACTGGTTCGGCACCAACCGGATCGGGCAGGACGTGTTCGCGCAGACCGCGCGGGGTCTGCAGAAGTCCCTGCTGATCGGCCTGTTCGTGGCGCTGGCGGGTACGGCCTTCGCCGCCCTGGCCGGCACCTGCGCCGGGTACTTCGGCGGCTGGACCGACCGGGCCCTCACGTTCCTGGTGGACGTGTTCCTCGTGGTGCCGGGTTTCCTGGTGCTCGTCGTGGTGGCGCCCGCGCTGCGCCCGGCGGGCTGGGTGGCCTACGCGGGGGCGCTGGCCGCGCTCGGCTGGATGCTCACGGCGCGGGCGGTCCGCGCGATGGCGCTCTCCCTGCGTGAGCGCCCGTACGTGACGGCGGCCCGGCACATGGGCGTACGTCCCCTGGTCATCGTCCGCCGCCACATCCTGCCGCACATGACGTCCTTCCTGATCGCCCACGCGACGGTCTCGACGGCCGGTGCTGTGGTCAGCGAGGCGGGCCTGTCCTACGCCGGTTTCGGTGTGCAGCCGCCCGACGTGTCCCTGGGCACGCTGATCGCGGACAGCACGGAGGCCGCGCTGACCTACCCGTGGATGTTCTTCTTCCCCACCGGCATGCTGCTCTGCTTCGTCCTCGCGGTGAACCTGGTCGGCGACGCGCTGCGCCTGGCGCTCGACCCGTCGGCCGCCCGGGCCGGGGTCCCGGCATGAGCACGGTCCTCGAACTCCGGGACCTGTACGTGGAGTTCGGCCCCGGAATCGTCGCCGTGCGTGGTGTCGACCTCACGCTGCGCCGCGGCGAGGTGCTCGGTCTGGTCGGCGAGTCGGGCGCCGGCAAGTCCCTGACGGCGCTCGCGGCGCTCGGCCTGCTGCCGCGCGGGGCGCGGGTGCGCGGCTCGGTGCGGCTGCTCGGCACCGAGCTGGTCGGCCTTCCCGTACGCGACCTCGCGCGGCTGCGCGGCAGCCGGATCTCCCTGGTGTTCCAGGACCCGCTGGCCGCGTTCACGCCGGTGCACCGCATCGGGGACCAGATCGGCGAGGTGCTGCGCATCCACGAACGGCCGCGCCCCGGCCGCCGTTCGGCGCGGCGCCGTGCGGTCGAGCTGCTGACCGAGCTGGGCGTCCCCGAGCCGGAGCGGGTCTGCCGCGCCTACCCGCACGAACTCTCCGGCGGTCTGCGCCAGCGCGCCATGATCGCCATGGCTGTCGCGGGCCGCCCCGATGTCATCGTCGCCGACGAACCCACCAGTTCCCTCGACGTCAGCGCGCAGGCCGAGATCCTCGCGGCCCTGCGGCAGGCGCGGGCGGCCACGGGGGCGGCACTGCTGCTCGTCAGCCACGACCTCGGCGCGGTCGCGGGCACGGCCGACCGGGTGGCGGTGATGTACGCGGGCCGGGTGGTGGAGTCCGCCCCGGCGGACACCCTGTTCGCCGGCCCCCGGATGCCGTACACGGTGGGACTGCTCGCCGCGGCCCCGCGCCTGGACGCGGCCCACGCGCTGACCCAGATACCGGGCAGGCCGCCGGCGCCGGGCGAAGGGAACGGGGGCTGCGGGTTCGCCCCGCGCTGCCCGGTGGCGGGCCCGGGGTGCGCGAGTACCGTGCCCGAGCTGGAACTCGTGCCCGCCGGCGCGCCGCCGGCCGCGGGAGCCACGGCCCCGGTACCCCGTCCGCCGGCGCACACCCGGCCGCCCGCGGGGGGCGGCCACCTGGTGGCCTGCCTGGACCCCGGGGCCACGGCCACCCGCACGGCGGCGGACCTCTACCCCACCTCTCCCCCGCCCAGGCCACGTCCCCGCACCCCGGTGCCGGCCTCGGCCCTGAGCGGCAACCCGCCCCTGGACGCGCCGGCCCTGCGGGTCACGGCCTTGGGGGCCTCCTACGGCACCCACCGTGCCGTGCACCACGCAGACCTCCAGGTCCGCGGCGGCGAGACCGTCGCACTGGTCGGCGAGTCCGGCGCCGGGAAGTCGACGACGCTGGCCCGGATCATCGCCCTCACCGCACCGGAGTCCGGGCGCGTCGAGGTCCTGGGACAGGACACGGCCCGGCTCACCCGGTCCGGGGCGCGGCGCCTGCGCGGACGGGTGCAGATGGTGCTCCAGGACCCCGCGGCGAGCCTGGACCCCCGGATGACGATCGCCCGGATCATCGCCGAGCCGCTGGAGGCCCAGGGCGCACCCGCCGCCCACGTGGCTTCCCGGACGGCCGAGTTGCTCGCCCAGGTGGAGCTGGACCCGCGGACCGCCGGACGGCTCCCGCACCAGCTCTCCGGCGGCCAGGTGCAGCGCGTGGCCCTGGCCCGCGCCCTCGCCGTCCGTCCCGAACTGCTCCTGCTGGACGAGCCCGTCTCGGCGCTCGACGTCTGTGTGCAGGCGGGCATCATCGCCCTGCTGCGCCGTCTGACCTCCGCGCCCGGCAGTCCGGCCTGTCTGCTCGTCTCGCACGACCTCGCGGTGGTGCGGCAGCTCGCGGACCGGGTCGTGGTCATGCACGGAGGCCGGACCGTGGAGTCGGGCACCGTCGACGCGGTGTTCGACCGTCCCCGGCACCCGTACACACGCGCGCTGCTGTCCGCCGTGCCCGTCCTCGGGCCGCGCGCGCGGCGGCCCCGGCCGGTCCGGCCGCTCACCCCCTGGGAGGACGTCGACACGTCCACCGGCTGCGCCTACCGGGGGAGCTGCCCCGTCTACCGCCGGCTCCCGGCGGAGCACCGTCTGCTGTGCGAGCGCGACCTCCCCTCGCCCCCGGCGGCGGACGGCGCTGCCTGCCATTTCCCCTGGACGGACGAGGGGATGTCCCTCCACAACCGGCCGGCCCCGGAGGAACACCCCCCTGCTGCCCAGTGATCCGGCAGGGCGTCCGGTGCGCCGGGGCCGGGCCCCGGTTCCCCCCGGGCGGCTCACCGGGACGCCGGTGAGCCGCCCCGGGACGCCGGTCAGCAGCAGGCCCCGCCGATCGACGCCTCCTTGCTGACCGGGACCGGCCGGCCGGCTCCGGCGGCATCGATGCGCCAGCCGAGGACCGCGCCTCCCCCCACGCACAGAACCAGCAGGAGTACCAGCAGACTGTTCCTCATCGTCGAGCCCCCCAATCGTCACGCTCTCCTGTGAGTTGACAAGCTGAGTCAAGTATCAGTCACTTCTTTAGTCAAGTAATAGCACGGCAAAGCCCGCTGGCCGATTCGCCCGCTCTCCCTACTCCCCCCGGGCAGAGGAGACTTGGCCCACACCCCTAGGCTTCACAGAGTCACGCTGGTAACTTTGAGTTGTCACACAACTAGTCATGAACTCCGGAAGGAGTCCCCATGGATCACGCCAAGGTGGAACAGGCAGAGGGCCTTGGGGGCCGCATAAGGACCCTTCGGACACGGCGCGGACTGAAGCAGCAGGACCTGGCCTCGGCCGACGCCTCGACGAGTTACATCTCCCTGATCGAGTCCGGCAAGCGCGTACCGTCACCCGCGGTGCTGGCCGCCATCGCCGAGAAGCTCGGCACCTCCACCGACTACCTGCTGACCGGGGTCGACGACCGCCGCGCCGAGGAGAACCGGCTGAAGCTGGCCTTCGCCGAGATGGCGCTGCGCAACGGGGACAACGGCGAGGCCCTGCAGTCCTTCGGTGAACTCCTCTCCCACCGCTCGACCCTGGACGGTGCCATGATCCGGCGCGCTCTCATCGGCCAGGCCGCCGCGCTCGAGAAGACCGGCCGCCTCGAAGCCGCGCTCTCCGTCCTCGACGGCCTGCACCGCGACCCCTCCATCGCCGTCGGCTCCGACGAATGGTGCCGCATCGCCGTCGCGCTGTGCCGCTGCTACCGCGACGCCGGGGACGTCGCGCTCAGCATCGACATCGGTGAACGGGCGGTGGCACAGCTCGACGGACTCGGCCTCGAGACGACGATGGACCACATCCAGCTCGGCGTCACCCTCATGGGCTCCTACCACATGCGCGGCGACCTGACCCGCGCCCAGCTCCTCGGGGAGCGCCTGCTGCCCGCCGCCGAGACCCAGGGCTCCCACGGGGCGCGCGGCGCCGTCTACTGGAACGCGGGACTCGTCGCGGGCTCCCAGGGGCGGCTGAGCGAGGCGATCGCCCTGACCGAGCGGGCCCTGGCGATGATGGCCGAGGGCGACAACGCGCGCCATGCGGCCATGCTCAGGATGAACTACGGCTCGATGCTCCTCCAGCTGGACCCGCCCCGCCCCGAACGAGCCCTGGAACTGCTGGAGTCCGCGCAGGAGACGCTGGCCGAGGTCGGCAGCGCCAGCGAGCTGTCCCGTTGCGAGCTGAACCTGGCCAACGCGGAGAAGCAGCTCGGCCACTGGGACACGGCCGCCGCCCACGCGGAGCGGGCGCTCGGGCTGCTCGGCTCCGACTCCCGGGTGCTGTCCGCGCTCGCACGGACGTACCTCGCCGAGATCTGTCTGCTGCGCAGCGCCCCGGAAGAGGCCGTCCAGCACCTCCAGTCGGCCGCACGCCAGTTGCGGCAGCTGCCGGCCTCCCAGGACTCCGCGCAGACCTGGCGCCACATCGGCGACCTGTGGCGCCACCACGGCAACACCGACGAGGCGCTCAAGGCCTACGACATGGCGCTCACCACCGCCGGCCTGGCCCGCACCCGTGCCCCGGAGGCCGCCCTCACCGACCGGCGCTGACCACCACCTCCACCACCCGGTCCCGCAGCCGTTCCATCGCCGCGACCGTTCCCGCCTCCACGTTCACCCGGACGACGGGGCCGGTCCCCGGCACGCGCACGTTGAACCAGGCGCCGTCGGCCAGCTCGCCGGTCACCCCGTCGAGGTGGTCGAGCGCCGTGCCCTCGGCGGCGAAGTGACGCACCACGCGCTGCAGGGCGGCCAGCGGGTCCGGCACCCGCACGTCGAGCGTGCCGGAGCAGGCGTACCGGTCGTGCCGGGCGGCCAGTTCCGACAGCTCCCGGCCCGACGCGCCGAGTTCCGCCAGCAGGTGCAGCGCGGCCAGCATGCCGGTGTCGGCGTACCAGAAGTCACGGAAGTAGTAGTGGCCGCTGTGCGCGCCGCCGAACGCCGCGTCCTGTTCGGCCATCAGCGCCTTGACGGCGGCCGGCCCGGTGCGGGAGCGCACCGGGATGCCGCCCGCCTCCTTGATGGCGTCGATGGCGGAGGTGGCGGTCAGCAGGTCGTGGACCACCGCGGCGCCCGGCCGGCGGGCCAGCTCCCGCCCGGCCACCAGCGCGATCACCGTGGCGGGCGGCACCGGCGCGCCGCGCTCGTCGACGGCCACCATCCGGTCCCCGTCCCCGTCGAAGGCCAGCCCGGCGTCGGCCCCCGACTCGCGCACCTTCTCCCCCAGCGCGTCCACGTCGGCCAGGTACGGCGCCCAGTGCGGGAACGGGCCCGTCAACTCGAAGTGCAGCGGGACCAGTTCGATCGACGGGTGACCGAGGACGAGCGGCGCGGTGCGGGCCGCCGCCCCGTTGCCGGCGTCGACGACGACCTTCAGCGGGCGGATGTCCGAGAGGTCGACGAGCGCCCGCAGGTGCCCGGCGTAGTCGGGCAGGAGGCGGGCGGGCAGCACCGAGCCGGGGCGGTCGGCCAGCGGCGGGCGCGGTCCGCGCAGGCGGCGGCGGAGCAGTTCCATGCCGGTGCCCTCGTCGACGTCGACGGCGCCCGCGTGGCACAGCCGGATCCCGTTGTACGCGGCCGGTGCCCGGTCGGCCGTGATCATGGCGCCGGGGACGTCCAGGCGGCCCGAGACGTACGACAGGTAGTCGGTGGAGCCCAGGCCCGCGTCGACGACGTCGGCGCCTTGGTCGAGGACGCCCTGGCCGAACGCGTCGGCGAGGCAGGGCGAGGACGCCCGCGCGTCGTGGGCCACGGCGACCGTGCCCGCGCCGGTCAGCTCGGTGAAGGCGGCTCCGGCGCGGTAGGCGAGGCCGGGGTCGACCTCGGCGCGGAACAGGCCCCGGATGTCGTACGGGGTCACGATCCGGTCGTACAGGTCGTCCTCGGGTTCAGTGGTCATCGAGGCAGTTCTCCTCAAGGTCGGGGACGGGGCCGCCGGCCGGCTCCGGCCGGCGGCCCGACGCCGTCGTCGCGCGGGTTCCCGGCGGGCGCGGCCGGGTGCGGCGTCCCGTCACGTACGGGCCAGCCGGTGCACCGCCTCCAGCGGGATCGGCAGCCAGTCCGGGCGGTGCCGGTGCTCGTAGACGGCCTCGTAGACCGCCTTGTCCGCTTCGAACGCCCTGAGCGGGAGGGGGTGGCAGTGCGGGTCCGTGCCGCCGGCGTCCGCGTAACCGGCCAGGAACGCGCGGCGGTTGCGCAGCGCCCAGGCCCGCGCGCGGCGGGCACGGCGCAGACGGGACCTGGGGGCGTCGTCCGGATCGCGTGCGCGCAGGGCACGCAGGCCCGCCTGGGCGGCGTAGTCGAAGGAGCGGAGCATGCCCGCCAGGTCCCTCAGCACCGGCTGCGGGGCGGCGCGTTCGGCGGCGGGACGCGCCGGTTCGCCCTCGAAGTCGATCAGCCGCCAGCCGGACGGCGTGGGCAGCGCCTGGCCCAGGTGCAGGTCGCCGTGGACCCGCTGGGCGAGGACCGGGCAGCCGCGCGCGCCGGCCCGTGCGTAGTCGTCGTAGAGCCGGGTGATCGGGGCCCGGTGGCGGGCCAGCGCCGGTACCTCCCGCATCGCCCGGTCCAGGCGCGCGGTCATCTCGGCCGCCTGGCGTGCGATGTCGTCCGGGGTGAGCAGCACCCGCGGGAAGACGTCGGCCAGCGCCGTGTGCACCTCGGCGACGGCCGCGCCCAGGGCCCGGGCGTGCGCGGTGAAGCCGCCGGTCGCCGGGACGGTGGGGCAGGTGCCGTCCACGCAGTCGGTGACCTGGCGCACCGCGGCCTGCCATCCGTCGCCCTCGGCGGGCAGGAGGTCCTCCATGAGCCCGAGGACCAGGCCGGTGGGTCCGCCGAGCAGGGTGCCGTGCAGCCGCGGGGTGCGGACGCAGTTCGCCTCGGTGAGCGCGCGCAGCGTCTCGACCTCCAGGTGGGCGCCGGGTTCGGGGCGCCGGTAGATCTTGAGCAGCAGCCGGTCGCCGAAGACGACGGCGCTGTTGCTCTGGTCGGCGGTCAGTGGCCGGGGCACCAGGCCCACGGGCAGGGGCATCCGGGTGGCGCGCTGCAGGCGCAGTCCGCCGTCGGTGCCCCGCGCGAGGTGGCGCAGGAGCACCCCCATGAGCGCGGCGTCCTCCGTGGCCTCGTACAGGGTCCAGCCGCGCCGGTCGCCGTCCGGCACCTGTCCGATGGCCGCGCCCGCGAGCCGCCGGGGCAGGTCGGGGCGCAGCCCGAGCAGGAGCTGGTACAGCTGTCCGTCCTGGGTGCGCAGCACGGTGTGCAGCAGCGCGGGTGCCTGCTCCCTTACGACGTTCAGCACGACCGGGGTGAGGGCCCCGGCGGGGGACGGGCCGGCCGCGTACCAGCGGCGTGTGCGCAGCCAGGGGCCGAGCAGCGGCAGCAGCGGCGCGAGGTCCTGCCGCGGCCCGGCCTCCGCCGGGGCGAGGGTCATGGCGTCTCCCTCACGGGAACCAGCAGGTGGGCGGGGGTGCGGCCGGGTTCCAGGCGGAAGTACGTCTCGCGGCGCCAGGCGTGGATCTCGCCGGTGAGTTCGTCGCGCATCTTCAGCGAGCCGTCGTCGGGCAGGCCGAGTGCGGCCAGGTCGAAGGCGACGGTGCCCTCGGCCGGGTGGTGCGGGTCGAGGTTGACGACGGCGAGGACGGTGTCGAGCGAGCCGTCGGGCAGCCTGACCTGCTTGGAGTAGGCGACGACCTGCGGGTGCGGCACCGGGTGGAAGCGGAGGTTGCGCAGTTCCTGGAGGGCGGGGTGGGCGCGGCGCAGTCCGTTGAGCCGGGTGATCAGCGGGGCGATGGAGCGGCCCTGGGCCTCGGCCGCGGCCCAGTCGCGCGGGCGCAGCTCGTACTTCTCGGAGTTCTTGTAGTCCTCGGTGCCCGGTTCGAGGACCTCGTTCTCGCACAGTTCGTAGCCCGCGTACATCCCCCAGGACGGGGCGAGGGTGGCGGCGAGCACGGCCCGCGTCTCGAAGGCGGGGCGGCCGCCTTCCTGGAGGTAGGCGTGCAGGATGTCGGGGGTGTTCACGAAGAGGTTGGGGCGCAGGAAGTCGGCGCTGTCGTGGGCGAGTTCGTGCGCGTACTCGGTCAGCTCCTCCTTCTCGTTCTTCCAGGTGAAGTAGGTGTACGACTGCTGGAAGCCGGCTTGCGCCAGGGCGTGCACCATGGCGCGCCGGGTGAAGGCCTCGGCGAGGAACACCACGTCGGGGTCGCGGTCGTTGACCTCCGCGATCACCCGCTTCCAGAAGCCGACGGGCTTGGTGTGCGGGTTGTCGACGCGGAAGATCCTGACGCCCTGGTCCGCCCAGAACCGCAGCAGCCGCACGCTCTCGGCGACCAGGCCCTCGAAGTCCCGGTCGAAGGCGAGGGGGTGGATGTCCTCGTACTTCTTGGGCGGGTTCTCGGCGGGGGCGACGGAGCCGTCGATGCGCCGGGTGAACCACTCGGGGTGCTCGGTGAGCCACGGGTGGTCGGGTGAGCACTGCAGGGCGAAGTCGAGCGCCACCTCCAGGCCCAATTCCTGCGCGTCGGCGACGAAACGGCGGAAGTCGTCGAGGGTGCCGAGGTCCGGGTGGACGGCGTCGTGGCCGCCTTCGGCCGAACCGATCGCCCACGGCGAGCCGACGTCGTGCTCGCCGGCGACGAGGGCGTTGTCGGGGCCCTTGCGGTGGGTGCGTCCGATGGGGTGGATCGGCGGGAGGTACACGACGTCGAAGCCCATGGCGGCGATCGCGGGCAGCCGCAGTGCCGCCGTGGCGAACGTGCCGCTGACCGGTGGTGCGCCGTCGGTCAGCCGGGCGCCCTCCGAGCGCGGGAACATCTCGTACCAGGAGCCGGCCAGGGCCCTGCGCCGCTCGACGAGCAGGGGCAACGGCCAGGAGGAGGTGACCAGTTCGCGCAGCGGGTGGCGGCGCAGCGCGGCGACCGCCTCGGGGGCGGCGCTCGCGGCGAGCCGGCGGTCGGCCGGGCTCGCCCCGTCGCGCAGGGCTCGCGCCACCGCGCTCACCGCGTCCCGGTGCCGGGCGTCCGGGATCCCGAAGGCGGCCCGCTCGTACAGCAGCGCGCCCTCGGCGAGCATCAGGTCGACGTCGACGCCGGCCGGGATCTTCACCTCGGCGTCGCGGCGCCAGGTGGCGACGGGGTCGGCCCACGCCTCCACGCTGTACGTCCACCTGCCCGGCGGGCCGGCCACGACGGTGGCCTCCCACCGGTCGGCGTCCGGGTCGGCCAGCCGCATCGGGGTCCAGGCCGCGGGCAGCCCCCGCGCGTCCCGCAGTACGACGTTGGCCCCGATCTCGCCCGAGCCCTCGCGGAACACCGTGGCGCTGACGGTGAGGGTCTCCCCCGTGACGGCCTTCACGGGCGCGGCGCCGCCGCGCACCTGGGGGCGGACGTCGCGGATCGGTATGCGGTCGCCGACGGGGACGCGGGCGCCGGGGTCCATGACGGCGGTCATCGCGCACCTCCCAGGGCCGCGGTCCGTGCCGTGCCCCGCGCCCGCGCCGCCCGTTCCCGGTCACGGGCGGCGATCAGGTCGATGATGGTCCGGGCGAAGAGGTGGCAGTGGGCCCCGGTGCGCCCGGTGACCAGGTCGTCGTCGACGACGACGTCCTGGTCGACGTACCGGCCGCCCATGTTCCGCAGGTCTCCGAGCAGGTTGTTGTGGACGACGGCGCGGCGGCCGCGCACCAGGTGCGGCACCGGTGCCGTCAGCCACATGCCGTGGCAGATGATGCCCTTGACGATGGCCGGGTCCTGGAAGGCGCGGCGCAGGAACCGTGCGGCGGGCGGGAGTTCGTCCGGGTCCTCGGTGTAGCGCAGGCGGTCGGAGACCATTCCGGAGGGGACGATCACCGCCGAGAACTCCTTGAGCGCGAACTCGTCGATGTCCTCGAAGGACTCGCGCACGACGAACGGCATCCGGTGCTCGTGCCCCTGGAAGGTGATCTCGTCCTGGCCCCACATCCGGGACAGGAAGTGCACCTCGGCGCCTTCCTCGGGGAAGCGGTGCTGGTAGTAGAGGATCTCGGGTTCGTAGAAGTCGCTCTCCAGCAGGATCGCGATCTTGTGCCCCTTCAGTCGCACGGCTCACTCCTGCCTTCCGCGTCCGGTGACCAGGTCGACCAGGAAGGGGCCGGGAGTGCCGAGCGCCTGCTCGACGGCCGCGGCGGCCTGACCGGGTTTCTCGACCCGGACGCCGGGGACGCCCAGGGATCGTGCCAGCGCGACGAAGTCGATGGCCGGCGTGGACAGGTCGAACATCTCCGGCTGTTCGTGGGCGGTGACGCCGACGCTCCTCCAGTACTCCTCGATGTTGAGTTCGAGGAGCCTGTAGCTGCTGTTGTTGCAGATCACGAACTTGGCGCCGATGCCGTGGCGGGCCGCGGTCCACAGCGCCTGGATCGTGTACAGGGAGCCGCCGTCACCGGTGAATCCGACCACCGTGCGCTCGGGGTGGGCGAGCCGGGCGGCGATGGCGCCGGGGATGCCGACGCCGAGGGAGCCGCCCCTGGTCTGGTGCCAGTGGCCGGGCCGCGTCGGCGGCAGGTGGCGGCTGAGGTCGGGGGAGGCGGTGAGGGCCTCGTCGAAGACGACGGCGTCCTCGGGGAGCCGGCGGGCCAGCTCCTGGAGGAAGGCCGCCGTGGGCAGGGCGTCCGGGGCGAACGCGGCCTCGTCGCCGCGCCGGCCTTCGGCCAGTTCACGGGCGCGCTGCGCCGACCGCCGGGTGAACCACTCCTCGGCGCGCGCCCGGGCCGGCGGGTCCATCCGCCGTTCCAGCGCGTGGGCGAGGCCGTCGAGCGTGCGCTTCGGGTCGGCGGCGATGCCCAGGTCGACGGGGAAGTTCTTGGCGATGGCGTCGGTGTCCAGGTCGATGTGGACGACCGGGACGCCGTCGGCGAAGACGCCGTCGAGGGCCGGGTAGACCTCGGGCAGCGCATAGGTGCCGACGATCAGGACGGCGTCCGCGGCGGCGGTGACCTTGCGGCTGCTGTCGCCGAACATGTGGCCGAGCTGTCCGGCGTAGGCGGGGTGGGCGGCCGACAGGTTGACCTCCGCCCAGTCCGCTCCCCACACCTCGGCGCCCCAGGTCCTGGCGAGCCGGCCCAGTTCCTCCTGGGCGCCCGCGAAGTGGACGCCGTCGCCGGCGATGACGATCGGCCGCTCGGCCGCCGCCAGGAGCCCGGCCGCCCGCTCCAGCACCTCGGGGGCGGCCGTGGCCGAGACGTCGACGTAGGAGGTGGGCACGGCGGGTTCACCGGTGTGGCGGTCCATGACGTCGGCGGGCAGGACGACCAGGACCGGGCCGTACGGCGGGGTCGCCGCCACCTTGAAGGCGCGGCGCAGCACCCGCAGCGCCGACTCGGGGTCGACCACCCGCGTCGCCCACTTGGTGACGGGCTCGGCCATGGCGACCAGGTCGACGGCCATCTGGGCGTCCATGGCGTCGTAGCGCAGGCCCGCCTCGCCGGCGACGGCCACCAGCGGGGCGTGCCCGCGCCGTGCCTGGTAGAGCATGCCGACCGCGTTGCCGACGCCGACGCCGGTGTGCAGCTGCATCACGGCCGGGGTGCGCGTGGCCCGCGCGTAGCCGTCGGCGAGGCCGACGACGCTGGACTCCTGGAGCGCGAGGATGTACTCGATGTCCGGGAAGTTGCGCAATTCGTCGAGGAAACCCTGCTCGACCGTGCCGGGGTTGCCGAACATGTACCGCACCCCGTCGGCTCGCAGCTGTTCGAGGATCGCGACCCGCGCGGGCCTGCTGACCATGACGTGCACCTTTCTGCGAAGGCTTACGTGGCTGCCGTGCGGTCGGGGTCAGTCGTCGGCCCGGAAGCCCCACTGACGCAGGCCGTCCTCCAGGACCTCGACGAGCTTCTGGCCCGTCAGGTAGGAGTCCGGCGTCGAACGGCCCGTGATGAACGGGTAGTCGACGATGACGGACGTCTCCTTGCCGAAGTTGCCGTGGAAGGCGCCGCCGGGCGCGGTCGCGTCGCGCAGGATGTACTCCAGCGGGTAGGGCGGCGGGCCGATGACGAAGTCGGTGCCCATGAAGCCGGTGCCGTCCTTGTAGTCGTACTCGATGCAGTGCCCGGTGACGTGCTTGCCCCGGATGATGGAGACGCGGTCCTCCTGGTCGCGGGCGAAGGCGAGCGGCGCGACGCCGTAGCACTCGGCGGCGATCGGCATGTCCAGGGCGTGGAAGGCGAGGATCAGGTCGTGCACCCGCCAGTTGTTGGCGAGGTCGACGATGGGTCCGGAGCCGCCGACGATGAGCAGGGCGTCGTAGCGGTCGGCGATCTGGTCGCGGATCTGCTCCAGGCGCGTGTTGTACGCCTCCCAGTCGCGCAGGAAGTACGGCTTGGAGCGGTAGGGCCGGTCGGGCAGCCAGGACGACAGGTCGAGGGGGCCGTCCAGGCGCGGGGAGCTGTCGATCGCGCGGACCTTGGCGGCCATCTCGGGCGTGGTGACGGAGCGGCCGAGCGGCGGGTCCACGTAGTCGGGGTCCATGCTCGGCGGCAGGGCGACCGGACGCTTGCCGGTGGGGGTGGCGAAGGTGACCTGGTAGCCGGCCTTGTCGAAGGTCTCCAGCGGGCCGATCAACTCCTCGCCCCAGTAGCCGTATTCGGACAGGACGACGAGGATGCGCTTGCTCATGGGGTGTCCTCTCGTGCGACGCGGGTCGGATGGGACCGGTCGAACTCATGTCTACGTTCCGCGGGCCGGGCCCGGCACGGGCGGCCGCCCCGGTCGCCCCACATCCCCAAGTGGGTGCGCGTACTACGCCATTTCACCCGCCGACGTCGGCAAGCCCGCCGGCCGACCTCACGCAATGCGCGCGCCGGGCGTCCGGGCCGGGCGGCGGGCCCGGCCGCCGTGGCCCAATCGACCCGGACACCTCCGGATGACACCGGACACTCCTTCAGCGAGAGGGACTTGGCATGACGACCGCACAGAGCCCGCGGACGGAGCCCGGCCAGGACGTCGCCGCGTTCGTCCAGCACTGGTACGACATCCTGAGCAGCCACGAGCCGGTCGAGGACCTGCTGCCGCACGTGATCGACGACGGCCTGGAGATGGCCTTCCCCGAGCGCACCCTGCGCTCTCACGCCGACTTCCGCGACTGGTACGCGGTGGTGGGCGAGAGCTTCGGCCCGCAGAGCCACATCGTGGAGAAGCTGCGCACCCACGAGCACGACGGTCTCGTCGACGTCGAGGTGACCGTCGTGTGGACCGCCAAGAACCTCTCCGACGGCAGTGTGTCGGCCCTGCGCATCGACCAGACCTGGCAGCTCGTGCGCGAGGGTGCGGACGGTGCCCTGCGCATCCGCACCTACCACGTCGGCGCCCTGAACCCGGCCTGAGCCGGCGATGCGGGAGGTTCCCATGTCGTACGACTACGTCGTCGTCGGCGCCGGCAGCGCGGGCTGCGCCGTGGCGAGCCGGCTCAGCGAGGACCCGGACGTGACCGTGCTGCTCCTGGAGGCGGGCGGCTGGGACGAGCGGCCGGAGATCCACCGCACCGACGCCGCTTCCCTGCTCGCCCTGCTGAGCAGCGAGTGGAGCCCCACGATCGACTGGGGGTACGCGACCGAGCCGGAGTCCGCTCTCGGTGGCCGCCGCGTCCCGGTGGCCCGCGGCAAGGTGGCGGGCGGCTGCAGCTCCGTGAACGCCCTGATGTGGGTGCGCGGCAGCCGCCACGACTACGACGGCTGGGCGGCGCTGGGCAATCCCGGCTGGTCGTACGCGGACGTCCTGCCCGCCTTCCGCCGCGCCGAGGACTACGACCGCGGCGGCGACGCGCTGCGCGGCAAGGGCGGCCCGGTGCGGGTGCGCGACCACACCGCTCCCACGCCGGTCGCCGAGGCGTTCGTCGCGGCCGCCCGCGGGCTCGGCTTCGACGCGCCGGGCGACGACTACAACGGCGAACGGCAGGACGGCTACGGCTTCCTCTACCAGACGACCCGCACCGACGACGGCGCCCGCGCCTCGACCGCGACGGCCTACCTGCGTCCCGCGCTCGACCGCCCGAACCTGACCGTGGCCACCGGCGCGCACGCCACCCGGCTGCTGCTGGACGGCACCCGCGCCACCGGTGTCGCCTACGTGCGGGACGGGCAGCGGCAGCAGGCGTGGGCGGACGAGGAGGTCGTGGTCTGCGCGGGCGCCTTCGAGACGCCGAAGCTGCTGATGCTCTCGGGCATCGGGCCGGCCGCGCACCTGCGCGCGCACGGCATCGGTGTCGTCCAGCACCTGCCCGGTGTCGGCGGCAACCTGCAGGACCACCTGTTCGTGCCGGTGTGCTACCGCTCCCGCGAGGAGCACCCCGAAGGGGCGCTGCTGGCCGAGGCGGGCCTGTTCACGCACACCCAGGGGGGCGCGGAGGGCCGGGCGCCCGACCTCCAGTTCACGTTCGGACCGGTCAAGTTCCTCGCCCCCGACGCGCCCGCCGGCCAGCACGCCGGGCCCGGCTTCACGTTCGCGCCGATCGCGCTGCTGCCCGAGAGCCGCGGCCGCCTGCGGCTGCGCTCCACCGACCCCGCGGCCCCCGCAGTCGTCCAGGCGGGCTACCTGACGGCGGCGGCCGACGTGGACGTCCTGGTGCACGGGGTGCTGCTGGCCCAGGAGCTGGCGCACACCGCGGCCTTCGACCGGCTGCGCGGCGAGGAACTGGGGCCCGGCGCGGACGTGCGCGACCCCGGTGAGCTGCGCGCCTACGTCGCCGAGCGGGCGACGACCCTGTGGCACCCGGCCGGCACCTGCCGCATGGGCACGGGGCCGGACGCGGTCACCGACCACGAACTGCGCGTGCACGGCATCACCGGGCTGCGGATCGCCGACGCCTCCGTGATGCCGGTGATCGTCGCGGGCAACACCAACGCGCCCAGCGTGATGATCGGCGAACGCGCCGCCGAGCTGATCAAGGACTCCCACCACCGACGGACCGAGGAGACCCACCATGCCCACCTCTGAGAGCACGAGCACCGCCGAGAACTCCCCGAGCGTCGCGCTGTACCGGCGCTTCCTCGACGCGTTCAACGCCGCCGACTACGACGCCGTGGCCCAGGTCATCGGCGAGGACTTCACCGACCACCACCCCGGCTTCGAGATCAAGGGCCTGGACGACTACCTGGCCGCGCTGCGCGCCGCCCACGCCACCTACGGCCTCCAGGGAGAGCTGCAGGAGGCGCTGCCCGTCGGCGCGGAGGGCGGCGACAAGGTCGTCACCCGGGTCAGGCTGACCGGGACCCACGGGGACACGGTCTTCGGCTTCCCGGCGACCGGACGCCGGGTGGAGTGGACCACCACCGAGATCTGGCGCGTCGAGGACGGCCGGTTCGTGGAACGCTGGGCCCAGGACGACCTCCTCGGCCTGCGCGAGCAGGTCTCCACCGACGCGGCGAACCTGGCGACCGTGCAGGCGGTCAGCGACGCCGTGAACGAGCGCCGCTACGACGACCTGGACGAGCTGTTCGGCCCCACGTTCCGGGACAACAACCCGGCCTGGGACGTGGCGAGCCTGGACGAGCTGAAGGTCATCATCAAGGCCGCGCACGACGCCCTGGACTTCACCGTGCACCTGGACGCCCTGTACCCGGCCGCGCCGGACAAGGTGATCATGCACATCACCTTCCACGGCAAGCACGTCGCGCCCTTCTTCGGCAAGGAACCCGACGGCCGCGAGGTCTCCTGGACCAGCCTGGAGGTCTACCGCCTGGAGGACGCCAAGGTCGTCGAGCGCTGGGTGCAGGCCGACACCGCGGGCCTGATGCGCCAGCTCGGCGTGGAGCTTCCGTGACCCGCGCAACCCGCCGATCCCGTACGCCGAGGAGGCCGCGATGAACACCCGAGAGATCGTCGACACCTACTACCGGCTCGCCAACGCCGGCGACTGGGACCCCTGGTGCGACCTGTTCGCCGTCGACCAGACGATGGACGAGCAGCTCGCCGGGCACGTGGAGGGCCGCGAGACGCTGCGGGACATGATGAAGGGGTTCCCGCAGATGTACGCGTCCTTCTCGAACGTCCCCGTGCACATCGTCGTCGACGGCGACCAGGCCGCCGTCGTCTCGCACATCTCCGCCCGCACCCCGGGCGGCGAGTCCGTCGAGGCGGACGTGTGCAACTACTTCCGGATCGCCGGCGGCGAGATCGTCTACATGACGAACGTGCACGACACGGTCCCCTTCGCCGCCGTCACCGGTGGGGCGTGAGGCCCGTGTCCGCACCTGCCGGCGCCCGCTGGGCGCACGTCGGTCTCAACTGCCGTGACCAGCGGGCCACGGAGGAGTTCTACCGGCGCTGGTTCGGCTTCGAGCGGGCCCGCGTCGTGGAGGCCGACGGCAGCCGGGTCGTCTTCCTCAAGGCCGGCCCCGTCTACCTCGAACTCTTCCCCACCGGCTCCGAGCCCGCCTTCGCCACCGCCAAGGACGGGCCGGACAACCCCGGCGCCGTCCGTCACCTGGCCTTCCAGGTCGACGACGTGGACGCGTTCATGGCGGCGGCCGACGGGGAGCTGGAGGTGCTGCTCGGGCCGCTGGCCTTCGACGCGTTCATCCCCGGCTGGAAGACGGTCTGGGTGGCCGACCCCGACGGCGTCGTCATCGAGGTGAGCCAGGGCTACACCGACCAGAGCCCCGAAGAACTGCGGTCCTACGCGTGAGCGCGTGACCCGCGTACGCCCGCACCGGGCACGGCCGGTCGAGGACGACCGGCCGTGCCTTCCACCATGTTCCGACGCACACGAGGAAACAACCGGGAAAATGGACACCATGAGCCCTGTCAG
Source organism: Streptomyces sp. NRRL S-340 (assembly GCF_000720185.1). Lineage (GTDB taxonomy): Bacteria > Actinomycetota > Actinomycetes > Streptomycetales > Streptomycetaceae > Streptomyces. Next base: position 67,960 of record NZ_JOIY01000029.1, on the reverse strand, counting down.
CGAACAGACCATCCTCATCACCGGCGCGACCGACGGACTCGGCCGCGCCCTCGCCCATGAACTCGCCGACCAGGGCGCCACACTGATCCTGCACGGCCGCAGCGCCCGCAAGGGGCAGGAGCTGCTGGAGGAGCTGCGGGCGAAGACCGGCGCGGACCGGTTCCGTTACGAGCTGGCCGACTTCTCCTCCCTGGAGGAGATCCGCGCCCTGGCCGACCGGATCGTGGCCGGGTACGACCGGCTCGACGTCCTCGTCAACAACGCCGGGATCGGCGTGGAGCTGGCGCGCCAGGAGAGTCAGGACGGCTACGAGCTCACCTTCCAGGTGGACTACCTGGCGGGGTACGTCCTCAGCTGCAAGCTGGCCCCGCTCCTGGTGCGCTCGGCGCCCGCCCGCATCGTCAACGTCACCTCGGCCGGGCAGGCCCCCCTCGACTTCGACGACGTGATGCTGGAACGCGGCTGGGACGGCGGGCAGGCGTACTGCCAGGCCAAGCTCGCCCAGATCAGCCTCACCAAGGACCTGGCCGAGCAGCTCGCCGGCACCGGGGTCACGGTCAACGCCCTGCACCCGGCCTCGTACATGCCGACGAAGATCGTGGTGAACCTCTTCACCCCGCAGAGCACCCTGGAGGAGGGCACGCGCAACACCGCCCGCCTCGTCACCGACCCGGCGCTCGCCGAGGTCAGCGGCGAGTACTTCAACCGGGCCACCCCCTCGCGGGCCGGCGCCCAGGCGTACGACCCGGCGGCCCGGGCGCGGCTGCGGGAGCTGAGCGAGTCGCTGACCGGCGTCGTCCTCCCGCCGCTCGGCTGACGCCTCCCGCAACGCGCGGCCCCGCCGCCCCGTCCGGGGCGGCGGGGCCGCGGTGTCTCACCGGCAGGCCGTGACGGACAGCGCGTGGTGGAAGACGTCGCGCGGGTCCCACTTCTTCTTCACCGCTTGCAGGCGCGGGTGGTTGCCCTTCCAGTACAGGGTCTGCCAGGGCACCCCGGAGGTGTTCCAGCGCGGGTCGGTCAGGTCCGGGTCGGGGTAGTTGATGTACGACCCGTCGGCGTCGCCGTCGGGCAGCGGCACACCCCCGGTGGCGGCGTAGAAGTCCCGGTACAGGGCGCGCAGCCAGGCGACGTGCCGGTCGTCCTCGGCCGGGTCGGTCCAGTAGGTCAGGAAGTTGGCCTTCAGCATCGAGTCGCGCTGGGCCAGGGCGGTGGCGTCGGGTGCGACCTTGGTGACCTGGGCCCCGTAGGAGAAGAGGATCGCGCCGCCGTGTCCCGTGTACGCGGGGTCGCTGAGGTTGCGGTACAGGACCGCGAGCTGCGCCTCGGACCAGCCCTTGCGCAGGTAGGCGCCCTTGAACTTGCCGCGGTTGTACAGCCCGGTGTCGTAGTGGTCCTTGAGGGACTCCTTCAGCCAGGGGGTGCTGTGCGCGGTGGTGGTGTGCGGGGCGCTCACCCCGTCCGCGACCGCGGCGATGTAACTGTCCAGCAGCTGACGGGAGTTCGGCAGGGATCCGTCGAGCTGGGCGGTGAGGGAGACGGCACCCTGGACGTAGTTGTAGAGCAGCAGGGCGCTGTTGAGGGTGTCGTAGTCGGTGCCCGGTTCGTTGTGGGCGGCGTGCCAGGCGTTGTGGTTGCGGACGATGCGGGTGAAGTCCGCCTCGGTCAGGTCCGTCCACTTCCAGCTGGTGGAGGTCTTGAGCAGGCTGTGCGGCGGCTTGGGCAGCAGGCCCGCCGGGTCGGTGCCGGTGGCGCCCGGGGAGCGGAACCAGAAACGGGTGACGATCCCGAACTGGCCGCCGCCACCGCCGGTGTGGGCCCACCACAGCTCCCGGTTGGGGTCGTCGGCCTCGCGGGTGGCGATCACGGAACGGGCGGTGCCCGCGGAGTCGACGTACACCACCTCCACGGCGTACAGGTGGTCGACGACCGCGCCGTACTTGCGGTTGAGGGGGCCGTAGCCGCCGCCGGTGACATGGCCGCCCACACCGACGGTGGGGCAGTCGCCGGCCGGTATGGTCACGCCCCACTCCAGGTAGAGGGTGCGGTAGACCTGGCCGAGGGTGGCGCCGCCCTGGACGCTGAAGGCCCGCCGGGAGGCGTCGTAGCCGACGGCGTTCATCTCCGACAGGTCGACGAGGATCCGTACCTCCGGGTCGTCGACGAGGCCGTCGAGGCAGTGTCCGCCGCTGCGCACCGTGATCCGGGCGCCGGCCGTGACCGCTTCCTGGACGGCGGCGACGACCTGCTCGGTGGAGTGCACGAGCCGTATCGCGTCGGGTCTGGCGGCGAACCGGGCGTTGTACCCGCGCTGGGTGAGGTCCAGGTAGCGCGGGTCCGAGGCGGTCACGGTGACGGTGTCGACGACGGCGGGGACCGTCGGGCCGGCGGCGGCCTGCCCGGCCCGCGCGGGCTGGGCCGCCTGTGCGGCCGGGGTGCCGAGGACGGCGGCGCCGCCGACGCCGGTGGCGGTGCCGAGGAAACCACGGCGGGTCAGTCGAGCCATGTCCGCTCCTTCGGGGAAGCTCTTCGGTGAGCTGGGTGGGTGACTGCTCTAGGCGGACCGCGTCAGGTGAGCTGCGAGCGGCGCCGCCCGGGCGGCCGGGCCAAAAAGGGCTGCCGCCCCTGGAGCGGACTCCGGGAACGGCAGCGGGGGTTGGGGGCGGGCGTCAGCCGGTGGCGCGGGCCGGGTTCTCCGCCGTGACGGCCGCGCGGGCGCCGCCCGCCACGGGGGCCTGCCCCGGCGTCCGCCGCGCTACGAGCAGTCCCGCGGCCACGGCGGCCGCCAGCCCGATCAGCGGTACCACGGCGAGCACCCCGATCGCGGTGGACAGGCTCATCGCGCCGACCATGCCGCCGACGGCGGCGGAGCCGAGCGAGCCGCCGGTGATGAACACGAGCTGGAACACACCGGCGGCCACCCCGTGCACGGAGCTGTCGACCAGGTGCGGCACCGCGGCCATCAGGGCGACCTGGCCGGCGCTGAACCCGGACACGCAGGCGGCGACCGCGACGACCAGCGCGACGGGCTGGCGCCCGGCGAACGCGGCGAGCAGCAGCCCGGCGGCGCTGAGCACGGTGAGCGCGGTGACCAGGCGCAGCGGGCCCACTTTGTGGGCCAGGCCGCCGGCCGTCCGCGAGAGGACGGCGCTGACCACACCGGTGGGCAGCAGGATCAGGCCGATCTGGGTGACGCTCAGGTCGTGGTCCATGAGGATCAGCCGGGGCGCCGCGAACTGGATGATGAGGTAACCGGCGAAGAGGGTGAACCCGGCCGCGGCGGCCAGCACGAAGCGGGCGTTGCTCACCACCAGGCGCGGCAGGAACCCGTCGGGCACCCGGCGCACGTGCCACACGGTGGCCGCGGCCAGCGCGACGGCGAGCACCGCGAGCGCCAGGACGAGGGTCTCCTTCAGGTGGGTGGTGCGGGCCTGGAGGAGGACCGCCAGGGCCGCGGCGAGGGCGAGGCAGAGCACGGCGCCGCGTGCGTCCAGGCGTTCGGGGCGGGGCTGGGTGGCGGGGGCGATGCGCAGCACCCGGACCGCGGCGATCGCCGAGAGACCGGGCAGCGCGAGCGCCGCCTGCCAGCCGATGAGGTCGGTGAGGGCGCCCCCGAGCAGCGCGCCGCCACCGGAGACGATGCCGACGACGGCGCCCATCGTGCCGATGGTGCGTCCGCGTTCGCCCGGTTCGGTGAAGAGCCGGTTGGCGACGCCGAAGGAGAGCACGGCGGCGACGCCTCCGCCGATGCCCTGGAGCATGCGGCCCGCGATGACGGCCGGGAACCAGGGGACGGCGACGACGAGGACGGTGCCGGCGAGCAGCAGCACCATGCCCGTGATGATGGGCATGCGCAGACCGCGGATGTCGGCGAGACGGCCGGCGAGGGCGGAGGCGACGGAGAGGGTCAGCGTGTAGCCTGCCAGCACCCAGGCCGTCGCCCCGGAGGCCACCGAGAGGCTGTCGCCGAGCGCGGGCAGCGCGATGGGCGTCGCGGACATTCCGAGCGCGCTGGGCGCCAGGAACGCGCCCAGCACGAGCCCGGCGGAGAGGGCGCCGGGGCGGGTTTGGTCGGACATCTCTACCTCAATCGACATTGACGTACACGGTCTTGTACTGCAGGTACTCCTCGATCCCCTCGGGGCCCAGCTCGCGGCCGTAGCCGGAGGACTTGTAGCCGCCGAAGGACGTGGAGTTCTCGAACGCCGCCCAGGTGTTGACCCAGACGATCCCCGCCTGCAGCCGGGCGGCCACGGTGTGGGCGCGGCGCACGTCGCGGGTGTGCAGGCCCGCGGCGAGCCCGTACGGCGTGCCGTTGGCGATCTCGACGGCCTCCTCGTCGGTGTCGAACGGCAGGACCGTCACGACCGGGCCGAAGATCTCCTCCTGGGCGATGCGCATCTGGGGGTGGGCGCCGGTGAAGAGCGTGGGCTGGTGGAAGTAGCCGGGCCCCTCGTGGCCGCGCTCACCGCCGTAGGCGACGGTGGCGCCCTCCTCGCGGCCGATGCCGACGTACTCGACGACCTTGTCCAGTTGCTGCCGGTGCGCCAGCGGGCCGAGCACGGTGGTCTCGTCCAGCGGGTCGCCGACCGGTATCGCGCCCAGGACGCCGGTCAGCGCCTCCACCACCTGGTCGTGCACGGAGCGGTGCACCAGCAGCCGCGAGCCGCTCATGCAGAACTGGCCGGTGTTGAAGAACCCGGCCTGGAACGCGGCCTGTACGGCGGCCTCGATGTCCGCGTCGCCGAAGACGATGTTGGCGCCCTTGCCGCCGAGTTCCACGGTGACCTTCTTCAGGGTCGCGGCCGCGGCGGCGATCAGGCGCTTGCCGGTGGCCGTGGAGCCGGTGAAGGAGATCTTGTCGACGCCGGGGTGTTCGACGAGCGCGCCACCGACCTCGGCGCCGCCGCCGGTGACGACGTTGTGGACGCCCTCGGGCAGCCCGGCCTCGGCCATGATCCGGGCGAGCGCGAGGGCCGTCAGCGGGGTCTGCTCGGCGGGCTTGTGGACGATCGTGTTGCCCGCGGCGAGCGCCGGGGCGATCTTGTTGACCGCGAGGTTCAGCGGGAAGTTGAACGGGGTGATCGCGCCGACCACGCCGAGGGGCTCGCGCCGCGTGTACTGCAGCGAGCGGGCGCCCGCCGGGCGGGCGGCGCCCTCCAGCTGCTCGACCATCCCGGCGTAGTAGCGGAAGATCTCGGCGGCGGCCCGGACGTCGAAGCCGCGCGTGAACGTGATCGGCTTGCCGACGTCGAGCGTCTCCAGCCGGGCCAGTTCCTCTCCCGCGGCCTCGATGCCGTCGGCCACGCGCAGCATCAGGCGGGCGCGCTCCTTGGCGGGCATCGCGGGCCAGGGCCCCACGTCGAAGGCGCGCCGCGCCGCCTGCACGGCCCGGTCGAGGTCACTCGTCCCGGCCCAGGCCACCTCGCATATCGGCTGCTCCGTCGCCGGGTTGATGTCCTGGACGGTCTCCCCGGAGTCCGCGGGCTGGAACTTTCCGTCGATGAACAGGGAGCCGTCGCCGACGGCCTGGGTCGTTGGGATCGTCATCGGACCACTCCTTCGCGAACGGATGCAGGACTGCCGCGCACCGCGCGCCGCGGCCGGTACGCAAGAAAGCTAGGGGCGGCCGCGAGACGGCCGCCGGACGGCGGGGCGGGGCCGGCACATTGCGTCAAGTCGCCGTGCGGACCTGGCCACTTGGCGGTGGCTTGTGCCCGCCCCCCCGCCGGCCTCAGTGCTTGACGAAGATCAGCGGGACGTGCCGGCCGCCGGTCAGCAGCCAGTGTTCGAGGCCGTTGACGGCGACGAGCACGAACGCCACGGCGCCCAGCGTGGCCAGGCCCGGCACCAGGGGTGCGGCGACCGCCACGCCGAGCAGCGCGAGCCCGCCCGCGAAGCGGGTCACGGAGGCGGCGCCGAACATCCGGCGGCGCGTGTAGCAGAAGGTCAGCGTGAACAGGGCGGCGCCGACGGGCAGCAGCCCCGCGGCCAGCCGGTACGGCGTCACGGTCGGCGCAGCGACGATCCGCTCGGCGCCGACGGCCACCAGCAACAGCCCGCAGACCAGGACGAGATGGCCGTAGCTGAGGACGTCGCGCACGACGACGGCGGGCGTCGGATGGGAGCGCAGAGCGTAGGCGACGGCGGACGCGGCGAGGTGGAAGTAGAGCCACCACAGTCCGCAGCCGGTGAGGAACGCGAGGGCCACGGCCGCCAGTTCCGTGGACCCGAGGTGGCGTCCGCCCACCCAGGCGCCGACGGAGACGACGTTCTCGCCCAGGGCGATGATGATGAACAGGCCGAAGCGTTCCGGGAGATGGTTGACGCCGAAGGCGAGTTGCCGCAGATGGCCGCTCAGGACGAGCGGGGCGAGGATCTCGGCGACCACGGCGACCGTCCACCCGGCGGTGCGCATCTGGTCCGGCAGCGCGGTCACCCCGAACAGGGCCAGCGCGAAGGCGAGCCCGGCCCGGTAGGGGTGGATGGTGTAGACGGCGCACTCACGCCGTATCGCCTCGCCTATCAGCAGCCGCAGGGCGAGGTAGCTTCCGGCGTACAGCAGCGCCTCCGGCCTGCTCTCCAGCGCGTGCTGGGCGGACATGCCCATCCCGTAGGTGGCGAGGCCGGCCAGGAGCAGGAACACCCGCTGCAGGGTGGTCTCGTGCACGGCGTTCATCGCCATCACGACGTCGACCCACGCCCACCACAGCGGCACCAGGACGAGCAGGCAGCCGCCCAGCCGGGACCAGCCGGGGTGCAGGGCGAGCACGTGGGCGACCTGACCGACCCCGAAGGCGAGCACCAGGTCGTAGAAGAGTTCCGTCCATGTGGCCCGGTCACGCACGTCGACGCGCGTCCGGGCAATGACTTCGGCCACCGCTGCACCAGCTTCCTCTCGGCGTACGGACCTGCGACAGGAATCACGGATTGCAGCACTGACTGTGTACAGCGGCCGGGTGCGCGGCGGACCGGCGCGCGGTGGGCGCGGGGCATTGCGGGAAGTCGGTGGGCCGTCTGTCCCAACTCACCGGGGACGGCAAGGGAGCGCCAAGGGTTCAGCCGGCCCTCGCCCCTGGGTGTCCCTGCCGGACCTTGGCCGGGGAGCGGCCTCCCGTCGGCCGGGCGCCCCGGCAGGGGCCGCGCGCCACCGTCGGCGAGTTCCCGGGTCGCCGGCGGTGGCTGTGCGCGGGGCCGGCTCAGACGATCAGGACCCGGCGTCCGCGCGCGTGGCCGGCCTGGCTGTCGACGTGCGCCGCCGCGGCGTCGGCGAGCGAGTACGTCTTCTCGACGGGGATGTGGAGCCTGTCCCGCTCGATCAGGGCGACGGCCTCGGCGAGCGCGTCCGGCACGCTCCCGGGCGCGCCGGAGAAGCGGACGCCGTAGTGCGGCGCGTCGAGGTCGGCTATGGAGATCACCTTGTTCGGGTCCCCGGTCAGCTCGACGAGTTCGCGGATGACGCCCGAGCCGGCCAGGTCGAGGGCCGCGTCGATCCGGCCGAGCCGCCGCACCCGCTCGGCCCACCCCTCGCCGTACGTCGTGGGGAGGGCGCCCAGGCCGCGCAGGTAGTCCTGGTTGGCGGCCCCGGCCGTGCCGATCACGGTGATGCCGCGGTCGCGGGCGATCTGCAGGACCGCCGATCCCACTCCCCCGGCCGCGCCGCTGACCAGCAGCGTCTGCCCGGGCCGCACACCGACCTCACGCAGGACGCGCAGCGCGGTCTCCACCACGGAGGGGTACCCGGCCGCCTCCTCGAACGTCAGGCCCTCGGGCATCCGGGCCCAGGCCGACAGCACCGCGAACTCGGCGTAGGTGGAGGCACCTTCCCCGAACACGTGGTCGCCCACCTCGACCCCTTCGACCCCCTCGCCGACCTCGTCCACCACACCGGAGGCGTCCAGCCCGACTCCGGAGGGCAGCTCGATCGGATGGGCCTTGAGGACCTGCCCCTCACGGATCCTCCAGTCGACGGGGTTCACACCCGCCGCCCGTACAGCGATGCGCACCTGGCCGGGGCCCGCGTGGGGCTCCTCGGCATCTTCCAGGCGCAGGACTTCCGGACCGCCGAACTCGGCGAAGCTCACTCTCTTCATGCGACCGAACATAGCACTAACGGTTAGCTTTTTAGAACAGCTACGCTTCTGTAGCAGTTATTGTTACGTATCTGCTAGCATCAGCCCATGACCGAGCCGCTCGGACGCCGAGAGCGCAAGAAGGCCGCCACACGCCAGAAGATCGCCGACACGGCCCTGCGGCTCTTCCTGGAACGCGGGTACGACGCGGTGGGCATCCGGGACGTGGCCGCCGAGGCCGACGTCGCCGTGACCACGCTCTTCTCCCACTTCCCCTCGAAAGAGGCCCTGGTGTTCGAGCAGGACCAGGACTTCGAGCGCCGCCTCACCCGGGCGGTCACCGACCGGGCGCCCGGAGAGCCGCTCATGCCCGCGCTCCGCCGCGAGATGCACGCCCTGGTGCGCCATTGCACGGCGGACGGCGCCGCCCCGATCTGGCGCATGATCGACGCGTCGCCGGCCCTGCGGCAGTACGAGCAGTCGATGCGGCTGCGCCACGCGGAGTCGCTGGCGGCGGCCGTCGCCGCCGATCTCGGCCTGCCGGGGACCCCCACGGCGTGCCGGTCGATCGCGAGGTTCGTGATCGACGCCTTCTCGCTGGCGCGTGACGCGGAGGATCCGCAGGCCGCGGTGGACGAGGTCTTCCGGATGATCGAGGCGGCCTGGGAGACCACCGGCCACGCGGTGGCCGGCACCTCGATCGAAGCCTGACGCCCCGGCCTCGGCGTCACCTGCCCGCCCCCGCTCCTGCACACCTCGGACAGGCCTGCCGCCCGCCCCGGCCGTACCTCATGGTCAGCCGTGGTCCGGCGCAGGCGATCCAGGTCCTCAACGACCGCGGGCGGCCGTCCTGGACGACCGCGCCCGGCCCGCTGCCGAAGCGGGCGCGCACCGCCCACCGCACGCCCGCCCGACCACCTTCACGCCGGGGAACATCCACGCGTTCTTCCCGACTCCCCCCGTTCGTCCGTCTCCGCGTCCGACAATGCAGGTACCCGCTCGGCTGGTTCCGGGGCTCGCTCCCGGCCCGGCCCGCTCCTGTCCGTGCCTGTCGAGAAGGGACCGTGCCCGTCGTGTCCACCACGCAGGAGGAAGGGAACACCCATCACGCGGACGGCCGCCGCTGCCGCCCGCTCGGCGCCGGGGAACGCACGCTGCTCTCCGGCCTCGTCCCCGCCCCGCCCGGGGGACGGGCCCTGGACGTCGGGTGCGGCACCGGCGAACTCGCCGCGTACCTGTCCTCGCTCGGCTACCGCGTCGACGCCGTCGACCGGTCCGGCCACGCCCTCGCCGAGGCGGCCGCCGCCCACCCGGCCGCCGCCCGATGGCTGCGCCTGGACATCGAGAACGACGACTGCGACCCACTGCACGCCGACGGCTACGACCTCATCACCCTCCGGTTCGTGCACCCGTTCCTGACCCGCCGGGCGCGCACCCTGCACTCCCTCGGCCGCCGTCTGCGCCCCGGCGGCGCGCTGGTGCTCATCGCCGCGCCGGCTGCCGCCGCCCCGGCGCAGCGGCGGGACACCGCGCTCGGCGAGGACGAACTCGCCCGCCTGCGGGCCGGCTGGTCGGCGGCCGAGCGGTACGACAGCGAGGACCTGGGCGTCGTCGTCCTGCGCGGGCCGCTCGCCCGAAGCACCCCGCGGCCGCGGGACACCGGCCCCTCCCCCGCCACCACGCCACCGTCCGCCACCCCGACACCGTCCGCCACCACCCCGGTGGTGACGGACGGGGCGCGGCACCGGCACATGCGTCTGCTGCCCCGCTTCTACGGCCAGGTGGAGGCCGGACGCAAGACGATCGAGGTCCGCGTGGGCACACCCGCGAAGCGGGCCGTCACCGAAGGCGACACGATCGTCTTCCACGACCGGGGCAGCGACCGGGAACTCGACGTCGTCGTACGGCGGATCACGGAGCACAGCGGCTTCGAGGAACTGCTCGCCGCCCACGACCCCCGGCGCATCGACCCCGACGCGGCACCCGCCGGCCTGCTCGGCACCCTGCGCCGTCTCTACCCGCCCGCCGAGGAACGACTGGGCGTCCTGGCCTTCGAGTTCGACCACCGCCCCGGTCGCCCCGGCCGCCCGCTGCCCATGACACCGGCCGAGTACGTCACCACGGTGCCGCACCACACGGTGTACGCCGGCCTGTACGTCCGCGACGAGCACGAGCGGCCCGTCCAGTTGCGCTCGGTGTACGGCGACCGGCTGTGGCAGTTCCCCGGCGGCACCACCGACGCCGGGGAGGACCCGCTGGAGACCGCACACCGGGAGGCGGCCGAGGAGACCGGCCTCGTCCTCGGTCAGGGCCGGCCCCGCCTCCTGCTGACGCACTACATGCATCCCGGCCCCCACTGGCCGTTGGGCAAGATCGGGTTCATCTTCGACGGAGGCTGCCTCACCGCGGAGCAACTGCGCCGCATCCGCCTCGACCCGAGCGAGCACGACCTGTGGGCCGTCCACGATCTCGGCGCATGGCGGCGCCTGATGGGCGAGGGCCCCTTCGCCCGCCTGGACGCCGTCGAGCGGGCCCGCACCGGCCACGGCCCGCACTACCTCGTCACCGACCCCGTCTGATGCCCGCGCCCCCTCCCGCACCAGGAGTTCCCGTGTCAGCCGAGGACCTCAACGCAGATGCCTGGACCGTCTACGGACAGCGCCAACTGACCCGCGCCTTCGTGCCGCCCGTCCCCCGGCAGATGAACTGGTCCCCCTGGGACGGTGTCGGCCCCGGTGACGAGATCCTGGGGCCGCTCGCCGGCCGGCGGGTCCTGGACATCGGCTCCGGGGCCGGGCACCACGCCGTGCACCTGGCCAGGGACCTCGGCGCACGGGTCACCGGGATCGACCTGTCGCCCACTCAGCACGAGCGGGCCGTCACCGCCCACGCCGACGTGCCGGGCGTGGAGTTCGTACGAGGTGACGTGGTCGAGTACCTGCGGAGCGCCGAGCCCTTCGACGCCGCGTACGCCGTCGGCACCCTCGCCTTCATCGACCCGCACCGCGTCCTGCCCGCACTCCGCGACGGACTGCTGCCCGGAGCACCGCTGATCCTGTCGCTCCTCCACACCGACCTGCACGGCCACGGCCCGTCCACGACGGTCCGGCCGCGCGAGCAGACGGTCCAGCGCGGGGACGACCCGCCCCTGTCCACACTGATGTGGGTCCTGGCACCCGGGCTGTGGGAGGACCTGCTCACCGGACACGGCTTCCGCGTCGACGCCGTCGAACTGCTGCGCCGTCCCGACCGCGGCACGCCGGTCGTGCAGCAGCTGATCCGGGCGCGCCGCCTCCCGGACCGGCCGGCGCGCCTCTCCAGCCGCCCCCGCACCGCCCGTCCGCCCGCGCCGCACGCGGCCATCGGTGTCGGTGCCGTCGTCCTGAGCGAACGCGGCGTGCTCCTGGGCCGGCACCGGCACGGCACGCTCGAACTCCCCGGCGGCACCGTCGAACCCGGCGAATCCCTCGAACAGACCGTGGTCAGGGAACTCGCAGAGGAGACCGGGCTGCGCGCCCGGGCCGAGGACGTCACCCTCCTCGGCACGCTCGTCGACCACGTCGACGACGTCGTCCGCCTCACCGTCGGCGCCCTGGTCGACGCCTGGCAGGGCACGCCGTCCACCCGGCCCGACGAGAGCGTCGGCGACTGGGCCTGGTACCCGCTCGACCGCCTGCCCGACGGCCTGTTCGTGTGCAGCGCCCAGATCCTCACCGCCTGGCGCCCGGACCTGCCGATCGACCACACCCCGGCCCACTTCACCCCGTTCCGGCCGCCTCCCCGCACCGGCACCGCTCCTTGAACACCGGCCGCCTCCCACCGGGCCGCACGGCATTCCTGACGACGGCCGGGGCAGCGGGGCCGGCCGCAGGGCCGCCGGACCCGGCGCGGCCCAGCGCCCCGAAGTCCTGGCGGTCCGGTACGGCCCCGTGCCGTTCCCGCGTGCCCGGGGCGGGCGGTCCTCTCCTCTGCGCGCTGGTCCGTGCCGGGCAGGGACCGGAGCCGGCGGTGGCCGGCCGGGCGGGCAGCGGCTGTGGTGGCGTACGGACAGGTGCGGCGGCCCCGGAGTCCCACCGAACCGGTCCCGCCGGCGGGTGGTAGGAGCTGACCGGTCGTCGCCGGCCGCCGCCCCTGGGGCACCCCTGGCAGCGTTAGTGGAATTTTCAATCACCTGGTTCCGTTGTGGGCCTCGAAGGAGGTCACCAGTGGACACCAAGTACTACGACCACGGGGCCCCGGCGGAGCGCTGGGACCGGGCACGGATGTTCTTCGACGCCAGGGACTACGCCGGTGCCGCGCGCGTGCTGAACGGACTCGTCGAGGAGGTGCCGGAGCAGACCGGCCCGCGGCTGCTGCTGGCGCGCGCCTACTACCACTCCGCCCAACTGCGCCGCGCCGAAGCCGAGTTGCGCGTCATCGTGGAGCGCGACCCGGTGGAGCACTACGCCCGGCTGATGCTGGGACGCACCCTCCAGCGTCAGGGGCGGCACGAGGAGGCCGCCACCCACCTGCGGCTCGCCTCGGCCCTCGCCGGAGAGTTCGCCGGATCCGCCGACGAGGCCGACGGTGAGGTCTCCGGAGGGTGACGCAGCCCCCGGCGGGTGACGTGCCTGCCGTGACCCGGGCCGCGCCGGCGGGTGGGCCCGGTCTGCGGCCGTGGGCCGGGCCCACCGGTGGGCGGCCCACGGCCCTGATGTTCCCCTGGCCCTACAGCGGCGTCGCCGTCTGCAGGACCAGGAACAGGGTGACCGCCGAGTTCGCCGAGGACATCGCGGACACCACGGTGCCCGCCGCCGCTCCCCACGCCGCGGCGCCGGCCGCCGTGAACGCCGGCGGCCAGTCCCGGACGGCGGGCGCCGGTGCCAGCAGCGCCGCCACCCGGCGCGGGACCGGGCCGGTGGCGGCCAGCGCCGCGAGCGTGGGCGCCGGCGCGGTGGCCGACAGCAGCGCCGCCCTGCCGATGGCCCGGGCCACCGTCCGCCGGTCGCCGACCGCGCGGGCGGCCTCTTCGTCGGCCCACCGTTCGGCGGTGTAGGCGACGGCGGAACGCAGCGGGCGCAGGAACGGATTGGCGCGCGCCGCCAGGTGGACGGCGAGCAGATGGCGGTGGTGCCGGGCCGCCAGGTGGGCGCGCTCGTGCGCGAAGAGCGCGCGCCGCTCGGCCGGGGCGAGTCCGTCGAGCAGGGCCGTGGTGACGACGATCCGCCCGCGCGCGCCGGGCAGGGCGTACGCGTACGGGGTGCTGTCGGGGAGTACCGCGACCGTGGAGCCGCGCAGCCCGGTCAGGGCCCGGCGGGCGCGCCGGGTCACCCGGCGGTGGCGCCACAGCGTACGGGCGCAGGCCGCCGTGACCGCGGCCAGGGCCGGGATCGCCGCGCGGCCGGCGACGCCGTCGTACGGCACGGCGGCTCTGACCTCGGGGTCGGCCCAGCCGTCCGGCAGCGGGTTGCCGGGGAGTTGCGCGGTGCCGACCACCATGAGCAGGACGAGGCAGAGCGTGCTGCACGCCGCCATCACGACGGCGACGGCGGTCAGGAGCCGGGTGGCGGTGCGCGGGTGAAGGTGCAGTTCGGCCAGCCGGGCGACCGGCCAGGCGGTCAGCGGCAGCACCAGCGGCAGGAAGACGAAGACCCCCATCAGGTGTCAGTCCCTTCCGTCCTCTCCGTCCCCTTGTTCCGCTCCGCCCGGCCCGCCCCCTGCGTCCTGCCCGTCCTCGCGGTCCGGATCTTCCTCGCCGTCCCGCTCGCCCTCGTCGTGCCGCTCGTCCTCGTCCGCCGTCTCCAGCAGCGCGCGCAGAACCTGCTCGTCGCCGGGCGGCAGCGCGGTGACGAAGCTGGCGAGGACCGCCTCGCGGTCGCGTTCCCCGTCCAGCAGGCGGCGCATCCTGAGTGCCGCGAGCCGGGCCACGTCCGCCGTCGGCGTCCAGACGAAGGAGCGGCCCCGGCGCTCGCGGGAGACCACGTCCTTGGCGAGCAGCCGGGTCAGGATGGTGACGACGGTGGTGTAGGCCAGGTCTCCGCCGAGCCGCTCCTGCACCCAGGCCGCGGTCACGGGGCCGTCCGCCTCCCGGAGCGCGGCGAGCACCTGGCCCTCCAGTTCCCCCTGCCTTCGCCGGGTCCGCCGGTCCTGCGGCGCCATGTCCGTCTCCCTCCGGCGTCGACGTGCCGGACCACGCTACTTCACTCCGTGGCATGCTGGCGCGATGGCTTCTCCCAGTGCGCCCACCCCCCTCGCCGAGCGGGTCGAGGAACTCCTGTCGGCCGACGGTCCACTGCCCATCGTCGCGGCCGGTGATCCGGTGCTGCGACGCGCCGCCGAGCCGTTCGACGGCCAGTTGGAGCCCGCGCTGCTGGCCCGGTTCACGCAGGCGCTGCGCCTGACCATGCGCGCGGCGCCGGGTGTGGGCCTGGCCGCCCCGCAGGTCGGGGTGGGGCTGCGGATCGCGGTCGTCGAGGACCCGGCACCGGTGCCGGAGGAGGTACGGGTGGCCCGGGGCCGGGTGCCGCTGCCGTTCCGGGTGCTGGTCAACCCCTCGTACGAGCCGGTCGGCGCGGAGCGGGCCGCGTTCTTCGAGGGGTGCCTGAGCGTGCCGGGCTGGCAGGCGGTGGTGGCCCGGCACGCCGAGGTGCGTGTGCGGGCGCTCGACGAGCACGGGCACCCCGTGGACGAGGTGTTCACCGGCTGGCCCGCCCGCATCGTGCAGCACGAGACCGACCACCTCGACGGCACCCTGTACCTGGACCGCGCCGAGTTGCGCTCGCTGGCGTCGAACGAGGCGATGGCGGCGCGGTGGGCGCAGCCGACGCCCGAGGAGGCCGCGCGCGCCCTCGGCTTCCCCCTGCGCTGACCGGGCCCGAAGGCCTGCCGCGGCCCCTTCAGCCGCGGTAGGCCTCCAGCAGCCGCAGCCACACCTCGCTGATGGTCGGGTACGAGGGGACGGCGTGCCACAGGCGGTCGACGGGGATCCGCCCGGCGACGGCGACGGTCGCCGAGTGGAGCAGTTCGCCGACGCCGGGGCCGACGAAGGTGACGCCGCGCAGGATCCGTTCGTCGAGGTCGACCACCATGCGGGCGCGGCCCCGGTAGCCCTCGCCGTACAGCCCCGCACCGGCGACCGAGGTGAGGTCCACGTCGACGGCGCGGACCCGGTGGCCGGCCTGTTCGGCTTCCGCCAGCGACAGTCCGACGGCGGCGGCCTCGGGGTCGGTGAAGACGACCTGGGGGACGGCGTGGTGGTCGGCGGTGGCGGCGTGCGGGCCCCAGGGGGCCGGTTCGCCCGAGGCGGTGCCGGCGGCGCGGGCGCCGATGGTGTCGCCCGCGATCCGGGCCTGGTACTTGCCCTGGTGGGTGAGCAGCGCGCGGTGGTTGACGTCGCCGCAGGCGTAGAGCCAGTCGGTGCCCTCGACCCGCAGGGTGTCGTCGACCGTGAGCCAGGAGCCCGGTTCCAGGCCGACGGTGTCCAGGCCGATGTCGTCGGTGCGCGGGGCGCGTCCGGTGGCGAGGAGGATCTCCTCGCCCTCGATGCGCTCGCCGGTGCCGGTGACGGCCACGACGGTGCCGTTCTCGCGGGTCACGGATTCCACGGAGGTGCCGGTGCGCAGCTCGGCGCCCGCCTCGGTGAGCGCGTCGGCGACGAGTTCACCGGCGAAGGGTTCCATGCGGGGCAGCAGTCCCTTGCCGCGCACCAGCACGGTGACCTGGGAGCCGAGGGCCTGGAAGACGGTGGCCATCTCGGTGGCGACCACACCGCCGCCGACCACGATCAGCCGCCGCGGCACCTTCTCGGCACTGGTGGCCTCCCGGCTGGTCCACGGCCTGACCTCGTCGAGACCGGGCAGGTCGGGCAACTGGGCGCGGGTGCCGGTGCAGACGACGACGGCGTGCCGGGCGGTCAGGGTCTTGAGCGCGCCGTCCGGACCGGTGACCGTCACGGTGCGCGGGCCCGCGAGCCGGCCGTGGCCGCGGTGCAGGTCCGCTCCGATGCCGTCCAGCCATCCGACCTGCCCGTCGTCGTGCCAGTGCGAGGTGTACTCGTCGCGGCGGGCGAGGACCGCGGCCGTGTCCAGCGGTCCCTGCACGGCTCGGCTCAGTCCGGGCAGGCGGCGGGCGTCGGCGCGGGCGATGACCGGGCGCAGCAGTGCCTTGCTGGGCATGCAGGCCCAGTACGAGCATTCGCCGCCGACGAGTTCGCTCTCCACGATCGCGGTGGACAGGCCTGCGGCGCGGGTGCGGTCGGCCACGTTCTCGCCGACCGGGCCGGCGCCGAGCACGACGACGTCGTACGTGAGGGTTTCCGTTTCCGTCATGGGGTCAGTCTGGTGGGTGGTGTGCCCGCAGGCCACATGGGTACGCGCGCGGAGCACTGCGTTGCACGCACGGAATAGCCCGTAGGGTCGGCCGTGTTGTGCGGACGGCTCAACCCGACACCAGGAAGAGGACACGCCATGAGCAGCACCGTGGAGCTGACCAAGGAGAATTTCGACCGGACGGTCACGGAGAACGAGTTCGTTCTCATCGACTTCTGGGCGTCCTGGTGCGGGCCGTGCCGTTCGTTCGCCCCGGTCTACGAGAAGGCGGCCACGGACAACCCCGACCTGGTCTTCGGCAAGGTGGACACGGAGGCGCAGCCGGAGCTGGCGGCGGCCTTCGGGATCCAGTCGATCCCGACGCTGATGATCGTCCGTGACCAGGTGGCCGTGTTCGCGCAGCCGGGCGCGTTGCCCGAGGCCGCTCTGGCGGATGTGATCGGGCAGGCCCGTGAGCTGGACATGGACGAGGTCCGCAAGGCGGTGGCCGAGCAGCAGGCGCAGGCGGGACAGTCCGGCGAGTAGACGCCGGTGACCTGCTCCGGCGGCGGTCGTGGTGGCGGGGGGGGCCCTCCCGGGTGGGGGAGGGCCCCCGCCGCCGTTCCCGGACGTCGTCGTCCTGAGCCGCGCGGTCAGCTGGACTCGCGGTGGACCACCGCCGCCCCCAGGACGGCGTGCCGTTCGGGCTCGCCGCCCGGCTCGCGCACGGCGCGGTCGACGAGGGCGGCCAGGTCGCGGCCGGCGGGCAGGTCGATGTGCACGGTGCTCAGCCGGGGCCGCAGCAGCCTGCCGAGCATCAGGTCGTCGGCGCCGACGACGGCCGTGTCCTCGGGAATGCGCAGGCCCGCGTCCTGGAGGGCGCGCATCAGGAGCATGGCGTACTCGTCGTTGTAGGCGAAGACCCCGTCCAGGCCGAGCGCGCGCCAGCGGGCGGCTAGGCGGGCGGCCGACTCCTCGTCGTAGCCGAGGGGCAGTTCGGTGACGGTCGCGCCGGTGCCGCGCAGGGCGCGCCGTACGCCCTCCAGGCGGGGCCGGGAGAAGACGTCGAGGCCGGGTTCCTCCGGCATGACGACACCGATGCGGCGCCGGCCGCGGCTGTGCAGGTGGGCGCCGGCGTGGTGGCCGACGCCGCGGTGGTCCATGAGGAGGGCGTGCGCGCCGTCGACGGGTTCGGGTCCCAGGGTGACGACGGCCCGTGCGCCCGAGCGGCGGAGCACCGCGACGCCTTCCGGGCCGATCATGGAGCCGGGCACCAGGACGGCGACCGGCCGTAACTCGGCCCAGGCGCGGGCGGTCTCCTCGCCGCGCGGTCCCCTGCCGGCGTGCTGCACGACGGTGTAGTCGAGGCGGCCGAGCGCCCACTGGAGTTCGTTGACGAACCCGTTGTACAGCGGCCCCATGGGGATGGCCGGCGTGGGCATCAGGACGACACGGCTGTGTCCGGCGCGCAGGCTGCGCGCGGCGGCGTGGGGTACGTATCCGAGTTCCTCGGCGGCGGCGCGGACCCGGCGGCGGGTGGCTTCGCTGATGCGGACGGCGCCGGTGTCGTTCAGGACGTAGGACACGGTCGCGCGCGAGACGCCCGCCAGGCGGGCCACATCGGCACTCGTGGGGACGGAGTGCCGCGGTGCCGGCGTCGATGCGGGCGCGGCGGGTTGCGGAATCTGCACCATGACGTACGGCATCTTGGCAGAAGCGGGACGGGGCCCGATGTGCGGGGGAGGCTTCCCGGACTTCCCGGCCGGGGCGGACGGGGGTGGCCGGGAACGAGGGGGAAGCGGGTCGGCGGCCGGGAACTCGGGGAAGCCGTTCGCCCGGGAGCGGACGGGAACGAGGGGAAGCCGCCCGTCGGTTGGTGGCGGATGCCGAGCGTGCGGTCGCCATCCTGGCCCGAACATGTTCGTGACGAACTTGTTCGTAACGAACATGTTCGGTACCGTGTGAGCGTGACAGCACATCCCAGCGCTTCGCGCAGCCGCCGCGACCGTCCCGCCAAGCCCGCCCTGAGCAAGGAGGGCATCGTGGCCGCCGCCGTCGCCGTCCTGCGCGCCGAGGGACTGGAGAAGGTGACCATGCGGCGCCTTGCCCAGGAGCTCGACACCGGTCCCGCCTCCCTCTACGTGTACGTGCGCAACACCGCCGATCTGCACGCGGCCGTCCTCGACGAGCTGCTGGGAACGGTCGAAGCGGCCCCCGCGCCGGAGGAGGGCGACTGGCGCGAGCGGCTGGAGCGGGTGCTCACGGCGTACACCGCGATGCTCCACGAGCACCCGGGCCTCGCCCGCTCCGCGCTCACCGCCCGGCCGAGCGGACCGCACTACCTGAACCTGATCGAGACCCTGCTCGCCCTGCTCGGGCAGGGGGGTGTGCCGCCCGCCCGCGCGGCGTGGGGCGTGGACCTGCTGCTCCAGCACGCGACGGCGACGGCCGCCGAGCACTCCGCGTACGAAGGACGGACCGGCGGACAGGAGGAGTGGGACGCGCTCACCGACGCCGTGCACGGCGCCTCGGCCGCCACCCACCCGCACATCGCCGCCCTCGCCGCCCCCCTGCTGGCCGGGACGCCCGAGGAGCGCCTGTCCTGGGGCATCCGGGCGGTGATCAGCGGCATCGAGCACACGCCGGTGCCCGACTGACCGCGACGAAACCGCGAAACGCGCCCCGGTCCCCCGCAGCCCCGCCCCTCCCCCCGCCGACCCGAGGAGAACCCACGTGCCCACCACACCTGCCCACCATCCCATCGCCGTGATCGGCGCCGGCCTCGGCGGGCTCACGCTCGCCCGGGTGCTGGCCGTGCACGGCATCGAGGCGGCGGTCTTCGACCTCGACGCCTCCCCCGCCGCGCGCACCCAGGGCGGCATGCTCGACATCCACGAGGACTCCGGCCAGGCGGCGCTGCGGGCCGCCGGTCTGCACGAGCGGTTCCGGGAACTCGTCCTGCCCGGCGGCCAGGCCACACGCGTGCTGGACCGGCACGCCGTCGTCCTGCTGGACGAGCCCGACGACGGCACCGGCGGCCGGCCGGAGATCGACCGGGGCGACCTGCGGGACCTGCTCCTCGGCTCCCTGCCCGGGAACACCGTCCGCTGGGGCGCCAAGGTCACCGGGGCACGCCCGCTGGGCGGTGGCCGGCACGAGGTGGCGCTCGCCGACGGCACGGTGTTCACCACGGACCTGCTGGTCGGCGCCGACGGCGCGTGGTCGCGGATCCGTCCGCTGGTCTCCGCGGCGCGGCCCGCCTACAGCGGCGTGTCCTTCGTCGAGGCGGACCTTCTGGAGGCCGATCTGCGTCATCCGGTCGCCGCCGGAGTGGTGGGCGACGGGTTCTTCTTCGCACTGGGTGCGGGCCGCGGCTTCCTCGCGCACCGCGAGACGGACGGCAGCGTGCACGTGTACGTGGCCGTCGAGGCGCCGGAGGACTGGCTCGACGGCATCGACTTCCACGACACCGAGGCGGCCAAGGAGCGGGTCCTCGCCCACTTCGACGGCTGGGACAAGAGCCTGCGGTCCCTGGTCGCCGACGCCGACGGCCCGCTGGTGCCCCGGCGGATCCACGCGCTCGCGGTCGGTCACCGGTGGGACCGGGTCCCCGGGGTCACGCTGCTGGGCGACGCGGCGCACCTGATGTCGCCGTTCGCCGGCGAGGGCGCCAACCTCGCCATGCTCGACGGCGCCGAACTGGCCGGTTTCCTCGCCGCCCGGCCCGATGACACCGAGGCCGCCCTGAGCGCGTACGAGGAGCGGATGTTCCCGCGCAGCGAGGCGTCGGCGGCACAGTCGGCGCACAGCGCGGCCCTGCTGTTCCGCGAGGACGCGCCCCAGGGCCTGCTGGACATGTTCGCCGCCCACGGCTGAGAGCTGCGGACAAAAGCGGGTTCCGGCCAGCGGGCGGTGTCCGGTGCGTGCGATCGCAAGGCGCCGGAAGGTCCTTGGAGCGCAGCTGCCAGGGCCTTCCGGCAGCGCGGCGGGGGCGCGTGCCGGACATCGCCCGCCGGGGCCCACTCTTGTCCGCAGCTCTGAGCGCGGCCGGCCACCGGCGGACCTGGAGCGGGCACACCGGACGCCGGGCGCAGGACCCGCCCCTGTTTCAGGGGCCGGGGACCGCCCACGGGAAGCCCGGAAACGCGATCAGCGGGGCTCCCGGGCCGGGGCGGGCGTCCGGCGCGGCCCGGGAGACCCGGGAGACGGGGCCAAGGGGCTCAGCCGGGCTGCCCGGCACCCGTCAGGCGGTCGACCAGGTCGTACCAGCCGGCCTGGAGCCGCTCCATCGGCATCTGGCACTGCCGGGTCAGGTGGTGGAGCAGCGCGGCCTCCAGGTAGCCCATCAGCGCCTGGGCGAGGAGTTCGGCGTCCGCACCGGGGACCGCCTGGCGCAGCAGCATGACGACATGGGCGTGGCGCACCCGGCGGGCCGGTACGAGGAAGCGGCGGTCCGGACAGGGTTCCGCGGCGAGCTGCAGTTCCAGGTCGTCGGCGGCGCGGCGCAGCGCGGCACAGCCGAAGGCCCGCAGCCGCTCCACGGGCGGCGCACCGGGGCCCAGGGGAGGCGGGCCGCTGAGGAAGGAGGCCTGGAACTTGCTCTCGGAGTGGTCCAGCAGGGCGGTGAGCAGTCCGGTGCGGTCGCCGAAGCGGCGGAAGACCGTGCCCTTGCCCACCCGGGCGGCCGCCGCCACCGCCTCCATCGTGACGCCCGCCGCGCCGTGCTCCGCGACCAGGCGGGCCGCGGCGTCCAGCAGCCGGGCGCGGTTGCGTGCCGCGTCGGCACGCAGGCAGGGCTCGTCCGAACCGGCGCCGAGTTCGAGCAACACCGGTTGTTCTGAGGGCTCTTGAGGCGTGGGAAAGGGCGGCAGAGCGCTGGACATGAAGACAGCGTAAAGCATGGGGAACACAACTGGACCGCGGTCCGTTTAATCTGGTAGAAAATTAAACGGACCTCGGTCCGGTTGGTTACGGCAGTGTTTCACCCCTTGGAGTCCCCCATGTCTGTTCGCATTCTCGCGCTCGTCGGCAGCCTGCGCGCCGGCTCGCACAACCGCCAGCTCGCCGAGGCTGCCGCGAAGCTCGCGCCCGAGGGCGCCGAGGTCCAGGTCTTCGAGGGCCTGGCCGACGTCCCGTTCTACAACGAGGACCTCGACGTCGAGGGCAGCGTGCCGGCCGCCGCCGTCAAGCTGCGCGAGGCCGCCCTGGCCGCCGACGCCTTCCTGCTCTTCTCCCCCGAGTACAACGGCACCATCCCCGCCGTCCTGAAGAACGCCATCGACTGGCTGTCCCGTCCGTACGGCGCCGGCGCCTTCGGCGGCAAGCCGGTCGCCGTCATCGGCACCGCGCTCGGCCAGTACGGCGGCGTGTGGGCGCACGACGACACCCGCAAGGCCGTGGGCATCGCCGGCGGCAAGGTGATCGAGGACATCAAGCTCTCCATCCCGGGCTCCGTGACGCGCTTCACCGAGACGCACCCGGCGGACGACGCCGAGGTCGCCGGCCAGCTGACCGAGGTCGTCGCCCGCCTGCGCGGCCACGCCGACGAGGTCATCGCCGCCTGAGCGAGCCTTACCACCGGGAGGGC
Source organism: Streptomyces sp. NRRL S-340 (assembly GCF_000720185.1). Classification (GTDB taxonomy): domain Bacteria; phylum Actinomycetota; class Actinomycetes; order Streptomycetales; family Streptomycetaceae; genus Streptomyces. The sequence goes on along the minus strand of NZ_JOIY01000029.1, from coordinate 46,019 downwards.
CGGAGCCGTGCGCGGCTCCGGCCCTCCTTGCCGGGGGCACCCGCCCGGGCGGGTACACGGGGGGCGGCGCGTCCGCGAGCGGGCGTGCCGCCGTACACGTCGTACCCCGGCAAGGAGACGCCATGGAACCGGTCCCGCCCCCGTTCGACCCGGAGCTGGCCGCCGCACTGCAGGAGGCCGGCGACCTGGCCCGGCCCGGGCTCACCCCCGAGGACATCGCCGCCGCCCGGCGGGACGGGGACGCGGCCTCGGAACTGTCGGCCGCGCTGGACCTGACACTGGGCGGCGCCTTCGAGGCGGCGGACCGGACGGTCCCCGGCCCCCCGGGCGCCCCGGCCGTCTCCCTGCTCGTCTGCCGCCCCACGGCGGCGGCGCCCGGCACCGCGCGGCCCGTGCTGTACCACGTGCACGGCGGGGGCATGGTCCTCGGGAACAACCGGCTCGGCGTGAACACGGCCCTCGACTGGGCTCAGGAACTGGACGCGGTCGTGGTGTCGGTGGAGTACCGGCTGGCACCGGAGCACCCGCACCCCGCGCCCGTGGAGGACGTGTACGCGGGACTGGTGTGGACGGCCGGACACGCCGCGCGCCTGGGCGGCGACCGGGAGCGGATCGTGCTCGTGGGCGCGAGCGCGGGCGGGGGTCTCGCCGCCGCCCTGGCCCTGCTGCTGCGCGACCGCGGGGGCCCGCGTCCGCTCGCGCAGATGCTGCTGTCCCCGATGCTCGACGACCGCAACGACACGCCGTCCGCCCACCAGATGGCGGGCGTCGGCCCCTGGGACCGCACGGCCAACGAGACGGGGTGGTCGGCCCTGCTGGGCGAGCGGCGCGGTGGCCCGCACGTGTCGCCGTACGCCGCGCCGGCCCGCGCCCGGGACCTCGCCGGCCTGCCGCCGGCCTTCCTCGACGTCGGCTCCGCGGAGACCTTCCGTGACGAGGTCGTCGCCTACGCCTCCCGCCTCTGGCAGGCCGGGGGCGCCGCGGAACTCCACGTCTGGCCGGGCGGCTTCCACGGCTTCGACGGCCTCGCCCCCGGGGCGGCCCTGTCCCGCTCGGCGCGGACCGCCCGGCTGGACTGGCTGCGCAGGGTGCTCGCGAGGGGGTGAGACCGCGCGCGCCGGGCGTCCACGACGGCCGGTGAGGAGCCCTGCCCGCCCCGGATTCGGGCACACAACTGTCACCGGCCGCGGTTGTCTGCCAACATCGTGCAAAGGCGGAGCGAACGGGGCGCGTGGTGTCGCAGTCGATCGAGGACTCATGGCGGGTGCGGATTCTCGGCTCGGACAACACACCGGTGGGATCGGGTGTTCTGGTGGACGGGGGGCGGGTGCTGACGTGTGCTCACGTGGTGCAGGGCGCGCTGGAGCTGGCGGAGGACGAGTCCCCCGAGGGGCTGAGCGTCACGGTCGACCACCCGGGTTCCCTCAGCCGTGAGGTGTCGTACGCCTCCGTCCTGCCGCAGGGCTGGGCCCCGGCCGACCGGGAACGCGCGGACGTCGCGGTCCTGGAACTGACCGGCGCTGCGCCCTCCGGCTGCGTCCCGGCCCGGCTGCGTGCGTGCGGTCCCGTGCGGGAGCGGGCCGTGCGGGTCTTCGGCCAGTCCTCGGCCGCCGCACCCGGCGTCTGGGTGACGGCGCGGCTGCTCGGCGCGGGCGGTCTGAGCCCGGACTGGGTGCAGCTGGAGAGCCCGGAGGGGTCCGAGGAGCGGGTGCGGGGCGGATACAGCGGGGCGGGCGTCGTCGACGCGGACGGGTACGTCATCGGCGTCGTCGTCGCCGTGCGCCGCCCGGCCGGGTCCCGCACCGCGTGGATGATCCCCGTCGAGGCCGCCGTGCGCTACTGCCCGCTGCTGGCCGACGCCGTGCACGGCGGCCCCGCGCCGGCGCCCGCCTGGCCGCGCGGCGCGGACCGGGAGCTGACCACCGCGCTGGTGAAGCTGCCGAGCATGCGCGACCCCCAGCGCCGCGAGAGCGTGCTGCGCGACGCCGGGGACGAGATCTTCGACCTGGCCGAGCGGTCACCGGTCCTGGTCGAGGACGTACGCGGGGTCGTGGCGCTGTGCCTGCAGTACGCGGACGGCATCGACCGGCTCGCCGCCGCGCTGCGCTGGTACGAGCGGGGGTCGCTGCCGATGCGCGAGTTCGAGCGCGTGGTCCTGCGGCTGCGCGGCGACGCGGGGACCACACCGTGACCGGCACCGCCGGCACACCGCGCACGGACCTGTTCTGGGAACTGGCCGGCCTCATCGCCCACATCCCCGGACTCGGCCACCCGCTGCCGCTGCGGCGCGCCGCGGAGGCGTTCGCCGAACGGTTCGGACCGGTGGACACCGAACGTTCCGGCATGCTCAGGGAGGACCTCTACGCGACGCTGCGGGCGTGCGACACCTACCCCGATGGGCTGCGGTTCTACCTCGACCGGCTGGGCAGCGGGCGTACCGGGACGCTGGCGTGGGCGGCCGTCGAGCAGATGTACCTGCGGCTGTACCCGGAGCGGCTGCTCACGGCCGCCGAGCGCGACGAGCTGTGCGCGCTGCTCGCCCAGTGCCCCGCCGCCACGCCGCTGGAGCCGCTCGCGCGGCGCTTCCTGCCCTTCCTTCCGCGGCCCGCGGGCGGGGAGACCGGCGGCCCCGGAGCGGTCGCGGAACTGCTCGACGCCCTGGAGGACGCCCTGGTCCTGGCGGACGAGGCGCATCCGCTGCTCTCGTTCGTCGAAGCCGTGGCGGCCTGCCAGCAGCGGCCGCTGGAGGCCGGGCTGCAGGCCTGGAACGACAAGGTGGCGCACCGCATCGGCTGCCCGCCCGAGCTGCTGCGCAGGGTCCGCTTCCGGGAGCGGGCCCGGCTCGGGCGGCCGGCCGAGCCGTACCGGCTGCTCGTGGAGATCGTGGCGCACCCGGCCGCCCCCGACGAGTACCACGTACGGGGCTGGCTGCTGTCCCCCGCCCAGGGACCGCACTCCCTGCTCGCCGACTGCAGGGTGGCCTCCCGGGCCGCGCTGGAGGAGACGGTCGCCGCTGTGCACCAGAGCGCGCTGGAGCGCCTCGGGGAGCTGAGCGCCGGGCTCAAGGTGGAGTTCCTGCTGCCCCGGCCGCTGCTGTGGCTGGACGTCGACCAGTTCCTGGTCCGGCCGGCCGGTTCGGTGGCCCGCCCCATCGGCGCCGACCACACGGTCCTGGTGCGCAGCCGCGACCGGTTCCACAAGCGGTACTGGTGGCCCGCGCTGCACCGCCGCCTGGCCTGGCTCGAGACCCATCCGGACGGCGTTTTCGAGGCCCCGGCCGTACGGTACGTCGCGCACGGCCGTGCCCCGGCCCCCTACGACCTGCTGAGCGAACTGCGCGACGGGGAGACGCCGTTCTGCTTCGTCCTGCTCGACCCGCCTGCCTACGACGGCGATCTGGCGGCCGATCCGGTCTACGTCCTCCTGGAGGTGGGTATTCCGGCCATCGTCGCGCTGCGCCGCCAGGGCCACCACGCCGAGGCGCGGCCCCAGTTGTGGAATCTGCTGGCCGGAAGGTTGGATGCGCTGCCCGACCGGGTACGACATCTGCGGGGCGTCGGTCCGGGCGGCGGTGGGTCAGCGGTGACGCTGGACCTGCATCGCCACGTCACCCTAGTGTGGGACAGCCAAGACGGACTGGAGGGGGCGGAGGCCGCGCTCGGGCATCCGCGGACCGGGGGTGGCAGGCCATGACCGGGGAGACGACCGATCAGCGTGAGGCACGGCAGCCCCGTCCTCCCGCCTGGTGGGTGTTCCGGGACAACGGCGCGCAGCACGCGCCGTCCGAACCGCTGCCCCCGCTGCCCGCCCCGCCGCCCTGGCGGCGCTTCCGGCCGGACACCGACAGCCCGCCGCTGGACATCCCCGACCCGGGCGACCACTGGGACGTGGAACGGAAGCTGGGCTCGCGCCGGGCGGGCACCCTGGACCACGCCGTCGTCGACGTCATCAACGCCGCGATCCAGCTGCGCCGCCCGCTGCTGGTCACCGGGCAGCCGGGCACCGGCAAGTCCAGTCTGGCCCACCAGATCGCCGCCGAGCTGGGCCTGGGCCGGGTGCTGTGGTGGCCGGTGGTCAGCCGTACGACTCTGCGCGACGGCCTGTACGACTACGACGCGATCGGCAGGGTGCAGGACGCGCCCGTCGGGACGGGCCCCGGCCTCAAGCGCGAGCCGCTGCCCGACGTGGGCCGCTATCTGACGCTCGGTCCGCTCGGCACGGCGCTGCTGCCCTGGAAGCGGCCCCGGGTGCTGCTCATCGACGAGCTGGACAAGAGCGACATCGACCTGCCCAACGACCTGCTGCACATCTTCGAGGAGGGCGAGTTCCGCATCCGCGAGCTGGAGCGGCTGGGCCAGTCCCGGCGCGAGGCGAGCGTCGGCACGGCCGACCACGGCTCACCGGTCGTGGTGCGCGACGGGCGGGTGCGCTGCTCGGAGTTCCCGGTCGTGGTGATCACCAGCAACGGCGAACGCGCGTTCTCGCCCGCCTTCCGCCGCCGCTGCCTGGAGGTGGAACTCGCCGCTCCGGACGAGGCACGGCTGGCCGCGATGGTCGAGGCCCACTTCGGTGCCGGACGCGACCCGCGGGCGGCGGAGCTGGTCCGCGCGTTCCTCCAGGAGCGCGGGGACGGCTCACTCGCCGCCGACCAGCTCCTGAACACCGTGCACATGCTCACGAACGGCGCCGCCGACGCCGACGAGGCGTCCTGGACGCAGTTGCGGGCGGCGCTGTGGCGCAGCCTTGCGACGGACGCCTCGCCATGACCGGCGGGGCGGCCCGGTCGCCGTCGGCGCGGGAGTGGGCGGAGGCGATCTGGCTGGCGGAGCGCGTCGGGACGGCCGGGGGCGCCCTGCCGGACCGGGCCGTGCCGGGCCGTGTGCCGCCCCGGGCCGGCGGCCCCGGGGACTTACCGCCCGCGGACGCGTCCGGGGCCCGGGAGGCACCGCCCGCCGGCGCCGCGCCGGACGCCGCCGACGGCAGGCACGCGGGGCCCGGGAGCCGGGGCGCCGGGCCGCCCGCCGGCCGCTCCCCCGCCGAGAACGCTCCCTCCGCGGACTCCCCCGCCACCGGTCCCCCTTCCGGAGCCGACGCGGACGGCCCTCCGCCGCACGCCCCGGAGAAGTCCGCGACTCCAGCGGGTGACGGGCAGGACGAGGCGGCGTCCGGCGCACCGTCCGGGCGCCTGGTCCGGGGGCCGCTGACCGACATGGGGACCCCGGTGGGCGCGCCGCCGCTCTCCGTCCCGCTGTTCGACTCCGACACCCGCCCGGGAGTGCTGCGCGACCCGCTCCGGCTGGCCCGCGCCCTGCGCCCCCTCAACCGGCGGATCCGCTCGCGCCGCAGGTTCACCCTGGACGAGGAGCGGACCGCGGTCCGGTCGGCGGAGCTGGGCCGGTGGAGTCCCGTGCCGGTCGACGTGCCGGACCGGTGGTTCGAGGTCGCGCTCGTCGTCGAACAGAGCGTGTCGATGACCGTGTGGCGGGGCGTCGCCGACCGGTTCGCGGAACTGCTGCGCCGTCAGGGCGCGTTCGCCGACGTACGGGTGTGGTGGCTGGACACCCGCGGCGGGAAGGCGGCGCGGCTGCGCTCCCACCACGGCGGCCCGGCCCGCGCCCCGGACGAGCTGTTCCACCCGCAGGGACGCCGGCTGGTGCTGCTGATGAGCGACTGCGTGGGGGACGCCTGGGCGTCCGGCAGCGTGCCCCGGCTGCTGCACCGCTGGGCGCGGCACACCCCGGTGGCGGTGCTCCAGCCGCTGCCCAGCCGGCTGTGGGACCTGTGCGAGGCGGTGCCACGGGACGTACGGGTGCGCGCCCTGGCGCCCGGGCTGCCCAACGCGCTGCTGCTCCTGCGGCACGGCGCGCGCTGGGTGCGGCCCGGTGCGCTGCCCGTGCCGGTGCTGGAGATGGAGGCGTCCTGGTTCACGGGCTGGGCGCGCATGGTGGCCGGTGAGGCGCCCTCGCACAGTGACGTGGCGGCCCTGCTGGTGGACGAGCAGGGCCTGGCCCCGGAGTGTCTGCCGCCGCTCGCCCCCGAGCACCGGCCCCGCCCGGTCTCCCCGGAGCAGGCGGTAGGGCGTTTCCTGCGGCACGCCTCCCCGCAGGCGCGGCGGCTCGCCGCCCAGCTGGCGATGGTCCCGTTGCGGCCGGAGGTCGTGGGGGCGGTGCAGCGCCTGCTGGGGCGGGCGGGCGGCCCGCTGCCGTTCGCGGAGATCCTGCTCGGCGGTCTGCTCGCGGCGGACAGCGGCCCGCGGGCCGACCGGCCCGGGGGCGCGGGAGCGGGCGCCGGGGCGCGGGACGAGGGCCCGCGCTTCGAGTTTTTGGACGGCGTACGCGACCGGCTGCTGTTCGGCCTCGGACGCACCGAGACCCTGCGCACGCTGCAGGAGGTCTCGCAGATCGCCGGCCGGGTCATGGGCGCCCGCTCCGGGCTGCTGGGCACGCTGGTGGCCGCGCCCGCCGATCTGGACGGGACCGCGCTCGGACCGGCCGACCAGGAACTGCTGTCGGCGGCCGCACCCGCCCTGGCCGCGCTCGGACCGGCCTACGGAGGCGCACTGGCCCGCGCACGGGCGCATTCGTCTTTGGGCGGGCCCGCCGGCGGGGAGGACAGCGGGCGTCGGCCCGCCTCGTCCGGCGCGGCGGCACCGCCCACCACTCCACCTCCCAGGGAACCGGCTCAGCGCATGGAGGACGTGTCGATGGACCCCGCCCCTTCCCGTACGACGCCACAGGCCGCGGGCGTCGAGCGGCCCGGCCCGCCCGTGGGGAGCACCCACACGCCGGCGGCCGGGACCCCGCTGCCGGCCCGGCTGCCGCGGACCATGCCGCTGCCCCAGGCCTCCTACTTCACCGGCCGGGAGGAGGAGCTCGACAGGCTGCGGGCCATGCTGCACGGGGGCGACCAGGTGGCCGTCCTGCCGTACGCCCTGTACGGGATGGGCGGGGTCGGCAAGACGCGGCTGGCCGTGGAGTACGTGCACCGCCACCACACGGAGTACGAGCGGATCTGGTGGATCGACGCCGAGCAGCCCGCCGTGATCCGCCAGCAGCTCGCCTCACTGGTGCCGGACTTCGGCGCGGCGGCCGAGGGCCCCGGCGACCCGGTGGACCGGGTCCTGGCGGCGATGTCGACCGGGGAGCCGTTCCGCCGCTGGCTGCTGGTGATGGACAACGCCGGGGCGCCCGAGGACGTGGTCCCCTACATCCCCTCGCTGCTCGGGGTGGCGCAGGGCGCGGGGCACGTCCTGGTCACCTCCCGTCACTCCGGCTGGGCCGACCGGGTGCACGCGCTGCACGTGGACGTGTTCTCCCGGCAGGAGAGCATCGGCTTCCTGCGCCGGCGCACGCCCTGGGCCACCCCGGAGGAGGCCGAACGGCTCGCCGAGTCCCTGGGCGACCTGCCGCTGGCGCTGGAGCACTCGGTGGCGGCGCAGGCCCAGTCCGGCATCGGCACCGGCGCCTACCTGGACCTCCTCGAGAACCGCCGCCAGGAGCTGCTGGCGGAGCCCCCGTCCTCGGGCGTGCGGCCGGTCGCGGCGACCTGGCGGGCCTCGGTGGACCTGCTGCGCGCGCAGAACCCGCAGGCGCTCGGACTGCTGCGGCTGCTGGCCTTCTTCGGACCCGAGCCCGTCGCGCAGTCGTTCCTGCGCGACGCACGGCTGCTGAACCTTCCCGACGACCTCGCCCCGGTCGCCCGCGACGAGCTGGCCCGCGGCCGGGCGGTGCGGGCCATCAACCAGTTCTCGCTGCTGAGCGTCAACGCGGCCACCGGCACCCTCCAGGTGCACCGGCTGCTCAGCGGCGTCCTGCGGGACGAGCTGTCCGACGAGGAGGCCACCAGGCTGCGGCACCTGGTCCACGAGATCATCGCCGCGCACGACCCCGGTGACTCCCAGCGCCCGGAGAACTGGCGCAACTACGCCGACATCCTGCCCCACCTCGAACCGTCCGGCCTGCTGGACTGCGGGGACGCCAAGGCCCGTGACACGGCGCTGAGCATCCTGGGTTACGTCATCGCGCGCGGTGACTTCCGCGGTGCCGTCCAGCTGGCCGGGAAGGTCGCCGGCATCTGGCACACGGCGCTGGGCCCCGACCACGTCCAGACGCTGTGGGCGCGCCGGCAGCAGGCGAGCGCGCACTGGCAGCTGGCCGAGTTCGAGGACTCGCGGCGGATCAACGAGGACGTCCTGGCCAGACTGCGCGCCACGTTGGGCGACGACCACGAGTTCACCCTCACCGTGGCCGGGGCCACCGCCGCCGACCTGCGCGCGGCGGGCCGCTTCCCGCAGGCGCTGGCCCTGGACCGGGACGCCTACGACCGCAGCGTCCAGCTGCACGGCGAGCAGAACCCGCACGTGCTGACCGTGGGGCACAACTACAGCGTGAGCCTGCGCGTCAACGGCCTGTACGAGGAGGCGCTCGCCCTCGACCAGCGCATCCACGACGCCCGGCTGGAGATCCTCGGCCCCACCGCCCGCTCCACGCTCTTCTCCATCAACAACGTGGCGCGCGACATGCGCGAGTGCGGCCGGTACGCGGACGCGATGATCCTGCAGAGCAGTACGGTGGCCCGCTACCGCGAGCAGTACGGCGACCGGCACCCGCACACGGCACGCGCGATCAAGAACTTCTCGGTGACCTGCCGCAAGGCCGGCGACTTCGAGCAGGGACTCGCCCTGGCCCGGGAGGCGCTGGAGCTGTACCGGACGCTGTTCGGCCAGGACCACGTCGACACGCTGGCGGCGCTGACGAACATCTCCAACGACCTCAGACTGACCGGGGATCCGGCGGCGGCGCGCGAGCACAGCGCCGAGGCGCTGCGCCGCTACCGGTCCGTGCTGGGTCCGGTGCATCCGCTGACGGGCGTGGCCGGTGTCGACCACGGGGCGGCGCTGCGCGCCTCGCACCAGCACGCGGAGGCCAGACGGGTCGACGAGGAGACGGTGGCGGCGCTGGCGGCGGCGCTCCCGGACGACCATCCGTGGCTGTTGCTGGCCCGCGTCAACCTCGCCACCGACCTGGCGCACGGGGGCGAGCCGGAGGCGGCGCGGACGCTGGGCGAGCAGTGCGCCCGCGCGCTGGAGGCCCGTTACGGCGACCGCCACCCGGCGACGCTGGCGGCGCTGACCAACGTGGCCCTGGACACGGCGGCCACCGGCGACGAGGAGGCCGCCGAGGAACTGCTGACGTCGGTGCGGCGCCGTTATCTGGCGACCCTCGGCCCCGACCACCCGGAGAGCCGCGGCGCCGCCGCCGGGATCCGCGCGGAGTGCGACATCGAGCCCCCGCCGATCTGACCCGCGCCTGTCCGCCGGCCCGGGGCGCCGGGCGGCCCCCCGGCGGGCGCCGTCCGCCGCGCGCGGGCGCGGCCCAGGTCACGGCGGTGCGTCGTCCCACTCGGCGAGGACGTCGCGCAGGGCGCGCAGGAGCAGGTGCCCGTTCTCGGTGAGCCAGCCGCCGCGTTCCAGCTCGTCGGCGGCCCGGCGGACGGTACGCCGCCACCGCTCGTAGGGCGCGTGGGCGGCCCGGTCGCCCAGGGCCGCCTCGGTGCGCCAGAACGCGGCGGTCACGAGGAACGCCGAGGCGCCCTGGAGCAGGGCAGAGGGCGGCCGGGGACGCTCGCTCCAGGGGGCGTGGCCGCGGGCGCCGGGCGGCGCGTCGAGCAGCCGGGTGAGGTCCTGCAGGGCGTACAGGAGCGAGTGCTGCGTCTCGTGGACGAGCGCGGCGGCGAGTTCGGCGGGGTCGTCGAGCGGTGCGAGGGCGACGAGACCGTAGGCGTCGCTGAAGGAGGCGCTCAGCCAGCGGCCGGAGGTGCCGGCGGGAGCCCGCGGGGGCAGGGGGACGACGGCGCGGACGGTGCCGCGCACCGCGTCGGCCCGGTCGGGGTGGCGGGCGGCGAGGTGCCGCCAGGCCGCGCCGAGCCGCTCCCGCCAGCGGGCGAGTTCGCCCGCTGGCGGCGGCCCGGGGTCGTCGAGGGAGGGGTGGGAGTCGAGGCGTAGGCGCAGTCGCGGGCCGGGGCCCGCGAGGGTGAGGTGCGGCAGGGGCGCCCAGCCGGGCGCGGTCCGCCCTGGGGCGTCCGGCACGGTGACGGTGACGGTGGTCCCGGGGCCGTGGGCGGTCACGGTGGTGCCCTGGGGGCCGCCCGCGACGTGCGCGGCGCGCGCGTGGGGGGCCAGGGCGGCGCGGCCGAGTCCGGGCAGGCGGAGAGTGCCGTCGTGGACCGGGACGTCGAGGCGGAAGGTGAGGCCGGCGCGGTGCCCGGCGGCCACGGCGAGGGCGCCTACCGGGCCGGGCCGGCCGGCGCGCACGGCCTCGGCGAGCGCGGTTCCGGCGGCCGGGTCCGTGATCAGGTCGTCGAAGACTGCGGGTGCGCGGTGGCGTACGGCGGCCAGGAGGGCGACGGCCCGGGCGCGGCCGGGTCCGCCGCGCGGATCCTCGTGCAGGGCGCGCAGCAGCAGGAGGTTGCGGCTCGCGCGGGCGGTGCGCAGCAGGCGCACGGTGGCACCGTCCGGCGTGCCGCGGGCGAGTTGGTGCCACAGGCCGCCGGGCAGGGGCAGCGGGGGCGCGGGCGCGTCGGCCCGGTGGTCGTGCGTCAACGGCGGGTCCCGGCGGCTCGGTCGAGGTCGGCGCGCAGGACGTGGGCCACGTGCCGGATCAGGGCCATCAGGTCGGGGCAGTAGACGGAGGGGTTGAGGTAGCCGTTGTCGGCGCGGTAGCGGTGCGGGTAGTGGCCGCCGCCGCAGACGGTGCCGACCGGGCAGGCGCGGCAGGGCGCGGCCAGCGCCCGGGCACCGAGCTGGCGGGCCACGGCGCCGGGGTGGTCCAGGAGGACGTCGAAGGAGTGGCGGTGGACGTCCAGGCCGCTGCGGTCGGCTCCCTCGTAGGCGGACTTGAGCTGGTCGGAGAGGGTGAGGGCGCCGTCCGTGTCGACGACCGCGAGCTGGCAGGGGGCGCCGCCGATGGTCTCGGTGCGGGTGACGCCGCCGAGGAGGAGGTCGAGGACCGACTCGAAGAACGCGATGCGCACCGGTGGTCCGGGCGTGCCGTACCAGCGGTCGAAGACGGTGGCGAGCCACTGGCCGTAGGGGGTGTGGCCGGGGTCGGCGGTGCGACCCGGGGGGCGGTTCGTCCAGTTGCCCAGCGGCAGCAGGAGGCGGAGGGCGGGCGGGTCGTAGGACAGCAGGTGCTCGTAGGTGGCGAGCGGGTCGGCGGTGACGTCGACGGTGCACAGGATGCCGGCCCACACCTCGCGGTGGCCGGGGTCGGCGAGGCGGCGCAGGGCGGCGGCGACCCGGGCGTGGCTGCCGCGTCCGGCGTGGTCGCGGCGGGCGCGGTCGTGGGTGCGCGCGGTGCCGTCGAGGCTGACGGCGATCTTGATGTCCTCCTCGTGGCACATCCGCAGGACGTCGTCGTCGACGAGGGTGCCGTTGGTCTGGACGACGACCTCGGCCGTGGTGCCGGCCGGGAGGCGCGCGCGCAGGGTCCGGGTGAGGGTGCGCAGCAGGGGGGTTCCGGCGAGCAGCGGTTCCCCGCCGTGGAGGATGACACGCACGGAGCCGGGGCGGTGGTGTGCCGCGTGTTCGGCGATCCGGTGGCACACCTGTGCCGCCGTGTCCGGGGACATGGTGCGCGGCTGGGTCCGCCAGTGCCGGTCGGCGGCCTCGTACACGTAGCAGTAGGTGCAGGCGAGGTTGCAGCGGCTGTGCACCTTGACGACGAACTCCCTGAAGGGAAGCGGGCGTTCCCCGGCGGCGCGCAGGGCGGCGACGTCGAGGAGGTCGTCGGGCCACCGGCCGTGCGGGGCGCTGCCTGCGGGGGTCACGGGGCGGGGTCGGTGAGCCGGCGCGGTCCCTCGGAGGTGTCGCCTCCGGAGTCGTAGGCGGCCACCGGCGCTTCCTCGCCCGCCAGGTGGCGCAGGACGCGGCTCAGGGCCGCGGACAGCGCCGAGTCGGTGCCCTCCAGAATCTCCTCCAGGGGCAGCCCTGTCAGATCCGGCATGTCCGCCGTGCGCTCACCGGCCCCGCTCGGCATCGGCCTCAGCCCCCTGTCGCCACCGCCCGCTGACTGTCTGTTGATCCGACTTTGAGGATAACCAGAGGGACGTGGGCAGGTCAGCCCGTGATTCGGGCGCTGCCGACCGGTTCCGCTGGGGTGTATTGGACGGTTGTGCGATGGGGTGTCAGTATGCTGATGCTCCGTCATCCCCCGTTCGGAGCTGCGCGGTTGACCTTGCGCCGGGTCGGCCGTCACCCTGGCCGAGGGGGACGGTGTCGGGTGGCGGGAGTATGCGGGTGACAGCGGGGGCGCGTGGCACGGAAGAGCGTTCGAGGCGCTGGTCCTTACGGTCTTCGACCGTACGGTTGCTGCCGGTGGACGGCGCGGACGACTCACAGGCACGCTGGGTGCTGCCCGCCGTCCTCATCGGCGCCGTGGCGGGTCTGGGCGCCGCGGCACTGTTCGGGCTGCTCCACCTGTGCACCGGCTGGCTGCTGGAGTCGGTGGCCGGTTACCGGCCCTACCGGACGACGGCGGAGGGCGGATTCCTGGAGCTGGAGGGCTCCGGCCGGCCGTGGCTGGTGCCGCTGGTGGCCGGCGGCGGCGCCCTGGTCGCCACCGCGTTCGCGCTGTGGCTGGCCCCCGAGGCGCGCGGGCACGGCACGGACGCGGCCATCGCGGCGGCCCACCACGACCCGACGGGTATGCGCGGCCGGGTGACGGTGGTGAAGCTCGTGGCGTCGGCGCTGACGCTGGGCTCGGGCGGCTCGGGCGGCACGGAGGGGCCCGCGGCACAGATCTCGGCGGCCTTCGGTTCCGTCATCGCCAGGCGGACCGGCATGTCGCGCGAGCAGGCCCGGACCGCCCTGGTGATCGGGCTGGCCTCGGGGGTGGGCGCGATCTTCCGGGCGCCGTTCGGCGGGGCGCTGCTCGGGGCGGAGATGCTGCACCGGCGGGGCATGGACGCGCGGGTCCTGCCGAAGGCGCTGATCGCCTCCGTGTCGGGCTGGCTGACGTTCGGCGCCTGCTTCGGGTTCACGCCCGTACTGGGCCACCACGCGGGCGCGGCGGTGAGCGGTGCCGGGGAGTTCGCGCTGGTCGCCGTGGTGGGCATCGTGGCGGGCGGCGCCGGACGGCTGTACACGGCGTGCTTCTACGCGGTGCACCTGCGGGTGGAGGCACGCGCGCGCGGGCTGCTGTCCCGGCTCGCGGCGCCGACGGTCGGGGCGCTGCTGGTGGGCGGGCTCGGGCTGCTGGTCCCAGGGGTGCTGGGGACCGGGTACGGCCTCATGGAGGCGGTGACGCAGCGGCAGTTGCTGCTGGACCTCCCGCTGGCCGTGGTCCTCGCGCTGCCCCTGGCGAAGATCGTCGGAACGGCGCTGACGGTGGGGTCGGGCGGCTCTGGCGGGATCTTCGGGCCCGGCATGGTGGTGGGCGCGGGGGTGGGCGCCGCGCTGTGGCGGCTGGCCGAGCCGCTGGGCATCGCGCCGCACAGCCCGCTGGTCCCGGTGGCGGTCGGCATGGCGGCCTGTCTGGGCTCGGTGGCCCACGCTCCGCTCGGCGTGCTGGTGATGGTGGCGGAGATGCTCGGGGACGCCGCGCTGCTCGGGCCCGGCATCCTGGCCGTGCTGTGCGCGCAGGCCGTCACCGGCGGCACGACCCTGTACCGCAGCCAGCTGGAGCGGGTCGGTGACGTGCCGGACCTGGTGAAGGATCCGGTGCCCCCGGTGGACGTGGCGGCTCCGGCGCAGCGCACGGTGGTGGCTCCCGTGCGCCGGGAGCCACCGGACGCGGATCCCGTGGCGGTCAGGTCGACGGACCCGATGTCCCACTGAGGCCCGGCGCCGGGCTGTCACCGGCGCCCCTGCCGGGTCCGGTGTCCGGTCCGCCGACCGCCCCCGTGCCCTCTCCTCCGCCCCCGCCCCGGTCGCCGCCGTCGCCCCCGCCCTCGTCCTCGTCCTCGTCCTCGTCCTGCGGCAGCCGGTGTCCGGGGGTGGTCCGCTCCCAGACCACCTTGACCTTCACGTGCCCCTCGACGCCCGTCCGCGCGATGACCGCGCCCGCCTCCACGCTGAACTTCACCCCGAACTCCAGCTCGACGGTGGACGGCGGGGACGGCATCGCGGTGATCCGTCGCAGGGTGCGGCCGGCCACGTCCCGGATCTGGTCGAGGCCGGCCTCGAACCCGTCCACCGCCTCCTGCCGGGTGCCGCCGACGCGCCGCCGGGCACGCTCGACACCGGGGTCGTCGTCCGGCATCTCGACGTAGACCCCGGCGGATCCCCCGCCCAGATCGAAGCGCACCAGTTCCCCGCTCATGAACTCCCCCTCGCCGCCGCGTCCGGCACCGGCACCGCACGGGCGCCAGGGCGAGCACCTACCCCTTCGGTGCCCGTCCGAAGCATGCGCGAGCCACGGCCTGTCAGGCCGTCAAGCCGTCAAGCCGTCAAGCCGTCAAGCCGTCAAGCCGTCAGGCCGTCAGGCCGTCAGGCCGTCAGCAGGGCGATCCCCAGGGCGATCAGGACGGCGGCCTTGACGATCTCCAGGGCCACGTAGACCAGGTGGTCGTGCGACCGGGGGCCGTCCACCGCCTCCGCGCCGGACAGGACCCGGTCGGACCTGCGGTTCAGCCGGGGGCGGACGAGGACCAGCTGCACCAGCAGGAGGACGGCGACGGCCGCGGTCAGGGCGGTGACCGGAGCCGGGGCGCCGCCCAGGGCCACCGCGACGATCACCACGACGGCCAGCAAGGCCTCCACCAGGTTCAGTGCCCGGAAGACCATGCGGCCGATGCCCAGGCCGATGGGAATGGTCACGCCCGGGGCGCGGAACTTCAGCGGAGCCTCCAGGAAGGAGATGCCCAGCACCATGCCGAGCCAGACGAAGGTGACCGCGCTCGCCGTCGCGGCCGACGTGGTGTTCATCGATGTGCTGCCTCTCTGTCCGGGCGGACGGGCCCGGGCCGTTCTCCGCCGGGGCCGCGCGGGCCCGGGCCTGTTCACGTCATCCGGCGTGCGCCCCGGCGGCCGCGGGGGCGGCCAGGTGCGCCAGACAGGAGTCGGGGGTGGCGAACGGCTCCAGGCCGCTCGCGGTCAGCGGTGCGTCCAGCTCGGCCGACGCGCCCTGCATCAGCCCCAGATGGAGCGGGCACACCAGGTGGCCGTACTCCTCGGCCAGTTCCAGGAAGGGGCAGTGGCGCAGTCTGATCCGTTCCGGCATGCCGTCCTGGCCGCCCCCCTCGGGGGCCGGGTCGAAACCGAGGTCGTCGAGCAGGCCGACCAGCCGGTCCAACGGTTCCGCGGCCGCCGACCCCACCGCCGCCGGCCGCGCGGCCACAGCCCCCGTGCCCACCGGGTCCGTGCCCACCGGGTCCGCGGCCGTCGGCCGCGTCGCAGACGGAAGGGGTGGGGTGTCCGGCCGCGAGAGGGGCGGCGGAGGCAGCGGGGGCTTCGCGAGGCGGCGGCCCCATGCCCGGCCCGTCTCGACGGCGGCGGTCCGCGCCTCGGGCCCGCGCGAGGCCAGTTCGCCCAGCAGCATCCGCGCCAGCAGACCGTAGCCGCGGGCGCCGCCGCGGTCCATGCCCGGCCGGGCGGCGTACACCGTGCGGGGACGCCCGGGGCCGGGGCGGCGGCGTCCTGAACCGTCCGTGTCCTCGGTCCGCCGTTCGGCCAGCCCCTCGGCCACCAGGGCGTCCAGGTGGAAACGCACCGTGTTGGGGTGGACCCCGATCCGCTCGGCGGCCTCCGCGGCGCCCAGCGGCCCGGGAGCCGAGCGCAGCACCTCCAGCACCTCGCGCCGGCGAGGGTTGCGCCGCCTCTCGGACACTCGGCTCACCCCTTCCCACCTGCGGTGATTTTTCACGAGTCGACCATGGAAAAATCGTAGGCGATGCATCGGAGCCACAGGGAAGAGGGGTGCACCATGGCGTCGTCCGCAGCGCACGACACCGGTCCGGACGGGGCCGGGCCGCCCGAGCCGCGCCTGCTGTGCGACGCCCGCGCGCTGGCCGGGGATCCTCCGGCAGCGGCGGGCGTGCTGTGGAAGCTGGCGGAGAGCGGGCGTCAGCTCGACGCCAATCTGGTCCGCCTCGCACCGGGGGCGCAGGTCGCGCCGCACGCCGAACCGGACCTGGACGTGCTGGTGTACGTCGTCTCCGGCGGCGGGACGCTCGGCGCGGGCCCGCGGGACGAACCCCGGGAACTGACCGAGGGCGCCACCGTCTGGCTGCCGCACGGTTCGACGCGCAGCCTCGGCGCCGGCCCGGACGGGCTCGTCTACCTGACGGTGCACCGGCGGCGCCCCGGCATGCGGATCCGGTCGCGGAAAGAGGGCCCCTGACGGGAGGTCAGGATGCTGGGGAGAGGTCAGGAGCCCTGAACGAACGCGCGCGCGAAGGCCGCCCGGACGACGTTCCCCCGCGTCCGGTCCAGCACCCCGAACACCACGTGCTCGAACGCGTGCGAGAACCGCCCGCCCGGCCCCAGGAGCGCCCGGAAGGCGCCCGCCACCTGCGCGGGGTCGTTGCGGAACACCCCGCATCCCCACGCGCCGAGCACCAGGTGCCGGTAGCCGTGGGCGGCGGCCGTCTCCAGCACCCGCTCGGCGCGGACGGCCAGGGCGCCCGGCAGCCGGGCGGCCCGCTCGGGCGTGTCCCGCAGCACCACCCCTGCGTTCGGGGCGGCGGCGGTCAGGAAACCGGCGGTGTACGGCTCGTCGAGGAGCCGGCCGCGGTCGTCACGGAAGACGGGGACGGCCGGTGAGTGGATCACCCGGTCGGAGTAGAACGGGTCGCGGTGGGTGCGGTGGTGCTCGTAGAACTCCCTGGCCCCGAGCAGACAGGTGTACAGCGCCGAGGCACGGCACAGGGCCTCTTCCTGGGCCTGTGCGCCGTTGAGGTAGCCGCCGCCGGGATTGCGCGCCGAGGCGAAATTGAGGACGGCAACCGGGCCGCCGAGCCGCCGGGCGGCCTCCAGGCTGCTCTCCCCCGTGACCTCGAAGCAGGTCTCGGCCGGCGCCCACGGCGGTACGGGCACCGGGCCCGGCCCGCTCGTGCGCGTCCCTTCACGGGCGGCCTCGACGGCCGCCGCCAGGCGCACCTCGCGCCCGTCCTCCCGGCGATAGACCCCGGCCATCACGATCTGTTCGGTCTGCTGTGCGATGCCGCGCAGGCGCGCGCTCATGGCGCCACCCCCGTGGGCGCCATGACCGCGCACCGCGCGGCGTCCCCCGTGTTCATGCACGCATCGTGTGCGATCCGCGAGCCCGGGTGCAACGGAGTTTCCGCTTCCGGGAGCCGCCGAAGCCGCCCTCGCGATCCGCGGTCGGGCGCCGTGAAGCAGCGGGAAACATCGCGGAAACGGAGATTTCGGGGCACGATTGTCCCGTTCTGCACCCTTGTGCGAATCGGCCAGAGGGTTTTGGGTGGGGACGGTGCGACCCCGTCCCGGACCACGGAACCCGGGCCGGTGGCATGGTGGAATCTCAGGAGGATCCCGACATGTCCGATTCGGCAAGTGGCTGTACGGAGCCCCGTACCGCCGTCACCGAAGCCGAGGTCGAGGCTCTGGTCAGCGGCATCTGCTTCAAGACCGGACCGCCCCGTACCGTCGGCGTCGAAGTGGAATGGCTGGTCCACGAGCTGCGCGCGCCGCGGCTCCCCGTGACCCCCGAACGTCTCAAAGCGGCCTACGCCGCCCTGCGGACCGTGCCCCTGGGATCGGCGCTCACCGTCGAACCCGGCGGCCAGCTGGAGCTCAGCTCGCCGCCCGCGGCCTCCCTGATGGAGTGCATCGGCACCGTCTGCGCCGACCTCGACCGCGTCCGTGCCGTACTCGCCGGGGACGGACTGTGCCTGGTCGGTCTCGGTCACGACCCCTGGCACACGCCCCGCAGGTTCCTGCGGGAACGGCGTTACGACGCCCTGGAGGCCTGCCTGGACCGCGGCGGCCCGGCCGGCCGGCACATGATGTGCACCTCCGCCTCCGTGCAGGTGTGCCTGGACGCCGGCCACGAGGAGCCGGGGCCGCTCGGCCACGTGCGGCGCTGGCGGCTCGCGCACCAGCTCGGCGCGGTCCTGGTGGCCGCGTTCGCGAACTCCCCGCTGCTCGGGGACCGGCCCACCGGATGGCGCTCCACCCGGCAGCTGCTGTGGACGGAGATCGGCCCGGGCCGGGCGGGCGCACCGCCGCTGGACGGCTCGCCCCGCGCCGCCTGGGCCCGGCACGTCCTGGACGCGCCGGTGATGTGCGTACGGCGTGACGACGGGCCGTGGCACGTGCCCGAGGCGCTGAGCTTCCGGGAGTGGATACGCTCCGGCCGGCCGAGACGGCCGTCCCGGGAGGACCTCGACTACCACCTCACCACCCTGTTCCCGCCCGTCAGGCCGCGCGGCCACCTGGAACTGCGCATGATCGACGCGCAGCCCGGGGACGACGGATGGATCGTCCCGCTCGCGGTGGCGGCGGCGCTCTTCGACGACCCGGAGGCCGCCGAGAGCGCGTACCGGGCCGTGAAACCGCTCGCCGAGCGGACCATGGGCCGGCCCGCGCCGCACAATCCGCTCTGGATCGAGGCGGCCCGCTCCGGCCTCGCCGACCCGGAGCTGCGCGACGTGGCGGTCACCTGCTTCGAGGCCGCCCTGGCGGCCCTGCCCCGGCTCGGTGCCACCGCCGCGGTCCAGGACGCCGTCGGCGCGCACCTGGACCACTACGTCCGCAAAGGCCGCTGCCCCGCCGACGACCTGCTCGACCGGCTGGACGGCCGGGACCGCCGCACCCACGGGAAGGACCTCCGCTCATGACCGACCCCGCGCTCGACCCCGCGCTCGATGCGGCGCCCGGTCCGACGCCCGGCGCCGGAACCGACCCCGAGGCGCTGCGCGCCCGCGCGCTGACCTCGCTCACCACCGCCCGGGAGCGCACCACGCTGCTGACCAGCTGCGTGGAGGAGCCCGACCTGACCGCTCAGCACTCCCCGCTGATGTCCCCGCTGGTGTGGGACCTCGCGCACATCGGCAACCAGGAGGAGCTGTGGCTGCTGCGCACGGTCGCCGGGCGGGAAGCGATGCGCCCGGAGATCGACAGCCTCTACGACGCCTTCGAGCACCCGCGCTCCGAACGCCCCTCGCTGCCGCTGCTGGCGCCCGCCGAGGCCCGCGCGTACGCGTCCGAGGTGCGCGGCAGGGTGCTGGACGTGCTGGAGTCCGCCGCGTTCCACGGGACCCGGCTGACCGAGGCGGGCTTCGCCTTCGGCATGATCGCCCAGCACGAACAGCAGCACGACGAGACCATGCTGATCACCCATCAGCTGCGCCGGGGCCCGCGCGCCCTGACCGCGCCCGACCCCGAACCGGCACCCCCGTTCACCGGTCCGCCCGAAGTCCTCGTCCCCGGCGGCCCGTTCACCATGGGCACCTCCACCGAGCCGTGGGCGCTGGACAACGAACGGCCCGCGCACGTGCGCGAGGTGGCGCCGTTCTGGATCGACACCGCCCCGGTGACCAACGGCGCGTACCAGGCATTCATGGAGGACGGCGGGTACGACGACGCGCGCTGGTGGGCGCCCGAGGGCTGGGACCACATCCGGCGCCAGGGCATCACCGCGCCGCTGTTCTGGCGGCGCGAGGGCGGACAGTGGCTGCGGCGGCACTTCGGTGTCACCGAGGCCGTACCGCCCGGCGAGCCGGTGCTGCACGTGAGCTGGTACGAGGCCGACGCCTACGCCCGCTGGGCCGGACGGCGGCTGCCCACCGAGACCGAGTGGGAGAAGGCCGCGCGGCACGACCCGGCCACCGGCCGCTCGTCCCGCTACCCGTGGGGGGACGCGGACCCGTCGCCCGCACACGCCAACCTGGGCCAGCGGCACCTTCGCCCGGCCCCGGCGGGCAGCTACCCCGCCGCTGAATCCGCCCTCGGCGTACGGCAGTTGATCGGCGACGTGTGGGAGTGGACGGCGAGCGACTTCCTCCCCTACCCGGGGTTCGCGGCGTTCCCGTACAAGGAGTACTCCGAGGTGTTCTTCGGGCCGGAGTACAAGGTGCTGCGCGGCGGCTCGTTCGCCGTGGACCCGGTGGCCTGCCGGGGCACCTTCCGCAACTGGGACTACCCGGTCAGGCGGCAGATCTTCTCCGGCTTCCGCACCGCCCGCTCGGCTCGCCCGGGAGAGTCCTGATGTGCCGTCACCTCGCCCGGCTGGGCCCCCAGGAGCCGATCGGCCGCGTCCTGGTGGAGCCGCCGCACAGCCTGTACCGCCAGTCCTGGGCGCCCCGGCAGCAGCGCTACGGCACGGTCAACGCCGACGGTTTCGGCGTCGGCTGGTACGCCGCCGGCGACCCCGTGCCCGCCCGCTACCGCCGGGCCGGGCCCGTCTGGGCGGACCTGTCCTTCGCCGACCTCGCCCGGGTCGTGCGCACCGGTGCTCTGCTCGCCGCGGTGCGCGACGCGACCCTTTCGGGCGCGGACGCGGAGGCCGCGGCGGCCCCCTTCGCCGCGGGCCGGTGGCTGTTCAGCCACAACGGCGCCGTGACCGGCTGGCCCGGCTCGCTCGCCGGGCCGGCCCGGACGCTGCCGCCCGAGGACCTGCTCGCGCTGGAGGCCCGCAACGACTCCGCCCTCGTGTGGGCGCTGGTGCTGGCCAGGCTGCGCGCCGGCGACACCCCCGCGCAGGCGCTCGCCGACACGGTGCTGGAGGTGGCCGCGGCGGCCCCCGGCTCCCGGCTCAACCTGCTGCTCACCGACGGCGACACGATCACCGCGACCGCCTGGGGCGACACCCTGTGGTACCTCGCCGCACCCGGGCCCGGGACGGTGGTGGTGGCCTCCGAGCCCTACGACGACGATCCGCGCTGGCGCCGCGTGCCCGACCGCACGCTGCTGGCGGCGCACCGCACGGACGTCCTGCTGACCCCGCTCAAGGACCTCGCCCTCAAGAACCCCGCCGAGGACCTGGCATCCGCACCCCCCGAGGAGCCCCGCACGTGAGCCCGTTCCACGTCACCCGCATCCTGCCCGAGGACGCCATGGCGGCCGCGCTGCGCGCCGACGTCCGGCACGGGCTGACCAGCGACCCGAAGGCCCTGCCGCCGAAGTGGTTCTACGACGCGCACGGCAGTGATCTGTTCGAGCGGATCACCGAACTCGCCGAGTACTACCCGACCCGCGCCGAACGCGAGATCCTCGCCGGCCGGGCCGCCGAGATCGCCGCCGCCCTGCCCGCCCGCACCCTGGTCGAACTGGGCTCCGGCTCCTCGGAGAAGACCCGCTACCTCATCGACGCCCTCACCGGCCTGCAGACCTACGTCCCCGTCGACGTGAGCGAGAGCGCGCTGCGCCAGGCCGGACGGGCGCTGACCGCCGAACGCCCCGGCCTCGCCGTGCACGCGCTGATCGCCGACTTCACCGCCGGGCTCACCCTGCCCGAGACCCCCGGCCCGAGGCTGCTGGCGTTCCTCGGCGGCACCATCGGCAACCTGCTGCCCGCCGAACGCGCGCGGTTCCTGGCCGGGGTGCGCGCGCTGCTCTCCCCCGGCGACGCGCTGCTCCTGGGCACGGACCTGGTCAAGGACGAGGAGGTGCTGGTGCGGGCGTACGACGACGCCGCCGGGGTGACCGCCGCGTTCAACAAGAACGTCCTCGCCGTCGTCGACCGTGAACTGGGCGCCGACTTCGACCCGGACGCCTTCGACCACGTCGCGCTGTGGAACCCGGAGGACGAGTGGATCGAGATGCGGCTGCGCTCGCGCACCGCGCAGACCGTGAAGGTGCCCGCCCTCGATCTCGCCGTCGACTTCGCCGCGGGCGAGGACCTGCGCACCGAGGTCTCGGCGAAGTTCCGCCGGGAGGGGGTGAGCGCGGAACTGGCCGCTGCCGGGCTGGAGCTGACGCAGTGGTGGACGGACGCCGGGCGGCGCTTCGCGCTGTCGCTCAGCGTGGTGCGGTGAACATGCCGCGCTGAGCCCCGTCCGCCGGGCCGGACCCCGTGCTCCCGGCCGAGCCCCGTCCGCCGGGCCGGACCCCGCGCTCCCGGCCGAGCCCCGTGTTCCGGGCCGAGCCCCTCGTTCCCGGTTTCGTGCCGTCGCGGCGGGTGGGCCCGGGCCGGACGGGCGGTCCGGGCCGGCAGTCGATCCAGGACGGGCGGTCAGCCCAGGCCGGGTGCCAGTTGCTCGGTGATCCGCCGGGAGGCGCGGCGGGCCTCGGTGCGCGGGTCGCCGCCGCCGAGCACCTTCGTCATGTACCGCTTGATCGGGTTGTCGGCCTCCACGGCGGCCCACTGCGGGGTGCTGGGGGTCGCCCGGCCGTGCGCGGCGCCCGCCGCCATGGCCGCGACCCCCTCCTCCCCGGCGACCGCCGAGGCGAGCGTCGTCTTGTTGGGGACGTAGTTCATGGTGCGGGCCAGCTCGGTGTCCCACTTGGCGCCGGTGAGGGCGGCTACGACCGCGACCGCCGCGTCCCGGTCGCCGGTGTTGCGCGGGACGATGAGGTCGGAGCCGCCGGTGAAGACCGCGCCGGGACGTGCGGCGGTCTTCCCCGGCACCGGGAAGAACCCCAGCTTGCCCCGCAGGCCTGGATTCTTCTGCACGACGGCCTGCGCGACGCCGGGCACGGCCACGATCTGCGCGACCTTGCCCGCGGCGAACACCCCGGCCTGCGGCGGATGTTCCTCGTCGGAGCCCGCGGGACCGCCGCCGAGCGCCTGCAGCCGCTGGTAGAAGTCCATCCCGCGCAGGGCGGCCGGCGTGTCCAGGGTGCCCTTCCAGACGTTGGCGCTCTCCTTGGCGAGGTCGCCGCCCTCGTCCCAGATGAACCCGGAGAGCGTGTACCAGTCCTGACCGGCCAGGTAGATGCCCTGGTCGCCGCCCTTGTCGAGCTTCTCGGTGGCGGCGAGCCACTCGGCGCGGGTGCGCGGCGGGGCCTTGACGCCGGCCTGCTCGAAGAGGTCCTTGCGGTAGACGACGACACGGTTGGCCGCGTACCAGGGAATGCCGTACTGGGCGGAGTTGTCCTGGCCCGGTTCGGCCAGGCCCGGCACCCAGTCCCGCATGCCCCAGTCCCGCATCGACTCCAGGGTCAGGTTGGTGAGCCGGCCGCCCTCGACGTACTGGGCGACCTGGGTGTTGCCGACCTCGATGACGTCCGGTCCGCCCTCGCCGTCACCCGAGAGGGCGGCCTGCACCTTCGGGCCGATGCCGGTCCATTCCTGGATGCGGATGTCGAGGCGCAGATCCTTGTGGCCGCGCTCGAAGTCCTCCGTGAAGCGGTGCAGGAAGTCCTGCGAGGCGCTGTCCTTCATCAGCCAGACGGTGACGGTGTGCCGCCCGCCGGTGCTGCCGGGCAGCGCTCCGCAGGCGCTGACCAGCGCGGCGGACACACAGACGAGGGCGAGGAGGCGACGTCTCACGAGGGGTCCAGTTCTGTCAGGTGCACAGGAAAGATCCCGACGTGGGGGGCCGAGCCGCGGGCTCGTACGGGCGTGCTGGGATTTTGGTATGGACCAATACGGAGGTCAAGTGTCCGCCCGGTCACGATCCGCACATCTCGCGCGCGGGCCCCGGATGCGGCACCGTGGAGTGACGTGTGACACCCACCTCACGGAGTGTCACCGTCCGATGTGGCATCCCGTCGTCCGGCGCCCCGGCGCCGCCCGCGAGAGGAGCACCCGCACCATGACCGACCACGTTTACCGGGTCACCGAGATCGTCGGCAGTTCGCACCAGGGGGTCGACGACGCCATCCGCAACGCCATCACCCGCGCCTCGCAGACCGTGCGCAACCTGGACTGGTTCGAGGTCACCCAGGTCCGGGGCCAGATCGAGAACGGCCAGATCGAGCACTACCAGGTGGGCCTGAAGGTCGGCTTCCGGATCGAGGAAGCGGGCTGAGGCCGGTACCTCTGGACCGAGGACGCGGGCTGAGACCGGTACCGCTCCCTCTCAGGTCCGTCCCTCCCGCTCCTGCGCCTGCGCCAGCTCGGCCGAGGGAGCCGTCCAGCGGGCGCGCAGGACAGCGAACCCCGCCCGTTCGGCGTCCTCGCACACCAGCTCGTCGTCGTCCACGAGCACCCGGATCTCGCGGTCCCCGGCGAGCCGCCGCAGGATCTCCAGCTTGGTGATCCGGGCGGGCCTGCGGTCGCCGTCGGGCCGCATGTGCACGCGGCCCTCGGGCAGCCCGTGGGCGGCGAGCCAGTCGAGCGTGTCCTGACGGCACCGCTCGGGCCGCCCCGTGAGGTAGACGACCTCGCACTCCACCGCGCTGTCCCGGGCCAGCCGTACGCCCTCGGTGATCGGCGGGTCCTGGGGCGCGGCGGCGAAGAAGGCGTCCCAGTCGCGGGGCCGCCGCTGCAGGAAACGCTGGCGGTGCGCCGTGTCGGCGAGGGTGTTGTCCAGGTCGAACACGGCGAGGGGCCGCTTGCTGGTGTCCGTCACGCGGACCACCCTAGGGCCTGTCCTTCGGATCGGGCCCGGCCCGGTGTGAAGGGGAGGCACTGGCCCCCTCCCGGCACGAGCCCGCCGCGGGGGCCCGGAGCGGCCGGGCGGAGCGGTCCGGATGCGGGGCGGGGCCCCGCACCCGATGCTGGGTACATGTCCGGAGCACTGCCCGTGACCGTGCACCCGCCCTCCCCCACGGGCGGCCGGCGCGTCCGCGTCAACGGCGAGATCCTGGGGCTGGCGTACAGCGTCGCGGACGTGGCCGAGTTCCTGCGCCGCGCCGGCCTCGACGTCGACCCCGTGGAGGTCTCGGTCTCCCCGCTCATCGACTGGCGCGGGGTCGGCCCGGAGTACTGGGGCCCGGAGCCCTCGTCCCCGCCTGTCTGAGCGCGCCCGTCCGGGCGGGCCGCCCGCGCGGGGCGGCCCGGCCCGGGTTCCGTCCCCACGGGAATCATGGGCGCTGTGCCGCGTTGAACCGGGTGTGAGTGCCTTGATCGAGTCCACCCGTTTCTCCGTCCTGGACCGCTCCCGCACCCGGGAGGGCCGCCCGGCCGCCGAGGCCCTGCGGGACACCGTGCGCCTGGCGCAGGAGGCGGAGCGGCTCGGTTACCACCGGTTCTGGGTCTCGGAGCACCACGGCGTGCCCGGGGTCGCCGGATCCGCGCCGACCGTGCTGGCCGCCGCCGTGGCGGCCGCCACCCGCACGATCCGGGTCGGCACGGGCGGCGTCATGCTCCCCAACCACCGTCCGCTGGTCGTGGCCGAACAGTTCGGGGTGCTGGAGTCGCTGTTCCCCGGCCGCGTCGACATGGGCCTCGGCCGCTCCGTCGGCTTCACCGACGGCGTACGCCGGGCACTGGGCCGCGACAAGGGCGACGCGGAGGACTTCGCGGCCCAGTTGGCCGAACTGCTCGGCTGGTTCGAGGGCACGTCCCCGACGGGGGCGCACGCCCGTCCCGCCGAGGGGCTGCGTGTGCCGCCGTTCGTCCTGGCCATGGGCGAGGGGGCGGTGATCGCCGCGCGGGCGGGCCTGCCCATGGTCATCGGCGACCTGCGCGACCGCGAGAAGATGCTGCGGGGCGTCGACCGCTACCGGTCGGCCTTCCGCCCCTCCCCCTGGGCACCGGAGCCCTATGTCGTCGTCTCCGGCACGATCGCGGTGGCCGCCACCGAGGAGGAGGCCCGCCGGCTGCTGGTCCCGGAGGCCTGGTCCATGGCCCACGCCCGCACCCACGGCACCTTCCCGCCGCTGCCGCCGGCCGAGCGCGTCGCCTCCCTGGCGATGACCGCCAAGGAGCGCGGCTTGTACGAGACCGGCCTGCGCGGCCACCTCGCCGGCACGGCTGAGCAGGTCGCGCGGGAGCTGGAGACGGTGCTGGAGGAGACGGGCGCCCAGGAGGTCCTGGTCACCACGAGCACGTACGACCGTGCGGCGCTCGTGGACTCCTACCGGCGGCTGGCGGGGCTCTTCACGGCGTAGGCCGGAGCGCCCGGGTCCGGTGTCCGGTGGCGCCTGCGGCGGCAGGGCCCCGCGGGGCCCGTCCGTCCCGTCACGGTGTGGCGGGCTCGGGGCGGAGGGCCTGGTCGACGTTGTCCTCGACCCAGGCGCGGAGCGCGTTGAGGGGGACCGCCGCGCTGTGGCCGAGGGGCGTGAGGGAGTACTCGACGTGCAGGGGCACGGCCGGGAAGACGGTGCGGTCGAGGATGCCGGAGTCCTCCAGGCGGCGGAGGGTCTGGGTCAGCACCTTGGGGCTGACGCCCTGGAGTTTGCGCTGCAGTTCCCCGAAGCGCTGAGGCCCCTCCTCCAGGGCGCCGATGGCCAGGGCGGACCACTTGTTGGCGAGCAGGTCGAGCAGGGCGCGGCACGGGCACTGAGCGGCGTACACGTCATGGTGCGCGTGCTGGCCGCTGGGGCAGCTGGTCGTCATCCTCACTCTCCTCACCAGGAAACTTCCCGATGGGAAGTAGTAGACCTTGAAGGTAAGTATATCTCTGGGGATAGCGTCATCGACGTCGACGGGAGGGCCACGAAGGGCCCCTCCCCAGGATGCTTCACAGGAGATGACACATGTCCGCGGAGACGATGCGTGCGGTGGTCCAGGACGGTTTCGGCGGTCCGGAGGTGCTGCGCGTCCAGCGGGTGCCGCGTCCGGTGCCGCTGCCCACCGAGGTGCTGGTCCGGGTGCACGCGGCCGGGATCAACCCGGTGGACTGGAAGAGCCGGGCCGGCGGGGGTATGGCCGGGGTGCTCGGTGAGCCTCCGTTCACCCTGGGCTGGGACGTGTCGGGCGTCGTGGAGGAGGCCGGCTTCGGTGTCACCACGCTGAAGCCCGGCGACGAGGTGTACGGCATGCCGTGGTTCCCGCGCGCCGCGAACGCCTACGCCGAGTACGTGACCGCCCCGGCCCGGCAGTTCGCCCGCAAGCCCGCCGCCCTCGACCACGTCCACGCCGCCGCGGTGCCCCTGGCCGCGCTCACCGCCTGGCAGGCCGTCGTCGACACCGCCCACGTCCAGGCCGGCCAGCGGGTCCTGGTCACCGCCGCCGCGGGCGGGGTCGGCCACTTCGCGGTCCAGTTCGCACGGCACCGGGGTGCCCACGTGATCGCGACCGCCAGCGCGGCCCGGCACGCCTGGCTGAAGGAACTCGGGGCCGACGAGACCATCGACTACACCACCACCCGCTTCGAGGACGCCACCGCCGGCGTCGACGTCGTCATCGACCTGGTAGGTGACGGCCACGACCGCACCAGCACCCGTTCCCTGAAGGTCCTGCGCCCCGGCGGCCTGCTGGTCGCGGTCCCGGCCGGGGTCTCCCCGGAACTGGCCGGGGCCGCCGAAGCGGCCGGCGTCCGGGCCACCCCCTTCCTGGTCGAGCCGGACGGTGCCGCCCTCACGACGATCGCCGGCCTGATCGACGCCGGCCGTGTCGCCGTCGAGGTGGAGGAGACCTTCCCCCTCGAAGAGGTCGCCGAGGCCCACACCCGCGGCGAGGCCGGCCGCACCCGCGGCAAGCTCGTCCTCACCCTCACCGACTGACCGCGTCCGCAAGCAGCTTCGAGGAGCACCGTGCACTACGAGATCCGCCGCTACCAGGCGCGGCCCGGACGCCGCGGCGAATGGGTGCGCTACATGGAGGACGTCGTCATTCCCTTCCAGGCCTCGCTGGGCATGGACGTGACCGCCTCGTTCGTCGACGACCAGGACCAGGACGGCTACGTGTGGATCCGCCGGTTCGAGGACGAGGCCCAGAGCGAGGCCCTGTACGCGGCCGTCTACCAGCACGAGCGGTGGACGAACGAGATCGGCCCGGTCGTCCGAGGTCTCCTGGACCCCGGGAAGACCGTCGTGACCCGCGTGGTCCCCACCCCCGCCTCACCCCTGCGCTGACCCGGCCCCGCCGCCGTCACCTCGCCACCCGCACACCACAGCCACAAGGCGCCGAGGAAAACCGTTCATGAGCACCGACGCCGTGGAGAAGTCGTCCCCCGCACCTCGATCACCCAGGCCGCCGCCGGCGCACTCGTCGCGGCGGCGCACGCGGCCGCCGCCCGGACCGGCTTCAGGGCGGCCGTCGCCGTCACCGACCCCGGAGGGCACCTGAAGGCGTCCGACCGCGCCGGCGGCGCGCCCTTCGTCGCCGCCGAGATCGCCGTCGGCCAGGCCTGAACCTCGGCCTCCTTCCCCACTCCCACCCACGAGTGGAACGACCGCCTCGCCGGTCCGCGGATCGCTCCGCCGGCCGGCCGCGTCCGACGGCGGTCGCCGGCGGCTGCCCGATCACCGACGGCGGCCGGTGCGTGGGAGGCCTCGGAATCTCCGGGGGCAGCTGCGAGCAGGACCGGAGGGCCGCCGAAGAAGTCCTGACCGCCCTCCGGTTCGAGTAGTCCGCGCCGGGCGCGGGTGTCCCAGCGGGATCGCGCCGGGCGGCTCTCGGGGCCGCGTAGGACGCCCGGCCCGCGGGTCACAGGGCGGCCGGACCGCCTGCCGGGGTCAGGCCGCCCGTTCGCGGGCGGGCGGGCGGCCGACCGGCACGTTCCGGAGCGGCCGCGTAGGATCGCGTGGTTCCCCCCTGCCGTCGCCCCTGTCCGCCGGAGCTCCGTCATGCACACCCCCCACGACCCGTACGTCCGCGTCCGCGGCGCCCGTGAGCACAACCTCCAAGGCGTGGACGTCGATGTGCCGCGGGACGCGCTCGTGGTGTTCACCGGGGTGTCGGGGTCGGGGAAGTCCTCGCTGGCGTTCGGGACGATCTACGCGGAGGCGCAGCGGCGCTACTTCGAGTCGGTGGCGCCGTACGCGCGCCGGCTGATCCACCAGGTCGGGGCGCCGAAGGTCGGGGAGATCAGCGGGCTGCCGCCCGCCGTGTCGCTGCAGCAGCGGCGGGCGACGCCGACCTCGCGGTCGTCGGTGGGCACGGTGACGAACCTGTCCAACTCGCTGCGGATGCTGTTCTCGCGGGCCGGTGACCATCCGCCGGGTGCCGAGCGGCTGGACTCGGACGCCTTCTCGCCGAACACGGCGGCCGGGGCCTGCCCGCAGTGCCACGGGCTGGGGCGGGTGCACCGCACGAGCGAGGAGCTGCTGGTCCCCGATCCGTCGCTGTCCGTCCGTGAGGGGGCGATCGCGGCGTGGCCGGGTGCCTGGCAGGGCAAGAACCTGCGGGACGTCCTGGACGCGCTCGGCCACGACGTGGACCGGCCCTGGCGCGAGCTGCCCGCCGAGGAGCGGGAGTGGATCCTGTTCACGGACGAGCAGCCGGTGGTGACCGTGCACCCGGTGCGGGACGCCGGCCGGATCCAGCGGCCCTACCAGGGCACCTACATGAGCGCCCGGCGGTACGTGATGAAGACGTTCGCC
Source organism: Streptomyces sp. NRRL S-340 (assembly GCF_000720185.1). GTDB lineage: Bacteria > Actinomycetota > Actinomycetes > Streptomycetales > Streptomycetaceae > Streptomyces. The sequence continues at coordinate 16,741 of NZ_JOIY01000029.1, read as the reverse complement.
GAGTCGAAGAGTCCGGCGCTGCGGGCGAAGGCGGAGCGCTTCCTCACCTCCGCGCCCTGCCCGGCCTGCGGCGGCAGCAGGCTGCGGCCCGAGGCGCTGGCCGTCACCTTCGCCGGCCGCACGATCGCCGAGCTGGCCGCGCTGCCGCTGACCGAGCTGGCCGGGACGCTCGAAGGGTCCTCCGGGGCCGCCCGGCTGCTCACCGACGACCTGAAGTCCCGTATCGCGCCCGTCGTGGAGCTGGGCCTCGGCTACCTCTCCCTGGACCGGTCCACGCCCACCCTCTCCGCGGGTGAGCTGCAGCGGCTGCGGCTGGCGACACAGCTGCGGTCGGGGCTGTTCGGGGTGGTCTACGTGCTCGACGAGCCGTCTGCCGGCCTGCACCCGGCGGACACCGAGGCGCTGCTCACGGTGCTGCAGCGGCTCAAGGACGCGGGCAACTCGCTGTTCGTGGTGGAGCACCACCTGGACGTCGTGCGCGGCGCGGACTGGGTCGTGGACGTGGGTCCGCTGGCCGGGGAGCACGGCGGGCGGGTGCTGCACAGCGGTCCCGTGGCCGGGCTGGCGGAGGTGGCCGGCTCGGCCACGGCCCGGTTCCTGTTCGGCGGCCCCGCCGGACCCCGGCGCCGGGTGCGGCAGCCGCGCGGCCGGGTGACGGTCGGTCCGGTGACCCGGCACAACCTGCGCGCGGTGACGGCCGAGTTCCCGCTGGGTGTGTTCACCGCCGTGACGGGGGTCTCCGGGTCCGGCAAGTCGACGCTGATCGGCGAGATCACGGAGGAACTGCCGGGCGTGGGGCGTCTGGTCTCGGTGGACCAGCGGCCGATCGGGCGGACCCCGCGCTCCAACCTGGCGACCTACACGGGGCTGTTCGACGTCGTGCGGAAGGTGTTCGCGGGCACGGACACGGCCCGCGAACTCGGTTACGGCGTGGGGAGGTTCTCCTTCAACGTGGCCGGGGGGCGGTGCGAGACCTGCCAGGGCGAGGGGTTCGTGAGCGTGGAGCTGCTGTTCCTGCCGAGCACGTACACGCCCTGCCCGGACTGCGGCGGTGCCCGGTACAACCGGGAGACACTGCGCGTGACGTACCGGGGGCGCACGATCGCGCAGGTGCTGGACATGACGGTGGAGGGTGCGGCGGAGTTCTTCGCCGACACCCCGGCGGTCGCCCGCAGCCTGGAGACCCTGCTCGACGTGGGCCTCGGCTATCTGCGGCTGGGGCAGCCCGCCACCGAGCTGTCGGGCGGTGAGGCCCAGCGGATCAAGCTGGCGAGCGAGTTGCAGCGCGGCCGCCGCGGACACACCCTCTACCTCCTGGACGAACCGACGACGGGCCTGCACCCGGCCGATGTGCGGGTGCTGATGCGGCAGTTGCACGGGCTGGTGGACGCCGGGCACACGGTGATCGTCGTCGAGCACGACATGTCCGTCGTCGCGGACGCCGACTGGGTCCTCGACCTGGGTCCGGGCGGTGGTGACGCGGGCGGCCGGATCGTGGCGGCGGGGACACCCGCCGAGGTGGCCGGGGCAGCGGGCAGTGCCACGGCTGTCCACCTGGCCCGTGCCGTCGCGGGCGCGTCGCCCCCGGCGGCCGGGGAACGGGACTGATCTCCCGCTCAACGGGCTGTTCTCCCAGGGTGCTTGGGGTGAGTAGGCGGCTCGGCGGCCGGGCCGCCGGGCCGTACTCGATCATGGGGGCATGACACACACCTCTCGTCGCGGTCTGCTGACCGCACTCGCCGCCTCCGCCGCCGCCGTTCCGCTGGGTGTCCTGGCCGCGGCTCCCGCCCGGGCCGCCGCCCCCGCCGCCGCGGGCGCGGTCGTGGACCCGCTGCCCGCACCGGCCGGGCTGCCCGCGGCCCGTTCCTCGGTGACGCTGCCGCCGCTGGACGCCTCCTGGTTCACCCCGGTGACGCTCACCGCCCCGCTCACCACCGCCGTGCTGCCCGGGACACCGGCCCGTACGGAGGTCACCTCGGGCGGCAGACGGATCGCGCTGCTGACCCACGGCGCCCGGACCGTGCTGCTGCCGGGTCCGCGAAGAACGTTCGCGGAGAACAAGCGGCCCTTCACCGACGACTTCGGCCGCACGCTGCCCGACACATCGCTGCCGGTGGAGCAGCGCACGTACTGGGGGACGTCCCCGGGCGGCGGCAGCTGGTCCACGCTCGGTCCGGACGCGACGGACTACTCGGTCGTGCCCGGCAGCGGGGTGATCACGCTGACCACCGACTACGCCAGCCGCCACGCGACCCTGCGCGACGACGAGATCACCGACGTCGACGTGCGGTCGGTGGCCCGGTTCGACAAGGTGCCCACCGGCCAGGCCTGTTCGTACGCCCTGTCCTTCGGCTACCAGGACACGCACAACAGCTACCGGGCCCGGCTGTCCTTCCTGACCACCGGCGCGGTGGAACTGCGGGTGGAGAAGGAGGTCGCCGACACCGTCACCCAGCTGGTCGGGGCCGTGGTGCTGGCCACCACCAGCGCGGCGGGCACCGACTGGACGATCCGGGTGCGCCGCGAGGGATCCCGGATCCGGGCCAAGGCCTGGCGTGCGGACGCGGCGGAACCGTCCGGGTGGGCCGCGGACGTCACCGACAGCACCTTCGGCAAGGGCCGGGTGGGCCTGCGCGCGCTGGCGAACAGGGGCTGCGCGAACCTCCCGGTCAGGCTGACGGTGAGCCGTTTCCAGGTGGACGCCGCGAACTGGGCCGCCCCGCCCACCGTCACCCACGGCGACTGGGTGCGGGTGCTGCCGCGGCCCTTCGACGGCATCTGGACGGCGGAGCTGGAACAGACCGTGCGCGGCTGGGCCGGCTCCACCGCGCCGGACGTCCTCGCCCACGCCGCGATGTTCCTGGCCGGGGCGCCCGCGGTCACCGCCGGGGACGGTCCCGCGCGGGGCGCGCAGGTCCTGGGCGAGGCGGGTTACGGCTACCTGGACCCGCACGGCTACCGTTACGAGGGCGCCGACTTCCACGAGTACATGAACGTCGGCTGGACCTTCCCCGACGGCGCCTACACGGGCCCGTCGAGCAAGCAGGCCGGCAACCTCGACTGCTCGGGCTACACCCGCATGGTCTACGGCTACCACATGGGCGTGCCGATGGCGGCGGGCGCGGACACCTCCGGGGAGCGGATACCGCGCAAGTCCCGGGACATCGCCGAGCACGCGCCCGGTGTGCTGGTCGACCGCACCGACGGCACCGCACCGCCCGCCGCGGCCCAGCTCCAGCCCGGCGACCTCGTGCTGTTCAACGCCGACTCCGGCGACGACGACCCCGCCGGGCAGACCGTGACGGTGGACCACGTCGGGATCCACCTGGGCACGGACACGGCCGGCGGGCGCCGCTTCCTGTCCAGCCGCAAGACCGTCGACGGGCCCACCATGTCCGACCTCGGCGGCGCCTCGCTCCTGGACGGCACCGGCACCTACGCCCGGTCGCTGCACACGGTACGGCGCATCTGAACGGCGGTGCCGCACGGCGGGCGCCGGGCCGGCGGCGCGACGCGCTCGCGCGGCGCCCGGGCCCGGGGCGCCCAGGGTCCGCGCGCCCGCCGGTGCGGCGCTACGCCACCAGGGCGGCGTGCGTCCAGTACGGCTCCACCGTCCGGCCCGGTTCGGCGGCCCGCGCCAGCGCGCGCCGGTCGCGGTGGCTGCCGGGCGGGACGACGGGCCGCACGGCCACCTCGGCCACCAGCCCGCGGGCCCGCACCACCCGCCACAGGGAGGCGGCCAGCGTGTCCTCGCCGACGAAGGCGGGGGCGGTGCTGGTCGCTCCCCCGGCACGGCGGTAGCGGATGGTGACGGGCTGAACCGGTACCCCCGCGTCGAGGGCGGCCTGGAAGACGGCCCGGTGGAAGCGGCCCTGGCCGCGCCCGCACCAGGTGCTGCCCTCCGGGAAGGCCGCGACCGCGGCGCCCGCGCGCAGTGCCCCGGCGATGCGCGCGACGGTGCCGGGCAGGGCCCGCAGCCGGTCCCGTTCGATGAACAGGGCGCCGCCGCGGGCGGCGAGCGGGCCGGCCAGGGGCCAGCGGCGGACCTCCGCCTTGGCGAGCACCCGGGCCGGGCGCACCGCGGCCAGCAGCGGGACGTCCAGCCAGGAGACGTGGTTGGCCACCAGCAGGAGGCCGCCGGTGGGCGCGGCGGTGCCCGAGATCCGCAGCCGTACGCCCGCGGCCCGCACGATCGCGCGGCACCAGCGTGCGACCCAGTGGGCGGGGATCCGCCCGCGGAGCGGACAGAGCACGATCCCGGCGGACACGAGCGCGGCGAGAGCGGCGAGCCGCAGGACGGCCCGCGGCAGGGCCGCCGCCGGTTCCGTGGACGCCACGCACGCCGCGGGGGTGCAGGGCGCGCCGGGCAGCCAGCCGCTCATCAGGCCGGTACGAGCGAGAGGAAGTGCCGCAGGTAGCGCGGGTCGACCCGGCGCATCGGCAGCAGGACGTACAGGTCCGCGACGCCGAAGTCGGGGTCGTGGGCGGGCTCGCCGCACACCCAGGCGCCCAGCCGGAGGTAGCCGCGCAGCAGGGCGGGCAGCTCGCCGGGGGCGGCGGCGGGGGCTTCGCCGCCCGGCGTCCAGGGCAGCCGGGGGCGTACCCGGTACTCGGGCGGTGCCAGGTGCCGGGCGCGCACCCGCTGCCAGGTGGCGCCGGCCAGGGCGCCGCCGTCGGCGAGCGGCACGGAGCAGCAGCCCGCCAGCCACTGGTGGCCCCGGTCGGTCATGTAGCGGGCTATGCCGGCCCAGATGAGGCCGATGACGGCGCCGTCGCGGTGGTCGGGGTGCACGCAGGAGCGGCCGACCTCGACCAGGCCGGGCCGGATCGGGGTGAGCGGGCTGAGATCGAACTCGCCCTCGGCGTACAGCCGTCCGGCGGCCTCGGCACGCTCCGGGGGCAGCAGCCGGTAGGTGCCGACGATCTGGCCGCTCACGGTGTCGTGCACGAGCAGGTGGTCGCAGTACGCGTCGAACGCGTCGATGTCGTGACCCGGTTCGGGCGTGCTGAGCAGGGCGCCCAGCTCGGCGGCGAACACGTCGTGGCGCAGGCGCTGGGCCGCGCGGACGCCGGCCTCGTCGCGGGCGAGGGTGACGGTGTAGCGGGCGGGGGCCGTGGGCTGCGGCGGGCGGTCGAGTGCGGTGACACCGGTCATGGCTCTCTCCATGGTCGCGGGCCGGGATCGGCGGTGCGGGCAGCGGGGGCGGTCCCGGGCTGCCGGTCCTGTTCTTCCGATGCCGGTTGGCGGGCGCGTGTCCGGTGCCAGGAGAGGGGATGTGGGCTTGCTGAACGGCGTGGGTGCGCGGCAAGCAGACGGGGCCGGGGATGAGCACCGCTCCCGGCCCCGCCCGTCCGCCCCCTCGGCGAACGTCTGCTGCCGCCGGCTACCGCCCGGCCGCCTTGCGGGTGGCGCGCAGCCACTCCTTGTTCATGCCGGTGATCGACACGAGCGGGATGCCCTTGGGGCAGGCGGTGGCGCACTCCCCGGTCAGGGTGCAGCCGCCGAAGCCCTCCTCGTCCATCTGGGCGACCATGTCGAGGACGCGGGTCTCGCGCTCGGGCGCGCCCTGCGGGAGGACGTTGAGGTGGTTGATCTTGGCAGAGGTGAAGAGCATCGCCGCGCCGTTGGGGCAGGCGGCGACGCAGGCGCCGCAGCCGATGCACTCGGCGTGCTCGAAGGCGAAGTCGGCGTCGGGCTTGGGCACGGGGGTGGCGTGTGCCTCGGGCGCGGCGCCGGTGGGCGCGGTGATGTAGCCGCCGGCCTGGATGATCCGGTCGAAGGCCGAGCGGTCCACGACCAGGTCCTTGACCACCGGGAAGGCGGCGGCGCGCCACGGTTCGACGTCGATGGTGTCGCCGTCGCGGAAGGACCGCATGTGCAGCTGGCAGGTGGTGGTGCGCTCGGGGCCGTGCGCGTCGCCGTTGATGACCAGGCTGCAGGCGCCGCAGATGCCCTCGCGGCAGTCGTGGTCGAAGGCGACGGGTTCCTCGCCGGAGAGGATGAGCTGTTCGTTGAGGACGTCCAGCATCTCCAGGAAGGACATGTCGGGCGAGATGCCGTCCACCTGGTAGGTGGACATGGCGCCGTCGGCGTCGGCGTTCTTCTGCCGCCAGACGCGCAGGGTGAGCTTCATGCGTAGCTCCGCTGGGTGGGGTGGACGTACTCGAAGACCAGGTCTTCCTTGTGCAGGGTGGGGGCCTGGCCCGTGCCGGTGAACTCCCAGGCGGCGGCGTAGCCGAACTCGTCGTCCTTGCGGGCGGCCTCGCCGTCGGGTGTCTGGGACTCCTCGCGGAAGTGGCCGCCGCAGGACTCGGCGCGGTGCAGGGCGTCCAGGCACATCAGCTCGGCCAGTTCCAGGTAGTCGACGATGCGGTTGGCCTTCTCCAGGGACTGGTTGAACTCCGCGCCGGTACCGGGGACCTTGATGCGCCGCCAGAACTCCTCCCGGATCTGCGGGATGCGCTCCAGTGCCTTGCGCAGTCCGGGCTCGGTGCGGGCCATGCCGCACAGCTCCCACAGGAGTTCGCCCAGTTCGCGGTGGAAGGAGTCGGGGGTGCGGTCGCCGTCCACGGCGAGGAGCAGGTTGAGCCGGTCCTCGGTTTCGGCGAGCACCTCCTGGACGACGGGGTGGTCGGCGGTGACCGGGTCCTGGCGGGGGTGGCGGGCCAGGTAGTCGTTGATGGTGGCGGGCAGGACGAAGTAGCCGTCGGCCAGGCCCTGCATGAGCGCGGAGGCGCCGAGCCGGTTGGCGCCGTGGTCGGAGAAGTTGGCCTCGCCGATCGCGAACAGGCCGGGGATCGTGGTCTGCAGGTCGTAGTCGACCCACAGGCCGCCCATCGTGTAGTGCACGGCGGGGTAGATCCGCATGGGAACCTCGTACGGGTTCTCCGCGGTGATCCGCTCGTACATCTCGAAGAGGTTGCCGTACTTCTCCTCGACCTTCTCGCGGCCCATGCGCCCGATGGCGTCCGCGAAGTCCAGGTAGACGCCCTGGCCGCCGGGGCCGACGCCCCGGCCCTCGTCGCAGACGTTCTTGGCGGCACGGGAGGCGATGTCACGGGGCACGAGGTTGCCGAAGGAGGGGTAGATGCGCTCCAGGTAGTAGTCGCGCTCGTCCTCGGGGATCTCGTTCGGCGGGCGGGTGTCACCCTTGGCCTTCGGCACCCAGATGCGGCCGTCGTTGCGCAGCGACTCGCTCATCAGCGTCAGCTTGGACTGGTGGTCGCCGGTGCGCGGGATGCAGGTGGGGTGGATCTGGGTGAAGCAGGGGTTGGCGAAGTACGCGCCGCGCCGGTGCGCCCGCCAGATGGCGGTCGCGTTGGAGTTCATCGCGTTGGTCGAGAGGTAGAAGACGTTGCCGTATCCGCCGGAGGCGAGGACGACGGCGTCCGCGAAGTACGTGTCGGTCTTCCCGGTGATCAGGTCGCGGGCCACGATGCCGCGGGCCCGTCCGTCGACGACGATCAGGTCGAGCATCTCGGTGCGCGGGTGCATCTCGATGTTCCCGGCCGCGATCTGCCGCGACAGCGCCTGGTAGGCGCCGAGGAGGAGCTGCTGGCCGGTCTGGCCGCGGGCGTAGAAGGTGCGGGAGACCTGGACGCCGCCGAAGGAGCGGGTGTCGAGCAGGCCGCCGTACTCGCGGGCGAAGGGGACGCCCTGGGCCACGCACTGGTCGATGATCTCCACCGAGATCTGGGCGAGCCGGTGCACGTTGGACTCGCGGGAGCGGAAGTCGCCGCCCTTGACCGTGTCGTAGAACAGGCGGTGGACCGAGTCGCCGTCGTTGCGGTAGTTCTTGGCGGCGTTGATGCCGCCCTGCGCGGCGATGGAGTGGGCGCGGCGCGGGGAGTCCTGGTAGCAGAACTGGACGACGTGGTAGCCCTGTTCGGCGAGGGTGGCGCCGGCGGAGCCGCCCGCGAGGCCGGTGCCCACGACGATGACCGTCTGCTTGCGCCGGTTGGCGGGGTTGACCAGCCTGGCCTCGAAGCGGCGCTTGTCCCAGCGCTCGTTGATCGGGCCGGCGGGGGCCTTGGTGTCGGCGATCGGCTCGCCGGTGGTGTAGTCGGCGTAAGCGGTCATGTCAGCTCACCACTCCGGTCATCACGCCCACGGGTACGGCGATGAAGCCGGCCGTGAGCAGCACTGCGAGGACGTTGGCGACGGTCTTCAGGGCGCGGTCGCGCCTGCGGCTGCCGACGCCGAGGGTCTGGGCGGCGCTCCAGAAGCCGTGCCGGATGTGCAGGCCGAGCGCCAGCATGGCGACGATGTAGATGACGTTTCCGTACCAGGTCGAGAAGGTGTCCACGACGTTCTGGTACGGGTGGCCCTCCTGGAAGCCGCCGGAGTGCACGGTGCCGGTGGTCAGGTCCAGGATGTGCCAGACGATGAACAGGCCGAGGATGATCCCGCCCCAGCGCATGGTGCGGGTGGCGTAGCTCGCGCGGGGCCTTGTGTGCACGTACTTGGCCGGGCGTGCCTTGATGTCGCGGCGGCTGAGCTGGTAAGCGGAGACGGCGTGGGCGACCACCGCGACCACGAGGACGACCCGGATGAGCCAGAGCGTCCACTCGTAGTGCATGAACGGTTCGCCCACCGTGCGCAGCCAGTGCGCGTAGTGGTTGAACTCGCCCGCGCCGAAGTAGATCTTCAGGTTCCCGATCATGTGGGCGACCAGGTACAGCAGCATGATCAGGCCGCTGACCGCCATCACGGTCTTCTTGCCGACGGTCGAGTGCCACACGGTGCGTGCCATGGACGGCCGTCGGTCCGTCCGCGTTGCCAGAGCCATGCCCATGACGCTAGAGCCGGTCAGCCCCATCGGTCCAAGACATGGTCCGGCTCGTTTCGATAGGGCGTGGCTATCATGGCTGGGTGCAGTTCCAGCAGCTCCAGTACTTCGTGGCGGTGGCCGAGACCCGGCACTTCACCCGCGCCGCCGATCTGGTCCACGTCGCCCAGCCGTCGCTCTCGCAGCAGATCAAGGCGCTGGAGCGGGAGCTGGGCGCGGACCTGTTCCTGCGGGCGCGGGGCAACATCACGCTCACCGACGCGGGCGAGGCGCTGCTGCCGCTGGCGCGGCGCATCCTCGCCGACGCGGACACCGCCCGGCACGAGGTGCAGGAGCTGGTGCAGCTGCGCAGCGGCCGGGTGCGGCTGGGGGCGACGCCCAGTCTGTGCACGGGCCTGCTGCCGGACGTGCTGCGCGCCTTCCACGACCGCTACCCCGGCATCCGGCTGCTGATCGAGGAGAGCGGCTCGCACGACCTCGTACGGGAGCTGGCGCGCGGGGCCCTGGACCTCGCGCTGGTCGTGCTGCCGCTGCCCACCCCCTCCCCCGCGCTGACCACGGTGGAGCTGCTGCGCGAGGACCTGGTCGTGGTGTCGTCGCCGGAGTCCGCCCCGCCCGGCGCCCCGGGGCGGCGCACGGTCCGCATCGCGGACCTGGAGGGCGCGCGGCTGGTGATGTTCCGGCACGGCTACGACCTGCGGGAGCTGACGGTCGCCGCGTGCCGCGCCGAGGGGTTCGAGCCGGACTTCGCCGTCGAGGGCGGCGAGATGGACGCCGTGCTGGGCTTCGTACGGGCCGGGCTGGGAGTCGCGGTCGTGCCGCGCATGGTCGCCACCCGCTCCGGGCGCGGCCTGCGCGTCACCCCGCTGGCCCGCCCCGGCCTGCACCGCACGATCGCCCTCGCCCACCGCAGCGACGTGGCCCCGCCCAGGGCGGCCAGGGAACTGCAGCGGATGCTGCTGGAACGGTGAGGTGAGGGGCGCGAGGGCGGGACGGCCGGACACTCCCGCGGCCGGACGGGGGGCCGCTCCCGGGGCGGGGTGGCGGGCTACTCCCGGGCTGGGCGGTGGGCTGCTCCGAGACTGGATGGCAGGCCGCTCCCGGGCTCGGGGTGGCGGCCGCTCCCGGGCGGGGTGGCGGGTTGCTCCGGGCGCGGGGGCCTGGGACTGTGCGGCGGGCCGCCCCGGCGCCGGGAGCGGGCGGCCCGCGGCCGTGCGGCCCGTCACGCCAGGACCCGGGCAGGCGGGCAGGCGGGCAGGCGGGCAGGCGGGCAGGCGGCCCGGAACGACGTGCCGGGCCGCCCGGGTTCAGCCGCGGACCGCGGGCTTGAGCACCTCCTCGCACCACTGGCGGAAGGACGTGGGCGCCGTCTCGGGGGTGCTCGGGGCCGCGGCACCGTAGAAGCCCTGTTCGGTGATGGCGCGCGCCATGTCGGCCATGCCCTGCGCCACGGACTCGCTCGCTCCCCGGCTGAGCAGCGCCCTGCGGTAGTCCTCGACGCCGGTCGGCTCCATCCGGACGGACCGGCCCAGCACCTCGGAGATCACCTCGGTCATGCCCTCGGGCGTCAGGGCGTCGGGCCCGACCAGCGGGACGTCCTCCTGCCCGGTCCAGGAGCCGTCGAGCAGCAGCCGTGCCCCCGCGGCGGCGATGTCGCCGGTGGCGCAGGTGCGCAGGACCTGGGCGCTGTCGGCCGCCATGCGGAACACGCCGCCGTCCCGGATCGACGGCGCCTGGCCCAGCAGGTTCTCCATGAGGAACGGCGGACACAGCGCGCGGTAGTGCACGCCGGTGGCCATGATCTCGTCGTCCATGGCCAGGGACGCCGAGATCTGGCCGGCGTTCTCGGCGACCTTGCGGCCCAGCGTGGAGACGGCGACCACGCGCTGGACGTCCTGCGCCTCGATCACCTGGCACAACGGCTCGGTGAAGCTGCGGAAGTGACCGTCGACGCTGTCGGCGCCGAAGGTCGGGGGCACCAGCCAGAACACCCGGTCGGCGCCCGCACAGGCCGCCCCGAGCACGTCGGGGTCGCTGTGCGAGCCCTGGAACACCTCCACCCGCTCCCGCGCCTGCGGCGTGAGGCGCGCCGGGTCACGGACGATCACCCGTACCGGGCCGGCGTCCGGGGCGTCGAGGAGACGGTCGAGGAGCTGCCGGCCGATCTGGCCGGTCGGGGTGGTCACGACGATCACGGATACTCCAGAAAAAGGGGAGGGGAGGGAAGGGCACGGAGGGCGTCACCCGAAGGTGCGGACGGCGGGCGCCGGGCCGGACGGCCGGGTGCGCCGACGTGGTCGATCCTCCGCCCGCGGCCGCCCGGACTGAAGGACCGATCCGCTCCCGCTTGTTACCCTAGAGGTAATACCGACGGCAGGGGGAAGCCATGGGAGCAACGGGAGCCGCGCGAACGATCGGGCCGGGGGGAGCCGTACGGAGCGCGGGAGCGGCGGGAACCGTCCGGACGGCGGGGCCCGGGGCGGCCGTACGGACCCTGGGAGCGGGAGGACCCGAGGGGGCGGAGCGAGCCGCCGGGACCCTGGAGTCCCGTCCGCTGCGCTATTTCGTCGCGGTCGCCGAGGAACTCAACTTCGCCCGCGCCGCCGAGCGGCTGGGCATCTCACCGCCGCCCCTGTCGCGTGCCGTCCGCCGTCTGGAGTCGGACCTCGGCGCCACCCTGTTCGAACGCACCACGCACCGGGTCGCGCTGACCCCGGCCGGTGAAGTGCTGCTCAGGGAGGCCCGGATCGCGCTGGACGCGCTGGAGGCGGCCGGCCGCCGGGCGCGGCGTGCCGCGGCGCCGCAGACCGGGCTGGTCCTGGCGATGAAGGCGGACGGCGACGCGGGACTGCTGGAGCCGGTCCTCGAGCGCTTCGCCGCCGACCCCGCCGCCGTCCCGGTCACGGTGCGCCTGTGCGACCTGCGCGAGGCCCCCGCGCTGCTGCGGCGGGGCGAGGTCGACGTGGCCCTGACCCATGAGCCGTACGACCGGACCGGCCTGGACAGCGAGACGCTGGCCAGTGAGACGCGCGTGGCCGCCGTGGCCGCGGGGCACCCGCTCGCCGCCCGCACCCGTCTCGCCCTGGACGACCTGGGGCTGGGCCGGCGCGAGGGTGACCTCGAACAGTACATCGACGAGGTCAGGCGCGAGGGCCAGGATCTCGCCCAGTTGCTGACCCGGGTGGCCCTCGGCGAACTGATCGCCGTCCTGCCGGCCTCGGTGATCCGCAGCTATCCGCGCCCCGGCGTCGCCTACCGCCTCCTGGTGGACGCGTCCCCGGTCGTGCTGACGATCGCCTGGCCGCAGCAGTCGCGTTCGAGGGCCACGGCGGCACTCGTCCGCGCCGCCACCGACGTGGCCGCGGAGCGGGCGGCGGCCGCGGCCACCGCCCGGACCGGGCACGGGCCGGCCGCGGGGATGCAGCCCGTGGGGCGCTGACGGCGCGAGGCCGCCCGCCGCGCCCGGACCTGGCTGCCCGGATCCGCCTCTTGCGGCCGGGGCCCGCGGGCCGCCCCGCCCCCTTCCGTGCCTAGTGGTCCACCCCGCCCCTTCCCGGGCCGGCGGGCCGGACCCCGGCCCTCAGCCCGTGGCGTCCGCCAGGGCGAGTTCGTGCAGCCGGTCCGGCGGGCCCGGGCGGGCGTAGTACCAGCCCTGGGCCGTGTCGCAGCCCAGTATCCGCAGCTGTTCCGCCTGGGCGCCCGTCTCCACGCCCTCGACCGTGACGGCCAGGTCCAGGCTGTGGGCGAGGGCGACGATCCCCTCGACGATCTTGAGATCGACGGGGTCCGCCGGGAACTGCTGCATGCCCTGGGTGAAGGAGCGGTCCAGCTTGAGGACGCTCACCGGCAGCCGGCGCAGGTTGGCCAGGTTGGAGTAGCCGGTGCCGAAGTCGTCCAGGGCGATGTCCACGCCCATCTCGGCGAGCCTGCGCAGCGGTTTGAGCAGGTCGTCGTCCGCGCCGATCAGGGCGGACTCGGTCACCTCCAGGCACAGCGCGTCCGGGGTCACGCCCGCGCGCTCCAGGATGTCGACGGTGTCCTGGACGAGCCCGGGGTGGGTGAGCTGGCACGGTGAGAGGTTGACGTTGATGCGCAGCGGTCCGGCCGCGCCGTCACCGTGCAGTTCCCGCCACTCGCGGGCCTGGCGCACCGACTGCTCCATGACCCAGCGGCCCAGCGGGACGATCAGTCCGGTGTGTTCGGCGAGCGGGATGAACCGGTCGGGGCCGAGCACCCCGTGCTGCGGGTGCAGCCAGCGCACCAGCGCCTCCGCGCCGCGCACGCTGCCGTCGCCGAGGTGCACCAGCGGCTGGTACTCGATGAAGAACTCGCCCCGGTCGAGTGCGGTGGGCAGCGCCGTGGTGAGCCCGTGCCGGGTGATGGCGCGGGCGTCGGCCTCCGGGTCGGCCAGCTCGAAGCGGTTGCCGCCCGCCGACTTGGCCCGGTACATCGTGATGTCGGCGCTGCGCAGCACCTCCGCGGCGCTGCGGCCGGTCACCGGCCCCTCGACGACGCCGATGCTGCCGCGCACGGTCAGCTCCCGGCCGTCGATGCGGACGGGCGCCAGCAGCGCGTTCATGATGCGGGCGGCTAGGTCGTCGACCTCGCTGCGGCTGTCGGGTCCGGTGGTCAGCGCGACGAACTCGTCGCCGCCGAGCCGGGCGACCATCTCGCCGGGCGCCGTCGCACAGGCCTGGAGCCGGTCGGCGACCTCCACCAGCAGCCGGTCGCCGGCCGCGTGACCGAGGCTGTCGTTGATGGTCTTGAAACCGTCCAGGTCCAGGTAGCACAGGCCGAAGCGGCGGCCCTCCCCCGCGTTCAGCGCCTTCTCCAGGCGTTCGAAGAACAGGGTGCGGTTGGGCAGGCCGGTGAGCGCGTCGTGCGTGGCCTCGTAGCGCAACCGCAGGTTCAGCAGCCGCCGTTCGGTGGTGTCCTCCATGAGGGCCAGCTGGTACTGGGGGTTGCCGTCGGGGTCGCGGAGCAGGGAGACGGTCAGGTTGGTCCACAGGACCGTGCCGTCGGGGCGGTAGAAGGCCTTCTCGACGTGGTAGTGCTCGCGCTCGCCGCGCACCAGTTCCTGGTAGAGCCGCCAGATCTGCGGAGCGTCCTCGGCGTGCGTCCACTCGCGGACGTTGCGGACGCGCAGGTGCTGCTCGGAACCGCCGAACATGCGCAGCAGCGCACCGTTGACCTGCAGCACGTTGCCCTCCAGGTCGGCGATGCCGATGCCTATGGCCGCGCCTTCGAACACGGCCCGGAAACGGGCCTCACTGGCGTGCAGCGCCTGGGCGACCACGCCCTGGGCGCGCAGCGCGGCCTGGGCGATGGCCTCCTGCTCGGTGAGGGTGCGCTCGCGCAGCGCCCGCGCGAACCCGGCGGCCATGGCGTGCTGGAGGCGCGCGGAGCGGGCCCGCAGGTCCTCCGGATCACCGTCCTCGCCGCAGTAGAGAACGAGGTAGGCGTCCACGCAGTCCAGTGAGCGGCTCAGTGCCTCGGGCGCCGTGCAGTGCGCCCCGATCAGCGCGGCGCCGACCGCCTCGCCCTCGGCCGCGTCGAACGCCCTGGCGCGCAGCGCCCGGCTCAGCCTGCGGGCCAGCGGCAGGAGTTGCTCCTCGAACTCCGGCCGGGTCAGTGACGTGGAGGTCACCGGGAAGACGGCCCTGCTCCAGATCGTGGTCAGCCGGCGCAGTCTGTCCTCCGGGCCGTCCGGCTGCGTGCTCACGCCGTGCGTCCCACGCCGGCGAAACCGGAGAAGGCATAAGGATCCTCGTCCTCCGGCGCCGTCTGCGGCCGCCAGCGCGCCATCGGCACCAGTCCGGGTTCCACCATGTCGTACCCCTCGAAGAACCGCGCGATCTCCTCGCGCGAGCGCATGATCAGCGGATTGCGGATGCCCTTGTATACGTCGACCGCGCCCTCGCTCCGCTCCGGCGGCAGCGGGATTCCCTCGTACGAGGCATGCGTGAGGATCAGCAGGCTGCCGGGCGCGAGCGCGTCACGCAGTTCGGCCACCGCGGTGTACGGGTCGTCCGAGTCTTCCACGAAGTGAAGTATGGCAACGAGAAGCAGGGCCACCGGCCGATTCAGGTCGATCAACTGCTGCAACTGGGGGCTCGCGAGGATCTCGTGGGGCTTGCGCAGGTCGGCCGCGACCACGTCCGCGTCGTCGTTGTCCGCGAGGACGGCCTGGCTGTGGGTGACCGCCACCGGGTCGTGGTCGACGTAGACCACCCGCGCGCCGGGCCGGGCGGCCTGGGCGACCTCGTGGACGTTGCCGAAGGTCGGGATGCCGGAGCCGACGTCCAGGAACTGGGTGATGCCCTCGTCCACGGCGAAGCGCACGGCACGGCGCATGAACGCCCGGTTGGCCTGCATGACCTTGGGCAGCCCCGGCATGAACTCCATGGCCCGGCGGGCCGCTTCGCGGTCGGTCTCGAAGTTGTGCGAACCGCCCAGGTAGTAGTCGTAGATCCGGGCGACACTCGGCACCGAGATGTCGATGCTCCGTGGGGCCCAGGCGGGACGCTCCATCTTCTCTCCACAACGTAGGCGATCCGGTGTTCGAGCTGAGGCTACTGATCGCCCGCCAAAGGGGCGAGTGGAAACGGAAATTGACCGTCCGTTCCCGGTCACCACCTGCGGCGCACGCGCCCGCCGGACGTCCGCATCAAGGTGGATTGCGCCGATGTGCGGACATGGTGAGAGTCCCCCGGTGTGCGCACCGGCACACGGCCCCGCCCCCTCGGCGCGGTGGCGGCGCGAAGGGGGGTGGGGCCCGGAAGGCTCGCCGGGGTCGCTTTCAGGCCGTCGCGCGCCAGGGCGTGCCAGGTGCCGCCCACGCCCTGGCGGTTGGCCTGGCCGGCCTCGGTGTCCCTGGCGTGACGGCGGGCGGGCCGTCCCGCGATCGTCAGCGGGCCGGTGCCGTCGGTGCGCGGGACCTTGCCGAGGAGGGTCCGGCCGATGCCGGAACCGGCCGTGGCAGCGGCCGCCGGGACCGGGGGCCGGGCCGTGGCGCAGCCGCCGTCGCCGCGCGACGTGGGCGGCTGCGCGGTGTCCCGGTCGCGGCGGTGGAGGGTCGTCCCGGCACTGTCCCTCACACCTTGCCAGTCCGGGGTGGGTGGTGACGCCCGGCCGCCCGGCGGAGCCCGCCGGACCCGCGGGTCCGTCCCCGGCCGCCGGAGTCGGCGCCGGGAGTGTCCGACGGCGCCGGCCGACGCCGGTGGATCCAGCCCGGCCGCCGGCACCACAGCCGCCGGCTCCGGCGGCGGAGCCGCCGCTCCCACGTTCCGGCTGCCCGCCCGGGGCCCCCGTCCCGACCGGCCCGCCGTCGCCGTCGCCGGCACGGCCGCGGCCGTCGCCACCGGTGAGGCACTCCGCCAGGAGGTGTTCATCGCCGACTCCCC
The DNA here is from genome assembly GCF_000720185.1 of Streptomyces sp. NRRL S-340. Classification (GTDB taxonomy): domain Bacteria; phylum Actinomycetota; class Actinomycetes; order Streptomycetales; family Streptomycetaceae; genus Streptomyces. The sequence goes on along the minus strand of NZ_JOIY01000029.1, from coordinate 549 downwards.
CGGTCTGCCGTGCGGTTCGGAGCCCCGCCGGGCCGCCGCACGGTACTGGGTACGCGCGGCGAAGACGCCCACGTTCGATCGCGGCCCGGATCGCTCCGGACGCGCACGACTGGGTACGGGGGCGGGTACGAGGGCGCGCCCGCGCCCACGAGGACGCACCCGTGCGTACCTGTGCGTACAGGCGTGCGCATCGGTGACGGCGGGGGCAATGCCCGGCCAAACTCACGCGCCCCCTCTTTCCCCCCTTCGGACCAATCCACCGGCGCGTCGGCGTGCGGGGGCCCGCGAAGGCCCATGATCTCGTCGTGCATCGACCGAAACCGACCCGATTCGCCCTGGTCCTGCGGGTGTTGGCCCCGGTGACCGTGGCGTGGACGTGCGTGGGCGCACCCGCCGTCCCGGCCGCCGCCGACGCCTGCGCGTACGCCTCCACGGGACCGGGCGGAACGGTGGCGGTGGCGGTGGCCGGAGGCGGCTCCTGGCCTCCCATCCCCCTCTGCCCGAAGCCCCCGCCCACACCCACGCCCACACCCACGCCGTCCCCCACCC
>NZ_JOIY01000028.1 GCF_000720185.1 Streptomyces sp. NRRL S-340 | reverse complement strand
CCCAGCCGGGATTCGTCTCGCTCCGGATGCACCGGGGAACCGCGGGCAGCCGGCTCATGATGAACGTCGCGGTCTGGGAGTCGACCGAGGCGCTCGCGACGGCGTTCGGCAGCCCGGAGTTCCAGCGCATGGCGGCCGACTTCCCCGACGACATCGTGTCGTACCCGCACATCTTCGAGCGCATCGACGTATGACCCGGCACCTGGCAAGGCGTGGGGGACCGTGAGCCCCGGGTGGTCGATCGGTTGTCGAGGAGCGCACGAGGGACGGCCTGGAGGGTGGGGAGCCGGACCCGGGCCCCGGGCCCGGACCGACGCCAGTGAGAGCTGCGAACGAAAGGGTGGTCCGATCAGCGTGCGTGCCAGGCGCCGCGCGCCGGGCGCCCGTCTTGTTCGCGGCTCTGAGCGATGAGGAGTCCCGATGAGCGTGCAGGAGATCCCCCAGCGAGCACAGCAGCCCTCGGCGGAGCTGTACCAGCAGGTCCAGCAGTTCTACGTGCGGCAGATGCAACTGCTGGACAGCGGCGAGGTGGACGCGTGGATGCACACCTTCACCGAGGACGGCGTCTTCGCGGCGAACGGGCAGCCCGAGCCCACTGTCGGACGCGAGGCGATCGGGGCGGCCGCCCGCAAGGCCGGTGACCACTTCGCCGCGCAGGGCATCCAGCGCCGCCACTGGCTGGGCATGGTGTCGGTCACCGGACAGGAGGGGACGACGGTGACCGCACGCTCCTACGTCCTGCTCATCGAGACCCCGCGCGGCGGTCAGGCGACGATCCTGTGCAGCGCCACCTGCGAGGACGTCCTGGAGATCGGCCCCGAGGGGCCGGCGGTGCGGCGGCGCCACGTCAGCCGCGACGACCTGGTGTGACGGACGGGACACCACCTCGCACGCCGGGACACGAAGAGACCGGACATGACGGAGGGCCTCCGCGGGCGACGCCCGCGGAGGCCCTCCGTCATGTGCCGGGGCCGCGCCCCGGCGCCCCTCACGGAGCCGTCACCACGGTGGCCGCGTTGAAGCCGCCCTGCCCCCGGGCCAGCACCAGCGCGGTGCGCAGCGGCATTTCGCGGGGGGTGGCCGTGACGAGGTCCAGGGCGAGGTGCTCCGGCAGGCCGTCGCCGGTGATGTGCACGGAGGGCGGGATCACGCCGTCGCGCAGCGCCAGCAGGGCGGCGGCCAGATCCAGCGAACCGCCGCCCGCGGCGAGCCGGCCCGTCATGGTCTTGGGCACGGAGACGGACACACCGCGCGGCCCGAACAGCGCGCAGATCGCCTCGGCCTCGGCCCGGTCCAGTTCCGGCACCCCGGCGGCGTCCGCGAACACCACGTCGACCGCGTCCGCGGTCAGGCCCGCGTCGGCGAGCGCGCCTTCCGCGGCCCGCCGCAGGCCCGGCTCGCCCCCGCTGCCGGGCCGCGGGTCGAAGGTGGCCGCGTACCCCGCGAGCGCACCGTAGGACCGGGCGCCGCGGTCCCGGGCGGTGGCGGCGTCCTCCAGCACGAGGATCGCACCGCCCTCACCGGCCACCTGGCCGCAGGCGGCCGCGTCGAAGGGCAGGAAGGCGCGGACCGGGTCCGAGGCGGTGCTCATGTGGCCGCCGGCGAGCAGCGCGGCCCAGCCCCAGGGGCAGATCGCCCCGTCCACGCCGCCCGTGACGATGCGCCGGCTGCCCTTGCGCAGCTGCCGGCGGGCCTGGGCGACCGCGTCGAGCCCCCCGGCCTGTTCGCTGACGATGACCCCGCTGGGCCCGCGCAGGCCGTGTCTGATGGATATCTGGCCGGTGTTGACGGCGTAGAACCAGGCGAAGGACTGGTAGGCGCTGACGTGACGGCTGCCCTTGCCCCACAGGGACTCCAGCTCCCGCTGGCCGAACTCGAACCCGCCCGCCGACGCGGCGGTCACCACTCCGGACGCGAACTCCGGCTCGCTGCGCGGGTCGAGGCCGCTGTCGGCGATCGCCTCGTCCGCGGCGGTGAGCGCGAGCCGTGTCATGTGGTCGGTCTGCGGCAGCAGCCGGCCGGGGATGTGCTCGGCCGCGTCGAAGCCGGGGACCTCCCCGGCGAGCTGTGCCGGATACCCTCGGGCGTCGAACCGGGACACCGGCCTGATGCCGCTCTCCCCGGCCAGGGTGGCCCGCCACCAGCGGTCGCGGCCCAGGCCGTTGGGCGCGGCGACGCCCATCCCGGTGAACACCGGGTGGGCGGGGCCCGCGGAGGGCCGCGGGGTGGCCGTGCCGCTCGCCCGGGTGCTCGTCGGCGTGCTCATCGGACACTGCCTTTCCGTGTGCCGTCGGGCCGGGTCAGCACCATCGCGCTCTGGAAGCCGCCGAAGCCGCTCCCGACGGTGAGGACCCGTTCGGTGTTCTGTTCGCGTGCCGTCAGGGGCGTGTAGTCCAGGTCGCACTCGGGGTCGGGCTCGTGCAGGTTGGCCGTGGGCGGGATCACGCCGTGCTCGATGGCGAGGGTGCTCGCGGCGATCTCCAGCGAGCCGATGGCCCCCAGCGAGTGGCCGATCATCGACTTGATGGAGCTGACCGGGGTCTCGTAGGCGTGCGCGCCCAGGCTCTTCTTGAACGCGGCGGTCTCGTGGCGGTCGTTCTGCTTGGTCCCCGAGCCGTGCGCGTTGACGTAGTCGATGGCCGTCGGATCGAGGCGGGCCTGGTCCAGGGCTACGCGGATGGCCTCCGCCATCTCCTTGCCGTCCGGCCGCAGGCCCGTCATGTGGTAGGCGTTGCAGCGCGAGGCGAAGCCGGAGATCTCGGCGTACAGACGGGCGTCGCGGGCCCTGGCCCGGCCCAGTTCCTCCAGGACGAACACGGCGGCACCCTCGCCGAGCACGAAGCCGTTGCGGGAGGCGTCGAAGGGGCGCGAGGCGTGCTCGGGGTCGTCGTTGCGCGGCGACGTCGCCTTGATGGCGTCGAAGCAGGCCACGGTGATGGGGGAGATGGGTGCCTCGGTGGCTCCGGCGACCATGATGTCGGCCGAGCCCTCGCGGATCAGCTCGGCGGCGTGCCCGACGGCGTCCAGTCCCGAGGTGCAGCCGGTGGAGACCACGGCGGCCGGGCCCTGGGCGCCCACGGCCCAGGCCACCTCCGAGGCGAACGAGCTCGGCACGAAGTGATCGAAGAGGTGCCTGCTCGTGTACTGGTGGTCGACCAGCCACTTGCGGCCGCCGTCGCTGACCACGTTGTACTCGGTGTCCAGGGACGTCGTGGCCCCCACCGCGCTGCCGACGGTGACGCCGACGCGGTGCGGGTCGAGTCCCGCGAAGTCCAGGCCGCTGTCGGCCATGGCCTCCCGGGCGCACACGACCGCGAACTGCGCCGCGCGGTCCATCCGGCTCGTCTCCTGGGGCGACAGGCCGGACTGCTCGGGGTCGAAGTCGGCTTCCGCGGCGATCCGCGAGCGGAACTGGGACGTGTCGAATCGGGTGATCGACCGGGTGGCGGTGCGGCCGGACGTCAGCAGTGACCAGAATTCCTTCAGCCCGATGCCGCCCGGCGCGATCACCCCGATCCCGGTGATGACTACGCGTCGTTCCATGTGACTCCTCCGTTGTGCCGGGATGGGCGTGCGGGCGCGGAGTCCTGGGTGTGCCCCGGCGGATCCCGCAAGCAACTCGACGGTGCACTGGGTGACTCAAACCGTGCTGGAGGGCCGACCCAGCCCAGGCTCGCGCCGCCCCGGGACGAGGGCGGCGCCGCGGCCTTCCCGGCGCGCCGGGCGAAAGGGCGGGGCGGCCGGAGCCGGTGTCCGCCGCGCGCACGGCGACGGCCCGCGCCGCCTGCGGGCGGGCGGGCCGGGGGCGCGGCCGTCAGCGCCTGGCCTCCGCGTGGGCCTTGGCGTGGCCCAGCGTGGCCAGGCTGTTGGTGCTGAGCGCCTCGTGCACGTAGGAGCGTGCGCCCGCGACGGTGGCGTCGGGGCCGAGGACCCGCTCGATGTTGGCCGTGTTGAGGGTGACGGTGTGCTGCGAGGCGGCCCGTACCCCCTCCGGCGTCTCGGTGAACGTCCAGACACCGGTGTGCAGGGTCATCAGCGCCGGCAGGGTGACCTGCTTGTAGGCGATCTTCTCCGGCGGGAAGGTCACCCGGTACGACTTGGTGGTGTGCGTCGAGCCGTCCTTGGCCCTGGTGTCCATCTCCAGGGTCTGCAGGCCCGGCGTGTCCTCCTCGAGCCGGACGCTCGCCACGTGCGGCAGCCGCTCGCTCCACAGGTGCGCCTCGTTCACGAAGTCGTAGACGTCCTTGGCGGCGCCCTGGACGAGTACGGAGTCCTCGAAGGAGAACGTCACGTCCTGCGTCGAGCAGGCCAGTTCGACGTTCTCCTTGAGCGCGGCCAGCTCGGAGCGGGAGTTGCGGTCGACCGCCTCGTCGATCCACCGCAGGCCGTCCGGGTCGTCGTCGACCGCCCGGTAGTCGTGCAGCAGCCGGACGCGGGACCGGGTCGCGGACAGCGCCTCGATGATCCAGGTGCCGCCCATGGCGGCGACCGGAGGCGCGGTGACCTCCTGGCGGAAGGTGATGCGGCGGGCCGCGGGGTCCAGGGTGCGGTGCGAGGTCCAGTTCTTCGCCTCGCCGTTGGCGGTGGCCCAGATCCGGATCCGCTCCTCGCCCTCGCCGCGTTCGACGTGGTCGACGTGGATGGTGGGCGGGAAGATCCGGGGCCAGTTCTCCACCTCGGCGAGCAGCCGGTAGACCACATCGGCCGGCGCCGAGACCGTGATCTCGTGCGCCACTTCACGGATGGTCATCGTCGTCTCTCCTGTCGGGGGGGGGTGCGGGTCAGAAGTTGCCGAGGCCGCCGCAGACGTTGAGGGCCTGCGCGGTGATGGAGGCGGCGGTGTCGGAGGCGAGGTAGCCGACCAGGCCCGCGACCTCCTCGGGGGTGGAGTAGCGGCCGAGCGGGATCTTCGCCTGGAACTTCTCCAGGATCTTGTCCTCGGTGGTGTCGTACGCCGCCGCGTACCCGGCCCGCACCCGCTGGGCCATCGGGGTCTCGACATAGCCGGGGCAGACCGCGTTCACGGTGATGCCGGTCGGCGCCAGCTCGTTGCCGAGCGCCTTGGTGAAACCGACCACGCCGTGCTTGGAGGCGGAGTACGGGGCGCCGAGCACCACGCCCTGCTTGCCCGCCGTGGAGGCGATGTTGATGATCCGCCCGCGCGGCCTGGTCCGCATGCCGCCGGTGTTCAGCACCTCACGGGTCATACGGAAGACGCTGTTCAGATTGGTGTCGATCACGTCCTCCCAGAGCTCGTCGGTCAGGTCGGCGGTGACGCCGCCGCCGGACCGGCCGGCGTTGTTGACCAGGACGTCCACGGCGCCGAACCGGTCGACGGCCGCCCGCACGAACGCTCCCACGCTGTCCGCGGACCGCACGTCGAGCGTCGAGCCGTCCACGTCCAGGCCCTGCTGCTGGAGTTCCTTGACCGTCGCGGCCACGTTCCCGGCGTCGCGCGCACCGATGTACACCCGGTGCCCCTGGGTCGCCAGCAGCCGCGCGACGGCGAGTCCGATGCCGCTCGTCGCGCCGGTGACCAGCGCGGTCCGGCTCTCCTGTGTCGTGTGCTGTGTCATGCTCGCCTCCTCGGGCGTCCGTCAGCGGGTGGCGGCCACGGTCTGCTCGCCGAGGTACCGGTTCACGGCCTCGACCAGCAGGCGCGGGGTGACCGCGTCGGCCAGGGTGTGGTCGGCGAGCGCGACGCCGTACTCGCGCTCGATGCGGCCGCAGGTCTCCAGGAGCGCGAGCGACTCGTAGCCGAGCAGCTGGAATTCGGTGTCCGCGAAGTCACCGTCGGCGACGCCTTCCTCCTCGGTGCCGGCCGCGGCGTACAGGATGCGTTTGAGGTCGTCCTCGGTGAACTGGAGCCCTGACATGGTTCCCCCTCCTGACGGGTTGGCCGGCACGGTCCGTGACGGGCGCCACGAGTGTCCGGACGCCGACCATTGGGCCAGAGCGGCCTCAAGAAGGACTGGATCGCGCCGCCGGAGCACCTGCCGGGCGGGTGCGGTGAGGGACCCGTGATTTCCTCATGCCTTCGGTGTGATCTGTTCGCTGCCCAGGGCGCCGTACGCGGTTCCATACTCAAGGACGCGAGCGGGCCGGTGGACGGAGCCGCACCTTTGCCGGTCCCGCCGCTCCGAGGAGGTGGTTGACCGTGACTCCCCACGCGGAAGACGCCCCCCTGCGCATCCACCACCTGTGGTCCCTGCGCGAGGACACGGTGGTCGGCTGGGACGAGGAAGGGCGGGCGCTGGTGCTCAGCGGCCCGCAGGGCACCGAGCGGGTCGAGGACCCGGGGCCCGCGGTGGCCGAGGCGCTGCGCCGGATGGAACTCGGTCCCGTACTGCTCGCCAACCTGCCGCCGCCGGAGGGCCGCACGGCACCCGGGCACGAGACGTTCACGGTGGTCCTGTCGGTGCTCCGCGGGATCTCCCCCATGGTGATCAGGACGCTGTCCCTGGACGATCTGAGGGGGCCGGTGCTCTCCGTGGTACCGGTGGGCCGCAGCGCCCGCTTCGCCACCGTCCGGCTGCCGGCGTGGCGCCGGGTGCGGCTGCGGCCCACCGCGACCATCACCGTGCGGGGCAACACCTTCCTGGTGCAGTGCCACACCCTGGGGCACCGGGTGGAGATCCACCGCCCGGAGGCGATGTGGGTGGTGTCGCTGCTGGCCTGGCCCATGACACCGGAGGCCATGGTCGAGGTGCTTCCGCTGCCCGCCGAACTGACCCTGGAGATCCTCGGCTACCTGGCCGGGGCCGGGCTGACGGTGGCCGCGGCCTGACCGCCCCGCCGCGCGCTGGGCGAGCAGGCGGCGGGGCCGGTCACAGCAGCCAGCCCGACTCGCGGGCGATGCGGATCGCGTCGACCCGGTTACGCGCGTTGAGCTTGGTCACGGTGGTGGTGAGGTAGTTGCGCACCGTGCCCACCGAGAGCCGCAGGTGTGCGGCGATCTCCTGCGGTTCCGTGCCCTGCGCGGCCAGTTGCAGCACCTCGGTCTCGCGGGTGGTCAGCGGGCTCTCCGCGCCGCCCCAGGCGGCCAGGGCCAGTTGCGGGTCGACCACCCGCTGGCCGGCGGCGACGCGGCGCACGGCGTGGGCGAGTTCGCTGGGCGGGGCGTCCTTGAGGAGGAAGCCCGCCACGTGTGCGGACATCGCCCGGCGCAGGGTGCCGGGACGGCCCAGACTGGTGAGGATCAAGGCCCGGCACTCCGGGAGACGCTCGTGCAGCAGCTCGGCCGCGCTCAGGCCGTCGAGGCCCGGCAGGTCGATGTCGATGATGGCCACGTCCGGCCGGTGTTCGCGCGCCGCGCTCAGGATCTCGTCGCCGCGTTCCAGCTCGGAGACCACCGTCAGGTCTTCCTCCAGATCGAGCAGAGCCACCAGCGCGCCGCGGACCATGTGCATGTCCTCGGCCAGCAGGATCCGTATCATCGTCGCTTTTCCCCGTTCCCCCGCCGACTGCGTACGCTGGATGCTACTCAAGCGTATAGCCGCCGTCGTTTTTCCGTCAGTACGCAAAGATCACGCCAAGACTCCTCACGCGATGTTGTCGGCCCTGCCGTACGTCGCCTTGCCGGCCCCGCCCCGACCCGGACACATGTCGCCCGAGCGCGCCGCCTGGAGCGGTGCCTCGGCGGTGATCCGGAAGGTGTCCGCGCCCGAACCGTCGTGCAGGCGCCGCACGATCAGCCGCCCTCCGATGCCCTCCAGCCGCTGCTGGAGGTTGCCCAGGCCGCTGCCGCTGTCCGGCGAGGAGGGCGTCTGGTGACCGGTCACCAGGCCGTCGTTGACGATCGTGAGACGGACCAGACCGTCCTCGACCCGCGCGGAGATCCGGCAGTACGAGGCCTTGGAGTGCCGCAGCAGGTTGGTGACGCCCTCCCGCAGCACCGTGGCCAGCACGGTGGACGTGGCCGGTCCCAGCCGCCCGATGGCGTCATGGGTGTCGACCGTGACCGAGACCCTGGCGGCGGCCAGCACCGACTCGGCGGAAGTGAGTTCGGAGTTGAGGTACATCTCCCGGTAGTCGCGGGCGACCCGGCGCACGTCGGCCAGCGCCTGCCGGGAGATGCCGAGCACCTCGTCGACCTCCTTGCGGGCCCTGAGCGGGTCGGCCGGGATGAGGCGGTGGATCAGCTCGTTCTTGAGGGTGATCGCGGAGAGGCTGTACCCGAGCAGGTCGTGCAGGTCCCTGGAGAACCGCAGCTGCTCGTTGCTGACGGCGAGCCGGGCGAGGTCGGTGCGGGCCCGGTGCAACTGGTCCACCAGGGCGGTCAGCCGGCTCAGCCCGTACACCACGAGACCGGTGAGCGCGGTGGTCTGGCACATGTACACGATGTCGACGACCGCGAGGTGGTGCAGGCACCCGGGCACGAGCAGGCTGAGCGTCGTCAGCCCGTACAGCGTCCAGCCCGCCCTGGCCGGCAGGAGCAGCAGCACGGATCCGGCGAAGAACCCCGCCATCGCGCCCCAGGGCACTCCGAACCAGATCAGCGGCAGATAGGAGAGGGCACCCTGCGCGGCCAGGGTGAGGAACTTGCTGCGCGGCCGTGCCGCGGAGGCGCCGGGAGCCGAGTGCACGAGCTGGAGCAGGAACACGAGGATCAGGCAGGCGACGGCGAGGGCCAGATTGTAGGGACCGAGCGGCTGGGACAGGATGTTGAGGAAGGTGATGCCCAAATAGCATGCGAGCGCGGCCAGCAGAATGCCGCGGGCGGTTCTTGTGAACGTCTGGCCGGAATGTGCTGCGTGTCCGTTCGGGTCCTTACCGTTCATCGCTCGTCCGAGCCCCCCGCCCGTCTCTCCATCCCGGTTCAGATGGAACCGGCGTCATTCTAGGCAGAGTACGGTCAACGGCTGGCGAATTTTCTACCCGGATTCCGTTCCCCTGTCCGAAAGTATTCGGTCAAACGAAGAGCGGGATCGGATTGAGCTGCTCGTACGGTGTAGGGCCGGCGAGGCGTCCGAGCGCGACCGGTACGTCGAAGAGTCTGCCCGGCGCGTACCGGGCCCAGAAGTGCCGGAGCCCCGGCACCACGACCTTGACCACCGGCATTCCGATGTCCGGCCGGGTCTGGTCCAGGACGAGCAGGTCCAGGCCTTTGGCGCGGACGAGGTCGGTGACGGCCCGGACGTCGTCGAGCAGATCGGTGCGCGCCGCGTAGGCCCAGTGGCCGGGAGTGCGCGGCCGGGTGGCCGGATCCGGCGCCAGGTACGGCTGGTTGGCGAGCGTCGCCTCGCGCCACCAGCGGACCGGCAGGGGGTCCTTGATGCGGTACCCCTCGCCGGGGCGGCACGCGCCCACGGCGGGCAGCAGTTGCCCCATCTCGGTGAGCGCCCTGCGCAGCGCGATGGCTGGATCGAAGTGGGCGCCGAAACCGAAGACGATGTCCTCGGTGGGCCCGTCGGTGCGCCGGGAGAGGGCCACCATCGCGGGGATGCCGAAATCGGAGGTGAGGTCCAGCGCCCACACCTTGCGGCCCAGCTTCCGGTACCCCTCGCGCAGCCGCCCGATGTACGGCTCGTCGAACGCGTCCAGGTCGACCGCCGGCTGCCGGGTGCGGTTGTACCACCACAGGGCCACCGCGTCCCGCTCCACCAGCTCCAGGAAACCCTGCAGCAGGGCGTCCTCCGGGCTGCTGCCCGCCGCGTTGCCGTTGGAGTCGGCCAAGGGCCCGTGCGGAGCCGGGGCGCCGGCGGGGAAGTAGAGCATCGACGTGGGCAGCAGCCGCCTGCGCCGCTCGGTCAGGGACCACACGGGGGCCCACTCCACCGGCCGGTCGTCGTCGAAGGGCTCGGGCACGTGGTGGAAGGGAGAGCCCGAGCGGTTCCAGCGGTCCCGCTCGCGGAACTGCCGCTCCGCGTACAACTGGCAGGAGTTGGGGTGGATGGCCTCGTCGCCGAGCGCGCGCAGGGTGTCCACCACGACCGGCTCGTCGCCGTGCCGTGTGCCGCTGTAGCGCTCCACCGCCTCGCACAGCGCACTCGTGCGGGCCTCGGCGTCGGTCAGGCCCTTGCCGCCGCTGAGCGAGCGCAGCCCGGCCAGACCGTTGTCCCGCATCGCGAGGTTGCGCCCCGACACATATGTGGTGGCGAACTCGGGTGCGCCCGGCGAGGGTTCGAGCATCGGGACGATGCCGGTGACCGGGCTCACCAGGTGCCCGTAGCGCTTCAGCAGCTGGTCGGGACTGAGGGCCCGGTGACCGCTGCCGCCCTGGCCCGCCTTGGGCCGCGACACCGGGACGAACGGTGCGGACACACGCCGCGCCGTCAGTCCGGGGTCCCCGCAGGAGGCGCACTGGGGGACACGGGAGACCGCGTGGACCCTGGTCTCCAGCCGGAGGGTGTCGACCGTACGGACGGAGCCCTGGTCGGCGTAGCGCAGCCCGGCCAGCCACTTGGCGGCCTCCAGGACCACGCTCTGCGCGGCCAGGGCGCGGCCCGCCGGCAGTGAGGCGGCCGGCCGGCCCAGCGGACGGTCGAGCCCCAGCGCCTGCTGGAGCGGTGCCTCGTACCCGCGGTGCTGTGCCAGCCGGGCGGCCAGACACGACCAGCAGGGCCCCTCGTCCGGCTGGAAGAACGGGCCGATCCACGGCTCGTAGCCGCACAGCCGGGCGAGCAGCCACGGTCTGCCCGCCGCCCGGTGCTCGACGTCGACCCGCTTCAGCTCCGGGGAGAGGTAGTCGTCGCACAGGACCAGCGTGAGGTCCGCGTCCGCCTCGGTCACGGTGACGCCGGACCCGGCGCCCGCGGCGAGCACCGGTCCCGCGTCCACACCGGCGAGCGGCAGGACGCGGAGCCGGGCGCCGGCGAGGCCCGCCGCCGCCCGGGCGCCGTCCAGGCCGGCCAGGTCCCAGTACGCCTCGGCGACCGGGTCGGTGTCCGTCGCGGCCGGGGCCGGCTGCTCGAAGCGGAGCAGTCCCGCCTCACTGAGCAGGTGCAGACCGCCCTGGGTCTCCTCGGCGGTCAGCGCGGGTGCGGCGGCGCGCAGGATCTCGGCGAGTGACCGGGTGCCGTCGAGCAGCGGGCCGAGCACCTCGGCGAGGGCGCCGCGCAGGGCGGTGACGCCCCGGCGGGAGACCAGGTAGGTCGCCTCGCCGGGGACGTTCGCGGGACGTAGGTGGTGCCTGAAGCCCACGAGAGTGGAGCCGTCCTGTAGGGCGGCCGGCCCGGATCTCCAGGAGTGCGGCGATCCGGAAGTCATATCCACGCCCCGGCGACCGCGTCCTCCTCGACGGCCACGGGATCCGCGGTCCACGCACCGGAGGCGTCGGCGGACGCGGTGTGGGCGCAGAACGTGAACATCGGGTCGTCGGACGGGTCGGGCTGGGCGCAGAACGTGAACTGGGCGTGGTCGACCGGGTCGGGCTGGGCGCAGAACGTGAACTGGACGTGGTCGGCCGCGGCGGCCGGGGTGCGGAACGTGAGCCGGGGTGCGGCGCCGCCCGCGTAGGTGTAGGTGAACTGCACGGTGGAACCGGCGGAATGGTCGAGGGTCTCGACCACCAGGAGCGGGCGGGCGGTAGCCGTTCCGGTGACGCGCGTCGAGCGAGGCGAGACGAGATCGTCGGACGTGATGCTGGCGTGGCTCATCGGAGAAGATCCTGACTGACGTGGTCGGCTGGTGTTCCAATGGCCGGGATTCTTCGCGGAGCCGGCGGCTGACGGACAGTGTCCGGATCATCGGCGACGGGTGAAGTTCTCATTCAAGTGGAGGCTCCACCTCCATCAACCGCTGCCTCAGCGGTTCCCACCAGCTCCGGTTCTCCCGGTACCAGCGCACAGTTTCGGCCAGTCCCTCCTCGAAGCTCCTGCGGGGTGCGTAGCCCAGCTCCTCGCGGATCTTCGTGCAGTCGACCGAGTAGCGGCGGTCGTGTCCCTTGCGGTCCTCGACGTGTTCGACGCTGCCCTCCCAGGTGGCGCCGCACGCCGCGAGCAGCGCTTCGGTCAGCTCCCGGTTGGAGAGTTCGGTGCCGCCGCCGATGTTGTAGACCTCGCCCGCGCGGCCCCGGGTGCGGACCAGTTCGATGCCCTGCACGTGGTCGTCGATGTGCAGCCAGTCGCGGACGTTGCCGCCGTCGCCGTACAGCGGGACCTTCCTGCCGTCGAGCAGGCTGGTCACGAACAGCGGCACGACCTTCTCGGGGAACTGGTGGTGGCCGTAGTTGTTGGAACAGCGGGTCACCCGCACGTCGAGACCGTGGGTGCGGTGGTACGACAGCGCGATCAGGTCGCTGGAGGCCTTCGCCGAGGAGTACGGCGAGTTCGGCCGCAGCGGGTGGCTCTCGGGCCAGGAACCCTCGTCGATCGAGCCGTACACCTCGTCGGTGGAGATGTGCACGAAGACCTCGACGCCGGCCCGGTGCGCCGCGTCGACGAGGGTGTGCGTGCCGACCACGTTGGTGCGCACGAACTCGGCGCCGCCGTCGATCGACCGGTCGACGTGCGACTCGGCGGCGAAGTGCACCACCTGGTCGTGCTCGGCCATCAGCTTCCCGACCAGCTCGGGCGAGCAGATGTCCCCCTCCACGAAGGAGAACCGCGGGTGTGCGCGTACCTCGTCGAGGTTGGCCGGATTGCCCGCGTACGTCAGCTTGTCCAGGACGGTGACCGAGACGTCGCCGGGGCCCTCGGGCCCCAGCAGCGTACGGACGTAGTGGGAACCGATGAAGCCGGCCCCGCCGGTCACCAGGATGCGGGTGGTGGCCGGTGCGGCCGGTCGGATCGGGTGCATGGGGCGGGCTCCTCGGTCGGCGGGGGACTCGTGTCAGGCGGCGCGGACGGCCGGGCGCGGAATGCGGCGGGAGGCCACCTCAGTGACGTAGGCGCCGTAGTCCGTACCCCGCATCTCCTCGCCCAGGCGCAGGCACTGCTCGGGGGTGATGAAGCCGAGGTTGAGCGCCAGTTCCTCCAGGCAGGCGATGAACTCGCCCTGCCGCTGCTCGACCAGCTGGACGTACTGCGCCGCCTGCAGCAGCGAGTCGTGGGTGCCCATGTCCAGCCAGGCGAAGCCGCGGCCGAGCGGGGTGAGCTGGGCCCGGCCCTGCGCCAGGTAGGCCAGGTTGACGTCGGTGATCTCCAGCTCGCCCCGTGCCGAGGGGGAGAGGTTCTTGGCGATGCCGACCACGTCGTTGTCGTACAGGTACAGCCCGGTCACCGCGAGGTTGGAGCGCGGGTGGCGGGGCTTCTCCTCCAGCGACAGCAGCCGGCCCTGCTCGTCGATCTCCCCGATCCCGTAGCGGTGCGGGTCACGCACCCGGTAGCCGAACAGCGCCGCGCCGTCGAGCCGGCGCACCGCGTCGCCGAGGATCTCCGAGAAGCGCGGCCCGTGGAAGATGTTGTCGCCGAGCACCAGCGCGACCTGGTCGCCGTCGATGAAGTCGGCGCCGATGAGCAGCGCTTCGGCGATGCCGCGGGGCTGGTCCTGCTCGGCGTAGGAGATGTTCAGGCCGAGCCGGGAGCCGTCCCCGAGCAGGGTGCGGAAGCTGTCCGAATGGTCCTTGGACGAGATCAGCAGGATGTCCCGGACACCGGCCAGCATCAGCACGGAGAGCGGGTAGTAGATCATGGGCTTGTCGTAGACCGGCAGGATCTGTTTGGACAGCGCACCGGTCAGCGGGCGCAGCCGGGTGCCGCTGCCCCCGGCGAGGATGATGCCCTTCATCTCAGGCCTCCCTCCACTGCCGTTCGAGCCGGGTGCTCACCTCGTACCGCGGCAGCAGGCCCTGCTCCGCGGCCTGGGCCAGCGTGGGCGCCACCGTGTCCCGCTCGGAGTACACCGGCGTGATGTCCTCGGGGATCGGCAGACCCAGCGCCGGGTCGGTGACCGAGATCGCCAGCTCGTGCTCGGGCACATAGCTTGCGGTGACCATGTACGACATCACCGTGTCGTCCTCCAGCGCGATGAACGCGTGGCCCAGACCGACCGGGAAGTACGTGGCCCGGAAGTCGTTCTGGTCCATCAGCACCACGTCCCACTTCCCGAAGGTGGGCGAGCCGACCCGGATGTCCACCACGATGTCCAGGGCCGAACCCTTGGGGCAGTAGACGTACTTGGCGCAGCCGGGCGGGGTCAGCGTGTAGTGCACGCCGCGCACCACACCGCGCCTGGACCGGCTGTGGTTGGTCTGGGTCACCGGGAAGTGCGTGTTCCCGGTGGCCTCGGCCCAGGCCGGTCCCTGGAACGGGGAGAGGAACAGCCCGCGCTCGTCGGGGAAGACGGTGGGGGTGAACTCCAGGGCTCCGGCGACGGCCAGTTCGCGGACCTTCATCACAGCACCTCCTTCAGGGCGGCGATGACCTTGTCCTGCAGGCCGGCCGGCAGCGACGGGTACATCGGCAGCGAGAAGATCTCGCCCGCCAGCTTCTCCGTCACCGGCAACGACCCCTTCCGGTATCCGAGATGGGCGAAGCCGGTCATGGTGTGCACCGGCCACGGGTAGCTGATGTTGAGGTTGATGTCGTACGCCTTGAGCGCCTCGATGATCCGGTCGCGCTCGGGGTGGCGGACCACGTAGACGTAGTAGACGTGCGTGTTGCCCTCGTTGACCTTCGGCAGGATCAGCTCGGTGCCGCCCAGGGCCTCCTGGTAGCGGCGGGCGACCTCCTGGCGGCCGGCCACGTAGGCGTCGAGCCGGGTCAGCTTGCGGCGCAGGATCTCGGCCTGCACCTCGTCCAGGCGGCTGTTGTGGGCCGGTGTCTGGACCGTGTAGTAGACCTTCTCCATGCCGTAGTAGCGCAGCTTGCGCAGCTCGGCCTCCACGTCGGGACGTGAGGTGAGCACGGCTCCGCCGTCGCCGTACGCGCCGAGCACCTTCGTCGGGTAGAAGGAGAAGGCGGCGGCGTCGCCGGTGGTCCCCGCGAGCCTGCCCCGCCGGGTGGCGCCGTGCGCCTGCGCGCAGTCCTCCAGGAGCGCCAGACCGTACCGGTCGGCCAGGGCCTTCAGCGGGTCCAGGTCCACGCACTGGCCGTAGAGGTGGACCGGGAGCAGCGCCTTGGTGCGCTCCGTGATCGCCGCCTCGACCTGGCCGACGTCCATCAGGAAGTCGTCCTCGTTGACGTCGACGAAGACGGGTGTGGCACCGGTGCCGTCGATCGCGACGACGGTGGGGGCCGCGGTGTTGGACACCGTGATCACCTCGTCGCCCGGGCCGACCCCGAGGGCCTGGAGGGCGAGCTTGAGCGCGTTGGTCCCGTTGTCGACACTGACGCAGTGCTCCGCGCCGTGGTACGCGGCGAACTCCTCCTCGAAACCCTTGACACTGTCGCCCAGCACCAGCGTGCCGGACGAGAAGACCTTCTCGACGGCCTCGAGGATGTCCTCGCGCTCGCTGTGGTACTCGGGCAGGTAGTCCCATACATAGGTGGTCATGCGCGTTCCTTCTCCTGTCGTCGTTCTGGTCCTGCGGGCGCGGGGAGTTCAGCGGCGGGCGTGCGGTACGGCGTCTCCCAGGGCGGCCACCGTGCGTTCCAGGCCCTCGTCCAGACCGACCAGCGGACGCCAGCCGGTCACCGAGCGGAACGGGGTGGAATCGACGGTCACGCTCAGGAAGTCGGTCTCCGGGGCGTGCGCGGGCGGCTGCACCGAGACGACCGGGACGGCGGGGGAGCCCGTGCGGGCCGCCGCGTGCCGGGCCACCGCGCGGAAGACGTCACCGAGCGCGTCGCCGCGTCCGGTGCCCACCAGCCAGGCGCGGCCGGCCAGCTCGGCGGGGTGGTCCAGGGTGGCGGCGAACGCGGCGGCGACGTCGGCGATGTGGACCAGGTCGCGGCGGACGGTGCCGTCGTGCCACAGGGTGATCTCCTCGCCGGCCAGCGCCCGGCGGGCCATCGCGGCGACCACCCCGCGGTCCGCGGTGCCCGGCACGGTGCCCTCGCCGTACACCGTGGGCAGTCTGAGGCTGACTCCGCGGACCAGGCCGGCCTCGCTCGCCGCGAGCAGCAGCCGTTCCGCGGTCAGCTTCTGCTCGTCGTACACCGTCAGCGGCCGGTCCGGCTCGCTGCCGTCGAGCGGCTCCCGCGGCGGGGCGCCGACCTGTCCGGTGGTGCCCGCGTAGACCACCAGCGGTGGCCGGCCGGGGTTCGCCACCACGTCCAGCAGGTCGCGCATCACCCCGACGTTGACCCGCTCGCCGCCCGGTTCGGCCGAGGCCCGCCAGCCGCCCTCGCACAGCAGCAGGTGGATCACCACGTCCGCGTCCTTGACGGAGGCGGCCAGGGCGTCCGGGTCGGTGAGGTCGGCGGTGACCACCTCGACCTGCGCGCGGGCGTCGTCCGGCACGGCGGCGGGGCGCCGGGCCACCGCGCGCAGGCGCAGGTCGCGGCCGGCCAGCGCGGCGAGCACGGCCGAGCCCACGAAGCCGGTGGCGCCGAGCACGGCCACCAGGGGCCGGTCGGTCGGTTCCGTTGTCATGCGGGTGCCTCCCAGGGCGGGCGGATGGTTGCGGTGCGGCCGGTGCGCGGGGGCGCCTTGAGCGGTGCGGGCCCCACGGCCTGCCCAGGTCCCGCCGGCCCCGATGCTGCTGCCGTCCGATCGGGTGCGGGCGGAGAAGCGCTGGAGGCGGCCCCGGCACGGGCGGCGCGGACCACGGCTCGACCGGTGCTTGAGACCGGCTGCCTAGTCTCGGCGCGACGTCTTGCGCCGGTCCTCGGCGGACCGGCGCCTCGCCAGCGACCGCGCGACGGGCACCGCCGCCCCTCCATGGTGAAGTCGGGAAGGAAATCCCTGAATGAGTACTGACAAAGCCGCCGTCGGCGGCGGTGCGGCCGAGGCGGGGAAGTCGCCGGGCACCACCACGCTGATCACGGGCCTGACCGCTTTCATGGCAGGGCTCGACAACCTGGTGGTCGTCACCGCGCTGCCCACCATCAGGGAGAAGCTCGGTGGCAGCCTGCAGGACCTGGAATGGACGGTGAACGCCTACACGCTCTCGTTCGCCGTGCTGATGATGTTCGGCGCCGCCCTCGGCGACCGGTTCGGCCGCCGCCGGGTGTTCACCGCCGGTCTGCTGCTGTTCACGGCGGCGTCCGCCGCGGCCGCCCTGGCACCCGGCATCGGCGAACTGATCGCCGCCCGCGCGGTCCAGGGCGCCGGCGCGGCGATCATCATGCCGCTCTCCCTCACCCTGCTCACCCACGCGGTGCCCGCCGCGAAACGGGGTGCCGCCCTCGGTGTCTACGGGGCGCTCAACGGGCTGGCCATCGCGGGCGGCCCGCTGGTGGGCGGCGTCGTGGTGGAACACATGTCCTGGCAGTGGGTCTTCTGGATCAACGTGCCGGTGGGCCTGCTGCTCGCCCCGGCCGCCTGGCGAGGTCTGGCCGAGAGCCGCGGCGCGAACAGCCGCCTGGACGTGCCGGGCACGTTCCTGGTCAGCATCGGCATCCTCGGCCTCGTCTACGGCCTGATCCGGGCGGGCGGCCAGGGTGGCTGGGGCGCCTGGCAGGCCGTGGGCCCGCTGCTGGCCGGCGTCGTGGTGGTGGCCCTGTTCGTCCTGTGGGAGCGGCGCAGCAGCGCGCCGATGCTGCCCATGGACATGTTCCGCAACCGGGCCTTCAGCGCCGTCAACGCCGGCGGCCTGCTGATGTCCGTCGGGATGTACGGCGTGGTCTTCCTCATCACGCAGTTCATGCAGACCATCCAGCACCTGTCACCGGCCGGGGCGGGCGTGCGGATGCTGGCGTGGACGGCGATGCCGCTCCTGGTGGCACCCGTCGCGGGCATCCTGTCGGACCGGATCGGCGGACGGCCCGTGGTGGTCTTCGGACTCGCGCTGATGGCCGCCGGGTTCGCCTACTGGGCGCTGGTGATGAGCCCGGACGTGTCCTACGCCGCGCAACTGCCCGGCTTCGTCCTGGGCGGCGTGGGCGTCGCCTGCTTCTTCGCCCCGCTCCTCAACCTGACGATGAGTTCCGTCGCCGAATCCGAGCAGGGCATCGCCTCCGGCTCGACCTCGGCCACCCAGGAACTGGGCGCGGCGCTCGGCGTGGCGCTGCTCGCCGGCGTCTTCAGCCACAACGGCGGCTACGCCTCGGGCCAGGACTTCGTCGACGGCTTCGTACCCGCCCTGTGGGTCGGTGCGGCGGCCATGGCACTGGGCGCGGTCGTGATGCTCTTCGCCACCCGGCCCGCCGGCGCGCAGGGGCGGCCCGGTGCCGGAGCGGAGCGTGCCGAACCGGCCCGGGAGGCGGCCGAACCGGCCCCCGTGGCCGGCCGCTGACACCTCACCGGCCGGACCGTGGTCTCCACGCGACGCCGCCGTGCGGGGCGCGGCGGTCCCGTCGCCGCGTCACCCGCCGTCCGTCATCAGGTGACCTGTGACCTGTCATCAAGTCACCTGTCATCGAGTCACCTCCGTCAAGCCATCCGCGTTCACGCCACCCGCCGTCCGTCATCATCCCCTCCGTCACCCGTCATCACGGATCACTTCTTCCGTCATCACTGATCACGTCCTCCTCATCACGCCACCGGCAGAAAGGCCGCCGCGACATGAAGGTTCTCTTCGCAAGCCTCGGAAACTACGGACACATATTCCCCCTGGTGCCGCTCGCCCAGGCGGCCCAGGAGGCCGGGCACGAGGTCTGGTTCGCCACCAGTGAGCCGTTCCACCCGATCCTGGAGAAGGCGGGCCTGCGGCCGCTCACCGCGGGGCTCACCGTCCCCGAGGCGTTCATCGAGGCGGCCGGCGGCCAGGCCTTCCTGGATGCCAACGGCGGTGCCGTACAGGCCAGTGACGTGCCGCCCGAGGTACTGGCGGGCCTGGCCGTGAAGGCGTTCGGCTCGGTGCTGCCGCGCAGTGTGGCCGCGGACCTCGCCCCCGTCCTCGACTCCGTCCGGCCCGACCTGGTCGTGTACGAGATCCTCAACCCGGGCGCGGCCTTCGCGGCCGTCGCGGCGGGCGTGCCCGCCGTCTGCCACGGCATCGGCCGGGTCTCCTACGACGACACCATGGATCCGCTGGTCCAGCAGGAGCTGTACGCCACGGCGAGCGACCTGGGGGTGGCCGGCAAGATCGGCCAGAGCCGCACCCTGGGCAACCCGTACCTCGACATCTGCCCGCCCGCTGTGCAGAACCAGGACTTCCTGGCCTCGGACGTCCAGCGGATCCCGCAGCGGTCCGTCCCCTTCGCCGAGCCGGGCGAACTGCCCGCGCGTGTCACGGAGGGCGAGGGCCCGCTGGTCTATCTCAGCCTCGGCACCGTGCTCGGCTCCGCGGAGTTGCTGCGCACCGCGATCGACGGGCTGCTGCCGCTCGACGTGCGCGTCCTGGTCGCGTCCCCCGTGGTCGATCCGGCCGCGCTGGGCGAACTGCCGGACCGGGTCGTCGTGCTCCCCTGGGTGCCGCAGGCCGAGGCGCTGCGGCACGCCACCGCCGTCGTCCACCACGGCGGCGCGGGCACCACGCTGGCCGTGCTGGCCGCGGGGCTGCCCGCGCTGATCCTGCCGCAGCCCGGGGACGACGGCCCCGACAACGCGGCCGCGGTGCGGGCCACCGGGGCGGGCCGGGTGCTGCCGGCCCCGGAGGTGTCCGCCGAGGCGGTGGAGGCAGAGATGCGCGCCCTGCTGGGCGACGGCGCCCACCAGGAGGCCGCCCGACGTGTCGCCCGCGAGATGGCGGCCATGCCCGAGCCGGCCGAGACGGTCGCGCGGTTCCCCGAGTTCGTCCGCTGACCGGCCCCGGTACGCACCGCGCCCCGAGCTCGCCCTCGAGCGCGGGGCGCGGTGCGTACGGGACGCCGGGCCCCGGCCCGGCGCCACCGCGGGAACCGGCGTGGCCGAGGCCGCGGGCGCGGTCCCTCCGCGGCGGCCACCGGGCTCGTGGAACGGGGTTGTTCCCAGCTCCAGGGCGGCTCGACCGCAGGTGGCGATGCTCTGACCGACCGTTCTTCTCCGACCCAGCCGAAAGAGACCACCATGCCGAAGAACCACCACGCTCTGGTCCAGCACTTCGTGGACATGATCAACAGCCATGACGTCAGCACCATGCCGGAGCACACGGCGCCCGGCCACATCGACCACAACCCGGTGGTGGCCGACGGCATCGAGGCCAACCAGGCCTTCTGGGTCGCGGTGTTCGCCGCCTTCCCCGACATCAAGGCCGTGGCGCACGACATCGTCGCGGAAGGGGACAGGGTGGCCGGCCGCTTCGAGTACACCGCGACCCACCAGGGCACGTTCCTCGGCGTCCCGGCGACCGGGCGCACGGTGAGCTTCCAGTCCATCGACATCTGGAGGGTGGAGGACGGCCTGCTCGCCGAGCACTGGGACCAGCTGGACATGGGTGACATCTTCCGGCAGCTGGGGGTCGACCCGGCGGCCGTCGCGCACGCGTAGGCGCAAGGCGCCGGATGACGTGGCCGACGTGGGCGGGCGGGCCGGCCCCAGGCCGGCCTGTCCTACCGTGCGGCCACAGGCACTCACATCCCGTAGCGGGCAGGCACGTCGGCCTCACCGTCAGCCCGCGAACCGGGAGGGCGTCGGGCCCTTGCCGTCCGCCCGCAGCCGGCGGCGCGCCCTGCCATCCCCCGGCCGATGCGGTCCCGCACGTGGGGAACGACCCCCGAGGAGCTGATCCGTTCCAGCGACCTGGTCGTGTTCGCGACCGTCGCGGGCGAACCGCACGTCACCGACCCGACGCCGGACGCGGATGAGCGCCGGCACGTTGCGGCGCGAATACCGAGCGCCGCTGCTGCCACCGGCACGCGGTGGGGCGGCCACTGTCCGTCATCCGCCTGTTGTCCTGGGGACGACAAGGTTGCGGCTGAAGGTCATGATGAGCGTGTCGTGCTGGTTGCGGCCCCGGGTCTCCACGGTGACCAGCCCGCGCTCGGGCCGGTCCGGGACGACGCTCTTGGCGAGTACTTCACTTTCGGCGTACAGGGTGTCCCCGTGCATGAGGGGACTGTGGTGGTCGATCTTCTCGAAACCGTGGTGGGTGATGGCTTTTCCTGCGACATCCGCCTCTGACAGCCCCAGAAGCAGCGAGAAGATGTAGCTCCCGATGACGAGGGGCTGCTTGTGGCGGGTGGCGGTGCTCGCGTAGTGGGCGTCCAGGTGGAGCGGGTGGCGGACCATGGTCAGGAGGGAGAACAGGTGGTGGTCGTACTCGGTGACGGTCTTTCCCGGCCAGTGCCGGTAGACGGAGCCCACCTCGAACT
The DNA here is from genome assembly GCF_000720185.1 of Streptomyces sp. NRRL S-340. GTDB lineage: Bacteria > Actinomycetota > Actinomycetes > Streptomycetales > Streptomycetaceae > Streptomyces. The sequence goes on along the minus strand of NZ_JOIY01000028.1, from coordinate 88,804 downwards.
CCTCGAAGGTTCTGCCGAAGCCCATCACGCCTCGCCCCCCGCCGCCGCGGGCAGCGGGACCTGCGGGACGGTGCCTGTCTGCCAGGTGCCCAGAGCCAGTTCCATGGTGACGCCGGGACCGAAGCCGGCGATCACGCCGCCGGCGCCGTCGCGGGGCCGGCTCTCGGCGGTACGGCGCAGGACGTCGAAGACGGCCGCCGAGGCCACGTTGCCGTGATGGGAGAGGGTGTGCCGGCTGTCGGCGAGTCCGGCGTCGGGAACGCCGCCGTGGGTGCGCATCGCATCCAGAACGCGGGGGCCGCCTGTGTGCACGACGTAGAAGTCCAGCCCTGGCAGCCGCAGGCCGTTCTTCTCGATGAAGGCGTTCAGCCGAGGAATCATCTGCTGCATGGTCCCTGGGACGCCCTTGTCGAGGCGGAAGTGGAAGCCGGTGTCCTTGACCTCGTAGGCGATCCAGGCGCTGGTACCGGGCAACACGTGAGAAGTCTGCGCGTGCAGCCGTACCCCCGTGCCTTCACCGTCACCGCGTACCACGGCGGCGGCGACGGCGTCGCCGAACAGTCCGTTGGACAACAGGCTGCTGACGTCGTGGTCGTCGGGCTGGTAGCACAGGGAACAGAACTCGCAGGAGACGATCAGGGCGTTGGCGCCCGGGTGGGCCACGCAGTAGTCGCTCGCGCGATTGATCGCCGCGGTTCCCGCGGCACAGCCGAGCTGCGCGACGGGCAGCTGCACGGTGTCGGTGCGGAACCCCAACTCGTTGATCATCCATGACGTGAGGGAGGGCATCATGAACCCCGTGCAGGAGACCAGCACGATGATGTCGATGTCCTCGGCCCGCAGTCCGGCATGGGCGAGAGCGTCACTGATCACCGGGGGCAGACGCTTCTTGGCCTCGCTTTCGAAGACGCGGTTGCGGTGAGTGAATCCAGTGTGCTGCAGAGTCTCGTCGACAGGACGGACGATGTGCCGCTTGATCACGCCGGTGTTCTTGATCAGACGGAGCACCAGCGGCAGTTGCGGGTGGTCCGGGTGCAGTCGCGCGGCGAGCGCCAGCGTGTCCGCTTGTGTGATCACATGCTCGGGTACGGCGACGGCAGGCCTGCACAGCAGAGGCAGCGGCATCTCACCCACCCCCCGCGACGCGCCACTCGGCACGGAGCGCGCCCTCGGCCGCGCGGTGCGCACCGTTTCTGCTGTCCGGAGTCACCGGGGCTCCGGGCGCGCGGTGCGACGGCGCGGACGCGCCCCTGTCCGCGGTGAGAACGGCCGTTCTCCGGCCCCCTGAGTGTTCCCGGGCCCAGTCGTCCATCAGGACGTCGCTGTGTCTCATGCCTTCCCTTTCCTCACAGCAGAGGCCGGCGGGCGATGCGGCCGGATGGGTGCCGTACGTCTCGACGCCTCGGTGTTCACTTGGGTAACGGGCATGCCAGGCTTTCGGTTCATCTCCTCACGGCCCGGGCGAGAGCGATGTCCGGGGTCCGGGAGCCGGCGACGGGAATGTGACGGCAAGACCTAGCGTGCCGACTCCCCCCGCACCGCCCGGGTCGCACGCAGGGCGGCGATCAGGGTGCGCGCCTCGATGTTCACGTAGTTGCCGTGCAGCAGCAGGCCGCCGAGTTGTTCCTCCGTCACCCAGATGAACTCCTCCGGCACGTCGAGCGGGAACTCGTCGCCGGTCTCCACCAGCACGTAGCGGTTGTCGGCGTGGTGGAAGCGGCCGCCCTCCTCGGACTGCACCGAGTCGAACAGGATCCGTTCCCGCGGCGCGCCGAGGACCAGGTCCAGGTAGCGGGGCCGGGCCCCGGCCGGCAGCGACCGCGCGCGGCCCGGCTGGCACTGCACCGTCGGCCCCAGCTCCGCCACGTTCAGTACCCCGGCCTCCGACCTGGCCTGCGCCAGCAGGTGGGGCACGCCGTCGACACGGCGCACCAGGAACGCGGCCAGGCCCCGCTCGGCCGGTGCGAGCAGGGGCTGCGACCAGTGGGTCACCTCACGGTTGGTGGCGCGAATGTCCGCGGCGAGCAGCGTGAAGTGATGCCCGGACTCGTGGGCGATCTCGTCGTCGGTACGCCGCCAGTGGGTGACGTCCGCCAGCGGTATGGAACGCTGGACCAGTTCGCGCCGTGACTTCACCTCGGTGAGCCGGCCCAGGACCTCCTGCAGCGAGTACAGCGGGCGCCCGCCGCCGGCGGACGCGGGAATCTGCGACAGCACGGTCCGGGCGTCCATGTTCAGCACGTTGTCCTCGTGCAGCAGCCCGTACAGCTGCCCGAGGGTCAGCCACACGAAGTCCTCGTGCGCGGGCACTTCGCCGACCGCCTCCACCACCACGTTCCGGTTGCGCTTGCGCAGGAACCAGGCGCCCTGCTCCGACTGCAGCGAGTCGAACAGCACCCGGCTGCCCCGGCCGCCCTGGCGCGGCGGCACGAAGTGCTCCAGGTAGCGGACCGCCGAACCCCCGTGCACGCCCGTGTAGTTGCTGCGGGTCGCCTGGACGGTCGGTGACAGCTGCACCGTCTCCAGGTTGCCCGGCTCCATCTTGGCCTGCATCAGGCAGTGCAGGACGCCGTCGAACTCCTTGACCACGATGCCCAGGATCCCGATCTCGGGCTGGTTGATGATCGGCTGGGTCCAGCTGCTCTCCCGTCCGTTCCAGGAGGTGCGCACGTCCAGCCCCTCGATCGAGAAGAACCGCCCGCTCTCGTGCACGAGGTTGCCGGTGCCGTCCTGGAAGTGCCATCCGGCGAGCGCGGAGAACGGGACGCGCCGTACGTCGTAGCGCTTGGCGCGGCGCTGGGCGGTGAACCAGCGCCGGAACCCGGCGTTGGGCGTGATGGCGCTGTCGTGTGCCTGCGCGGACAGCGCGAAGCGCAGGGCGAGGTCCGCGGTCGTCTCGGAGGGCACCCCTGGGGTCGCGGCGATCGTCATGGACGGGCTCCTTCGCGTGGGCTCGTGCGCGGAATGGGGACCACGACCCTCCTGCACCCCGATCGCCTACGGCTGGAGAGAGCCTTGAGACGGGGGAGCGAACGCCGTACGCAGCGCTCCAGCCGGTCTTGAGCAGCACCGTCTACCGTCGCCGGCATGGACTTCCGCAGCCTGGAGATCAGTGAACTCGCCCTTGCGGACGTGTTCCTGGTCTCGTCCCGGGCCGTCGAGGACGACGTCGTGGTCCGCTACGAGGCGTTCCGCCAGGACTACGTCGAGGAAGCGATCGGACGGCCCTTCGCGATCCGGTACAGCGACCTGTCGGTCGCCCGGCGCCGGGTGCTGCGCGGTATCCACGGCAGCACGGGCCCGGACGGCCGCGCCAGGCTGCTGTGCTGCGTGCGGGGTGCCGCCGTCCATATCGTGGTGGACCTGCGCGTCGGGTCCCCGGACTACGGCCGGTACGAGACGCTCTGGCTGGACCACCGCACCGCGGCCGGGGTGTTCGTCCCGGAGGGGCTCGGCCACGCCTGGCTCGCCCTGGAGGACGACACGGTCGTCGCCTGCCACAGCTCCCGGCCGCACACGGAGGGCGCCGCCTACACGGTCAGTGCGCTCGACCCGGCTCTCGCCCTGCCCTGGGGGCTCACCAGGGCGCCGCTGATGACCGACGACGACCTGGCCGCGCCCACCGCGGCGGAGGCGCTCGCCCGGGGGCTCCTGCCGGCCTACGAGGACTGCCTCGCGCTGTACGCCGGTTCCTCACGCGCCGCCACCGACTGAACCACCAGGCCCCGCGTGCCGTGAGGGACACGCGGGGCCTGAGTCGTGTCCGGAACCCCCTCGGACGCCCGGCCCCTGCCGCGACCAGCGACGGACCATGAATCGGTCACACGCCGGGCAGGACCAGGACACCCGGCAGAGGGGGAGTGACGCACTGTCCGCCCGGCGGGCCGCGTGGGAGGTTCGAGGTCCTACGACAGACAAGGGGGCCGCATGCGAATCTTCGTTCTGGGGTCTTTGGACGCCGAGCTGAGTGGCGTCCCGATCCTGCCCACAGCGGCGAAGCCGCGGCAGATCCTGACACTGCTCGCCATCTACGCCAACCAGGTCCTGCCGGTGTCCGCGCTGATGGAGGAGATCTGGGGCGACGCCCCGCCGCGCAGCGCGCTCACCACGCTGCAGACGTACATCCTCCAGCTCCGGCGCTGCATGGACAAAGCGCTGCAGGGCGAGCCCGGCGGCTCCAAGGAAGTGCTGCTGACCAGGCAGGGGGGATACCTCCTGCGTGCGGAGCCCGGCAGCATCGACGTGCACGAGTACGACCGGCTGTCCTCCCTCGGCCAGCGCGCCTACGACCGCGGCGACAACCAGCAGGCCGCGGAGCTCTTCCGGGAGGCCCTCGGCCTCTGGCGGGGCCCCGCCCTGGTCGACGTGCGCACCGGGCCGCTGCTCGAGATCGAGGCGATGCGGCTGGAGGAGAGCCGCCTCGGGATGATGGAGCGGCGCAACGACGTCGAACTACGGCTCGGCCGCCACGCCGAACTGCTCACCGAACTCACGGCGCTGACCGCCCGGCACCCGCTGCACGAGGGTCTGCACGCCCAGTCCATGGTGGCCTTCTACCGGGCGGGGCGCCCCTCCGCCGCTCTCCAGGTCTTCCAGAACCTGCGCGGCCACCTGGTGGAGGAACTGGGCATCGAGCCCTCACAGCGTCTGCAGCGTCTGCAGCGGGCCGTGCTCGGCAGCGATCCGGTGCTGGACATCGATCCCGGGACCGGGCGGCTGCTCGACCGCTTCACCGGGTGACTCCGCAAGGAGGATCCGTGCGCGTGCTGTTCTCCGGAGGCCTCGGCATGCCGGCCGTGCTGCGACTCGTCCTGCTCGCCAGGGCGATGCAGGCGGCCGGCAACGAGGTCCGGTTCTGCTGTCCGGCCCGGGCCCGCCACCGCGTGGTCCGGGCCGGACTCGTACCGGTCCTGGCCGGGCCGCGGCAGTTCGGCCGGGCCTGGCGGCCCGACCTGGTGGTCCACGATCCGCTGTGCCCCGACTCGGCCGCCATGGCGGCCGAGTCCGGGGTGCCCACCATCGGCTACCTCCCCTACGCCCGGCCGCCGTTGTCGCCGCGGCCGACCGTCTGGATCGACCCCTGCCCCCCGCCGCTGCGGGAGCGGCCGGAACCCGGTGCCTGGCAGGTGCGCTGCGACGCCTGGGAACTGCCGGGGAGGCCGGCGCCCCGGCTCCCGGCCCTCGCGCTGACCCCGCGCGTCTGCGTCACCGGGGCGCCGGCCGGGTCCCGGCCGGAGGACCGGCGCCGGGCGCGGCTCTTCCGGCGGGTCGCCGAGGGCGTCGAGAGCCTCGGCCTGCAACTCCTCGAACTGACCGGCGACGACCATCCCTGGAGCCTGCTGCTGCCCGGCTGCGTCGCCGTCGTGCACGGCGGCGACGAGGGGGTCGTGTACGCGGCGGCCCGGTTCGGCGTCTCCCAGCTGGTGCTGCCCGCGGGGGAGGACGAGCGGCGGGCCGGAGCGCGCCTGGAGCAGGCCGGCATCGGCCGCTGCCTCTCCGACGACGAGCTGGCGGGCGACCCCAGCATGCTGCGGCTGCGCTTCCACGTCGCCGAGCTGGTCAACGGCGGCCGTGCGCTGCCCGAGGCGGTCCGCCTCGGCCTGGCCGTCGCCCGCATGCCGCAGCCCGCGGACCTCGTCGCGGACATCGAGGCGCTGGTGCGCTGAAGCCGGGCGGGGGAGAACACGTACGACGGGTCCGCGCCGTCAGGGGATGTCCGGCGCGGACCCGTCGGTCCGGATGCCCAGCGGGCAAGCCTCCCAGGCCTGCGGGCCTGCGGGCCTGCGGGCCTGCGGGCCTGCTGACCCGCGGCCTGCGCAGGGGGGTGGCGGGCAGGAGGCCTTCGTCCGCGCGGCCCGGGGGAGGACCCCAGTCTGCCGACCGCCTCTGGAGAACGGCTCGAACAGCGGTCGGCGGACCGTGCCCCGCTCAGCGGGGTCCGTCGGGGCGGTCCGGGACGAGCCGCTGCGGCGCCGTCCAGGTGAGGCCGATCGACTCGCAGGCAGTGGCGGGCCCGGCCCAGGGGTCCTCGCCGTGGATGTCGAGGATCTGCTCGCGCAGCCACAGGTCGAAGGGGTCCTTCGACTCCGCCCAGCGCTTCCTGGTCCGCTCCGGGTCGGCGGTCTCGAACTCCAGGATCACGTGGTCCCGGTTCGGCCGCGGGTCGATGCGCAGCACCTCGTGGGTGATGCCCAGCCGCCGCCGTGAGGCCTCGTACTCGCGCAGGCGCGGCCCCTGCAGCTCCTGGGTGAGCCGGTGCCAGGCCATGGGCTTGCCGTTGCGCAGCGGCACGGTGCGCACCACGGACCGGGTGCCCTTCTCGCTGCGCCGGCCGCCCTTGCGGGGCGCCAGCATCCGCATGCCGAGCGCCGAGAACAGGTTGGACGCCACCCCGTGCGCCCAGCGCTCGGCGATCCTGCCCTCCTCGTCGAACCGCCAGACGACGATGCCGACGGAGACGAACGAGCGGCCGGTGGGCGCGACGCCCAGCAGGTCGCCGAGGTGGGTGCCGCGCCAGGTGTTGTGGATGACGACCATGTCGCCGTGCGCGCTGATGTCCTCGATGGTGACGTGGAAGTCGGGGAAGGCCTCACGCAGTCCGCCGATGGTGTACTTCACGCCCTCGCGGCCCTGGGGCGCCCCGGGCAGGCCCTCGTGGTCGACGACGTCCGGCCGGTACAGCTCGTCCACGACCGAGAAGTCGCCCCGGTTGACGAACTCGGCGAAGACGCGCCGGATGCTCGCCTTGTTGCGTTCCTCGGTACTCTCCCACGCCGTCAGCGCGGGGTTCTCGGTGGTCGCGGTGGTCACAGCGGCAGTCCTCTCTTCCTGGGCGTTCACGAACGCGCTCACGCCGCGGTGGCGGCGTTGGAAGCCCACCGCGTGGCATAGGCGACGTGTTCCTGTTCCGTGGTGCGCAAGGTGCGGGCCCAGCCGAGCTTCAGCACCCGGTCGCGGAGCCAGATGGCGGCCGGGTTCTGCAGCGCGCCCATCACGCCGATGCGGTGGGCGAGCAGCTGCATGGGCCGGGTGCGCTCTTGCCGCTCGGCCTCGTAACCGCGCAGCGCCTCGGCGACGGTGGCACCGGGCGCGGCGAGGTGCTCGGCCAGCACGAGGGCGTCCTCGACGGCGAGGCAGGCGCCCTGCCCGATGTTGAAGCTGACGGCGTGCGCCGCGTCGCCGAGCAGGGTGACCCGGCCCCGTCCCCAGACCGGGTCGGGCTTGCGGTCCACCACGTCGCTGCGGATGATGCTCTCCGGCACGGTGGCGTCGAGGATCCGCCGCACCGGGTCGACCCAGCCGGCGTGCCGGGCACGCAGCATGTCCAGGGTCTGCTCGGGTGTGCCCTCGTCGCGGCCGCCCGCGGGGCCGTTGGCGACGCTCATCCAGTGCACGACTCCGGGGGCGATGTCGTAGTAGGTGAAGCGGGTTCCGGGGCCGAACAGGGCCTGGAAGCTGCCGGGTTCGAACTCCTCGGCGCTCATCCTCGCGTGACCGCGCCAGGCGATGTAGCCGGTGTAGTCGGGCGGCTGGTGGCCGAGCAGGCCGGCGCGCACGGCGGAGTGGACGCCGTCGGCGCCGATCAGGAGGTCCCCGTCCTCGGAGGTTCCGTCGGCGAAGTGCAGGCTCACCCCGTCGGCGTGCTCGGTGTACCCGGTGACCTCGGCGCCGGTGACGACGGGCGCGTCCACGGCGTCGCGCAGGATGCCGTGCAGGTCGGAGCGGCCGATGGCGACCGTGGGCTGTCCGTAGCGCTCGATGAACTCGCCCACCGGGTAGCTGCCGATGGCCCGCCCGGTCGAGGTCGCGAAGCGGCACACGGACTGGACGGGGGCGATCTCGGTGACCTGCTCGGCGAGCCCGAGGTGGGCCAGGGCGAGCATGCCGTTGGTGAAGATGTGCAGTCCCGCGCCGCCGTCGCGCAGTTCGGGCGCGCGCTCGAAGACGACGGACTCGATGCCCTGCTGCTGAAGGGCCAGCGCGGTGGCGAGACCGCCGAGTCCGCCGCCGGCGATGAGGGCTCGGCGGATGGGGCGGGGTGCTGGTGCGGACATGTCCTTCTCCCGGGAGTCGGGGCGGATGGCTTGGGTGCGGACGGGGAGTCAGCGGTTCAGCTGGGGCATCTCGGCGGCCGGGTAGCGTTCCCCGGCCGTGATGCCGTACGGGGCGATGGAGTCGATCGCCGCCAGGACGTCGTCGCTGAGCCGGACCTCGCTCGCGGAGACGTTCTCCTCCAGGTAGGTGCGGCGCTTGGTGCCGGGGATGGCGACCACGTCCTGACCGCGGGAGAGCACCCAGGCCAGCGCCAGGCGGCCGACCGTGGTGCCGGTCGCGGCGGCCAGGTCGCTGAGCTGGTCGACCACGGGCAGGTTCCGGCGGATGTTCCCGCTCTCGAAGCGGGGCGCGATGTGCCGGAAGTCGAGGCCCTCGGGGATGTCGGAGGTGTCGCGGATGGTGCCGGTCAGGAAGCCGCGGCCGAGCGGGCTGTAGGCCACGAATCCGATGCCCAGCTCGCGCGTGGTCTCCAGCACGCCGTTCACCTCGACGTCGCGGGTGAACAGCGAGTACTCGGTCTGCACGGCGGTCAGGGGGTGCACCGCGTGGGCGCGCCGGATGGTCGCGGGCGCCGCCTCGGAGATTCCCAGGTGCCGCACGAGCCCGGCCTCGACGAGTCCGGCGAGCGCGCCGAAGGACTCCTCCACGGGGACCTCGGGGTCGACCCGGTGCAGGTAGTAGAGGTCGAGGTGGTCGGTGCCCAGACGGCGCAGGGTGCCCTCGATCGACCGGCGGATGTACTCGGGGCGGTTGTTGACCCGCCACGTCAGACGGCCGTTGTCGATCTCGCTGCCCACCTTGGAGGAGAGCACGACCTCGTCGCGGCGCCCGGCGACGGCGCGCCCGATCAGCTCCTCGTTGGCGTACGGGCCGTACATGTCGGCGGTGTCGAGCAGGGTGACGCCCAGCTCCAGGGCCCGGTGGATGGTGGCGAGCGCTTCCGTCGCGTCCGCCTCGCCGTAGCCGATCGACATGCCCATGCAGCCGAGCCCCTGGGCGGAGACGTCGAGGCCGGGCTTTCCCAGCGTGCGGTGTCCGATTGCCATGCGGTGTTTCTCCTTGGAATTCACGCGTTACATCTGATGTCCGGGGCGAGGGCCGTGGGGCCCGCGGAGCCTTGCCGGGGGCCGTTCAGGCCGGGACGGGTGCCTGCCAGGTCACGGAGAGGCCGGTGTAGACGTACCGGCTGGCCTCGATGCCGAGCAGCACGACGCGGTGGCCGGGGCGGATGCGTCCCGAGGTCCAGCCCGCGTCCAGCGACAGCGGCACCGCCGCGGAACCGGTGGCCCCCACATCGGCCAGGTTCTCCACGATCCGCCCGGTGAGCGCCTGGTTCTCCTCGGCGGACAGACCGGCGGACTCGTACTCGCCGGCGAAGTAGTCGGCGTTGCCCTCCGGCAGCACGATCGCGTCGAACTCCCCGAGCGGGCGGCCCTCCTTGCGCGTCAGCTCCTGGATCGCGCGGACGAACACCTGCGGTCCGAAGGACGAGGTGCCCGGCACGTCGATCTTCATCTGGATCAGCTGGCGGCGGCGCAGCTGCTCCGCCTGCGACACGTCCGTACCGCCGCCGATGATCTCCATCCCCGGCTTGCGCAGACCGCCCACGCAGGCGTTGACGAAGGTGGACGGGTCCGCACGCGGGCCGGCCGTGTCGTCGACGGGCTCGGCCCGGAGCACCACGGCCCCCGCGCCGTCGCCGAACGTGTACAGCGTCAGCCGGTCCCGCATCCGCACCCGCGCCGGGTCCTTGCCCAGGAAGAGCGGCGCCATCAGCGGCGAGACGGACTCGCTGCCCACCACGAGAGCGGTGCGCGCCGTCCCGTCGGACAGCTGCCGCCTGGCCAGGTCCAGTGCCTGCACCCAGCCCGCGCAGGCCCCGCGGATCTCGATCGCGGCGATGCTCTCCAGGCCCAGGTAGTGCTGCAGGGTGGTGGCCACGTTGGGCAGCGTGTACTCCGGCGTCGCCGTGCACACCACGATCAGGTCGACCTCACCGGGCTCCACACCGGCCCGGTCCAGGGCCTGCCGGGAGGCACGCTCGGCCATCCGGCTGTTGTTGATCACGTGCTCGCCCGTGACCGGGTCGATCATCCAGTACCGGGTCCTGACCTGGATGCCCTCGAGGACGTCGTCCGGCAGCGGCCCGACGTACTTCTCCAGTGCGGCGTTGTCCAGCGGATCACCGGGCACATAGCTGCCGGTGGAGAGGATCTTCACGTCGTACGCGGTGGTCATCGGCCGGACTCCGTTCTGCGCAGGGGGGCGGGGGAGAGGACGAGCGAGGTGTGGGTGCCGCCGAGGGACGAGCTGTTGACCACGACGGGGCGGTGGGCGCGGCCCTCGCGCCAGGCACCGACGGCGAGGACCGCCGACAGGTGGGCGCCCGCGCCGGCCGGCTCGCCGAGCACCCGCTTCGGGGTCTCGAACCGCACCCGGTCCAGGTCGAACACCCGCTCCGAGGCGGCCCGTTCGGGACGGTCGGCGACGGCGAGACCCGCCGCGTTCGCCCAGACGGCGCCGATGTCCCCGGGGCGCAGCCCGGCGCCGTCCAGCGCCGCGCGCATCGCCCGCTCGACGCCGTCGCCCGAAGGATCCCAGCGGCCGATGCCGCAGGCGTCCGAGACGGTCGCGTGGCCCAGGACCACGGCGTGGATCGTGGCGCCGCGCCGCTCGGCGCTCTCACGGCGCTCCAGCACCAGCGTGATGCCGGCCTCGGCGAGCGTGTACCGGCGCCCGGCGGCCGTACCGAACAGCGGCATGGCGCGGTACGCGTCCAGCGCACCCGGCGAGAAGGCCTCCACCGCGGGCACCAGCAGGCGCTCGGCGCGACCGGTGCGCAGCATGTCGCAGGCGGCGACCAGGGCGGCGGCGCCCGCCGCGTGGCCCGAAGTCAGCGTCGACGTCGGTCCCTTGGTACCGAGGGCCATGGCGACCTGGCCGGCCGCACCGTTGTACACGGTGGCCGGGAAGACGGCCGGGTTCGCGGCCTGCGCGCCCGCGGCCAGCACCGGCGCGGTGAACCGCTCGCTGCTCTCCATCGGACCGATCGCGGTGCCGGCCACCACGCCGGTCGCGGCCGTGGCGGCCGCGTCGCCGAGCGCGTCCGCGTGCCGCAGGGCGGCCCGGCAGGCGGCGACGGCGAGCTGGGAGACCCGGTCCATGCGCCGGCGCTCCCGGGCGGTGCCCGCGGCCGAAGGGTCGAACTCGACCCGGGCCAGGCGCAGCCCGTCCTCGGGAACGCCCTGCCGCCGTCCGGCCGCGTACGCGTCCCAGAGCGCCTCGGCGCCCTCGCCCGCCGAGGTGATCACACCGAAGCCGGTGACCACGACGTCGTCCGGACGGGAGTGCGCGGCCGGCACGGCGGGGCCGCCGGGGCGGGCGAAGGCGACCGTGGCGTTGGCCCCGGCGAACCCGAAGTTGTTCGACAGCGCGGTGTCCAGCACCATCGGGCGGCCCGTCCCCGCCACCGGGTCGAGCCCGCACTGCGGATCCTCCCCGGCGAAGGAGGCGGTGGGCGGCGCCACCTGGTCGCGCAGCGCCAGCACCGTGACGATGCCCTCCACCGCACCGGCCCCGCCGAGCAGATGACCGATCAGCGACTTGGTGCTGGACAGGGAGGTCTTCTCGGCGGCGTCGCCGAACGCGGCACGCACCGCGTTGCTCTCCGCCGCGTCGTTCTTCTGCGTGCCGGTGCCGTGCCCGTTGACGTACCGGACGTCGTCGGGGGTCAGGCCCGAGGCGGTCAGGGCCGCCCGGATCGCCCGCGCCGCGCCCTCCCCCTCGGGATGCGGCGCCGTCGGGTGGTGGCCGTCCGCGGACAGACCGTAGCCCAGCACCTCGGCGACGACCGGCGCGCCGGTCCGCTCGGCCGCCTCCTGCGACAGCAGCACGAGCATGCCGCTGCCCTCGCCCAGCGACAGGCCCGACCGGCCCTTGGAGTAAGGGGCCGCGGGCTGCACGGAGAGCGACTCCAGGCTGCTGAACCCGGCGAACGCCGACTCGGTGAAGGCGTCGCTGCCGCCCACGAGCATCGCGTCCGCGCGCCCCGCCCTGATCACGTCCAGGGCGTGGGCGAGCGCGTGCGCGCTGGAGGCACAGGCCGTGTTGGCGCTGAGCACCGGACCCTTGAGGCCGAAGGCGGCCGACAGCGCCTCCGCGGCGGCCTGCGGCGGTACGAACGTGTACCGGTGCCAGTCGGGAGTGCGGCCCTCCTGCACCTCGCGCAGCGCGAGTTCGGCGCTGCGCCAGCCGCCGTGGCAGGTGCCGTACGCGACACCCCAGCGTTCGGCCGGGATGTCCGTGCCGACCGTCAGGCCCGAGGCGGCCATGGCCTCCTCGGCGGCGCTCAGCGCGAAGTCCACGCAGGAGTCGCGGACGCCGGAGCCCGGGGCGTAGTCGTAGGCGGGGCGGGGGCGTTCGGTGATCTCGCCGCCCACGGTGGTCTGGTAGCCGTCCATGGGCAGACCGCGCACGGGCGAGATCGCGACCCGCCCCGCCCGCACCCCGTCCCACAGGGCCTCGGCAGAACCGCCCTGCGAGGTGATCGCGCCCACGGCGGCGATCACGACACGGACGGCCTGGTCCGGAACGTCACTCATGCTCTGCTTCCCTTTCTGGACAGGCCTGTCCGGCCGCTCACGCGGGCCTGGACAGGCTGAGGGCCACGGCCTGGCCCTCGATGCCCCGGGCCAGCGCCATCGCGTGCGCGGGCCTGGCCTCCCGGGCGCTGCCGCGGACATGGTCCAGAGCGCACGCCGGGTCGGGGTCGTCGAGGTTGAGCGTCGCGGGCAGCGCCCCGTGGTGCAGGGCGAGCGCGCACACGGCGGCGTTCAGCGCGCCGCCGCCGCCGACGAGGTGACCCGTCTGCGGCTTCACGCTGCTCACCGGCACGGACGCGGCGGCCGTGCCCAGCGCGGTGCGCAGTCCCGCGCTCTCCGAGGCGTCCCCGAGCCGGGTGCCCGAGCCGTCGGCGGCGACGTAGCCGAGGTCGCCGGCGGACAGCCGGGCGTCCCGCAGCGCGTGCCGCACCGCCCGCGACACGCCCCGGCCCCGGGCGTCCGGCGCCGGCGGCGTACCGCAGTCGTGGCCGGCGCCGTAGCCGGTCAGCTCGGCGTAGATGCGGGCGCCGCGGCGCAGCGCCGACTCCTTCTCCTCCAGGACCAGCAGCGCGGCACCCTCGCCGGGAACCGCCCCGCTGCGCTCCCGGTCGAAGGGCCGGTACGCCGCCTGGCCGAGGCCGTTGCGCGTGGTCAGCACGCCGAGCCGGTCGAGCAGCGTCATCGCCCACCAGTCGGTGGCGTCCTCGTAGCCGCCCGCGATCACCACGTCCGCGTCCCCGCGGCGCACCGCGCGCATGCCCCGCCCGATCGCGGTGGCCCCCGCGTCCGCGCCGCCCGCGAAGAACGCGCTGGCGCCCCGGATGCCGTACGTCTGCGAGATGTTGAAGACCGCGCCGGGCTGAAGTCCTTCGACGAAGAACAGCGGCGGCATGATGACGTCCGCGCGCCGGCCGAGGTGCGCCAGGTCGGCCCGGCCGTCCGGGCGGCGGATGACCTTCAGCTCCTCGATCAGCTGGTCCATGCGGCCGATCGACTTGTTGCCCCCGAGGTAGAGGCCGGCCCGGTGGCCGAGCTCGTCGCCCCCGGCCTGGTTGTGCGGCAGGCCCGCGTCGTCGAGGGCGAGCCGGGCGGCGGCCAGCGCGAGACGGTCGCCGCGGTTGATGGTGCGCAGTTGCCGCCTGGTGGCGAACCGGGTGGCGTCGAAGCCGGGTATCTCACCGCCCAGCCGGGTCTGCAGCGGCGACGGGTCGTAGGCCCGGATCGGGCCGATCCCGCACTCGCCCGCCACCATCGCCTTCCAGTTGGCCTCGGGGCCTTCCCCCAGGGCGGTCAGCAGGCCGATGCCGCTGACGACGACCTGGCGTCCGGTGCCGCTCATCGGTGCTCCTCCGTCTCCTCGGGCCGTCATCGCTCCGCCTTCTCGGCGCGTTCGTCCTCGTAACGCCCCACGACCAGACCGACGTTGGTGCCGCCGAAGGCGAAGGCGTTGATGAGGGCGTGGCGCACGTCGTGCTCGCGCGCCGTGTTGGGGACGAAGTCGAGGTCGAGCTTGCGGTCGGGGGTCTCCTGGTTGATGGTCGGCGGCACCAGACCGTGGTTGATCGCCCCGATCGAGGCGAACACGCTGAGCGCGGCGCCCGCCGAGGTGAGGTGACCGGCCATCGACTTGGGCGAGCTGACCAGCAGCCGGTAGGCGTGGTCGCCGAACACCTTCTTGATCGCCGTGGTCTCCGACAGGTCGTTCCCGTGGGTGCTGGTGCCGTGCGCCGCGACGTAGTCGATGTCGGACGGTTCGAGACCGGCGTCCGCGATCGCGGCCTGCATGGACTCGATGGCCCCGCTGCCGTCCGGCGGCGAGTCGGTGACCCGCCAGGCGTTGAGACTGGTGCCGTAGCCCAGGATCTCGGCGAGGATGTGCGCCCCGCGGGCGCGGGCCGCCTCCAGGTCCTCCAGGACGAAGGCGACGCCGCCCTCCCCGAGGACGAACCCGGACCGCTTCCCGTCGAAGGGGCGGCTGGCCCGGGCGGGGTCGTCGTTGTACTCCTTGGTCAGCGCCCCCAGCAGGCTGAAGCCCACCAGGTCGAGCCAGGACGTCAACGAGTCGTAGCCGCCCGCGAGCATCAGCGTCGCGTCACCCTCCTGGAGGGTGCGGAAGGCCTCTCCGATGGCGTGCGCGGAGCCCGAGCAGGCGGTGGACACGCCCAGCATCGGGCCGGTCGCGTCCAGCATCCTGGCCATCGCGGCGGTGGGGATGCTCTGGCTGTAGGACAGCGCGTCCGAGGGCGCGTACGGGAAGAACGCGTCGTCGCGGCCGGTCTCCTCGCGCAGCGCCCCGACGTCCACCAGCCACTGCAGGTCCGGGCGGTCCACGCTGGCGCCCATGGCCACGCCCATGTCCGCGCCGTCGTAGGTGTCCTTGCCGACACCCGCGTTGCGCAGCGCCTCCCAGGCCGCGCCCACGCCGAAGGTGCCCGGCCGCAGCAGCCGGCGCAGGCCCACCGAGGCGGGCACGGCGTCGGCGAGGTCGAAGTCCTTGACCTCGCCGGCGATGGTCACGTCGTGGCCGGTGGTGTCGATCGAGGTCAACTGCCCGACGCCGCTGCGTCCTTCGGCCAGGCCGCGCCAGGTGCTCTCGGCGTCGTTGCCGAGCGGCGTGACGGCGCCCATGCCGGTGACGACCACCCTGCGGTTCATCGCAGCGCCTCCGTCCCCGGCACCGGCCGGCTGCCGAGGCGGTCGGTCAGGTGGGACCGCATCATCGGCCTCCCTCGGTCGTGGACCGCCCCAGACCGAGCTGCGGGGTCCGGCCGTCAAGCCTCATGCCGATCGTCTCCTTCTGCCGTGGGTGTGCTGTGGGGTGCCGTGTCCGGCGTCGTGCGGGTGGGCGGCCCGGAGCCTCGGGCCGTGCCGGGCGGGTCGGCCGGGCACACCACGACGGCGTGGGCCACGGCGAGACCTCCGCTGTGGCTCAGGGAGATGTCGATGTGGTACATGCCGAGGGCCTGGGCGACGGTCTCCGCCTCGCCGTGCAGGCGTACTTGGGGACGTCCGCCGCGGTCGTTGACGACCTCGATGTCCGTCCACTCCATGCTCGGGGTCATCCCGGTCCCGAGGCACTTGAGTACGGCCTCCTTGACGGCCCAGCGGCCCGCGAGGTGTTCACCGGTCCGTCTGCGGCGGTCGCAGTAGGCCAGCTCGCGAGGGGTGAACACCCGCTCGCGCAGCCCGGGTTGCGAGGTCATCAGCTCCTCGACCCGGGCCACCTCGGCCACGTCGACGCCGGTCCGCACGCGCAGCGGCGGCGGGTCGGGGCGGTCGGGCGACCGCCCCGCGCCCGGCTCACGCAGCGGCTGCGGCGAGTGAGGCACGCTCGGCCACCAGGTCCGTCAGGTTCTGCACGGTGAACAGCGTCAGCACCTCGTCCGCCGTGAGCTTGCCGGCCAGTTCCTGCACGTCGATCTGCGGCAGGGACTTCTTGAGCTGTGCCAGGCCGACCTCGTTGATGATGTCGTCCTCGTCGGCGAACTCCTCGTCGGGGATGCCGCCCTGGAGCAGTTCGGCTATGTCCGCGACCTTGATCTTCACGTCCGAGGCCCGCTCGATGCGGAACAGGACGTCGAGCAGGTCGATGGACTCGGCGTCCAGGTCGCCCAGCAGGGTGGCCTCGGGCACGACCTCCTCGATGTCGAGGCCCAGCGCGACGGCGACGGCGTCCTGGACGATGGCGGAGAAGTCTTTCTCCTCGTACGACATGTGTTCTTACCCTTCGTGAACTGTTGTTGCTGATGGGACGGGCCGGACGAGTGCGGCGGGCCGGCGGCTGCCGGGGTGTGTCAGGACGCCACCGGCTCCTGCCAGGTGTCCGGCACGAGGGAGGAGCAGAGCTGCGTCAGGCGGCGGGGGTCCCCGCTGGAGCGGGTGCGGACCTCCTGGAGCGTCCGGCCGGCGAGCCCGCTGAGCACCCGGCCGGGGCCGATCTCGGTGTACGCGCTCACCGGGTGCCGTGCGGCCGTGCGCAGCACCTCGACCCAGCGGACGGGGCCGGTGAGCTGGCGCCGCAGCAGTTCCCTGGCCTCCTCGCCCGAGCGGACGTAGGTGCCGGAGACCGAGCTGATCACCGGCAGGACCGGATCGGCGAACGGCCGGGCGGCGAGCGCCTCGGTGAACTCCTCCTCCACCGCCTGCATCAGCGAGCAGTGGAAGGGGGCGCTCACCTTCAGCGGCACGACCCGCTCGGCACCGGCGCGCAGCGCGACCCGGCCGGCCTCCTCGACGGCGCGGGCGTGCCCCGAGATGACCGTCTGCAGCGGCTCGTTGTAGTTCGCGACCTGGACCAGGCCGAAACCGTCGGCGTCGGCACAGGAGGCCAGCACCTTGTCCGCGGGCAGGCCGAGGACGGCCGCCATCGCGCCGGGCACCTCAGCGGCCACCTCGCCCATCAGCCGGCCGCGCAACCGGACCAGTTCCAGGGCCGATTCCAGGGACAGCACGCCCGCGGCCACCAGGGCCGGATACTCACCGAGGCTGTGGCCCGCGGTCGCCTCGGGCCGGTAGCCGGCCGTCCGCAGCACCTCCCACACGGCGAGGCTGGTCGTGGCGATCGCGGGCTGGGTGACCTCGGTGCGGGCGAGTTCCGCGGCGCTTCCGCTCACGCAGATCTGCGACAGCGGCAGGCCCAGGATCTCGTCGGCACGGGCGAACAGCCGCCGGGCCGAAGGATAGGTGTCGAGCAGGTGCGCGGCCATGCCGGGCCGTTGCGAGCCCTGCCCTGGGAACATGGCCAGGCAGCTGGTCCGCGTGCCGTGGCCGTCGAGGCCGGTCCGACCGGTCATCAGGTACTCCTTCCATGAGTCGGTGCGGGGGTGCGCTGCCAGCCGGCCGCGTCGGGTGCGGCGGCCGGCTCGGGGCGGTTCCAGGCGCCCGGCCGGCCCCAGCCGCGGCCGGTGGCCCGCGGCGCCTCCCGCGGGCCGGGGGCACGGAGCACCGCGGTGAGCACGACCAGCAGCGCGGCCAGTTCCTCCGGCGTCGGATTGCCCCGCAGCACCGACAGCGGGGTGGGCGGTGGCGTGTTCACAGCGGCTCGTTCCCGTGCTTGCGCAGCGGCTGCCTGGCCCGCTTGGTGCGCAGCATGTCCAGGGACTTGATCAGCACCCGCCGGGTGTCCGCCGGGTCGATGACGTCGTCCACGTGACCGCGCCGGGCGGCGACGAAGGGGTTCATCAGCTGCTCGGTGTACTCGGCCACCAGCTCGCGGCGCGCCTTCTCCGGCTCCGCCGCCGAGCGGATCTGCCGGCGGAAGATGATGTTGGCCGCGCCGTCGGCGCCCATCACGGCCGTCTGGTTGGACGGCCAGGCGAACGACAGGTCGGAGCCGATCGACTTGGAGTCCATGACGATGTACGCGCCGCCGAACGCCTTGCGCAGGATGACCTGCACGCGCGGCACCGTCGCCTCGCAGTACGCGTACAGCAGCTTCGCGCCGCGCCGGATGATCGCGTTGTGCTCCTGGTCGGTCCCTGGCATGAACCCCGGCACGTCGACCAGTGTCACGAGCGGGATGTTGAACGCGTCGCAGGTGCGCACGAACCGCGCGGCCTTCTCCGAGGAGTCGATGTCGAGCACCCCCGCCATGGCGGCGGGCTGGTTGCCGACGATGCCCACCGTGTGGCCGTCCAGGCGGGCCAGGGCGCACACGATGTTCGGCGCCCACCTCTCCTGGACCTCCAGGTAGTCGCCGTCGTCCACGATGTGGCCGATGACCGTCCTGATGTCGTACGGAGTGCGGTCGTCGACCGGCACCAGGCGCAGCAGTTCCTCGCAGCGCCGGTCCGGTTCGTCCAGCGGCCGGGTGTACGGCGGCGTCTCGGCGTTGTTCGACGGCAGGTAGGAGAGCAGTTCCCGCACGCCCTCGAAGCAGGACTCCTCGTCCGGGGCGACGAAGCTCGCCACGCCGGTCCGCGTGCCGTGGGTGTAGGCGCCGCCCAGCTCCTCCTGGGTGATCTTCTCGCCGGTGACCGCCTGGACCACGTCGGGCCCGGTGATGAACATGTTGGCCATGCCCTCGACCATGAACGTGTAGTCGGTGAGCGCGGGGGAGTAGACCGCGCCGCCCGCACACGAGCCGAGCACGACGCTGATCTGCGGCACCACGCCCGAGGCGCGGACGTTGCGGGCGAAGAGCTTGCCGAAGCCGGCCAGGGCGTCGATGCCCTCCTGGATGCGGGCGCCGCCGCCGTCGTTGAGTCCGATGACCGGCGCGCCGACGGAGTCGGCGAGGTCGAGGAGCTGGTGGATCTTCGCGGCGAACGTCGCGCCCAGCGCGCCGCCGCGTACCCGGGCGTCATGGGCGAAGACGAAGACCGTACGGCCGTCGACCTCGCCCCAGCCCGTGATCACTCCGTCGCCCTCGGGGTGGGAGTCCTCCATGCCGAAGCCCGTCGCCCGGTGCTCGGCGAACAGGCCGAGTTCGGTGAACGTGCCCGGGTCGAGCAGCATCTCGATGCGCTGACGGGCCAGCAGCTTGCCCTTGGAGAGATGGCGGGCGTCGGCCTCCGGGTCGTGGCCGAAGTGGGCCTCCGCCCGGCGGGCGGTCAGCTCGTCGGTCAGATCCGTCATCGTCGCGGTGCGTGCCGGTGCCGTGCTCTCGGGGTCGGTCTGGTCGAGGTCAGGCAGCACGGCCTGGGGAGCGTCCGGAAGAGCCATTGCGGTCCCTCTCTGTCCTGCCCTGTCGCTTCGGGGCCTTCACAGCAACCCTCGGCCACGGGGATGGGCGCGGGCCTTGAGCGGGTCTTGACGGGACTGGAGCGCCTCTTGACCGGGGGTGTAAACCCAGGCCGGCGCCTGTGAGCCGGGGTGCGGTGAGGGGCTCCGGGACGTGCGCGGCGAGCCCTGCGCACGGGCGTCCCGGAGCGAGTCAGACGGTGGGCTGGACGGCCTCGGCCACCTCGTCGGCGTGGCCCGTCCTGAGTTCGGCCGCGAAGCTGCGCTGCAGGCCCTCCAGCCGGTAGCGGGTGGGCAGGTCGGCCGCGGGGGGCTCGGCCACGGTCAGGAAGTGGGCCTCCACCAGCTGCTCGCAGGCGTCCTCGATCGTCGCGAAGTCCTTGCCCAGCACCGGGCACGCCAGATCGGCGTCGAACTCGGACACCGTCAGGTCGGCCAGGCAGCGCAGCACCTCACGGGCGTCGTCGGGCAGCGCGTTGTAGGACGCGGTGAAGCTGGCGCGCACGCTCAGCGAGCTGTGCGTCAGCTCGTCGAGCCGCCGCCGCTCGTCGCTCAGCCGGTCCGCGTAGCGGCGCAGCGACCAGTGGGGCCGGGAGCTGAGCCGTACGGCGGCGGCGCGCAGGGCGAGCGGCAGCCCGCCGCAGTACCGGGCGATCGCGGCGGCCGCGGCCGGCTCCTGGGTGACCCGCTCGCCGCCCAGCAGCCGGGCCAGGAGCCGCACACTGTGCCCGTGCGGCAGCTCGGCCAGGTTCAGGACCCGGGCGCCGAGCGGCGTGCTGAGCCGTCCCCTGCTGGTGAGCAGCACGGCGGACTCCCCGCTGCCCGGCAGCAGCGGCTGCACCTGCTCGTCGTCGAAGGCGTCGTCGAGCGTGATCAGCAGCCGGCGCCCGGTGAGGGCGAGCCGGTAGACCTCGGCGCGCTCGTCGGGGTCGGCCGGGATCTCGTCCGGGTCCGTCCCGAGCGCGCGCAGCAGCCGCCCCAGGATCGCGTGCGGATCAGCGGGACGCGTGCCGCTGCCGCGCAGTGCCGCGTACAACTGCCCGTCCGGGAAGGCGGACTGGAGCCGGTGACCCAGCCGCACGGCCAGCGCGGTCTTGCCGACCCCGCCGCCGCCGACGACCAGCACGGCCGGCGGCTGGGTCACCGAGGGATGCGTCAACGTCCGCTGAGCCAGGTCCAGTTCGCGCTCGCGGCCGGTGAAGTCGGGGAGGTCCAGCGGCAGCATGTGCGGTACCGCGGACGAGGGCCGGACCGGGAGGGAACGCGTCCCGCCGCCGTGCGGCTCCGCGTTCCGCTCGGGCACCGGGGCGGCAGCGGCCGCCTCGCCGCGCAGGATCGTCTCGTAGAGCTGCTGCACCCGCCGCGAGGGGTCGGTGCCGAGTTCCCTGGCGATCAGCGCGCGCATCGACTGGTAGTGCTCCAGGGCGTCGACGCTGCGCCCCTCCAGGTACAGGGCGAGCATCAGGCGTTCGCCGAGCTGTTCGGAGAGCGGGTCGGTCAGCAGGGCGGCGCGCAGCTCCGCGAGGACGGCACCGGGGCGCTCCAGCCGGATCTCGGTGTCGGCCCACTGGCTGAGTGCCTCGTGGTGCAGCTGCCGCAGCGTCTCGCGGACCCGGGCCGCCCAGTCGCTGTGCATGCCGCCCAGCGCGTCCCCCCGCCACAGGGTCAGCGCCTGCTGGAGCAGCACGCTGCGTTCCTGGTCGCCGAGCGTCTCCTGCTGGGCGTCCTTGAGCAGGCGGCGGAACCGCACCAGGTCCACCGCGCCGGGATCCATCGAGACCAGGTAGCCGGCCGGCGACCTGACCAGGCCGATCGGCTCGGGCAGGTCCGCCGAGGCACGGGCCAGCGCGCGGCGCAGCCGGGTGACGTAGGTGTGGACGACGTTGCGGACCCCGGCGGGCGGCCGGTCCCCCCAGACGCGGTCGACGAGGGACTCCAGCGGCACCGGCCGCTCGGGATCGACCAACAGGGCGCCGAGGATGCTGCGTTGCCGTGCGGGGCCGATGTCGGCCAGGGCGCTGCCCGTCCACAGTTCTATCGATCCCAGTATCCGGATCTCCATCGAAGACCACCCGTCCCTTCCGTGGCCGGAAAACTAACTCCGGCCGGTGCAGCCCTCCTCGATTCCTGCTCTGCCCCGACGGAGCGGTTCGTTCCGCTTGCCCGCCGGGTCCAGGGCCGCCGGACCTGCGCCCTTCCCGCGCCGCCCGCGAGTGGCGGTCGCGCTCCAGCGGAGCACGAGGGACAGGCGAGGGGAGCGGCCTAGCGTCACCGGACGAACCGAACAAGCCACTGCCTGAAGGAGTCCCCATGGCCACCGAGGAGCACGAGTTCACTCTGCCCGGCGCGGACCTGCCGCAGCCCGACGAGGACCTGCGCAAGCGGCGCGAGGCGGTCGTCATCGAGCACACCGTCGCCGAGGGCGCCTGGGACATCGACGGAGTGATCGCGACGTTCCCGCGCGGCGGCGTGTACCGCGTCATCCCGTTCGAGGAGTCCCCGCTGATCGGTGAGGAGGCCATCAAGAAGGGCTACTTCGCCGAACTGCAGAAGGCCTTCCCGGTCGCGGACCACAGCCTGTTCCACGTCCACCACACGCCGACCGCCGTGATCGTGGAGGCGCAGTTCCGCGCCAAGCAGGAGGCGGACTGGCGCGGCATCCCCAACCGGGGCAAGACGGTCGACGCCCCCGTGGCGATCTTCTTCCACTTCGACGGCGACGTGCTGATCGACGAGACGCTCTACTTCGACATGGCCACCTTCGCCCGTCAGCTCGCCTGAACCCCCGCGCCGGGGCGCCCCCAGTCGGCGCCCCGGAGGCCCGGGTCCCGCCCACCGCCGACCGACAAGGACCACCCATGAGCGTGTCCAGGACGGACCGGAAGACCAAGCCGCAGCCGACCCACTCGGCGGGGGTGCGCCCGATCCTCCTCGAGGCAGCGGGCCTCACCCTGTCCGGCCTGCTGGCCGAGCCCGACGGCCCGCCGCGGGCCACCGTCGTCGCCGTGCACGGCGGTGGCATGCTCGCGGGCTACTTCGACGGGCAGGTCCACCCCGACCTGTCCCTGCTCACCCTCGGTGCCCGCCTCGGTTTCACCGTGCTGGCCCTCGACCGGCCCGGCTACGGCAGGTCCGCCCGGCAGATACCCGCCGGCATGACCCTCGGCGAGCAGTCCGCCGTGCTCTCCGCGGCACTCGACGCCTTCGCCGCACGGCACGCCGTGGGGCGGGGCTTCCTGCTGCTCGCCCACTCCTACGGCGGCAAGCTCGCCCTCACGACCGTCGCGGACACCCCCGGCCTGCTCGCCCTCGACGCCTCCGGCGTCGGCCACCGCTTCAGTGCCGGGCCCGCCGGCCGGCGGCTGCGCCGCAACCTCGACTGGGAGCGCAACTGGGGCCCGCTGAGCCTGTATCCGGCGGGCACCTTCCGCGCGGCCGAGGCCCTGGTCGCGCCCATGCCCGAGCGCGAGGCCTCCGAAGTGGACCTGTGGCCGGAGATGTTCGAGGAACTGGCCCCCCGGATCGACATCCCGCTGCGGCTGACCTTCGCCGAGCACGAGGGCTGGTGGGTGCACGGGGAGGAGGACCTCGGCCACCTGGCCTCCCGGCTGGCCAAGGCCCCCGTGCTCCGGATCGGGCACCAGCCCCGCGCGGGCCACAACATCAGCCTCGGTCTGGCCGCACGCTCCTACCACCTGAGCGCGTTCGCCTTCTTCGAGGAGTGCCTGCAGTCCGCCGCGGAGACCCGTCCGTGAACCCGGACGCGCGCTGATCCTCCCGTCCGGGCCCCGCGCCGACGCGGCCGGGCCGGCCGGCGACGACCGGGTTCCCGTAGCCGGAGACCTGGCCGGGCACCGTACCGTCCGGCGCGGAAGGCGATGCCGTGCGGCGGGAGGGCGCACCGTGAGACTTGATGGCGAACAGAAGGGGAGCCCGGGCCGGGCTCCCCTTCTGTTCGGAGCTTTCACCGCCCGCCCGCCCGCGCCGCGTCCGTGCACGCGGCGCGGGCAGGCGGCCGGTCCGCGGACCGGCCCGCAGGCGCCCGGGCTCGGCCGGCCCGCCTCCAGTGGTCGCACGGACGTCACCGCTCCTGCGACCGCTCCGGCCGGCCGGTCCGGTGAGCTGTGCGGTCACAGCCCCGGACCCGCGGATCCGCGGCCCGAAGCCGTACCGGGGTGAGGCCCCCCAGGGCCCCCTGGAGGCGCGGCCGGTCGCCCGCTCGACCGCGCAGGCGCGGTCATCCGGATACGGCGCCGTACGGCGTCCCGCGCCCGCGCCCGCCCCACGGCGGGCACCGGCCCGCTCCCGGGTGAGAGCCCCGCCCTCTCGGACCGCCCTACGAGCCCCGCCCGGCCGGCGACGACGCGGGCGACGGCAACGCCGCTTCCAGGCGGACCGGTTCGGTGCCCACCGCCGAGACCAGGGCACCCAGACGGGGATCCGTCAGGTCCGTGAAGCAGAGGTCCCCGAAGCGCAACGGAGTCCCGTCCGCCAGGCCGTCGAGCGGAAGCTCCGAGAGGTCGAGACGGCCGAGTGCGTCCAGGTCCGTCCTGCCGATCTTGATCAGTGCCTCCTTGCGGACCCACTGGCGCAGGAAGGCGCGGCCGGGGTCCGCGTCCGCGGCCACCAGGGCACGCTCGGTGGCGGTGAGCGCACGGTCCATGAGCCCGGGGCCGTGGACGCGTCCCAGACGCTCCACGTCGACGCCCACCGGGACGTGCCCGGCGGCCGCGGCCACCACGCCGTCGGTGTGGGACAGGCTCAGATGCACGTCGGGACGGCCCGCGAGCAGCGGCCTGCCGTGGTCGGTCCCCTGGCACGTCGGGCAGCGCTGGCCGAAGGGCACCTCGGCCGGGGCGACGCCCAGCAGCCGCCCCGCGCAGAACCGGACCAGGACGTGCGCGGCGAGGAAGTCCCGGCGGGCCGGCTCCCGGCGGAACCGTGCGAGGCGCGCCCGTTCCCGGGCGTTGAGCAGGTGCGTCCCCGCCGCCGGATGCCGCAGCACCTCGTCGGTGCCCGCCGCCACGGCCACCGGGCCGTCCGTGTCAGTCATCTCCGCGGCGCGGGTCGCCGTCAGCGGCCGTCGGCGCCGGCCAGGACGCGGTCCACCAGCCCGCCGACGGTGACCCCGGCCAGTTCGGCGCGACGGATGTTCACGCCGTACTCGCGCTGCACCGTGACCAGCAGGTCGGCGAGGTCGAGCGAGTCGATCTCCAGCGTGTCGATGACGGTCTCCGCGGAGGTGTCCTCCTCCGGAATTCCGAGGGCGACGAGTTCGGTGCGGAGCAGCCCGTGCACGGACTCCGCAGTCACCTCAGTGGACTGGGACATGGAATTTCTCCTCATGGTTGCGCGGAAAGCGAGCCGCGGGCGGTGTGGATGCGCTTTCACACTCTCTCCAGTCGCACTCGACAAATCCTTGAACGGAACTGGAAGAATGCTTGATGGATTCCCGAAGAATGCTGGAATTTCCTTGACGGGCGGAGGGGGAGAAGTGTGCGTCATCGGGGTGGTCCGGAGAATCCGGTCCCGGGGGCGAGGGTGGCGCGATCCCGCCCGCCATCTGCCTGGAACCGGCCGTGACCTGTGCAAACACTCCTGATGGCGGAGTTCGGGTGAGCCGTGAAGAACACCCGCGGGGGACCCGCACGCGCGGTCGCGGCAAGGCGCCGGCCTTTTCTTCGATCTCTGCGATTTTCCACTGTGGCACCGGCTCGCTCCGGTGTCCAGATTGAGGCCTGCGACGCGGGAAGGCACCTCGGGGAGTATTGCCCGCGCCGATCGGCCCGCGTATTGTCGGTGCAATGCATGATGACGTCGTAATCACAGGCATAGGCGCGCTGACTCCGGTCGGAAATGACCGGGAGAGCAGCTGGGAAGCGATCGTGGCGGGCCGGTCGGGCGTCGGGCCCATCACCGCTTTCGATCCCGCAGGAATGGACACCCGGATCGCCGCCGAAGTGAAGTCGTTCCGGCCTTCCGAGCATTTTGACGCCAAACGCACCCGGCGCATCTCGCGGTTCACGGCCTTCGCCGTCGTGGCGGCGCGCGAGGCCGTGGCCGACGCGAAGCTGGACATCGACGACGACAACCGGGACCGGGTGTCGGTCGTGGTGAACGCCGGGGCGGCGGGCTTCGACACCATCGAGGCGGCCACCAGGCTGCTGGTCGACGGCAAGGAACCCAGCTCCTACTTCGTCCCCTACTCGCTGACGAACATGCCCAGTTGCGAGGTGGCGATCGACCTCGGCGTCCACGGCCCGGTCAACGCCAACGCGCTGGCCTGTGCGAGCGGTCTGTACGCGCTGCTGGACGCGCGGCGGCTGATCCTCTCCGGCGAGGCGGACGTGGTCGTCTGCGGCGGAACCGAGGCGGTGATCACGCGGTCCTTCATGAACGGCCTGTCCACCCTGGGCGCGCTCTCCCGGCGCAACGACGACCCCACCCGGGCGAGTCGTCCCTTCGACGCGGACAGGGAAGGGTTCGTGCTGGGCGAGGGGGCGGTGATCATGGTCCTGGAGTCCGCCGAACACGCCCGCCGGCGCGGGGCCACCCCGTACGCCGTCGTCAGCGGCGGCGCGTTGACCTGTGACGCCTTCCACGTCACCGCCCCGCACCCGGAGGGCGAGTTCGCCACGGCCGCGATCAGGACCGCGGTGCAGCGGTCCGGGATCGCGCCCGAGGACCTCGACTACATCTGCGCCCACGGCACCTCCACCAAGGCCAACGACCGCACCGAGTCCAGGGCCATCCGCGCGGCGCTCGGCGCGGCGACGGACCGGATCGCCGTGAGCGGTCCGAAGTCGAGCGTCGGCCACATGGTCGGCGGCGCGGGCGCCCTGGGCGCGATGCTGTGCGCCCTGGCCATCCGGGACGGGGTCGTGCCGCCCACGATCAACCTGGACTCGCCCGACCCCGAGTGCGACCTGGACCATGTGGCCAACGTCGCGCGGCGGACGCCCGTGCGCACGGCGATGGCGAACGCCTTCGGGTTCGGCGGCCAGAACTGCGTCGCGGTGTTCAGCGCCCCGGAGCCCGCCTGAGAGAGGACGCCCGGCCCCCGGGGCCGGCAACGCCCAGGAGCCCTGCCGGGCCTCGTCGGGCCCAGTCCGGTCGCAGGCGCCCGGGTGACCGCGGACCCGCTCCTCACTCCGCGGGCCGGACACACCGTCCGCGCCTGCCCGGACCCTTGGCCGCGCTCGTCCGGCCCGGCGAGCCGGTGCGGCCGCCGGTCGCAGCCCGCCCCGTGTCCCACGTCACCGGCCCCCGGCGCCGCGCCGGCTCAGGGCGCGTCGACGGCCGCTCACCGTACGCCCGTCGGGCGCGGTGAGCCGGGCCGTCGGGTGACCTCGTACCCCCCGGCCGGGTCCGCCCGGCGTCACCCGGCGGCTGAGCAATATCAGAGATGGACGAACGGTCCGGAGACCACATGCTTGTAGCCATGTATGACAGGAGCACCGACAATCCGGCGGCCCCGGCGGTGCGGCCATGACGGCCAGGCGGTTCACCGCGACCGTCGTCGGCGGCGGCATCGGCGGACTGGCCGCGGCGGCGGCACTCGCACGGTGCGGCCTCGAAGTGACGGTCCTCGAACGCGCACCGAGCTTCGAGCCCGCGGGCTCGGGCCTGATGCTCTACCCGAACGGCGTCGCCGCCGCGGACGCCATCAGCAACCGGCTCGGCCGGCGCATCCGCGAATCCGGACACGTGGTACGGCCGCAAGAGCAGCGCGTGCTGCTCAGCTCCTCCGGCCGGATCCTCGCCCGCGAGAAGATCGGCCGGCTGGGCTGGCCCGACGGCACCCCGCCGATCTCCATCCTGCGCACAGCCGTACAGGACGCGCTGATCGACGAGGTCTCCGCCGCCGGTGCCGAGGTCCGCATGGGCACGGTGGTGAGCGACTACGCGACGGACGGCGGCCCCGTCTCCTTGCGGCTGTCCGACGGCAGCACCCGCTGCGCGGACCTGCTGGTGGCCGCGGACGGGATCTGGTCGGCGGTGCGCGAGCAGATGCTCGCGGACGGACCGCCCCGCTACTGCGGGTACACATCGGTGCGCAGCCACACACCCGGCGACTGGCCATGGCCCCAGGGCTTCGTGGCCAACGGGAACGGCGTCCAGATTTTCGCCGCTCCGGTCGCCGACGGCACGCTGTACTGGACGGCCAAGATCACCGCGCCGCCCGGAACCTGGCGGCCGCTCGGCCCGGAGGCGGCGCAACGACGGCTGGGGGAGCTGATCGCCGGATGGCCGGCCCCGATCGTACGGCTGGTCGCCGGCAGCGACCCCGCCGACGTCGCGGTCACGGACGTCCACGACCGTGACCCCGTGTTGCGGTGGGTCGACGGCCGCGTGGTCCTGCTCGGCGACGCGGCGCATCCCATGGCCCCCGCCCTCGGACAAGCGGCGAACATGGCGCTCGAGGACGCCGTCGTCCTCGCCTCGGAGCTGCGCACGCACGTCGTGGACGGCGGCCGCGGCGACTTCGGGTCCGCGCTGCGCGCCTACCAGCGCCAGCGCGTGGAACGCACCACCCGGGTGGTGCTCCTCTCCCGCCGCCAGGGTCTGCTGGACCAGGGAGCGGGCAAGGTCCAGTCGCTCGTGCGCAACACCGCCATGAGTCTGCGCCGGCGCAAGGATGCGGCGCTCCACGAGATCACCCGGTGGGCCGTCCCGGCCTCCGCGGCGTGACCCCGCCGACGTTTCCAGCCACACGGCCGGGAGGACACGATGAACAGGCAACGACGATCCGGCCCGGATCCGTCCCGGCACGACACCGGCGCACGGGCGGGCATGGTCCTCGCCACCGGGCGCGAGGCCGGCCGGGGGAGGCCGGATCCGGCCGCGGAACCCGACCGGCCGAAGCGATACGGACCGGCGGATCTGATCCGCCTGCTCGCCGAGGACGTCCGCACCATCGTCGAGCGCGACCCGTCCGTACGCACGGTCGCGGAAGCCCTGCTGCATCCGGCACTGCCCGCCCTGGGCGTCCACCGCGTGGCGCACCTGCTCCACGGACGCGGCGCCCGGCTGACGGCGCGCGCCCTGATGACCTGCGCCCGGGCGCTCACCGGTACGGAGATCCACCCCGGTGCCACACTGGGCCGCAGAGTCCTCATCGACCACGGTGCGGCCGTGGTGATCGGCGAGACAGCGGTGGTCGGCGATGACGTGACCATCTATCACCAGGTCACCCTCGGAGCGGTCGGCTGGTGGCGGGACAACCGCAGGCTGCCCGGAGAACGGCGCCACCCGGTCATCGGCAGTGGTGCCGTGCTGGGCGCCGGCGCCACCGTCCTCGGACCGGTGGACATCGGCGACAGAGCGGTGATCGGAGCACAAGCCCTCGTCCTGACGGATGTGCCGGCTGACACTCACGTGGTGGCCGAGAAGGCGGTGCGAAAAGCGCATGGCGCGCTGCCGGAAATAGCGTGGATGCCCTGATCAGCAGGCCTGTTCCGCGTCATCTCGTCCTCGCCCCGGAAGAAGCGGAAGAAGCGGAAGAAGCGGAGGAAGCGTGCAAGCAGATGCGACGGTGCTTCTCGTCGGCGCCACCGACCGTACGGTGCGGAAGGCGAAGGAGCTGGGTCTGCGTGTCCTCGTGCTCCAGCACCCGGAGAGATTCACGGAGGCACCGTGTGAACTCGCCGATGCCGTCCGGGCCGTGGACTACACGGATCTGACCGCGCTGGAGACGGCGGCCCGCGAGCTGTGGAGCACCACGGGATTCACCGCCGTCGTCTCCCTCACGGAGCCCGGTCTGGAAGGGGCGGGCCTGCTCAACGACGTGTTCTCCCTGGGCGGCACCGGGCTGGAGGCCGCCAGGTGCTTCCGGGACAAACTCGCCATGCGCCGTCGCCTGGCCGCGGCCGGCAGCGGATCGGTCACCGTCGCCGCGGCGCCGCTGACGACCCGCCGCGACCTCGATGAGTTCGCCGACCGGCACGGTTGTCCGTTCGTCGTCAAGCCGAGGAACGGCACGGGGAGTTACGGGGTGTTCCGGGTCACCGGCCCCGAAGCGGCGGACACGGCGTGGGCCGCGGTGAGCGCGCTGAACGGGCATCGCATGGCCCGCACGACCATGCCGTTCTCCGTCGACGGCTTCATGATGGAGGAATACGTCGACGGTCCTCAGTTCAGCGCGGAGTCCCTCAGCTTCAACGGCCGCCACGTGGTCGTCGGAATCACCGAGACGCATCTCGCCGGCGACAGTTTCGCGGCCTTCTCCCACGCCATGCCCGCCCGCCTGGACGGCGCCGCCCAGGCCCGCGTCCTCGACGCCACGAGTCTGTTCCTCGACGCGATGGGGCTGCGGGACGGGCCCGCGCACACCGAGTTCAGGCTCAGCGAGCGGGGGCCGGTGGTCATAGAGTCGCACAACCGGTTCGGCGGCGGCGCCATCAACGAACTCGTGCGCGGTGCCTACGCGATCGACCTGGAGACCTACGCGCTCGGCTGGCCGTTCGGTCTGGTGCCCGAACTCACCCGGCCGCCGCGGGCACGCGGCGCCGCCGCGGTTCGCTTCCTGGTCGGCGGCCCGGGACGGGTGGAATCGATCACAGGGGTGGAGGACGCCCGGGCGGAGCCCGGTGTCCTCACGGCCGAGATGTGGGTCAAGCCGGGCGACACGGTCCGCCCGGTCGAGGATTCCTGGGACCGTCTGGGGCTGGTGGCCGCCACCGCGGACAGCAGCGAGACGGCGGTCCGGCTCGCGGGCCGGGTCCTGCGGGACACCGTCCGGATCCAGGTGCGAGGCGAGGACGGCGTCCTGCGGCCCGCACGCCTCGCCCTCCCGGACGAGGCGCGGCGCCGTCCGGCCCAGGGTGGATCCGCCGCCCCCGTGGCCGCAGCGGACTGACGCACGCGCCGCCCAACGCGCCGGCGCGGCGCGGACGCGGGCCGGCCCGCCTCGTGACGGACGGCCCGGGGCGATTCCGCGCTGAACCTTTCGTTCTCCCCCTCCGGCACGTCGCCGCAGGGGACGGTACCTGGGCGGTGGGTGGTGGGTGGTGGGCGGTGGCCGTGGTGGGCGGCCCCCGCCCACCGCCCGGGCCGTGAAGCGATCCCGTCCGGAGAACCGTCTCATCCGAAGTCGCCGCTCCCGACGCCACACCAGGCCTGCCCGTGAGACCCGCCCCACGACAGACGGCCGACCTGCCTGAGCCCTACTGGTTCCGTGCGGTGTCCGCGGCGCGGTCCGCCGGGCCGGGGGCCGTCGTGGCGCGCAACAGACCGCGCACGAGGGCGATCCGGTGGTCCGCTTCCCGCTCCGACGCGGCGTCGATCACGACATGGCCGTGCCGGCTTCCGGAGTTCCTGATCTCGGGGACCGTGTCGCCCGGCGTGAACGGGAACTTCAGCTCGTGCACGAAGGGGAGCGCGCGGATGGCGTCCAGCCCCTCCACGGAGACGAGCCGGCCGGGACGGAGCTGGAAGAAGGAGACGCAGCCCACCCGGTGGGCGGCGTCGACCTGGACCGGCTTGCCGAGGAGCGCGCGGAAGATGGCCGTCTCGATGTCGAACCCGGAGGCGAGCGCGATGGCCCGGTGGATCCGGTCGCCCGGGGCGCGGGTCTGCGACTCCACGATCCTCGGGCCGTCCGGCGTCAGGATGACCTCCGTGTGCGCCGGGCCGAACCGGTAGCCGGTCTCGCTCAGGAACCGGAGGACCAGGTCGGTGACCGCCGCCCGGTCGGGTTCGGCCATGGAGGCGGGATGGACGTGCCCGATCTCGGTGAAGCCGGGCGGCGGCGTCTTCCGCTTGGCGGTGACGCCCACGACGTGGTGGGTTCCCTGGCTGCTCAGCGTCTCGACGCTGAACTCGGGCCCGCGCAGGTACTCCTCGATCAGCACGGGACCCGCGTAACCCTGGTCGGCGAGCCGGTCCTCCCAGTCGTCCATGTCCCGCGCCTCGTGGATGAGCCGTACACCGCGGCTGCCGGAGAGCAGGGCCGGCTTGGCCACCACGGGCAGCTCCAGCCGCGGCAGCAGCGCCCGGGCCTCCCGTGCCGACCCGGCCACGGTGGCCCGCACCGGCGAGAGACCGCGGTCGCGCAGCAGTTGCCGCATCGCCGCCTTGTCGTTGATGACGCGCAGCGCCTGCGGCGGGTTCGGGGCGAGCCCCAGCGCGTGCGCCTCCTCGCAGACGGGGAGCTGGGTGTCCTCGTTGCCCAGGTGCAGGACGTGTGAGACGCCCAGCCGTGTGGCCGTCCGGGCCACCAGCCGGCGCAGCCCGGCGACGTCCCGGAAGTCGGTGAACAGCAGTTCCTCGGAATACCGCGCCACCTCGTCCCGGTGGTCCTGCGGGATGCGGTCCGGGTCCCAGATGGAGAAGACCCGGAAGCCCTCCTCGGTGGCCTTGCGCACGTACGCGCGCCACGGCATCACCATGAGGATCTTGTCTGTCATCGCTGCGCTCCATTCACTTGTGCGGTGAGCGGGCCGCCGTACGCCGCGCGGCCGGACGGCCGGTCACGACGACGGGCCCGCGCTCGCGGGCCCCCGGCGGACGAGGCGTGTCCCGGGAGGATCTCGGTGCCGCCGGCGACGACGCTCCGCGCCCGCGGCCGTGCGCGCCGGCGGACGGGTGCGGCGTCCGCCTCGCGGACCGCGCTCACGGCTGCGCGCTTTCCTGGGCGACCAGGACGGGCTCGGCGGCCGCCTGCGCGTCGCGCACCCGGAAGAGCGACCGGTACAGGAGCATCGCGCCGGCCCCGAAGACCCCGAACAGCACGCTCATCCCGGCCGCCGGGATCAGCACGCCGATGGTCACGCAGAGCGAGCCGACGATCATCCCCAGCTGCACGTTGATCTGGTACACGGCCATGTACCTGCTCCGGTCCCCGGCGGGCACCAGATCGGCCAGCAGGACCTGGCGGATGGGCACCGACATGATCTCGCCGATGGTGAGCACCACCGCGGCCGCGAGCAGCAGCCAGGGGGCGTTGCTCGCCCCCCACACCATGTATCCGGCCGTGAAGAGGCCGATGCCGCCGAAGATGCGCTGCCGGTCGGACAGGCGGCGGAACAGCCAGGCGGCGAACAGCGCCAGGCAGACCACGATGAGGGTGTTCGCCGCCCGGAGGATGCCGAGCATCTCGACGCCGTCGACGGTCGGCCGCCATCCGCCGACCGCGAGCAGCTGCTGCCGGCCGAAGTCGTCGCTGAGGCGCACGGCGATGTAGTACGAGATCTGGATCTCGATGCTCCGGATCAGCAGGGCGGACAGGATCAGGCGGGCCAGGACGCTGTCGCGCAGCGCCGCCGTGTAGCCGTTCAGGAGCGTCTTCAGCCAGCCACGGTCCTGTGCCGCGGCCGTGTGGCCGCGCGGTGCGGTCTCGCTGATCGCGACCAGGGTGACGAGCGCGATGACGCTCGCCAGCACCGCGGCGCCGGCGAGGAGGTAGAAGAAGTACCGGCCGTAGACGAAGCCGCCCACGAGGGAACCCATGAGGAACGCCAGGTTGATCGACCAGTAGTTGATCGTGTAGATCTGCGCACGCGTCTCTTGCGTGGACACGTCCACCATCATGGCGTCGTTGGCGGGTACCGCGATGCCGAAGAGGCTGGTGCTGAGCAGATAGCAGCAGAAGGTCGCCGTTCCCGAGTGCCACCACGGAGAGTTGGCCAGCGCGAGCAGCACGAGGGCCGCGGCGCTGCCGGTCTCGCCGACCAGGAGGGTGGGGCGCCGGCCGAGGGTGTCGGACATGTGGCCGCCGACGAACGTGCACCCGACGACGGCGACGGCGATCGACAGGGTCAGCAGGCCCGCCGTGGCCGCGCCGTACAGGTGCGAGAAGTGGATCACCATCAGCGGGGCGAGCATGATGTCCAGGAACTTCCGGACGAACCCGACTCCGATGCGCAGCTTCAAGTTCCGGTGTACGTCGGCGGTGATCATGGATACCTCGAAATCCTGGTCGGGCGGTGGGGGGAGCCGGGGCCCGGGGCCGATGCCGGCCGGCCGGACACGCCGTTCAGCCGGCCCGGCCCGCGGCCGGACGGGGCGTGGGGAGCGCGCGCAGGTCCGGCAGCGCGAGCAGGACCGGCGGATCGGTCGGCCTGATCGGGCGCAGGCGCATCGACAGGCTCAGGGCCGTGTGCGGCCCGACCGTCACCGCGTCGCGCCGGTCCACGAACAGCAGTTGGCGGGGGCTGCGGTCCAGGCCCGCGGTCGCGACGGCATGGACGAACCACGTGCCGGGCGGGACGTTCGGCAGGACACAGCGCGGGGGCCGGTCGCCGGCCGCGTCGATGACCTTCGCGGCGACGGGCGGGCTCTGGAGAATGGCGGACGGGAAGAACCCCACGTACGCCCGCAGTCCTGAGCACCCGTCGGGAAAGGAGATCGTCACGGCCGCCGTTCCGCGTGACGCGTGCACGTGGTTCTCCGGCGGGAGGAGACCGAGTACGGTGCCTTCCCCGAGGTGGCGGAACTGGCTCGGTGGCATGCCGACGCTCTGGGTGAAGTAGTTCGTGAACGACCCGAGGCTCTGATATCCCACGGCGGACGAGATGTCCGTGATGGTCCTCGTGGTATTGACCAGCAGGCGCTTCGCCTGATGAATGCGTACCGCGGACAGAAATCGGCCGGGGGTGACGCCGGTGATGTCCCGGAATGTCCGGGCGAAGTGGAAGCGGCTGAGCAGGGCGCTCTTCGAGAGCTCGTCCAGCGAGACCGGCTCGCTGTACCGCTCCCAGATGTACTCGATCGCCCGTTCAATGGATTCGCGGGGGGTGCCCTCGTGGACCTCCGGCGCTGCCCGGCACCTGGCTGCTGTCACGACCGACATTCTGCGCCGCCGAAATATCGCTCCGGTCGAGCACGGCTCGAGCACCGCTCGAACCGGGCTGGGACGGGCTGCGGCGGACCGGGTGTCAGCAATATGGGATATGGCTTGGACTTTGCGCCCGGCGCATGCTGTGAAGCATGCGAGGCGCCCGTCATCCCCGCCGGTGGAAGCCGCCGGCGTGAACGAGACGGCGGAGAGGAATCCTGATGGACGAGGTCCGGAAGATTTTGGCGCCGGTGGTGGACGAACTGCTGAAGCCGTTCAGCCAGGTCGCCGAAACCGAGCTGCAGAGCATGGCTGCCATTCATGAACGATATCCAGGAATAGCCAGATTCCGTGAGCGGCTCGGGAACACCCCGCTCATCGAGGTCCCGTCGAGGCCCGGTGGCGCGACCATTCTCGCGAAGTGCGAATGGGGAAACCCGGCGGGGTCGCTGAAGGACCGCGTGGCCTACGCGCTGGTGTGCGATGCCATCAGGCGCCACGGGGACCGGCCCGCCGAGGAGCTGCGGCTGGTGGAGTACTCGGGCGGGAACCTGGGGCTGGCGCTGTCCTGTCTGTGCGCGGAAGCGGAGATCCCGCTGCGTCTGGTCGTGGCGTCGTTCACCTCGGAGAGCGTGCTGGACACGTTGCGGTCCCGCGGGACCGCGGTGGACATCGCCCCGCAGGAGGAGGGCTTCCTGGGCACGATCAGGCAGGCGCTGCGGATCGCGGACACGGACGGCTCCTGGAAGCTCCTGTTCCAGCACGTCAACCCCGCGAACCTGACGATCCATCAGGCGACCACGGGCACCGAGATCGTCAAGCAGCTGGCCGGCCGCAAGCCGCACACCTGGGTCGCCGCCATCGGTACGGGCGGCACCCTCATCGGCGTGCTGAACATGCTGCGCACCGTCAATCCCGGCGTCCGGGCGGTGGGTGTGACGCCGGCCGAATCCCCCTACGGGCACGGCGGGGCTCCGGCGACTCCCCAAGGACTGTGCGGCACCGGTGGACTCGGGTACGGCCTCAAGCAGCCGTTCGTGAAGGCGTACGAGCATGACGTCGCCGCGCACCAGCAGGTCTCCTATCCGGAAGCGCTGGAGGGTGCCGCGGAGTTCTACAGCCTCACCGGCACGCGGATCGGCACCTCCGCCTCGGCGAACTGGCTGGTCGCGCGCAAGATCGCCGCACAGCTGCCGTCCGACGAGCTGGTGGTCACCATGTTCGCCGACGCCGGAAATCCCGAGCAGTGGAAGGCGATAGGGAAATGACCACGTCCGCGGGGCAACCGGGGAGTCCTGAACACGTCCTGGGACGGTTCCGGGACATCGCGGTCGGCCCGACCAGGTTCATGACCGTGTACGCCTGCTACGAGCTCGGCGTCCTGGACCACCTCCGGAAGAATGACGGTACCTGGGTGTCGGCCGCCCGCCTGGCCGAGGCGGCCGGCGTCCGGCCGGACGCCGTCGAGCAACTGCTGCACCTGCTCGTCAAGGAAGACCTCGTCACCTACGACGAGAGCGCCGGCGGCTACCGGGCAGGCGGCCTCGCCTGCCTCTCCGAGGACGAGTTCGCCCGGGCCATGCGCCTGATGACCATGATCAAAGAGGTCTGTCTGCGGCAGCTCTACCACCTGGCCGACAGCGTGCGGACGGGAAGGGTGGTCGGCCTGGAGGAGATCTTCGGGTTCCACGGCAACCTCTACGAGGCGTGCGCCGAACACGAGCAGCTCCGTACCGCGTGGTCCGCGATGATGGACCAGACGACGTCCCTCATCGACCCGTGGTTCTTCGAGAACGCCGGCATCGAGCACGGCAGCAGGGTGCTCGACCTGGCGGGGCACACCGGACTGGGCGCGATCCTGACGTGCAAGTACAACCCGGAGAAGAACCTCCAGGTGGCCTGCTTCGATTTTCCGGAGAAGCAGGACGATGCGCTGGAGAACTTCCGCGCGCACGGTGTCGAGGAATCCTGCACCTTCATCGGCGGCGACGTGTACGACGGCCTTCCCAAAGGCTTTGACGTCGTCCTGGTGAAGCATTTCCTGGATCAGCTCGGCAAGGAGAACGTGTTCCGGGTGCTTCGCGCCGTCTACGACTGCCTGGAGCCCGGCGGGCGGATCTACGCCCTGGTCCCGACCTACCCGGAGAACGTGAAGGACTCGAGCCAGGCGGACTTCTTCCCGGCGTATTTCCTCGGCTGCAGCACGGCCGAGGGCGGTCCGCAGAAAGTCTCCACCTACAGGCAGTGGATGGAGGAGTGCGGTTTCACCGCCATCGAGACGATCACTCACGAGGCCGGCATGCGGCCTCCCGAGATGATCCATGTGCACAGCATCATCTGCGGAGTGAAGGAATAGCCGGTGAAAAAGCGAATCCTGCTGGTGCACAGCCGGTCCGGTCCGCCCCTTGATTTCGCGCTGCCCCGGCTGGCCGCCCGCGGAGAGCTCCACGTACTCGCGTTCCGGCCGCTGCCGGCCGGGGCGGAGGTGTTCTGCGCCTCGGTCATCCCCGCCCACGAGCGGCGGCTGAAGGGGGACGAACTGGTCGACGCGATCGTGGAGGCGGCCGTCCGGGTCGGTGCGGACGCGGTGTGCGGCCTGTCGGAGTACACGGTGGTCCCGGTCGCGCTGGCGGCCGAACGGCTGGGCCTTCCCGGCCCGGGCCCGGGGGCGGTCTCCTCGCGCGACAAGCGGTTGATGCGGGCCGCGTGGGAGAAGGCCGGGGTGCCCCAGCCGGCGTACCGGACGGTGACTTCGGCCGCTGACCTGCACCGGGCGTTCTCCGGACTGCGGCCGCCGCTGCTGCTGAAGTCGGCGTGGGGCGCCGGCTCGACCGCGCAGCTCGTCATCTCCTCCGAGGAGGAGATCGAGCCGGCGTGGGAGGAGACGTCCGCGGTGATGAAGGCGGCGGACGCGGCGAACGTCCTCATGCTGGAGGTCCCGGGTGCCGAGAACGACTTCCTCGCCGAGGAGATCATCCCGGGGACGACGCGGTCCTGGTGGGAGGACGGAAGCGGCTACGGCGACTATCTGAGCGTGGAGGGAATCGTCGTCGAGGGTGTGTACCACCCGGTCTGCATCACATCGAGGCTGCCGACGATCCCGCCCTACATGGAGCTGTGCAACATAGCGCCGTGCGAACTCCCGCTGCCGCTGCAGCGTGCGGTCGAATCGGTGGCTCGCGCCGCGGTCGACGCCCTGGGGCTGCGCACCTGCGGTACGCACACGGAGATCAAGCTGATGGCGGACGGGGAGCTCGCGCTGATCGAGTCCGCCGCGCGCTTCGGCGGCGCCGCGATCCTCGCGCAGATCGAGCACGTCTACGGCCTCGATCTGGTCGGGATGCTGGCCGACGCGCTGCTCGGACTCCCGGCCGGCCCGCCCGATTCCATGCTGACCGGGCAGGACGCCGAGGGGGCCGCGTGCACGCTGTCCCTTCTCGCCACGAACGCCGTGGGGGACCCGTGGTCCAAGGACCTGGTCTGGGACAGCCGCGTGGTCGACTGGGCGTCCTTGGTGACACCCGGTTCGAGGATCGAGACCGTACCGAGCCTGACGGTCCCGGACGGGACGCCCATGCCGAAGTACGAGCGCAGCGGCGGAAAGATGGTGCTGGGCGGAGTTCTCTACCTGGAGTCGGCGGATCCCGCCACCCTCGTGCACGACGCGTACGCGGTGCTGAACGGCCTGGAGGACGCGTTGGCACGGGGATGGCAGAAGCGGACCGCGCAGGAGTCCGGGAAACACAGGGGGGTTGAGTAGATGAGCGCGATCGGCATCCGGCGCATCGGCGGCCGCATAGGCGCCGAGATCACCGGTATCGACCTGGGCGCCACGATCTCGGATCAGCTGTTCTCCGAGATCAAGCAGGCGTTCCTCGATCACAAGGTGCTGTTCTTCCGCGATCAGGACATCACCGACGAACAGCAGCTGGCCTTCGCCGGCCGCTTCGGCCCGCTCACCCACCGGCATCCGCTGATGCGGACCGCCGAGCAGAGCCCGCAGGTCCTCGTCGTGGACGGGGAGGACCAGCGGGCCAACCACTGGCACTGCGACATCAGCTTCACCGAGACCCCGTCTCTGGGCACCACACTGCGCAGTGTGGTGCTGCCGCCGTACGGCGGAGACACGCTGGTGGCGAGCGGCGAGGCCGGGTACCGGGACCTCCCCGCCGAGTTGCGGGAGATCGCCGACCGGCTGTGGGCGGTGCACACCAACCGTGCGGAGCAGCCGCGCCTGGGCACCGAGCGGGGCGAGGAGGTGCGCCGGGCCTTCCTGGCCAAGCGGTTCGAGACCGCGCACCCGGTCGTCCGCGCCCACCCGGAGACGGGCGAACCCTCCCTGTTCCTCGGCGGCTTCGCCCAGCGGCTGGTGGGAATGACCCTGCGGGAGTCGCGGCCGATCATCGACGTGCTGCAGTCCTACGCCCTGCGTCCGGAGAACCAGGTCCGCTGGACCTGGCGGCCGGGAGACGTGCTCATCTTCGACAACCGCTGCACGCAGCACTACGGCGTCAACGATTACGACAGCCACCGGCGGCTGCTGCACCGGGTCTCGGTCACCGGCGACGTGCCCGTCGGCCTGGACGGGAAACACAGTTACGCGATCCATGCCGGCGACGGCGACGAGGAAGGGCGGTAGACATGTCGTTGCCGGAATCGTTCGCGCGGCGGCTCCGCGCCCGCGAACAGCTCACCGGTTACTGGATCTCGTGCGACAACCCCGTCGCGGTCGAACGCATCGCCCGGCTCGGCTACGACTACATCGGGGTCGACGGCCAGCACGGGGTCCTGTCGCAGCCGGGATGGAACGCCGCGATGATGGCGGTGGACGCCGGACAACGCGCCGCGGGCCTGATCCGGGTCCCCTCCGTGGATCCTGTCGCCATCGGCGCCGCTCTGGACACCGGAGCCCGCGGTGTGATCGTGCCCATGGTGGAATCGCCGGAGCAGGCCGGGATCGCGGTGCGGGCCACCCGGCACTGGCCTGCGGGGACCCGCAGCCTGGCCGGCCCCGTGCGGGCGCAGTTCCGGCTCGGTGACGTCCCGGCCGAGATCGACGAGGGCGTGGTCTGCATCGTCATGATCGAGACCATGGCCGCCCTGAACGACCTGGAGAAGATCTGCGCGACTCCGGGCCTGGACGCCGTCTACCTGGGACCGGCCGACCTGTCCGTGGCGCTCGGCGGACGGTACTTCGGCGATCCCGCGGTGCAGCCGGCGCTGCTGGAGGCGACGACCGCCATCGCCGAGGCCGCCCGGCACGCGGGCATCGCCGCCGGCATCCACTGCATGGACGGGCAGAGCGCGGCCCGGTGGCTGTCGGAGGGCTACACCTTCGCCACCGTCTCCAGCGACATCACCCACCTGGAACAGGTCGCGGCCGCGCACCTGGCGGCGGCCCGTGGGGCGGGGGTCTCATGAGCGCGGAAGGCCGGATCCACCAGTCCGTCGAGGAACTGGTCGGCGGCACCCCACTGCTTCAGTACCGGCTGCCGGGCGCCCCCGAGGACGTGCGGACTCTGGCGAAGCTCGAGATGCTGAACCCGCTCGCCAACGTCAAGGACCGGGCGGTGCTCTACATGTTCCGCGCCGCCCAGCGGTCGGGGGAGCTGGCGGAAGGCGGGACGGTGATCGAGTGCTCCTCCGGGAGCACCGGGATCTCCCTCGCCGCGCTCTGCCTGCGGCACGGTCACCGCTGCATCATCGTCATGCCGGACAACGCCACCGTGGAACGGCAGCTGATCCTGCGCAAGCTGGGGGCCGAGATCAGATTCGTGCCCCACGGCGACGGGCTGCTGGCCGCATGGGCGTACGCGGAGCGGCTGCAGAAGTCCATACCCGGCTCGTGGCTGCCGCACCAGGACACCAACCCCGCCAACGCGCTGGCGCACTACGAGACCACCGGCCCCGAGCTGTGGCGGGACACCGCGGGCGAGATCGACGTCCTGGTGTGCGGCGTCGGCACCGGCGGCACGCTGACCGGGGTCGCACGTTTCCTCAAGGAACGGCGCGACGTCCATGTGGTCGCCGTCGAGCCCACCAGGTCGGCCGTCCTGTCGGGAGGCGAAGCGGGACCGCACGGCATCCCCGGGATCGGGGCGGGCTACGTCTCGCAGATCACGGACCTGGCGCTCATCGACGAGGTGATCGCGGTGTCGGACGACGACGCGGCCGGCACGAGCCGGGAGATCACCCGGGCCACCGGCCTGCTCGCCGGGATCTCGTCGGGGGCCGCGGCCCATGCCGCCCGTGTCGTCTCCAGGCAGCCGCGGTGGTCCGGGGCGACGATCGCCGCGGTGTTCCCCGATTCCGGCGAACGCTACCTCTCGACCGGCGCGGACTGAGGCGCCGGCCGGATCCCTCCCGCCGCGCGTGCGCTGCGCGGCGTCCTCCGGTGCCCGCTACTCTCAACGCACGTACGACGAGAGGGAGGAGACGGTCACGTGCCTCGGGACCGGCCGGCCGACGGGGAGGCGCCCCCGGCGGCAGCGGCCCAGGAACGGCGGCTGCGCCGGGATCTGGGCTTCTGGGGGCTGACGGCGATCGCCTTCTCCAACATCGTGGGCTCCGGGTGGTTGTTCGCCGCGATGTACGCGGCGCAGACGGCGGGCCCGGCGTCCCTGCTGTCGTGGGTGGCGGCGGGCCTGCTGTGCGTCCTGGTGGCGCTGGTGATGATCGAACTGGGCGCGTCCCGGCCGGAGGGCGGTGGCACGGTGCGCTGGCCGCTGTACGCCGGGGGACGGCTGGTGGGCACGCTGATCGGCTGGTCGGTGCTGCTGTCGGTGGGCGGTACCGCGGCGGAGATCAGCGCGATCATGCAGTACGCCGGGCACTACCTGTCCGGGATCTACCGCGACGGCTCCCTGACCGTCGTCGGTCTCGGCGTCGCGGCGGCGCTGAGCGCGGTGCTGACGGTGCTGAACTGGTTCGCGGTGCGGATGTTCGCGCGGCTCAACAACCTGCTGTCCGTCTTCAAGATCGCGGTGCCCGTCGTCACCGTGGTGGCGCTGCTGGCGTCCGGCTGGCACGCCGGGCGGCTCACCGACCACGGCGGATTCGCTCCGTACGGATACGCCGCCTGTCTGTCGGCCCTCGCCGGTGGCGGCATCGTGTACTCGGTGAACGGTTTCCAGGCGCCCCTGGACTTCTCCGGCGAGACCCGGAACCCGCGGCGCACCGTGCCGGCCTCGGTGCTGACCGGGATCGCCCTGGCCGTACTGATGTACCTGGCGTTGCAGGTCGCCTTCCTGTTCACGGTGCCGGAGGGCGCGCTCGGGCACGGCTGGCACGGCGTGGACTTCGAGTCGCCGTTCGGCCAGCTGGCGCTGCTGCTCAACCTGCACTGGCTGTCGGTCCTGCTGTACGCGGACGCCGTCGTCTCGCCGGGCGGTTCGGCCTACGTCGGTGTCGCCCTGGACGCCCGGCACACCTACGCACTGGCCAAGAACGGCACCCTGCCGCGCTGGTTCATGACGGTGGAACCGCGCTCGGGCATCCCCCGCCGAGCGCTGGTGCTGAACCTCGCGGTGATCATGGTGTTCCTGCTGCCGTTCGGCGGCTGGCAGGACATCGTGAGCGTCATGGGGGACATGTACCTGCTGACTTACGCGGCCTCCGCGGTGGCGGCCGCGGTGTTCCTCGCCGATCCGGGCAGCGGCACCGCGGGATGGGTCCCCGGACTGCGCTGGATCGCTCCGGCGAGCTTCACGGTGGCGGCCGAGTTCGTGTACTGGTCGGGCTGGCACGATCTGCGGCTGGCACTGCCCCTGGTGCTGGTGGGCCTGCTGGTGTTCCTCGCCATGCACCGCAGCGCAGGAGCGGCCCGGCCGCTGCTCCCGGAGCTGCGCACGGGAGCGTGGCTGGTGGTGTTCCTGGCGGTCCTCACGCTGCTGTCCTGGCTCGGTTCGTTCGGCGGTTCCGGACGGCTTCCGGCGCCCTGGGACTCCCTGACGGTGGCGGCGTTCGCCTTCGCGGTGTTCTTCTGGGCGGTGCGGGCGGGCACCGGCTGGCTGCGGGCCTCCCGGGGGACGGACGGCGGCGTCTTCCCCGGCGCGGCGTCGCCGGAAGGGCCGTCACCACACCCGTAGGCGTGCCCGGGTGAGTGCCCGACTTCCGCAGCGCCGCGGTGACCTGGCGGCCCGTCGCGCCATGGTGACCGGCATGACCGCTCCACCGCACGTCTCCGGCGCGCCGGACCGGCCCGGCGCGCCGCAGCGGCCCGCGCGCCGGTCCTCTCGCCGGCGGCCCCGCCCCGCGGGCGTCGAACACCCGCACCGCGGGGCGAACACCTCACAGAGCCGCCGGGGTCACGCGGGGGCGCCCTCCGCCGTGAGCGGTTCGCGCGGCACCGCCGCCGGCAGCCAGCGTCCGGTGGGGCTGCCGAAGCTCCGGTCGGCCGCGTCCCAGACCACCTCTCCTGCCCGGATCGTGGTCAGCACCCGGCCGGCCATCGTCCACCCCTCATAGGCCGACCAGCCGCACTTGGCGTGTACGTCGTGGGCGGAGAGCATCCACGGGTCGTCCGGACCGAAGATCGCCAGGTCCGCGTCGGCGCCCGGCTCCAGGCGGCCCTTGCCCGGCAGGCGGAAGAGCGCCGCCGGCGTGGCCGCCAGGTGATCGACGAGCCGCGTGATCGCCACGTCGGAGGATTCGTCGGGCCACCGCCGGCGCATCCCGGTCCAGACGGCGACGGCCAGCTCCTGCACACCGGGAATCCCGGGCGGAGCGTCCGGCACCGGCAGGAGCTTCTCCGCCATGGTGTGCGGAGCGTGGTCACTGCCCAGGGTGGCGACCTCGCCGCGGCGCAGGGCCGCCCACAGCCGGTCCTGGTCCGCCGTGGAGCGGATGGCCGGCGACAGGCGGGTACGCGCCCCGGTCCGCAGCGTGTCGTGGTCGGTGAACGACAGGTGGTGCGAGGTCACCTCGAAGGTGAGGGGCAGCCCCTCGGCGCGTGCGGCCGCGAGCAGGTCGACCTCCTCCCCGCTGGACACGTGCAGGATGTGTGCCTTCGTTCCGTACCGGCGCACGAGCCCGATGACATCGGCCACGGCCGCGATCGCACCGCTGCGCGGCCGTGAACGCTCGTAGGCGGCGTGGTCCCGCAGCCGCCCGCGCACACCGTCGAGCATCGAGAACAGGGTGTCCCGCTCGGCGTGCAGCACCAGCCGGACGTCACCTGCGGCGGCGGCGGCGAAGATCCTCTCCAGCTGGTCCCGGTCCCGTACGACCGTCGGCGCGGTCTGGTGCCCGGCCATGAAGACCTTGGCACTGGTGGCGATCGCGGGGTCGAGGCCGGCGAGCAGTTCGGGATGCTGCGGGTCGGCGCCCAGATGGAACCGGTAGTCGACCAGCGACGACCCGGACACCAGCGCGGCCTTCGCCGCGATCGCCTCCGGCGTCAGTCCCGGAGGCTTCGTGTTCGGCATGTCGATGACCGTGGTGACGCCGCCCGCCACGGCGGCCCGGCCGGCGTGCTCCCAGTCCTCCTTGTGCTCCAGGCCCGGCGTGCGGAAATGCACATGGGAGTCGATCAGCCCGGGCAGGACGTAGGCGTCACCGGCGTCGAGCCGTGGCACTCCCGGCGC
The DNA here is from genome assembly GCF_000720185.1 of Streptomyces sp. NRRL S-340. Taxonomy (GTDB): domain Bacteria; phylum Actinomycetota; class Actinomycetes; order Streptomycetales; family Streptomycetaceae; genus Streptomyces. The sequence goes on along the minus strand of NZ_JOIY01000028.1, from coordinate 45,107 downwards.
GGCCTCGTCGACGCCGGTGACGGCGGCGATCCGGCCCGCGGACACGACGACCGCGCCCCGTCGCACTCCCGTGGGCGTCACGAGGCGCCCGGTCACCACGAGATCGGCACGTTCCGCGCTCAGTTCTCCCATGACGCCGCCACCAGCTCCCGGCACAGATCGTTGGTCGGGCCCATCAGGGTGACCGCCCGGGCATCGGCGATCAAACGGTTCAGCCGGTGATCGACGACGTAACCGGCGGACCCGAGCATGCGGGAGACCTCCAGGCACATCTGCTCGGCGGCGGCCGAGGCGTGCAGCTTGGCCTGCAGGGTGGTCCGGCCCGGATCGTCCGACGACCGGTGGCCCGCGCGCACGACGAAGGCACGCGCCGACTCCAGCAGCGTGCTGAGCGAGACCATCTGGTGCCGGACGGCCTGCGCCCGGGCCGCGTCGAGGCGGGCGCGGTGTCCGGCGGCGAGGTCGTACACCGCCTGGGCGATGCCGGTCGACACCGCGCCGAGCGTCGCGCCGCTCTCGCGCACGCCGGCGATGACGGCCGTCGCGTGTCCGAGCGGTCCCAGGCGGTCGTCGTCGGTGACCTCGCAGTCGCTGAGCTGGACGAAGCCCGTCGCGGACCCGCGCATACCGACCAGTTCCAGACTCAGGTCGGGCATCAGTCCGGGGTTGTCGCCGCGCACGAGGAAGAAGGTCTGGCCCGCCGAGCCGTAGCTGCTGTGCGGGTCCTCCTGTGCCGTCGACGTCTGCACGAGCACGAGGTAGAGATCCGCGACACCGGCGCCGGTGGTGAACGCCTTTGCGCCGCTCAGCAGCCACCGGCCGCCCGGGAGCCGTTCGGCGGTGGAGGCCAGCCGCTTCTTGGCGGCACCCGCCCCCGTCTCACTCCATGCCGAAGCGGCGAGGAACTCGCCCGAGGCCAGGGCCGGCAGATACCTCGTCTTCTGCTCGTCGGTCCCCCATTCGTCGATGCGCGCGCACACCGCGAAGTGCTGGAACAGGATGATGGCCACCGACGGGTTCACCGCCGCCACCTGCTCCACCACCCGGTTGACGGCCGCCGCGTCACCCCCGGCGCCTCCGTACGCCTCCGGGACGGCGGTGGCGAGCAGTCCCGAAGCCCGCAGCTCCGACAGCACCGCCCTGTCGGGCTCGCCGCTGACGGCGGCTCGGGCATCGGACTCGCGCAGCATGTCCAGGATCGGCGGGTCGAGGGTGGGGCCGACGGTGCGGACGACGTCCTCCGTGCGGATCAGGCTGGAAGCGACAGACATTCTCCGAACTCCCTGGGTCGGAAACGGGTGAGCGATTCGGGGAAGAACGGGCCGTGGTACCGGACGGTCTTGTTGCCCACCGCGACCCAGGCGAGTTCGGTCCGGCCGTCGCCGATCCGGGTCGTGGCGGTGACCGCCGTGCTTCCGCCGGTGGTCCGGATGTCCACCTGGCCGCCGAGACAGCCGACATCGCGTGCCGCGAGCCACGGAATGGTCTCCGGGATGCAGCTCGCCGCCCCCAGGCAGACCGCGCCGGTCAGCGCCAGCGTGGGGTGCCAGCCGGGCACGGTCACGGCCCGGGCCGCTATCCGTCCGGCTCCGTCGGGAACGACCACCGCGATCTTGGGGAACGCTCCGTCGGGCGACCAGTCGAGCAACCGGGCCGCCGCCGAGCGGATCCGTCCCAGCCGGTCGAACAGGCCGGCGCCCCCGGCGAACAGTTCCGCGGCGTCGCTCACCCCGGCTTCCCGCGCGCCGACGAAGACGTACGGGTTGCCGGAGGAGACCATGGAGACGGTCACCTTCTCGTCCTCCAGGTCGAGAGTCGTCTGAGGCTCGTCGCGCAGCAGCAGACCTGACACCGGGACCGGGGGCGTGTGCAGGAAGTACATCGTGCACCGGGCGGTCTCCCGGTCGGCCTCCTCGGTCTCGCACACGAGGTGATCGCCGTTGTTGAGGACGTGCACCCGGACCCGGTCCCCGGGGCCCTGCCGGGGAAGCATCCCGGACCGCCCGGCGGCCATCACGGAGCACAGCACGGAGTGCCCGCACGAGCCGCGCAGATCGAACCGCGCCAGACCGTCCGGCAGCGCCTGGATGAAGCGGTAGTCGAGATCGAACAGCGGATGCGACGATGGCTCGATCAGCGCGATCTTGAGTATGTGCGCCCCGCCGGCCCGCACCAGCCGCCGGCGGACCTCGGTGAGGTCCTCCAGGAGCGGCTCCCTCTCCCTCGGGAACTGCCGCGCGTCGAGGACGAGGGTGGGGCAGGGGCTCCCGGACGCGTAGGCGATGTGACCGATCACGCGACCATCGCTCCCCTCGCGGCTTCCGCCCGTGCGCCCGGCCGGAACCGCTCCCGCCAGACCTCGTGCACCAGCAGCGCCCAGATCGTCAGCGCCGCGGTGTCCTCGGGGCGGTCGGCCTGGGTTTTGAAGAGGTTCCGCACGGCGCCGGGGTCGAGCTGGCCCGCGGAGCGCAGCCGGCTCGCGCCGAGCATGTCCCGGGCGAAGTCCCACAGCGGCTGCCCGGGGGCGAGCATCGCGGTGAGAGGCAGGGTGAAGGGCTGCTTCGGGCGGTTCAGGACGTCCATGGGCAGCAGTCCGGAGGCGGCCGCGTACAGCGCCCGCTTGACCCGGCCGCCGCTGATGCGCATGTGGTCGGGCAGCGCCCGCCCGAAGGCGACGACGTCGCGCTGGCAGAACGGCAGCCGCACCTCGACGGAGTGCGCCATGCTCAGGTGGTCCACACGGCGCAGGTGGTACGCGGGCAGACGGTATTCCATCTCGAACGCGGTGATCCGGCCCAGCGGGTCGTCGCCGTCGCGCAGGAGGCGGCTCGCCCGCTCGGGAAGCGCGGCCGTCAGCTCCACCTCGTCGGCGTAGTCCTTGGTGTAGAGCAGGCCCCGCAGCCGCGCGGGGGCGACGGCGAGGGCATCCGCGTACGACGCACCCCACGCTCCGCGGGCCTCCGCCGCCGCGCGCATCCGGTCGTAGCCCCCGAAGACCTCGTCCGCGCCGTCGCCGGTCAGCGCGACCTTGAAGCCGGCGTCCCGTACGGCGCGGAAGAGGGCATAGGTGCTGACGGTGATCGGGTCGGCGTTCGGCTGACCCAGGTGCCACACGACGTCCGACACCAGGTCGGGGAAGGTGGCCGGGTCGATCTCCACCTGGTGGTAGACCGCCCCGGTCCGCTCCGCGATCTGGCGAGCGAAGCGCCGCTCGTCCCCGGGCCAGGTGCCCTTGTAGGAGAGGTTGAAGGTGTGGAGGTCGCTGCCGTCCTCCGCGGCGAAGGCCGTGACCAGGCCGGAGTCGAGTCCGCCGGAGGTGATCGAGGCGAGCGGGACGTCGGCCGCCCGGAGCCGGCGCACCTCGTTCCGCAGCATCGCGCGCAGCCGGCCGGGGATGTCGTCGCCCGGCAACACGCCGGGCCGGGGCGCATTCCGGCGCAGGACGCGCAATCCCGAGGTCCGGTCGCAGACCGCTGTGGCCGCCGGCGGAAGCACCTTGATGTCGCCGAACATCGTCTGCTCGCCGAAGGGCGTCTTCGTCGCGAGGTAGGCCTCCAGTCCCGGCGTCCAGGCGGTGCGCGACACCGCGTCGAACGCGAGCAGGGCGGGGATCTCCGAGGAGAAGTGCAGCGCTCCCGACGCCGGATCCCACCGGTAGTACAACGGCTTCATGCCCACGTGATCGGTGGCGAGCACGAGCCGTGGCTCGGCCCGCTGGTCGAGGACGGCGATCGCGTACATGCCGTCCAAGTGCTCGGTGAAACCGTCGCCGTACACGTCGTACAGCGCCGGGAGGACCGACCCGTCGCAGCGATCGGAGAAGGTGTAGCCCCTCGCGCGCAGCCGCTGTCGGAGCTCGTCGTGGTTGTAGATCTCTCCGTTGAAGACGACTCTTATCCGGCCGTCGAGAAGCTCGTACGGCTGCTGGCCGCCGTCCAGGTCCACAATGGCCAGCCGGTTGTTCCCGACGGACCACATCGCGTCGTGCACACTGCCCTGGCCATCGGGGCCACCGTGCCGCTGAAGCGCGCCCACCCTCTGGAGTTCGCGCGGGGTCACCACGCCATTAAAATGACCAAATATCCGACACATCGCCCGACTCTCGCCTGTGTGAATTAATGGGAACTGGACCATCAGCACCGATGTGACGGTAGGTCGAATCCGTCTCCTGGCTCAGCGTGCGGCTTCTGCCGGTTCTGCTCTCACCGAGAAAGGAACCGGTCCTCGTTCATCCCCTGCATCGCCCTCAGTTGACCAGCCCGCCCTAGAAGCGGGCTAGAGCGTCGGTCCGGCACAGCGGCACAGCGGCGGCCCCGGGCGGAGCCGGGCAGGCGTGCGCGAGCCGGCACCGCGGGGCCACCACAGGGTCGTCGCCCCCTGCCGCCGGCCGGCCCGTCACGTGTCCGGCCGGACGGTCAGCCGAGGCTGACCGGGAGCCGTGCCGCCTGCCCGCCGAGCCGCGTTCTCTCCGTTTCGGCCGGCGGCCGTCGGCCGGTGCCGACGAGGAGTGCGTCGGTGTCGGAGAACGACGGCGGGAAGGTGACGCCGGTGATCTTCTCCACAAGTTCCCGTGACCGCGCGAGCGGTCCGGCGGGCGGTCGCGGCACGCCGGGCCGATGCGCCAGGTGTGCGACGAGGTCGAGGTGGTGCAGCGTCCACTCCAGGACGTACGCGTCGAGGTAGTCGCCCGCGGTGAGCACCTGTTCCTGGGTGCGGACCCGCAGCCCCGGGGCGGCGAGCCGGGCGGCGCGCCCGGCGGCGGAGCCGACGTCGTCGAGGTGGAACTTGAGCAGCCGCGGCTCCTCGTAGGCGGCGGCCAGGCGGACGACCAGCGCGTCGAGCGGGTCGTCACCGGTCGGTGTCTCCACCACGTCCCAGTAGGTCACCGCGTCCCGGGTCGGCTCCGCCTCGGTGGGGGTCGCCAGGGTGATCAGGACGTCCTGCGCGTCGATGACCAGGTGACACACCAGGTCCCGCACCAGCCAGCCCGCGCAGCCGGACGGCTGTGCGAAGTCCTCGTCGGGGAGCGCGGCCACCGCCGACCGCAGTGCCGTCCAGGAGTGCGTGAAGAGATCCACCGTCGCAAGCTAGCACCGCCCTGCCCGGCACGACGACCGCCTTTCCCCGCCTCTCGCCCACCCGCTCCTCCTCACCCCACTGCGGCCGACCCACCATGTGAGACGCGTTCCTGCGGCCGGATCCTGAGCGGTTGGGCGCGTGGGATCCCGGCCCGCTCAGACGGCCGTCGGGTCCGCGGCGCGCAGTTGGGCGATCCCCCAGTCCAGGGCGGCCTCCAGGTGGGTGAGCCGGCCGGTGGCGAGCAGGAAGGACACTCCGCCCTGGACGCCGGCCAACAGCGCCGCCGCGGCGGTGTCCACGTCGAACGCCTCCGGCAGACGGCCGGTGCGCACCAGCGCCCTGATCCCCTCGGCGATGTGCTCCTGCCACCTGCGCATCAGCTCGACGACCACAGCCTGCGCCCCGGGAGAGGCGGTACCGACCTGTCTGAGCAGTGAGCCCAGCGGACACGTGTCGCCCTGCTCCCGGTACCGTTCGACGACCGAGTCCCGCCACCGGTACCACGCGTCCCAGTCGTCCAGGTGCCCCAGATGCGGCTGCTGGTCGTCCAGGACCCGGTCGGCCTCGAAGTGGGCGACGGCGAGCAGGAGTTGGTCCCTGCCTCCGGGAAAGTAGTGGAACAACTGGCTCTTGCTGGTCCGGGTCCGCTCGCGGATGTCGTCCAGTGTGGCCGCGATCCCCGCTTCCCGCAGGACCTCGGCGGCACCGGCGACGATCCGCCGCCGCGTCGCCTGCCCCTTGGGGGTCAGAACGTGGGCCATACTCCAGCTTCCCTTCACCGGACCGGTGCGGTTCATTCTACGGCCGGCGGTGTCACCGGTACGGAGAATGGACGCGCCCCGCCCGGCACGTGGGGGACCGAACACGCCGCCCCTGCCCCGCCCTACGGCGCCTTGCCGGCAGGCGGGGACCCGAACGTCCCCTGGCGGGCGGGGACCCGAACGCGCCGCCCCCTGCCCCCGTCCTACGGCGCCTTGCCGGCAGGCGGGGACCCGAACGCCCCTGGCGGGCGGGACCCGAACGCGCCCCCGCCTGCCCCCCGCCCTACTCACCGACCGCCCGCGTCACCGGCACCCGCGCCGCCCGCACCCCCGGGCCCAGCGCGGCCAGCACCCCGATCACGGCCGCGCCGAGGAAGAACAGCAGCAGCGACGCCCACGGCACGGAGATCACCGCGCCCGTCTGGCCGGACACCGCCGCCACCCCGGCGGCGCCGCCCGCCAGGATCCCCAGTCCGGCGCCCAGCAGGGACACCACGACCGACTCCACCCGCAGCACGGAACGCACCCCCGCACGGTCGAGGCCGACGGCCCGCAGCAGCCCGATCTCCCGCACCCGCTCGAACACCGCCATGCCCATGGTGTTGGCGACCCCCAGCGCCCCGATGCCGACCGTGACGCTGAGCATCGCGTACAGCACCGACAACAGCGGACCGAACGCCTCGGCCGCCTCCCGCCCGGCGTCGCCCCGGTCCTGGACGACCAGCAGCGGATTGTCCAGGGCGCGGCGGATCTCCTGCTTCAGGGCGGCGGTACCACCCGGCTGCGCGCGCACCAGGACCGAGGTGACCGGGCCGCCGCGCGCCACGCCGGCCCCCGCCAGGGCGCCCTCGGGCAGGAGGGCCGGGCCCAGGGCCTCGGGGCCGTCGTAGACCGCGACGACCGGCCGGTTCAGAGAGGACCCGCCCGGCACCCCGGCGTCGGACAGCTCCCGGCCGGTGAGGCGGTCACCCGGCCGCCAGCCGTGTTCGGCGGCGAGCGCCGAGCTGACGGCGACTCCCCGGGCCAGGTCGTCCAGGGAGCCGGCGCGCACGGTGAGAGCGCCGAGGCGCCCCCGTCCCACGGCATCCGGATCGACGACGGCCGTCCACAGCGTCGAGCCGTCACGCAGGCGGAACGCGGCCTCCCGCACCGAGGTCACCGCCGCCACGTGCGGCAGCCGCGCGACCTTCCGCGCCGTGTCCGCGCCGACCTGGGCGAAGTCGACGGCGGTGATCCGCAGGTCCGTCGGCATCTGAGCCTGCGCCTTGCGGTCCGCCGTGGCGCTCAGCGACGACAGGGCCACGGTGACCGCGCTGACGAGCGCCACACACACGGTGAGCGCCCCCGCCGTCGCCGCGGTACGCCGGGGGTTGCGGCACACATTGGCCAGCGCCAGCACACCGCGCACCCCGGACACCCGCCGCAGGGGCGCGCGCAGCACACGTGCGAGCGGCGGAGCGAGCACCGGGACGAGCAGGACCAGCCCGCCGAGCAGCACCGGCAGGCCGACGGCGAGCACCCCGAGGTCCCCGCCGGCGAAGGCCAGCAGGAACGCGCCCACGGCCGAGGCCGACAGCCCGGCGAGGGTGCGGCGGCGCAGCGAGGGCGCCGCCGCGGGCAGGTCGGTGCGCAGCGCGGCGACCGGGGCGACGGCGGAGGCACGCAGGGCGGGCACGTACGCGGCCGCGGCCGTGACCGCGACCCCGACGGCGAGGGCCGTCAGCAGCGGGACGGGGGCGAGGGGTTCCAGCGGAGCCGCGACCGCCGGTCCGGTCGCGGCTCCGAACAACGCACCCAGCGTCCCGGCCACGCCGATCCCGGCCGCGTACCCGGCCAGGGCGGCGACCGCCCCCACCAGTACCGCCTCGCCGAGCACCGTCCGCAGGACCCGCCCGCGGCTCGCGCCCACCGCCCGCAGCAGGGCGTGTTCGCGGGCGCGTGCGGCGCTGAGCATCGTGAAGGTGTTGCCCACCAGGAAGGCCGAGACGAACAGGGCGATGCCCGCGAAGACCAGCAGCAGCGTGCCGAGTTTGGCGCGGTCGGGCGCCGCCGCGGCCCGCGCGTCCAGCTCCGCGCGGGGGACCGCCTCCAGGCCGGCGGGCAGCGCCCGTGCGACGCGGTCGGCGAGCACGGACGGCGAGGTGCCCGGGGCGGCCGTGAGCGTCACCGACGCGTACGCGCCCGGCTCCGGCGCGAACAGCGTGCGCGCGGTGGCCTGGTCGAACGCGGTGACCGTACCGCCGGCGGCGACGGCGGGGTCGTCCACGGTGAAGACACCGGTGAGCCGGACCGAGCGGACCTCGCCCCGTACGACGATCCGCACCCGGTCCCCGACCCGGTACCCGCCACGCCGGGCCGACCAGCGGTCGAGGGCCACCTCACCGGGACCGTGCGGGCCGCGCCCGTGCGTCAGGGGGTAGCGGGGGTCCCGTCCGCGCCGGTCCGGTACGAAGTTCACCCCGGCCGCCTGTGACGCCGGGCCCACCAGGGTGCCGTCGCGCGCCACGAGGAACGCGGGGCCCGCCAGGGTGCCGCGCGCCGCGGCCGCCCCGGGCAGGGCGGACAGCCGGCGCAGCAGCGCCTCGTCCGTCACCGGGGCGGTGCCGGAGGGCCCCGGGGTGCCCGTGGCGCGCACCTCCACCGACACGTCGGGCCGCGAGGCGCGCTGGAGCCGGTCGGCGCCGGCGGCCAGGGAACGGCTGTACAGCAGCGAACCGCTGACACAGGCGACACCGATCAGCACCGCCAGGGCGGGGAGTGCGAAGCGGCGCAGGTCGCGGCGGACGGAGCGCAGGACGGTACGGAACATGAGGCCTTCCAGTGCGGCGGCCGGTGAGCGGGACGCCCGGGGAGAAGGGGCAGGTGTCCCGATCCTGGCCGCCGGCGGGGCGCCTGCGGATCGGCCGGAGGACCGAAACCGGCCGGCCGGTGTGCGCGGGGCATCGGCCGAACGGCCGAGGCGCGGCCCGGCGCGGGCCCGTAACCTGCACAGACATGAAGCAGTTCTTCGACGTCCCGGTGGTCCGCCGGATCGGTGCGCGGGTGACCCGCCGGGTCGGTGCCCCTGCGGGCCGGCGGATCGCGGCGGTCTGCGCGGGGGCCGTCCTGCTGGCCGCGGTGGCCGCCGAGGGTGCCGACACCGGGTCCGTGCCGTCGGCCGCGGGGTGGACGGTGTCCGGCGGGCTGGCCCTGGCCGCCCTCGCCGTCCCCCGCGACCGCTTCGGCCGGACGGCCCTCGCCGCGGTCGTCACGTCCTGCCTGGTGACCCTGGTGACCCACCGCACGGGCGTCCACGCCGAACACACCTTCGGCGTCGTCGAGTCGTGCGCGCTGCTCCTGGTCGTCGCCCGCGCGCTGCGCCTGCGGCCGCCGCTGCGGGCCGCGGCCCTGGCCGGGGGAGCGGTGACCGCCCTCACGGTGATCTTCCTGCGGCTGCCGCCGGCCGAGTACGGGCGGACGGGTTCGTTCGCCGTCCCCGTCCTGTGGGGCGCGGCGGCCCTCGCGGCGGTGCTCGGCCTGTACCTGCGTCTGCTCGACAGGTTCCGGGAGCGGGAGCACGAGACCGCCCTCCAGCAGCAACGCCTGGACTACGCGCGGGAGTTGCACGACTTCGTCGGCCACCATGTGACCGCGATCATCGCCCAGACCAAGGCGGTGCGCTTCGCCTCGGCCGCCGGGCGGCCGCCGGACGCCGGGGAACTGGACGGCATGCTCGCGCAGATCGAGGAGGCCGGTTCGCAGGCGATGCAGTCGATGCGGAGCATGGTGGCCGTGCTGCGGGATCCGCGCGGGCCGGGGGCCGTGGCCGGGCCGGGCGCCGGTCTCGCCGACCTGCGTGCGCTGACGGCGCGGTTCTCCGCGGCGGGACCGGCCGCCGGCCTCACGCTCGACCCGCGCCTGACCGCCGCGGAGCTGCCGCCCGGCATCGCCACCACCGTGCACCAGGTCGTGCGCGAGGCCCTGACGAACGTGCGCAGACACGCGCACGGAGCGAAGACGGTCACGGTGGACGTCCGGCTGGGCGGCGACACCGCCCAGCCGGTCGTACGGGTCTCGGTGTGCGACGACGCGGAGGCCGCCTCCGGGGCCGCGGCCACCGCCGCCCGGCCCGGACGAGGGGGGCGCCACGGGGCCGGGCAGACAAGCGGCTCCGGGTACGGCCTGGTCGGGCTCCGCGAACGCGCCGCCATGGTCGGCGGGACGGTCACGGCGGGCCCGCGCCCCGGTGTCGGCTGGGTCGTCGAAGCGGACCTCCCGCTGCCGGGCCCCTTGCCGGACCCCTCGTCCTCTTCCCCGCGCGGCTCCTCGGCCTCTTCCCCGCCCGGGCCGCCGCCCCTCGGCACAAACGCCGCCCGGGCTGCTGACACCCTGGACCCATGACGATCAGAATCCTCATCGCCGACGACCAGCAGATGATCCGCTCGGCCTACGGCATGATCCTCGGTTCGCAGCCCGACATGGAGATCGTCGCGTCGGTGGCCGACGGTGCCACCGCCGTCCAGGAGGCCAGGCGCCTGCGCCCGGACGTGTGTCTGCTGGACATCCGCATGCCGGGCCTCGACGGTCTGGAGGCGACCCGGCTGCTGGCGGGCCCGGAGGCGGACGAGCCGCTGAACGTGCTCATCGCGACCACCTTCGACGTGGACGAGTACGTGTACCGTGCCCTGCGCAACGGGGCCTGCGGCTTCCTGCTCAAGGACGGCTCGCCCGCGCTGCTCGTCGAGGCGGTCCGGGCGGTGGCCGCGGACAACGCCCTCATCTCGCCGTCGATCACGGTCCGGTTGCTGAAACACATGACGGACGCGGCCTCGGAAGCCGTGACGCGCGCCGGGCGCCCTGAGCGCGCCGGGCGGGCCGGGAGGCCGCCGAGCGAGTCGCGCACCCCCCGCGAACTCCCGCTGACCGCCCGGGAGACGGACGTCGTACGACTCGTCGCCCGGGGCCGCACCAACGAGGAACTGGCGGCCGAACTGCACGTCTCGCTCTCCACCGTGAAGACGCACCTGGGCAGCGTGCAGCGCAAGCTCGCGGCCCGCAACCGGGTGGAGATCGCCGCCTGGGCCTGGGAGAACGGCGTCTGCGGCGCCCGGGACGGCCGGGACCTCTGAGAGCTGCGGAAGTGAGTTCCGCTCGGCGGGCGGTGCGCGCGTGCGGCGCAGGCCGGCCGCAGCGCGGAGGGAACACGAGGGACGGCAAGGCGAACCCACCATGGGCCGTACGGCGATCAGCGCGCCCCCCGCCGCGCTTTTGACGCCGGCCCTGCTGCCCGCACCTGCCTGACCGGCCCGTCCCGCCGTGGGTACAGGTCCCGCCGCTGCGCTTCTGCAGCGGTGACACCGACGGCACCAGCCGATCCTGGCCGCCCGCAGGCAGAAGCGGGCGGCGGCGGTCCGCCGGCTCGTCGCGGACCTTCCGGTGATCGGCAGCACCGTCTCCCAGCCGGTGATCACAGGGGTCGGGCAGTGCTCCGCCCGGTGGTTGCTCCTGTGGGCCACCCCGGCTTCCCGGCCCCTGCCGTGTGCCGACGGGCACGACACACCGTGGAATGACGCTCAGGTCTCGCCTGGTCCCGTCCTTCGCGTCGGCCCGGGACCGAAGCCGGGTGAGGGCCCGGTGGCGGGTGCCGTCTCGTTGCTCATGCCCGCAGGTAGGTGAGGACGGCGAGGACCCTGCGGTGGGTCTCGTCCGTCGGGGGCAGGTCCAGCTTGGTGAGGATGTTGCCGATGTGCTTGCCGATCGCCGCCTCGGACACCACGAGTTGCCTGGCGATCGCGCCGTTGGACCTGCCTTCGGCGATCAGTGCCAGTACCTCGCGTTCGCGCGGGGTGAGCTGCTCCAGCGGATCGCGGCGGCGGCGCAGCAACTGGCGCACCACTTCCGGGTCGACCACCGTCCCGCCGTCCGCCACCTTGTGCAGCGCTTCCACGAACTCCTCGACCTGGCCCACCCGGTCCTTGAGCAGATAGCCGACGCCTGATCCGTCGCCGGAGTCCAGAAGCTCGGCGGCGTAGGTCCGTTGCACGTACTGGCTGAGGACCAGGACCGGCAGCGTGGGGCGCTTCGCGCGCAGCCGCACTGCCGCGTGCAGGCCCTCGTCCTGGAATCCGGGCGGCATGCGTACGTCCGTCACCACGATGTCGGGGGCATGCTCCTCGACCGCGGCGACCAGTGCCTGCGCGTCCCCGACGGCCGACACCACCTCGTGGCCGCAGCGGCTGAGCAGGCCGATCAGCCCTTCCCGCAGCAGCACGCTGTCTTCGGCCAGCACTACGCGGAGCGATCGGCCGCGCTGGTCAACTCGCAAGGAAACTCCACACGCAACAGAGTCGGCCCACCCGGCGGACTGGTCAGGGCAAGTCTGCCATCCAGGACGGACACCCGGTCCGCCAGACCGGTGAGGCCGCTGCCCGCCGAGGCGTCCGCGTCGCCGCGGCCGTCGTCCCGCACTTCGAGGAACAGGCGTCCGTCGCGATGACCGCCGCACACCTGCGCGCGGTCGGCCCCGCTGTGTTTGGCGACGTTGGCCAGTGCCTCGCAGACCACGAAGTACGCGGCGGATTCGACCGCCCGGGGTGGCCGGCCCGGCAGTTCGAGGTCGACGTCGACGGGGACCACGCAGCGGTCGGCGGCGTCAGCGACCGCAGCGTGAAGACCGTAGTCCGTGAGGACCTTGGGATGGATGCCGTGGATGAGCTCGCGCAGCTCCGCCAGCGCCTTGCCCGCCTCCTCGTGGGCCCTGGTGAGCTGGTCGGCGAGCGGGCCGGGCGGGGCGTCGAGGCGGGCCAGCCCGAGGGCCATCGTCAAGGCCACGAGGCGCTGTTGCGCGCCGTCGTGCAGATCGCGCTCGATACGGCGCCGCTCGGCCTCGAAGGCCTCGACCAACCGGATGCGCGAGCGGGCCAGTTCGACCACCTCGGCGCCGAGCTCGCCCTCGCGGGAAGCGATCAGCAGCCGGGCCAGCTCGGCGCGGGCACCCGCCGTGACCCCGAGCACGTAAGCGCACACGACCATCAGGAGCAGGCCCAGCACGGCGACGCCGAACGCGGCCGGCCAGGTGGTGACCGTCCACTGTTTGAGCACCTTCGCCTCGTGGCCGTCGCCGGCCGTGGCCATCAGCAGCGGGGTGGCGGCCATGGACAGCGGGAAGAGCAGGGCGACCGTGATCGCCAGTGCGTCGACCGGCCACAGCAGTCCGGCGAACAACAGCGCGTAGCCGAACTCCCGCCAGGTCGCCTGTTCGCGCAGCCGGGTGGCCAGCCAGGCCCGCAGTCCCGGTGCGGCCGGCGCCTGGTGCCGGCCGGACAGCGGGTCGCGGTGGACCAGGCGCAGCCTGCGCCGCTCCACCTCGGCCACCGGGATCCCGCTGAGGGCGACCAGGAGGAGCAGCGGCAGTCCCACCAGGACGAGGGCGAGCGCACCACAGACCGTGGCCACCGTCACGATCCCCACCAGCGCGGCGACGCCGGTGACCGCGCCGGTGAGCAGGTACGCGGCGGAGCGCCAGGGCCAGGCCGACAGCAGGAAGCCCGGCCGGGACATGGCCTGCCACACGTTCCGAGGGTGCATGGGCATGACCGTACGTGCCCCCACCGGTCCGCTGCCATCGGGCAGGTGTCCGTACCTGGGGTAGGCCTGGCCCCACCCCAGGTCTCTTTCCCGCCCTACTGCGTCACGAGGGGCTCACCGGGTTTCGTGGAGGGATCAACGAGCCCAGGAAAGATGCTGGTGGGAGACACATGACCGACGACGCGATCCGGCTGCGCTCCGTGACCCGGCGGTACAGCTCGGGCAGTACCTCCGTGACCGCCCTCGACGAGGTGTCGCTCGCCTTCCCGAGGGGGACCTTCACCGCCGTGATGGGCCCGTCCGGGTCCGGCAAGTCGACCCTGCTGCAGTGCGCGGCGGGCCTGGACCGGCCCACGTCGGGCTCGGTCACCGTGGGCGACACCGAGCTGACCGGGCTGAGCGAGACCAGGCTGACCCTGCTGCGCCGCGAGCGCATCGGCTTCGTGTTCCAGGCGTTCAACCTGCTGCCCTCGCTGACCGCCGAACAGAACGTGGCCCTGCCGCTGCGGCTGGCCGGCCGCCGTCCGAAGAGGGCCCGGGTGCGCGAGGTGCTCGAACAGGTCGGACTCGGCGACCGTGCCCGGCACCGCCCGACCGAGATGTCCGGCGGCCAGCAGCAGCGAGTCGCCCTGGCCCGCGCCCTGATCACCCGCCCCGAAGTGCTGTTCGGCGACGAACCGACCGGCGCGCTCGACTCGCGGACCAGCCGCGAGGTGCTGACCCTGCTGCGCGGCACGGTCGACCGGGACGGCCAGACGATCATCATGGTCACCCACGACCCCGTCGCCGCCTCCTACGCCGACCGCGTCGTCTTCCTCGTCGACGGCCGGGACGACGGCGAGCTGACCGGCGCCTCGGCCGAGGACATCGCGGCGCGCATGACCAAGCTCGAGGCGGCGCCGTGCTGAGCATCACGCTGGGCACCCTGCGCACCCGCTGGGGCACCTTCGTCGGTAGCTTCGTCGCCCTCTCCCTGGGCGTGACGCTGATCGCCGTGATGGGGCTGGCCCTGGCCTCCTCGTTGGACGCACCCGACCGGGGACCGGAGCGGTTCGCCGCCGCGCCGGTCGTCGTCAAGGGCCAGGACACCCTGGAGGTGCCCACCTCGCTGGGAGACCGCACCCGGAAGCTCGCGCAGCCGCGTGCCGTGCCCCGCGACGCGGTCGCGAAGCTGCGGAAGCTCGGGACCGTCGTCGAGGACCGGTCGTTCACCGTGCGGGCCGGGGGCCTGCCCGCCGATCTGGTGGGCCACCCCTGGTCCACGGCGGCCTTCGCGCCGTACCACCTCGAGGCGGGACGCGCGCCCGAGGCCGCGGACGAGGTCGTCGTCAGCGGCGACCGGGCCCGTCCGGGCAGCCGGGTGCGGACCGACGGCGGCACGGTGCGCGTCGTCGGCACCGTGGGCGGGCTCGGCTTCGAGGACGCCGTGTTCTACACCGACGCCCGTGCCGCCGAACTGTCGCCGCGCAGCCTCCAGCTCGTGGTCGACGCCGACGCGGCTGCCGTGCGCGAGGCGGTGCGCGGCATCGGGGGCGTCCAGGTCCTCACCGGGGACGCGCGCCGGTACGCCGACGCCGACCCCGACCGGGACAGCGAGGCCCTCACGGCGATGAACGCCATGTTCGGCACGGCCGGCGGAGTCGCCGGGTTCGTGTCGGTGTTCGTGGTGGCCTCCACCTTCGCGTTCGCGGTGGCCCAGCGGCGCCGCGAGTTCGGGCTGCTGCGCACCGCCGGGGCGACCCCGGGGCAGATCCGCCGCATGGTCGTCTCCGAGGCGCTCGCGGTCGGTGTACTCGCTTCAGCCGCCGGTTGCGTGCTCGGTTCCCACGGGGCTCCCAGACTCGCCGAGTGGGCGGTCGACGAGAACCTCGCGCCCCGCTGGTTCACCGTCGGCGACCACACCTGGCCCTACCACATGGCGTTCTGGACGGGCATGTTCGTGGCCTTGGGCGGCGCTCTGGCCGCGTCCTGGCGGGCCGGGCGCACCGGTCCCACCGAGGCACTGCGCGAGGCGTCCGCCGACACCCGGCCGATGACGGGGGGCCGCCGGCTGTTCGGCGCGGCCCTGCTGATCACCGCCGCGGTGACGCTGATCCTGGCCCTGGTGACGAACCCGGGCGGCCTGCTGCAGCGCAAGACCTATGTGAGCCGGCCGATGCTGCTGATCACCGCGGTGGCGCTGCTCGCGCCGGTGCTGGTGGGACCGCTGGCCCGGCTGATCGCCTGGCTGCCGGCCCGACTGCCGGGCGCCGGCGGGATGCTGGTGCGGGAGAACGCCGCCGCCGGGGTGCGCCGCACCGCCGCTGTCGCGGCGCCCGTGCTGGCCACGGTGGCGCTGGCGGGCTCCCTGCTCGGCGCCACCGCGACCCTCGACGCGGCGAAGGCCACCGAGGTGCGCGAGCAGACGGCCGCCGACTTCGTGGTCACACCGGCGGGCGACGCCGGCTTCGACGAGGCGACGCTGCGGCGGCTGCGGGCCGTGTCCGGTGCCGAGGTCTCGGCGAGCGCGTCGAGCGCCGTGTACGTCCTGGAGGACGGTGTGGCGCTCATCAGGTCCGACGCCAGGGCCGTCGAGCCGGAAGGGCTCGCGGCGACGGTCCGTCTCCCGCTCGCCGCGGGGAAGGTGAGCGACCTGGACGACGACTCGATCATCGTCAACGGGGAGTGGGAGACGCACACCGTGGGCGAGCGGGTGGACGTGTGGCTCGGTGACGGCACGAGGAAGTCCCTGAAGATCGCCGCGGTCATGACCGTCGGCACCGGCGACAACGGCGTCTACGTCACGCCGCGCAACGCCCCCGCGGCACCCGTCGACCGGGTCGACGTACGCCTCGCGGACGGTGCCGGCGCGGGCACCGTGGCCGCCGGCCTGCGACGGGCGGTGCGGGCGTCGGGCGGGCAGGTCCTCGCCAGGGACGCCTGGGTGCGTGCGACCTGCCCCGTGACCGACGGGACGACTCGGACGGGTTTCTTCCTGGTCCTCGGGATCGCTCTCCTCTACACCGGCATCTCACTGGCCAACACGATGGTCATGGCGACCTCCGACCGGGTCCGTGAGTTTGCCGTGCTGCGGCTGGCCGGCGCCACCGGACGGCAGGTGCTGAGGCTGGTGGGCGCGGAGGCGCTGATGGTGGTCACGGTCGGCGGCCTGCTGGGAGCGCTGGTCGCCGGCCTCGATCTCGTGGGCATGTGGAGCGCGCTGGGCCTGCTCTCGGTGCGGACGTCCATCGAGATCCCGTGGGCGACGCTCGCGGCGGTCCTGGGTGCCTGCGGGGTGCTCGGCGTGCTCTCGGCGGTCGCCGCGGCCGGCGTCTCCCTGCGCCGCAGTGCGGTGGATCTGGCGGGAGTACGCGAGTGACCTCCGTTCCGCCGCCGCCCGCCCGGATGCGGACCTCGTGGATCGCAGTCCGCGGGACTCTTCCCGCGGACTGCGGGTGCGTTCCTGACCTTGAGGAGAGCGGTGTGCGGCGTGATGGCGTCCGGTCGCCACCGGAGAACGTGTGGAACCGGACCGGCAACGCCCTGCCGTACCAGTCCCGCGCCGGCCGCCAGTGGGACTGCCCTCCACGAGCCGCTCGCCGCCGGTGCGGTGGAGCACTGCTCCTGCTTCCGCCCGGGCTCAGTCGTCTTCGGCGATGAAGTCGGTCAGTGCGGCAGCGACGGCATCGGGCTGTTCGTCGGGGATGAAGTGTCCCGCGTCCGGCACGACGGTCCCGGTGGCATGGCCGGCCCACGGCCTGAGGGAAGCCGCCATGTCGGGGATGGAGCCGTGGCTGCCGGAGATGCCGAGGACCGGGACCGTCAGGCGCTGTCGTTCCAGCGCTTCGTGGTTCTTCCGCGCCGACTCGGCGGCGTACCGGTAGTAGGCCAGGGACGCACGGAGACCGCCGTCGGCGGCCACGGACGCCGCGTACTGCTCGATCTCGGCGTCGTCGAAGGTGCCGGAGGAGAGGGTCTTGGCCTTCAGGAACCAGCCGACGTACTCCCGTTCGCGGCCGGCGAGCAGTGCCTCGGGCAGGTCGGGCACGAGGTGGAAGGCGAAGTGCCAGGTCTTCCACGCCTGTTCGGG
The DNA here is from genome assembly GCF_000720185.1 of Streptomyces sp. NRRL S-340. Taxonomy (GTDB): domain Bacteria; phylum Actinomycetota; class Actinomycetes; order Streptomycetales; family Streptomycetaceae; genus Streptomyces. Next base: position 27,632 of record NZ_JOIY01000028.1, on the reverse strand, counting down.
GTCGGTCGGAACGGCGTCAGGCAGTGTGATGCCCGGGATGCCGGCGTCGAGCAGTGCCAGGCCGCGCAACTGACTCTGGTGCTTCAACGCGAGGGAAAAGGCGACCCAGGCGCCGATGTCGTGTGCCGCCAGCCAGTATGCCGAGACGCCGAGCGCCTCGACCGCGGCATGGACGTGCGCGGCGACCGTGTGCGTGTCGTAGCTGATGTCCGGGCGTTCGGAGTGGCCCTGGCCCGGCAGGTCGATCGCGATGACCCGGAATCGGCCGGCCAGGTGCGGCATCACCTTGCGCCATGCCCACCAGGTCTGCGGGAACCCGGCGAGCAGCACGACGGCCGGACCGTCCGGCCGGCCGCCCTCGACCGCGTGAAGCCGGACGCCGTCCGCGTCGGCCCAACGGTGGGTGAAACCGGCCAGGTCGGGCAGCGGCAGGCCGCGGACCGGGTTGCCGGGGGCGCTTGCGGGGTCGTTCATGATTCTCCTCCACCGGTGTGAGGTGTGTCGACGGTCTGCTGAAGGTGTCAGGCGTGCTGGTCGGCGAGGCCCACGAGCGCGGTGGACACGACGGGACGAACGCGACGGCGCCGCCCGCGAGCACGTGGTGCGCGTCTCGCCGCCCCGTGCGGTTCGCGGGGCGGCGGGCCGTGAGCACGCCTTCACCCTAACCCATCTTGAACTGAATGGTTCAAGATGGGATGATGGTCTCCACCGAGAAGGCGGAGCAGGAGGGCGTGCGGCATGGCAGGCAGGAAACAGTTCGACGTCGCCACGGCGCTCGATGCCGCGATGATCCAGTTCTGGCGCGCCGGTTACGCGGACACGTCGGTGGACGACCTGTCCCGGGCGACCGGACTCAACCGCAGCTCCATCTACTCCTCCCTCGGCGACAAGGACACGCTCTTCCTGCGCTGCCTGGAGCGCTACACCACGCGCTACGGGGACAAGTACGACGCCGCGTTGTCCTGCGCCGCCGACCGTCCCCTGGCGGCCGCGCGGGCGTTCTTCGACATCACCCTGGAACGCATCGCGGACCCCGGTCTGCCCGACGGATGCCTGGTGGCCCAGACCGTCATGGCGACCCCCGTGCTGAGCGCGAGCGTCGCGGCGCGCGCACGGGAGGCGATCGGCTTCCAGCACACCCGGCTGCGCGCCGCGCTGGAAGCAGCCCGGGTGCACGGCGAGGCGGCCGAGTCCTCCGCGGCCCACCTCGCTGCCGTGAACCAGTCACTCGCCGTCATGAGCAGAGCCGGAGCGAGCACGGAGCAGCTGCGCGCCATCGTCGACGTGACCCTCGACGCCCTTGCGCGGACCCTCGGCGCGAGCGAGTGAGATGCGGCCGGCACCAGCGGACTTCGCCGTCGCACCTGCCGGACCATCCGGCCTGCCGGCGGAGCCACCACCGGCTCGGTCTTCAGCATCCGGCGTCGAACGGCACCCCGAACCTGATCACTCGGCCCCGGATCCGGCGTACGCCGAAGCGGCCTCCGTGTGAACATGTGCTCCGACGAAGGAACACACACGTCCAGCACGGAGGCCGCAAGCACAGATCTGCTGCATCGCGACGTCCGCCAAGCTGAGCAGTGTCAGGCGCCTGTGGGTGTGGACGACCGTGCGCGAGGTGGAGGTCGCGGCCACCGTCAGCGAGGTGCGGGTTTCGAGTCGGCTGCCGTCGTAGTCGGCCGCTCGTCCTGGTCCGTGCCGTCCCCGAGGCTGTCGGACGGCAGGACGGGCGGGGCCCGATCCCGCACCGCGAACTTGCCGCCGGCCTTCCAGGGGGCGAGGTGCGCCGCAGTTCTTCCCGGTCCGGAGCCGTGCTCCGTCCGTGCTGTCGGTCAGGGACTCGGACGCGCGCCTGACCGCCGGCGGGCGGCACGTTCTCCCGCCCGCCCGTGCCGCCCACGGCCGGTGCGGAGCCGGCGGCCCCGATGCCGATTCCCGGCCCCTTCGGTTCCTGTCCGGCCCGCGTCACGGTGCCGGACGGCGAAGCGGTCGGGCGCCGGGCCGCCCGGGCGGACGAGTGGCCGCCCGAGCGCTCACATCAGAGTGCGGGCGTACTCCGAGTTGGTGTAGTCGCGCCACTCGACGATGAGGCCGTCGCGAAGCCGGTAGACCGCCATGTTCTTGATCGGGGCGAGCGGACGGCCGGGCAGGGCCAGCCCGTGCACCTGCTCCTCGATCACGATGTCACCGTTGACCGCCTGGTTGAGTGTCGTGAACTCGACGCGCTCCATGTTGGCCAGCACACCGGCCCACATGCGCACGAGGCGGTCGCGGCCCTTGATCACGGGGTCGCCGTAGTTCTCGAAGACGATGTCCTCGTGGAAGTAGGGCGCGAGTTTCGAGGCGTCCCGGAGGGCGAACGCGGCCAGGAATTCCCTGATCACGGTGCCGTTGTCGGGGGTGCTGGAGGTGCCGCTCATGACTGTCGGTTCCTTACGGTGTCGGGGTCGGTGTCGGTGAGACGTGTGGGAGGCGGTACGCGAACGTGCGGGGCCTGGCGGTCAGTCGACGATCTCCATGCGCAGACGGGTCAGCTCACTGCCGGAGATGTACCACTCACCGTCGATCTTGCGGTAGGTGTCGTGGTAATGGCCGAACCCGTGCATGAAGGAGAACGGGGCCTTGGGGTGGGCCTCCCGGTCATGGAAGATGAGGTCCTCCATCGCCCACACGCCCTGCGCGGTGGTGTCCGAGGCGAAGGTCACCTCGTGCGAGAACAGGTGGTGGACGGGCTGGCCGGCGCCGACCCGGGAGCCTATGGTCCGCGCGAACTCGGCGGCGGTGACCTCGTGGGTGAGATTGCCGTCGACGTCGCGGAAGCGCATGACAGCGTCGTCGGTGAACAGACCGGCCACCTTCTCCCACTGCTTGGTGTCGGCGTACCGCGCATAGCGAGCCTTGAGGTCACGGATCTGGTCGAGGTCGGTGTGTGTCGCGACGGGCATGTTTCTTCTCCTGCGCTCAGATGTTCCGAGTATGTTTCTTCGGCGTCTTCGGCGTCTTCGGCGTCTTCGAGGTCTTCGGTGTCTTCGAGGTCTTCGGCGTCCCGGGCGCCGGTCCGGCCGTGCGGCCGACGGGAGGCCGCCCGGACGGTCTCAGGAGCGGGCGGCAGGGGCGGGGTGCTCCACGGACCTCCGGGGGGCGGTCTCCAGGATCCGGGTGTGTGTCCCCTTCTCCGGGATCAGCAGGCACGACACCAGCCCGACGAGTCCGGCACCGGCCAGCAGCAGGAACACCGTGGTCCAGCCCCCTTCGCTGGGGTGGCCGGTCGCACCCGCGGAGGACGACAGGACCGTGGTGACGACCGCCGCGCCCACCGCGCCGCCGATGGTGCGGATGTTGGCGTTCATTCCGCTCACCGCGCCGGTGTGTTCAGCGGGCACCGCGTGCACGACCAGGGCCGACAGTGCGGAGAGTCCGATACCGAAGCCTATGCCACCTATGGCAAGAGCCAGAGCGAATTGCCATGTTTCTTGGTGGAAGTATGCCAGCAGGAGCAGACTGACCGTCACGGGCACGGAGCCGAGCACCAGCAGCGTCTTGGCGGGCACACGGGTGGCGAGCGGCCCGGCCGCCACGCCGCTCAGGAACTGGGTGAGGGTCACCGGCAGGAAGAGCAGGCCCGAGGCGGTGATCGATTCGCCGAGCCCGTAGCCGGTGGAGGCCGGCACCTGGAGCAGGGTGGGGACGAAACCGAACACCGAGTACAGGGTGAAGCCGAAGAGGAACGATGTCAGATTGGCCGTCCACACCGGCCGCAGCCGGAAGACGTTCATGTCGATCAGGGGGTGACGGGACCGGTTCTCCCACCAGACCCACACGGCCCCGGCCACGACCGACGCGGCCAGCAAGCCCAGGGTCAGGGGGGAGCCCCATCCCCACTCCTGGCCGAGGCTGAGCGGCAGCAGGAGGAGGACCAGGGTGCCGGCCAGGGCCAGGACGGCGACGGCGTTCAGCTGTCCCGGTGCGGTCGGGCCGTTGGTGCGCGGCAGGAAGAGGCCGACGGCGAGGGCCACCAGGCCGTTGGCGAGAGCCGGGAGCCAGAAGAGCCACGGAACCCCGAGCGAGGTCACGATGGGGCCGGCCACGAGCACCCCGAGCGCGCCGCCCACCGAGCTGACGGCGGCGATCGTGCCGACCGCGGTGCCCACGCGATGGGCAGGCAGCAGGTCGCGCAGCAACCCGAAGGCCAGGGGCAGCGCGGCGCCGCCGGCGCCTTGCAGGACCCGGCCGAGGACGAGCAGGGGCAGGTTGGTGGCGAGGGCGCCGACGGCGCTGCCGAGGGCGAGGAGGACGAGCACCGCGACCAGGACACGCCGCTTGCCGATCTGGTCACCGAGCCGGCCCAGGACCGGCGTCAGGATGGCGCTCGCGAGCAGGAAACCGGTGAGCACCCAGCCCACTCCGACCTGGCTGGTGTGTACGTGCGCCCGCAGTGCTTCCAGACCCGGGTTCACCACGGACTGGACCAGGGCGTACGACACCGAGGCCACGGAGAGAAGGATCAGCGTGTTGCGGGCCCCGGCCCCGGGGGAGGAGGCGGGGGCGGGGCCCTGTACCGTTTCCGACTCAAGATTGGATGACATGGTCCAATTCTCTCGGACGCGCTTTGGACTGTCAAGTCCACTGTTGGCGTTCTGCCGGCCGGTGTATCCGCTGGACGCAAAGACTCGGTGGAGGCCGTGAGAGCCGCCGTCAGCTAGTCGGCGCGCCCCGTCGCCTGGAGCGTCACGACACCACCTCGGACGGCGGCCGGGATGCTCCGCGCCCGGACCCGTACCGTCTCCGCCACAAGTTTGAACCCAATGGTCCACTAGGTGGGGCCGAGCGGGCGTGGCCGCGCACGGCGGGCGTGTCCGGCGAAGCGCTGGGGAAAAGACCGCGGAGTCCAGACACGTAGCGGTACGGCTCAGGCGGGCCGTACCGCCCGCTTCTCCCCGGCGGTCTCGACGACGGAGCGGGCGGCGGCGCGGGGACCAGCGATGTCGACGAGGAGCAGGGAGACGACGGCGGCGACGAACAGGGATCCGGCCGCCCATCCGTAGGCGATGCGGTAGCCGTGGATCAGAGCTTCCGCCCGGGGGGCGGCCGTGTGCGCCACGAGGTAGGTGGCGGTGGCGCTGGTGGCGAGGGTGTTGAGCAAAGCGGTACCGATGGAGCCGCCGACCTGCTGGGAGACGTTGATCATCGCGGAGGCCACGCCCGACTCCTCCTCACTGACACCGTGGTTGGACAGACTGGTCGCCGGGTTCAGCGCGGTGCCGAGACCGAGACCGAGGCCGATCTGCGCGAGGAGCAGCACGGGACTGAAGGGGCTGTCGGCCTGGAGCGCGAGCAGCAGCAGCGTGGACAGGCCGGCCAGCAGGTAGCCGCCGGTCATGACCGCCCCCGGCCGTACCCGCGCCAGGAGCCAGGTACCGATCCAGGCGGCGCCCACCGCCTGGGCGACGGCCACGGGAAGGAAGGCCACGCCGGTGAGCGCGGGGGAGTAGCCCTTGACGATCTGGAGGTAGAAGGTCAGGAACAATGAGACGCCGTAGAAGCTGAGCAGTCCGAGAGCGGCGGACAGGTAGGCACCGAGCCGGTTGCGTTCGGTCAGGATGCGCAGCGGCAGCAGGGGGTCGCGGCGGCGGGCCTGCAGCAGGGTGAAGGCCGCCAGCAGCACCACGGCCGCGGTGAACGTGCCGAGCGTGACGACGTCGTGCCAGCCGTGGCTCTGGGCGAGGGAGAAGCCGTAGACGAGTCCGGCCAGTCCGACGGTGGCCAGCACCGCGCCCGGGAGGTCCAGGCGGGTACCGCGGTCGGCCGGGGAGTCGGCACGGACGAACAGCAGCGCCCCGACGAACGGAACGGCGGCCAGCGGAACGCTGATGAGCATCCCCCAGCGCCAGTTGAGGTACTCGGTCAGCACACCGCCCAGCAGTAGTCCTACCGCGCTGCCGGCGGTGGCCACGGCGGCGAAGATCCCGAACGCCTTGGCGCGTTCCCGGCCGGCGGGGAAGGTGAGCGAGATCAAGGACAGGATGGCGGGGGCGAGCAGTGCCCCGAAGACACCCTGCAGTGCCCGGGCGGTGAGCAGCACCCAGGTGGTCGGAGCGAGCCCGCCCAGCGCCGACGCGGCGGCGAAGCCGACGAGACCTATGAGGAAGATGCGTTTGCGGCCCAGCAGGTCGCCCAGCCGTCCGCCCAGCAGGAGCAGACCTCCGAAGACCAGGGTGTACGAGGTGAGGACCCATTGCCGGCCGTCGTCGGAGATGTGCAGGTCGGCCTGTGCGGAGGGGAGGGCGACGTTCAGGATCGCCGCGTTGGCGATCACGATGAGCTGGGCGGCGGAGACGAAGAAGACAGCGAGCCAGCGCTGTCTGTCGCTCGGAACTGTGGCATGTGACATGAGGTGTCCAAACGGCCTGTGCGGGCGCCGCGTCCGGTGATCGGTACGGCGTGCGGGGTGGTGGGGTGCGGGACAGGAACGGCCCGGTGGCGAGGTCCTGTCCGGCGTGCTCCCTCGGAGACGGTTCGCCGAGCGGCCGGCGGGCCGGGCATGTGGGCGGGGGTCTGTCGGACAGGTCCTGAGAGCTGCGAAGACAAGTGGGCGCCGCCCGCCGGGGCCCACTTTTGTTCGCAGTTCTAAGTGACACTGGAACATCGGAGCCCGGGATCCCGGCGACGGGCAGGGACGACGGCCCTAGTCGGCATGACAGCGGTGACACAGACGGGCGGACTGTCCGCAGGGGAGAAACATGTGCATGCTACGCATGCCATGTCCGTTACGTCTAGATCGACGGCCCAATGACGCACACGTGTGTGATCCCGGACATCCGCGGTCTGCCCTGTGCCGGTCCGTTCCCCCGCAGAGGCGCTCAGCTCGTCGTAGGGACTGTTCCGGCGAGCCCCTGACGTCCTTGTCGAGCAGGGTGTGTCACGCGTAGGCGTGCGGGCAAGTCGGTAGGTGTGCGGACAAGTGACGTCGACCGGACGAAACAGTACCCGGCGCCGCACGTCTCAGGTCTCAGGCCGATCGTGGCGCAGGGGTGAGCGGCATGCGAACGCGGGAGCCGTGCGATGACGCTCGTACGGGGTGGCCTGCTCCGTGTCGCCGGGTGACCGTTGCCGCGGGCGGCGCCGGCGCGTGCGCAGCGGCCGCGCCGGGCCGCACCCTCACGCGCGGGAAACCGATGCGGACCGCCGGCCCCTTCGGTCCCTGGCCACTCTTCGCCGCTCAGGCGTTCCAGCACGACCGTCGCCCGTCGCTCGTCGCGGCGCAGCGTGCAGTGCACGCACCTCTGTCACGGTGGGGCGCATGATGTCCGACCGGTCGCCGCACAGCCCCGGCCAGGTGGCGCGGAGTATCCGCCCCCCAGCCCGGGTGGGCAGCGGTGTCCGTCCGGTCCGACGAGCCGGGACCCAGGACAGCGGGATCCGGCCCGGCGGCAGACGGGTGGGATCCTCCGAGCGGTGCCCGGAGAGCCTGGAGCCGTCCGGCGGGGGCGTCACTCCTCCGTCCGGCGTCCGGCACACGCATCAGTCAGGTGACTGCGGTCCGCGCTCGCCGCCGGGTCAGTCGCTGAACGGGGCCCGGCCGTCCAGCAGTTCTCCGAGGAACGCGTCCCAGTCCAGGGCGTCCGCCTCGGCCTCCGCCGACACGACGCCGTAGGTCATGTCCAGCCATTCCCCGACCTCGGTGACGGGCAGCTCGAAGACGGCGCTGGTGCCCTTGGACTCCAGGAGCAGCCAGGCCGCCTCCCCCTCGTCGCTGTGCGTGGGCCACGCCTGCACGTCGCCCTCTCCGCTCTCCTCGTACAGCCCCCGGTACAGCAGCTCACGGCTGATCCGCCAGATCACGCTCGGCCCCCGCCACGGGGTGAAGGTGGCGGACACGATCATCGGGGTCACGGGGTCGAAGCGGAACTCGGCCCGGATGGGCTGCCGCGGCACGCCGTCCAGCACCCGCCGGATGTCCAGGGAGAGAACGGGCACCTCCCGAGACGCCGTCCGGCGTACCTGGATGCCGGGCTGTTCGCCGTTCATGACGGGATTCCTTTCGTGGAGGGGTGATTGCTCCGACTGTTCCGCACTCACGCGTACGACGGCATCCGTCACTTGACCTTCGCGGGGAACACGTCACTGCCGAAGGGCGGACGAACCGGCCGCCTCTCCCGACCGGCCGCTGTCCGGGCCGTCTCCCCGGTCTGCGCCGCCCCGCGCCGGCGGCCCGTCTCGCAGGGCCCCGGCACGTCATGGGACTGTCAGGAGCGCGGCGGCCCGGCAGCGCCGGGGACCCGGCCGCGTCACCTGGTGCGCGGCCGGCTCGAAGCCGGGAATCAGCCAAGAAGGCAGTCGGATGACCGATGTCCCGAGCCACGGCTGTGCGGACGATTCAGGTGGTATTCACGGCAGGGGCCACGGCTCGGCGAAACGGCGCCACCGACGGGCACGACACCCCAGGCGAAGCGGTTCGCAGAGGAGAGCACCGAGAAGGAACTGGACCCCATGGTCCATATAAGTGATGCGGGTCACGTAGTATGGACTTGCCAGTCCATAATGCGGGGCGCATGATTGGACCATCGAGTCCAACGGTTTCGCCTCCGGACCACGGCGGACCGATCCGGCCGGCCGGGCGGAACAGACGCAGGCCGGGGCCCCTCCATCAGGTGCCCGTCCCTCACGGAACAAAGGAAAACCGATCATGGATACTGCAGAGCGTCTCGCCACCATCGAGGACCTGCGTCGCGTGATGGCCCGCTACGTCCGTTACGCGGACCACCAGCGCTGGCAGGATCTCGCCGGTCTGTTCACCCCTGGCGGCTCCTTCACCCCCCACAAGCCGGACGGCTCGGTGTGGATGCGTATGGAGGGCCGCGACGGGATCGCCGCCACCGTCGGTGCGAGCGGCGGCCCCGGCGTGACCTTGGTCCACCACCTGTTCTCCGACGAGATCGATGTCGACTCGGCGACGACCGCGCACGGCGTGTGGGCGATGGAGGACATCGTCACCCGTCCCGAGGACGCCGAACTGTCGGAGGCCATTCCCTTCCGGGTCATGCACGGTTTCGGCCACTACCACGCGCGCTTCGTCAAGAAGGACGGCACCTGGTACATCGACGAGTTGAAGCAGACCCGCGTCCGCCTGGACTTCTCCGTCTGACGGACCCCGCGACACCCCCTCGCCCCCGGCGATCTCGCCACACCTCCTGACCCGAAAGCAGCGAATCCGTGAGCAACGAGCCGACCACCGCGCTGGAACCGTACAAGATCGACGTCTCCCAGGACGTCCTGGACGACTTGCAGAACCGGCTGCGCAACACCCGGTTCTTCGACGACCTGGACAACGAGGAGGAGTACTACGGCCTCAGCACCGCCTACCTCAAGCCGTTCATCGAGTACTGGGCGGACGGCTTCGACTGGCGCGCGCAGGAGAAGCGGCTGAACTCCTACAGCCGGTACACCGTCGAGATCGACGGCACGCCGGTGCACTTCGTCCACGTGCGCGGCAAGGGCCCGAAGGCGACCCCGCTCCTCGTCAACCCCGGTTGGCCGTGGCCCGGCGAGTTCAGCTACGGCCTCATCGGCCCGCTGACGGACCCTGCCGCGCACGGCGGCGACCCCTCGCTCTCGTTCGACGTCGTCCTGCCGGACCTGCCCGGCTTCGGCTTCTCCACCCCGGTCGGCAGGGGCGATCTGAACTACTGGAAGATCGCCGACATCATGCACAAGCTCATGACCGAGGTGCTCGGTTACGAGAAGTACGGGGTGGCCGGCTCCGACTACGGTGCCCTGGTCACCAGCGCGCTCGGCCACAAGTACGCCGACAGCATCATCGGCCTGCACTACGGTCACGACATGCCGCCGGGGCAGTTCTCCAACGAACGGTTCTGGGACCTCACCGACGGCGCCAAGATCCCCGAGGACGCCTCGCCGGAGGTCCGGGCCGACCTGGTGGACTTCGTCGACACCTACGTCTCCCACGTCGCGGTGCACATGCTGGACGCCTCGACCCTCACCCACGGCCTGAACGACTCGCCGATCGGCATGCTCGCCTGGCTCCTGAAGCGGTGGAAGAAGTGGAGCGACAAGCGGGGCGACTTCGACGAGAACTTCCCCCGCGACTTCATCCTCACCCAGGCCACCATCTTCTGGGTGACGCAGTCCATCGGCAGCTCCATCCGGATGTACCGCAACGCCGAGCGCTACCCGTGGGTACCCTCCCACGACCGTCAGCCCACCGTGGAGCCTCCGGCCGGCTTCACCCTTCTCGTCGGTGACCACTTCCCGCCCGGGGTCAACACCCCCGAGCAGCGCATCGCCGCCTTCGAGCACGGGCCCACACGCGGAGCGTTCAACGTGGTCAACGTCAACGCCCACATGAAGGGCGGGCACTTCGTCCACTACGAGAACCCCGAGGCGTTCGTCTCCGACCTCCGGGAGACCTTCCGCCGGATTCTCTGACCCGGTGCCCCACGGGCCCTGCCGCCTCCACCAGGAGCGGGAGGGCCCGCGGGCCTGGATCGAGCTGCCCCCCGCCACGAGACACGTGTGGGTCTTCCACATCCCGGAGGCCGAACGGTGGCGACCGGGAACACCTTCTGCGGAAGGGACGGAACAGTCATTTCGCCGCAGGGCGAGAAGGAGCGGAGTCGTGCTTTTCACCGATGCACAGCCGGAGCCGACGGTCGCGGTCGTCGGCGCGGGAGCCGTGGGCGGTGTGGTCGCCGGCGCCCTGCACGAGGCGGGACATCCCGTGTACCTCTGTGTGCGGACCCCGTTCGACGAACTGCGGATACTCACCGGCGCCGCCGAGCGGCGGGTGCCCGCGCGGATCGTGACACGGCCCGCCCAGGTACGTCCGGTTCGCTGGGTCCTGCTCGCCGTGAAGGCGTTCGACATCCGGGGTACCGCCCCCTGGCTCGCGGCCCTGTGCGACGAGCACACCACGGTCGTGGTGCTCCGCAACGGGGTCGATCACACCGAGGACGTGCGGGATCTCGTACCGGCGGAGACCACCGTGGTGCCGGCGCTGGTCTACATCCAGGCCGAGCGCCTGGCGCCCGGCCGCGTCCGTCTCGGCTACGGCAACTCCTTCGAAGTGGCCGCGGGCGAGGAGGCCGGACGGCTGGCGGAGCTGTTCCGGGGCAGCACGATGGCGGTCCGCCCCCAGGAGGACCTGGTCACCGCGGCATGGCTCAAGCTGATGCTCAACGCCGCCGTGAACCCTCTCACCGCGCTCACTCTGCGCCGCATGGAGGTGTTCAGGGAACGGCCGATACGTGACCTGGCACTGGGCCTCATGCGCGAGGTGGCCGCAGTGGGTGCGGCCAGTGGTGCGCGCCTGACCGAGGAGGACGTACAGCGCACCCTGGCGTTCACCGCCGACTTCGCCGAGGGCAACGGCACCTCGATGCTCTACGACCGGCTGACCGGCAGGCCGGTGGAGTACGAGGCCCTCACCGGCGCGGTGGTCCGGCACGCCGAGGCCCACGGGATCGAAGTCCCGCTGAACCGTGCGGTCATGACTCTGCTCGCGGTGCTCGGTCCGCTGAACGCGGCTTTGGACGGCGGCATCCGCGCCGAGGCCTCCTGACGCTCCGGGCGACGCCACGGCAGTACGGCTCGAAAGCAGCCTCCGATGCTTCGTGTCCACCGCGGCCGAAGCCCCGCGTTGCGGCTCCCGGCACCCGCTGTGCCCCGTCGCGCCCGGGGGCTGTCACGGCCGCCCTGGGACCTCTCGTTCGGATCGTGCCGGGCTCGCGGGGCCTGGCACCGCACCTCGCGGGCGTCGTCGTCGGTCGCCATGGCTCCGCCATGACGCCCTCGTCCAATCCCGCTTCGTCACCCCATTGAGTGGTGACGAAGATGCAGCATATACTCGTCACCGGTCGAGCTGGTTACTGAAGGATCGCCGACACCCGTTCCCTTCGAGGGGCTCCGTCTTTTCTGAACTTGACGGTCCAGTTTTCTCGGGCCATGCTATTTGGACTACCAGGTCCATAGATGACCGAGGCCCACAGCGCACAAGACCCAAGGCACAAGGTCCACCCGAAGCGCAGCACCCGCGCGTGGACTCACCGTCGTGACAAGGAGCAGACACCATGAACATCCCCCCTTCGGGCAGGTCCCTCCCCCCGTTCACCGTCAACGTCCAGCAGGAGGTTCTCGACGACCTGCGGACGCGGCTGAGGATGACCCGCTTCGCCGCCGACCCGGAGAACGAGGACGGCCGGTACGGTCTGAGCACCGCCTATCTCAAGCCCCTGGTGGAGTACTGGGCCGACGGTTTCGACTGGCGGGCGGCCGAGGCCCGGCTCAACACCTTCAACCAGCACCGCGTGGACATCGGGGGCACCCCGGTGCACTTCATGTACGAGCGGGGAACAGGCCCGGCTCCGGTCCCGCTGCTCCTCGGGCACGGCTGGCCGTGGACCAGCGCCCACTGGAACAAGGTCATCAAGCCGCTCACCGACCCGGCCGCCTTCGGCGGCGACCCCGCCGACGCCTTCGACGTCATCGTCCCCTCCCTGCCCGGCTTCGGCTTCTCCACGCCGCTGACCGACCCCAGGGAGAACTACGCGAGCATCGCGGACCGCTTCCACACCCTGATGACCGAGGTGCTCGGCTACGAGAAGTACGGGATCGGCGCCGCCGACTACGGCGCGCTGGTGGGCGCCCGCATGGGCCACAAGTACGCGGACTCCCTCTACGGCATCCACCTCGGCAACGAGATGCCGCCCGTGATGTTCCAGGGCGACCGGCCCTGGGACCTGTCCGGCGGCCAGCAGACCGAGAACCTCCCGCCGGCGGAGCGGGCCCGGCTCGTGCGGCGCAACAACATCTACGTTTCGCACGTGGCAGCCCACATCCTCGACGGCCAGACGATCACCCACGGACTGAACGACTCCCCGGTGGGCATGCTCGCCTGGATCCTGAAGCGGTACAAGACCTGGAGCGACCGCAACGGCGACTTCGAGGCCAACTGGCCCGCCGACGACATCCTGACCTTCGCCACCATCTTCTGGGTCAACGAGGCCATCGGCTCCTCGATCCGCGCCTACAAGAACGCCAGCCTCTACCCGCCGAAGCCGGTCAACGACAAGACCCCCTACGTGCAGGCCCCGGCCAGCTTCACGTTCCTGCTGGGCGACTCCTCGCCCGGCGCGGAGAGCGTCGAGGAACGCATCGGAATCTTCGAGAACGGCGGCGCCCGGTTCTACGCCGACATCCGCGACGTGAACGTCCATGAGAAGGGGGGCCACTTCGGCCCCTACGAGAACCCCGAGGCGTGGATCAACGACCTGCGTGCTTCCTTCCGTAAGCTGCGCTGACCGGGCATCTGCTCACATGACCGGTCCGGAACCCGGACGGCGGTCTCTTCCGGCACCGGATGGACAGGTCCGAGGGTGCGCACGTGGCTCGACGGCGTGTCCGCCGCCGCGCATTCCCGCCGGAGGCGCGGCACGGGCGCTGCGTGGCGTGTTTCAGCGCCGTGCCGGTCATGGCGTGTGCCGCCTCAACTCCCGGGGAGATCGACTCGACCGCACCAGACATGTGTGCATAGAGCCATGCATCGACATCATGTCGGTCATTCATCGACATATATCTCAAAGGACATCTCCATGGAATCTGCCCGTATCAGCGAGGCGCTCCGCGCCCTGGTCTTCGACCCCGACCCGGACGCGGGCCTGGGCGAGACCATCGACCGGTACTACGCCCCGGACTACACCCACCGCAGCGACGGCCGCACGCTGGACCGTGCCGCGTTCGTGGCCATGGTCGCCGGGATCAGGAGCCTGGTCGCCGCGGGCACCGTGACCGTGCTCGACGAGGTGCGCGACGGCTCCGTGTACGCCGAGCGGCACGTCTTCCGCCTCACCCTCAAGGACGGCTCAGAGCAGCACCGGGAGGTCGCGGTCTTCGGCGTCCTCGCCGAGGACGGCCGCTTCCTGCATCTGAGCGAGACCGGCTTCGAGGTTCCGCCGGAAGAAGCCGCCTGAACCACCGCCTCTCCCCTCGACGAAGGAAGTACGACATGCCCCGTCTGACCGACCCCGATCCCGTCTCCTTCCCGGACGACGTACGCGCACTCGTCGCGTCGCTGCCGCCGGACCCGATGGTGCGGATGATGGCGCACTCGCAAGGCACGGTGCGGCCCTTCGTCCAGTTCGCGAAGGTGCTGTTCACCTCACTGGAGCTTCCGGCCCGTTCGCGTGAACTGGTGATCCTCACCGTCGCCGAGTACAGCGGCAGCCCCTTCGTCGCGGCCCAGCACGACCCGTTGGCGCAGGCGGCAGGCGTCGACGAACGGACCCGGCGGCTGATCCGCGAGCGGCTGCTCGACAGCCCGGACCTGTCGCCCGCCGACCGTGCGCTGCTCCGCTTCACCGCGGAGGTGGTGCGCGGCCCCCGCGTCCCGGACGAGGTGTTCGAGGAGGTACGCGCGTTCCTCACCGAGCGCGAGGTGGTGGAGGTCCTGCAAGTGGCGGGCTACTACTGGTCCTTCGGCCGCATCTCCACGGTCCTCGACGTCGAGGTCACCCAGGTGTACGGCGACGGAGAGGTACTGAACACGCCCTGAGAGGGTGGCGGGAGCGGAACGCACGCCACCGACGGGGCTGGGGACCGCTCCGCCGTCCCGCACGGCGGGGACCGCCGCCGCGCCGGTGCCCACGGTGACCACGAGTCCGTGCACGCCACCGGGAACGGTCCCGAGGATGTTCCGCGCGAGGCCGCCGTCGCGGTCCACGACCAGATCGGCACCCAGAGCACGGACGAGTTCCTCGTCGGCCGGCGCGGCGACCGCGACCACGGTGAGTCCCTGGGCCTCGGCCATCTGCACCACGTAGCCGCCGACCGCACCGGCGCCGCCGGTGACCGCGACGGCCGGCCCCGGGGCAGGCCGAGCGGGTCCAGGGCGTGGCGGGCGGTGAGCCCGTTCATCGGAAGGGTGGCCGCCTCGCTGTGGCTGCTGCCCGCGGGCGCGCGGGCGACGCGCCAGGCGGGCAGCGCGACGGACCCGGCGTACGCGCCGCCCATGGGCTCGACGGGTGAGGCCACCGCCACCACCCGGTCGCCGATCCGCAGCCCGGTGGCTGCCCCGGGCCGGTCTCGTCGACGGCCCCCGCTGCCTCGAGACCGAGGATGTGCGGCGGCCGTACCGCGCCGAGGTCCACGGCGCCGCTCGGACGTACCGGTCGGCGGAATCGACCGTCGCCGCACGCACACGCACGCGCACACGCACACGCACCTGTTCCGGACCGGCGTGCGGCTCCGGCAGATCGAACACGGTGAGCTTCTACGTGCCTCCGAACTCGGACGCACCTACAGCTCTCACACTCAGCTCCGGTACGTGGCCGCGCTCGGCGCCGGTGGTGAGCCCGTACGCGCGGGAGGCCCGTCACGCGTATACACGATCAGTGGATCAAGCGAGGGCGTACGGGGCGACGACCCGATTCGTATGTGCGCCTGTGCGCCGACGACGGGGGATCGATCGTCGCCACGACTCCGTACGGCGGCAGACGTTTTGAATGACCACCCACGCGGTGGGCCGGGAACCGGTCACGCGTGTGTTTCTCCCCGCCCGGTGGGTCAGGCCGTGAAAGCGGACCAGGACTCCTCGGTGCGGAAACCGGCCTGCTGGAAGAACGGCTCGCTCTCCTCGCCCGAATGCAGATACGCCGTGTGTGCTCCGGATTCTCGCGCGTCCCGCAGCAGTGCCTCGGTCACCGCCCGGCCGAGGCCCCGCCGGCGGTACCCGGGCAGGGTGCCGATGTTGGCGAGACCGGCGTGGCCCTGTGTCAGGATGGCCAGCCCGGCCGCCGCCGGCACGCCGTCCGCCTCCGCGAGGTACGCGCGGACGAAGGGGCGTCCGAGCACGAGCGGTGTGTAGAGGCTTGTGAGGATGGCGGGCGGAGCCTCGAACGCGGCTCCCAGGACGGTGGCGAAGGTCTCGAACTCGTCCTCGTGCAGCGGGCGTACGGAGACGGGCTCCTGCGGCTTTGTCACGTCCCGCTCCTCTTCGAGCGGCAGCAGCATGAACGCCTGCCGGGTGAGGGTGTGCAGGCCGTGCGCGGCGGCGATGCGGACGATCTCCGCATCCGGCTCCCCCCGCAGCCGGATGCTCCAGGGCACTTGCTGCGCCTGTGCCTCTGCCTCGTCGCAGAGCGGGCCGATCTCCTTCGTGTCCGGGACGGCCGACGCGCTCAGGATGCCGTTCAGCGCGGGTATCCGCGACCGGGTGAACGCCAGGAGAGCGCCGTCGGGGCCGCGGCCGACGAAGCCGTTCGGGAGGGTGCCGGCGAGTGCTTCGACCGCTGCCAGAAAGGCTGCGGACGCATCGGACACGTTGTCACTATTGGTCATACATGTGAGTGTAGGACATATGTGTTTTCAGGTGTGAGTGCCGCGGAGAGTCCGGTGCCCTGGGCGCTCCGTCCCTTCAGATGGGCGATGAGGATGTCGATGACCGCCTCGAGAGGGGTGCTGTCACCGGTCGAGCGGAGCATCTGGACGCCGCCCTGTATGCCCGCGATGAAGGCCGCCGCGGCCTGGTCGGCGTCGAGCGCCGGGTCGATGAGCTCTTCGGCCCGCATGGCGGTGATCCCCTCCCGCAGGAGTCGTTGCCAGCGTCGGAGCAGGGACGCGGCGACCTCGGCGGCGCCCGGGGTGCTGCCCACCTGGTCCATCAGGTTGCCGAGCGGGCAGTGGGCGCCCTGTGCCTGGTAGCGCGCCACCACGGCGTCCCGCCAGCGTGTCCAGGCCGGCCAGGAGGTGAGCGAGTCGACGTGGGGCTGCTGGTCCGTGATGACGCGCTCGGCCTCATGGCGGGCGACGGCAAGGAGGATCTCCTCCTTGCCACCGGGGAAGTAGTGGAAGAGCTGTCCCTTGCTGGTGCCCGTGATCGCCCTGATGTCGTCCAGCGTCACCGTCCCCGGAGCGTCGCCGCGCATGTGTGCCGCCGCTCCTTCGATGATGCGCTGCCGGGTAGCACGGCCCTTCGCAGTCAGTGCCATGGCGTCAGGTTACTGCAACTCTGGAGGATTTAGTCCAGTCTGAGCGAGCTGCTGTCCGTTAGGTACCCATATGCCTGCTCCTTTCGTGGACTTGTTGGTCCAAAAGGCATCGTCCGCGCGTCGTGGACACCTCCGGTCGTCGGCTTTCCTGTGGCGACAGGTGTGCCGAAAACACGTCCGGGGTGTGTCCGGGGCGACGGAGAAGGAACACCCGCACCACCCCTGCTGTGATTGTCGACCTGTTCCTCATTCCACCGGCCGCTGTCGACGAGGCCGGACGCACCGGTCCGCACCCCGACACCCGGGGTCACCCCAGAGTGATCGCGCCCGCGGCCTCGGGACGGGACCCGTTCAGTTCACCAGTGCGGCGGTGACGCGCTTCACGATCTCGCGGCGCTGGTGACTGTCGTCGATGTCCACCACCGCCAGCACCTCGGGGTTGGCCGCCTCCCACAGCATCGCGATGTGGATCAGCAGGGCGAGCAGCACCCGGGCCTCGAACCGGGTGGAGACCACGCCCTTGGCCTGAGCGTCGGCGATGAGGGCGCTTCTCCTGCGCACGTCCTCCATCGCCTGTTCATTGGGCGTCTGGTCGCCCCGCTCCATGCGCTGCCAGGTGATCAGCCGCGGGAACTCCGGGTACCGGGCGTAGATGTCGCTGAGGTTCGCCGCCACCTCGGGCAGGTCCTCGGCGTCCTGCGGCAGGTGCACGATGATGTGCTCGACCAGGCTGTTCCAGACCGCTTCGAAGAGTCCCGCCTTGCTCTTGAAGTAGTGGTAGATCTGGGCCTTGTTGCACTGCGCGGCGTCGGCGATGCGGTCGACACGGGCGCCGTTGAGCCCGTACGCGGCGAATTCGGCCCGTCCGGCCGCGATGAGTCGTTGCTTGGTGGCTTCGGCGTCGCGCTGCATGTGCCGAGGATAGCGCAGCTACTAACTAACTGTTTACTTGACAGTTCACCGACCCGGATGTTCACTTTCAACTAACCGGGTAGTTGAAAGAGGTGCCCGGCAGTGCTCCGGGTTCTGCTCGCCCGTATGCGAGGGGCCGCGGCACGCTCGGCGCGGGGCTGCGGTGAGGGAGCGGGGACATGACATCAACCACGGTGCTGGTCGGGCGGGACGCGGAACGGGTGGGACTGTGGGAGTCCGTCGGAGCCACTGAGGGCAACTGCCTTCTCCTGCCGGGCGGTTCGGGTGTGGGCAAGAGCATCCTGCTGGACGACGTGGCGACCCTGGTTGCCGGGCAGGGCCCGCTGGTGATCCGGGTGGCCGGGGTCGAGGCGGAGGCGGAGCTGCCCCGCGCCGGGCTGCGGCAGATCCTGTATCCGCTGCTCGCCGCGGCCCCGCCCGACGCCGGCACCGGCGTGGTGTGCGACGCGGGGTCCGGTCGGACCGAGGGCACGCCCCCGCCGGTCATGGCCCTCGGCGGGGCGTGGCTCCGCCTGCTGTCGTCCGTCGCCGCGGTCCGGCCGCTGCTGATCGTGCCCGACGGCGGTCACCGGCTGGACGACGCCGGCGATGCCGTGTGCGGGTCCGCAGGCCGGCGGCCGGCCGGTCTCCGGGTGCAGGTCCGCGTGGCCTCCCGCGACGGCGCCCCCCTCGCCTTGCGCTTCCCCGCCGCCGCGCTGACGCGGGCCCCGGTCGCCGTTCTCGGTGCCGACGATGCCGCTTTCCTGCTGGTCCGGTACCACCCCTTGTGGAGCGGACGCGTCCACCGGCTGGTGCTGGACCAGGCCCGGGGCAATCCCCTGGCACTGCTCGAACTGCCGCCCCGTCTCGGCGGTCCTGTCGCGGACCGGGCGCCGGACGGTCCGTGGGGCACCCGGTACGCACCGCTGTCCGGACAGCTGCAGCAACGTTACGGCGCCCGCATCGCCGAGCTGAGCGGCCCCGTCCGCGCGGAGCCGGTGAGGGGCGCGCTCGACGGAGCGGGAGCCGAGCCGGGTCACGGCGCGGCCGCCGGGACCCGCTACCGCGTGCGCGACGGGGAGGAGGCGGTGGCACGCGGCCTGTCGGTCGCCGGTCCGGACACCGGCGCATCGGCATCGCGGCATCCGCTGGTACGGACGAGTGTCGTCCGGCCGGCCACTGGCCGGCAGCGCCGTGTCGCCCACGGCGAGCCGGTCCGTACCCGCCGCGACACCCTCGACCGGTACGCCACCCTTCTCGCGGCGGCCACGGCCGACCCGGACGAGAAGGCGGCCGCGGTCACGGAGGCGGCCGCGGTCACGGCGGCGGCGGGTTCTGCGTCCCGGAGCGGTGCTGCCGTCGCGGCGGGGGACTGCCCGCCCCGGGCCGCGGAGCGGAGCGAGAACCACGCGGTCACGGCGGCGCTGAGCGACGGCGACTTCGAGACCGCGTGCCGGCATGCCACCGGTATCACCGCCCCGGGTGCCTTCCGGCCCTGCGCGCACCAGGCGTCGCGCACCCTGTTCGACCTGGTGGAGGCGGCGCTCGGTACCGGGCGGCTGCGGCAGGCCCGGGAGCATGCGCCGGCCGCGCGGGACGCCGGTCTTCCCGGTGTCTCGCCGCGCCTGGCCCTGCTCACCCACGGCGCCTTGGCGATCACCGCCGACGACGAGGCGGAGGCCGCCGCCCTGTTCGCCCGCGCCGAATCCCACCCGAGCGGGGCGCGCTTCCCGTTCGAACTGGCGCTGGTCCGACTGGCGTACGCGAGGAGTGTGCGGCGCCGCGGGGGCGGCCCGGCCGCCCTGCGGCCGCTGGCCCTGGCCGCGGAAGCCTTCGACCTGCTGGGCGCCGTCGGCTGGGCCCGTTCGGCCCGGGACGAGCTGAGGGCCGTCGAAGCACTGGCCGGCGCGGTGCGGCGGCCCGCGGTGCGGTTGACCGCGCGGGAGCGGGAGATAGCCAACCTGGCGGCGCGCGGGCTGACGAACACGGAGATCGGCGAGCGGACGCGGCTGCCCGAGCGGACCGTCGTCACCCACCTGTACCGCCTCTTCCCGAAGCTGGGGGTCACGACGCGAAGCGCGCTGCGCGAGGCCCTGGACCGGTGGGACGAGGTCGCGTCCCCGGCGGCCGGGCGGGCGGGAGCGGCGCGGGCCACTGAAGAATGGACTTGACGATCCAATTTTGAGGGCTCATCATTGGACCATGAAGTCCAGTGATAGTTTTTCGGGTGACCCCGGGGCGGCCCTGTCACCCGCCGCGCGTGGTGCCGGTGTCGTGCTGATGATCCTCTCGATCTGCTCGGTGTCCTACGCCCTGGTGCAGTCGATGGTGAACCCCGCACTGGAGGCCCTGCGCGACCAGGTGCACACGGACCAGCTCGGGGTGAGCTGGGTGCTCACGGCGTTCCTCCTGTCGAGTGCCGTCATGACCCCGATCCTCGGCCGACTCGGCGACCAGATCGGCAAACGCCGCGTCCTGGTCGCCGTCCTGCTGCTCCTGGCCCTCGGAAGCGTGGTCGCGGCACTCGCGACCGACCTGCCCGTCCTGGTCGTGGGACGCGTGCTGCAGGGAGCGGGTGGTGCCACGCTGCCGCTGGCCTTCAGCATCGTCCGCGATCTTCTGCCCCGCGAGCAGGTCGGTGCCAAGATCGGCATGATCGCGGCGATCAGTGCGGTGGGCGGAGCCATCGGCCTGGTGGTCACCGGCCCGATCATCGACGGGCTCGGCGTGCCATGGCTGTTCTGGCTGCCCGCCATCGCCAACGGCATCATGATGCTCCTGGTGCTCGCCGTCGTCCCGGAGACCGGCACGAGGTCCGCGGGCCGGATGAACTGGCCGGCCGGTGCCATGCTCTCCCTCACGCTCGTCCTGCTCCTGCTGCCGCTGAGCCTGGGCCAGGAGTGGGGCTGGGCGTCGGGCAAGACCCTGGGGCTGTTCGCCGCCGCTGTGGTGGCCGGCGTCCTGTGGGTGCTCGTCGAGTCGCGTTCCAGGTTCCCGCTGATCGACATGACCGTCTTCAGGATGCGCGCTGTGTGGACGGCCAACCTCGCCTCGTTCCTCTTCGGTGTCACCCTCTACTCCGCGCTGGGTTTCATCCCCGTCTTCCTCCAGACCCCGTCCAGCACCGGCTACGGACTCGGTGAGTCCGTCACCGTGTCCGGCCTGCTCTTCCTGCCGGTCATGGCCTCCCAGTTCGTCGGTGGCCTCGCCGCCGGACCCCTGGGGAACAAGATGCCGGCGAAGTTGCTCCTCATCGTCGGCACCCTGCCGACCATCATCGGTTTCCTCATGCTGGGACTGCTGCACGGCAGCGCCTGGCTGGTCTCCCTCTCGGCCGCGATCGGAGGCCTCGGATTCGGCATCGGTCTGTCGGCTCTGTCCGCCGCGGTCGTCCACGCAGTGCCCGCCGAGCACACCGGCGCCGCGACGGGGATGAACGCAAACATCCGCACCATCGGAGGCGCCGTTGGCGCAGCCGCGGTCGCCGCCATCCTCGCGTCCCGCACGGGCAGCGACGGATACCCCGAGGAGAGCGGGTTCACGACGGCGTTCCTGGTGCTGGCCCTGGCCGGCATGGTCGGGCTGGTCTCGTGCCTGCTCATCCCGTCCGGTTCCGGCGCCGCCGGCCAGGCGGAAAGGCAAGCGGAGCCGAGGGCGGAGCAGCGCGTGCTCGCACCGGTCGAGGAAGACATCGCCTGAATCTCACGGGGTCCCCTGCGGGGACGGCCGCGACCGACGACGATCCACCACCACACTCAAGGATGAACATTCATGGCATCAGTCTCCGACTCCCGGCCCATCGAGAACTTGATCGCCGAGTACGCGGAACGTCTCGACAGCGCCGACCTGGCGGGCGTGGGCGCGCTGTTCGCCGAGGGCGCCTTCATCGGCACGGACGGCACCCGCTACGAGGGCAGCGCCGCCGTCGAGGGGATGCTGCGGGACCGCACGATCGTCCACAGCGACGGCACGCTCCGCACGCACCACGTCACCACCAACATCCGTATCGACATCGACGAGGAGGCCTGCACGGCCACGGGGCGGGCCTACTTGACGCTCTTCCAGGCCGCCGATGGACTGCCCCTCCAGCCGATCGCGGCCGGCCGTTACAACGACCGCTACGTGTGGCGGGACGGAACCTGGCGGTTCGCCGAGCGCCGCATCAACGTCCACCTGGTGGGCGACACGAGCTACCACATGAGCTGACACGGGCTCCGGCCGGCGCCGAGGGGCGAGAGCCCGCCGGCGCCGGGCGCCCGTTCACCCCGCTTCTCCGCCCGCCGCCCGCACCGCCGGCATCGCCGCGGCCCGCGCCCCCGGACCGACCGTGGCGAGGGCCCCGGTCACGCACGCGTCGGCGCACGGCGCGAGCAGCGACGACCCCGGCACCCGGAGCACCGCTCCCGGCTGTCGCGCGACGGCTGCCGACCGCGCCGCGCGGTCGGCGACGACCCGGCCCTCAGAGCTGCGAACAAGAGGAGCCAGGGCAGTACGCGTCAGGGAAGCCGGACCAGGTGCACCGCGCAGCTGGCCCAGTCGCCCGGCGCCAGGCCGGGGTGGAACCCGTACTCCGCGAGGACCGTGGCGTGGTGGACCTCGCCCGTGCGCGCGTCGCGGTAGCGGGCCCCGGGGGTGAGCCCCCGCAACCGCACCGGGAGCTGCGGGACTCCGTGCCGCGGCCCGCGCCGCCAGGCCAGCACCAGCGTCTCCGCGCCGTCCCCGGCGGCGTACTGCACGACCGTCGGGCCCTCGCCGTGCGGGCCGGCCAGCCGGTACAGATCGCCCTGCTGGACCAGGTGACGCACCTTCTTGTACGCGGCCACCAGCTCGGCGCCCTCCGCCAGTTCGGTCTCCGACCAGCGGGTCAGGTCGCCGCCGATGCCCAGCAGCCCGGACATCGCGGCATGGAAGCGGAAGCGCAGCGGCACCGTGCGTGCGGTGAGCTGGTTCGGCACGTCCGTCACCCAGGCGGACAGCACACGCGCCGGATGGATCTGGCCGAAGCCGTGCTGGATCACCAGACGGTCGACCGCGTCGGTGTTGTCCGACACCCACGCCTGGTCGGTGCGGGCGAGGATGCCCAGGTCGACGCGTCCGCCGCCGCCGCTGCACGTCTCCACGCGCAGCCCCGGGTGGTCGGCGCGCAGCCGGTCCAGGACGCCGTACAGGTTGCTGACGTACGCCGTCCACAGCCGGTCGCCGCCGTCACCGCCGCTGGGCCCGCCGGGACCGTCGCCGCCGCCGGACCCGCCGGACCCGCCGGGGCCGTCGCCGCCCAGTTGCTCCCCGCCCTCCTGCCGCGGCCAGCCGGCCTCGCTGAACGGGCGGTTCATGTCCCACTTGAGGAAGTCGATGCCGTGCTCGCCGACCAGCCGGGTGAGCCAGCCGTACGCCCAGTCGGCGACGTCGTCCCGGGCGAAGTTCAGCACGAGCTGGTGGCGCAGCTCCGTGCGGTCGCGGCCGGGCACGTGCAGCACCCAGTCGGGGTGCGCCCGGTACAGGTCGCTGTCCGGGTTGACCATCTCCGGCTCCACCCAGAGACCGAAGCGCATACCGAGCCCGTGCACCGCGTCCACCAGCGGACCGAGCCCGCCGGGGAAGCGGTCCGGGGACGGCGTCCAGTCGCCCAGCCCCGCCCGGTCGCTGCGGCGTGCGCCGAACCAGCCGTCGTCGACGACGTACAGCTCGACACCCAGCGCGGCGGCCCGCTCCGCGAGCGCCTTCTGGCTCCGCTCGTCCACGTCGAAACCGGTGGCCTCCCAGGAGTTGTACAGCACGGGGGCCACCTCCTGGGCGTGGGGCAGCACATGGCGGCGGACATACGTGTGCCAGGCCCGGCTCGCCGCGCCGAAGCCGCCCTCGGTGAACAGCCCGGCGAACACCGGGGTGGTGAACTCCTCGCCCGGCGCGAGCGGCACGGACGTGCCCTCGTGGCCGGCGCCGCCGGTGAAGCCGGCCCGCCCGTCGGGTGTCCGCTGCACCGTGATGCGCCAGCTCCCGCTCCAGGCCAGGGCCGCGCTCCACACCCTGCCGTGCTCCTCGGACGCCTCGCCGTCGTCCAGCATCACCCAGGGGCCGGCGTGGTGGCTGGTGATCCCGCGCCTGCTGGTCAGCACCGTCTCGCCGGGCGGCAGCGGATCGCGGCTGAGCTGGTTCTCCGCCGACCACTGGCCGGTCACGTGACTGATCCTGCAGCCGGGCAGCGGCGGCAGCGACCAGGCCGCCGAGTCGGCCCGCAGCAGGGCGAGGTGCCGGTCCCCGGCGTTGCGCAGCACCGTACGGCGCTCGATGACGTCCGTGTCCGCGCGCACCGTGTAGTGCAGCGCCACGTGCAGGGGGTACAGGCGGTCGCGGAACTCCAGGACCAGTTCCGTGCGGCCGGGGGCGGGTTCGAGGACTCGGTGGCCGGTGGGCTCCCACTCGAAGGCGCGTGAGCCGTCCGCGTAGCGGACCTGGAGGGACGGCGGGCCGTAGCGCGTGCCGCCGTCCACCGGGAGCTCCTCGCCCACCGGCGGCCGTCCCTCGAAGCTGCTCGCCGCCGCCGGGAGCGGGACGGCGAGGTCCACCGCCTCCGGCAGGGTCAGCCGTGGCCCCCAGGCGAGATGGCAGGGCGCACCCGTCTCGTCGACGCGCAGGGCGTAGGAGGTGCGGGGCGTGGTCAGCAGCCAGACCCCGCGGTCGGGGGCGTGGGAGATCGTCGGCATCGGGCCTCACGTTCGCGAGAAGGGGTGACAGCGGCAGAAGGCGGCGTGCTCGCAAGAGCCAAGCGTGACCTTCGACCCGGTGTCAACACCCCACTCGTCGCCTGGCTTTGAAAGACGATCACCTCGCTCAGGCAATCTTCAGAGGATTCCTGCTTCTTTCATTGACAGCAGAAAATAAGAGACCTAGGTTCCCGGCCATGTCCTCGCCCCTGTCCCCGCCGCCGCTCCTGGCCTCGCCCCGTTCCGCCGCACCCGCGCCGCGGCCGTCCGCCGAGACGTTCCCGGCGAACACCCCCGCCGCCGCGCAGATCTTCACCACGCTCCTCTCCCAGGGCCCCCTCACCCGCACGGAGGCGGGCCGCCGGGCCGGACTGTCCGCCGCGGCCGTCACCAAGGCGGTCCGGCCGCTGATCGAGGCCGGTTACCTGGTGGAGGACGCCGACGAGGACGCCCGCCCGGCGCTGGGCAGACCGGCGAACCTGGTCCGGGTCGACGGCGGACGCGCCCTGTTCATCGGGATCAAGGTGACCGGCGACGAGATCATCGGTGTCCTCACCGACCTGTGCTGCCGCATCCTGCTCGCCCGGCACCTGCCCCTCGCCGACCGCGCCCCCCGGGCCGTGCTGGCCTCGGCCGCCGCCCTGGTGGGGGAACTCCTGGCCGAGGCGGACGGGTTCGGCGTCCACGTCATGGGACTCGGCGTCGCCGTCTCCGGCGACGTGGACCGCGCCGAGGGCGTCGTACGGTACTCGCCGTTCCTGGACTGGCGTGACGTGCCCCTCGCGGAACTCGCCGCGGCGACCACGGGGCTGCCGGTCACCGTCGACAACGACGTCCGCGCCCTCACCGTCGCCGAGCAGTGGTTCGGCGCGGGCGTCGGGCTGTCGGACTTCGCCGTGGTGACGGTCGGCGCGGGCATCGGCTGCGGCCTGGTCGTGCACGGCCGGGTGGTGGCAGGCGCCCACGGCGTGGCCGGCGAGATCGGGCACGTCACCGTCGATCCGGCCGGCCCGCCGTGCCGCTGCGGCAACCGCGGCTGCGTGGAGGCGATCGCCGGGGACGCCGCCATCGTCCGGCGGATCAGGGACGCCACCGGCGCGGAGGTCGCCGACGCCGCGGAGGCCGTGGCCCTGGCCCGACAGGGCGTCGCCGGGGCGCGTGAGGCCTACGCGCGCGCCGGTGAGGCGATCGGCCGGGGCATCGCCACCGTGGCCAACCTGCTCGGCCCCGAACGCGTGATCATCTCCGGCGAGGGCCTGGCCGCCTACGACCTGTTCGCCGAGCAGATCCGCGACGCGTTCACCGCCGCCGCCTTCGGCTCCGCCGCCCAGTGCGACGTACAGACGCGCCCGCTGGCCTTCGAGGAATGGGCCCGCGGGGCGGCTGCCACCGCCATCCAGTCCTTCACCGCCCAGCACACACACTGACGGCACACCCGGTCACCGGCAGCCCGCACACCGACGGTACGCCCGCACACCGCACAGGCCGCCGGCGGACCACGGCACACACGCCGTCGGCGCACACCACGACAGCACACTCGGACGCACACTGAGATCGCGCCGCCCCCCGGCACCCCCGACCGTTCCCACACGCACGTACGAGGAGCAACCATGACGCAGCAGATCCGCACCCCGCTGGCTGCGCCCGGCCCAGGGCGGCGCAGGGTCGTCGGCGGCCTGTTCGGGCTGGGCGCCGCCGCCCTGGCCGCCCCCGTCCTCACCGCCTGCGGCGGGGGAGCGGGCGCCGACCCGAACACGGTCACCTTCGGCTCCAACGGCGCCGACGCCACCCCGAAGTCCGCCTACGCCGCCCTCACCAAGGCCTTCACCGCCGGCTCGGGCCTGAAGGTGAAGACGAACACCGTCGACCACGACACCTTCCAGAAGTCCATCACCAGCTACCTCCAGGGCACCCCGGACGACGTGTTCACCTGGTTCGCCGGGTACCGCATGCAGTACTTCGCCAAGAAGGGCCTGTGCACCGCGCTCGACGACGTCTGGGAGAAGATAGGCGGCGGTTTCAGCGAGGCGACCAGGCAACTGGCGCGGGGCGCGGACGGCAGGTACTACTTCGTGCCGCTGTACAACTACCCGTGGGCCGTCTTCTACCACAAGAGCCTCTTCCAGGAACGCGGCTACCAGGTCCCGCGCAAGTGGGACGAGTTCATCGCGCTGGCCAAGCGGATGAAGAAGGACGGCCTGTCCCCCGTGGCCTCCGGATACGGCGGCGGCGACAGCTGGTCGGTCCTCGGCGCCTTCGACTACCTGAACCTGCGCGCCAACGGCTACGACTTCCACACCTCACTGCTGCGCGGCCAGGTGTCCTGGACCGACCCGCGCACCGCCCGCGTCCTGGACCTGTGGCGCGAACTGACGCCGTACTACCAGGCGAGCGGGGGCGGCCGGTCCTGGCAGGACGCCGCCCAGTCGCTGCTGGACAAGAAGTCCGGCATGGCGGTCATCGGCCTCTTCCTCGGCCAGCAGATCACCGACGAGTCCCTCCGCGCCGACATCGACTTCTTCCCGTTCCCCGAGGTCGACGCCGCGCACGGCCAGGACACCGTGGAAGCCCCCACCGACGGCTTCATGCTCAGCCGCAGGCCCAAGAACCCGGACGGGGCGAAGAAGTTCCTGGAGTTCCTCGGCACCGCGCGGGCCGAACACACCTACATGGGCGTCGACCCGAGCAACCTCGCCGTCAACGAACAGGCCGGCACCGGCTCGTACAACGCCCTGCAGAAGAAGTCCGCGCGGCTCATCGCGGACGCCAAGCACATCAGCCAGTTCGCCGACCGCGACAGCGACCCCGGTTTCGTCTCCACCGTCCTGCTGCCCGGCCTGACCGAGTGGCTCAGCCACCCCGACGACGGCTCCGGCACGCTCAAGAAGATCGAGTCCCAGCGCTCGCGTTTCTTCACGGCCTGACCCCGGCCGGAAAGGCTCCCGCCGTGCCCTCCGTGACCCGCTCTCCCGCCCCGGCCCCCGCACCCCGCGCCCCCGGCCGGACGCCCCCCGCC
>NZ_JOIY01000027.1 GCF_000720185.1 Streptomyces sp. NRRL S-340 | reverse complement strand
GTCCTGCTGCCCTGACGGGCCGGGCGGGAGGCCCGGGGTACGGGGGGGGGCGGGCGGGCCCCGGAGCACCCGGGGCGGTCCGAAGGACTCGGCCGAGGACCGGCCCCCAGCCGCCTCGAAGGGGACGCGGCCCGTCCCGTGGGCGGTGATCGGCGTGCGTCGGCGCGCCCGCGTGCGCGTACGCCGGGCGCGCACGTCGACTCGTACTCCAACCCGCGCCCGGCGCGCGCGGTGGACCGAGCGCGCGCCCGGTCCACCGCCGGGTGTTCCCGTCCACCGCCGGGTGTTCCCGTCCACCGCCGGGTGTTCTCGTCCACCGCCGGACGCGCGCCCCCGTCAGGCCGGCCACGGCAGGTGGGCCCGCCCGTCAGGCCGGCCACGGCAGGCGGGCCCGCACCTCGAAGCCGCCGTCCGGGGTCGGCCCGTGGCGCAGGGTGCCGCCCGCCAGGACGGCGCGTTCGGTGAGGCCGATGAGGCCCTGGCCGGAGCCGGGGACGTGCGGCACCTCCCCCTCCGGCGGCGGGTTGTGTACGTGGACGGCGAGGTCGCGCCCGGCGCCGCCGGTGACGGTCACGGTCACCTCCGCGCCGGGGGCGTGCTTGCGGGCGTTGGTCAGGGCCTCCTGGGCGATGCGGTACGCGGTGCGGCCGACCGAGGCGGGCACCGCGGCCGGGTCGACGACCTGACCGGTCAGCGTCACCTTCATGCCGGCCTCGCGGGACTCGGCGACCAGGGCGTCCAGCGCGGCCAGGGTGGGCTGCGGGCGCCCGGCGTCGTCGGAGTCCCCGGCGCGCAGGACGCCGATGATCTCCCGCAGGTCCTGCAGGGCCTCGTGCGCGCTCTCCCGGATGACCCCGGCGGCCCGCACGATCTCCTCGCGGGGCGCGTCGGGCCGGAACTCCAGCGCGCCGGCGTGCACGCTGAGCAGGGTCAGCCGGTGCGCGAGGACGTCGTGCATCTCCCGGGCGATGGCCTCCCGGGCGAGCCGCTGCGCCTGCTCGGCGCGCAGCCGCGCCTCCGTCTCGGCCCGCCGCGCCCGGTCCCGCAGGCTCAGCATGAGCTGCCGCTTGGACCGTACGAACATGCCCCAGCCGATGACCGAGAGGGTGAGGAGCACGGCGAAGACGACGATGCCCGGATACGGCAGGTCGGGGTCCGGGCGCAGCCAGTAGAAGAGCGGGATCAGCGCGAGCTGGGCGCCGCCCACCCAGACCACGTACCGCAAGGGGCGGTGCACGGTGAGGGTGAAGAGGGCGACGACGACGGCACCGCCCGCGGTGTTCGAGACCACGCCGACGGGGATCATGGCGACGGCCAGCCCGAGGGGCCAGCGGCGGCGCAGCCAGACCGCGGCGCAGGCCAGCGCCCCGACGACCTGGTCGGTGACGGCCAGGACCCGCGGCAGGTCCTGCTCGTGGGACAGGGAGCTGACGGCGCTGGCGCCGAGGAGCACGGCGAGGAAGAAACAGGAGAAGTCGACGAACCAGTCACGCGCGGTGCGCCGGGTCCGCCCGGCGCGTCCCGCCTCGGGGCCGAGTCCGTCGGCCACGGCGGAGGGCAGCCACCACCGCCGTCCGGCGCGCTCCGTCGGTTCCCGCGTCGTCCCGTCTGCTGTCACAGTCGACAAATCTACGCAACGGAGAGAGGCCTCCACCGCGCCCGGAGCGCATCCGCGACCAAAGTCGCGGCGCGGGCGACCTTCGGCTCTCCGTCCCGGACGGACCGTGGACCTCGGTCGGCCGCCTCCCGCCCCGTGGCCGATGCGCGCGGGGGGACCGCGGGGCGAGCCTCGGACGCATGAAGAAGGTTCTGGAGGCCGTCGGCTTCATCGCCCTGGTGCAGGGCGTACTGGGGCTGGTGCAGGAGTTCACCGACTGGCACGTGGGGATGGTGCGGCGGGTGCCGTTCCTGCACGGCTACGAGGTGTTCGTGAGCTTCGTCCTGATCGTGCTGGCGTGCGCCCTGTTCGCCGCCGCCGACAGCCGCAAGCGGTGAGCGGTGAGCGGCAGGCGGCAGGCGGCAGGTGTGCGCCGGGCGGCCGGTGGGGAGGCCGCCCGGCAGCCGCCTCAGCAGCCGAAGTCGACGAGGTCGAACGTGGCGTAGTGGTCCGAGGTGTAGTAGTCCTCCTGGGTCCGCTCGCCGGTGACGATCCGGCGGGCGCCCCGGGTGGGGGAACCGGGGGTGATCACCGTGTACTCGTGGTAGTAGCCGCCGGCCCGGCTGGGCAGGACGCCCTCGCGGTTCTGGAAGACGCTGCCGTCCTGCGAGTACGGGAAGGGGCCGCCCTGGTCGATCAGGTCCAGCGTGTCGTGGGCCTGGGAGGGCAGGGCGCCGTAGCAGATGCTGCCGACCGAGGCCGTGGCGGCACCGGCCTGGCCGGCGGAGACGGTGCCGCCCACGAGGAGGGCGGACAGGAGGGCGCCCGCGGCGCCGATGCGGGTCATGCGTGGGGGGAATCTCATGGAACTCATGATGACGCGCGTAGACAGTGGCATGTCAATGACAATGCCGTGGAGTTTCCCGGCAAGTCCGGTGAATTCACCGGCGGTTGACCTCGGCCGTTCATCTGTTCCCCGGACGTTCATACGAACCCGGTCGGCGACGGACGCCCGCCCTCCCTCCCGCCGATGCCGCGGTCTGCCGCAAGAGGGTCAACGCGGTGTCGTACACCGTGAGTTGTAGATACGACGGTCCTACCGCACCGGTGGTGCGGCAAGTTCCACCCCGTGCGGGACGACCGGGCACCGCGACCGCCCGTAGGTTCTTGGCCCAGCAGGACCGCGGCGCCGCAAGACCGCCGGCGCCGCGTCCCGCACGCACCACGGGCCAACTCGGGGGACCCGACGGGGGGACCCGGCCCGTCACCGGGAAGGAAACCGACCCGATGAACATCCGCAGGCACCTCGCCCTCTCCGTGGCCGCCGTGGCCGTGAGCTCCGGCCTGGCCTTCGCGCCGTCGGCCTCGGCGGCCCCGCAGTCCGCCACCGCCGGCTGTTCCTACCCGTACGTCTGCTTCTACAAGGGCTCCAAGAAGACGGGCTCGTACAAGGACGTCACCAGCGGCTGGCAGAAGCTCGGGGCCAGCAAGGGCGCCACCAAGATGGTGAACACCCGCCACGACGACGTCGTGTACACGCACTTCACCAACGGCAGGACGCACTGCACCCCGCCCGGCTACGTCACCACGTTCAACTCGTGGGTGGTCGACAAGGTCCGCATCAGCTCCGCCTCCCACTGCTGACCCGCGCCGCGCCGGCGACGGCCCGCACTCCTGCGTCAGAGTGCGGGCCGTCCGCCGTGCCACCAGCCGGGACCTCGGCGTCCGATGGCCGCCAGCGCCGGTACGGGCCGGCCGCTGGGATGGAGGCATGACATCTCAGCAGAACCTCGAAGGAAAGACGGCTCTCGTGACCGGCGGCAGCCGTGGCATCGGCGCGGCGACGGCCCTGCGGCTCGCCCGCGAGGGGGCCGACGTGGCCCTCACCTACGTGAACGGGAAGGAGGCGGCCGAGGACGTGGCGCGGGAGATCCGGCGGCTGGGCCGGCGGGCGGTGACGCTGCGCGCGGACGCGGCGGACCCGCAGGAGGCGTCGGACGTCGTCGGACGGGCGGCCGGCGAACTGGACGCGCTCGATGTACTGGTGAACAACGCGGGTGTGGGCCTGCTGGGCCCGGTGGAGAGTCTGACCCTCGCCGATGCCGACCGGGTGCTCGCCGTGAACGTGCGCGCCGTCTTCCTCGCCTGCCGTGCAGCCGCCGTGCGGATGCGGGAGGGGGGCCGGATCATCACCATCGGCACCTGCATGACCCAGCGCGTGCCGGGGCCCGGCGGGACCCTCTACGCGACCGGCAAGTCCGCCCTGATCGGTCTGACCAAGGCACTCGCCAGGGAACTGGGACCGCGCGGGATCACCGCGAACATCGTGCACCCAGGCCCGATCGACACCGACATGAACCCCGCCGACGGACCGTACGCGCCCGGGCAGGCGGCGCTGACGGCGCTCGGCCGCTTCGGTACCCCCGACGAGGTGGCGTCGATGGTGGCCTATCTGGCGGGGGGTGACGCGGCCTACGTCACCGGCGCGGAGTTCGCCGTGGACGGCGGGCACGCGGCGTAGGGTCCGCGCGGTCTGCCCGCGGCGGAAGCGGGCAGGCCACCGCACGCTGCGGTCCGGAAGGTCCGGCGGCCACGGGACGCGGGAGCGCGGGAGGCCGAACCGCGGGCATCGCTGCAGGCACGCCGGATCACGGCACCATGGGACGCCGGATCGGGGGACCGCGGACGCCGGATCATCGGGGACGCGGGATCGCGGGGCGCGCCGGTGCTGTCGGGCCGGGCGCGCCCCGCGGGCCGTGGGACGGGTCAGCCGCCCAGTTCCTGGTGGCGGGCGGCCAGGCGCCGCGCGCCGTCCTCCGTCAGGGAGCCGAACAGGCGCAGCCGGGAGATGCCGCCGTCCGGGAAGATGTCCACGCGCGCGTGGGTGCCGACGGCGGGCACGGGCAGCACGAAGCGGTGGTTGGTGTCGGGCTGGCAGCGGGTGCGCGGCAGGACCTCGCGCCACTCGCCGTCCTCACCGTCCTTGACCGACACGGACGCCCATCCGGCGCTGTTGCCCTTGAGGTAGGCGGTGTCGATCTCGACGGCGCGGATCTCGGAGCGCGCGACCAGCTCGTAGCGGATCCAGTCGTTGCCCTGGTCGCGCCGGCGGCGGGTCTCCCAGCCGTCGTCCATCTTGCGGGAGCGGCCCGGCTGGATGGTGTTGGTGGCCGGCGAGTAGAAGAGGTCGGACGCGTCCTCGACCCGGCCGCCGTTCTCCAGGGCGACCACGTCGAAGGTGCCGAGCGTCCGCAGCCACTCCGGGTCGGGCACGACCTCGCCGTACACGCGCAGCCGCGCGATGCCGCCGTCGGGGTGCTGGTTGACGCGCAGGTGCGTGAAGCGCTGCTCGACGCCGACCTCGAACCCGTTGGCCGCGTGGCCGCCGATCGGGGTGCGCGGCAGGAGGGTCGTCCACTTGACGTCGCCGGCGAGCAGTTCCTCGGGGGAGGGCGAGCCCGGTACGCAGGCGCCTTCCACCGACACCGCCTGCGGGTAGTTGCCGCGGAAGTGCGCCGTGTCGATGACGAGGCCGCGTACGACGCCGGGCGCGCCGAGCCGTATCAGCGCCCAGTCGTGGTCGTCCTCGGTGGGCCAGGGGTGCTCGGCGCCGACGCCGCGGCGGCGGCGGGTCTCCCAGCCGTCCATGACCTTGCCCTTGTGGCCGAAGTGCTCGGGGTCGAACTCGGCGCGCTCGGGGACCAGCAGGTTCTCGCGCTGGGCGAAGAACTCGTCGTTGGCGGCGATGACCCCGGCGCCCAGTCGGCGGTCGGCGAGGTTGGCGTGCTGGGTGAAGGGGAAGTCGGCGGTGCGGTAGTCCGCGTACGGGTCACCGCCTCCGTAGGGGTTCGCGTCGCCGGTGAAACGGGGAGTCGCCGTCACGGTGATCAGTTCTTCCTTTCGGGAGTCGGCCGGTGCGGGTGGGGCGCGCGTGCGCACGCGCCGCGGTACGGGTCCCGTACCTGACGCGGTCCCACGCGCGCGTGGGAGTGGTGGCTCAGTGGGACCGGTTCAGCAGCCGGCCCCGGGGGGCGGTGAACTCGCCGCCGGACACGATGCGCTCGCCGCGCAGCCAGGTGGACTTCACCACGCCCCGCAGCGTCCGGCCCGCGTACGCGGTGACGCGGTTGCGGTGCTGGAGGCGGGCCGGGTCGACGGTGAAGGTCTCGTCGGGGGCCAGGACGGCGAAGTCGGCGTCGCGGCCGGCCTCGATGGCGCCCTTGCGGTCCAGGCCGGCGAGGGCGGCGGTGCGCGCGGACATCCAGCGTACGACGTCCTCCAGGCCGTGCCCGCGCTTGCGCGCCTCGGTCCAGACGGCGGCGAGGCTCAGCTGGAGGGAGGAGATGCCGCCCCAGGCGGTGGCGAAGTCGTCCGTCTTCAGGTCTGCGGTGGAGGGCGAGTGGTCGGTGACCACGCAGTCGATGGTGCCGTCGGCCAGCGCCTGCCACAGCAGGTCCTGGTTGGCGGCCTCACGGATGGGCGGGCAGCACTTGAACTCGCTGGCGCCGTCCGGGACCTCCTCGGCGGTCAGGGTCAGGTAGTGCGGGCAGGTCTCGACGGTGATCCGCACGCCCTCGGCCCGCGCCTCGGCGATCAGGGGCAGCGCGTCGCTGGAGGACAGGTGCAGCACGTGCACGCGCGCGTTCAGCCGCTTGGCCTGGGCGATGAGTGCGGCGATGGCCGTGTCCTCGGCGTCGCGCGGCCGGGAGGCGAGGAAGTCGGTGTACCTGGGGCCGCCGTGCTGCGGGGCGGCGTCGAGGTGGTGCGGGTCCTCGGCGTGCACGATCAGCAGGCCGTCGAAGCCGGATATCTCCGCCAGCGAGGTGGCCAGCTGGTCCTGGTCGAGGTGCGGGAACTCCTCCACGCCCGACGGCGACAGGAACGCCTTGAAGCCGAAGACACCGGCGTCGTGCAGCGGGCGCAGGTCCTTGACGTTGCCGGGCAGGGCGCCGCCCCAGAAGCCGACGTCGATGTGCGCCTTGTCGCGGGCAACGTCCTGCTTGACGCGCAGGTTGTCCACGGTGGTGGTGGGCGGCAGGGAGTTGAGCGGCATGTCGATCAGGGTGGTGATGCCGCCGGCCGCCGCGGCGCGCGTGGCGGTCCAGAAGCCCTCCCACTCGGTGCGGCCCGGGTCGTTCACGTGGACGTGGGTGTCGACCAGGCCGGGCAGCAGGACGTCGTCGCCGAGGTCCTCCAGGCGGGCACCGGCCGGCACCGGCGCGTCGTGGGGCAGTACGGCCGTGATCGTGCCGTCGGCGACCGCGACGGACGCGGCGCGCGTCCCCTCGGGCGTGATGACTCGTGTCGAGCGCAGCACCAGTTCAGCCTCGGACACCGGGACCCCTCTCTTCGTCGCCGTCGTGCTTCCAGGACACGAGATGTGCAGGGACTTAGACCCATTTACACCCATGTAACGGACTTCAACGTTCTGTTGAAGGAGTCTTCACTCCCACCCTCACCCCGTCAAGGGGCACACTGCTGGACAGCTGGTCGGCGTACACACTCTGGACGTTTCCACAAAGCGGAATTAGAATTCCGACAGACAGAACGTAGTTCCGTACAGGCAGGGAGTCAACCGTCCCCCCGGTAGGCTTTGGCCCTTCCCGCCCGCCCCGAAAGGAACGCGCCGTGCCGACGTCCAGCGCCAGCACCACCGACTCCGCCAAGTCCTCCGCCAGCGGTGGCGTCCAGTCCCTCGAGCGCGCCTTCGACCTGCTCGAACGGATGGCGGACGCGGGCGGCGAGGTGGGCCTGAGCGAGCTGTCCGCCGCCAGCGGACTGCCCCTGCCGACCATCCACCGCCTGATGCGCACGCTCGTGGCCTGCGGTTACGTCCGCCAGCAGCCCAACCGGCGGTACGCGCTCGGCCCCCGGCTGATCCGTCTGGGCGAGTCCGCCTCCCGCCTGCTGGGCACCTGGGCCCGCCCCTACCTGGCCCGGCTGGTCGACGAGACCGGCGAGACGGCGAACATGGCGCTGCTCGACGGCGACGAGATCGTGTACGTGGCGCAGGTGCCCTCCCGGCACTCGATGCGGATGTTCACCGAGGTCGGCCGGCGGGTGCTGCCGCACTCCACGGGTGTGGGCAAGGCGCTGCTGGCCCACACCCCGGACCACGAGGTGCGCGCCCTGCTCGCCCGGACCGGCATGCCCGCGGCCACCGAGAAGACGATCACGACCCCGGAGGGATTCCTCGCGGCCCTGGAGGACGTGCGCAAGCTCGGGTACGCCATGGACGACAACGAGCAGGAGATAGGGGTCCGCTGCCTCGCGGTCACCGTGCCCGACTCCCCCACCGCCGCCGCGATCTCCATCTCCGGGCCGGCCGGGCGGGTCACCGAGTCCGCGACCGAGCGCATCGTCCCGGTCCTGCAGCAGGTGGCGGCGGAGCTGTCCCAGGCGCTGAGCAGCGCGGGGGCGCCGGCCTGAGCGGACGGGGACCGGCCGGGCGGCGCCGGCCCCCGTGTCGTCAGTCCCCCGGCGCGGTGAGCCGTGCGTCCGCCGGGGCGCCGGGCGGTGGGCCTGACGGTCCCGGGGGTGCACCGAGCCGTCCGTCCCGCATCTCCGCCACCGAGTCCACCGTCGCGAGATGGGTCCGGTCGTGGGTGACCAGGACCGTTGCGGTGCCCCGGTCGCGGGTGAGGCGGGTCAGGAGGGTGAGGACGGCCGCGCCGCGCTCGTGGTCCAGGGCGCTGGTGGGCTCGTCCACCAGCAGCACCGACGGCTCGTTCATCAGCGCCCGGGCGATGTTCACCCGCTGCCGCTGGCCGCCGGAGAGCTGGTGCGGACGGCGGTGCGCCTGGCCGGCGAGACCGACGGCGGCCAGCAGCTCCCGCGCGCGGCCCGCCGCGCGGCGGCCGTCGAGGCGGGCCATCACCTCCAGCTGCTCCCCCGCCGTCAGCGAGGGCAGCAGGTTCGGCTGCTGGAAGACGATCCCGATGTCCCGCCGGCGCAGCGCGGCCCGCTCCGCGGCGGTCAGCCGCCCGGTCGGCGTCCCGGCCACCCGCACCCGCCCGCTGTCCGGGGTGATCAGTGTGGCCGCGACCGCCAGCAGGCTCGACTTGCCCGAGCCGGAGGGCCCCACCACCGCCGTGACGGTGCCCGCGGGGACCTCCAGGGACACCCGGTCCAGCGCGGTCAGCCTGCCGTCCCCGTCGGGGTAGGTCAGGGTGACGTCGTCCAGCAGCAGGCTCATCGCACGCCTCCCAGCGCGGTCAGCGGGTCGACGGCGGTGATCCGCCGCACGGACAGGGCGGCGCCCAGCACGCCGAGGACGGTCATCACCGCGGCGGGCACCAGGACGGTGGCCGGGTCGAGCACGAAGGGCACCGTGCCGCCGCCCCGCACGAGGGCACCGGCCAGGCCCGCCAGGGCGGTGCCCCCGAGCGTGCCGGCGGCCAGCAAGACCACGGCCTGCCCGAGCGCGTCGCGCAGCAGGTACCCGGTGGCGGCCCCCAGGGCCTTGAGCACGGCGATGTCGGGCGCCCGCTGGATCGTCCAGACCGTGAAGAAGGCCCCGACGACCAGCGCGGAGATGACGAACAGGAACCCGCGCATCAGTTGCAGCGAGCCGTTCTCGGCCCGGTAGGAGCCGATCGCCGTCACCGCCTCCCCCTTGGTGAGGGTCCTGGTGCCGGCGGCCTCGTCCCCGGCGGTGACGTCGGCGCCGTGCGTGCGCAGCGCGATCACCGTCGCCCGGCCCCCGTCCCACGCCGTCCACACCACGGGCGTGTGGCTGTAGGACGCGCCGCCCGTCACGGCCGCCACCGTCCACGAGGACGCCCCGAGCCGCACCCGGTCCCCGCCCGCGACGCCCAGGTCCGAGGCCGCCTTCTCGGAGAGCACCGCCTGTCCGGGGGCGACCTCGTGCGGCGCGAGGCCGGAGCCGGGCCGCACGGCGAACACCGACAGGGCCGCCCTGCGGCCGCCGGCGGTGGCGTCCACCGTGCGGATCGCCACCGGTTCGGCGTACGGCACCCGCTGCGCCCACCGGGCGGCGGCGGCCGGCGGCAGCGACGAGCCGGTGAACGACACCGCCTGCCCGTCCGGCGGCGCGGCGAAGGCGAGGTGGTCGGCGGGCAGGCCCCTCACCGCCGAGGTGTTCTCCTCGGCGAGCCCGGCGGTCAGCCCGGACAACAGCCCCACGAGCAGGGTGATCAGTACGACCACGGCTCCCATCAGGGCGAACCGCCCCTTGGCGAACCGGAGGTCTCTCCATGCGACGAACATGTCCCCCAGCCTCGGCGGCGCACCCCCGCCGCGCATCGCACCGGGGCACGCTCCTGCCGGACCGAAAGGTGCGGCCGCCTTTCAACCTTTCGGTTGACCGGTCCCGCGCACCGCCCGCTTACGCTGGGTCCGTCATGGACGTCCGCCCGCACTCCCCCGTCGTCGTCACCCTGCGCCTGTGCCTGTACGCGCTGTTCGCCGGACTCCTCGCGCTCGCCGCCCTCCGCGCCGACGGTCCCGCGACGGTGGCGGCGGCGCTCGGCACGGGCGCGGTGTTCGCCCTCGGCGCGCTGAGCCCGGCGGTGCGCCGCTCCCGGCGCCGTTCGGCGGTGTGGCTGGCGGTCCTGAGCGCGGCCTGGCTGGTGCTCCTCGCCTTCTCCCCGCAGGCCGTCTGGGCGGCGTTCCCGCTGTACTTCCTGCATCTGCACCTGCTCCCGGCCCGCTGGGGACTGCCCGCCGTAGCGGCGACCGCGGCGGCGGCGATCGCCGGATTCACCGGGCACGGGGAACACCTCAGCCCGGGCGTGTTCATCGGGCCGCTGCTCGGCGCGGCGGTCGCCGTGGCCACGGTCCTCGGCTACGAGGCCCTGTACCGGGAGAGCGAACGGCGCCGTGAGCTGATCGAGGAGCTGGTGGCCACCCGGGCCGAGCTGGCCGGCGCGGAGCGCGCGGCCGGCACGCTCGCGGAGCGGGAGCGGCTGGCCCGGGAGATCCACGACACGCTCGCCCAGGGCCTGTCCAGCATCCAGCTGCTGCTGCGCGCGGCCCAGCGCGGGATCCCCGGCGACTCGCCGGCCGCGGCCCACATCGAGCAGGCCCGCGCCACCGCGCAGGACAACCTCGCCGAGGCCCGCCGTTTCGTGCGCGCCCTGACACCGCCGGACCTGGAGCACGGCTCGCTGACCGGCGCGCTGGAGCGGCTCTGCTCG
This sequence comes from Streptomyces sp. NRRL S-340, assembly GCF_000720185.1. Lineage (GTDB taxonomy): Bacteria > Actinomycetota > Actinomycetes > Streptomycetales > Streptomycetaceae > Streptomyces. The sequence goes on along the minus strand of NZ_JOIY01000027.1, from coordinate 219,283 downwards.
CGCGCGGCGGGCCCGCCGGCGGTCCGCTTCTCGGTCAGCGGTACCCCGACCGGGCTGCCGACGCCGTACGAGGTGGCGCTGCTGCGGATCGCGCAGTCGGCGCTCGGCAACACCCTGCGGCACGCCCGCGCCGCCCGCGCGGAGGTCACCCTCAGCTTCATGGACACGGCGGTGGCCCTGGACGTGGTCGACGACGGGGTGGGCTTCACCCCGGACGCGGTCGCGGCGGCCGGCGCGGAGGCGGGGGCGGTGCGGACGGCCGGCGGAGTGAGGACGACCGGCGCGGCGGGGGCGAGGGGGACCGCGGGAGCGGCGGGCGGGGCGAGCCCCGCGAGGGACGGCGGTGCGGCGGCGGGCGGCGGGGCGTACCCCGCGACGGGCGGCAGGTCGGCGGCCCACGATACGCAGGCGGACGGCGGTGCGGCTGAAGGCGACGGTGCGGCAGCGGGCGACGCCGCACCGTCGCAGCGGACGGCGGCGGACTGCGGCACCGCTGAGAGCGACGGTGCGGCGGCGGGCGGCGGTTTCGGGCTGCCCGCGATGCGCTCGCGCGCCGAGGCGCTGGGCGGCACCTTCGCGGTGGAGTCCGCGCCCGGGCAGGGCACGGCGGTGGCGGTCACCCTGCCCTACCCGGCCGCCCGTGGCGCGGGAGGCGGCGCATGACGATCCGGCTGCTGCTGGCCGACGACCATCCCGTGGTGCGCGCGGGTCTGAAGGCCGTCCTGTCCGCCGAACCCGACTTCGAGATCGCCGGGGAGGCGTCCACGGCCGAGCGCGCCGTGGAGCTGGCCGCCGGGGGCGGGTTCGACGTGGTGCTGATGGACCTCCAGTTCGGTCCGCGGGGCGCGCACGGCGCGGAGGCGACGGCGGCGATCACCGCACGGTCCGGCGCGCCGCGCGTCCTGGTCCTGACCACGTACGACACCGACGCGGACATCCTCGCGGCCGTGGAGGCCGGAGCGGCGGGCTACCTGCTGAAGGACGCGCCGCCGCACGAGCTGGCCGCGGCGGTGCGGACCGCGGCCTCCGGCCGTTCGGCGCTGGCCCCGGCGGTCGCCCACCGGCTGATGGACCGGATGCGGGCGCCGGCCGCCGCGCTCAGCCGCCGCGAGCTGGAGGTGCTCGAACTGGTGGGCGACGGCCTGTCGAACCTGGAGATCAGCAAGCGTCTGTTCCTGAGCCAGGCCACGGTGAAGTCCCATCTGGTGCACGTGTACGCGAAGCTGGGCGTGGAGTCGCGTACGGCTGCGGTCGCGGCCGCCACCGAGCAGGGGCTCATCCGGCGCCGCAGGCCCTGACGCCCGGCACCGGGCGGCGAGCCGCCACCGGAACCCGCCGGGGCCGGCGGCCCGGAACCCGCCGGGCCGGCGAGCGGAGGCCGGCGGGCACGCCAGAACCGGGCCGGGCTCGGGACCGCCCCGGCTCAGCGCACCGCGCACCGGCTCAGCGCACGGGCGGCGGGGCAGGCGGTGGCGGCCCGAACATGTCCACCGCGGCGCGCACCTCGCCGAGGCCGACCCGCAGGGCGCTGACCGAACCTATGGAACCGGCGATCAGCAGCAGGGAGCGGCGCAGCCGGGGAATCTCGGGGGTGCCGTGGGCGGCCATCGCGGCGAGCGAGGCGAGTTCGTCCTCGGCTATGGCACGGTCCGGGAAGTCCCGGGGGTGGGCGGCGAGTTCGCGGCGTAACCGGGACACGGCGGTGCGCAGTTCCGCCACCCTCGGATCCTCTCCGCTGCCGGTCACCGCTCTTTGTCCCAAGCTCCGCAACACAGCCCTCCCCCTCGCACGTCGTCGTGCGCAGTCCCCGGACGCGGGTCAGTAAACGCCACCCGGGGCGGGGCGCGCCACCGTGCGGACCGAAATTCAGCCCCGCGCGCCGGGCACGGGCGACGGGCCGTCAGGTATGCAGGACACATGACACCTGTGGACGACATGGACGACGAGGTCGCCGGCCTGGTCCTGGCCGCCGGCGGCGGACGGCGGCTCGGCGGCCGGCCCAAGGCACTGCTCACCCACCGGGGCCGGCCGCTGGTCGAACACGCGGTCGGGGTGCTCCGGGCGGCGGGGTGCACGCGCGTGCACGTCGTCCTGGGCGCGCGGGCGCGGGACGTACGGGAGCGGGCACGGCTGGAGGGCTGCGTGCTCGTGGAGAACCCCGGGTGGGAGCAGGGGATGGGCTCGTCGCTGCGGGCCGGGCTGGACTCGCTCGCGGGTTCGGGGGCGCGGGCGGTGCTGGTCTCGCTGGTCGACCAGCCCGGCATCGGCGCGGAGGCGGCCGGCCGGGTGCGGGCGGCGTTCCGGGACGAGACGTCGCTGGTCTCGGCGGCCTACGACGGGGTGCGCGGGCACCCGGTCCTGTTCGGTGCGGCGCACTGGGCGGGCGTCGCGGCGAGTGCGGGCGGGGACCGGGGGGCACGCGGCTACCTGAAGGAGCACGCCGGGGTGATCACCCTGGTCGAGTGCGCGGACGTCGCACAGGCGTACGACATCGACACGGAGGCGGACCTGTGCCACCTGGAGTGAACGGGGTGGCACCGAGCGACACCTTTCCTCGACTCAGAGAATCTCGACATCAACAAACCATTGAAGTTCCACGATGAGGAAACTACTATCCACTGATCAGAAGCACCCGACCGCACAGCGGGTGCGAATCACCCCATTCGTACGCCTTGGCACCCGGTGCCACCGCTGAAGGAAGTGACAGCTCATGTCCGCACCAGCGCCGTCCCCGCTGGCCATCGTCGACGCCGAGCCCCTGCCCCGGCAGGAGGAGGTCCTCTCCGACGCGGCGCTCGCCTTCGTGGCGGAGCTGCACCGGCGGTTCACGCCGCGCCGCGACGAACTCCTCGCCCGCCGTGCGGAGCGCCGCGCCGAGATCGCCCGCACCTCCACCCTCGACTTCCTCCCCGAGACGGCCGCGATCCGCGCGGACGACTCCTGGAAGGTCGCCCCGGCCCCCGCGGCCCTGAACGACCGCCGGGTCGAGATCACCGGTCCCACCGACCGCAAGATGACCATCAACGCCCTGAACTCGGGCGCGAAGGTCTGGCTCGCCGACTTCGAGGACGCCTCCGCTCCCACCTGGGAGAACGTCGTCCTCGGCCAGCTCAACCTGATCGACGCCTACACCCGCAACATCGACTTCACCGACCCGCGGTCGGGCAAGTCCTACGCCCTGCGCCCGGCCGGGGAACTGGCCACGGTCGTCATGCGCCCGCGCGGCTGGCACCTCGACGAGCGCCACCTCACCGACGCCGACGGCAAGCAGGTCCCCGGCGCCCTCGTCGACTTCGGCCTGTACTTCTTCCACAACGCCCAGCGCCTGCTGGACCTCGGCAAGGGCCCGTACTTCTACCTGCCCAAGACGGAGTCGCACCTGGAGGCCCGCCTCTGGAACGAGATCTTCGTCTTCGCCCAGGACTACGTCGGCGTCCCGCAGGGCAGCGTCCGCGCCACCGTCCTGATCGAGACGATCACGGCCGCGTACGAGATGGAGGAGATCCTCTACGAGCTGCGCGACCACGCCTCCGGTCTGAACGCGGGCCGCTGGGACTACCTGTTCTCCATCGTCAAGAACTTCCGTGACGGCGGCGAGAAGTTCGTCCTGCCGGACCGCAACGCGGTCACGATGACCGCCCCGTTCATGCGGGCGTACACCGAACTCCTCGTGCGCACCTGCCACAAGCGCGGCGCGCACGCGATCGGCGGCATGGCGGCGTTCATTCCCTCCCGCCGGGACGCCGAGGTCAACAAGGTGGCCTTCGAGAAGGTCCGCGCGGACAAGGACCGCGAGGCCGGCGACGGTTTCGACGGCTCCTGGGTCGCCCACCCCGACCTGGTGCCGATCGCGATGGAGTCCTTCGACAAGGTGCTGGGCGACAAGCCGAACCAGAAGGACCGGCTGCGCGAGGACGTCGACGTCAAGGCTGCCGACCTGATCGCGATCGACTCGCTGGACGCCAAGCCCACCTACGCGGGCCTGGTCAACGCCGTCCAGGTCGGCATCCGCTACATCGAGGCCTGGCTGCGCGGCCTCGGCGCGGTCGCCATCTTCAACCTCATGGAGGACGCGGCCACCGCGGAGATCTCCCGCTCGCAGATCTGGCAGTGGATCAACGCGGGCGTCGAGTTCGAGAACGGCGAGAAGGCCACACCGGAGCTGGCCCGCAAGGTCGCCGCCGAGGAACTGGACCGCATCCGCGAGGAGACCGGCGACGAGGCCTTCGCCGCCGGTCACTGGAAGCAGGCCCACGACCTGCTGCTCCAGGTCTCCCTCGACGCGGACTACGCCGACTTCCTGACGCTGCCGGCGTACCAGCAGCTCAAGGGCTGACCGACCGCCGGGCGGACGGCCCCGGGAAAGGTGTTCCCGGGGCCGCTTCGTGCTCCGTCCCGTCCGCCCCCCCGCCCGGAACAGCCCGTCATCCCGCCCGGAACAGCCCGTCAGCCCTCCCGGAGCGGCCCGTCATCCCGCCCGGAGCGGCCCGTCAGCCCTCCCGGAGCGGCCCGTCAACCCTCCCGGAGCGGCCCGTCAGCCCTCCCGGTCCAGGTGGACGGACCAGTCCTGCTCCGCCGACGGCTTGCCGTGCAGGTCCGGGACCCGCTTGAGCCAGTCCGGCCGCCCCTGCCGCGTCCGCGCCGCGCGCCGGGCCTCCTCGGCGGCCAGTTCGTCCCCGCCGGGGAAGTCGGTGGGCAGCCAGGCCGCCGAGGCCCGCGCGCGGGCGTGCAGATGGCCGACGTAGGCCTCGCGCACCTCCTCGGCCGTGGCGAACCCCGGCTCCTCGCTCAGCCAGGCGTCCGGCACCCGGCCCACGATCTCGCGCAGCAGCGTCTCGGTCACCCGCGGCGCCAGCTCGGCGTCGGCCGCGCGCACGTCGGGCGCGTACCGGCCGAGCGCGTGGTGGCGGAAGTCGTACGCCTTCTCGGGCGCGGTCAGGTCCCAGCGGTGGTGGAAGACGAGCGCCGCGCCGTGGTCGATGAGCCACAGGCGCGGGGGCACGACGCCGAGCGTCGGCCAGATCATCAGGTTGGAACTGTGCACGGTCCGGTCGACGTTCACCGTCAGCGCGTCCAGCCAGACGATCCGGCCGGCCTCCAGCGGATCCACCCGGAACGACTTCGCGACCTCGGGGGTGAAGTCCCGCGCCCCCGGCAGATGATCCATCCCGAGGTTGACCCCGGCACTGGCGCCGTGCAGTTCCCGCACCTCCTGGTGGACCTCGTGCGCGGCGATCGCCGGGTCGAAGTGCACCAGGACCAGTTCCGGGAACCGCAGCCCGAGGGCCCGTGCCAGCTCCCCGACGATCACCTCGGCGACCAGCGCCTTGCGCCCCTGCGCGCTGCCGGTGAACTTGACGACGTACGTGCCGAGGTCGTCGGCCTCGACGACTCCGGGGACGGAGCCGCCGGAGCGCAGAGGCTCGATGTAACGGGTCGCGGTGACCTCTCTCAACATGGTCGAAGGTCCCGTCGCTCGCCGGCCTCGACGTTCACGGCGACCTCCAAGACGCTGCACTCCGGGAAAACGGGCTGATCAGCCCTGGGGAGAGTCCGCGGGGTTCCGACCGACACGCTCGCTCCCCGTCTCCCCAGCAGTCCCTCGGCGGCACTGCGGCCCTTGCTTGTGGCCTCCGGCATGAAGTGAGCATAGTAACCAGGCGTGACAGCCGGCGGGGGAAGGCCCCGCCCTCAGGGAGCGGACCGCAGCGGCGGTGCCTGCCACGTCATCCCGGGCGGCTGGAGCAGGGGCGAGGGCTCGGGGCCCGGGTCCTCGGTGTCGACGACTCCGGCGGCCGTGCGGTCGAAGCCGGCGGGCCAGCGGGTGTGCTCACTGGCGAGGGCGCCGGTCAGGCGTGCTTCGGCGAGGTCGGCGGTGCGCAGGTCGGTGCCGCGCAAGTCGGCCATGCGGAGGTCGGCCCGCCGGAAGACCGCGCCGTGGGCGGCGGCCTTGCGCAGGTTCGCCTCGCGCAGGTCGGTCTCGGTGAAGTCGGCGTCCCGCAAGTCGGCCTCGACCAGCTTCGCGGCCCGCAGGTCGGCCAGCACGCAGCGCGCCCGGCGGAGGATCGCCGTCGTGAGGTCAGCGTGCCGCAGGTTGACCGAGACCAGGGACGCCTGGGTCAGGTTGGCGTGGTACAGGCCCGCCGCCTCCAGGCAGGCACGGTCGAAGTTGACCTCGGGGAACCACATTCCGTCGCAGTCGGCCCGGCGCAGGTCGGTGATGCTGAGATTGACCCAGGACTGCTCCCGGTGCCGGCACAGCACGCCGAGCGCGGTCAGCGCCACCTGGGCGTCGGCGGCGCGGGTTTCCAGGGGTGCGATGTCGTTGATGGGCACGTCCGCCGCCGGTGACGGACGCCCGGCGGGTGGCCAGGGCAGGTGTGTCCGCAGGTACGCGGCCTGGATGGAGATGACGGCCTCCCGGTCGCGCGCGGACTGCTCCGCGATCCGCCACAGCGCGTGCAGCCCGCCGATGCGCACATCCAGCTTGTCGCTGCCGAGCTGGTCGACGGCCCGGCTGAACCGGTCGGTGACGTAGCCCTCCTGGGTGGCGCGCAATCCGTCCTGGCTCACCCGCAGTTGGCGCCAGGTGGCGTACGCGCCGAACAGCACGACCAGGCCGCCGACCATCTGCAGAAGCGTCGTACGGACATCGTTCACCGCCTTCAGCCGATCCTGCGCGGCGACGCTCGCCCCGGCGAGGTCGTGGTCGACCACCACCCCCGGCAGCACGACGAACACGGTGCCCAGAACGGCCAGCCCCGCACCGGCCAGCAGCGCCGCGGCCGCACGACGTCTGACCGGCCCGTCGTGCCATGCGCGCCGTCCGCGGTCTGTCTCCCCCGTCTCCATGGGCACGAGAGCCTAGTGCGGTGCTCCGCCGGCCCGCGACACGGCAACGGCCTGACCTGCTTCCCGGCCCGCCCCCCGCCATCCGGCCGGGCCGGGCATCGGTCCGCCTCCTGCCGAACCCGCTAGCCGCCCGCCAGCGGGTTCGGCAGGGGGCGGTAGCGGGCGTCCGCGCCGTCCGCGCCCGTCCAGCGCAGCAGCAGGTTGGTCTTGCCGGGCAGTGTCGGGGCGCTGAGCAGACCGGGGATCTCCGGCAGGTCGTGGCTTGCCAGTTCGCGGCGCACGGCGGGCCACGGGTCGAAGCCGGGCCGGCGTTCGGCCAGGGCCGCGGCGATCTCGCTGAGGTGGTTGACGACCAGGCAGTACACCAGCCGTTCCCAGCCGGCCGCCCGGCCCACGTCGGACAGCAGTTTCACGCCCTCCGCGTCCCGGAACAGCGCCTGCACGGGCAGGCCGCGGGCGTCGACGGCGACCAAGGAGTTCTGCAGGTGCGCCTCCAGGACCACACCGTGCCGGGCGAAGGCGGCGAGGGCCGGTGGCACGACCTGGCGCAGGTACGCCCCCCACCACGCCGCCGGATCCAGCGGTCCGTCCAGCGGGTTGCCGGGGAAGCCCTCGGCCAGGGCGGCGGCGAGCAGCGGGGTCGCGCCCGGCAGCAGGTGCCGGCCCGTCCCGTCGCGGACGACGACGGCCAGTTCCTCGAAGGCGAAGGCGGCGGTGCGGTAGCCGCGGTCGCTCAGCCAGGCCGCCGGGCCCCCGGCCGCCGCGAGGGCGGCCGTCGCCGCCGCGTCGGTACGGCGCAGTTTCAGCAGGTCGTGCCGCCACAGCCGGCGTACGTCGTTGGTGATGCGCACGTCCAGGCTGAACTTCAGGAACAGGTCGGCGTCCGGGGCGTGGACGGTGCGGACCGCCGCGGTGGGCCGCACGTCCCGGGCGGTCGTGCCGAGCCGGAGCAGCCGGCCGTCCGCGAACGCTCCGGCGAGGCCGCCGCCGACCAGGTCGAGCTGCCACGGGTGGGCGGGCAGCAGCCGGTAGCCGGGCGGGGCCTGGCCGAGGGCGTCCAGCGCCGAGGTGTCACCTTCCTCGACGGCCTGGTCTGCGCGCACCGCGAGCAGCACCAGCGGGAAGCGGGCGTGCGCCTCCGGCGCGTACGGCAGCCAGGAGGCGACCGGACCGCCCCCGCGCGCCTTGGGCGCCGGGTGGTACGGATGACCGGTGACGAGGGACTGCTCGGACCGGGTGTACAGGTCCCCGGGCGGCGTCGCGCGGTCACGGGCGGCGAGCAGCGCCGCGACCGCCTCCCGGCTGTCGATCATCTCGGCGGGCAGTTCGTCGTTGGTCACACCGGTGTGGCGGCGCAGTTCGTCGGCGACGAGTTTGACCAGTTCGGCGTGGCCGACGCGCTGCCAGCGGCCGGCGGCGAACACCTCGGGCTCGGCGGGCCGCCGCCCGCCGCGCACGCGCAGCAGCCGCCCGCCGCCCGGCAGCCGGTACACCTGCCGCCCCCCGGTGTCCGGGCACCGCCGGGCCACCTCGCGGACGAGGCAGTTCAGCAGGGGCGCGGCGGCATAGGCGTCGGCGCGCGCGGCGACGTCGTCGGCGGGGGGCGCCACGGCACGGCCGGGCACCGCCGGCGCCCGGGTGAGCGGCGCCGCGACGCGGTCGGTGGGGGGCGCCGCCGTGTCGTCGGCGGGGGGCGTCGGCTCCATGCGTTCCATTCGTTCCGTACGTCCACACGGTGCGAGGGTGATCAGTATGTCTGTCCGGCGCGCTACCGTGACGCCCGCGCCCCCCGATCCGTACCCGAGGAGCCCGACCGTGCACCGTTTCCCGACCGCCGAGGCCGAGATCGGCGAGGAACTGGCCGTGGTGCGGCCCGGCCTGGTCCCACGGTACGCGCGCGAGCTGAGCGGCGCCCGGGCGTCCGTGCTGACCCGGCTGTGGCGGGCGCTCGCCCACGAGCCGCTGCCGTGGATCACCGGCCGGCTCCGGGAACGGGACGCGCTGGTGCTGCGGCTGTCCGACGGCCGGGTGCTGCAGGGTCCGCCGGCGGACCCGTACGCCACGTCCGCGTACGTCGCCTCGGTGCGCCTCGACGGCACGGCGTACGACGACCCGGCGCGGCTGACGGCCGCGCTGGCGGTGCCGCACGGTGACGCGTTCGCCGCCGAACTGGCGCACGGCGTCGCCTCGCTGGCCCTGTCGCGGGCCGGTCAGCCGGCCGGTGCGGAAGCACTCGCCTTGCCGGACCCCGCTGACCGGTGGCCTGCCCCGGACCGGGAGTGGGAATGGGAGCAGCGGGTGGTCGACGGGCACCCGTTCCACCCAAACTGCCGCTCCCGGCCCGGCTTCTCGGTGGCCGAGCAGTTCGCGTACGGGCCCGAGCACCGGCCCGTGGTGGAGCTGGGACTGCTGCCGGTCCCGGTGCGGGAGTGCCTGGTGAGCGGGGTGTGGCCCGAGCAACTGCGGGACGGCGGGCGGCTGCTGATCCCGGTGCACCCGTGGCAGGCGCAGCACGTGCTCAAGCGGCCCGCCGAGGGCGCTGCTCTCGCCGCTCACCCGCTGATGTCGCTGCGCACCCTGGCCCTGCCGGACGGGCCGCACGTCAAGACCGCGCTGTCGGCCCGGCTGACGTCCTCGGTGCGGGACATCTCGGTCGGTTCGGTGGCGGCGTCGGCCGCTCTGTCGGCCTTCGCCGAGGACCTGGCGGGCCGCACCGGCGGCCTGCTGCACATCACCCGCACGCTCGGCGCCGCGACCGCCCACTCCCCGGACCTGGCGGCCCTGTGGCGCGAGCCGCCGCAGACGTACACGGTCCCCGGCGAGCACGTCGTGCCGGTGGCGGCCCTGCCCGTCACCGGCCTGGCCGGCTCGCCCACGTGGCTGGCCGCCTTCGCCCGCCTCGCGCTCACCGTCGGGCTGCGCCTGCTGGAGCTGGGCGTGGCCCTGGAGGCACACGGCCAGAACCTGCTGGTCGTCCTGTCCGGCGACGGGACCCCGCTGCGCCTGGTCTACCGCGACCTCGCCGACATCAGGGTGAGTCCCGCCCGCCTGGCCCGGCACGGCATCGCCGTCCCCGGCCTGCCCGCCCGCATCCTCACCGACGACCCGGCGGCGCTGCGCCGCAAGCTGTTCGGCTCACTGGTGGCGGGCGCGCTGGCCGGGACGGCGGGATCGGGGCCGGCACTGCGCGCCGCGCTGGAGAGCGCCGTACGCGACCTGCCGCGCACCCCGGACTTCCGGGCCCTGACCGAGGAGCCGCTGCCCGCCAAGGCGCTGACGCTGATGCGGCTGTCCCCCGGGCACGCCGGGGACCTGTGGACGGGACTGCCCAACCCGCTCGTTTTGGTCCCACCCCGTTCTGATCAATAGGATCCGCCGATGATCACAAGACAACGGCTGGCGGCAGGAGTCTGTGCTCTGCTCGCCGCCCTGACGGCCGGGATGGCCTTTCCCGCCGGTGCGGTCGCCGACGAGCCGGACGGCACGGCCGCGCCGAAGGTCGAACTCGTCCTGGACGTCAGCGGTTCCATGCGCACACGGGACATAGACGGCGGGTCGCGGATGGCCGCGGCCAAGCAGGCGTTCAACGAGGTGCTCGACGCCACCCCCGAGGAGGTCCAGCTCGGCATCCGGACCCTGGGCGCCAACTACCGTGGCGAGGACCGCAAGACGGGCTGCAAGGACACCGCGCAGCTCTACCCGGTCGGCCCGCTGAACCGCACCGAGGCCAAGACGGCGGTGGCCACCCTCGCGCCGACCGGCTGGACCCCGATCGGCCCCGCGCTGCAGAAGGCGGCGGCCGACCTCAAGGGCGGCGACGGCACCCGCCGCATCGTCCTGATCAGCGACGGCGAGGACACCTGCCGGCCGCTGGACCCGTGCGAGGTGGCCCGCGAGATCGCGGCCCAGGGCATCGGCCTGACCATCGACACGCTCGGCCTGGTCCCGGACGCCAAGACCCGCGACCAGCTCAGCTGCATCGCGGACGCCACCGGCGGCACGTACACCTCCGTCCGGCACAAGGAGGAACTCTCCGACCGGGTGGGCCAGTTGGTCGACCGGGCGGCCGATCCCGTGGTGACCCCGGTCGCCACCGAGGGCGCGGCCGACTGCGCCAAGGCGCCGGCGCTCAAGTCCGGCCTGTACACCGACCGCGAGGAGTTCGGGCAGCAGCGCTGGTACCGGGTGGACGTGAACCCGGGCCAGGAGCTACGCGCCGCGGTCAGCGTCGCCGACGACCGCACCGTGCGTCCCGACTACGGGGTGCTGCTGCGGGCGGTGACCGTGCACGGCCGGGAGATCGTGCGCGGTGAGGCGGCCGGCACCGGCCGCACCGACGTCGTCTCCACCGGCCTGCGCTACCCGAAGGCGAAGAGCGACGACGACAACGCCCCGGCGGAGACGGTGTGCCTGCAGGTCACCAACTCCTTCGCCGCGGCGGACGGCGTCAAGACCACGCCGGGCCTGCCGCTGGAGCTGACCGTCGACGTCGTGGACGCCCCGGACAAGGCGCGTGACGTGGCGGCGTTCGGACTGGGCCGCGGCTGGTGGCTGCTCGGCGTCCTCGTGCTGGTCGGCTTCCTCGCCGGACTGGTCTGGGGCTGGCTGTCGCGCTGGCGCGTGGCGATCTGGAGGACCAACTGATGCGTCTCACACGTGCGTTCGGTGCCGCGCTGCTGGCACTGGGACTGGCGGCGGCGCCCGCGGCGGCCGACTCCTCCCCGTCCGCGAGCCCGTCCGGCGACAGCAAGGCCCCCACCCAGGCGGGCACCTCCTTCCGTACGGCGACCGAGATCGAGCAGGGGCAGCAGGCCACCGCGACCGGTTCCACGGGCGACTACCTGTACTGGTCGTTCCCGGCGGACGCCGGGCAGCGGCCCACCGTCCACGCCACGGTGAAGCTGCCGGACAAGCACACCACGCAGACCTGGCAGCTCGACGTCTACGACGGTCTGCGGCGCCGTCAGTCGTGCCAGTACGGCGCCCAGACGCGGACCGCCGGGGCCGGCACGCCCTCCGTCGAACTGGCCTGCGTCCTGCGCACGGTCCGCGCCTGGGCGGAGCCGTGGGCCAACGACCCGCTGCCCGGCACGTACTACGTCCGGCTCACGGTGGTCGGCCTGCAGTCCTCGGACCTGGGCCTGCCGGTGAGCGCGGAGGTGAAGGCCGACTCCAAGCACATCGGCGGCGCGGCGGCGGTGGACGGCTCGCTGGCGAAGCCGCTGGTGCCGGGCATCGCGGTCAAGTCCCAACAGGAGAAGGGCGCTTCGGACAGCGGGGACGGTTCGGCGACGAAGAAGCCGGCCGTGCTGTCCAGCATCGAGCCCGACGACGGGTGGTCCTCGGGCTGGTGGTCCGACCGGTGGGTGTGGACCGGGATCGGCGCGGTCCTGGCGGCGCTCGCGGGCATCGGCGGGTACGCGCTGACCCGGGGCTCCGGGCGGCCGTCGCGGGTGCCGCCGGGCGCCTGACCCCTTTGGCTGACGGGTGATCAGCTCGCGGTGCGGCGAAGGCCCGCCTCCTCGGGGGCGGGCCTTCGCCGCACCTGCCGCGGGTGCCGCAGACGCCACAGGTGCCCCCGCGCCCCGCCGGTACCGGCTGCCACCCCACAGTCGCGCCCGCGGCCGGTACCGGCCGCCACCCCGCTGCCGCGGACGTCACCGGCACGTCTTCCGGCGCCACAGACATCGCCGGTGCCGCCGCCCCGCCTCACGCCTGCCGCAGGGCCTTGGCCAGCGGACTGTCGCCGGTCACCGTCACCCGGCCGTCGCGCACCGCTTCCATGAGGCCCGCCTCCCCGCGCGCCACGGCCGTGCAGGCCGGGGAGTCGAGGGTCAGCCGGGCGTCGGGTTCGCGGGGAGCGGGCCCGTCGCCGTACGGGACCTGCTCCGTGCCGCCGGCGTACAGGTGGAACACGCCCTCCTCCAGCACCACCTCGACCAGCCCCTCGCCGTCCAGCGCCCGCAGCAGGGGCAGCGCGAACCAGTGCGCCCGGACGGCGTCCGTGGGACGCGGCTCGCCCAGCTCGGCCTCCCCCCACTCCCCCAGCGCCTGGAGCACGGGCAGCAAGTCCCGGCCGCGCGGGGTGAGTTCGTAGACGAAGGCGGCGCCGGGCGGCGGCAGCCTGCGCCGGCTCGCCAGCCCGTCCCGCTCCATGTCCTTGAGCCGCGAGGCGAGGACGTCGGTGCTCACCCCCGGCAGATCGGCGTGCAGATCCGTGTAGCGGCGGGGACCGGCCAGCAGTTCCCGCACGATCAGCAGGGTCCAGCGGTCGCCGACGGCGTCGAGCGCACGGGCGGCGGAACAGTACTGGTCGTAGCTTCGGCGAGGTGACATGCGACGCAGTCTAGACATGTTGTTGGACTTTCCAAGCTCGTACTTGGTAAAACCAAGCGTCACCAAGAACCGGAGGGACGCATGGAGTTCCGGCAGTCGAGCAAGCTCAACGAGGTCTGTTACGAGATCCGCGGTCCGGTGATCGAGCACGCCAACGCGCTGGAGGAAGCGGGCCACAGCGTCCTGCGCCTGAACACGGGCAACCCGGCGCTCTTCGGTTTCGAGGCGCCGGAGGAGATCGTCCAGGACATGATCCGGATGCTCCCGCGGGCGCACGGCTACACGGACTCGCGCGGTGTCCTCTCCGCCCGCCGGGCGGTCGCCCAGCGCTACCAGGAGCGGGGCCTGGAGGTCGGCGTCGACGACGTCTTCCTCGGCAACGGCGTCTCGGAACTGGTGTCCATGGCCGTCCAGGCCCTGCTGGAGGACGGCGACGAGGTCCTGATCCCCGCGCCCGACTACCCGCTGTGGACCGCCGTGACGACGCTGGCCGGCGGCAAGGCGGTCCACTACCTGTGCGACGAGAAGGCCGACTGGTACCCGGACCTGGACGACATGGCGTCGAAGATCACCGACCGCACCAAGGCGGTGGTGATCATCAACCCGAACAACCCGACGGGCGCCGTCTACCCGAAGGAGATCCTGGAGGGCATCCTCGACCTCGCCCGCCGGCACGGCCTGATGGTCTTCGCCGACGAGATCTACGACCAGATCCTCTACGACGACGCCGTGCACCACTCGACGGCCGCGCTCGCGCCCGACCTGGTGGTCCTGACCTTCTGCGGCCTGTCGAAGACGTACCGCGTGGCGGGCTTCCGCTCCGGCTGGCTGGTCGTGACCGGCCCCCGCCAGCACGCGAAGGACTACCTGGAGGGCCTGACCATGCTGGCCTCCATGCGCCTGTGCCCCAACGCCCCGGCGCAGTACGCCATCCAGGCCGCGCTGGGCGGCCGCCAGTCCATCCGCGACCTGACCGTGCCCGGCGGCAGGCTGCACGAGCAGCGCGACGTGGCCTGGCGCAGGCTGAACGAGATCCCGGGCGTCTCCTGCGTGAAGCCCAAGGGCGCCCTGTACGCCTTCGCCCGCCTCGACCCCGCCGTCCACAGGATCCACGACGACGAGAAGTTCGTCCTGGACCTCCTCCTGCGCGAAAAGATCCAGATCGTCCAGGGCACAGGCTTCAACTGGCCCGCCCCCGACCACTTCCGCATCCTCACCCTCCCGCACGCGGACGTCCTGGACACGGCGATCAGCAGGATCGGGCGGTTCCTGGGCGGGTACCACCAGTAACCGGCCGGCACTCACCCGAGCAGGGTCTCGCACCAGACGGTCTTCGTGTACGGGTCCGCGCACACCGTCCCCCAGTGGCTCGCCAGAGCCTCGACGAGGAGGAGGCCGCGGCCGGACTCCGCTTCGGGGGACGGCGGCGGGAGCGTGCCGGGGCCGGGCGGGCGCCGCTCCGGGCGCGGATCGGTCACCTCGATGCGCAGCGCGGGCACGGGTGCGGCGGGGTGGAGCGTGAGACGCAGGCGGAAGTCGCGGCCCCTCACCCCGCCGTGCCGCACCGCGTTCGCGGCGAGTTCGGCGACGAGCAGAGCCGCGGTCCGGTTCGCCCCGGTGTCGTACGGCCAGCCCCAGTCGTCGAGTTGCTGCGCCGTCAGACGGCGGGCGAGGCGGGCGCCCCTGGGAGTGGCCGAGAGGCGGACGGCGAAGTGGGCGGGGGCAGCGGTCGAGCGGGTGGTATCGGCGTTCATGTCACCCAGCGTGGCCGCTCGTCACTACGCTGTGCAGTCATGGAGGTCGTACTCAGCGTCGCTGTCCGGCCGTTGACCGGGCCTGTCCGGGCGGCGACGCGTGACGCGGAGGCCCCTGGCGGCGTTGGGACCGGGCAGCACACCAAGGAGGCGGAGCGTGGGCGCGACGGGGCAGGGACCGCAGAACGGTGACGGGCCGGAGACGGGCTGGGAGGACGAGGAGTCGGCGGCCGTCCTGCGCACCGTCGGCAAGGTGGTCAAGAAGTTCCGCGAACGGAAGGGCCTCACCCAGGCGGAGTTGGGCGCGGCCATCGGCTACAGCGAGGAGCAGGCCTCCGCCGTGGAACGGGGGCGGCGGACGCCGAAGCCGCAGTTCCTGGAAGCGGCGGACCGGGTGCTGGACGCCGGGGGCGTGATCGCGGCGCTCAGCAAGGACGTGGAGGAGGCCCGCTACCCGAAGAAGGTCCGCGACCTGGCCAAGCTGGAGGCCGAGGCCGTCGAGATCTGCGCGTACGACAACTCTGTGGTCAACGGGCTGTTGCAGACGGAGGAGTACCTGCGGGCCGTCTTCGGTTCGCGGCGTCCGGCCTTCCCGGAGGAGGACGTGGAACGGCTCGTCGCAGCGCGCCTGGCACGCCAGAGGGTGCTGGACGGGAAGCAGACGATCCCGGCTTTCAGCTTCGTGCATGATGAGGCTGCCCTGCGCCGCCCGGTCGGAGGCAGAATGGTCCTGCGCCGACAGCTCGAACGCCTGTTGGAGGCCGGGCAGATGCGCAACGTGGAGATTCAAGTGCTGCCCCTGGGCTGCGAGGACAACGCCGGCCTCGACGGACCGTTCCACCTGCTGAGGCTGAAGGAGGGCGCCACCGTGGGGCACAGCGACATCCAACTCGTCAGTCGGTTGATCTCGGACCGCAGGGAGATCCAGATCCTCGAACTGCGCTATGGGATCATCCGGGCTCAGGCCCTCACACCACGAGAGTCACTGGCGTACATCGAGAAACTGCTGGGAGAGACATGAGCTTGAAGCCCCTGGCCGGTGACGGCACCGAGTTGCGGTGGTTCAAGAGCAGCCACAGCAATCCCGACGGTGCGGCCTGCGTCGAGGTCGCCCACGCCCCCCGGACCATCCGCGTACGCGACTCCAAGACCGAGCAGGGCCCCCAGCTCGCCTTCGGGCCGCACGAGTGGTCCGCCTTCGTCTCGTACGCGGCCGGTCGCTGACGCAGGGCCGGGCGCGAGAGCGGAGCCACCTTGGGAAGAACAACGCGCACGGGAGCCCTCCTCGGGCTCCTGCTCGCGCTCGTCACGCTGTGCGCGGCACCCTCGGCGCAGGCGGACGGCGTACCCACCGCGAAATCGGCGGGCCGCGCGTTCGCCCTCCAGTCGAAGGCCGCGGGCGACAAGGCCGGAGCACCCGTGTGCGTCTCGGTCGAGACGGAGGCTCCCGATGACCGGTACGCGCAGCTCCGTGCCGGGACGGACTGCACCGACGTGAGCGGACTGGGGGCGTCGGAGACCTTCACGCTGCACACCGACGACAAGGGTGCCCACGTCGCCCTGCGGTCCGAGGCCGACGGGCGGTACGTGTCCGCCGAGTTCCACTACACCGGTTCGCGCTTCGGCACGCTCCGCGCCCGTCAGGACGGATCCATCGGCGGCTGGGAACGATTCCGTCCGGTGGACCTGGGCGACGGCTGGTACGCGCTGAAGGCCACCCTCACCGAGAGCGGCGTCTCCACGGACTACTACGTCTCCGCCGAGGTCGGCAGCACCGGGGAGGACGAGGGCCTGCTGCGGGCCCGCACCCCGGCGGCGGGCACGCCCGGCTCCTGGGAGCGGTTCAGGCTCGTCGAGCTTCCGGCCGCCCCGCGGCAGCCGCCCGCGGCCTCGTCCACCCCGGCGAGGAGCATCCACGCCCTCACGTGGAACACGTGCAGCAACAACGCCGGCGACTGCCCCACGATGTACGGCTCCCCGGTGGACGACTTCACGTCGGCGGTGGCGCGGCGGGCGGTCGCCGCGCAGGCCGATGTCGTCTTCCTCGAGGAGTTCTGCGAAAAGCTCGCCAAACCCCTGGAGCGGAAGCTCGAAGCGGCCCTGGACGGGGGTGCCGACACGTGGGACGTGCGGTTCGCTCCGATCCAGTACCAGGTCGCGGGTACCGGCCAGTGGGCGCGGAAGGAGTGCGGCGGCAACCGTGGCTCCTACGGGGTCGCCGTCGCCGTTCCCGCGGAGAACACCTGGTACCGGGCCGTGGAGCTGGACTCCCCCACGGGCAGGGAACGGCGTACGGCCCTGTGCGCCGCTGTTCCGTCCTGGGCGGTCATGGCCTGTGCGGCCCACTTCAGCACCGGCGGCGCGGGGTACGACGACCCGGGCCGGACCGTGCAGCGACAGCAGGCCCGGGACCTGGCGGCGCAGCTCGCCGGGTACAGCGGTTACCGGCCGGTCTTCGGCGGCGACCTGAACGCCACCCCCACCGCGGTCCCCGAGGACGGCGGCTCCCCCGTCGTGCAGCCCCTCTACGACGCGTACGGGGAGTGCGACCGGCCGGCCGACCGGCCCACCAAGGGCCCGGCCAAGCTGGACTACCTCTTCGCACCGACGGCCGCGACCTGGTCCGGCTGCACCGTCGGGTCGGACCCGGCCGGTCTCTCGGACCACCAGCCCCTGTGGGGCACGGTGAACCTTCCGGCTCGCTGACGCGGAAGACCCGGCCGCGGCCCCCGGCCGGCGATCCCCGTACACGATCGGCGACCGGGCGCTGTGCGCGTGGCGCAGGACGTACGGGGAACGGTGGCGGGCGGATTCGAGGGCGGGCGGGAGGAGTTCGCCGCGTTTCCCGGTGGGGAACGGGACTCACCCGTCCGCGGTGTTCCCCTTCCTGTTCCTGGACCCCGGCGCCTTCGGGCACAGCGGCGCCACCGGCTCACTGTGCTTCGCCGGCCCGGCGACCGGGATCGGCCGCGCCCGCACCCGGCGGCGCCTCGCCTTCCCCGCGCCCGGGCAGGGCGCCTCGCCCGGGAACGGCCGTCTGGCCCAGTCCGTCCTGCGGGCCGCCGTCCGCCTGTGACACGGTGCTGAGGAGGCACGCGGCGCGGGAAGGGACGGCGGGCGTGGGTGATCTCTTTCTCGTCCGGCACGGGGAGACCGAGTGGTCGCGGTCCGGGCGGCACACCGGCCGCACGGACGTGCCCCTCACCGAGCGGGGGCGCCAGGAGGCGCGGCGGCTGGTGCCGCTGATCCGCTCGCACCGGATCGGCGCCGCGTTCGTCAGCCCGCTCCAGCGGGCCCGGGAGACGGCCGAACTGATCGGGATCACGGACGCCCGTGTCGACCCGGACCTGCGGGAGTGGGACTACGGCGGCTACGAGGGCGTCACGACCCCCGAGATCCAGCGCACCCGGCCCGGCTGGTTCCTGTTCACCGACGGGGTGGCGCCGGGGCCGCCGGAGCGGCCCGGGGAGAGCGTGGAGCAGGTCGGGGAGCGCGCCGACCGGATGCTGGCCAAGGTGGACGCCGCGTTCGCCAACACCGAGGGGGTCGTGCTGCTGGTGGCCCACGGGCACTTCCTGCGGGTGCTCACCGCCCGGCGCCTCGGTCTGCCCCCGTCCTCGGGCGCGCTGTTCCAGCTGGCCACGGGCACGGTGTGCCGGCTGGGCACGGAACACGACCGGCCGGTGGTCGCGGGCTGGAACATCCGC
Source organism: Streptomyces sp. NRRL S-340 (assembly GCF_000720185.1). Classification (GTDB taxonomy): domain Bacteria; phylum Actinomycetota; class Actinomycetes; order Streptomycetales; family Streptomycetaceae; genus Streptomyces. The sequence continues at coordinate 200,634 of NZ_JOIY01000027.1, read as the reverse complement.
CCGCCCGCGCCGTCCTGAGCACGGCCGGGGGCGTTGTCAGACCCGGGTCGTAGTCTTCGAGTGGGCCTGGAGCGCGGTCCTCACGGTCCGCTCGGCCAGGCAGTCCGCAACGACTCGGGGAGGGAGGGCGCCGTGGCACGACCGCCGACCGCCGCGCAGCGCCGCGTCATCGACGACGCCGATCCGGTGACCGGGCGGCTGCGGGGCACGGACGCGCAGCTCGCGGCGCTGGTGAAGCGTGGGCTGGCCTTCCGGCATCCGCGTCCGCCGCACGACCACTTCCTGACCCCGGCCGGGCACCGGACACGGCAGGCGCGGCCCGCGCCCGGGGACTTTGCCGGGGCGGTCGCGCAGCCCTCCCCCGCCGGTGTGTTCTCCGCCAGGACCGGCGGCGAGGACGAGGCGGCGGCGGACGACCCGGCGGTGCGGGACCGTGAGGTGCACAGCGCCTGGCAGGGGCTGCTGGAGCTGCGCCGGATGACCAATGCGGACGGTGCGGCCGAGCGGCCGTGCGGCTGGGAGCGCGCGCACCTGGTGCGGGCCGCCGCGCTGGCTCTGGAGGCGGCCGGGCACCGCCCGGCGGGGCCCGCGGCCGACGGCTACCGGGTGCGGGAGACGCCGCAGCCGGAGGCGGTCGCCGTGTACGCGCCGGACGCGGAGTTCCTGCGCGGCTGCGCGCTCACGCTGGAGCGTGCGGGGTGGCAGGCCGGGGAGTGCACCGAACCGCGGACCCGGGTGCGGTACCTGCTGGCGTCCCCGCGCCGTGCGTGAGGGGCGTGAGCGACATGGCGGGGCTGAGGCGTCGCGCGGGGGCGCGCCCGGCGCACGCGCGGTGCACGCCGCGGGGGCGAGCGCGGCGGGCGCCTGGAGGGGCAGGGCACGGGCAGGCCCGCCGGTGCCGTACCCCTCCGGGGCGTCGCCGTCAGTGTGCGGCGGCCGGGTGGGCCGCCTCCGCGAGGTCCGTGCCCGCCTCCATCGGGTGGGTGACGTCCTCCGCGTCGCGGCCCCTGCCGATGTGGTTGAAGAGCAGGTTCAGCAGGACGGCCACCACGCAGCCGGTGGAGATGCCCGAGTCCAGGACGATGCGGGCCGTCTCGGGGAAGGCGTGGTAGAACTCCGGGGCGGTGATCGGGATGATGCCGGCGGCCAGCGACACGGCGACGATCAGGACGTTGTTGTCCTTGTCGAGACCGGCCCGGACCAGGGTCTGGATGCCGCTCGCGGCGACCGAGCCGAACAGCACCACGCCCGCGCCGCCGAGCACCGGGCGCGGCACGACGGCGATGAGGGAGGCGGCCGTCGGGCACAGGCCCATCAGGACCAGGAAGCCGCCGCCGGCCGCGACCACGTAGCGGCTGCGGATACGGGTCATGGCGACCAGGCCGATGTTCTGTGCGAAGGCGCTGCACATGAAGCCGTTGAACAGGGGGCTGAGGGCGGAGCCGAGGGTGTCGGCGCGCAGGCCGGCGGCGATGGTCTTCTCGTCGGCCGGGCGTTCGACGATCTCGCCGAGGGCGAGCATGTCCGCGGTGGACTCGGTCATGCAGACCACCATCACCACGCACATGGACAGGATCGCGGCGAGCTGGAACTGCGGGCCGCCGAAGTGGAACGGGGTGGGGAAGCCGACGACCTGGGCGTCGGCGACCGGGCTGAAGTCCGTGGCGCCGAACGGTATCGCCACGACGGTGCCCGCCACCAGGCCGATCAGCACGGCGATCTGTTTGACGAAGCCGCGGGTGAAGCGGCGCAGCAGCAGGACCAGGGCCAGGGTGATGCCGGCCAGGGTCAGGTTGGTCGCGGACCCGTAGTCGTGGGCGGCCGGATTCGGGCCCTGGGCCCAGCCGAAGGCGACGGGGAGCAGGGAGACGCCGATGAGGGTGATCACGCTGCCGGTGACGACCGGCGGGAAGAAGCGGATGGCCTTGCAGAACAGGGGGGCGAAGAGGAAGCCGAGGAGTCCGGCGACGATCACGGCGCCGAAGATGACCGGCAGCGCGTCGGACTTGTCCTTGGTGGAGGCGACGATCGCGGTCATCGGGGCGACACCGGCGAAGGTCACGCCGTTGACGAAGGGCAGCCGGGCGCCGATCTTCCAGATGCCGAGGGTCTGCAGGAAGGTGGCGAGGCCCGCGGTGAACAGGCAGGCGCCGGTGAGGAAGGTGAGGTCGGAGGCGGACAGGCCGATGGCCGCGCCGACGATCAGGGGTGGGGCGACGACACCCGCGTACATGGCGGCCACGTGCTGCAGGCCGCTGGTCGCCATCTTCAGGGCGGGAAGTTTCTCGTCGACTGGGTGGACCAGTTTCTCGTCGACGGGCTGTGCGGTCACGGCGGCTCCTCCGGTCGGTTTTCACGTCGGCTCTGACGTGGGTGTCAAGGAGGTGGTGCGTGGTGCGGTGGTCGTGCGGGACCGTGGCGGGCCCCCGGAGGGGCCCTGGGCGGGCCTTTGACGCGGGCAGCCCTGGCCGGGCCCTCGGCGGGGCCCGGGAAGTGAACGGATACCGTTCCGGGGCGTGCGCGTCCACGCACGCCCCGGAGCCGGCCACCGCGGACCCCGCTCGGGTCCACGGCTACCGGCCGGGAGCCGTCCCTCCCGGCCGGAGTTCTACCTGCGGGCCGCCGCCGCGCCCCGCCGCGGTCGGCGCGGTGCGGCGAGCGCGGCGGCGCTCGGCCGCGACCCGGTCAGCCCTGGGCGGCGATGCGCGCCAGGCGCCGGGCCTCCTCGCGGGTGGCGTGGGCGATGGCGTCCTCGTCGGCGTGCAGCAGACGGCCGTCCTCGACGATCTGCCGGCCGTTGACGAAGGACGCCGTGACCGGTGCCGCCGCGCCGAAGACCAGCGCGGTCACCGGGTCGGCGATGGAGGCGTGGGCGAGGGTGTCCAGCTTCCACAGCACGAGGTCGGCGAGCTTGCCGGCCTCCAGCGAGCCGGTCTGCCCGGCCCGGCCCAGCACCTGGGCGCCGCCGTACGTGCCCAGGCGCAGCACCTGGCGGGCGTTGAGGGCCGCCTCGCGGTGCGCGCCGAGGCGGTTGATCAGCAGGGCGTTGCGCAGTTCGGTGTGGAGTTCGCCGGACTCGTTGGAGGCGGTGCCGTCGACGCCGAGGCCGACCGGGACGCCCGCCTTGAGCATGTCGGGGACCCGGGCGATGCCGGCGGCGAGGCGGGCGTTGGAGGACGGGCAGTGCGCGACGCCGGTCCTGGTCCGGCCGAAGGCCTCGATGTCGGAGTCGTTCATGTGGACGCAGTGCGCCATCCACACGTCCTCGCCGAGCCAGCCCGTCGACTCGAAGTAGTCGGTGGGGCCCATGCCGAACAGCTCGTGGCAGAACTTCTCCTCCTCCACGGTCTCCGAACCGTGGGTGTGCATCCGCACGCCGAGCCGGCGGGCCAGTTCGGCACCCTGGCGCAGCAGTTCGGTGGAGACGGAGAAGGGCGAGCAGGGGGCGACGGCCACCTGCGTCATGGCGTCGAAGGAGGCGTCGTGGTGCTTCTTGACGGTCTCCTCGGTGGCGGCGAGTGCGCCCTCCAGGGTCTCGACGGCGAAGTCCGGCGGCAGTCCGCCGTCCTTCTCGCTGCGGTCCATCGAGCCGCGGGCCAGCGTGAAGCGGACGCCCATCTCGGAGGCGGCCCGGATGATCGCGCCGGACAGGTCGCCGGAGCCCCGCGGATGGACGTAGTGGTGGTCCATGGCGGTGGTGACACCGCCGCGGGCCATCATCGCGAGCGACCCCTGGGCCGCCGCGTACACCATCTCCTCGTCGATGCGCGCCCAGGTGGGGTAGAGCGCGACGAGCCAGTTGAACAGGTTGTGGTCGGTGGCCAGGCCCCGGGTGATCCACTGGTAGAAGTGGTGGTGGGTGTTGACCAGACCGGGCGTGACCAGGTGGCCGCGGGCGTCGATGCGGCGCGCCACGTTCTCCAGGCCCGCGGGGGCCCGGCCGGCGCCGATGGACTCGATCCTGTTCCCGGCGATGACGAGGTGACCGGACGCGTACTCGGTGTCGTCCGCGTCGACGGTCGCGATCGCACAGTTCTCGATGACGATGCGCTGGGCTGCCGATGGTGCCATTGCGCTTCCTTGTCTTTCAGTGGCGGCCCGTGGACGGGGAGCCCACGGGGAGGGCACGGCAGGACCCTAGGAGGATTTGAGTGCCGGAGCCGTGCGGCCCCGGGTGCCGAGATGGTGGAAGAACAGGTTGAGCAGGACCGCGACGATCGCTCCGGCGCTGATGCCGGAGCCGAGGACGGTCTGGGCCCAGGCCGGGAACTCCTCGTAGAAGGTGGGGGCGGCGAGCGGGATGATGCCCGCGCCGAGGGCGACGGCCACCAGGATGATGTTGGAGCTGTCGTCGAGTCCGGCCTCGGAGAGCGTGCGGATGCCGCTGACCGCGATCGAGCCGAACAGGACGATGCCCGCGCCGCCGAGGACCGGCATGGGGACCAGGGAGACGACCGCGCCGAGCACCGGGAAGGCGCCGAGGACGAGCAGGGCGCCGCCGGCCACCGCGACGACGTAGCGGCTGCGGACCCGGGTCAGCGAGACGACGCCGACGTTCTGTGCGAAGGCGGAGGTGGGGAAGCCGCCGAAGACGGGGCCGAGCAGGGTGGCGATGCCGTCGGTGCGCAGGCCGCGGGTGATGGTGCGGGCGTCGGCGCGGCGGTCGCAGATCTCGCCGAGGGCGAGCATGCCGGCGCTGGACTCGGTCATCAGCACCAGCATCACGATGCACAGCGACAGGATGGCCGCGGGCTGGAAGACGGGGGCGCCGAAGGCGAACGGGGTGGGCAGTGCCGCGACGGGCGCCGAGGTGATGCCGCTGAAGTCGGCCATGCCGAACGGGATGGCGACCAGGGTGCCGACCAACAGGCCGAAGAGCAAGGCGACTTGTTTGACGAAGCCCTTGCCGAAGCGCTGGATCAGCAGGATGACAACGAGGGTGAACGCGGCGAGACCGAGGTTCTTCATGGCGCCGAAGTCGGCGGCGCTCTTGTCGCCGCCCTGGGCCCAGCCGACCGGCACGGGCATCAGCGTGACGCCGATGAGTGTGATCACCACGCCGGTGACCAGCGGCGGGAAGAACCTGAGCAGCCGCCCGAAGAACGGCCCGACGGCCAGGCAGAAGACTCCGGCGACCATCACCGCGCCGTAGATGGCGGGGAGTTGGTGCCCCTCGGAGTTGGTCTCGGCGATCGCGAGGATGGGCGCGATGCCTGCGGAGGAGGCGGCGTTCACGAACGGCAGGCGGTTGCCGACGAGACCCTTGACGCCGATGGTCTGCAGGATGGTCGCCACGCCGGCGATGAGCAGCGAGGCGGCGATCAGCCGGGTGCGGGCCGCGATGTCGAGGCCGCAGGCCTGGCCGATGATGAGCGGAGGAGTGACAACGCCCGCGTACATGGCGGCGATGTGCTGGAGAGCGGCGGGGACGAGCCGCGAGGGGTGGAGCTTCTCGTCCACCGGGTGCACGGACGTGATGGCGTCCTCGGTGTGCACCGGCGGGGTGGAACAGGAGCCCTTCGCCGGCTCCGTTGCAGGCTGTGCCATGGTGTTCCCTCCGGTGTGGCGCACCACCGGCCCGGGTGGCAGGGCCGGTGGTGCGCGTCCCGCGTCAGAGGTTGGTCATGTCGACCGGGATGAGTTGCTCGGCGCCGTCGCGCAGGATGGTGGCCTCGATCAGGCCGTAGGGCCGGTCGGCGGCGTAGTAGACGGCGCCGTCCTTGGCCTCGTTGTCGATCCCGAAGGGCGACAGGTCCGAGCGGAAGTGGTGCTTGTTGGGCATCGAGAAGCGGATCTCGTCGACCTCGTCGCGGGAGTTCAGCACCCGCACACCCATCTCGAAGAGGGTCTGCTGGAGCGAGTACGAGTAGGTCTCGGCGAACGCCTGGAGCGCGTGCTTGCGCACTCCGCTGTACGAACGGTCCCAGTCCGGGGCGTGCGAGTCGATGCCGTCCCAGTTGTGCCGCCACCAGGTGGAGACGGTGGTGGCGAGGATGCGGTCGTGGTCCTCCTGGAGGGTGGTGTACTTGTCCTTGAGGAACCCGAAGAACTCGGAGTTGGTGGAGTTCAGGACGGTCAGGTCCTTGAATCCGGAGAGCACCTGGATGCCGTGGCCGTCGTAGGTGATCTGCGCGACGCGGGTCTCCTGGCCCTTGCGGACGAAGGAGTGGGCGATCTCGTCCGAGCCGACGAAGCGGGCGCCGCCCTTCGAGGTCTCGATCCGCTCCCAGGAGTACTCCTCGATGCGGATGCGGGCCCGGTGGATGGGCTCGTTGTTGTCCACGAAGTGACGGGCGAGCTTGACGCCGAGGTCCTCGGCGCTGTGGATGCCGTGCTCCTTGGCGAAGGCGAACACCGTGTTCTTGGTGGTGTCGGTGGGCAGGACGTTCGCGTTCGAGCCGCTGCGGTGGACCTCCTCCATGTCGCCGGAGAGGGCGACGGAGACGTTCAGGTCCTTGATGTGGTGCGTGTCGCCGTCACGCGTGATCTTGACGACTCGGTTCTCGGCCTTGCCGTACTGGTTCTGTCCCAGGACGAAACGGGTCATGGTGTCGGTCAGCTCCCTCGGTAAACGGAGTAGCCGAACGGGTTGAGCAGCAGCGGAACGTGGTAGTGCTCGCCGGGCACCACCGCGAAGGCGATGGTGACCTCGGGGAAGAACACGGGCCGGCCGTTCTCGCTGTCCCGGAGCGCGGGGGCGTCCTGCTGGGCCGCGGCTTGTTTCTTGGCGAAGTACGTCTCGGTCTCGAACACGAGCCGTACGTGGGTGGTCCCCTCCGGCAGTGCCGGGAGGTCCTTGCACCGCCCGTCCGCGTCGGTCGCGGAGCCGCCGAGCTTCTGCCAGTCCGCTTCCCCGCCCGAGCGGGCGGAGAGCTGGACGGCGACGCCCTCGGCGGGGCGGCCGGCACTGGTGTCCAGGATGTGCGTGGACACTGAGGCGGTGGTCTCGGTGCTCATGGTTTCCTCTTCGGGCGTCTTCGAGCAGGTGCTCAGGCGTCTTCGAGCAGGCGCGCGAGCCGGATGCGGTTGATCTTCCCCAGCTCGGTGCGGACGATCTCCCGTTCCTGCTCCGGCGTGTTGCCGATCCGCTCCTTGACCGCGTCCCGCATCTGCTCGCCGGTCCGGCCGGTGGCGCAGATGAGGAACACATGGCCGAACTTCTCCTGGTAGGCCAGGTTCAGTTCGAGCATGTCCGCCTTGAGGTCCTCGGAGGCGCCGGCCATGCCGCTCTGTTCGCGGGCGGAGGTCGGGTCACCGGGCCTGGGCCGGCCGATCGGCGGGTGGCCGGCCATGGCCTGTGCGAGGTCCTCCGCCGTCAGTTCGGCCATGGCGGCGTCACTGGCGGTGTAGAGGTCCTCGGCACCGGCGTAGGGACGGGCGGCGAGCAGCCGCTCGGCCCAGGCGGTGGAGGCGCATGTCTCCAGGAGCGCGGAGCGGGCCGCGGCAGCCGGGAGGGTGTTGAAGCGGGCGAGGCCCGACGGCGTGGAAGTCGTGGTCACGGGAGCCTCCGTGGCCGTTGAACGGCCTGTGTGCTGAACGGGCTGCGGATAGCTAACGCCCTCCGAAACATCACGTCAACAGTTTGTTGAAAATTCTGGGGAAACCCTGGAACACCCCGTCCGCACCGCTCCCGCTGCGGGTGTTTCAGCCTTCCTTCTCCCGGTTGAGGTAGTTGTAGACGGTGAAGCGGCTGACACCCAGCGCGCTCGCCACGGTCTCCACACCGTGCCGCACGGAGAAGGCGCCGCGCGCCTCCAGGATCCGTACGACCTCCTGCTTGGCCCTGCGGTCCAGGTCCGCGAGCGGCATGCCCTTGCGGCGCTCCATGGCGGCCAGGATGTGGTCGAGGGAGTCGGCGAGCTGGGGCAGGCGCACCCCGACGGCGTCCACCCCGTCCCAGGCGAGCACGACGTCGTCGGGTCCGGCCTCGTCCGGCGGGAGCAGTTCGCCGCCGATCGCGTCGACCAGCGGTTTCACTGCCGCGATGAACGGCTCCTGACCGGTCACCTATCACCCTCCCCGATCACGTTGACCTGGAGCGAGATCCGGGTGGCGCCGGCCTGGAGGCTCCTGCGCAGCAGGGTGTCCACGGCGGTCAGGACCGCGTCGGCGGCACCTTCGGCGGTGTTGCCGAACGGGCCGACGTCCACCGCGTCCAGTTCGGCGGCCTCGACGACCTCGCGGGCGACCAGCGCGTGCGCGGGTGCCTCGTCGAGGTCGAAGGGTTCGGTCGTGAACTCCACTCTCAATCGCACGCGCTCAACCTAACGCGCAAGGCCGGTTTTCGGGCAGGTCCCGGCGGCCCGTACGCCGTCGGCGGTCGGTCCCCCCTTGACAAGCCGCGACACCCGACGGCACTCTTCCATTACGCAGAAACAAACTTCCGTCATACGGAATAGCGACACGGAAGGGAGCGCGACCCTGATGGGATTCGCAGACCAGCGCTTCAACGTCAACCTGTCGATCCTCTTCACGGAACTCCCGCTCCTGGAGCGTCCCGCGGCCGCCGCCGCGGCCGGCTTCACCGCGGTCGAGCTGTGGTGGCCCTGGATCGACACCCCCACCCCCGAGCAGTCCGAACTCGACGCGCTGAAGAAGGCGATCGAGGACGCGGGCGTCCGGCTCACCGGGCTGAACTTCTACGCCGGCAAACTGCCGGGCCCCGACCGCGGCGCCCTGTCGGTCCCCGGTGAGGAGTCCGAGCGCTTCCGCGCCAACATCGACGTGGCCGTCGCCTTCGCCGACTCGCTCGGCTGCAAGGCGCTCAACGCCCTGTACGGCAACCGCGTCGAGGGCGTGGAGGCGGCCGAGCAGGACGCCCTCGCCCTGGAGAACCTGGTCCTCGCGGCCCGCGCGGCCGACCGGATCGGCGCCGTCGTCCTGATCGAGGCGCTGAACAAGCCCGAGTCGCCGCTGTGCCCGCTGGTGAGCGCGCCCGCCGCGATCGAGGTCGTGGACAAGGTGAACGCGGCCACCGGCCTCGGCAACGCCAAGTTCCTGATGGACCTGTACCACCTGTCCATGAACGGCGAGGACCTGCCGCAGGTGATCGAGCAGTACGCCGCGAAGACCGGCCACGTGCAGATCGCCGACAACCCCGGCCGCGGCGCCCCCGGCACCGGCTCCCTCCCGCTGGAGGAACTGCTCGACCAGCTGAAGAAGGCCGGTTACGACGGCTGGGTGGGCCTGGAGTACAAGCCGGGCGAGCGGACCGGCGCCGAGGCCTTCGACTGGCTGCCGGCCGAGGCCCGCGCGGCCCGTTGACCCTCACCCGTACCGAAGAGTTTTTCAGAGAGGCATCCCTGTCATGAGCAACCTCCCCAAGATCGCGTGGGTCGGCCTCGGCATCATGGGTTCCCCCATGTCCGAGAACCTGATCAAGGCGGGCTACCAGGTCACCGGCTTCACCCTGGAGCAGGAGAAGCTGGAGCGCCTCGCCGCGGCCGGCGGCACCGCGGCCGGCTCGATCGCCGAGGCCGTCGAGGACGCCGACGTCGTCATCACGATGGTGCCCGCCTCCCCCCAGGTCGAGGCCATCGCCTACGGCCCGGACGGCATCCTGGAGAACGCGAAGCCGGGCGCGCTGCTGATCGACATGTCCTCGATCACCCCGCAGACCTCGGTCGACCTGGCGAAGGCCGCGAAGGACAAGGGCATCCGCGTCCTGGACGCCCCGGTCTCCGGCGGCGAGGCCGGCGCCGTCGAGGCCGTACTGTCGATCATGGTCGGCGGCGAGCAGGCCGACTTCGACCAGGCCAAGCCGATCTTCGACGCGCTCGGCAAGACCATCGTGCTGTGCGGTCCGCACGGCTCGGGCCAGACCGTGAAGGCCGCCAACCAGCTCATCGTCGCCGTGAACATCCAGGCGTGCGCCGAGGCGGTCGTCTTCCTGGAGAAGTCCGGTGTGAACCTCCAGGCCGCCCTGGACGTCCTCAACGGCGGCCTGGCCGGCTCCACCGTGCTGACCCGCAAGAAGGACAACTTCCTGAACCGGGACTTCAAGCCGGGCTTCCGCATCGACCTGCACCACAAGGACATGGGCATCGTCACCGACGCCGCCCGCAACGTCGGCGCGGCCCTGCCGGTCGGCGCCGTGGTGGCCCAGCTGGTCGCCTCGCTGCGCGCCCAGGGTGACGGCGGCCTGGACCACTCGGCCCTGCTGCGGGCCGTGGAGCGCCTGTCCGGCGCCCAGGTCTGACCGCCTGACCGGCCGGTCCCACAGCTCCGGGGGACGCCGCCGCCGACACCTGTCCTGTCGCGCCCAGGCGGCGGCGTCCACCCGGTCCGCGTCCCGGCAGCAGCCCCGATCAGGAATTCAACAAACTGTTGACGTCCCGATCGCCCAAACCTAGGCTCCACAAAGCGGAAACAAGTTTCCGCTGCCCCCCGCACGGAAGGTCCACGATGTCGCAGCGCGTGCTCACGACAGAGTCCGGCGCCCCGGTCGCCGACAACCAGAACTCCGCCTCCGCCGGCGTCGGCGGCCCGCTCCTCCTCCAGGACCAGCACCTCCTGGAGAAGCTGGCGCGCTTCAACCGCGAGCGCATCCCGGAGCGCGTGGTGCACGCCCGCGGTTCGGGCGCCTACGGCCACTTCGAGGTGACCGACGACGTCACCGGCTTCACCCACGCCGACTTCCTGAACACGGTCGGCAAGCGCACCGAGGTGTTCGTGCGCTTCTCCACCGTGGCCGGCAACCTCGGCGCCGCGGACGCGGTGCGCGACCCGCGCGGTTTCGCGGTGAAGTTCTACACCGAGGAGGGCAACTACGACCTCGTCGGCAACAACACCCCGGTGTTCTTCATCAAGGACCCGATCAAGTTCCCCGACTTCATCCACTCGCAGAAGCGCGACCCGTTCACCGGCAGGACCGAGCAGGACAACGTCTGGGACTTCTGGGCCAACTCCCCCGAGGCCACGCACCAGGTGACCTGGGTGATGGGTGACCGCGGCATCCCGGCGTCCTACCGCCACATGGACGGCTTCGGCTCGCACACCTACCAGTGGACGAACGCCAAGGGCGAGGGCTTCTTCGTCAAGTACCACTTCAAGACGGACCAGGGCATCCGCTGCCTGACCAACGAAGAGGCCGCCGAGCTGGCGGGCAGCGACGCGGACTCGCACCAGACCGACCTGCTCCAGGCGATCGAGCGCGGGGTGCACCCCTCCTGGACGCTGTACGTGCAGATCATGCCGGCGGCCGAGGCGGACAACTACCGCTTCAACCCGTTCGACGTGACCAAGGTGTGGCCGCACCGGGACTACCCGCTCCAGCGCGTGGGCCGCATGGTGCTGGACCGCAACCCGGACAACGTGTTCGCCGAGGTCGAGCAGGCCGCGTTCTCCCCGAACAACTTCGTGCCGGGCATCGGTCCGTCGCCGGACAAGATGCTCCAGGGCCGCATGTTCGCCTACGCGGACGCCCACCGCTACCGCCTGGGCGTCAACCACACCCAGCTCGCGGTGAACGCCCCGAAGGCGGTGCCGGGCGGCGCGAACAACTACGGCCGTGACGGCTTCATGGCGTCCAACGCCCAGGGCCGTGACGCCAAGAACTACGAGCCGAACTCCTACGACGGCCCGGTCGAGACCGGCCGCCCGCTGTCGGCCCCGCTGCCGGTCTCCGGCCACACCGGCACCCACGAGGCGCCGCTGCACACCAAGGACGACGACTTCTTCCAGGCGGGCGAGCTGTACCGCGTCATGTCGGAGGAGGAGAAGGAGCGTCTGGTCGCGACCATCGCCGGCGGCCTCTCGCAGGTCTCCCGCAACGACGTGGTCGAGAAGAACCTGGCCCACTTCCACGCCGCCGACCCGGACTACGGCAAGCGGGTGGAAGCGGCGGTCCGCGCCCTGCGCGAGGACTGACACGAGCCGCGTCCGGTTCCTGACGGGGAGGTCGGGACCCGGACGCGTACGCCCCGCGCGGGCGTCGGACGACCCGGATGAGGGGTGGTCGGCCGACGGCCGTGCGGTCAGGGCGAGGACCGCGGTGGGGGTCCCCCGTGTCCGGGCGAAGCCCGGAACCCGGGGGAGTGCGAGCCAGTGCGGTGGTGAAGGTCCCGGGACCCGTCTTCTCGACCAGAGGGAAGACCTTCCGGACCGTCGCACCCACCGCGGTCCCAGCCAAGAACACGCCTCGCCGACGGCGAGGCCCCCGAACTCCGTCCGGCGGCGCGAATGTCCTGTCGCGCCCAGTCTCGCGCCGTCGGACGGGATCCACCACCAACACCCTCACCGGCCGGCCGGCGCCGGATGCGGACGGTCCCGCATCCGGCGCCGGCCGGCTCCACGCGTTGCGGGAGGGGCACGGAACGGGCCGCCCCCGCGGGCCCCGCGCGTCCGGTGCCGTCCGCCTCCGCGGCCCTCCGCCCGCCCGGCGACCGCCGCCTGCGCCGGGTTCCGGACGTCCGGCGCGCGCAGGCAGCGTGGTCCCGGGGTGCGGTGCGGGCCCGCCCGCAGGAGTCTGGGGGCATGGAGCACAGCACCCGGCACCCGCACATCGTCGTGCACTCCCCCGCGCTGGACGGTTCCCGGCGGGTCACCGAGGACGACGTGACCCTCGGGCTCGCCTCCCACCTGGACGACGTCGTCGAGATCCTCCGGCTGGCCGACCTGGACCGCATCGAGGTCGAGGAGAGCGACCTGATCGAGTGGCAGGGCGGCGGCCCGGACGACTGGCCCGGCATGTCGGAACACGGGGAGACCTGAGCACCCGCGGCCCCGGGGCGCCCGCGTGAGGCTCCCGCCCGCGTGATCGGCCCGCGCCCGCGTACGGCACGAGGCGCAGGGCCGCTACGGCATGCTCAGATCGAGCTCTGAACCCGGCCCCCGCCGGCATGGGGCACCCCCGCGAGCGGGCACAGTGCCTGACACGGGGCCCGCCGGCACGGGGGCGGCGGCCCCGCGCGGGACAGGGGGCATCGATGGACAGCACGGGAGCGCACCGGCCGGAGCCGCACGAGGTCGCCTGTCTTCGGGGCGGGCCCCGGGCCGCCGTCACGGTCGCCGTCCTCGCCCTGCGCCTGCGCGGCGCGGTCGGACCGGCCTGGGGCGGCGCGCTGCTGCGCGCGACGGGACCGGTCGGCGGTACGGGAGCGGACCGCGGCGCCGATGCCGTCCCTCCCCTGTCGGCGGCCGTGCACGAGGCGCTCCGCACTCCGGCGGATCTGCGGGACCTGATGGTGCGCGAGGGCGTCGCCCTCGCTCTGATCGACCTGCGGTACGAGCTCACGCTGGCCGGGCTGACCCGGATCCGCCTGCCCGGCCGGACCCGGGCCGGGCGGCGCGCCCTGAGATCCCTGCGGCAGCGGCACCCGCTGCCGGAAGGCCCCGGAGGGCTCACGCCCGGGGACCGGCTGCTCGCGGTGGCCCTGTACGGCGACCGGGCGCTGACCCGGCTCATGCCCCGCTTCGCGCACGAGGGCGGTCTCACCGGCCGTCGCGGCCGGCCCGCCCGGCGGGAGCGCGGATCCTCCTGGGACGGCGGCGCGGGCGGCTTCGGCTGCGGCACCGGGTGAGGACGCGCGGGCGCGCGGGCACGGCGAAGGCGGGCACGGCGAAGGCGGCCACGGCGAAGGCGGCCACGGCGAAGGCGGGCACGGCGAAGGCGGGCACGGCGAAGGGGCGGCCCTCCCTCCCGGGCGGGCCGCCCCTGCACGGCGACCGTCAGGCCTTCAGGGCCTTGACGGCCGTCGGTGCGTGGCCGGGCTCGGTGGCGAGTTCCTCGAACTCGACGACGTTGCCGATGTCGTTCGTGCCGGACATCGAGATGTTGGTGACGCGCTCCAGGATCGCCTCGACGACGACCGGGACCTGGAACTCGGCGGCCAGCTTCTTGGCCTCCTCGAAGGCGGCGCCCAGCTCGTTGGGGTCGGTGACCCGGATCGCCTTGCAGCCCAGGCCCTCGGCGACCTTGACGTGGTCGACGCCGTAGACGCCCAGCTCGGGCGAGTTGATGTTCTCGAACTCCAGCTTGACCTGGAAGTCCATGTCGAACCCGCGCTGCGCCTGACGGATCAGGCCCAGGTAGGAGTTGTTCACCAGGACGTGCACGTAGGGGATCCTGTGCTGCGCGCCGACGGCCAGCTCCTCCAGCATGAACTGGAAGTCGTAGTCGCCGGACAGGGCGACGACCGGGGACTCCGGGTCGGCCTTGGCGACGCCGAGGGCGGCCGGGATGGTCCAGCCGAGCGGGCCGGCCTGGCCGCAGTTGATCCAGTGCCGCGGCCGGTAGACGTGCAGCATCTGCGCGCCGGCGATCTGGGAGAGGCCGATGGTGGAGACGTAGCGGGTCTCCGGGCCGAAGGCCTTGTTCATCTCCTCGTAGACGCGCTGTGGCTTGATCGGGATGTCGTCGAAGTGCGTACGGCGCTGGAGCGTGGCCTTCTTCTCCTGCGCGGCGGCGGCCCAAGCGGAGCGGTCGGGGAGCCTGCCGGCCGCCTTCAGCTCCTTGGCGACCTCGACGAACAGCTCCAGCGCGGCCTTGGCGTCGGAGGCGATGCCGTAGTCGGGGGCGAAGATCTTGCCGATCTGGGTGGGCTCGACGTCGACGTGGACGAACGTGCGGCCGGCCGTGTAGACGTCCAGCTTGCCGGTGTGGCGGTTGGCCCACCGGTTGCCGATGCCGAGGACGAAGTCGGACTCCAGGAAGGTCGCGTTGCCGTAGCGGTGCGAGGTCTGCAGGCCGACCATGCCGGCGTTCAGCTCGTGGTCGTCGGGCAGGATGCCCCAGCCCATCAGGGTGGGCACGACCGGGGTTCCGGTCAGCTCGGCGAACTCCACCAGGAGGTCGGCGGCGTCGGCGTTGATGACACCGCCGCCCGCCACGATCAGCGGCCGCTCGGAGGCGTTCAGCAGCGTGATCGCCTTCTCGGCCTGGGCGCGGGTGGCGGCCGGCTTATAGACCGGCAGCGGCGCGTAGGTCTCCGGGTCGAACTCGATCTCCGTCATCTGGACGTCGATCGGCAGGTCGATCAGGACCGGGCCGGGGCGGCCGGAGCGCATCAGGTGGAAGGCCTGCTGGAAGACGCCGGGGACCTGCGCGGCCTCCAGGACCGTGACCGCCATCTTGGTCACCGGCTTGGCGATGGAGGCGATGTCGACGGCCTGGAAGTCCTCCTTGTGGATCACGGCGGTCGGGGCCTGGCCCGTGATGCACAGGATCGGGATGGAGTCGCCGATGGCCGAGTACAGGCCGGTGATCATGTCGGTGCCGGCCGGGCCCGAAGTGCCGATGCAGACGCCGATGTTGCCCGGGTGCGTGCGCGTGTAGCCCTCGGCCATGTGCGAGGCGCCCTCGACGTGGCGGGCGAGCGTGTGGCCGATGCCTCCGGAGGCCTTGAGCGCCGCGTAGAAGGGGTTGATCGCCGCGCCCGGCACACCGAACGCGTCGGTGACGCCCTCGCGCTTGAGGATCTCAACTGCCGCGCGGGCAGCGGTCATACGAGCCATCGAGTACTCCTGCTTCGGCTGTCTTCTGCTGTCTCGGCTGCCGGATTCGCACTCCGTCGCGCCCCGCGGTGAGCTTCTTCCGTACTTCCGTATAGCGGAAAGTAGTTTCTACGATCTGGAAGCAATGTAAGGGGGTGCCGGGGGGCCGTCAAGGGAGCCGGACGGGGAAGGCCGCCGGAGGGCATGCCTGAGCGCCCGCCGGACGCGGTGCGCGGCGGGTCGTCGAGGGAGCGGCTCCGGGAGAGGAGCCGGGAGGCGGGCCAGGAACCAGGAAGAGGAGCCGAGAGGCGGGTCGGGGGTCGCCGGAAGCTTCGGAGGGGGCGGGAGGCCGGCCGGCCCAGGGGGTCGCCGGAAGCGGTCGAGCGGCAGGAGGCCGGCGCCGGGGCATGCCGCGGGGCGGGCGGGAGGCCAGGCAGCGGCCCGCAGGCCGGACGGAAGGGCGGCCTGGAGGCGGGACGCAGGTCCGGCGCGAGGCCGCCGGGAGGCGGGTCGGAGCGGAGGTCGAGGGTCGAGGGTCGATGGGGCGGAGGCTGACGTCAGGAGGGTCGGGAGGCGTGCCGCACAGGGGCGGGCCGGGCGACGGTCGCCACGCGCCCGGCCCGCCCCTTCCGGTCCCGCCCCACACGGCGGGAAACACGTCGGGCCCGGTCGGAACCGGGTGTCAGGAAACTTTCCTAACAGAAAAGGAATACTGAAGCTGACCATGTTCCGTCAAGGGAAGCGACGGGATGCCGACCGGATCGGGCGGGACCGTTGACAGGCGTGCGCGGCGGGGCGTACGTATTCCGTCGGCGGCCTGGCGCGGACGTTCCCAACCCGACGCGCTCACCCGTCCGTCACCGACGGACCCGGGTGCCCCGGCCGTCCGCGGTCCCATGCCGCTTCCCGCCTGTTGCCGCACACGCACGTCCCGCGACGCGCCCCACACCGCGCCGCGCCGGACGGGCCTGCCGCAAGTCGCCCAGGCGCTGCTCACCTCTGTGTTCGAGGGCACCTCGCGCCCTTCCTCAAGGAGATCAGCATGACGCCTACCCCGCCTCCGAGGCCTCCTGCGCGCCCCGGCCGCCGCACCCGGCGGACCGCCGTCGCCGCCGGCACGAGCATCGCGCTCGCCCTGCTCGGCCTGACCGCCGCGGCCGGCACCGCCCCCACCACCGCCCAGGCGGAACCGTCCGCCGCCGTGCCCGCGACCTTCACCGCGAGCGGTGTCCCGAAATTCGACCACGTCGTGGTGGTCATGGAGGAGAACAAGTTCTACGAGGACGTGATCGGCAGCTCCCAGGCGCCGTACATCAACTCCCTCGCCAAGCAGGGCGCTTCCTTCTCCGACTTCCACGGTGTCGTCCACCCCAGCCAGGGCAACTACGTGGCGCTGTTCTCCGGTTCCACGCACGGGATCAAGGACGACGACTGCCCGCACGACTACTCCTCCGACAACCTCGGCAACCAGCTCCTCACTCACGGACGCACGTTCACCGGCTACTCCGAGGACCTGCCCGCCGACGGCTCGAAGGACTGCGGGGACGACGGCGACAGCGGGTACGCCCGCAAGCACAACGGCTGGGTCGACTTCAAGAACGTCCCGGCCTCGTCCAACCTGCGCATGAGCCGCTTCCCGACGGACTACTCCAAGCTGCCGGACGTGGCGTTCGTGACGCCCAACCTGACGAACGACATGCACGACGGCACCGTGCGCGAGGGCGACGACTGGCTGCGCAAGCACCTGGACGGCTACGTCCAGTGGGCCAGGACCCACAACAGCGCGCTGGTGCTGACCTGGGACGAGGACGACAGCGACGACGACGTCAACCACATCCCCACCCTGGTCGTCGGCGCCCACGTCAAACAGGGGTACAAGTCCAAGGACCGCGGCGACCTCTACTCGCTGCTGCGCACCCTGGAGGACATGCACGGGCTGCCGGCCCTGGGCGAGGCGGCCTCGCGCCGGCCGCTCACCGGCATCTGGGACGACGGCGGCTCCACACCGCCCGGCTCCACCGACGACCTCGCGCTGAACCGGCCCGTCAAGACCTCCTCCGCCGAGAGCAGTTCCCTGACCGGCGCGAAGGCCGTGGACGGCGACCCGGCAACCCGCTGGGCCAGCAAGGAGGGGACCGACCCGCAGTGGATCCAGGTCGACCTGGGCGCCGACACCGACATCAACCGGGTGCGACTCACCTGGGAGGACGCCTACGCCAAGGCGTACACGGTGCAGACCTCCCAGGACGGCTCCTCCTGGTCGACCGTGTACTCCACGTCGGCCGGTGACGGCGGCACCGACGACCTCACGGTGAGCGGGCACGGCCGGTACGTGCGCGTGAACGGCACCAAGCGCGGGACGTCGTACGGGTATTCGCTGTACGGCTTCGAGGTGTACGGCAAGGCGGGCGCCTCCACCCCGCCGCCGGTGAAGTCCGGCGCCGACCTGACCGACCCGGCCAAGAAGGAGATCGCGATGGAGCTGGTCTCCAGCGCGGAGAACTCCTCCCTGGACTGGAAGGCCCAGTACACCTACATCGAGGACATCGGCGACGGCCGCGGCTACACGGGCGGCATCGTCGGCTTCTGCTCGGGCACCGGCGACATGCTCGACCTCGTCGAGCACTACACGGACCTGAAACCGGACAACGTCCTCGCCAAGTACCTGCCCGCGCTGCGCAAGGTGAACGGCAGCGACTCGCACTCCGGGCTCGGCTCGGCGTTCGTCTCCGCATGGCACACCGCGGCCAAGGACTCCGTCTTCCGGCAGGCGCAGGACGACGAACGCGACCGGGTCTACTTCGACCCGGCCGTCGCCCGCGCCAAGGCCGACGGGCTCCAGGCGCTGGGGCAGTTCGCGTACTACGACGCGATCGTGATGCACGGCCCCGGTGACGACGCCACCAGCTTCGGCGGCATCCGCGCGACCGCGCTGCGGCACGCGAAGCCGCCGTCCCAGGGCGGCGACGAGACGGCGTACCTCAACGCCTTCCTGGACGCCCGGGTGGCGGCCATGAAGACCGAGGAGGCGCACAGCGACACCAGCAGGGTCGACACCGAGCAGCGCGTCTTCCTGAAGGACGGCAACCTGCGCCTCGACCCGCCGCTGCGCTGGAAGGTCTACGGCGACCCGTACGAGATCGACGGCTGACCCGGCCGCCCGCAGGGCCCGCCGGCCACCGCGCCGGCGGGCCCCTCCCCGCGCGAGACCCCCACCACGGGACAGGCCCCGAGAGGACACGTCCAGCCATGTACATCTCATCCAGCCGGGCGGCGACGCCGCGCTCCCCCGCCCCCGGCACCGGCTCCGGCCCCGATCCCCGCGCCGCCGCCCCGCCGGCCCCCGCCGCCCCGCAGGCACCCCCGGGTGCCGGGCGCCGGGCGCGCGCGACGGCCCGGGTCTCCCCCACCGTGCTCGCCCTCGGCTCGGTCAGCCTGGTCACCGACGTCTCCTCCGAGATGATCACCGCCGTGCTGCCGATGTACGTCATCTTCACGCTGGGCCTGAGCCCCTTGCAGTTCGGCGCGCTCAACGGCATGTACGTCGGCGTGACCGCCCTGGTCCGGCTGGCCGGCGGGCACGCGGCCGACCGCTGGCAGCGCCGCAAACTGGTGGCGGGCAGCGGCTACGCCCTCTCCGCGGTGTGCAAGCTGGGCCTGCTGGCGGCGGGCTCCTCGGTGCCGCTGCTCGGCGCGGTGATCGCCGCCGACCGCACCGGCAAGGGGCTGCGCACCGGCCCGCGCGACGCGCTGATCTCCCTGAGCAGCACACCGGCGACGCTGGGCCGCTCCTTCGGGGTGCACCGCGCGCTCGACACGGCGGGCGCCTTCCTCGGCCCGCTGGTGGCGTTCGCCCTGCTGCTGGCCACGCCGGGCCGCTACGACACCGTGTTCGTGGTGAGCTTCGGTGTCGCCGTCCTCGGGGTGCTGATGCTCGCCCTGCTGGTCCAGGAGCGGCGGGCGCCGGCGGCGGCCGGCGAGCCGGAGCGCCGGGCGGGCCTGCGCGACGTGCTCGCGCTGCTGCGCCACCGCGCCTATCTGCGGGTGGGGCTGGCCGCGGTGCTGCTGTCCGCGGTGGTGATCGGCGACTCGTTCGTCTACCTGCTCCTCCAGGAGCGCCTGGGCGTGCCCGAGCAGTACTTCCCGCTGCTGCCGCTGGGCACGGCGGGCGGCTATCTGCTGCTCGCGGTGCCGATGGGGCGGCTGGCCGACCGGGCCGGGCGGCTGCGGGTCTTCGCCGCCGGCCACCTCGCCCTGCTGACGGGCTGTCTGCTGCTGTTCCTGCCGTGGTCGGGACCGGCGCCGGTCGTCGTGGTGCTGGCGCTGCACGGGGTGTTCTACGCGGCGACGGACGGCGTACTGATGGCCGCCGTCGGACCGCTGGTGCCCGAGCGGCTGCGGGCCGGCGGCCTGTCCCTGATCCAGACGGCCCAGTCGGTGGCCGCGCTGGCCTCCTCGGTGCTGTTCGGGGCGTGCTGGTCGCTGTGGGGGCTGCGGACCGCGCTGGCCGCCGCGCTGGCCGCGCTGGCGGTGGCGAGCGTGCTCGCGGTGTGGATCCTGCCCTGGCGCGCCGAGCGGCGGGGCCCGGTGACGGCGGACGAGCGTGCGGAGGCCACCGGATGAGCACCAGGGCGAGACTGCTGACCGTCGTCGCCGCCGTGCTGCTGGTGGCGGGCGCGAGCACCGGGTACGTGTGGCACGTGCGCGGCGGCGCGGACCCGGGCACCGCGGGCGGCGCGGTCCGGCTCGACGCGGCCGGGCGGATCCTGTTCCGGAACACCGCGCCGGGCGCCGGGTTCGGCAAGGTGGCGACGGTGCCGCTGGACCGGCCGGGCGCCGGCCGCACGGTCGGCGCCACGCGCTGCGACCGCGTCTACGCGGCGCACGGCACGGGTGTGTGCCTCCAGCGCACCGGCCCCGTCCCGGGCACCTACGTCACGGTGCTCGACCGCGAGCTGCGCCGGGTCCGCCGGGTGCGTACCGAGGGCTTCCCCAACCGGGCCCGGGTGTCGGCGGACGGACGGATGCTGTCGTGGACGATGTTCGTGCGGGGCGACTCCTATCTGCGCGACGACTTCTCGACCCGTACCGGCGTGCTGGACACCCGTACCGGCCGGCTGACCGGCGACATCGAGCGGATCCCGCTGACCCTGGACGGCCGCCCGTACCAGGCCGCCGACGTCAACTACTGGGGGGTGACGTTCGCGCGGGACGACAGCACCTTCTACGCCACGGTGCGCACCGCCGGCCGCACCTACCTGGTGCGGGGCGACTACCGGAAGTGGACGGCGCGCACCCTGCGGGAGAACGCCGAGTGCCCGTCGCTGTCGCCGGACGGGACGCGGCTGGTGTTCAAGAAGCGGGTCAACGCGGGCAGCGGACGCCCGTGGCGGCTGTTCGCGCTCGACCTGGCCCGCATGCGCGAGACTCCGCTCGCCGAGTCCCGCAGCGTCGACGACCAGGCGGCCTGGCTCGACGCGCGGACCGTGATGTACGCGCTGCCCCGGCACGGCGGCGGCTGGGACGTGTGGTCCGTCCCGGCCGACGGGAGCGGGGCGCCGCGCCTGCTCATCCGTGACGCGAGTTCTCCGGCGGTGCTTCCGCGCTGACGGCGGCGGGGGCGGTGTCCGGCGCCGGGCCGGTCTCCTTGGCCCGGCCGGGGCCGTCCCCGCCGTGGCCGCGGCGCAGTTCGACCTTGCGCACCTTGCCGGACACCGTCATCGGGAAGGAGTCCAGGACGCTCAGCCGGCTGGGGATCTTGTAGTGCGCCAGCCGGTCCCGGCAGAAGGACCGCACCTCGTCGAGGGTCGGCGGGTCGGCCTCGTCGAGCGGGATGACGCAGGCCAGGACCTCCTCGCCGTACCGCTCGTGCGGCACGCCGACGACCTGGACGTCACGGATCTTGGGGTGGCCGTACAGGAACTCCTCGACCTCGCGCGGGTAGATGTTCTCCCCGCCGCGGATGATCATGTCCTTGATGCGGCCGACGATCTCCACGTACCCGTCCTCGCGCATCACGGCGAGGTCGCCGGTGTGCATCCAGCGGCCGGGATCGACGGCCTCGGCGGTCCGCTCGGGCTCCTCCCAGTAGCCGAGCATGACGCTGTAGCCGCGGGTGCACAGTTCGCCCGCGCTGCCGCGCGGGAGGGTGACGCCGGTGGCCGGGTCGACGACCTTCACCTCCAGGTGCGGCAGCACCCGGCCGACCGTGGCGGTGCGGTGTTCGAGGTCGTCGTCCACGCGGGTCTGCAGGGACACCGGGGAGGTCTCGGTCATGCCGTAGCAGATGGAGACCTCGGCCATGTGCATCTCGGCGACCACCCGTCTCATCACCTCCACCGGGCAGGGGGAACCCGCCATGATGCCGGTGCGCAGGGTGGAGAGGTCGTACCCGGCGAAGCCGGGGAGGCTGAGTTCGGCGATGAACATGGTCGGGACGCCGTACAGCGACGTGCAGCGTTCCCGCTGGACGGCGGCGAGGGTGGCCTCCGGGTCGAAGGACGCCGCGGGGACGACGATGCACGCGCCGTGCGAGGTGGCCGCGAGGTTGCCCATCACCATGCCGAAGCAGTGGTAGAAGGGCACGGGCACGCAGATGCGGTCCTGCTCGGTGTAGGCGACCAGCTCCCCCACGAAATAGCCGTTGTTGAGGATGTTGTGGTGGGAGAGGGTGGCGCCCTTGGGGAAGCCTGTGGTGCCCGAGGTGTACTGGATGTTGATGGGGTCGTCGCAGGACAGCTCCGCCTCCCGCGCCCGCAGTTCGTCGGCGCGGTCGGGCGTGCCATGAGCGGCGAACGCGTCCCATGTCGGGTCACCGATGTAGACGATCTCCGTCAACTGCGGGCAGTTGCCCCGCACTTGGTCGATCATCGCCCGGTAGTCGCTGCTCCTGTGCCGCAGCGAGGCGAAGAGCAGGGAGATGCCCGCCTGTTTCAGGACGTACTCGGCCTCGTGGGTGCGGTAGGCCGGGTTGATGTTGACCATGACGGCGCCGACGCGGGCGGTGGCGTACTGGACCAGGACCCACTCGGCGCAGTTCACGGCCCAGATGCCGACCCGGTCGCCCTTGGCCACGCCGGCCGCGAGCAGCGCGTACGCCAGCCGTTCCACGTCGGCGGCGAACTCGGCGTACGTCCAGCGGCGGCCCGAGGGGACGTCGACGAGCGCCTCGCGCTCGGGCCAGGTGGCGACCGCGCGGGCCAGGTTCGCGCCGATGGTGTCGCCCAGCAGGGCCGTGCCGCCGGTCCCGTGGGTGTACGAGGGTGCGGGGCTCACCGGAAGTCCTCCTCGCGGTACTCGTGGCGGGAGCCCTGGGCCGTGGCCTCGCGCAGTTCGATGCGGCGGATCTTGCCGGAGACCGTCTTGGGCAGGTCGCCGAACTCCAGGCGGCGCAGCCGCTTGTAGGGGGCGAGGACCCGGCGGGAGTGCTCGAAGAGGACCTCGGCGGTGCCGGGGCCGGGCTCCCAGCCCTCGGCCAGGACGACGTACGCCTTCGGTACGGCCAGGCGCAGTTCGTCGGGGGCGGGCACGACGGCCGCCTCGGCCACCGCCTCGTGCTCCAGCAGGGCGCTCTCCAGCTCGAACGGGCTGATCTTGTAGTCGGAGGCCTTGAAGACGTCGTCGGAACGCCCGATGTACGTGAGATATCCGTCTTCGTCACGGGAGGCGACGTCGCCCGTGCGGTAGTAGCCGCCCGCCATCGCCTCGGCGGTGCGGTCGGCGTCGCCGTGGTAGCCGGCCATCAGGCCGACGGGCCGGGCGGAGAGGTCGAGCGCGACCTCGCCCTCGTCGGCGCCCGGCGCGCCGGAGACGGGATCGAGCAGTTCGACGCGGAAGCCGGGGCTGGGCCGCCCCATGGAGCCGGTCTTGAGCGGCTGGCCGGGGCTGTTGGAGACCTGCACGGCCGTCTCGGTCTGCCCGAAACCGTCGCGGACGGTGACGCCCCAGGCCCGCCGGACCTGCTCGATGACCTCGGGGTTGAGCGGCTCGCCGGCGGCCACGGCCTCGCGGGGCGGGGTGCCCAGCAGGCTCAGGTCGGCCTGGATGAGCATGCGCCACACGGTCGGCGGGGCGCAGAAGGTGGTGACGCCGGCCCGGTTCATCTCGGACATCAGACGGGCGGCGTCGAAGCGGGTGTAGTTGTGGATGAAGACGGTCGCCTCCGCGTTCCACGGGGCGAACAGGTTGGACCAGGCGTGCTTGGCCCAGCCCGGCGAGGAGATGTTCAGGTGCACGTCGCCGGGCTTCAGGCCGATCCAGTACATGGTCGCCAGGTGCCCGATCGGGTACGAGGTGTGGGTGTGCTCGACCAGCTTGGGACGGGCGGTGGTGCCGGAGGTGAAGTAGAGCATCAGCGGGTCGTCGGCGAGGGTGGGTCCGTCGGGGAGGAATTCCGCCGGGGCCGCGTGCACGTCCTCGTAGGGCTCCCAGCCCTCCTCGGGCACCCCGCCGACCGAGATGCGGGTGTAGGCGCCGGGCACGTCGGCGAACTTGGCGGTGTCCTGCGCGCGCACGACGACGTGCTTGACCCGGCCGCGCTCGACGCGGTCGCGCAGGTCGGCGGGGCCGAGCAGCGGGGTGGCGGGGATGACGACCGCCCGCAGCTTCATCGCGGCGAGCGCGGTCTCCCACAGTTCGGCCTGGTTGCCGAGCATCACCAGGACCCGGTCCTCGGCCGCGACGCCGCGCGACCGCAGCCAGTTCGCGGCGCGGTCGGAGCGCTCGGACATCTCGGCGAAGGAGAGGCGGACCTCGCTGCCGTCCTCCTCCACGATGTGCAGGGCGGTGCGGTCGTTGTTCTCGGCGATGACGTCGAACCAGTCCAGCGCCCAGTTGAAGTGCCCGGGGCGGGGCCACCGGAAGCCGGCGTAGGCCGTGGCGTAGTCCTCACGGTGTTCCAGCAGGAAGTCCCGTGCCCCGCGGAAGGTCTCCGTCGCCGTCGTCATCTGTCCTCCATGTGCGGTCCGGCATCCGGACCATTGCCGTGCGGCTCCGCTCCATCGTGTAATCCGTGATGCAGGTCTCACTACCCCCGAACGGGGGTGTGGTGAGCGCGGGACCGTGACGAAGGGGCGAGCGGGTGACGGCACAGGCGTCCGGGGCGGCGGAGATCCGGGGAGCGCTGGCGGCGCTGCGGCGGGCGACGGGTCTGCCGGTCGCCTTCGGCGGCCTGGTCGAGCCGGGACGGCCGCGGGTGCGGATCAGTGAGCTGACCGGCACGGCGACGCCCGCGCTCAGCGCGCTCGCGGTGACCGCCGGCAACGGGCTCGGCGGCCGGGCGGTGGCGCTGGCCCGCCCCTGCGCGGTGACGGACTACTCGCTGTCCCGGCAGATCAGTCACGAGTACGACGCGGCGGTGGCCGCAGAGGGACTGCGCTCGGTCCTCGCGGTACCGGTGGTGGTGCGGCGCCGGGTGCGGGGCGTGCTGTACGGCGCCCTGCGGACCGCCCAGCCGCTCGGCGACCGCACGCTGAACGCGGCGGTGGCGGCGGCCCGCGACGTGGAGCAGGCGCTGGTCGTACAGGAGGAGGCGCGCGGACTGCTGGCGGCGGCCGCCGCGCCGGAGGCCGAGGCCGAGGGCGCGCAGGTCGCCGGGCCCGCCTGGGCGCAGGTGCGCGAGGCCCACGCGGCGCTGCGTGCCCTGGCCCCGCGGATCACGGACCCCGGCCTGCGCGCCGAACTGCTCCGGGCGTGCGGCCTGCTGACCGCGGCGCCCGCCCCTTCGCCGGGCGTGCGCCTGGCCCCCCGGGAGGTCGACGTCCTCGCCTGCGTGGCCGCGGGCGCGACGAACGCGGCCACCGCCGCCCGTCTCGGCCTCGGCGCGGAGACGGTCAAGGCCTACCTCCGCTCGGCCATGCGCAGGCTCGGCGCCCACACCCGGGGCGAGGCGGTGGCGGCGGCCCGCCGGGCGGGGGTGCTGCCGTAGGAGCGGGCCCGTGCCCTGCCGCGGAACGGTGGGGTGCGCTGCCGCGGGACGGTGGGTGCGCTGCCGCCGCGGCAGCGTGCGGGTGCCGGCCGTGGCGGGGCGGGGGAGCCTCCCCGGGCCGGACGGTCCGTGGTGGGAGTACCGTCGGCCGGGTGGCCGGGGTACCGTCGGAGGGCTGTGCGTGCGGGGTGCGTATTCGATCGGCGCGGCTTTGAATTCCGTCATGCTTCGGCTGCTGTTATTTCCCTCACGACGCCGACGGACCGGAATTCATCGGCCGGTTGCCTAGAATTTGGCCCGGACACGACACACGAGGGGAGCGGTGACCGTGCTACGGGACTTCAAGGGCCCTGCGGGCTGCCGCTCCGAGCTGGTCATCGGCCGGGAGGAGCCGTCCGCGGCGGCGCGCGAGCAGCTCGGCCGCGGCGGCAGTGTGCTGCTGCACGGACCGGCCGGAATAGGAAAGTCGACCGTGCTGCGGGCATTGGCGGCGGAATACGCCCCCGCGGCCCGCACGGTCTTGCGCTGCTCCGCCACCGAGTCCGAATCCCATCTGCCGTTCCTGGCCCTCGCCGACCTCTTCGGGCTGGTCCTTGCGGAGGTGGCCGGCGAACTGCCCGCCGCCCAGCGCACCGCCCTGGAGTCGGCGCTCACCGGCCGCGGCGAGTCCACCCTCCAGCGCGACGGTCTGGCCCTGCGCCTCGCCGTGCTCTCCACGCTGCGCGCGCTCGCCGCCCGCGGCCCGGTGCTGATCGTCGCCGACGACCTGCAGTGGCTGGACCCGGCCAGCGCGGAACTGCTCGGCTTCGCCGCCCGCCGCCTGGGCGGCACCCCGGTGCGGATGCTGTGCGCCGTGCGCACCGAGGACGAGGACTACGGCCGTCATCTGCGCTCCCCCGCTCTCGGCGTCGCCCGAGCGGGGGGACCCCCCTGCCCGCCCGACACCCTCTCGGTGCGCCTCGGTCCGCTCTCGCGCGCCCAGGTCTCGGCCCTGCTCGACCACCGCGGCCACACCGGCCTGCCGCGCTCCACGGTCCGCGAGATCCACCGCACCAGCGGCGGCAACCCGCTGTTCGCGCTGGAACTGGGCCGGGCGCTGGCCGAGAGCCCGGCCCGGCCCCGTCCGGGTGAGCCGCTGCCGGTGCCGACGTCGCTGCGCGCCCTGGTGCTCAGCCGGCTGGAGATGCTGTCCGAGGAGGCCCGCCGGACCCTGCTCGTCGCCAGTGCGGGCGCCCGCCCCACCCCGGCGCTGCTGCACGCCGCCGGCCGGGAGAACGCGGAGGCCGAGTGCGCGCAGGCCGCCCGGCTCGGGCTGCTGGCGACCGAACCCGAGGGACCCGCCGTACGGTTCGCGCACCCCCTCATCTCGGCCGCGCTGTACGCCGAGGCGCCCGTCGGGGAGCGGCGTGCCGCGCACGCGGCACTGTCCACCGCAGCCTCCGACCCCATCGAACGCGCCCGTCACCTGGCCCTGTCCACGACCGGCACCGATCCGGGCGTGGCCGCCCGGCTCGCCGGGGCCGCCGCCCTGGCCCGCGACCGCGGAGCGCCGTCGGTGGCCGCCTCGCTCGGGCTGCTCGCCGCCCGGCACACCCCGGCGGACGGCGAACCGGGGCCCGACGAGCGGCGGTTGCTCGCCGCCGAGGACGCCATCACGGCCGGCGAGGTGGACCTCGCCCGGGACATCGCCCGGGACGTGCTGACCCGGGCCACCGTGCCCGCCCAGCGGGTGCGGGCGTGGATGGTGGTGATCGAGGCCGCCGGGCAGGCCCTCGGCGAGGTGGACGCGGTCTTCCCGCAGGCGCTGGCCGACGCCGGGGACGACCCCGGGCTGCTCGCCCTGGTCCACTACCAGCTGGCCTGGCGCGGGCTGGTCGTCGAGGGGGATTTCGGCGTGGCCCGCGAGGAGGCCGCGCACGCCGCGGAGCTGGCCGCGCGCGGCGGGGACCGGCGTACCGAGCTGATGGCGCTGGCGTTCCGGGCCTCCACCGAGACGCTGATGGGGCACCCCGACGCGCCCTCGACCATCCGGCGCGCGACGAAGGAGCCCCAGGACCCCTACGTCGCCTGCCACCACAACGGCGTCGGTGCGGCCCGCTACCGCTGGCTGCTGATGAGCGACCGGCTCACCGAGGCGCGCGCGACCATCACGGCGCTGCTGCGCGAGGTGCGGCGGCGCGGCATGGTCGAGAGCGAGGTGCACTTCCTGCGGCTGCTCGCCGAGACAGAACTGCGCGCCGGGCACTGCGGGCGGGCCCTGGACCTGGCCCGGGAGAGTCTGCGGCTGGCCCGGGACACGGGGATCGGCGAGGGCGCCTCGGCCATGCTGGCCTGCTTCGCGGAAGCCTCCGGCGGGGACACCGGCCGGGCGCTGGCGCTGGCCGGTGAGGCGGTCCGGCTCGCCGAGGAGGACGGCGACCAGATGTACCTCTCGCGCGCCCTGGCGGCCCTCGGGTACGCGCAGTTCGTGTCCGGGGACGCGCAGGCCGCCGTGGCGACGCTGCGCCGGGTGCGGGAGCTGGAGACGGGGCTCGGCATCACCGACCCGGCGCGCGGGCGCTGGCACGGCGACCTGGCGGAGGCGCTGGTGCTCGTCGGTGAGCCGGGCGAGGCGCAGCAGGTCGTCGACACGGCCCGCGCGCACGCGCTGCGGCTGGGCCGCGAGAGCGTGCTGGCCGTCCTCGACCGGGCCGAGGCGCTGGTGGTGGCGGCCCGCGGCGACACCGAGGCCGCCGTCGGCCGGCTGACGTCGGCCCAGGACCGGCTGGCCGGGCTCGGCAACGGCCTGGAGGAGGCGCGGGCCGCCTTCGCGCTGGCCCGGCTGCGCGCGCCGCGGCCGGGCCCGACGTCGTACGACGAGGCGGCGCGGCTCTTCCGGCGCTGCCGGGCGCTGCCGTGGCTGCGCCGGGTGGACGCGGCGGCGCTCGCCCGTCCGGCGCAGCCGGAGCCGGAAGCGGTCCCCGCGGTCCTGGACGGGCTGGCCGCGATGGAGCGTCAGGTCGCGGCGCTCGTCATGGAGGGCGCCACCAACCGGGAGATCGCCGCGCGGCTGTTCATCAGCGTCAAGACGGTGGAGGCGACCCTGACCCGGGTCTACCGCAAGCTGGGGATCCGTTCGCGGGTCGACATCGTCCGATTGGCGGCCGGCCGGCGCGCGAAGTGAGCGCGGCCCGGGTTGACTGACCGGGTGGATCTCAGTGCGCGTGGCTGCCGCGGCCGGTGCGTCGTCGCGAACCGACGGGAGACGACCGCACCGGTCGCTCCCGCCCGGCCCCTGACGGCACGGGCCGCCGCCGCACGGCCTCGCACCGACCGGGGCGCCTTCGCGGCCGCACGGGTCACATCCGCCCCGGCCCCCGCCGCGCGGTTCGCCCCCGCGTGCCCACGGGTCGCCGCCACCCGCCCCCCGGCCGCCGCCCGGCTGCCGTCCGTACCGGCCTCCCCCGCCACCGCGTCCGCCGCCCCGCCCGGTTCCCGGCCCTGCCTGCCGCCTTGGCCCCCTGCCGTTCCCGGGTTCCGGGCGGACGGTGGCGCCCGGTGGGCGTGGGGTGCGTGCCGGGGGGCGGGCGGGCGTCCGCTGCCGGCGGTCCGTCAGCGGCGGGCCCGGCGCCCGGAGGTGGTGGGCCGTACGGCGCGTGTGCCGGGTGTCACCGAGGGTTTTCCCTGTGCGGGCGCCCTAGGGGGTTCCCTCATTGGGGGCGGGCGGGGTGGGTCCTAGCGTGAGGGACGTGCCGCTCGCCCGGGCACGTGGGAGTCCGAGCACCGGTTCCCGTACCGACCGGCTCAGCCCCCCAGCCCGCGCGATCCCCCACCGGCCAGCCCACGAGGAGACGCATGTTCGGCCTCACCCGCGCCAGACCCGGCCGTCGCGGACGGACCGCCGCCGCACTGTCGGCCGGCGCCGCGACCGCGCTGCTCACCGCGCCCTGCGCCCACGCCGCCGACCGGCCCGGCGCCGGCGTACCGGAGTCCGTCGTCGGCGGTACGCCGACCACGACGAGCGCGTACCCCTTCGTCGTCCAGCTCACCGACACCGCCGGCAACCAGTTCTGCGGCGGCACGCTCGTGGCCGCCCGGAAGGTGGTCACCGCGGCGCACTGCGTGTCCGGCGAGACCACCGGCAGCGTGCGGGTCGTCGGGGGCCGCACCAACCTCGACGGCACCGACGGGACGGTCAGCGCGGTCAGCGGCATCTGGGTCGACCCGGACTACACGGACGCGGCGAGCGGTGACGACGTGGCCGTGCTGACGCTGGCGACCGCGATGCCGTACGCCCCGGCGAAGTACGTCTCCCCCGCCGACACCGGTGCGTACGCGGCCGGGACCACGGCCCGCGTCCTCGGCTGGGGCACCACCACCGAAAGCGGCAGTCCCTCCAACCAGTTGCGGACCGCGACCGTACCGGTCGTGTCCGACAGCGGCTGCGCGGGCGCCTACGGCTCCGACTTCGTCGCGAGCGACATGGTTTGCGCCGGATACGAATCCGGCGGCACAGACACCTGCCAGGGCGACAGCGGCGGTCCCCTGCTAGTCGGGGGCGTCCTGGCAGGGATCACTTCCTGGGGCGACGGCTGCGCCGAGGCGGGCCGTCCGGGTGTGTACACACGGCTGACCACCTTCTCGGACCTGGTCACGGCGCAGGTCGGCTCCTGAATCCCCCCGGGCTTCCCCCGGGGCGCGTGCCGGGGGGCGTTGCGGGCCACCACGAGCGGCCCGCAGCGCCCCCTTTCCACCCGGCGCGGCCTGCTGCCCGCCGGCGGTGAGCTTCCCGGTCCGCCTCAAGGGCGGGCGACGGGCGCGAACCGGACGTCGTACGGCGTCCCGGGGTGCAGCACGGCCAGTATCCGCCGCGCCTCCTCGGTCACCTCCCGCCGCCGCGTCCGCGTCCGCGCCGTCCAGGGCCCGGCAGGAGACCGCGGCGTCCGGCCGCGGCACGCCGAGGGAGCGGTCGCGGTCCGCGCACGGGGCCCAGGGCGGACGGCGTCCGGCCGCGGCACGCCGAGGGGGCGGTCGCGGTCCGCGCACGGGGCCCAGGGCGGTCGTTCGGCGCGGCGCGGCCGGACATGGAGCAGCCGCCCGGCCCGCTCACCGCTTCTCCCCGGGGGCGCGGGGGACGGAGCCGCGGTGGCGCCGGGCGAGGCGTCGATCACGGCCGTCACGGCGGCCCCGTGCCGGATCGCACGCCGGCCGGAGGTGAAGCAGGCGGTCCGCACCCTGCGCGGCCGGCGCACTCCTACGGGTCCGCCGACCAGCCCGTCCAGCGCCGGACGGACAGCGCGACCACCGCGCCGTCCGGGGGCTGGTCGGTGTACTGCGGGTACTTGCGGCACAGCAGCGCCAGCGCCTCCTCACGCTCCCGCCGCCGGCCGGCGTCCGCCGCCTCGTCCGGCCGGCCGGCAGGCAGGATGCGGGCGCGGCAGTCGGCGCGGGCCCACCACAGCCGGGTCCAGTCCTCGTCGTACGCGTCCGCCAGCAGGCACACACAGGGATGGGCGGCCATGTTGCGCAGCCGCTTCAGGCGGGTGGTGCTCTTCGGTTTGCGGTCGACGGCGGTCACGATCGTGCCGCCGTCCGGGACGGCGAACACCACGGGCACCAGGTGCGGCCGGCCGGCCGGGTCCACCGTGGCCAGCCGTGCCACGCGCGCGGCGGCGAACCGCCGCCGGGCCTCCTCGGCGTCCATCCGTGGCACCTCGGCGCCTCCTTCCCCGCCACGTGAGCGCGTCCGCGGGCCGGGTACCCCCTCTCCGGCGGGCCGGACCCACAATGGGCGGCAGGGGCCGGAAGGACACCGACGAAGGGAGACGCATGCCGGGGCTCGCGGTTCCGCTGTGGGACGTGGCCAATGGACAGGGCCTGCGCCAGCTCGCCGAGCTGGGGCTGGCGCTGCTGCTGTCGAGCCTGATCGGCTGGGAGCGGGAGGCCCACCAGAAGAGCGCGGGACTGCGGACCCACACCCTGGTCGGCGTCGCCAGCGCGCTGATGATGGAGGTGTCGCAGCACGGCTTCACCAACGTGCTGGGCCTGGACCACGTGTCCTTCGACCCGTCCCGGGTGGCCGCCCAGATCGTCTCCGGCATCGGCTTCATCGGCGGCGGTCTGATCTTCGTACGGCGGGACGCGGTGCGCGGACTGACCACCGCCGCCACCATCTGGCTGACCTGCGCCGTCGGCATGGCCTGCGGGGGCGGGCTGCCGATCCTGGCGCTGACCACGACCGTGCTGCACTTCCTCGTCGTACGCGGCTACCCCCGCCTCTCGCGCCGGCTCACCCCGGGCCTGGTGCCGGCCACCGTCGAGGTGCGCCTGACGTATCTGACGGGCCGGGCCCTGCTGCCGCGGCTGATGGAGGCGTGCACCAGCCGGGGTTTTCGCATCCTGGAGGTGAAGGCCGACCGGCTGCCGGGCCGCACCGACGCCGCGGCCCGGGTCCTGCTGCGCCTGGAGGGCACCGCCGACGCGGGACGGCTGGCCTCGGAACTGTTCCACGACGACGGCGTGGTGGACGTCGAGCTGAGCCTCGGCACGGCGGAGGAGGAGCAGGACGCGTAGGCCCGCTCGGCCGGACGGGCGGTGCATGGGGGCGGGGCGGGCGGGCACTCGGCGGGCACTGTGCATCAGGGACACCACGGGTCACGCGTGCTGCTCACCGGCTGGTTCAGCTTCCCGGACGGGGAGGCTACGGCCGGGGACGTGCTGGCGCTGCACCGGGCCGAGGACGTGCTGCGCCGGGCCGGGCTGGCGTACGACGTCGCCTGGAGTCCCGGCTTCCGGCCGGACGCCCTGCATCTGGACGACGTGGTGCCCAGGCGGTACGGGCAGCTGGTGTTCGTGTGCGGGCCGCTGCACGGGCCCCAGGTGGAGGAGCTGCACCGGCGGTTCGCGCACTGCGTGCGGATCGCGGTGGGCACCTCGGTGCTCGACCCGGGCAGCCCGGCCGTCACCGGCTTCCACCGCGTCCTGGCGCGCGACGCGCCCGCCACCGCTCCCGCCCTGGACCTCGCGGCCGGCGCTCCCGCCCTGCCGGCGCGGCCCGTGGTCGGGGTGGTGCTGACACACGGGCAGCACGAGTACGGGCCCGCGCGCCGGCACGACGCGGTCGCCGCGGCGGTGACGTCCTGGCTGCACGGCAAGGACTGCGCCCGGCTGGAACTGGAGACCCGGCTCGACGCGCACGACTGGCGGCTGTGCGCCACCCCCGCCCAGCTGGAGTCCGTGCTCCTGCGCCTGGACCTCGTCGTCACCGACCGGCTGCACGGCATGGTGCTCGCGCTGCGCGCCGGCACGCCCGCGCTGGCGGTGGACCCGGTCGCCGGGGGCGCGAAGGTGAGCGCCCAGGCGCGCGCCTGCGGCTGGCCCGCGCTGGTACCGGCCGAGCACCTGGAGCGGTCCGGGACGGGTGAGCTGGACCGGTGGTGGGGCTGGTGCCTGACCTCGGGCCGGGTGGCCGCGCGGCAGATACGGGACGAGTGGACCACTGGGACCGGGCGGGACGCGGCCCAGGAGCTGACGGCGGCGCTGGGGGCCACGGGAACGGCGGGAGCCGCTCCGGCGGCGGGGGCGGCGGGGGCCTCCCAGGCCGCGGGAGCGGCGGGAGCGGCGCAGGCGGCGGGAACGGCGGGGACCTCCCAGGCCGGGGGGACGGCGGGAGCGGCGCAGGCGGCGGGAACGGCGGGGGCCTCGCAGGCCGCGGGAGTGGCGGGGGCGGCGGG
This sequence comes from Streptomyces sp. NRRL S-340, assembly GCF_000720185.1. GTDB lineage: Bacteria > Actinomycetota > Actinomycetes > Streptomycetales > Streptomycetaceae > Streptomyces. The sequence goes on along the minus strand of NZ_JOIY01000027.1, from coordinate 167,565 downwards.
AACGGCGAAGCCGACGGGGCCGACGGGAACGGCGGGGACCTTGCAGGCCGCGGGGGCGGCGGGAACGGCGGAGGCCTCCCAGACCGCGGGGGCAGCGGGAGCGGCGGGGACGGCGGAGGCGGCGGGGGCCTCCCCGGCGGCGGAGGCGTCGGGCGCGGCACGCCGGAGCCGGACCGCGGCGCCCGGCACCAGCCCGTCGCAGGCGCCGTACGGGCGCTCGGCCGGTGCCCGGCGCGGTTAGGCCGAGGAGCGGCCGGGCACCCGGAACGGGACGCGGCAGGCAGCTCGGTCCCCGTAGGAGCAACAGTGTCGACAAACAGACTTCCCGATCACGAACAGCGGATCCTGGACGAGATAGAACGCGCACTGAGCCGTGACCGCCGACTGGTCCGGCGACTGAGTTCCACCCGGCGCCGCAGGCGCCCCGACCCCGCCCGGGTGGCGGCGTACGCCCCGCGGACGCGGACCGTCGTCCTGCTGCTGGCGGTCGCCGTCGCGCTCCTGACGGCCGGTGCCGCCACCGCCGAGCCGGGGGTGATCTGGGCGTTCGCCGCGGTGTGGCCCCTGGCGCTGTTCGCCGCGCTGCGGCTGTGGTGCGGGCGCTCGCGCTCCGTCTGAGCCGTGTGGCGGCGCGGGCGGGGAAGCCTCGCGCGGGGCGCGTGGGACGTCCGGTGGCGGCGCGGGCCGCGGGAAGCCCTGGTCAGGCAGGGTGGGCGGAGGCCGAGGTGATAAGGCGCAGTGCTTCGTGGGACGGGCTGCCGGCCTCGGCGGTGAGGACCATGAGCCGCTGCCCCGAGCCGTCCGGACTGTCCCAGGTGTCGCAGTCGAGGGTGAGGTCACCGGCCAGGTGGTGCCGGTAGTGCTTGGTGCCGTAGCCCGCGGTGATCACCCGGTGCTCGGCCCACCAGGTGCGGAAGTCGGCGTCGGCGGCGGAGAGTTCGCCGACGAGCCGGGCGAGTTCGGGGTCGTCGGGCCCGGCGCCCATGCGCAGGGCGGCGACGGCGTCGCGGGCGTCGTGCCGCCACTCCCGGTGCAGGGCGCGGACCACGGGGTCGGTGAACAGCAGGCGCACGTAGTTGCGCCGGTCGGGCGGCACCCGCGAGAAGTCGGTGAACAGTGCCGCCGCCGCCGCGTTCCAGGCCAGGACGTCCAGCCGGTCGCCCAGGACGACGGCGGGAGTGGCGGTGAGCTGGGCGAGCAGGCGCCGCATGGCGGGCCGCACCCGCTGGGCGGGGCGCGGGCCGCGCGGGCGGGCGTCGGCCTTGCCCGCGAGCCGGTACAGGTAGGTCTGCTGGTCGTCGTCCAGGCGCAGCGCGCGGGCCACGGCGGCGAGCACGGAGACGGAGGCGGGGACGCGGCCCTGTTCGAGCCGCGTGTAGTAGTCGACGCTGATCGCCGCGATCCGGGCGACCTCCTCCCGGCGCAGCCCCGCGACCTTGCGGCGCGAGTCGGTCCCGGGCAGTCCGAAGTCGTCCGGGGCCAGTTCGGCCCGGCGGGCCTTCAGGAACGCCCCGAGCGCTCGGGGGTCGGATGCCGCGGTCATGGCACCCATTGTCGCGCACGCGCTCCGGTGCGCGGGGAGCGGCGGTGCACGCGGGCGGCGCCGGGGACGCGCGCGACGTGCGCACGCACATGGCCGCGGGTGCGCATGGCCGGCCGCTCATGCTCGGGCTGTGAGCATGAGCGCCGGGCGGGCTGCGTCCATCCACGTGCGGGCTCCGGGTGCGTACCCGCGTGGCTTCGCGTGCGTACGCGCGCGGGTATGCGCGTGGCTTCGGGTGCGTACGCGCGTGGGTGCGCGCGGCCACGGGCCTGTACGCCCGGGCCTGTACGCCCGGGCCGGGGGTGCGTGCGGCCCTCCCCGCGGCGGGCGGGCGCGTCTGCGTACGCAGGCGGTGGCCGCTTGTGCATCACCCGGTGTAGCGGCGGGCCTTCGAGCGGCGCTGGCCGGCCTCCAGGAGCCGCAGCCGCGCCTCCACCTCGGGCGGCAGCACCCGCCGCTCGCGCACGATCCAGGGCAGGGCGCCGGCCGCCTCGGCGAAGGCGTGCAGGGACGTGGTGTCGCGCGGCACCGTGCGGGCCAGGTACAGGGTGCGGCGCAGGGCGGGCCCCAGCGGCCTGCGCAGCCAGGTGAACCACAGGGTGTTGCGGATGCCGTCCCGGCGGCGGCGCGTGGAGTCCCGCACCGTGGAGGGATGGTGATGGATCGTCAGTTCGTCGGCGTAGGTCAGCCACCAGCCGTCCGCCGCGAGGTCGGCGGCGAGCAGTTCCTCCTCTCCGCCGAGCCACAGCCGGGGGTGGAAGCCGCCCGCGCGGCGGAACGCGTCGGTGCGCAGCACCGTCGCCGCGGCGAGGAAGGAGCCGAGCGCCGGGCCGGGCAGCCAGCGGGGTCCGGGGAGGGGCGAGTTGCGCAGTTCCTCGACGATCGGGTCCTCCCTCCCGTCCGGTTCGACGACGATGCGGGCGGTGACCGAGCCGAGTGCCGCGTGCCGGTCGAGCAGGTCGGCGGCGCCGGCCAGCGCGCCCGGCGCCCACCAGGAGTCGTCGTCGCAGAAGGCCACGTAGGGGGTGCGGACCCGGCGCACGGCCAGGTTGCGGCCGACGGCGCCGAGGTTGCGGCCGGGGCTCAGCAGCCGTACCTGCGGGTGGTGGCGGGCCACGGCGGCGGAGGTGCCGTCGGTGGAGCCGTTGTCGGTGACGATCACCTCGGGGCGTTCGGGGAGTTCGGCGAGCCGGTCGAGGGTGCGCAGCAGTTCGGGGCGGCGGTTGTGGGTGATGACCACGACGGTGGTGCGCGGATCGGTCACGGGGTGCCTCCCTGGTCCGGGCGGGACGGCCGGTGGGCCGGTTCCGCGTCCAGCAGCCGGGCGGCGCGCTCGACGTACGGCGGCAGGGGGCGGCGGGCGCGGACGGCGCCGGGCAGCCGGGCCAGGGCCTCGCGCAGGGCGCGCCGGGCGTGGGGGTCGTGGCGGGCGTCGGCGGCCAGCGCGCGGGTGCGGGCGAGGGCGTACGGGAGCGGGCGGCGCAGCCAGGCGGTGAGGAGTTCGTTGCGGCGCACGACGGCGGGGCGGTCGGTGCGCGGGGCGGGGTCCGGGTGGTGGTGGGCGACCACCTCGGGGCAGTGGGTGACGCCCCAGCCGCGGGCGGCGAGGTCGTAGGCGAGCAGGGTCTCCTCGGCGCCGAAGAACAGCAGCGGGTGGAAGCCGCCGGCGTCGAGGTAGGCGGTGCGTCGGGTGACGGCGGCGCACGCGAGGAAGCCGAGGACCTGGGTGCCGGGCAGGTCGGTGGCCGGGCCCAGCGGGGAGTCGGCGAGCACCTTGTCGAGCGGGTCGGGTTCCTCCTCGGGGCCGACCAGGGTGCGGGCGGCGAGCAGGCCGAGCCGGGGGTGGCGGTCGAGGAGGCGGGCCGCCTCGGCGAGCGCGCCCGGTTCCCACCAGGAGTCGTCGTCGCTGAAGGCCACGTAGGGGGTGCGCAGGGCACGGACGCCGTGGGTGCGGGCCGGGGCGCCCCGGTTGGAGGGCAGCGCAAGAACCCGTACCTGCGGGAACTCGCGGGCGAGCAGGGCCCGGGTGCCGTCGGTGGAGGCGTTGTCGGCGACGACGATCTCGGGGTGTTCGGGCAGGGCCAGCAGGTGCCGGAGGGTCACGGCGAGGCGCGCGGAGCGGTTGCGGGTGGCGATGACCACCCCGACGGGTCCGTGCTCGGATGCGTGTGCGTGTGCCATGGTGCCGGCCGTCCTTCGTCAGTGCGACGGCTCGGGGAGCGCGTCGAGGGCGTCCAGTGCCTCTTGGGTGGTGATCCTCAGCAGCGCCGGGTCGGGGCGGCTGCCGTGCGGGTCGCCCTCCGGGCCGTGCCACAGGGCGCGGTGGCGGGGGTCGTCCGGGGGCGGCCCCCAGCGGCTGGGCGGGACCGGGCCGCACAGGGTCACCGACGGGGTCGCGTGGGCCACGGCGAGGTGGGCGATGCCGGTGTCGCCGCTGAGGACGGCGCGGGCGCCCGCGACCAGCGCGGAGAACCGGCCGAGGGGCAGTCCGCCGCCGAACACGTCCGTGTCGGGCAGCCCGGCGCGTTTGGCGAGCGTGGCGACGAGGTCGCCCTCGTCCGGTCCGCCGGTGACGACGACCCGGTGGCCGCGGGCGCGCAGCGCTTGCGCGACGCGGGCGAACCGGTCGACGGGCCACCGCCGCGCGGGCGATCCGGCGCCGGGGTGCACGACGACCGCGCCGGGGGCCGGGCAGGGGCCGGCGGGGCGGGGCAGCCGCAGGTCGGCGGGGTCGGCCGGCACGCCGTACCAGCGCAGCAGCCGGCACCAGCGGTCCCGCTCGTGCTCGTCGGCGTACCAGGGCGGTCCCTCGACGTCCGGGGTCCCGGGGTGCGCGAACGCCAGCAGGCGCCGGGGGCCCAGGGCGGCGAGCAGCTGGTGGCTGGGCGGCCCGTTGCCGTGCAGGTCGACGGCGACGTCCGGGGGCGGTCCGGTCCAGGCGAGGGCGTCCGGTACGGCCCGGCCGGGCGCCGCGGCCGGCAGCAGCCGGTCGACGGCGCCCGTCGCCTCGGCGAGGGGCCGCAGCTCCTCCGGCGCGGCGAGCACGATCTCGTGCGCCCAAAAGCCCCGCCGCAGCGCGCGCAGGGCGGGCACCCCGGCGAGCAGATCACCGAGCCCGAGGGCACGCAGGACCAGGAGGCGCGGGGCGTCCCCTCCCCCGGGCCCGCCGGGGCCGGTCACCGCGCTCCCTCCGCCGCCCTGGCCATCAGGGCCGTCGAGGAGCGGCCGTCGAGGTAGGGCAGCAGGACGGCCTGGCCGCCCCACTCCTGCAGGAGGGCCGCCTCGGGGAGGTCGGCGCCGGCGTAGTCGCCGCCCTTGACCCAGACGTCGGGGCGGAGTTCGGCGAGGAGCCGTTCGGGGGTGTTCTCGTCGAACACGGCCACGGCGTCGACGCAGGCCAGGGCGCGCAGGACGCGCAGCCGGTCGGCGAGCGGGTTGACGGGCCGGCCCTCGCCCTTGCGGCGGCGTACGGAGGCGTCGGAGTTGACGCAGACGACGAGGCAGTCGCCGATCCGCCGGGCGGCCTGGAGCAGCCCGACGTGTCCGGCGTGCAGCAGGTCGAAGCAGCCGCCCGCGGCGACGACCGTGCCGCCGGTCGCGCGGACCCTGGCGACCAGGCCGGCGGGGTCGTCGCCCGCCGGCACGGCGCCCGCGGGGTGCGCGGTGCCGGACAGGCCGCCCGCCCCGCCGGCGCCGACGAAGGCGCTCGCCGCGGTGACGGCGCCCTCCACGGCCTCCCCGACGAGCGCACCGTCCGCGAGGAGTCCGGCCGCCGTGGCGGCGAACCGGTCCCCCGCGCCGCACGCGTCGCCGTGGTGGGCGGCGGTGACCGGAACCAGCAGCGGGTGTTCGCCGTACGACAGCAGGGCGCCGCGGGCGCCGAGGGTGACCGCGACGGCGGCGACCCGCCAGTGCCGTACCAGCGCGGACGCCTCGTGGGCGACGGTGCGCAGTTCACCGACGCCGGGGCCGCCACCGGGCCCGCCGGTCTGCGGCCCGCCCGTCTCCCCGGCCGCTTCGCGCAGGGCCTCCGCGAAGGTGCGGGCCTCCGAGCGGGCCGGGGTGACCAGGCGGGTGCCCGGGACCGGCGGGCCGCCGCGCGGGTGCGGGTCCCAGACGACCGGGGGCCGCCTGAGCAGTCCGGGCCGCAGGGCGTCGGCCGCGCCCCGGCCGTAGTCGGAGACGAGGACGGCGGACGCGGCGGCGAGCACCGCGCGGGCCTCCTCGGTGGCCTCCAGGGTGCGGCCGCTGCCGTGGTCGAGGCGGACCACCGGGCGGCCCTGGGCGAGGACGCGGGTCTTCTCGGGCACCTCGCCGGTCATGGGGAGGGGGACGAGGGTCAGCCACGGTTCCAGGAGGCGGCGCAGTTCCCGCCCGGCCGGTCCGTCGTCCAGGCCGGCGACGAGGGTGACGTCACGGCCGTCGCGGGCGGCGAGGTACGCGGTGAGGGCGGCGCCGCCCGGCCGTACCCGTTCCGCGCAGTCCGCGACGACGGGTACCGGGGCGTCGGGCGCGAGCCGGTCCGCGTGTCCGGTGAGGTCGCGGTCGAGCAGGGCGTCACCGACCACGACCAGGGGTGCCTTGCCCGTCATGTCACCTCCCGCCCCGTTCGAGGGCGTCCCGTTCGAGGGCCGCGTCGAACGCGGCGCAGATCATGTGCACGGCGACCAGGTGGAGTTCCTGCACGGTGGCCGTGGAGGCGCCGGCCGCGCACAGCGCCTCGTCGCTGCCCGCGCTCAGCGGGTTGGGCGCCGGACCGGTGAGCGCCCACACCCGCAGGCCCGCGCTGCGGCCCGCGGCGGCGGCCGAGAGCAGGTTGGCGCTGGCGCCGCTGGTGGACAGCAGCACGAGGACGTCACCGGGCCGCCCGTGGGCGCGCACCTGGCGGGCGAACACCTCGTCGACGCCGTAGTCGTTGGCGATGGCGGTGGTGCTGGAGGTGTCGGCGTGCAGGGCGATCGCCGAGTACGGCGGGCGGTCGTCGCGGTAGCGGCCGACGAGTTCGGCGGTCAGGTGCTGGGCCTGGGCGGCGCTGCCGCCGTTGCCCGCGGCGAGCAGCCGTCCCCCGCCGCCGAGGACGGCGGCGAGCCGTTCGCCCCAGCGCTGGGTGATGTGCGCACAGCCGCGGAACTGTCCGAGGGCGACGAGGAGTTCGTCGCAGTGTCCGAGGACGGACGGTGTTCCGACACTCATGGGGTCACCTCCGGGTACGGGAAGCCGGTGCGGGGAAGGCCGTGTTCATCACGCGGCCTCCGTCTCGACGTTCATCACGCGGTCTCCGTCTCGACGTTCATCAGGCGACCTCCGTCTTGACCTCGTGCTCGGCGGTGACGCGCCGGTAGACCTGTTCGGCGCCGTCGGCCACGCGCCGCCAGGTGAAGCGGCCGAGCACGCGTTCACGGCCGGCGCTGCCGTAGCGGCGGCGGGTGCGCTCACTGCCGAGCAGGTCGCGTACGGCGGCGGCGACCGCCGCGGTGTCGCCCTGGGGGACGAGCCGGCCGGTGCGTCCGTCGGCGACGGAGTCGCGGTGGCCGCCCACGTCGGTGGCGACGACGGGCACGGCGCACGCCATCGCCTCCAGCGGGACGATCCCGAACGGTTCGTAGGCCGGGGTGCACAGCACCAGGTCGGCGCTGCGCATCAGCGCGGGCATCCGGGCCGGGTCGACGGCGCCGAGCAGCCGTACCCGGTCGCCGACGCCTTCCCGGGCGGCCAGGCCGAGGAGCCGGCGGGCCTCGGGGTCGGTGTGCAGCAGCGCGGGCGGCGGGCCGCCGGCGAGCAGGAGTTCGGCGTCGGGGATCCGGGTGAGGGCGCGGATCGCCTGGTCGTACCCCTTGCGGCGGACCAGCCGGCCGCAGGAGAGCAGCCGGTGCCGGTGGGCGCGGGCGGGGGCGGGCGCGGTGGCGGGGTCCGCGCCGGGGTGGAAGTGGGCGGAGTCGACGCCGCAGGGGACGACGGAGACGCGGCTCGGGGAGATGCCCATGGCGGCGAGTTCGTGGACCTCGTCGGAGCAGGTGGCCAGCACCCGGTCGCAGGTGCGGCCGATCTGCCGTTCGATGCCGATGCGTTCGAGCGGACTGGTGTCCTCGCGGCCCTGGTGGCGGCGCTTGACGGTGCCCAGGGCGTGGAAGGTCTGGATGACGGGTACGCCGTGCGGGCCCGCGCCGAGCAGGGAGGCCATGCCGGACATCCAGAAGTGCGCGTGCACCACGTCGGGCCGCTCGTGGCGCCAGACGCGTGCCAGGTGGGCGCCGAAGGACGGCATGTGCGCGAACAGGGCGTCCTTGGGGATGACTTCGGGCGGCCCGGCCGGTACGTGCTCGACGACGGCGCCGCCGGGCAGCGGCACCCGGTCGGGCAGGTCCGGGTCGTCGCGCCGGGTGTGGACGGTGACGTCGTGTCCGCGGCGCGCCAGTTCCTCGGCCAGGCGGGCGACGTAGACGTTCTGGCCACCGGCGTCGACCCCGCCGAGCGCGGCGAGCGGGCTCGCGTGCTCGGACACCATGGCGATCCTCATCGGGTGACCTCCTTCAGCAGCCGCTCCCAGTCGTCCAGGAAGCGGGTCAGTCCGTAGCGGGCGAGCGCGGCGGAGCGCGCCGCCTCGCCGGCCGCGCGGGCGTGCGCCGGGTCGGCGACGAAGTCCCGTACGGCGTCGGTGAGTACGTCGATCCGGTTGGAGACCACTCCGGCGCCGGGCGGCACCGCCTCGGTGACCTCGGTGGTGGCGAGGGCGACCACGGGCATGCCCAGGTGCATCGCCTCCAGCAGGGACAGCCCGAGGGAGGTCCAGCGCACCGGGTGGAGGTAGAGGCGGCGCCGGGCCATCTCCCGGTGCAGTTCGCGCTGGACGAGTTCGTGGGTGCGGCACCGGCCGGGCGGCAGGCCGAGGTGCGCGGCGAGGCCGTCGGTCCGCATGCCGTAGACGTCCAGCGGCGCGGCGTGCGCGAAGGCGGGGAGCAGGTCGGTGCCCGTGGTGCGGCCGCGCCGGACGGGCTCGTTGACGACGACGGCGGCGTGCGGGACCTCGCCGGTCCACAGCGGGCCGGGGTCGACGATGCCGTGTTCGACGACGGCGGTCTCGGCGCGGCCCGCGTCCCACATCAGCCGGTTGAAGTGGGTGACGTGGACGAGCGGGATGCCGGCGGGCAGGTCGGCCACCGGGTGCCGGGTGTCGGGCACGTCGCCGTCGGGGGCGTTGTGCTCCAGGTAGACCATCGGCGGGGTGCGGCCGAGCCAGCGCCGCACGAGGCCGTACTCGTGGGGGCGCTGGAGGACCACGAGGTCGATGCCGGCGTCCCGCAGCCGCTCGGGCGGGAGTTCGACGACGGAATCGGGCCAGTCGAACGTGCGGGCGCGGCCGAGGCCGTCGGGGCCGCGGTCGGGGGTGACGGGGACGACGTAGGTGTGCGGGCCCTGGACGAACGCGGTGGTCCAGGAGCCGTGCACGTGCCAGATGAGGATCCTCACGGCTTCATCACCTTCTCGACGGCGGCGAGCACGTCGGTGGCGGTCACCGACTCCAGGCAGGGGTGGCCGGGCACCGGGCAGGTGCGGGCGCGGCTGCCGGCGCACGGGGCGTCCTGGTCGCCGAGCAGGACGTACGGGACGCCGTAGGGCCGCCAGCGTCCGGCGGGCACGACCGGGGCGAACAGGGAGACGACGGGGGTGCCGACGGCGGCGGCGAGGTGGGCGGGGCCGGTGTTGCCGGTGACGACCGCGCGGGCCCGGGCCAGGACGCCGGAGAGTTCGGCGGCCCCGGTGCGGCCGCCGAGGTCGAGGCCGTGGCGGCCGGCCACGTGCGCGGTCAGGTCCTTCTCCCCCCCGCCCCCGGTGACGACCACGCGGTGTCCGGCGGCGGTGAGTTCCCGTACGGCCTGCGCGCACCGCTCGGGGCTCCAGGCGCGGGCGGGGACGCTCGCCCCCGGGTGCAGGACGACGTACGGCTCGCCGCCGGTGAGGTGGGCCGTCGCGGGCGGGGGCAGGACGCGCAGCCGTCCGTCGTCGGGGCGCGGGAACCCCGCGGCCCCGGCGAGGTCGAGGGCGGCCTCGGCCTCGTGGGCGTGCGGGAGGCGGTGGTGGCGTACGTCCAGCAGGGAGCCCGGGTAGTCCACGCTGTCGGCGGCGATGTGCCGTACGCCGGCCAGCCGCAGCAGCAGGGCGGTGGGCAGCGGGGACTGGTGGAAGGAGGTGAGGACGAGCGCGGTGTCGGCGTCGATGGCGTCGAGCAGCTTCTCGACCCCGGCGCGGTCGACGGGCGGCGGCTCGAACCCGGCCCAGGGCGCGTCCCACACGAGGATCTCGTCGACCCCGGGCAGCAGCCGCGCGGCGGGTTCGCCGCGCGGCCCGCACAGCAGGGTGACCCGCTCGGCCCGGGCGGCGACGGCCCGCACGGCGGGCCCGGCGAGCAGCACGTCGCCGAAGCTGTCGAGGCGGGTGACGATCGCCTTCATCGCGGCCACCGCCCCGGGTCCGCGCCGGCGGGGGCGGCGGGGCCCTCGCCTGCCGGGGCCGCCGCCGGCGGGAACGGGCCGGCCGGGGACCCGGCCAGCAGGGAGCGGACGGCTGTCAGGAGGTCGGGGGCCACGTGTCCGGCGGCGGCGGTCTCCTCGGGGCGGGTGACCGGGGTGGGGACGAGGATGGCGCGGGCGCCCGCGCGGCGGGCGGCCTCCACGTCGCTGCCGATGTCGCCGATGACCACGATCGCGGCGGGCTCGGCGCACAGCTGTCCGGCCGCCCGGAGGATCAGGCCGGGTTCCGGTTTGCGGCAGCGGCAGCCGTCGCCGGGGCCGTGCGGGCAGACGGCCCACACGTCGAACGGGCCGAGGAGTTCGTCGACGCGGTCGTGGACGCGGCGGACGTCGGCGGCGGTGATCAGGCCGCGGGCCACACCCGACTGGTTGGTGACGACACCGGTGGCGATGCCGTGCTGCCGCAGCAGCCGCACCGCCTCGCGGGCGCCCTCGACCGGGCGGACCCGGGCGGGGTCGCCGTTGTAGGGGACGTCCTCGACGAGGGTGCCGTCGCGGTCGAAGAGCACGGCCCGGAGCGGCTTCACGGGGCCACCTCCCGCCAGGCGGGCGCCGCCCGGTGTCGCCACCGTCCGCTGAGCCAGTGCCAGGTGGCGGCGGGCGGGATGAGGACGCTGGTCACGGCCATGGTGGTCACCTCGTCCCGGGTGCGCGGCCCGGGGACGATCCGCGCCCGGGCGAACTCGGCGGTGCCCGCCGCCCAGCCGAGCGCGGCCAGCGCGGCGAGCCGGGGCCGGCCGGCCGCGGCGAGGACGCAGGCGGCGGCGCCCGCGGCGGTGACGGCGAGGTGGGTGCGGATGCGTCCGCGCGGGGCGACCGCCTTGTGCCACCAGTCGGGCCCGTGCAGGCGCAGCATCAGCGCGTCGTCGGCGTTGCCGCGCTGGGCGCGCAGCGACACCCAGCGGTCGGCGGGGCGCACGGGGTGGCGGGTGGTGCGGCGGCCCTGGCGGATGCGCCATCCGGCGTCGAGGACGCGCAGCGCGAGGTCGGCGTCCTCGCGGAAGGCGCGCCGGAAGCGTTCGTCGAACCCGCCGACCTGCTTGAGGGCGTCGGTGCGGTAGGCCATGTCGGCGGTGATCCAGCGGGCCCGCGCCAGCCCGGCGGTGCTGCGCTCCCAGTCGGTGGGACGCCGTTCGCCGGGCAGGGGTACGGCGATGACGCCCTGGACGGCCGCGGTGTCGGGGCTCGCCTCGGCGAGGTCCTCGGCCAGCTGGTCGCACCAGTGCGGGCCGACCTGGACGTCGTCGTCGAGGAAGGCGACCCAGGGGGCGGTGACCGCGCGCAGGCCGGTGTTGCGGGCGGCGGCCGGTCCGCGGCCCCCGCTGGTGAGCACGGCGGTGCGGGCCCGCAGGTCGCCCAGCACGGTCAACGCGTGCTCCAGCGCGCCGGGTTCGGGCTCGGGCCGGTCGTCGACCAGGACGATCTCCTCGGGCCGCGGCCCGTGCGCGGCGGCGAGCGCGGCCAGGCAGTCGGCCAGGGTGTCCCGGGCGAGCGTGGGGACGACCACGGCGTAGGCGGGGCGGGCGGCGGCGCCGTTCATGCGTACGCCCTCGTCCTGCGCACCGCGTACGGGCCGATGGCCAGCAGGTCGACGGGTGCGGAACCGAAGCACTCCAGCGCGTCGCGCGGATCGTCGACCATGGGCCGGCCGGCGGTGTTGAGGCTGGTGTTGACGACGACGGGCAGCCCGGTGCGGCGTTCGAAGCCGCGCAGCATCCGGGCGACCAGCGGTTCCTGCCGCTCGTCGACGGTCTGGATGCGGGCGGTGCCGTCGACGTGCACCACGGCGGGGATGCGGTCCCGCCAGTCGCGGTGGACGTCGTGCACGAAGAGCATGTACGGGCTGGGCAGCGGCCCCTCGAACAGTTCGTGGGCGCGTTCGGCGAGCACCATGGGGGCGACCGGCCGGAACTCCTCGCGGCCCTTGACCCGGTTGAGCCGTTCCAGGTTCTCGGCGCGGCCGGGGTGGGCGAGCAGGGAGCGGTGGCCGAGGGCACGCGGTCCGTACTCGCTGCGGCCCTGGAACCAGGCGACGACGCCGTCGCGGGCCAGTTCCTCCGCGACCGTCTCGGCGATGTCCTCGGGCCGCTCGTGGGGGACGCCTGCCTCCTCCAGCCAGGTCCGCAGCTCCTCGTCGCTCCAGCCCCGGCCCAGGTCGGCGCCGGACATCGGCGCGGGGGCGCCGCCCTCGCTCGCGGCCAGGTACAGGGCGCCGCCGAGCGCGGTGCCGGCGTCACCGGCGGCGGGCTGCACCCACACGTGCCGGTACGGGCCCCGCGCGGCGATCTTGGAGTTGGCGACGCAGTTGAGGGCGACGCCGCCGGCCAGGGCGAGCGCGTCGCCGCCCGCCTCGCGGTGCAGCCAGTGCACGAGTTCGAGCAGGACCTCCTCCAGGACGGCCTGGCAGCTGGCCGCGAGGTCGGCGTGGTCCTGGGTCCAGGCCTCGTCCTTCGCGCGCGGCGGGGCGAGGGCGCCCCAGTCGACGCCGTGGGTGCGGAAGCCGCCGTCGCCGGTGGCGTGGACGTACTGGCGCAGCTGGGGCAGGAAGCGCGGTTTGCCGTAGGAGGCGAGCGCCATGACCTTGTACTCGTCGCTGCTGCGCAGGAACCCGAGGTGGGCGGTCAGCTCCTCGTAGAGGAGGCCGAGGGAGTGGGGCAGGGCCTGCGCGGCGAGGGTGTCGAGCTTGCCGTCGTGGAAGCGGCCCGCCAGGTGGGAGGCGGCCTCGCCGCGGCCGTCCAGGACCAGGACGGCGCTGTCGGGGTGCGGGGAGGCGGGTCCGGCGGAGGCGGCGTGCGCGATGTGGTGCGGCACGAACACGACCTTGGCCGGGTCCAGGCCGGGCAGCGCCTCGGCGAGGAACTCGGGGGCGCGGCGCGCGTACTCCAGGCGCAGCGGGTCCCACGGGTCGAACAGGCCGAGGTCGGAGGCGGGCCGGGCGAGGGCGGGGTCGAAGGAGTAGGTGACGGCGTCCAGCTCGCCGGGGCGCAGCCCCGCGTGGTCGAGGCACCAGCGGGCGGAGAGTTCCGGCAGTTCCCAGGCGGAGAACGGCACCGGGCGCTTGCCGTGCTTGCGGCGGCTGAAGCGCTCCTCCTCGCCGGCCGCGACCGTGCGGCCGTCGACGACGAGGGCGGCGGCGGGGTCGTGGAAAAGGGCGTTGATTCCAAGGATGCGCATGGGGTGGGCTCCGTCCCGTTGCGGCGGGGGCCTTCCGGCGGGGTCCTGGGGTCGGGGGCGGTTCGGTCGATGTGGGCATGTGGGACATTCCGGGCTTCTGGGTGCCGCGCCACAGCTGTCTCAAACACATGAAGCCAACTGGCACGGGTGGGGGCGGAGTGGTCACAGAGACTGGAGTGGGTGTTCACGGTGCGTGAACGTAGCTGGTCGCCGAGGCCGCGGCAGGGTTCAGGTCCCGGGGTCAGCTTCGGTCCGGCCCGCGGGGAAGCCGGGTCGAGACGGCCTCTTCCGTCACGGCCGCCTCCGGACCGCGACCGCCTCCGGGCCCGCGACCGCCTCGGGACCCGGGGTCGCCTCCGGGCCCCGGGTCGCCTCCGGGCCCGGGGCGCCCCCTGGCGGCGGCACCGTTCTCAGGCCGCCGCGGCCCGTGTGAACCAGCCGATGGTCCGTTCCAGCCCCTCGCCCCAGGGCACGCGCGGCCGCCAGCCCAGGCGCTCCCGGGCGAGGCCGGTGTCGGGGCGGCGGCGGCCGGGGTCGTCGACGGGGCGGTCGACGAAGCGGATGCGGGAGGCCGAACCCGTCAGTTCCACGATCCGGCGGGCCAGCTCCAGCACGGTGATCTCGTCGCCGCCGCCGATGTTGACCGGCCCCGGCTCGTCCGAGGCGGCCAGGGCGAGGATGCCGTCGACGGTGTCGTCGACGTAGCACAGGGACCGGGTCTGGCTGCCGTCGCCCGCGACCGTCAGGGGCGCGCCGTCCAGGGCCTGCGCGATGAAGGTGGGCACGGCCCGGCCATCGCCGGTGCGCATCCGGGGGCCGTAGGTGTTGAAGATGCGCACGATGGCGGTGTCGGTGGCGTGGACGCCGCGGTGCGCGGTGACCAGGGCCTCGGCGAAGCGCTTGGACTCGTCGTAGACGCTGCGCGGGCCGACCGGGTTGACGTTGCCCCAGTAGGTCTCGCGCTGCGGGTGTTCGAGGGGGTCGCCGTAGACCTCGGAGGTGGAGGCGAGCAGGAAGCGGGCGCCGTCGGCACGGGCGCGTTCGAGGGCGTTGCGGGTGCCGGTGCTGCCGACGTCGAGGGTCTGCAGGGGCAGCCGCAGGTAGTCGGCCGGCGAGGCGGGACAGGCGAAGTGCAGGACCAGGTCGAAACGGCCGGGCAGGCCGCGTACGGCGTCGGGGTCGGTGGCGTCGGCGCGCACGAAGCGGAAGCCGCGCCGACGCTCCAGTTCGGCCACGTTGGCATGGCTGCCGGTGGACAGGTCGTCCAGGCAGACGACGCCGGTACCGGCGTCGAGCAGCCGTGCGCACAGGTGGGATCCGACGAAGCCGGCACCGCCGGTCACCAGGGCCCGGCGCCAGTCGCGTCCGCTCACGGGACTCTCCTCCCTCTCGCCTCCCCCGCGTTCACTCAGGTGTCGGCTTGAGTAACCCGGTGACAGAACGGCACACATCACCCCCTTCCGGCGGCCGATCACCTCGATCACATGTGCGACGACCGTTTATTCGACCCCGCTATACACCGTGTACATACGCCCTCTGTAAAGTCCCGCGCATGCCTTCCTTGACCAAGAAGACCAGGAAAAACGGGAGAACGGGGAGAACCGGAACGGGATTCCGCGCGATCACCGCACTGGCGGCCGCGGCCGGCCTGACACTGGGCCTGAGCGGCTGCACGAAAGTCGACGCGACCAGCCCGAGCACCGCCCGGACCCAGGCCGCGGCGGGCGCCCCCGGCCGGTTCGGTTCGGTCGACTGCCGTCAGTCCAAGTGCATCGCGCTGACCTTCGACGCCGGGCCGAGCGAGAACTCCGCGCGGCTGCTGGACATCCTGAAGGAGAAGAAGGTTCCCGCGACCTTCTTCCTGCTCGGGGCGCGGCACATCGACAAGTACCCCGACCTGGTCAAGCGGATGGCGGCCGAGGGCCACGAGGTGGCCAGCCACACCTGGGACCACAAGATCCTCACCGAGATATCCGAGGCCCAGATACGCGAGGAGCTGCGGCGCCCCAACGAGGCGATAGAGCGGCTGACGGGCCGCAAGCCCACGCTGATGCGCCCGCCGCAGGGCCGGACCAACGACACCGTCCAGAAGATCTCCGAGGAGATGGGCATGTCGGAGGTCCTGTGGAGCGTGACGGCGAAGGACTACACCACGACCGACTCCGACCTGATCAAGAAGCGCGTCCTGGACCAGGCGTCCCGCGACGGGATCATCCTGCTGCACGACATCTACGCCGGCACGGTGCCCGCCGTACCCGGCATCATCGACGCGCTGAAGGAGCGGGGGTACGTGTTCGTCACCGTGCCGCAACTTCTGGCCCCCGGCAAACCGGTCCCGGGCAAGGTGTACCGGCCTTAGAGTTGCGAACAAAAGTGGGCCCCGGCGGGCGGCGCCCGCTTTTGTTCGCAGTTCTTCTTTGTTCGCAGTTCTTCAGCCCCGGCCTCGGCCGGGGCGAGGGTCAGGGCCCGGCGGTGGGTGACGGAGGCCGGCAGGTGTCCGCGGCCGGCGGACAAGCGGGCCGTCCCCCGAACCGTGTGCGGTGTGAGTGACCTGCACCGGACGCACGGGACGCCGGAAACGCTCAGGACCGCGCGAAGGCCCGTGCCTCATCGATGTCACCAGGCCCTGAACGGCGGCAGTCCCGGACCCGTCGGAACACCGAACGGGTGGACACTGTCATCGGTCAGCATCCGGAAAACGAATGCGGACACCGGCATCTCGAAACGATGCCAATCGCCGGTCGGATCGACGCGTGCCACGATCGGCCATCGGTCCGGGTCCTCCCCGTCCCGCGCAAGCCAGTAGAACTCGGCTTCCTCCGCCGTGGACTGAGCCCACGAAAGCAGCCCCACCCTGCCGGGTTCGAATACCGCGTAGGGGCGATAAACACCGGTCGCGTCCGGATGACGGCTCAGCGTCCGCCTGAGCATGGACAGATTGCCGGAAACACTGAATTCTCCTGCCGTGTCCCCGAGAGGGTAAAGGTACTCGCCGAACACCCCCATGCCGAACGTGTCCACCAGCTGCTTGAAGTCCGCCGGGAGCGGGGCACCGATCTCCTGCTCGACTGTCCCCCAATCGCTGTCCAGGCCAAGCGGCTCACGCCCGGCGAGCCGAGCGATCCTGTTCACCCATTCCCTTGAATGTGGAAGCGGTTGTTCCCCGTTCAGCACGTCCCAGACCTCCGTTGCCACCGCTCAACCCGCGGTCAGTCGACGCCGGCCCTCCGGCGTGAGCGGGCGCCGGAAGCCCAGGGCCGGCCGGCCGTCGATCGTCACCTCGCCCTCCTCGGTGAACCCGTTGCGGGCCAGCACGGTCATGGACGCCGGGTTGTCGAGGGTGACCCGCGCGGTGAGCACCCTCAGTCCGTACGTCCCGGCGGCCAGCCGGCACACCTCCCGCACGGCGGCCGTCGCGACACCCCGGCCGGCGGCGCGCTCCCCGATCCGGTAGCCCAGCTCGGCCGAGCCGTCCGCCACGTCAACGAGGTTCACCCGGCCCAGCAGGGTGCCCTGTTCACCGAGGACCAGGTGGAAGTGGCAGACACCGGCGTCCTGTTCGGCGAGCAGGGCGCGGTGGCGGTCCGCGAAGTGCGTGAAATACGCGTCCCCGCGGTCCGTGATGAAGCGGGCGAAGTAATCCCGGTTCTCCCGCTCGAAGGCCAGCACCGCCTCGGCGTGGCCGGGCCGCAGCCGCTCCAGGGTCACCATGGGCGCAGCATACGGCCAGACGGGCGCGGGCCGGGGACGGAGCCGTCGTCGCGGGGCCCGCGCTGTCTACGATCGTGCCGTGGCCACCTTCCGCCTGGAACGCACACCGCCGCTGCCCGTCGACGAGGCCTGGCGGCGGCTCACCCAGTGGCCCCGGCACGGCGGCGCGGTGCCGCTGACCCGCGTCACCGTGCTCACCCCCGGGCCGACCCGCGAGGGAACCCGCTTCGTCGCCCGCACCGAAGTGGGCGCCCTGCGCTTCGCCGACCCCATGGAGGTGACCGTCTGGCGCCCGCCCGCCGACGGCGGACCGGGCCTGTGCCGGCTGGAGAAACGGGGCCGTACGGTGCTGGGCCGGGCCGAGATCGAGGTGCGGCCGGGCCCCGGTGGCCGCGCGTGCGTGCAGTGGCGGGAGGAGCTGCGGGTGCGCTTCCTGCCCGCCGCCTTCGACCCGCTCCTGCGCCTCGTGGCGCGGGCGGTGTTCGGCCGCGCGATGGACAGGCTCCTGCGGCAGCCGTGACGGCGGGAGGCGACCGGCGGCGGGCGGTGGCCGGTCCCGGCAACGGGTGGCCGCGGGCCTCAGCCTTGCGGCCGGGCCCGTTCGGTGGTGGGCGGAGCAGCGGTGCCGCCGGGCGGCATCAGGGGGTGCCTCGGCCCGGGAGCCGGCTACGACCCGGCCGCGGGCCTCAGAGCTGCGGGTGCGCCTCGCTCGGTGGCGGGTCGTCCGGTGCCATCAGGCGGGACCACGGGGTGCGTCCGGCGGTGGCCAGCAGGAAGCGTTCGCGGGGTGGTTCGGGGCCGACTGGGCACCAGGTGAGGTCCGTGTCCGCGATCGAGCCGGATTGGGGGCGCAGCGCCACCACGTCGTCGTGGGCGAGGAGCGCGTGGCGGAAGAGGGTGTGGCTGCCGGTGTCCTCGACGAGGGTCGCCGGATGCCAGCCGTGTTCCGCGAGCCGGGCGAGGACGGCGGACGCGTAATTCGGCGCTCTGCGTGCGGGGAACCACAGCAGCCGCTGGCCGGCCAGGTCGCTCCAGGTCAGTTCCGTACGGACGGCGAGGGGGTGGTGGCGGCCGAGCACGACGCCCAGGGGTTCGTCCCCCACCGTCCGCAGCTCCAGGCCCGCCTCGTCGTCCACCGGTGCGCGCAGGACGCCGAAGGCCAGCGCTCCGCTGCGCAGCAGCTCGCCCTGGCGTCCGGAGTCGACCTGTTCGTAGACCGGGCGCAGCGGGCGGGCGGCCGTCAGGATCCGCTCGGCGCGGCGCAGTACGTCGTGCGGCACGCCGCGGCACACGCCCACCGTCGCGGTCACCGGCACGGAACGGGCGGCGGCGACCGCCGAACCCAGCGCGTGCTGCGCCTGGCGGACGCCGGTCAGCAGGAGCCGGCCCGCTTCGGTGAGTTCCATGCCCCGGGGCAGCCGCCGGAACAGCGGTGCGCCGACGCGCCGTTCGAGCAGCCGCAGCTGCTGGCTCAGGCTGGGCTGGGCGATCCGCAGCCGGCGGGCGGCCTCCGTGACGGTGCCGGCCTCGGCGACGGCGGCGAAGTAGCGCAGGTGGCGCAGCTCCAGGTCGGGGAACTCCTGCGGCGCGGCCATAGGTGCCAGCCTATAGGTGCCTCGGCGGCCGGTCCTGGTGCGCACGGGCCCGCGTGCCCTTGAGTGGGGTCATGTACGTCATCGTGTTCCGATACCAGGCACCGCTGGAGACCATCGACTCCCTCAAGGAGGCCCATTACACCCATCCCGAGGGGGTGTTCGCGCAGGGCCTGGTCCGGCTGGCCGGGCCGCTGGAGCCCCGTACGGGCGGGGTGGTCCTGGCGGAGGGCCCGCAGGCGGCGGTGGAGGCCGCCGTCGCCGCGGACCCGTTCGTCACCAGTGGCGCCGCCACCGCGGAGATCCTCCGCTTCCACCCCACATGGCGGCCGGAGGAGAGCCCGGCCCCACGCTGACCGGCCGCCGGAAGGCGAGCCCGGCCTCACGCTGACCGGCC
Source organism: Streptomyces sp. NRRL S-340 (assembly GCF_000720185.1). GTDB lineage: Bacteria > Actinomycetota > Actinomycetes > Streptomycetales > Streptomycetaceae > Streptomyces. The sequence goes on along the minus strand of NZ_JOIY01000027.1, from coordinate 148,620 downwards.
ATCGGAGGAGAGCCCGGCGCCACGCTGACGGCCCGTCGGCGGCAGCGGCACCCGCGCGGCCGGGCGCGGGCTCGGGCGAGCACCGCGTCGCGTGCCCAGCGGTCTGCCGGGGCGCACCCGTACCAGCCCTACGCCGCCCGACGGAGGCGCGCCGCCGAGCAGGCCGAGCAGGCCGAGCAGGCCGAGCAGGCCGAGCAGGCCGGTGACCGTACGCCGACCGGGGGGCGTGCCGCCCCCGCGGACGGGAAGGACGACGCCCCGGACCACGGCGGGGCGGTCGGCGCGGCACGCGGCCTCCGCCGGCGCGGCCCCGGCCGCCGGAAGCGTCCGTTCAGGCCACCGACCCGATCCGCTGCGTGGGCACCGGCGCCGGGTCGTGGTGGATCGGGGTGTGCGCGCCGGTCAGGGCGACGCCGCTGCCGCCGCGGCGGCCGGCGACGATCTCCGCGGCGATGGACAGGGCCGTCTCCTCCGGTGTGCGGGCGCCGAGGTCGAGGCCGATGGGCGACCTGAGCCGGGCCAGTTCCAGGTCGGTGACGCCGACGTCGCGCAGGCGTGCGTTGCGGTCGAGGTGGGTGCGCCGGGAGCCCATGGCGCCGACGTAGGCCACCGGCAGCCGCAGCGCGAGCTTGAGCAGGGGTACGTCGAACTTGGCGTCGTGGGTGAGGACGCACAGGACGGTGCGGCCGTCGACCTCGGTGTTCTCCAGGTACCGGTGCGGCCACTCGACGACGATCTCGTCGGCCTCCGGGAAGCGGGCCCGGGTGGCGAAGACCGGGCGGGCGTCGCAGACCGTCACCCGGTAGCCGAGGAACTTGCCCATCCGCACCAGCGCGCAGGCGAAGTCGATCGCGCCGAAGACGATCATGCGGGGCGCCGGGACGGAGGACTCGACGAGGACGGTGAGCGGTGCGCCGCAGCGCGAGCCCTGCTCGCCGATCTCCAGGGTGCCGGTGCGGCCGGCGTCCAGGAAGGCGGCCGCCTCGGCGGCCACCGTGCGGTCCAGTTCGGGGTGGCCGCCGAAGCCGCCCTCCCGGGAGCCGTCCGGGCGCACCAGCAGGGGCCGGCCGAGGAGTTCGGCCGGGCCGGTGACGATCCGCGCGACCGCCGCCGCCTCCCCGCGGGCGGCGGCGGCCAGTGCGGTCGCGAACACCGGGCGGGCCGGGCCGTCGGCCCGTACCGGTGCGACCAGGATGTCGATGACGCCGCCGCAGGTCAGACCCACGGCGAAGGCGTCCTCGTCGCTGTACCCGAAGCGCTCCAGGACGGTCTCGCCGTCCTCCAGGGCCTGCCGGCACAATTCGTAGACCGCGCCCTCCACACAGCCGCCGGAGACCGAGCCGATCGCCGTGCCGTCGGTGTCCACCGCGAGGGCGGCACCGGGCTGGCGCGGGGCGCTGCCGCCGACGGCCACCACGGTGGCGACGGCGAAGGTGCGGCCCTGCTCGACCCACCGGTTCAGTTCCTCGGCGATGTCCAGCATCTGTCGGTCTCCTTACAGCGCTCGTGTGAAGGGCGGGGCGGCTCGGTCAGTGGACGCCGAGCCAGCCCTCGATGGGGTTGAGGGCGAAGTACACGAGGAAGACGGCCGTCAGGGCCCACATGAAGGCCCCGATCTCCCGGGCCTTGCCCTGGGCGACCTTGATGATCGTGTACGAGACCACGCCGGCGGCGACACCGGGCGTGATGGAGTACGTGAACGGCATGATGACCACGGTCAGGAAGACCGGGATCGCGGTGGCGCGGTCGCCCCAGTCGACGTGCCGTGCGTTCATCATCATCATCGCGCCGATGACCACCAGGGCCGCGGAGGCGACCTCGGAGGGGACGATCGCGGTGATCGGGGTGAAGAAGAGGCAGGCGGCGAAGAACAGGCCGGTGATGACGGAGGAGAAGCCCGTGCGGGCGCCCTCCCCCACGCCGGTGGCGGACTCGACGAAGACGGACTGGCCGGAGCCGCCCGCGACACCGCCGATCACACCGCCGGCGCCGTCGATGAACAGGGCCTTGGACAGGCCGGGCATCCGGCCCTTGTCGTCGGCGAGGTTCGCCTCGGTGCCGACGCCGATGATGGTGGCCATCGCGTCGAAGAAGCCGGCCAGGACCAGCGTGAAGACGATCACGGTGATCGTCATGACGCCGACGTCCCCCCAGCCGCTGAACGAGACGTGCCCGAAGAGCGAGAAGTCGGGCATCGACACGGGGCTGCCGTGGAGTTCGGGGGCGCCGTTCACCCACTGTTTGGCGTCGATGACACCGGCCCCGTTCAGGACCGCCGCGACGACGGTGCCGCCGACGATGCCGATGAGGATGGCGCCGGGGACGTTGCGGGCCTGGAGGGCGAAGATCAGCAGCAGGGTGGCGGCGAAGAGGAGCACCGGCCAGCCGGACAGCTCACCGCCGGGACCGAGGACCACGGGGCCGCCGCCGGGCGACGGGTTGCGGCCGACGAACCCGGCCTTGACCAGGCCGATGAAGGCGATGAACAGGCCGATGCCCATGGTGATGCCGTGCTTGAGCGGCAACGGGATGGCGTTCATGATCATCTCGCGCAGGCCGGTGACGACCAGCAGCATGATCACCACGCCGTAGGCCACGCACATGCCCATGGCCTGCGGCCACGTCATGTTCGGCACGACCTGGGCGGAGATGACCCCGGACACGGACAGGCCGGCGGCGAGGGCGAGGGGCACCTTGCCGACGAAGCCCATGAGCAGGGTGGTGAACGCCGCGCCGAGCGCCGTCGCGGTGATCAGGGCCTTCTGGCCGAGTATGTCCCCGGCGACGTCCTTGCCGGAGAGGATGACGGGGTTGAGCAGCAGGATGTACGCCATCGCCATGAAGGTCGTGACGCCGCCGCGCACCTCACGCGCGACCGTGGATCCCCGCCGGGATATGTGGAAGTACCGGTCGAGCCAGGACCGTCCCGCCGGGACGCGGCTGCCCGCGCCCGCGTCTTCGGCGGCGGTCCTCGGCTCCACTGACTGCTGGGTCATGGGGCCAACTCCCAAGGTTCATAGGGACACCCGTGAAAACCCTTCCTGGGCACGGGATTTGGGAATGGACGGCCCGGGGGACGGCCCGAGACGAACCTCGTTGCTGGTACTTCAAGGGCCGCGAGCGGAGCGGATCTCGAAGAGCTGGGGGGGGGAGTGTTCCGGGCGGCGCGGAAGGTGTGACGTTGCGGTGCGCCGCCCGGAGGGTCTGCCGTTCCTCCCGTCCGGGCCGGCCGGAACCCGTGGGCCCGGCCGGCCGGTCCGGGAGTGTTACGCCTTGCCGGTGAGGTGCTCCGGCCGGACCGGCGTGCGGGGGAGTTCCAGCCCGGTCGCGTTCCGGATCGCCGCGAGGACGGCCGGGGTGGAGGACAGGGTGGGGGCCTCGCCGATGCCGCGCAGCCCGTAGGGGGCGTGGTCGTCGGCGAGTTCGAGCACGTCGACCGGGATGGTCGGCGTGTCGAGGATGGTGGGGAGCAGGTAGTCCGTGAAGGAGGGGTTCCTGACCTTCGCCGTCTTCGGGTCGACGATGATCTCCTCCATGATGGCGATGCCCAGGCCCTGGGTGGTGCCGCCCTGGATCTGCCCGATGACGGAGAGCGGGTTGAGCGCCTTGCCGACGTCCTGCGCGCAGGCCAGTTCGACGACCTTCACCAGGCCGAGTTCGGTGTCGACCTCGACGACGGCGCGGTGCGCGGCGAAGGAGTACTGGACGTGGCCGTTGCCCTGTCCGGTGCGCAGGTCGAAGGGCTCGGTCGGCCGGTGCCGCCACTCCGCCTCGACCTCGACGGCCTCGTCCTCCAGGACGTCCACCAGGTCGGCGAGGACCTCGCCGCCGTCGGTGACGACCTTGCCGCCCTCCAGCAGGAGTTCGGCGGTGGCCCACGCGGGGTGGTAGGAGCCGAACTTGCGCCGGCCGATCTCCAGGACCCGCTCACGCACGAGTTCGCAGGAGTTCTTGACGGCGCCGCCGGTGACGTACGTCTGCCGGGAGGCCGAGGTCGAACCCGCCGAACCGACCTGGGTGTCGGCCGGGTGGATGGTCACCTGGGTGACGCCCAGTTCGGTGCGGGCGATCTGCGCGTGCACGGTGACACCGCCCTGGCCGACCTCCGCCATCGCCGTGTGCACGGTGGCGACCGGCTCACCGGCGACGACCTCCATGCGCACCTTGGCGGTGGAGTAGTCGTCGAAGCCCTCGGAGAAGCCGACGTTCTTGATGCCGACGGCGTACCCGACACCGCGGACGACGCCCTCGCCGTGCGTGGTGTTGGACAGGCCGCCGGGCAGCTGCCGTACGTCCGAGCCCTCGCTGGACTCCCACTGGCGCTCGGGCGGCAGCGGCATCGCCTTGACGCGGCGCAGCAGTTCGGCGACCGGCGCCGGGGAGTCGACCGGCTGCCCGGTCGGCATGATCGTGCCCTGCTCCATGGCGTTGAGCCGGCGGAACTCCACCCGGTCCATGCCCACCTTGTCGGCGAGCTTGTCCATCTGGGCCTCGTAGGCGAAGCAGGCCTGCACCGCGCCGAAGCCGCGCATGGCGCCGCACGGCGGGTTGTTGGAGTAGAGGGCCAGGGCCTCGATGTCCACGTCGTCGATGACGTACGGTCCCGCCGACAGCGAGGCGGCGTTGCCGACGACCGCCGGGGAGGCGGAGGCGTAGGCGCCGCCGTCCAGGACGATCCGGCACTTCATGTGGGTGAGCTTGCCGTCCTTGGTGGCGCCGTGCTCGTAGTGGAGCCGGGCCGGGTGGCGGTGCACGTGCCCGAAGAAGGACTCGAACCGGTTGTAGACGATCTTGACGGGCTTGCCGGTGCGCAGGGCCAGCAGGCAGGCGTGGATCTGCATCGACAGGTCCTCGCGCCCGCCGAAGGCGCCGCCGACGCCGGCCAGGGTCATGCGCACCTTGTCCTCGGGCAGGCCGAGGACGGGCGCGATCTGGCGCAGGTCGGAGTGGAGCCACTGGGTGGCGATGTAGAGGTGGACGCCGCCGTCCTCCTCGGGCACGGCCAGGCCGGACTCGGGGCCGAGGAAGGCCTGGTCCTGCATGCCGAAGTAGTAGTCGCCCTCGACGATGAAGTCGGCCCTCTTCGCGGCCTCGTCGGCGTTGCCGCGGACGATCGGCTGGCGGTGGACGATGTTGGGGTGCGGGACGTGCCCGGCGTGGTGGTCGTCGCGCCTCTCGTGGACGAGGATCGCGCCGGGCGCGGTGGCGGAGGCCTCGTCGGTGATGACGGGCAGCTCCCTGTAGTCCACCTTGATCTTGGCGGCGGCGCGGCGCGCCGTCTCCGGGTGGTCGGCGGCGACGATGGCGACCGGTTCGCCGTGGTGGCGCACCTTGCCGTGGGCGAGCACGGGCGTGTCCTGGATCTCCAGGCCGTAGTGCTTCACCTCGGCGGGCAGGTCGTCGTAGGTCATCACCGCGTACACGCCGGCCATGGCGAGGGCCTCGGAGGTGTCGATCGAGACGATCTCGGCGTGCGCGACGGTGGAGCGCAGGATCTGGCCCCAGAGCATGTCCTCGTGCCACATGTCGGACGAGTACGCGAACTCGCCGGTGACCTTGAGGGTGCCGTCGGGGCGGAGCGTGGACTCGCCGATGCCGCCCTTGGTCCGGTAGCCCTGGGTGATTTTGGTGGGAGCACCGTTGGCCGTGGTCATGCTCAGACCCCCTCGGACTGGCGGGCGGCCGCCAGGCGGACCGCGTCCATGATCTTCTCGTAGCCCGTGCAGCGGCACAGGTTGCCCGACAGCGCCTCGCGGATGTCCGCGTCGGTCGGGTTCGGGTTGCGTTCCAGCATCTCGTCGGCGGCGACCAGCAGGCCGGGCGTGCAGAAGCCGCACTGGACGGCGCCGGCGTCGATGAACGCCTGCTGGACGGGGGACAGTTCGGTGCCCTCGCCGGTCTGCGAGTCGGTGCCCTGCGCCCGCCACCGCTTGGCACCGTCGAGCGTCGTGCCCGAGGACGCGGACGGCTCGGCGGAGCCGCAGGCGCCGCTCGCGCAGCCGCCCTCGGCCCGCTGCCGGGCGAAGTCGGCCAGGCCCTCGACGGTCACGACCTCGCGGCCCTCGGCCTGCCCGGCGGCGACCAGGCAGGAACACACCGGCACGCCGTCCAGGCGCACCGTGCAGGACCCGCACTCGCCCTGCTCGCAGGCGTTCTTCGAGCCGGGCAGGCCCAGGCGCTCGCGCAGGACGTACAGGAGGGACTCGCCCTCCCAGACGTCGTCGGCCTCCTGGGGACGTCCGTTGACGGTGAAGTTGACGCGCATCACGCAGCTCCCTCGGTGGTGCGGCGGGCGCCGCGGTACGACTCCCAGGTCCAGGTGAGTGTCCGGCGGGCCATCACGCCGACCGCGTGGCGGCGGTAGCTCGCGGTGCCCCGGACGTCGTCGATCGGGTTGCAGGCGGCGGAGCACAGCTCGGCGAACTGCTTGGCGACCGACGGGGTGATGATCTTGCCGTTGTCCCAGAAGCCGCCCTCGTCGAGGGCCGCGTTCAGGAACTCCTCGGCCGCCTGGGCGCGGACCGGGGTGGGGGCGGCCGAACCGATGCCGGTGCGGACCGTGCGGGTCTCGGGGTGCAGCGCGAGACCGAAGGCGCACACCGCGATGACCATCGCGTTGCGGGTGCCGACCTTCGAGTACTGCTGCGGGCCGTCGGCCTTCTTGATGTGCACGGCGCGGATCAGCTCGTCCGGGGCGAGCGCGTTGCGCTTGACGCCGGTGTAGAACGCGTCGATCGGGATGCGGCGGGTGCCGCGCACCGACTCCGCCTCGACCTCGGCGCCCGCGGCGAGCAGGGCGGGGTGGGCGTCACCGGCGGGAGAGGCCGTGCCGAGGTTGCCGCCGACGCCGCCGCGGTTGCGGATCTGCGGGGAGGCGACCGTGTGCGAGGCGAGCGCCAGGCCGGGCAGCTCGGCACGGAGCTGTTCCATGATCTTCGAGTACGGCACCGAGGCGCCCAGCCGCACGCTGTCCTCGCCGACCTCCCACTCGTAGAGGTCGCCGACGCGGTTGAGGTCGAGGAGGTACTCGGGCCGGCGGTGGTCGAAGTTGATCTCGACCATCACATCGGTGCCACCCGCAATCGGCACAGCGGTGGGGTGCTCGGCCTTCGCGGCGAGCGCCTCCTCCCAGCTGGCGGGGCGAAGGAAGTCCATGACCGGCTCTCTTCTTCGTCTCGGAGGGTCGTACAGATTGAGCCAATCCGTGTGCGGCGGGCCAGGCTCGTTCATGTGCTGTTCACGTGGAGTGGAGTCAGTACACAACCGAGTGCTCCGGCGGGGTCAGTCACCGAAACCATGAAGGGTTTGGCTGGCCGCGCCACGCATCTTGTAGATTCGTATGAACGAAGGTCGTCACCCGCCTCTTCGCTTCCCCCGGGAAACAGAGGTCACGGCCCGGCAGGGCCCCGCCACCGGCGAAGTCGCCGGCCGGCCACGGGACCGGGCCTCTCGCCACAAGATTCATCATAGATTTCGAGACAAGAACGGCGGCGACGAGACATGCGGCTGCGCGCACTGCTGGACACCGATGCGCTGGGCCTGAAGCTGCTCGGCGGCGAGGACGAGCTGGACCGGACCGTCCGCGGGGTCATGACCACCGACCTGCGTGATCCGAGCCGCTACCTCTCCGGGGGCGAGCTGGTGCTGACCGGTCTGGCCTGGCGCCGGGACGCCGCCGACGCGGAGCCCTTCGTGCGGATCCTCGTGCAGGCGGGGGTCGCCGCGCTGGCCGCCGGCGAGGCCGAGCTGGGCGCGGTGCCCGAGGACCTGGTGGTGGCCTGTGCCCGGCACCGGCTGCCCCTGTTCGCGGTGCACGAGTCGGTGGCGTTCGCGACGATCACCGAGCACGTGGTGCGGCAGGTGTCCGGCGAGCGGGCCGGTGACCTGGCCGCCGTGGTGGACCGGCACCGCCGCATGATGACCTCCGGCCCGGCCGGCGGCGGCCCGGACGTGGTCCTGGACCTGCTCGGTTCCGACCTGGACCTGCGCGCCTGGCTGCTCTCCCCCACCGGGCGGCTGATCGCCGGCCCCAAGGCGGGCGGCCCGGCGCTGTCCGCCCCGGCCTGCGGGCGGCTGGCCGCCGAGCACCTGGCGGCGGGCCGGACCGCCCGGCGCGGCCCGCACCGGATCACCCTGGACGGCACGACGTACTCGCTCTTCCCGGTCCGCAGCGGCGCCCGCTCCCCGCGGGCCGGGCGCGACGTGCGCGAGACGGGACTGTCGGACTGGCTGCTGGCCGTCGAGGCGGACGCGGGCGACTGGCCCGAGGAACGGCTCGACCTGCTGCAGGGGGTCACCCAGCTGATCGCCGTCGAGCGGGACCGGCGGGACGCGGCGCGCACGGTGCGCAGGCGGCTCGCGCAGGAGGTGCTGGAGCTGGTGCAGAGCGGCGCGCCGCCCGCCGAGATCGCCGCCCGGCTGCGGGTCGCGGCGCCGGTGCTGCTGCCCGGCCTCGGCTCGGCCCCGCACTGGCAGGTGGTCGTGGCCCGCGTCGAGTGGGACGCCGGACCGGGCGGCAGCGGCGCCGTCGCCCAGTCGCTCCTGGAGGAGATCCTCGCCGACCCGCAGAGCACCGGCACCGAGCCCTCGGACCGGATAGCCGTCGCGCACTGGGACGACGAGGCGATCGCCCTGGTGCCGCTCCCGGCGGTCTCCACCGAGCACGACGGCCCCGAGGGCGGGATCCTCGCCGACGCGCTGCTGCGGTCCGTGCACGACCCGCTGGCCGCCGGTCTGGACGGCGACGGGCGGCTCACCCTCGGCGTCAGCGCGGCCGTGCACTCGGCGGAGGGCCTGCGCGGGGCGCTGGAGGAGGCGCGGCACGCCCGGCGCGTCGCGGCGGCCCGCCCCGGCCGGGTCTGCGCCGCCGGCCACCAGGAGCTGGCCTCGCACGTGCTGCTGCTCCCCTTCGTCCCCGACGACGTGCGCCGCGCCTTCACCGCGCGACTGCTGGACCCGCTGCGCGACTACGACCGCCGGCACCGCGCGGAACTGATCCCGACCCTGGAGGCGTTCCTCGACTGCGACGGCTCCTGGACCCGCTGCGCGACCCGCCTCCACCTGCACGTCAACACGCTGCGCTACCGGGTCGGGCGGATCGAGCAGTTGACGGGACGCGACCTGTCGCGCCTGGAGGACAAGCTGGACTTCTTCCTGGCCCTGCGCATGAGCTGAGGTCAGCGGGGACGCAGGCGGTGCGGCGACGGGCCGTCCGCCGTCCCACGACTTTGTGAAATCCTTCACCCGCCCCCTTGGCCGGGCCGCCGGATCCGTGCTGAGATGCGGCCACCACTCAAGGCTCGAAGGCGTGCTCGGGGAGGGCAACGTGGCGCATACCGCCATGTCTGGTAACGGAACGACCGCTGGTGACGATCCACTCCAGACCGCGGTATGGCGGCTGCGCTCACGCGCGTGCTGGGCCGACGCGGCGGCACTGCTGCCGGCGGCCACCGCCGCCGCCGCGCTGCAGCGCACCGCGCTGCTGGTGGAACGCTGCCTGTACACCGAGGCGGGCTGGGAGGAGGCCGAGGACGCGCTGCGCACCGCGGAGGCGCTGGCCCACTCCGACGAGGAGCGCGGCGCCGCCGCTTGTGAACGCGGGTACTTGGCCTACGCGGCGACCCTGCACGGCGTACGGGACCGCGCCGACGAGGCGCGCTCGGCGCTGGGCCGCGCCGCGGCGCTGATCGCGCCGGGGGCGCCGGGGCGGGCCCTGCTGGACTTCCGGCGCGGGCTGATCGCGGAGAACCTGACCCGTTCCGCGCAGGCCGCACGCGCCGCCTACCGCCGCGCCCACGCGGGCGCCACCGCCCGCCCCGACCCGCTGCTGCTCTCCTTCACCTGGCGCCATCTGGCCGGACTCGCCCTGCGCGAGGGCGAGTTGGCGGAGGCGCGGCACGGCTTCGCCGAGTCCCTGCGCATCCGCGAGGAACTGGGCTACCTCGTCGGCACGGCCCCCGCGCTGGTGTCCCTGGCCGACACCGAGGAGGAACCGGAGGCCTCCCGCCTCCGCGAGGAGGCCCGCCGCCTGTTCCGTCTCCTCGGCGGGGTCCCCACCTGGCTCACCCGCCAGCTCGCACCGCCGGGGGCGGCCACGGCGTGACGGTGCCGCAGGTGCCGGGGAGCTTTCGCGTGCGGCGGGGCGGGGCGTCCGGGTCGCGGCGGGCGGGACGGACGGTCAGAGCGTGGCGGTGAAGTGGCCGGCCAGCAGCGCGCCCACCGTCTCCGTGTCGCGGGCGATCAGCGCGTCAAGGAGTGCCGCGTGCTGCGCCGCCTCGGCCACCAGACCCGCGCGCGCGGCGCGGCCCAGGACGCCCGTCAGCGGCCACTGGGCCCGCCGGTGCAGGTCCTCGGCGACCCGCACCATCTGCTCGTTGCCGGAGAGCGCCAGCATCGCGCCGTGGAAGGCGCGGTCGGCCTCGGCGTAGGCGGCCCGGCAGCCGGAGGACGCCGCCCGGACGGTGGCCTCGGCGAGCGGGCGCAGCGCGGCCCAGCGCTCGGCGGGCACGGTGCGGGCCAGCCGCAGCAGCACGGGGACCTCGATCAGGGCCCGCACCTCGGCCAGTTCGGCCAGTTCCCGGGCGCCGCGTTCGACGACCCGGAAGCCGCGGTTCGGGACGACCTCGACGGCGCCCTCCAGCGCGAGCTGCTGCATGGCCTCGCGCACCGGGGTCGCGGAGACCCCGAACCGTTCGCCGAGCGCGGGCGCGGAGTAGATCCCGCCCGGCCGCAGTTCACCCGTGACGAGCGCGGTGCGCAGGGCGTCGAGGACCTGACCGCGCACGGAGGAGCGCCGTACCGGGGCGCGGGGGTGCGGGTCGGGCCCTTCGCCGTGCGGGTGCTCGCCGCGGATGGCGCCGTCGTCCGGCGGGGTGTCGTGCTCCCGCCGTGTCCACGGGCCGGGGGCAGCCGGCGCCGCGGCGTCCGCGTCGGCCTCCGGCCCGGAGGGGGCGGTGCGAGGGCCCCGGTCCCCGGGCTGCCGCCGGCCGTCACCGGCGAGCGCCGCGGTCGCGCCGGGCCCCGGCCCGGCCGGGCCGTCCTCCGGGCGCGGGCGCGCGGACGGCGCGGGGCCGGGCTCCCGGTGGGCCGGCCGGGCACCCTCCGCCTCGCGGTCCGGGCGCGGCTCGGGCCCGCTTTCCGGGCGGGCCCGCGGCGGCCGGGGCGAGGACGGCTGCGCGGCGCGCGGCAGGAGGGGGGCGCGGACGGCGGCGGCCTGCGGCCGGGGCCGCGGAACGGGCCCGGCGGCCCCCTCGGCCGCGGCGGAGTCCTGCGCGCCCTGCTTCACGGTGCTCCTCCGGGCTTGGGGGTGCTTGGGGTCATTACGACGGGTTGCTGTCCGTCCGTCAAGCACCTTACGGCGCAACTGGCCAGGGGTTCACATTCCGTCGACGTCGAGTAAGGTAAGGCTTACCTGAAAACGCACCTTCGGACGTGGATCGGCGGTTCGGCATGCCCCTGCTCGCTTCGGCCGTGGCGGACGCCTATGCCCGCCTCACCGAGGTCTTCCCCGGCCTCACGGTGACGGAGACCCGCCCGGCGGACGGGGTCCCGCCGGGTGGCGCCGGGGTGCAGGCCGCCGCCCTCGCCGAGGGCGGCCCCGGCCTGGAGGCGTTCCTGGCCTGGGACGAGGCGCAGGTCCTGCGCGACTACGGCACCCGGGCCCGCCCCGACGTCGTGGCGAGCTTCGGACTGCACCGGTACGCCTGGCCGGCCTGCCTGCTGTTCACCGTCCCCTGGTTCCTGCACCGCCGCGTGCCGCGGCTGCCCGTGACGCACGTCTGGTACGACCGCGCCGCCGGCCGCATGACGGTGCGTCCGGTCTCCTTCGCCTGCCTGCCGGACGACCCGGCGGCCGCGCTGCCCGGCGCCCGCGTCGTACCCGGCGAGGAGGCCCTGCGCGCCGAGGTGCGCGCGGCCGTCGCCGAACACCTGGACCCGGTCCTCACCGGCTTCGGCCCCCGCATGCGGCGGCGCGGCCGGGCCCTGTGGGGCATGGCGACCGACGAGGTGGTCGAGGGCCTGTGGTACGTCGCCCATCTGCTCGGCGAGCAGGAGCGGGCGCGGCACGAGCTGGAACTGCTGCTCCCCGGCGCCACCCGCCCCTACGTCGGCTCGGCGGCCTTCCGCGAGCTGACCGGCCCGGACGGCGAGGCGCTGCCCACCCGCGACCGGGCGAGCTGCTGCATGTTCTACACGGTGCGCCCCGAGGACACCTGCGCCACGTGTCCGCGCACCTGCGACGCCGACCGGATCACCAAACTGACCGCCACGGCCGCGGCCTGACCTCCCGTCACCCCGTCGCCCGGTCCGGCGGACCGCCGTACGTCCCGTAAGATCGTCCGCGAATGGGGCGCCCTCACGGGTGCGGCGGCGACAGGAAGTTCACAACTCCCTCACCCGCCGCGGGAACTTTCCGCGGAACCACTCGTACGGGTAGTCTTATTCGAACTCAACTCCCGCCCCTCATGCGGCAGTTCGAGCAGAACGCCGTCCGCGGGCATCCCCTTGCACCTCCTTGGCGGCCTCTTGCCCCGAAACCCTCTGAGGGCCGCTGGGATTGGGCCACTATGGCGGGCGTCACGCCCTATCCCCATGCAAGGGACCCCAGATGAGACTGACCGACATATCGCTGAACTGGTTGCTTCCGGGCGCCGTACTGCTCCTGGGCGTGCTGGCGGCGGTGGCGGTGCTCGCGCGCGGCAAGCGGTCCAACGGGAGCACGAGCACCGACGACTCGTGGGAGCGCAGCGAGGAGCGCCGCAGGCGCAAGGAGGCCGTCTACGGCACCGCCTCCTACATCCTGCTGTTCTGCTGTGCCGCGGTCGCCGCGGCGCTCTCCTTCCACGGCCTGGTCGGCTTCGGCGAGCAGAACCTCGGCCTGACCGACGGCTGGCAGTACCTGGTGCCGTTCGGCCTGGACGGCGCGGCCATGTTCTGCTCCGTGCTCGCGGTGCGCGAGGCCAGCCACGGTGACGCGGCCCTCGGCTCCCGGATACTGGTGTGGATGTTCGCCGCCGCCGCGGCCTGGTTCAACTGGGTGCACGCGCCCAGGGGTGTCGACCACGCGGGCGCGCCCCAGTTCTTCGCCGGCATGTCCCTGTCGGCCGCGGTCCTCTTCGACCGCGCCCTGAAGCAGACCCGCCGGGCCGCGCTGCGCGAGCAGGGCCTGGTGCCGCGTCCGCTGCCGCAGATCCGCATCGTGCGCTGGCTGCGGGCCCCCCGGGAGACCTACCGCGCCTGGTCGCTGATGCTCCTGGAGAACGTGCGCAGCCTGGACGAGGCCGTCGAGGAGGTCCGCGAGGACGCCCGGCAGAAGGAGCAGAACCGCCGTCTGCGGCGCGAGCACGACCGGGTGGAGCGCGCCCAGCTCAAGGCGATCAGCCGGGGCCACCGCGGCTTCGCCGGCCGGGGCGGCCGGCAGGGCGAGGCACAGGCCCTGGAGCGCGGCTCCTCGCAGGTCACCGCGGAGCCTGCCATATCGGCGGAACCGCTGCCGGTACGCGCCCGTCCCTCGCTGCAGCCCGTCCGCAAGGGCGCTGACGCCCTCACGGTCGACCTCACCGCCGAGGACGACACCCAGGCCCTGCCGCGCCTGGACTCGCTGGAGCGCAAGCTCAAGGATCTCGAGCAGCAGTTCGGCTAGGCCGACGGTGCCCGGGGCCGCGAGGCCCCAGGCGGCGTGAGGCCGAGGGGAGGGCGGAGAAGGGAGACCTTCTCCGCCCTCCCCTCTTCTCACTCCCGCCGCCTCACGCCGCCTGCTGCGCGCCCAGTTCGAACCACACGGACTTGCCGACCTCGTGCGCGCACACGCCCCAGTCGTCCGCGAGCGACTCGATGAGGAACAGCCCCCTGCCGTTCGTGTCCTCGGCGGCGGCCGGCACCCGCGGACGTGGTCCGCGGGCCACGAAGTCCCGTACCTCCACGCGCAGTCCGCTCGGTGAGACCGTGGCCGTCAGGATCGCGTCGTCGTCCGTGTGGACGAGGGCGTTGGTCACCAGCTCGCTGGTGAGCAGTTCGGCGACCTCCGACCGTTCCCCGGGTCCCCAGCGGTGCAGCAGCTCGCGCAGGGCCCGGCGCGCCTCGGGCACCGCCCGCAGGTCCGCCCGGCCCAGCCGGCGTCTGAGCTGGGGCCCCGACGCCCTTGCCGCCGCCCCGTCGGTCTCGTCCTCCACCGTCCTCACCGAGGAGGCCCCTGTGGTCACGGGACCGCTCCCTCGCGTCTGACTCTTCATCTCCCCCGCCCGCGTGCCGATGTCGGTTCCCCTCCAGCTCGAACACGTTCACGGGGATCCATGCCCAGCGGAATCCGCGGCAGTCCTGCCGGATCTTCGGCGACCAAGGGTTCGGCCACGGCCCCACCGGCGCGCGAGGGGCCGCCGCGCCGCCGGACGCCCGCGGGGGCCGGGACGTCCGGGCCCGCCGGGACCCCGGACGCGCCGCCGTCGGCGCCCCGGGTACGTCGCCGGCCGTACGGCGGACGTACCCCGGGCGTACGGAGCGCGTACGGCACCCGCGCGCCGGACGTACGGCACGCGTACGGCCGGCCGCCCCGCGCACCCCGAACTTGGCCGGAGTACGACGCTTTCCGCGCGCCCCGGCGCCCTTTCCCGGGCGCCCGGTCCGTGCGCGTCCTCACGGCCGCGGCACGTTGCGCAGGTTGGACCGGGCCATCTGCACCATCCGTCCCACCCCGCCGTCCAGCACGATCTTGGACGCGGACAGGGCGAAGCCGGACACCATCTCGGCGCTGATCTTCGGCGGGATGGACAGGGCGTTGGGGTCGGTGACGACGTCCACCAGCGCCGGTCCCTTGTGCTGGAAGGCCTCCTTCAGCGCCCCGGGCAGGTCCTTCGGCTTCTCCACCCGCACGCCGTGGGCGCCGCAGGCACGGGCGACGGCGGCGAAGTCCGGGTTCTTGTTCGTGGTGCCGTACGACGGCAGGCCCGCGACCAGCATCTCCAGCTCCACCATGCCGAGCGAGGAGTTGTTGAACAGGACGACCTTCACCGGCAGGTCGTACTGGACCAGGGTCAGGAAGTCCCCCATCAGCATGGAGAAACCGCCGTCCCCGGACATGGCGACGACCTGCCGGTTCCGGTCGGTGAACTGGGCGCCGATCGCCATCGGCAGCGCGTTCGCCATCGAGCCGTGCGAGAAGGAGCCGATGATCCGGCGGCGTCCGTTCGGCGAGATGTAGCGGGCGCCCCAGACGTTGCACATGCCGGTGTCGATGGTGAACACGGCGTCGTCGTCGGCTGCTTCGTCGAGCACGGCCGCCACGTACTCGGGATGGACCGGGATGTGCTTGTCGACCTTGCGCGTGTACGCCTTGACCACCCCCTCCAGGGCGTCCGCGTGCTTCTTGAGCATCCGGTCGAGGAAGCGGCGGTTCTTCTTCTCCTTCACCCGCGGGATCAGGCAGCGCAGCGTCTCCTTCACGTCGCCCCACACCGCCAGGTCCAGCTTGGACCGGCGGCCCAGCACCTCGGGCCGCACGTCGACCTGGGCGATCTTCACGTCGTCGGGCAGGAACGCGTTGTACGGGAAGTCCGTGCCGAGCAGGAGCAGCAGGTCGCACTCGTGGGTGGCCTCGTAGGCGGCGCCGTAGCCGAGCAGCCCGCTCATCCCGACGTCGTACGGGTTGTCGTACTGGATCCACTCCTTGCCGCGCAGGGCGTGCCCGACCGGTGACTTGATCCGCCCGGCGAACTCCATCACCTCCGCGTGCGCGCCCGCCGTGCCGCTGCCGCAGAACAGGGTGACCTTGCCGGCCTCGTCGATCATCCGGACCAGCCGGTCGATCTCCGCGTCACCGGGCCGGACCGTGGGGCGGGAGGTGACGATGGCGGTCTCGGCGGCCTTCTCCGGGGCCGGCTCGGCCGCGATGTCACCGGGCAGCGTGACGACACTGACCCCGCTGCGGCCCACCGCGTGCTGGATGGCCGTGTCCAGCAGCCGGGGCATCTGCTTCGGGCTGGAGATCAGCTCGCTGTAGTGGCTGCACTCCTGGAACAGCCGGTCGGGGTGGGTCTCCTGGAAGTAGCCGAGCCCGATCTCGCTGGAGGGGATGTGCGAGGCGAGCGCGAGGACCGGGGCCATGGAGCGGTGGGCGTCGTACAGGCCGTTGACGAGGTGCAGGTTGCCGGGACCGCAGGAGCCGGCGCAGGCCGCCAGCTTCCCGGTGATCTGCGCCTCGGCCCCGGCCGCGAACGCGGCCGTCTCCTCGTGGCGCACGTGGATCCAGTCGATGGCGGCGTTGCGGCGGACCGCGTCGACGACCGGGTTGAGGCTGTCCCCGACGACGCCGTACAGGCGTCTGACCCCGGCGCGGACGAGGATGTCGACGAACTGCTCTGCGACGTTCTGCTTGGCCATGCTCCCGGTACCCTTCGGTCTCCGGCCGGCGGCCGCGGCTGCCCCGCGGCCGCTCCGCCTGCTCGCCTGCCGCTGCCGGCCGGTGCGGACTCCTGGGTCCATGAATTCACAGCCCCGCCGCTCACGCCTCCCAAACGGCGGCGGCCGTACGGTCGTCCGCGTAGCCCTTGACCCGTACCTGGGCGTCCGCGAGGAAGGCGGCGAGGCCGGGCGGGAGGGGACCGGACCACCGGCGGGCGAGGTGCGCGCACAGTTCCTCCTCGCCGCGCAGGGGCTCGGCGAGGCCGGCGGTGCACATCAGGAGGGTGTCACCCGGCCGGGCTACACAGGCACGGAAGCGGAAGGGTTCGTGAGGCGGTTCCGGCCCGGCGTCCGTACCCGGGGCCGGGTCCCGCGGGACCGGCCGGACGGGAAGGCCCGGGTCCATCGTGAGCCGCTCGCCCCGCGGGGCCCCGGCCGAGGCGGGCGGCCGGGACGGACCGGGCTGTCGCGGGGGCCGTCCGGCGGCACCGGGAGCGCCGTTCCGGGGCTCGGTGCCGCGGGGCCCGGCGCCGCGGGGCTCGATGTCCTGCCAGGTGCCGTCGCGCAGTCTGAACAGTCCGCCCCCTCCGGCTCCGAAGAAGACCCGCGTACGGCAGGCGGGGTCGGCGGGCAGCAGCAGGCAGCGCAGCGTGGCCGTGTACTCCTCGGGGGCGACGCCCAGCTCCGCGGCGCTCGCCCGGAGTCTGCCGAGGCTGCGGTCGGTGAGGCGGTGCAGGCCGGACTTCAGTTCGCCGCGCCGCGCCGCCCGGATGTCCTCGGCCAGCCGGACGTGGCTGCGGCCGACGGCGCGCGCGATCCACTGGCACGCCTCGGCCGCCGCCCGGTGGGCGCCCGGTCTGGCGCGGGCCCCGGTGGCCATCGCCACGAGGACCAGCGCCTGCTCACCGGCGCCGAAGCGGGCGGTGAGCAACGCGTCCCGGCGCGGCTCGCCCCGGTAGCGCGGCGAGTCCCCCCGGACGGAGACGGCCCGCAGGGTGCAGGCCCCGTACCCGGCGCCGTCCAGGACCGTGTCCGGCACGAGGTCGTCGAGCGCCTCGGGATCGGCGAGCGGGAGCGCGGTGGGCTCCGCTTCGTAGGTGGGCGGCCCGGAACCCACGTGGGTGACGGCGAGGGGCGGCGGGCAGTGGTCCGCCGGGCCGTCGCCGGACGCGGGGGAGGTCTCCGGGCCGCTCGGACGGGACCCTCCGGGCGGGCCGGGCGGGGAGGCCGGGCCAGGTGGACCGTCGGGGCCCGGCGGGAACGTCTTCGGACCGGGCGGGACGGACGGCGGGGGTTCCCAGGGGGCTCGCTGCCACGACGGGGGCGGGGTGTCCCTGGGGGCCTCGGCCGCTTCCGGCGGGCGCGGGGCCGGGGGCCGGGCGGATTCGGCTACCGGCCGCGGGGCCGGGGCGGGTTCCCGTTCCGGGCGCGGGGACGGTGGCGGAGCGGGGACGGGCGGCGAAGCCCCGGCAACGGGCGGAGGCGGCGACGGTGGGCTGGGCGGAGGGGGTGGTGGGGGCGCGGGCGAAGGCGTCGGGCGGCCGAACCGGATCCACTCCTCCTCCCCGTCGTCCACCGGGGGCCCGTCCCAGCCGTCGTACCCCGGGGCTTCGCCGTCACCCTCGCTCACCGGGGCTTCACCGTAGTCCTCGTACCCCGGAGCTTCGCCGTAGTCCTCGTGCGCCGGAGCTACGCCGTAGTCCTCGCGCACCGGGGATTCGTCCTTGCCGACCGGGGCGTCCGGTCGCTCCTCCGGCCGGTCCCCGGGCCGGCCGGGGCCGGGGTGTCCGGTACGCGGTGCCCGGCCCACCGTGCCGGCCGCCGAGGCGAAACGGTCGTCCAGGGAATCGGCCGCGGCCGTGGGGCCCGTGTCCTCGGTGGAGTCGTCGTACAACTGCCGCCACCAGTCGTCCTCATGACCGGTGGGCCTTCCCCCCTGCTGGCTCATGCCCTCGATTGTCCACCGCTCGGCCCGGATGAAAACGGGGCATCCGGAAAATCCGGCACCGGAGCGCACCATGAACGGCCCACCGGACGAACCCTCGTACACCCGTGCGGAACAATGCCGCCGGGCGGTCCCACCCCCCACGGGAGAACCGCCCGGCGGCGCCTGTGGGCCCCGGAGCCGGGTCCAGGGCGGGACCGGGCCGGGACCGGGCCGGGTTGCCGGCGGCCGGAACTCCCCCGTCCCGCACACCGGCGCGCGCGTCCGCCTCCGCGCCCTGCGCGCGCCCCCGCCCGTCTGCGGGCCGCGGCGGCCGGGGCGCCCGGGCGGGCAGGGCGCGACCGGGCGCGCGGCCCGCCGGGCACCGCCCGGCAGGAGCGTCCGGCCCGCCGTACGCCGGTGGCCCCGCGCATCGGCGCAGGCCGCGTGCCCGCGGCCGGCCGGCCGGGCCGTCCGTCGGCGCTTCGGTGGTGCCACCTTGTCAGGATGACCATGGGTACGGCGATGATGTCGGACGGCGGGTTTGCGCCGTGGCCGCTTTCCGCCACGTCCGGCCCGCCGCTGGTCGGTGACGTGGGCCTGAAGGGGAGGAACGGCAGCTGATGCTGGCAGCGATAGGGCTGGACGAGAGACACGAGTCGGCGTACCGGGCCCTGGTGACCGTGGGCGCGGCCGACGTGCCCGATCTCGCGCGACGGCTGATGCTCGGCGAGCGCGACACCGAGCGCGCCCTGCGCCGCCTGGAGCGGCACGGCCTCGCGGCCCAGTCCTCGGCCCGGCCGGGCCGCTGGGTCGCCGCGCCGCCCGGAGTGGCGCTCGGCGCGCTGCTCACCCAGCAGCGGCACGAGCTGGAGAAGGCGGAGCTGGCCGCCGCGCTGCTCGCGGAGGAGTACCGGGCGGCGGCGGCCGAGCCTTCGGTGCACGATCTGATCGAGGTGGTCACCGGGGCCCCGGCGGTCGCGCAGCGCTTCGTGCAGTTGCAGCTCGGTGCCGTCGACGAGGTGTGCGCGCTGGTCACGGGCAACCCGATGGTCGTCTCCGGCATGGAGAACGACGCCGAGGAGCAGGCGGCGGGCCGCGGAGTGCGCTACCGGGTGGTGGTCGAGCGCGCGGTGCTGGACCTGCCGAACGGCATCACGGAGCTGACCGCCGCCCTGGGCCGGGACGAACAGGTCCGCGTGGTCGACGAGGTGCCGACCAAACTGGTGATCGCGGACCGGGCACTGGCCATGGTGCCCCTCACGTCCCGGATGGCCGAGCCCGCCGCGCTGGTCGTGCACTCCAGCGGCCTGCTGGAGCTGCTGTCGGGCCTGTTCGAATCGGTGTGGCGGGGCGCGCTGCCGCTGCGGCTGGGCGCGTCCGGGGTCAGTGAGCAGGGCCCGGAGGGTCCCGACACCACCGATCTGGAGGTGCTGTCCCTGCTGCTGGCCGGTCTGACGGACGCGAGCGTCGCCAAGCAGCTCGACCTGGGCCTGCGGACCGTGCAGCGCCGGGTGAAGCGGCTGATGGAGCTGACCGGTGTGACCACCCGGCTGCAACTGGGCTGGCACGCCTACGAACGCGGCTGGGTGGCCCGGGAACGGCACGAGGGCTGAGCCCCGCCCCGCCGACGCCCCGGGGCGGCTGCCGTACCGGCCGCACGGGAGTGGTTGGCTGCTGCCATGACTGCCGACACCGAATTCACCGATGCGGAACGCGCCTATCTGAGGACCCAGCGGCTGGGGAGGCTGGCCACCGTCGACCCGCGGGGGCAGCCGCAGGCCAACCCCGTCGGCTTCTTCCCGCAGGACGACGGCACCCTCCTGATCGGCGGCGCGGCGATGGGCCGTACGAAGAAGTGGCGCAACCTGCTGCACAACCCGAGGGTCGCCCTGGTCGTCGACGACATCGTCAGCCTCGACCCGTGGCGGGTCAGGGGGGTGGACATCCGCGGCGAGGCCGAACTCCTCACCGGCCCCCACACCTTGGGCCCGCTGTTCAGCGAGGAGGTGATCCGCATCCATCCGCGGCGGATCCACAGCTGGGGACTGGAGGAGGGGTGAGGGGCGGCCGGGAATCCGGCGGCGACAGCGCCTACGGCAGCGGCACGCCCTCCAGGGCGAGCAGCCGCACCTTCCGCTCCAGGCCGCCCGCATAGCCGGTGAGCGAGCCGTCCGCGCCGATCACCCGGTGGCAGGGGCGCAGCACCAGGAGGGGGTTGGCGCCGATGGCGCCGCCGACGGCCCGGACGGCGGCCCGGGAGGCGCCGATCCGGGCGGCGATCTCGCCGTACGTCGTGGTCGTGCCGTAGGGGACGGTGCCGAGGGCGGCCCACACCCGTTCCCGGAACGCGGTGCCCTGGCTGCGCATCGGCAGGTCGAACTCCTCGAGTTCACCGGCGAAGTAGGCCCGCAGCTGCTCCTCGGCCGCACGGAAGGGGCCCGGGTCGTGCCGCCACCCCTCCCCCACCGTGCGGCCGCCCTTCTGGCCGGGCACGGACAGGGAGGTGAGGGCGCCGTCCGCGCCGGCGGTGAGGAGCAGCGGCCCCAGGGGGCTTTCGCACCGCATCCAGTACGTCGCCTCCACGGCCGCTTCGGCCGTCGCCCCGGTGGTCATGCCAGCGGTCGGACCGGTGGTCATGCCGGTGAGCACGTCGCTGGTCGTGCCGATGGTGCTGCCGGTGGTGCTG
This sequence comes from Streptomyces sp. NRRL S-340, assembly GCF_000720185.1. Taxonomy (GTDB): domain Bacteria; phylum Actinomycetota; class Actinomycetes; order Streptomycetales; family Streptomycetaceae; genus Streptomyces. The sequence goes on along the minus strand of NZ_JOIY01000027.1, from coordinate 127,612 downwards.
CCGTTGGTCATATCGGTGGTCATATCGGTGGTCATCGGATCTCCAACTCCTTCGCCGCACGCAGGTGGTGCAGGGCGTACGAGCGCCAGGGGCGCCAGCTGTCGGGGGCGGCCACGCCGGGCGGTGCCACGTCGGGGTCGCCGAGGGCGCGGGTGCGGACGGCCGCGGCCGTGGCGGCATCCAGGCCGGGCAGGGCCAGCAGCGCCCGGTGCGCCTCGTCGCGGTCGGCGCCCGGGTCCAGCCGCAGGGTGCCGTCGGCGAGGGCGGCGGCCAGCGCGCCCAGGGTGCCCCCGGGTTCCGCCCCGGCGAGCACGGCGGGTTCGGGGAACAGGTGGGTGAGGGTGCCGCAGGGCGCGTCCAGCAGCTTGCCGTAGCGCCGTACCAGTTCGCCGGCCGTCCCGGGGCCCACCAGCACCCGCACCGCGGCCTCCTCCGGGTCCGCGGCGCCCGGCGAGCGCAGCCCCGGGCGGGCCGCGACCAGCGGGGCCAGCCGCGGATCGGCGCCGAGCCGGTCGTCGACGGCGTACGGGTCGGCGTCGAGGTCGAACAGCCGCCGCAGCCGCTGCACGGCCGTCGTGAGGTCGCGGGGGTCGGTCAGGTGCAGCCGGGCCTCCAGCCAGCCGCCCGGATGGGCGCCGGAGGCGGTGCGCGGTCCGCCGGGGCGCTCGTCGACGGCGACGATCCCGGTGCCGTAGGGCAGCCGCAGGGTGCGCCGGTAGGTCCGTGCGCCCGCCGCGCCGCTCACCTCCTCGACGCCCGGCACGGCCTCGCACTGGAGCAGGTCGAAGACGGGCCCGGCCTGGTACGGCCCGCGGTGGGCGAGCCGCAGCGGTATCCCGGCGGCCGGCACGGCGGCCCGGCGGTGCCGGGTGCGGGGCGCGGCGGCCCGCAGTTCGCTCGGGGTCGCCGCGTACACCTCGCGGATCGTGTCGTTGAACTGGCGCACGCTGGCGAACCCGGCCGCGAAGGCGATCTGCGTCACCGGCAGGTCCGTGGTCTGCAGCAGGACGCGTGCGGTGTGCGCGCGCTGTGCGCGGGCGAGGGCGACGGGCCCGGCACCCACCTCGGCGGTGAGCTGCCGCTGCACCTGCCGCGCGCTGTATCCGAGCCGCGCGGCGAGTCCGCCCACGCCCTCCCGGTCGATGACCCCGTCACCGATCAGCCGCATGGCGCGGCCGACGACGTCCGCCCGTACGTTCCAGGCGGCGGAGCCGGGCACCGCGTCCGGCCGGCACCGGCGGCAGGCCCGGAAGCCCGCGCCCTGGGCGGCGGCGGCCGTGGCGAAGTACCGCACGTTGTGCTGTCTCGGGGTGACCGCCGGGCAACTGGGACGGCAGTAGATGCCGGTCGTCTCGACGGCGAAGAAGAACTCGCCGTCGAACCGGCCGTCCCGGCTGCGCACCGCCTCGTACCTGGTGTCTTCGTCCATCACGTTGTCCAGTGTCCGCCCGCGGCCCGGGTGGTGCTGGCGGAAATCGGACACGGGCCTGGGGCCGCCGCGCCGCCGACGGCCGGGCGGGCGGCCCCGGGCCCCGGCCGCTACGCCCAGCGGCCTCGTTTCGCCTCCATGGCGGCCCGGCCCTCGGAGCCCTTGCGCTTCCAGTCGCGCCGTATCTCCGCGCGCAGCCGCGCGTCGGTCTTGGCGACGATCCGCTGGTTCTCGCGCAGCAGTTTGCGGTAGCTCTCCAGCCGTCGCTCGGGCAGGTCGCCCGCGTCGACCGCGGCGAGCACCGCGCAGCCGGGTTCGCGCAGGTGGGCGCAGTCGTGGAACCGGCACCCGGCGGCCAGTTCCTCGATCTCGGAGAACACCTGCCCGACGCCGCTCTCGGCGTCCCACAGTCCGACCCCGCGCAGCCCCGGTGTGTCGATCAGTACGCCGCCGCCGGGCAGGGCGATCAGGTTGCGGGTGGTCGTGGTGTGCCGGCCCTTGCCGTCGACGTCCCGGGCGGCCTGCACCTCCATCACGTCGTCGCCGCAGAGCGCGTTGGCGAGGGTCGACTTGCCGGCGCCGGACTGGCCGAGCAGCACGGAGGTGCCTTCCCGGACGGCGGCGACGAGCGCGTCGAGCCCGTCACCCGTCCTCGCGCTGACCGGCAGCACGGGCACCCCGGGCGCCGCCGTCTCCACGTCCCGCACGAGGTACGACAGTGTCACCGGGTCGGGTACGAGGTCGGCCTTGGTCAGCACGACCACCGGCTGGGCGCCCGACTCCCAGGCCAGTGCGAGGAACCGCTCGATGCGGCCGAGGTCGACCTCGACGGCCAGCGAGACGGCGACGACGGCGTGGTCGACGTTGGCGGCGAGGATCTGCCCCTCGGACCGCTTGGAGGAGGTGGAGCGCAGGAACGCGGTGCGGCGCGGGAGGTACGTGCGGACGTAGCGCGGGTTGCCGCCGGGTTCGACGGCGACCCAGTCGCCGGTGCAGACCACCCGCATCGGGTCGTGCGGGGTGACGAAGGCGGTGTCGGCGCGCAGCACCCCGCCGGCGGTGGCGACGTCGCACTGCCCGCGGTCGACCCGCAGCACCCGGCCGGCCAGCAGGCCCTGCTCGGCGTACGGGGCGAACTCCGCCGCCCAGCCCTGGTCCCACCCGAACGCGGCGAGCGGGTGCGCCTGCGGGGAGGAAGAGGACGCGGAAGAAGAGGACGCGGAAGAAGAGGACGCGGAAGAAGAGGGGAGAGACAAGGGGAACCCTTCACAAGGGCGGCCCCGACTGCCCGCGCCGAAGGGTGCGGGCATATCAGAAAGGTGTGTCAGCCGGAGACCGCGGAGGTGGTGTGGATGCTTCGGTGGTTGCGGGCAGCGCCCATCACGGAGACAGCCATGGGTCACACCTCCTGTTTCCCGTCGGGCCGGCGGCGGCGGCCGACGGCCCCCGCCTGATGTGCCCCTCACCCTAGAGAGGTCCTCGCCCCGGCGCCACGGAATTTCTTCCGCCCCGCCGCCGGCCCGGCCGCGTCTCAGACGAACAGCAGGATCACCAGTACGACGATCGTGAGCACCGCCCCGGCGAGACAGCCGAGCACCCAGCGCGCCCACCGTGACAGAGCCTGGGTGTCGCCCGGGACGGGCTGCGAGGGCGCCGGGTCCGCCGCGGCGTCACCGGTCCGCTTGAGCACGTCCTCCAGGACCTGGCGCCACAGGTCGGGCGGCAGGTCGGGCACCGGGCGGCCGGGGGGCTTGAGCAGCGCTCCGCTGAGCCAGTTGCCCGCGGCGGCCCCCGGGGCCTGGTTCATGCTGTGCATCAGCTCGCGCAGCGCCCGCTGCTCCTCCGGGTGCTCCGTCCTGGCCCGCGGGGCGACGGCCCAGTGGAACAGCTCGACCGCCCGGTCGGTCATCTGGGTCAGTGACACCTGTTCCGCGCCCGGGCCGTGCGGGGCGAAGTACAGGTGCTTGCGGAGCGCCTCCAGGAACAGCTGGTGATGCATCTCCTCGCTCCGCGCCCGGTAGCGGTCGGGCCTGCCCAGTTCGGTCAGCACCAGGCCCAGCGATTCCTGCGGGAGTTCACCGGAGCGCAGCTCGTCCAGGAGGAACGCGTCCGGCTGTCTGCTCAGTTCGGCCGTCAGGGTGTTGCGCCGCAGGCCGTCGCCGGGCCGGTGGTCGCGCAGCACCCGGCGCAGCTCCTGCGTCCCCGCGCCCGCCGTGCTCCCCGGGACCGCCGCCTGCCGGCCCGCGTCGGAGGCGAGCGGCGGGTAAGGGGGCTGGGGGGTGCCGGCCGCCGGGAGGTCCGGCTGGGCCGGGGGGCGGGCGGCCGGCGAGGGCAGCAGGGGCGGTCGCGGCGGCGGGGGCGGCGCTCCCGCTCCGGGCCGCGGCTGCGGCGCCCGGCCCGGCTCCGTCCTCTCCGGTACGGGCGCCTGGGGGCTCGTACCGGTCCAGTGGGTACGGCTGATCCAGTCGGTCCGGGCGGCCTGGGTGGCCCGGGCGTCGCGGTCGTCGCGGTCGTCACGAGGGGCCTGGGGACTCCGGGGGGTCTGGGGATTCCGGGGAGGCTGGGCCTCGTGTTCCTCCCGGGCGGCCTCGGGGGCCGGGGTTTCACGGGCCTCCCTGCGGTCCGGGCCGTCGCGGCCGTCCCAGCGGTCGTCGCCGCCCTCGCGGGCCCGGACGTCGCGGGGATCCTGGGGGGTCCGGGTGTCGTGCTCCTCCCAGGGCGCCTGCACGGCCCGGGGTGCCCGGGTGCCGCTGCCGGTCCGGCCGGCCGGTGGGTCGTGGGGCTCCCGGCCGCTCCAGTCGTTCCCGCCGGGCTGGGCCCCGCGGCCGGCCGGGGCGGCCCCGGCGGCCCGTTCGTCCGGGCGGTAGGTGCGGGCGCCCCCGCCAGCCCCGTGGAAGCCGGCGGTCCCGTCGATGCGGTCGGTGCCGTCGATGCGGTCGGTGCCGTCGATGCGGTCGGTGCCGTCGATGCGGTCGGTGCCCTCGGTCGGGGCGGCCCGGCCTGGCCCGTCAGCGGCTTCGGTCCCGGCGGCCCAGTCCCGGGCTTCGCCTCCGGCGGCCGAGTCCCGGCCTTCACGCCAGGTGTCCGAGTCCCAACCACCGGTCCCGGCGGCCCAGTCCCGGGCTCGGCGTCCGGCGGCCGAGTCCCGGCCCTCCGACCCGGCCGGCCAGTCCCGCCCATCGGCCCCGGGTGCCCAGCCGCGCCCTTCACGCCCCGCGGCCGGGCCCCTGCCACCGGTCCCGGCCGACCGGTCCCGACCGTCGGTCCCGGCAGCCGGATCACCCCCGTCGGTCCCGGGTGCCCGGTCCCGGCCTTCACGCCAGGTGGCCGAGTCCCGGCCATCGGTCCCGGTGGCCCAGGCGGGGCCGCCGGGACCGGCGGGTTCGGCGGGCCGGTGGGGGTGATCCGGCTGCCGTGCGTCCCGGTCGGCCGGGGAGACCGGGGCCGCCGGGGTGCCGGGCGCGGTCCGGTCGGCGGGTCCGTGGCGCTCGGGCCGCGTGGTGCGGGCCGTGCCGGCGTCCCGGACGGCCCGGGCGGTGCGCGCGGTCGGGTGGTCGGTGTCCAGGATCTCCTGGAGCCGGACACGCCGCCGGTCCCAGTCCAGGGCCGCCCCGCCGGGCAGTTCCTCGACGAGCTGCGGTACGCCGGCGTGCGCCTCCGGGTGCGCGTGCGCGAGGAGATGCTTCACCAGCTCGGCGGCGGCCGCCAGTTCGAAGCGGGGCCGGTCCGGAGTGCGGCCCATGACGCGGGCCAGCGGACCGGAGCCCGCCGTGTCCGTCTCCCAGCGCGGGACCGCCGTCAGCAGCAGCGGGTGGCTGTCCACGGTGTCGTACGTGGCGAACGTCCAGTCGTGGGGCAGCCAGGAGCCGAAGAGCAGGAAGAGCCCGAGGTAGACCAGCGGCACCTGGGACCGGTCCGGCCAGGTGAGCGGGGTCCGCTCCTCCAGGAGCAGCGATACCCGCTGGGCCGGGTCACGCAGCAGTTCCGCCGTGACCAGGGTCAGCGCGTGTTTGACCGCGGGCAGTTGGCCGACCATGCGGGGCAGTTGGTCCCGTGCCAGCTCGCCGAGCCGGACGACGTCGACCTCGGGCTGCCGGCCGGACGCCTGCTCCGCCTTCTGGGGGGTGCCCCAGCCGAGGTGGGCCAGGCCGAGGCACTGGCGGGTCTTCAGAGTGCCGGGCGGCCCGACGAGGGCGTGACTGACCGTGCTGGGCCGGCCGCCGCGGTCCGTGGTGGGCCAGCGCTGGACGAGCATGACGTGGCCGTCGCGGGAGACGGCGCGCACGACACTGGGCCGCGCCGCCGCAGCTCCCGACATCCACAGCAACGGGCCGAGTTCGCGGCCCAGTTCGGCGGCCCGCTCGGGCGAGCAGGAGTAGGCGACGGCGTTCATGCCGGTGCCCTGCCGTCCGTGGTTGCCGTCCCAGCGGAAGACGACCTGGTGCACGGGGCCCCGGTCCTGGAAGTCGCTCACTGCAGTCCCCCTCCGGCCGTTCCTGCGGCCGTCGTTCCCCCGGCCGCACCGCCGGGGCCGCCGGATCCTGTCGCCCGCTGCCCGGGCACCGTCTCGAAGCCGGGCGTCTCCCCGACCGCGAACGCCTCGGCGCCGCCCGGCACCTCGATCAGCCCGTGCATCGCGAGCAGCGCCAGCAGGGGTTCCAGCACCCGTCGCGGCCCCGCTCCCGCCGGGTAGCGGCCGCGGTCCTCCTGGCCGCCGGTGGCGGACGCGATGTGCAGGGTGCACCGGCGCATCGTGTCGAAGGGCCGCAGCCACGCCTGGCCCGCGTACCGGCGCAGCAGACTGTGGACGTCCCGGCTCTCCGCCCGCACCAGCGCGGGGTCGAGGGAGGTGGCCGGCGGCCGGGTCAGCCAGTGGTCGACGGGCGTCCTGAAGCGCAGCAGGTCCGCCTTGCCGAGGACCATCGCGGCCGGGACCTCCAGGTACGGGCCGTTCTTCGGCAGCCGGTCCAGGACGGTGCCGAAGGCGAGGTCGCCGTCCCGGTTCACCTCCACCCCCCAGCGTTCCCTGGCCTGGTCCAGTTCGGGCAGCGGGAGGGCCAGCGCGGGGTCGACGACGAAGATCAGGGCGTCGATGCCGAGCAGGAAGCGCAGCGCCGCGTCGGTCCGTACGAGGTCCTCGCCGCCGAGGTCGAAGAAGGCGACGGGGCGCACCTGGCCGCGGGCGTCGGTGATCAGCAGGGACTCCACGAAGCGGGCGAAGTCGTCCAGGCCCAGCGCGGCGGTGTGGTCGAGGACGTTGCCGTTGCGCAGGGGCTGCACCCGTTCGCGGACGAACCGGGCGTGCTGCTCCGGGTTGACCGACTGCCAGGTCAGGCCGAACGGTTCCAGACCGCCGTCGGTGATCGCGGCGATCATCTGGGTCAGCAGGTGGCTCTTGCCGGTGGAGGACTGGCCGACCATCGCGACGGTCAGCGGGCGGCCGTTCGTCAGGTAGGGAACCGGGATGACGTGCTCGGGGAAGGCCGGGTCCGCCGCGCACTTCTGGACCGCGCCGCGCATGACGTCGTCCAGCACCACGGGGTTGGTGATGCCGGAGACGTCCAGCGGCTGCTTGTACTGCATCGTGTTGTCGGCGACGAACAGTTTCGACAGGTCAAGCTGGATGGTCTGCAGGCAGTAGGGGCAGAGCACTTCGCCGTTGCCCCGCTCGCCCTGTGCCCCGGAGCCGTCGCGGCTCCGGGCGAGGGGGGCCTGCCGCTTGAGCCGCAGCGCGTCCTCGAACGCCTCCCGGTGCGGGCGCGTCTCGTCGGGCGGGACGGTGAGCCGGATGCGGTCACCGGCGCCCGGCGCCACCAGGTCGAGCACCTCGGCGGGGGTCGGCCGGGCGGCGGCCCGCGGGGCGAAGGCGCCGCGGAACGTCCGGTCCAGCACCCGGTGTTCGCCGAGGTCGGCCGGAGCCCCGTCGGCGGGGCCGGCCCGCCCGGTCACCAGCCGGTAGAGCACCTGGGCGGCGCTCCACACCGCGTCGCGCCCGTCGGCGAGCCCCTCGCCGCGGCGCTGTTCGGGCGAGCAGAACGGCAGCCGGCCCCACGGGCTGCGCGGCCGGCCCGCCCGGGTCACCGCCTCGAGCCCCCACAGCTGGGCCCTGGCACCGTCCCACAGGACGGTCGCCGGGGTCAGCCCGCGGTGCACCAGGCCCTGCCCGTCCAGCAGGCACAGGGCCGTCATGAGGTCCCGGGTGAAGCGCTGCTGGTCGCTCGCGGCCATGACGTGGGTCCGGGCCGCGGCGATCCCGCGCGGCGCGGCGTACAGCAGGTACGGCTCCGCCGTGTCGAGCTGGTGGCCGACGACCTTCGGGAAGAGCGGCGCGTACTCCGAGTCCTCGAGCAGCCGGTGCAGGTGCAGGGCGGTGCCGGTCTCCGTCTCCAGCAGGTCGCGGGCCGCCGGGTTGGCCGCGTCCGCGGCGGTCAGGCGGACCTGCACGCACTGCTGGCCCTCGTCGTCCAGCAGGCAGTTGCGGATCAGCTGGGGCAGCAGCCGGTCCCGGCGGGACTCGCGGCCGAAGCGGGCGGGGGTGACGCGGCGCCCGCCCGAGGGGGTCGTCCGGTGCGTGCGATCGCAAGGCGCCGGAAGGTCCTTGTAGCGGAGCTACCAGGGCCTTTCGGCAACGCCGCGAGCGTGCGTGCCGGACGCCGCGAGGCGGGCGCCCCTTTTGTTCGCAGCTCTAAGCCGGAGGAGCCGGGGCAGCCGGGCGGACTGCCGGCACGGACACGGGTCATGGGCGCTCACCGTCCCCGCGACCGTCCTCGCGGTCGTCCCATCGGCCGCGTTCAAGGGCGTCCCACCGGTCATCGCCCCGGTCGTCCTCCACGGGACGGTCGTCCTCCACGGGACGGTCGTCCTCGACGGGACGGTCGTCCTCCACGGGCCGGTCGTACGTGTCGTCCCTGCTGCCGTACGCGCCGCCCCCGCCGTACGTGTCCGTCACCTCGTACGCGTCGGTCGTCGCGTACGGGTTCCTGGCCTCGTACCTGTCGTACGTGTCGTGGCTGTCGGACGATTCGTGGCTGCCGGACGGTTCGTGGCCGTCATACGTGGCGTAGCTGTCGTACGTGCCGTACGGGGACGTCTCGCCCGTGGGCGGGGAGGTGCGGCGGGAGCGGACGGTGAACACCACTCCCGAGCGCAGCGGTGTCAGCCGGACCAGGCCGGCGTACCGCCCCGACGACGTCCACAGCACGTCCTCCGGCTGGGCCGAGCCGCCCCCCTGCCAGGCCTTCCGGACCTCGTCGCGCACCGCGCGCGGCGCGAACCTGATCCACACCGCGTCCGCCGGGTCGCGGCTGAGCAGCGCGCCCTGTTCGGGCGAGGACAGCTGGACCACGGCCTGCCGTTCGGGCTCCGCGCCGACCAGCTGGGCCGGCCGGTAGGGGTCGGTGCCGAGCAGACTGGCCGAGCCGGCCCGGACCCGGCCGGGGGCGGCGAACGGGGGCGCGGCCAGCACGCCGTTGCGCCGCAGGTGGTGGCGGGCCGTCGAGAGCAGTTCGCGGACCCGTTCCTCGGTGCGCCGGACGGCGCGGGTGCCGGCCTGGCCGCGTTCGGCCCGCCAGTAGGGATCCAGCGCCTCCAGGGCGGCGTCCGTCAGGTCCGCGGCGAGCGTGGCGACCAGTTCCGGGCCGCCCTCGCCGCTCTCGCGGTCCAGCCAGCGCGGTGCCACCCTGGCCCGGTCCGCCCAGGCGGTGCCGTCCTCGTCCGGGTCCTCCTCGCGCCCGTCGAGCCATGCCGCGTCCGCCGCGTGCGTCTGTGTCTGCGCCTCCGGCTCCTCCGTGAAGGCGTACATGCGCGCCCAGTCGACGTCCCCGTCGTCGGACCCGACTGCGTCGTCGTCCGTCTCCAGGACGGAGGCGCTGGAGAGCCACTCCTTGTCGGGCGCCGCGGTGCCCGGCCCGTCTCCTCTCCCGGCCCCGTGGGCGGCACCCGGGGTGCCGCCGGTGCCCGGTGTCCCGGCCGGGCCCGGAGCACCGGCGGAGCCCGGGGCACCGGTGGCCTCGGGCCGTTCCCGCTCGGGTGCCGCCTCCGCCTCGGCCGCGGCGGCCGTCGCCCGGAGGACCCCGGCGACGGACCGCGCCGCGTCCGCGCACTCCAGGCGCTCCTCGACGGCCCAGTGCTCCCTGACCGCCTCGGCCAGCAGCGCGTCGACCTGCTCCAGGGACTGCCGCAGCACGGCGGTCATCCGGCCCGGCGCCCAGGAGGCCGCCGCCGCGCGCCAGAGCCGGCGTGCCGTCTCCACCGCGCCGCCGAGTCCCAGCACCAGAGCGATGGTGCCCAGCCAGACGGGCGGCTCGGTCGCGTACGCCACCGCCGCGCCGGCCACCGCGCCGCCGACCGCCGCGGCCTGGTGGGGCACGGCCCAGCGGCCCGGGCGCCCCGCGTCCCGCAGCCGGGACGTGCCGAGCGCCGCCGTGGCGGCGAACAGCACCGGGACGACCAGGGCCAGGGCGAGCAGCGGCCCGGTCCACAGGGCGCCGAGCAGTCCGGTCCCGGCCGCGGCGAGGGCCGCCAGCGACGGGCCGGGCTGCGCGCCGCCGCCCGGCAGGTCCTCGCGCGAGCCGGGGCGCGGGAGCGCGGCGAGCCGGGGCAGCAGCGCCGAACCCGGCACCGGCTCGACCCGCCCGGCCAGGCCCGTGAATCGCTGCGCCACCGAGCGCAGGGGAAGCCCCTGGGCCAGCAGCTTCCCGGCGAACTCCCTGAGCCCGTCGCGGATCGGGTCCTTGACGCCGTCCGCGGACGGCACCCGCAGGCCGAGGGCGGCGAGCCGGGCCCCCGAGTCGGCGGCCGAGGACGCGGAGCCGCCGCTGCGCAGGGCCGTCCCGGCCAGGTCCCGGTACTCGTCGAGGGCGATGCGCGCCTGGTCGACGTCCGCCTCGAAGGCCGCACGGCGCGCGGCCCGCAGCAGGCCGGGCAGGGTCTGGAGCCCGGCCAGCTCCTCCTCGGCGCGGTCGAGGGCGTCCGTGCAGGCGCGGTAGGCGCCGTCCGCCACCCCGCCCGGTGCCCGGTGCGGCTGGTCCCGGGCGCCCCGCGCCGCCACCAGCCGGCTCAGCGGCTGGGGCAGGTCCGCGCCGGAGGAAGCGGTCAGCAGCACGTCCGTCGGCAGTTCGGTGTCCTCGCCGGCGAACCGGGTGAGCGCGTCGCGCCAGGCCCGGTCGCGCACCTGCGGAGGCAGGTCCTGCTCCAGCAGCCGCACGCCGGGCGCGGCGACGGCCTCGGGCAGCGCGCGGACGCCGTCCAGGACCCGCAGGTACAGGTCGGGCACCGACAGCACGTCCACGAGGACCGCCAGGGCGTCCGGGTCGTCCGGTGCCGGCTGTTCCAGCGCGGTGCGGGCGGAGCGCAGGTCACCGGCCCACAGCAGGCCGGTGACCGAGGACCGCAGGACGGCGGGCCGCACCAGCCTGCGGTCGGGCTGGAAGGCCTCGTCGTCCCCGGCGTACGAGCCCGGCGCGCTGCCGACCAGCAGGACCAGGAGACTGACCTGGCCCACGGTCCGGTAGCCGGTGAGGAGTTCGTACTGGAGCAGGTGGTCGGTGAGCCCGGCCGGGGTGTCGACCACCAGGAACAGCGGGTCGTCGGGTTCCGGCAGTCCGGCTCCGCCCAGCTGCCGGGCGACCCTGGCGCGCAGCGCGGACGGTCTGTCCAGCTCGGCCGCTCCGGCGCGCAGGTCCAGGTGGATGACGCAGCGCGCCTCCTGATGAGGTGTGCTCACTGCGCGTCACCGTCCCAGGGAGTGTCACGGTGCTGGTCGCGTCCGCCGTCACCGGCACCGGGGTACGGCCCCGGGTCGCCGGGTTCGTCCCAGGGCGCCCGCGGCCGGTCCGCACGGCGGGCCCGGTCGCCCTCGCCCCGGTCCTCACGGCGCGGGTCCTCACGGCGCGGGTCCTCACGGCGGTCGTCGGCGTCGCGGGCGTCGGCGTCGGGCTTGTCGAAGGAGGGGCGGCCCTCGGAGCGCCTGCGTTCGCCGTCGCGCCACTGGGACCGGCGGTCCCGGTCCCGCTCCCGGTCGTTCGCGGGATCGCGGTCGCGGTCACCCGCGTAGGGGCGCTCGCGGTCATCCTCGTGGGCGCGGTCCCGGTCGCCGTACCGCCCGCCGCCGAACCGGTCCTCCCTGCCGCCGTCCTCGCCGCCCCGGTCGTCGCGGGGGCCGTCACCGTCGTACCGGTCCTCGCGCCGGCCGCGCCAGGCGTCGCCGCCGCGGGGATCGCGGGGATCACGGGTGCCGTGGGCGTCGCGGGCGTCGCGGTAGTCGCCGGAGGCGCGGCCGTTCCGCCCGGTGCCGTACTCGTCGGCGGCCTCGTCCCACACGCCGCGCTCGTCCCGGTCGTCCCACTCGCTCCGCGTGCGCCGCTCGTACCGCGGCTCCCGCTCGTTCCGCTCGTACCGCTGCTCGCGCTCGTTCCGCTCGTCCCTCTCCTCCCGTCCGTTCTCGCGCTCGTAGGAGCCGCGACCGGTGAAGGGCGTCGTGCCGAAGTCGTCGTCCTCCGGTGCCGGGCGCCGGGGTGCGGAGGCCTCCTCGCGGGGCCGGGCCGGCGACCCGCCGCGTACGTGCTCCAGCAGGGTGCGCAGGGTCGGCTGGACCGCGCGCTGGTCGCCGAACTCCTTGTCCAGGGCGGCCGGAAGGGTCTCCGCCCAGAACTCCCACAGAGGGCGCACCCAGCCCTCGACCCGGCGGCCGCCCCGCTCACGGCGCTCCTGCAGCAGCTCGAGCTGGCGCGGCGCGATCTCCTCGACCAGCTCCACGAAGAGCGGGTGCGGTGTGCTGCCCGTGCGGGACAGTCCGAGCGGCTGAGCGGCCATCAGCTCGTAGCAGTAGTCCTCCACGGTCGCCTCGTCGTCGAGGACCGTCCAGCGTTCGTAGGAGCGCAGCAGCTCCGCCCAGCTCGAGACGCCGTCGGGGAAGTCACCGAGGCGCAGCCGGACGCCGGGCACGTCGGGGCTGGTGTCGGGGAAGAGCCGCAGCCTGATCCGGCGCGGGGAGTCGGTGCCACCGTCCAGCACGTCGACCTGGCCGTTCCACAGGCAGCACAGCAGCCGGTGCAGGATGGTCTGCCGGTCGTCCTCGGTGCTCACCATCCAGGTGTCCCTGAAGCCGAGCCGCTGACGCCACCGCAGCACGTCCTGGGCCTGCTCGTTCTCCTTGGCGCGGGCCCACTGGCGCAGCACCTTGCGGGCCTCGGGCACCTGGGTGAGGCTCATCTCGCTGCGGAAGAGGACCACGGTGACGGAGTCGCTCTCCACGCCCCGGTACTCGACGGAGTTCTTCGCGTCCGAGGGCAGCCGCAGCGTCTTGCCGAGGAACTCCTGCACCTCGTCCACCGCCTGCACCCGGGGGTAGGTGACCAGGACCCGCAGCGGCCCGGTGCCCTCAGGGGTGAAGCCCACCGGCAGCAGTCCGGCCAGCTTGCGGCCGAACACGTCGAGCGCGTCCTTGCTGACCTGGTCGCGGGCGTCGGCGTCGCCCGCGGCGGCGGCCAGCAGCGTGCCCATGGCCGGCAGCAGCGGACGCTCCTCCAGATGGGTGCCGCTCTCGGCGAAGAGCCGGGTGATACGGCCCTCCAGCTGGCTCTTGATGCGGGCGACCGCGCCCTCCGGGTCGCGGCGGCTGAGGGTGTGCACCTGGCGCCAGGCGTCGCCGTCGATCAGCTTGAGCAGCAGCGCGGAGACGTGGTCCTGCTCGCGCAGGTTCTCCCGGTGGCGCAGCCGGGCGACCACGTCCTCGTAGAAGTGGTTGAGGGTGCGCTGCGGCGGCAGCAGGTAGGAGATGCCGGTGCGGTCCTCGTAGAGTTCGCGGCCCTTCTGCTGCGAGGCCTTGCGTTCCTGGTCGCTGTGGCCGAGGAAGGCCCGCACCAGGCGGTCGAGGTCGATGCCGGCCACGTCCGCCTGGGGCTGCCAGTGCTGCTGCTGTTCGCGCCAGGCCTCGTGCCAGATCGAGCGGCAGCGCCACTGGTACCAGGTGTTCTGCTCCTGAAGGGCGGCCTGGACGTCGTCGTCGCCCCAGCGGGCCGGAGCCAGGCCGGCCAGCTGGCCCTTGATGCGGGGGATCTTGGGCGGCTGCTCCGTGACGCCCGGCGGGCGCTGCGGGGCGCGGGCGCGGCTGTCCAGCATGCCGAGGAAGCCGAGCCGGGCGATCTGTTCCTCACTGTCCGGGACACCCCGGACGACGCGTTCGACGAGGAAGGGGTCGGCGCTCTGCAGGAGTTTGTCGATGGCGGGGCGCGGGGCGAACCGGTCGGCCATCACGGCGGCCTGCCGGCTCGCCTCGGCCCGCAGGTCGGACAGCAGCGCCTGCATGTCGGTGATGCGCTGGCCGAGGGCCTGCTCTATGTTGCGGCCGCCGCGCGGCAGCGGGTCGGGTTCCGGCACCGCCAACTGCCGCCGCTCCCAGAGTTCTTCGAGGTGGGAGTCGGCGAACAGCTGCCGGATCATGGGGACGGCGCCCTCGCGCAGTTCGGCGCGCGGCCGTTCCACCAGGTCGGTGACGGCCTCCCGCAGCATCCGGCCGGCCACCAGGTCGGCGAGCTGGTCCATCGGGGCGGTCATGGACGCCACCAGACTGGTGGACACGCCGCGCCTGCCGATGCCGGTGGGCGAGATGGAACTGCGGGCCACGCCGCGGTTGATGAAGCTGGCGGCGAAGGTCTGGTAGTCGTCGTCGGCGGCCATCTTGCGGCCCTGCGGGCGGCCGTCGCCCAGTTCCGTGCCGACCAGCGACATCACCAGGGAGACGATGGAGCGGCGCAGGTCGTCGGCGCGGATCCCGGCGGTCGGGCTGAACAGGAAGGCCGTGGGCAGGATGCCGGTGCGCAGCCGGACCGGGGTGATGCCCGGGTAGCGGATGCCGAACTTCGCCTCGTGGTCGAGGTCGCCGATGTCGGGGCGTTCGACCGGCGCGTTCTGCTGGTCCACCAGCCGGAACAGGTCGACCAGGGCGCGGGCCGCGTTCAGTTCGGCCTCGCGTCCGCCGCCGGTGGCGGCGGAGAACGACGACGGCATCACGACCAGCGGGTAGATCTTCACCCCGTCGAAGCTGCGCAGCCGGAAGGCGTGGTTGATGAGGTGCAGGTAGTCCAGGAAGATGCCGGCGCCGGTGCCGCCGGCCACCGAGAAGGCGACGAACACGTCGCAGCCGTTGACCTTGCCGCCGCCCAGCTCGCTCAGTTCGCCCGCCGACTTGGCGATGGCGTCGATGGCCTGCAGGAGGGGCTCGAGGACCGGGGCGAGGCTGTGACGGAGGGTGGCGAAGAGGGCGGCGCGGCCGACGGTGGGCAGTTGTCCGGCGCCGTTGTGGAGCGGGGTGACCTCCGGTTCGCCGGTGATCGGCGGCAGCCAGCCGGCCACCTCCTCGCGGAGGCTGGCCCGGAGCATCTTGGTCACTTCGGGTGAACTGTCGAAGTTGGGCAGCAGGTTGTGGGTGGCCCGTGAGGTGCGGGCGTAGGCGGCGCGCAGCGAGGGGTCGACGTTGAACTGGGGCAGGCGCTGGAGGTCGCTCTCGCTGTAGTCGGCGTACACGAACTGGAGGCAGTCGGGCAGTTGGAAGGGGGCGTGGCCGTTCATGCGGCTCAGGGCCATGCCGTCCGGACCGCACAGTTCGACGCGGAGCCGGCGTTCCAGTTCGGCTCCGACCAGTCCTCCGGTGCCGCCCAGGCCGACGAAGAGCATCGGCTGGAAGATCTTCATGGTTTCCTCCCCGCTCGCGGCCGGGCCGGCCGCGGTTCGTGCTCGGTGCGTTCGTGGATTGCGTGCGGTGCGGCGACCGCGGCGCGCGGCAGGACCGCGGCGGCGTGCGCCGCGACCGGCGCCGTGCGCGGTACGGGCGCCACCTCGTGCGCCGTGACGGTGACGGCCTCGGGCAGCGTGACGGCGACCGCCCCGGGCACCATGACGGCCGCCGTGCGCGGTGCGGCCGCCACCTCGCGCGCCGTGACGGCGACCGCCCCGGGCGCCGCGACGGCCACCGCTTCATACGCCATGACGGCCGCCGCCGCCCCGCGCGCCCTGGCGGTCCCGGCGTGCGGCCGGGTCCGGCCGGACGTCGTGCCGGTCACAGGTAGTCGCCGTACGCGCTGTTGCCGCCGTCGCCGTCACCCGGGGCGGGCACGGCGGTGGGCGTCCGCGGGGTCCCGCCCGGGTGCGGGTCCTCGCCCAGTTCCAGGTACAGCCGGTCGGTCAGCTGGACGCGGCTCCCGGCGCGCAGCGGCATCCGGCCGCCCTGTTTGCGCAGGACCGCTCCGCCCTCGGGGTTGCGCCGGACGGCGTACGGGCCGTGCGGGCGCTTCTCCAGGCGGGGACTGCGGTGGGCCTCGGCGACCGCGAACTCGTACCACTGCTTCTTGCTGCCGTGTCCGGCCTTGTGCTCGCCCAGTACGTCACCGTCCTCCGCCACCAGGCGCAGCTTCAGCCCGTACGGGTCCCGGCGGCGCCGGCGCAGCCGGACCCAGGCGGCGGTGACCACGACGAGCGCCACGAGCACGAGGACCGCGATCAGGAACGCCCACCAGTACTGGTCCCAGATGCCGGGCGCGGGCGTCACCCGCAGGGAGAGCGGGGTGGCCGTCAGCGCCCGGTTGCCGTCGGTGGCGTCGGTGACCTTGACGGTGGCGGCGAGGCTCAGCCCGTCACCGAGGCGGTCGCCGAAGACACCCGCGGGGGCCACCTCGACGCTCACCTTCCGGGTGCCTGACTCGCCCGGCGCGAGGGTCACCGTGGCCGGGCTGACGGACAGCAGCCCGGCGCGGACGTCGGCGACGGACAGGTGCAGGGTGTGCGCGGTGGAGCTGCTGTTGTGGACGTCGAGGGTGCCGGTGACGGTCGCGCCGGGGTGGACGTCGGCGGCGGGCAGGTCGAGCGGCGCGGTGACGGGCGGGGGCCCGGGCGCCACGTCGATGCCCAGGTCGCGGGTGTCGGCCTTGAGCCCGGAGGCGGTGAGGGTGGCGCTCACCTTCAGCGTGCCCCGTGCGCTGCCGGGGATCTCCACGGTGCCGGTGAAGAAGCCGTCGCCGGCCGTGCGGTCGGCCCCGGTGCCGTCGTCGGTGAGGTTCAGCGTCTGCGGGCCGACGCCCTCGCCGGTCAGCCGGCCGGCGACGCGCAGCCCGGCGTAGTCCCGCGGGTCCTTTATCTGATAGCCCTCGCGGGTCTGCAGCCGCATGGCGACGGTGACCTTCTCACCGGCCTGCGGTGAGGGCGGGTCGGCGGTGAGGGCGCCGCGCAGTTCTCCCTGCCACAGCACGCTGACGGCGACGGGCAGCGAGCGGTGTCCTTCCGGTGCCTCGGCCTTCACCTTCCAGGTGCCGGGCAGCGGGTCGACGACCTTGAGCGCCTCCACGGTGCCGGAGCCGCCGGCGAGTTCGAAGGTGGACTTCTCGTACGTGCCGTGCGTCGGGACCTTGTTGCCCCGCGGGTCGTAGTACGTGATCTCGACGGCGGGATCGCCCTTGTCCACGACGATGCTGCCCACGGTCGCCAGCGGGGAGATGCCGATCCGGAGGGTGGCCGGCGGGCGTTTGCTGGGTCCCTGCTCGTGGCGCAGGCAGTGGGCGGCGGCGAAGATCTCCTCCAGGGTGCTGCCGATGTCCTTCGCCCCGGAGACCTTGTGCGCCTTCGGGGCGGCGGAGGGCAGGGCGACGCAGCCCTTCTGGTAGCCGCCCGCGGCCATCCGGTCCAGTTGGTCCTTGTCCGGATCGGCCCCGAAGCCGAGCGGCCAGATCTGCACGCCGTGGGAGGCGGCGTTCGCCAGTTCCTGCTTGAGCTGGCTCTCGCCCTCCGCGGTGCGGTGCGCGGGGTCGCCGTAGGCGGGGCTGCCGGTGACGTCGAGCTTCCCGTCGGTGAGCAGGAACAGCACCCGCGGCTGGGAGGGGTCGGTGCCGTCGGTGAGGTCGTGCACGCCCTGCCGTATCGCGCTCGGGAAGTCGGTGCCGGTGCCCTCGTCCTTCTTGCGGCCGCGGAGCTTGCCGACGCACGCGTCGATCGTCTCGCGGCCCGCCGCGTCCAGCGCGGTGCGCGGGCAGACCGGGTCCACCGCGCGCTGGTCGGCGGATTCCGCGGCGGCGAATCCGTAGACGGTGACGTGGGAGTCGGAGGAGACGTCGCCGAGCGCGATCCGGGCGGCAGCGGCCTTCTCCGCCTTCATGTCGTCGGCCGTGAGACTGGCCGACTCGTCCACGGCGACCGCGTAGTTGACGGCCGGGAACGCCGGGGCGGTGTCCGCCACCGGCACGGCGTCCCGGCCGGCCGGTGCCAGCAGGGACACGAGCACCGCGGCGCCGCCCAGCACCGAGACCGCGGCGCGGCGCGCCCGGCCTCTCCCCGTCTGCCGTCTTCCCGTGACTCTTCCCACGGCATCCCCTGTTTCCTGGTGCGTGTCGGTGGTTCTTGGTTCGCGAGGTGGTTCTTGGTCCGTGACGTGCTGCTTGGTTCGTGACGTGCTGCTTGGTTCGTACCGGTGATCGGTGACCGCGGGCCGGTCGCCGGCGGGCCGGCCGTCGGCGGTCGGTGGTGGTGGTCAGTTGTCAGTTGTCCGTGGCCAGTCGTCACTCCCCGGTCGTCGCTTGCCAGTTGTCAGTGGTTCAGTGCGAGGTCAGGCCCCAGATCAGGGCCAGGGCCGAGGACGGGGCGAGCGCGCCCACCCCCCAGCGGATGGCCCGGTACTTGGCGGACAGGATCGAGCTGACGTCCACCGCCTGGACGAGCAGCCACCGGGTGGGATCGAGGCCGGCCTCGGTGACCCGGGCGGACAGCCCCGCGAGGTCGCGGGGCGCCACCAGGTCACCGAAGTACGTCACCCCGTCCCCGCCCCGGACCGTGCCGGTACGCGGCAGCAGCGCACCGACCAGCGCGCCCACCGCGACGGCCCAGAACACCCCGGCGAGGACCAGCGTCACGTCCGCCGGACCGTGCCAGCCCGGGGTGCCGTGCCAGCCGGCCAGGAACGCGGGCAGCGCCAGCGTCCCCGACAGCAGCACGGCCGCCTTGGAATCGGCGCGGCCGAGGTCCTCGCGGACCGTGCTCAGCAGGCGCTCGGCGATGCGCTCCTCCGCCCGGTCGTGGCTGTGCCGACCCCCGTTCGGCACGGGCACGACCGGGTCGGAGGAGGTCTGTGACCCGCCCTGGGCGCTCATCGGTCCTCGTCCACCCAGGACCAGCCGTCGTCCTCGGCGCGGCTGCGGCGCGGCGGCGCGGGATCCGGTTCGTCGTCCTCGGGGTGGTAGGGCTCGGGCCGGTGGACGCGCTCGGGCGGCGGATCGTGCCGGACGTCGTCCGCCGGCCGGCGCCGCGGCCGGTCGGGTCCGGGCTCGTCCCAGGGCGGCTCGGGCCGGCGGGGCCGGCGGCGGGGCGGCTCGTCCGACGCCCACTCCGGGGTGAACTGCCGGTCACCGGCGGCCGGTTCCAGCTCGCGCGGCTCGCGGCGGGCGGGCAGTGAGCCGATGGGGCCCTGGATGGGGCGGCGCCGGTCGCGGTTGAGGAGGTTGAGGACCTGTGTCTCCACGTCGGCGGCGTGGAGTTCACCCGCCATCGCCATGGAGTACAGCCGGTCCAGCCGGTCCTTCTCGTCCTGCCGGCCCTCCTGCCGGATCTTCTCCAGGAAGTCCTTGGCACCGGCGGGGTCGGCGGCCAGCATGTAGGTGAGCTGCTCCATGTCGCCGCCGCGCAGCATCCGCCGGAACTCGTCCTGGCGGACCCGGGTCACCTCGGCGTCGGCGTGCACCTCGCGCTTCTTCTGCGCGTACGCGATGGCCTCGTCGTCCACGCCCAGCCGGACGTAGAGCCTGACGCGCAGGCCGAGTTCGGCGCCGAGGTCGCTCCAGCGTCCGCCGACGCACTCCTGGGTGATGACGCGGTTGGCCTGGTCGGCCTCGGTGACGCGGTGGCCGAGGGTCACCTCCCGCAGCCGTTCCAGCACCGGGGAGGTGAGCCGTGCGGCGACGTCGGTGACGACGTTGACGGCGACCAGGTGCGGGTCGGTGACCTCCCATTCGATGTCCACCTCGGCCTTGAAGAAGCTGGTGCCGCCGGAGGCGGGCAGGTCCATGTCGAGGGTGGTCACGAAGGTGCCCTGGGCGATCTCGCACACGGTGTAGGGCCGGGCCAGGGCGCGTTTGCCGACGTGCTGGATCCCCGAGACGGTGATCACGCTGTAGCCGCCGTTGCGGTAGAACACCACGGAGGCCCGCTGGGCGCTGACCGGCGGGTAGCCGCCCGTCGGCGCGTACTCCCGCAGGAAGGGCCCCGCGGGAGCCGTGCCCCCGGTACCGGCCCGGTTCTCGTCCTCAGCCATGCCTCTCCTCCTCGCGCGTGCTCTCCCGGCGGGTCCGCTCCTGGCGCGGTGGTTCGTGGCGCGCCGGTCCCTGGCGCGCCGGGTCCTGGCGCGGGGCTTCCTGACGCGCCGTGTCGGGGCGCGGCGGCCGGCGGCTCGCGGGGTCCTGGCCCGCGCGCCGGGCCGGGGTGACGGCGAGCCACCACAGTTCGCGCGCCCGTGCGTCGGACAACGGCTTCTCCGGGTCGTTCATCATGCGGCGCAGCAGCCAGTCCAGCCGCCGCCGGTCGTACTCGTCGCCGGCGAGCGCGGGCAGCAGCGCCGCCAGTCCCCGCCGGGTCCACTCCGTGCCGTCCTTGCGCACCGCCGACCGCAGCAGGGTCTCCAGCGCGTCCGTCGCCACGTCCTTGGAGCGGGCGGTGTTGAGCGCCGTCCACATCAGGTCGGCCATGGGGCCGACGAGTTCGGGCCGGTCGGCGGCGAGGGCGAGCGGCAGCGGCCAGTCACCGCGGTCGGCCAGCGGCGAGTCCGGGTCGTCCGTCAGCACCTCGTCGACGGTGGTCAGGGCGAGCCGGACGGTGGTGACCAGGCCCATGTCCTGGTAGGGCGGGCGCTTGTGGTGGGTCCAGTCGGCCATCCGCGCCAGCACGCGGCCCCCGTCCCGCAGTGCCAGCAGGCGTACGACGTTGAAGGAGGCGACGGCGAGCTGGTCCCCGTCCTGGTGGATGCCGATGCGGGCCAGGGCGTCCAGGGTGTCGTCCGTGGTGGCGGCCGCGTTGCCGTAGCCGAGGGCCATCGCCGCCGTCCAGCGCAGCGTTTTCGTGCCGTGCCGGCTCCACTCGCCGACCAGCCGGTGCACGGCCGCGCGGTGCGAGTCGTGCCGTGCGGCCTGGTCGAGCGTGGTGGCCGCGAAGATCCGCCGCAGTGGTGTGGCCGCCTCGGCCAGCGGGCGGACCAGCTCCGTGTAGCCGTGGTCGAAGTCGCGGACGCAGAGTTCACCGGCGGCGACCGCGGCGCGCATCCACACCTGGGGGCGCGGATCGTCGGCCAGCAGCCGCAGCCAGCGCATCACCGGCGCCCGCGCCGGGAAGTGCCGGTCCCACAACTCGGTCAGCACGGCGGACGGCAGTGCGGAACCCCGGTACCAGATCAGCCGGGCCGGCACCTGCGCACCGGCCACCTCGACCTCGCCGTCGGTCAGTTCGGCGCGCGAGAGCGCCAGGTCGGCGTCCGGGTCGTCGCAGAACAGCGGGCGGGCCGGGGTGTGGTCCGGGTCGCTCTGCACGGACAGTTCCCAGGTCAGCAGGTGGGCGGCGGAGGCCACCGCGCTGTGCGGGGCGCCGCCGAGCACGGCCAGCGCGATCCGGAACGCCACCGGGTGGAACAGGGTCGCCGTGCCCGGCCGTCCCGTCTTGCCGTCCGGGTCGGCCGCCGGGGCCGTCAGCGCGCGGTCCACGCCCGCGAACCACTCCTGGGCCTGGGCCGCGGCCAGGCTCCGGCAGCCGGACAGCAGGTCCTCGCGGGTGACGTCCCC
This sequence comes from Streptomyces sp. NRRL S-340, assembly GCF_000720185.1. GTDB lineage: Bacteria > Actinomycetota > Actinomycetes > Streptomycetales > Streptomycetaceae > Streptomyces. Next base: position 106,384 of record NZ_JOIY01000027.1, on the reverse strand, counting down.
GAGCACGTGCCCGGCCAGCAGGGAGGCGAGCAGTTCGGCCTCGGCGGGACGCAGGTCCTTCAGGCCGACGGCGTCCTTGACCTCGTCGCGTTCGGCGAGTGCCTCGGCACGGGCCAGCAGCCCGGCCGGGCCGGCGCCGTCGCCCTGCGGTGCCGCGCCCGCGTGGCGCTCCAGCCGCTCGCGCAGCCGGGTGCGGAGGAGTTCCTCGGTCGGCGCGGGCGGGCACAGCATGCCGTACCGGCCGGCGAGCAGCGGGCCGGCCGCCGCCCCGACGGCGACGACGACCACCGCGAAGGCCTCGCGGCGGTCCAGGGCCGCGGCCAGTTCGTCCAGGTCCATCTCGGCCGGGGGCAGGACACCCGGCCGGGTGAGGGAGACCTCCAGCAGGTACCCGCCGCCGGAGCGGCCCTCCTCGTCCTCCCCGGCGTGCGATCCGGCCAGCAGGGCGGCCAGCCGGCGCACTCCGTCGTCCGGGTCGACCCGCCGTACCCGGTGGCCGGAGGCGGACTCGGGGCCGCTGCCGCGGGCGGCGCCGGTGGTGACCTCGTCGAGCAGGGAGAGCGCGGTGCTCGTCCGTCCGGTGCCCGGAGCGGCGCCGAGCACCAGCAGGCGGCGGGTCCTGAGCGCGTTGCGCAGTTGTACGTACCCGTCGGGCTCCACGTGGATACGGCGCAGCCGGCGCAGTTCCTCGTCGGGCACCGGTCCGCTGCGCATGCCCGCTGCCGGACGGCGGCTGTCCAGCAGCAGGTTGACGTCACCGATGTGGGCGCTGCGGAAGTAGTTGCGGTCGAAGCTGGTGTGGTCGCGGCCGACGTCGAACAGCCGGTGGGTGGCGCGGCGGGTGCGGGCGGCGGCGGCGAGGTCGGTGGGGCCGTCCTCGCTCTCCTCCTCGGCCAGCGGGTCGCGGGTGTGCTCCTTGAACCGCCCGGCGGCGCGCTCCCGTTCCCTCTCCCGCTCCCGTTCCTTCTCCCTTTCCTTCTCCTTGTCCCTGTCCCGTTCCCCGGCCTTGTCCGGGTCGTCCTCGTCGTCGGTCCGGGACGGGCGTCCGCCGCCGGCGGCCCCGTCGTCGCGGGGCCTGTCGTCCTTGTCCCGCTTCTCCTCGTCCTGCGGCGGGCGCGCCCGCTCCGGCTTCCGGTCCCGGTCCGGCTGCTCGCGCCGCTGCGGCCTGTCGGGGGCCTCCCCGGCCGGGCCGTCCGCCCGCGCATCGTCGCTCACGCGGCTCAGCCCTTCCGCTGCTCGGTGTCGCGGCCGCTGATCCGGCCGATGTGCACGGGCTGGTGGTAGACGTTGTCGTGGTGCTCGGACATGTCACCGTGGACGGTGTACCGGGTCCCGGCCTGACCCCCGGTGGAAGAGGCGGCGGGCCCGCCCGCGGACGGCTCTTCGGCGGGGTGCGGCTCTTCGGCGGGGGCGGGTGCGGCCTCGGGGATCCGGGGAGCGGGCCGGCCGGGCAGGTGGAACCAGGCGGTGACCTCGCCCTCCTTGAGTTCCAGCCGGGCGGGGGCGTAGCGCTCGGGCTCGATGAACTTGCCGCCGCTCCTGACCACGTCCTCGTACAGGGACGAAGAGGTCACCAGAACGAGGTCGGCGTCCTCGGCGTCCAGGAGCTGCCGGGCGAGCGGGGAGTCGGCGAGCCGGCAGGCGAGGTCGACGGCGCGTCCGCTGATGCCCCGGTCGTCGTGGCGTACCGGGCCGACGTGCATGCCGATCCGCAGTCCGAGGGGGACCCGCAGACCGCGGTTCTCGTCCCGCAGCTTCTCGTGCACCTCGATCAGCCACAGGCCGAGCATGCGGTCGGCCGCGATCCGGCCCTGCACCGCGAGCAGCACGCCGTCGCCGCGGTCCTCGGTGTGCAGGGCGTCCGGCGGGACGGCGGCGTGCGTGAAGGCCGTCTCCAGCACGCGGTAGATCCGGGCGCGCATCCGCTGCTTGTCGACGTCGTCGTACTGGCCCGACCGTCTGGCGTCGACGCTGACGACCAGCTCGTAGTGCGCCTCGGTCGGTTCGGTGGCGTCGTGGTTCACCCGTGTCCCCCTGCAGGTCCTGTGCGCTTGCCGAAGAGGTGGTGGTGCTGGTCGTGCCGGTCGCTCCGGGGGCCGTCGCGGCCCTGGTGGTCCGTCCCCAAGAGCGTGTCCTGCGGGGCGGGAGACGTCTGTAGCCGTTTACACACGTGGGGGCGGGATCTCCTCGTGATGGCCGTCCGCGAGGAGTGCGAGCAGGTCCGGGTCGAGGATCTCCACCATCCGGTTGCCGGTGCGCACGATGTTCTGGCCGCGCAGCAGCCGCAGGGCCTTGGCGACGGCCTCGCGGGTGGCGCCGACCGTGGCGGCCAGTTCGTCCTGGGCCAGGTGGACGACGGGGCCCGCGGGTCCCGGGCCGCCGGGCGCGGGACCCGCCCGGGAAGGGGCGTAGGGGCCGGAGGGGGCGGCCGCGGACAGTTCGGTGAGCCGGCTGGCCAGGCGTTGCAGCACGGTGAGGGAGGCGAGCGCGGACCGTTCCTGGTCGGCGCTGCGGAGCCGGAAGGTGAGCTGGCGTATCACCAGCCCGCTGACGCGGGGGTGCAGGGCGAGGAAGCGGCGGAAGGCGTCGCCGGGTATGAGGCGGGCGTCCACGGGTCCCAGCGCGCGCACGGTGGCGCTGCGCGGGTGCGGGTCCAGCGCGGCCATCTCGCCGAGCAGTTCACCGGGGCCGCGCAGGCCGAGTATGAGCCGGGTGGCGCCGCGGTCCGTCGACACCGAGACCGTCACCCACCCGCGGTCGAGGATCATGACGTGGCTCGACCGGTCCCCCTCCGTCAGGAGATGGGTGTCGGCCGGGTAGTGCCTGCGGCTGCCGAGCGCCATCACGCTCTCGCGTTCCTGGGCAGTCAGGGCATGCGCGAATGCCAGCTCACCGCCGAGCAGCCCCATGCCACGCCCCCCGCCGCAGTCCGGATGCCTGTGCCTCGTTGGCGATGATGGTGACAGAGAGTCGATTTAGGGCGAGTGAATTACGCCACATTGTTGTACTGGCCAGTAGGGTACGAGCTGGCAGGTGGGCCGCCCGGTCGTCTCACGGCCCTGCGGCACGGCGCCGGTCCGGGCCCGCTCGCGGCCCCTCGGCACCGCGCGGCCCGTACGGACGAGGGTGAGGTCAGACCCGGCCCGGCGGCGGCGCCGGCCCCCGGCGGCGCGAGGCGGGCGCCGAACCGCTTTTGGCGAAAACTCAGGTTTCCCCGCCGCGGAGGCGGTGACGGCTCCGTGGTGAGGTCGTGAGAGTACGGTGACGCCCCGCCCGCCCGGCTCGTTCCGCTTACGCCCGCGCCCCGCGCACCCGCCCGCGTGCCCCGCCCCGCACCCGCCCGCGCACCCGCCGGCGCGTCCGGCCCGGAACCGGGCGCGGCGCCTGCCGCTCCCCCGCGGCCGCCCGCGCACGCGTTCGCGCGGTCGGCTGGGGGCGGAGTGCGGCAGGGGCGCGGCGGGGCCCGGCCGGCGGTGGGGGGCCGTTCTGACGCGGCGCCCGCCGCCGTGCCCGGCGGCCGCGGGACGGGCGTTCAGTTCAGGTGGCAGGCGTGGCCGTCGAGCGTGAAGCCGTACGGCCCGCCGCCCGCGGCGTCCCCGGCGCCCGAGGACCCGGCCGGTCCGGTGGCGATGAAGCCGAAGGAGAGGGTGCCGCCCGCGGCCACCGAGCGGTTGTAGGCGACGGAGGTGGCGGTGACCCGGGTGCCGCTCTGCGCGACCGTGGCGTCCCACATCTGTGTGATGCGCGGCCCGTCGCCGAAGGTCCAGCCGATCCGCCAGGTCTCCAGCGCCCGGCCGGTGGTCACGGTGACGGCGGCCTGGAATCCGCCCGGCCACCGGTCGACGAGGTCGTAGCGGACCCGGCAGCCCCGCGCGGTCGCGGCGGAGCCCGAGGCGCCGCCCGCGGCGGCGGCCGAGGGGGTGCCCTGCGGCTTTGGACCGGGGGCGTGGCGGCCGGGGCCGTGCGCCGCACCGCTCGCGGTGGACCGGCCGGACGGGGACGCCGTGACCCGGCCGGGGGCCGGCGGACGCCCGGCGGACGGCGGGACGGTCGTGGAGTCGGCGACCGCCCGCCGGTCCGCGTCGCCGTGGGCGGCGTCGCTCGCCGCGCCGTCGAAGGGCATCAGCGAGACGGCCAGGGCCAGCGCCGACAGCGCGACGGCCGTGGCGAGCAGACCGCCGCGCAGCAGCCGCGCCCGTCCCGCGCCGTCGGCCCGCGGGTCCCGGTCCGCCGCGCCGGCCGCCGGCCCGCGCGCGCCGAGGCGCACGTCGGCCGCCCGGCGGCGGCGCTCCAGGTAGGCGAGGCCGCCCCAGCCGATCACCCCGCCGGCCAGCGCGGCGGGCAGGGTGCCCGCGTGCGGCCGCAGGCAGGCGGCGGCCTCGGCGCACCCGGCGCAGGTGGCGAGGTGCCGGGAGAGGTCCTCGGGGGTCTCGACGGGCGCCGCCGGCCGGGTCACCGCGTCCAGCAGCCGCGCGTAGCCGCGGCACTCCGGGTCCATCGGCGTGTCGAGGTGGCCGCGCCGGCAGCGGTCCCGGAACAGGCCGCGCACCTGCTCCAGTTCCTCCGAGACGCGGGCCGGGTCGAGCCCGAGCCGGCGGGCCGCGACGACCAGCGGCAGCGCCTCCACCTCGGCCAGCCACAGCAGTGCCGCGTCCGCCTCCTGGAGGTCGCGCAGCGCGCGCAGCGCAAGGGGCCGGTGGAGCGGCGGGCCGGGGTAGCGGGCGGCCCGCGGGGAGTTGAGCCACAGGCGCAGGTCGGGGTCGAGCCGGTCGCCGAGCCCGGCGGCCTCCCAGGCCGCGGCGGTGGCGCGTACCGCGGTCAGCATCAGCGGGAGCGCGGGCAGCCGGGGCGTGCGGCGGCCCCGGGAGGCGCCCGCGTCCGCGGCGCGCACCTCGCGCAGGCCGAGCGCGAAGGCCTCCGCGGCCAGTTCCCCGGCCGCGGAGGAACCGGCCGTGCACAGGTCGGCGTAGGAGAGCACCGCGTCCCAGCACTCGGACAGCAGCGCGGCCTCGGCGGTGTCCCGGGGACTCGGCTGGTCGGGCATGGCTCTCCTGCGTCCACGGGCGGGGGGTCAACCGACCCCGTTCAGAACGGAGTTGAGGCAACTCTCGCGGTGGACGCCGAGCTTTTCACGTGTTCGACACAACTGACAAGCCACGTCTCCACATCGCACGGAGGACGTGGCCCGCACTCACGGCGGGGTCAGTTCCTCTCCCCCGCCGCCTCCCGTGCGCCACCGTCCGCGCTCGCGGCCGCGCTCCCGTCCGCGTCCTCCTGCGCCGGCAGGCTGTCCATGAAGGAGCTGACCGAGAAGACGGCGCGGCCGGGTCCGGGCGGGCCGTAGCCGGGGGGCGAGGAGAGGCCGAAGTCGTCCATGGTGTTGCGGTAGGCCTCCAGCAGCCGGATGTGGTACTCCAGCGGCGCGCCCTGCGGGTTGGCCTTGCCCAGCGGGGTGGTGGGCTCGGGGCACCAGGTGGTGAAGCGCGGCGTGATGCCGTGCGACATGAAGAAGCGCAGGCCCTCGGTGGTGGAGGCGATGGCCTCGTCGACGGTGGTGAAGCCGAACGGCTCGGCCATCTCGACGCCCGCCACGAAGTTGGGGATCACGTTGCGCGCGCCGAAGATGTCGGCGGAGTCGAGGATGCGCCTGTGCCACTCGTCCCGGCCGACGTAGCGCTCCTTGCCGGGGCAGTACAGCTCGAACAGACGGCGGTCCCACACCTCGAAGTTGGGGTGGTAGATCTGCACGCCGTAGTCCTTGAACCGCTGCACGTCGTCCTTGGGCAGCGCCTGCGCGACGACCTTGCCGATCCAGCGGCCCGGGAAGCGCTCCTCGATGGCCTTGGCGTAGTGGCCGTAGAAGTCGGCCTCGTCGCGGCCCGCCACCTTCGACGTGATCGCGCCGCCGGTGAGCGTGTAGGCGGTGGAGGCCTTCTGGGTGTCGTACCGGTCGATGATCTCCAGCGCCTCCAGGACCTCCTCGACGTCCTTCACGCCGGTGTAGGGCCGCCCGGCCGCCTTGTGCTGGCGCCAGTTGTGGTTGATGTCGCAGTACTGGCACTCCTCCTTGGCGCCGAAGTACTGGCAGACCCGGAAGACGGTGAGGTAGATCAGATAGCCCCACTGGATGGTGGGCGCCACCTCCATCACGGACTTCCCGCTGGCCAGGGTGTGCCGGTAGTACTCCGGCATGGGCGGCACGCCGACGTCGGCGATCCGCTTGCCGTCGAGGTAGAGCCCGAGCAGGCCCTCGTCGTCGGCCGCCACCCGGTAGGGCGAGGCGGGGTTCACCCGTACGGAGACGACGGTGCGCCGCAGGCCGTAGGGCCCGCCGGTGAGGATGATCTCCTCGGGCGGGCGGCGCAGCGCGGCCTCGCCCAGCTCGGGGAGGGTGCCGTGGTCGAAGGAGAAGATGAAGTACGACTTGGGTTTCACCTCCCCGCCCTCGTTGTCGCTGAGCGCGGAGGGGTCGAAGGCCACACCGCCTCGCAGCAGGTCCTCCTTGAAGACCGCTTCCCTCGGCACGTGCGGGAAGCGGTCCATCAGATCCTCGACCAGCGCGGTACGGCTGCCCATCCCGTCTCTCCTCCTGGCTCGTACGTACGACTCCTCACGGTATGCCCCCGCGACCCGGAGGGCGGTGCCGGGTCCCCCACTCGCGGGCGGCGCCGGCGGACGAAGGCCCCCACTGAATTAGTATTGTCAATTGACAAATTACGTGGCACCGTCGGCGGTCGGACGGGGCCCCGCTGCGGCCGGGCCCGGAGCGCTGGAGGGACGACACGATGACCGAGGCCGTGACCAACTGGGCGGGCAACATCACCTACACCGCCGGCCAGGTGTGCCGGCCGGAGTCGGCCGGCGCGCTGCGGGCGCTCGTCGCCTCCGGCGCGAAGGTGCGCGCCCTGGGCAGCGGGCACTCCTTCAACACGATCGCCGATCCGGGCGCCGGCGGCGTACTGCTCTCGCTGGCGGCGCTGCCGGCCGAGGTGGAGGTGGACACCGCGGCCCGCACGGTCCGGGCCGGCGGCGGTGTGCGGTACGCGGAACTGGCCCGCCGGGTGCACGCGCACGGGCTCGCGCTGCCCAACATGGCCTCGCTGCCGCACATCTCGGTGGCCGGGTCGGTGGCGACCGGCACCCACGGCTCGGGGGTGGCCAACGGCCCGCTCGCCGCCGCCGTGCGCGAGGTCGAACTGGTCACCGCGGACGGCTCCACCCTGCGGATCGGCCGGGGCGACGCCCGCTTCGGCGGGGCCGTCACCTCCCTCGGGGCACTGGGCGTCGTCACCGCCCTCGTCCTCGACCTCGAACCGGCCTTCGAGGTGGAGCAGCACGTGTTCACCGAACTCCCGCTGGACGGGCTGGACTTCGAGACGGTGGCCGCGGCGGCCTACAGCGTCAGCCTGTTCACCGACTGGCGGGACCCCGGTTTCCGGCAGGTGTGGCTCAAGCGGCGCACCGACCAGCCGCTGCCGGACTTCCCGTGGGCCGCGCCCGCCCGCGTCGCGCTCCATCCGGTGCCGGGGATGCCGGCGGAGAACTGCACGGAGCAGTTCGGCGTGCCGGGGCCCTGGCACGAGCGGCTGCCCCACTTCCGGGCGGAGTTCACCCCCAGCAGCGGCGCCGAACTCCAGTCCGAGTACCTGCTGCCGCGCGCTGACGCCCTGGCGGCCCTGCACGCCGTCGACGCGGTCCGCGAGGCGGTCTCCCCCGTGCTGCAGACCTGCGAGGTGCGCACCGTCGCCGCCGACGAACAGTGGCTCGGCCCGAGCCACGGCCGGGACACCGTGGCCCTGCACTTCACCTGGATCGAGGACACCGCGGCGGTGCTGCCGGCCGTGCGGCGACTGGAGGAGGCGCTGGAACCGTTCGGCCCGCGGCCGCACTGGGGCAAGGTGTTCACCGTGCCCGCCGCCGCGCTGCGCGAGCGCTACCCGCGGCTGGCCGACTTCCGCGCCCTGGCGCGCGAGCTGGACCCCGACGGGAAGTTCACCAACGACTTCGTACGGGACCTGCTCACCGACTGACAGACGCACGGAACCCGCCCGGCGCCCGTACGAGACGTGCCCGCCGCCCGCCGCCCGTACGAGACCTGCCCGCCGCCCGGCGCCCGTACGGAACCCGGTCGCGGGGCGACGGCCGCCGCCCCTTGATTCCTGCTCTCACCAGGCGCCATCCTAGAGGCTCTAGGAAACGCGAAGGCGGGGCGGCGCCCCGGACAGCCGAGGGGGCGGGAACCGCATGGCCCGAGCCGGACTCACCGCGGACCGCATCGTCGCGGCGGCGGCCGAACTCGCCGACGAGGCCGGCCTCGACGGTGTCAGCCTGTCGGCGCTGGCGCGGCGCTTCGGCGTCAAGGACGCGAGCCTGTACTCGCACGTCAGAAGCGTCCAGGACCTGCGCACCCGGCTCGCGCTGCGGGCCGGCGGCGAGATGATCGACGCGATCGCCGCCGCGGTGGCGGGCCGGGCCGGGAAGGACGCGCTGGCCGCGTTCGCCGGTGCCTACCGGGCGTACGCGCACCGCCATCCCGGCCGGTACGCCGCCACCCGGATCCGCGTCGACCCCGCGACGGTGACCGACGCGCCGGCGATGCGGCGCACCGCCGAGATCACCTACGGAATGCTGCGCGCCTACGGCCTCCAGGAGCCCGATCTCACCGACGCCGTCCGGCTGCTGCGCAGCACCTTCGACGGCTTCTGCGCCCTGGAGGCCGCCGGCGCCTTCCACGCGGGCCGGGACGTGGACGCCTCCTGGGACAAGGCCGTCGAGGCCCTGCACACCGCACTCAGCAACTGGCCGAGGGAGACTCCACGCCATGCACGACACGACTGACTTCCACCACGACGTGCGCGGCGACGGGCCGGTGCTGCTCGTCCTGCCGGGCGGGGCGGGGCACCCGATGGGGCTGGAGGCGATGACGGCCCGGCTCGCCCGGCGTTTCACCGTCGTCACCTGCGACCCGCTCGGCCTGGCCCACGGCCGCCTCGGGCAGCCCGTCGCCGACCAGCGCGTCGAGGACTGGAGCGAGGGGGCGCGGCGGGTGCTCGACGCGGTGCTGCCCGAGGGCGAGTCGGCTTACGTGTTCGGCACCAGCGCGGGCGGTGTCGTGGCGCTCGACCTGCTGGCCCGGCACCCGGAGCGGCTGCGGCACGTGGTCGCGCACGAGCCGCCCTGCGTGGGGGTGCTGCCGGACGGGACGCGGCAGCGGGCCAGGATGCGCGAGGTGTACGACGTCTACCGCGCGGCCGGCCCGCGGGCCGCCGGTGCGCGCCTGGCCGCCGTGCTGGCGGAACGGGAGGCGGACGGCACCGGGGAGCCCGGCGCCGGGGGCACCGTCCCGGGGTCCGGCCCCCTGTCCCGCGAGGAGGAACTGTCCTCCCCCATGGCCCTCTTCCTCGCCCATGTGCTGGTGCCGTTCACCGGCTACGTCCCGCCGCTGCCGGGGGCGGAAGCGGGCCCGGGGGCGGCGGCCCCGCGGGGCGGTGCGGCGCTCGTCACGCCGGCCGCGGGCGAGGACCCGCACAGCCGGCTGCTGCACCGCACCGCGACCGCCCTCGCCGAGCGCCTGGGCGCGGGGGTGGCCCGCTTCCCGGGCGGTCACATCGGCGCCGTCCAGCAGCCGGAGGCGTTCGCGGACCGGCTCGCCGAGGTGTTCGACCGGGTCCCGGGAGGTCAGGACAGGTCGCCCACCGCGTCGGCGTAGTACGTGGACTCGGCGAGGTGGCGGGCGAGTTCGCGGAAGGTCCAGCCCTCGCCCGGGGAACGGTCGAGCTGGTCGGCGGTGAGGGCGTCGAGCCGGACGGCCCAGATCCTCGCCAGCCGGGTGAGGCGGCTGCGGGCCTCGTCGAGGTCCTGCCGCGTGAAGGGCGCGAGGTCCGCCCCGGTCGTGATCGTGGAGGCGTGCCAGTGGTCGGGCTGCGGTGTCTCGCCCGCCAGCCGCGCCTCCAGCTCCGCGAGGTGGTCCACCATGTGGTCGGCTACCCGGCGGACCGCCTTGTGCGGGGTGTAGACCCGGTCGTCCGCGGGCAGCGGCGTGCCGTCCCAGGCGGTCCAGGTGGCGGCCAGGGCCAGCACGTGGCCGACCATGCCGGTCACCGCCGCGGCGGGCGTGTCGTCAGGAGTGATCTCGCTCATGCGGCCACCGTAGGAGCCGGTCCGTTCGGTACCGGCCGAACTGTGGGCGGCGCACGGCGGCGGCCCGCCCGCCGCCGTACGCGGCCCGCGCCGCCGCCCGCCCGCCTCCGTAGCGGCTCAGTCGCCGCGCTCGGCGGCGCTGCGCTCGACGCAGAACTCGTTGCCCTCCGGATCGGCGAGGACGGCCCAGCCGGTGCCGTCGGCCCGGCGGCGGTCGTCGACGAGGGTGGCCCCCAGGCCGAGCAGCCGCTCGACCTCCTCGTCCCGGGTGCGGTCCTGTGGCTGGAGGTCGACGTGCACCCGGTTCTTGACCGTCTTGGCGTCCGGCACGGTCACGAAGAGCAGGCCCGCGCCCTCGATCAGCACCTCCTCGTCACCCGGCCGGTCGTCCTCGTGCACGGGCAGGTCCAGGACCCGCGACCAGAAGCCGGCCAGGCCGTACGCGTCCGAAGAGTCGATCGTCACATGGCGGATCCTCGAAGTCATGCCCGTGATCCTGCCAGGCGCTCCGCTGACGCGGGTACGGGATGTCCCGGCGGCACGCCGGCCGGTGCCGCGCCAGGAGCACGCCGTGCCGCGCGCCGGGGGCGTGCCGTCGAGGAGGCAGGTGTCGACGGCCCCGGTCACACGGGAGGTGTACGGGCAGGAGCCGTGGCCCTCGGCCCGCACCGTCAGCAGGGCGCCGGCCTCCTCGCCCGGCTCCGCCGCCATGTGCCGGCCGCCCTCGTACGGAGTCGTCGGGTCGCCGGTGCCCGCGACGACGAGGACCGGAGCCGCGCCGTCCGCGCGGACGCCGCGGCGGCCCGCTCGCCCTCGACCGGCCAGTCGTAGCAGAGGTGGACGCCCGTCGACCAGGCTTCACCGAAGACGGGCGAGGCCGCCTTGATCCGCTCGATCATCTGCTCGGCCTCGGTGGATCCGGGACGGCTGCCGGAGCCGGCGCAGTTGATCGCGACATAGGCGGACACGTTGTTGTCGTCGCAGGGGCGGGGCGGCGGCGGAGGCCGGGGCGGCGCCCGAGGCCGCAGCGGCGGAGGCGGGGACGGCGGAGGCCGGGGCGGCGCCCGAGGCCGCGACCTCGCCCGTCGTCCGCCCGGCGGGCGGGCCGCGCGGCGTCGGGCGCGTGCTCCGGGTGTGGCGGGAGTGCGGCACGGGGTCGCCCGGTGGGCGGGAATGCGACGGCAGGGCCTAGCGTCGTGGCATGACACACGGCACGAACGGCGCGCCCCCCACCGGACTCGCCCAGGCGCTCGCCGCCGGGCCGGTCGTGCTCGACGGCGGGCTGTCCAACCAGCTCGAGTCGGCCGGGCACGACCTCGGGGACGACCTGTGGTCGGCCCGGCTGCTGGCCGAGCGGCCCGAGGCGATCACGCAGGCGCACCTCGCCTACGTCGAGGCGGGCGCCGACGTGGTGATCACCGCCAGTTACCAGGCCACCTTCGAGGGGCTGGCGCGGCGCGGGTTCGGCCGCGACCGGGCCGCGGCGCTCATCGCGTCGAGCGTCGCCCTGGCCCGGGAGGCGGTGGCGCGGGCCCGGGCGAAGGGCGTCTCGCGCCCGCTGTGGGTGGCGGCCTCGGCCGGCCCCTACGGCGCGCTGCTCGCGGACGGTTCGGAGTACCGGGGCCGCTACGGGCTCACCGTCGACGAGCTGGAGCGCTTCCACCGGCCCCGCCTCGAGGTGCTGGCCGCCGCCCGGCCCGACGTACTGGCCCTGGAGACGGTGCCGGACGCCGACGAGGCGAGCGCGCTGCTGCGGGCCGTACGGGGGCTGGGGGTGCCGGCCTGGCTGTCGTACACGGTCGACGGTTCCCGCACGCGGGCCGGGCAGCCCCTGGAGGAGGCGTTCGGGCCGGCGGCCGGGGTCGAGGAGGTGATCGCGGTCGGCGTGAACTGCTGTGCCCCCGACGACGTGGAAGCCGCCGTCGAGACGGCCGCCCGGGTGACCGGCAAGCCGGTCGTGGCCTATCCCAACAGCGGTGAGGTCTGGGACGCCCGGTCCCGTTCCTGGACCGGGCGCCGCACGCTCACCCCGGACCGGGCCGAGCGGTGGCACGCCGCCGGTGCCCGTCTGATCGGCGGCTGCTGCCGGGTCGGCCCGGCGACGATCGCGCAGCTCGCCCGCACGCTGCGGGCGGGGTGACCGGACTCGCCCGACCCGGACTCACCCGCCGGACCCGCGCATCTCCGTCTCACGCATCCCGAGCCCGCGCCCCGCGTCGGGGCGCCCGAACCCGCGCGGCCCCGAACCCGCGCGGCCCGGGACCCACCCGCCCCGGTCACGCGCCCCGGACGCCGCCGGAGCGGCGCAGTCGCCGTATCACCGCGCGCAGTTCCGCACCCCGGGCCGGGGCGGCGACGGCCGCAGTGCCCACGGATGCCCCGGCCGCCGCGCCGGCCGGTGCGGCGTGCGGCCGCGACAGCGGCGGCGGGCCGGCGGCGGGCGGGGCGGCAACGGGCGGGGCGGTCCACAGGGCGAGTTCCGCGTCCCGCGGACCGTACGCCGTGTGCGGCGGCCCGTCGCCGAAGACGCGGACCGGGTGGGCCGGGTCCCACGCCTCCCAGCCGGGGTCGCCGTCCGTGGCGAAGCGGACCCAGGCGGCGTGCATGGCGTCGGCGAGTTCCTGCGGGGCGCCCTCGCCGGCGAGCCGGCGCGCGTCCGGCACGTCGCCGGTGTCGAAGACGAAGCCGAGTTCGAGGGCGTGGCAGGCGCCGAGACCGGGCAGCAGGGACGGCCACGCGAACTCGTACACGTACGCGGACCCGGCGCGGGCGTCGGCCAGCCGGTGCAGCGGGCGGCGCAGCAGGTGGTCGGTGACCAGCTGGCCGACGATCTCGGCGGCGCCCGCCCGGGGCCGCAGGGAGCGGTAGCCGCGGACCACCTCGTGCCCGCAGTGGCAGCGGGCCATCGCACCGGCCAGGGCGACCGGGCCGAGCCGGTCGACGCGCTCCAGCAGACCGCCGGGCACCAGCCACAGCCGGTACTCGTCGCGGGTCCAGCCCATCAGCAGGCCGGCGCCGCGGGCGGCCTCCCCCTCGACCAGCGCCTCCAGCGGGTCACGGGGTACGAGGTCGCCGTCGACGACGATGCCGAAGGCCGGGCCGCCGAGGACCGGGCTGCTGAGCCGGCCGACCTCGGCCTGGGTGCGCAGCAGCAGGCCGCGGTCGACGGCGGCGAAGGCCTCGGCGGTGGCCGGGACCTTCAGCCGGGCCGCCATCCGGCGCACCATCCGCCGCACCTTGTCGCGGTCGGCGGCCTCGGGCGGGCCGCTCTGCAGCACGGCCCGCCGGAAGAGCCCCTGGGCCTGCGGGGCGGCGATCAGGGCTCCGGTGCTGATGGCACCGGCCGACTGGCCGCACAGGGTGATCCGGCCGGGGTCGCCGCCGAAGGCGCCGATGGCCTCGTGGACCCAGCGCAGCGCGGCGAGCTGGTCGCGCAGGCCGGGGTTGGCGGGGGCGTCCGGGAACAGTCCGTAGCCCTCCACGCCCAGCCGGTAGTTGACGGAGACGAGGACGACACCGTCCCGGGCGAAGGAGTGGCCCTCGTACACGGGCACGGCCGACGAGCCGCGGGTCAGGGCCCCGCCGTGCAGCCACACCAGGACGGGCAGCCGGGCCCCGGGACTCGGGTCGGGCGTCCACACGTTGAGGTTGAGGCAGTCGTCGCCGGGCACGGAGGGGTCGGACAGGTACTGGGAGAAGGCCTCGGAGTACGGCGGTTTCGGCGCGGTCGGCCCGTAGGCGCCCGCGTCGCGCACCCCGTCCCACGGCTCGGGCGGCCGGGGCGGCCGGAACCGGAGGGGGCCGAAGGGCGGTGCCGCGTACGGGATCCCCCGGAAGGCGGCCACCCCGTGCTCGTACCTTCCGCGTACCGCCCCGTGCGGCGTTCTGACCACGGGAGCCGTCCGGTCCGACGTCATGTGCCCACCAGCCCTTCAGCGCGCTCGCTGCACCCCGCTCGCGCCCGGCCGACCGCGCACGAGCCCCGGTAACCCAAGAGCACCACTGCGCCTCGTGGTATTCCGCCGCCGGCGCCCGGGGCGGGACCGCCGGGCGTCCCCGGGCGGGCGGGACGGGGCCGCGGCAGGCACCCCGCCCCCGCGGCCCCTCGGCGCCCACCGTCTGCCGGTCACCCGCCGGTCACCGGCCGCCCGCCGCCGCTGCGCGCGGTCGGCGGGCGGCCGGGGGTGCCGGGGTGCCGGGGCGGTCAGGCACCGTCCTCCTCTCCCGCTCCGCCGCGGGACGCCCCCACGAGGGCCTCCATCAGGTCGACCGCGCTTCCGTCGTGGTCGCTGCCGGCGGTGCCGCTGCCGGTCTGGAGGTTCGCCGTGCGGTCGACCTCGAGGATGGAGTCGGCGTGCGAGTTGTCGAGGACGGTGATGAGGCTGCCGGCCGCCGCGGCGGGCGCCGGACCGGCGACCAGGGCCACCGCCAGCGCGGCCGCGGTGCGCAGCCGGGGCGGGCGGACGCTCACGCGACGACGCCCGCGCCCACGCCGGCGCTCGCACCCGCGCGCTCGGGCCGCCGGTGGGCCATGTTGCGCTCCAGCAGACTGGTCGCCGCCTTTACGCCCACGCCACCGGCGGGGTCCACCTCGGGCAGCCGGCCGTCGGCGCGCCGCAGTTCGGCGAGCGCGCTGTCCATCGCCTCGTGCGCCGCGAACAGGCACGGGGTGGAGTAGATCGCGACGTCCACGCCCAGGTCGGACAGTTCGCCCAGCGACAGCCGCGGCGACTTGCCGCCGGCGATCTGGTTGAACAGCAGCGGCTTGCCGCCGACCACCTCGCGCACCCGCCGGATCCAGTCCACGCTGCGGATGCCGTCGACGAGGATCACGTCCGCGTCGGTGGCCGCGAGCGCCTCGGCCCGGCGCAGGATGTCCGCCTCGTCGGTGGCGTCCGTACGCGCCACGACGACCAGGTCGTGCCGGGTGGCCAGCACCTTCTCCAGCTTGGCGAGGTACTCGTCGAGCGGCAGCACCTGCTTGCCGTCGGCGTGCCCGCAGCGGCGGGGCCGCTTCTGGTCCTCCAGGATCACCCCGGAGGCGCCGATGCGTTCGAGTCCCTCCACCACGTGGCAGGCGACCTCGGGGTCGACGTAGCCGTCGTCGATGTCCACCAGCAGGTGGTGCGCGGGGAAGGCGCCCCGCAGGCGCTGGACGAACGCCACCATGTCCGGCCAGGCGATGAAACCGATGTCCGGCAGTCCGTAGTAGGAGGCGGCGAAGCCGAAACCGGAGACGAACATGCCGTCGTAGTGTTCGGCCGCGATCGACGCCGAGTACATGTCGTAGACACCGATCAGCGGGGTGGTACCCGGCCCGGCGATCTGCTGGCGCAGCTTCTTGCCGTAGGTCAACGTGACTCCTCTGATGGGGGGTCGGGCGCGCGCGGCGCCCCCAGGGGCGGCTGCGTGCCGGTGAACGGCGGCCCGCTGCCCTTTGCCGAGACAAAAGGATCCCTAGACCGAGCCGAGATCGGGACTTGGGGCGTCCTTTACTCACCCGGACGGCGGAACGCCTTCACCGGAGAAACGTCACTGACCGGCGTGTCACGTCGCGGGGTTGATCCGGGCCGTCCGATTTCTTCAAGACCGCCGGCACGCGGCCGTGCCACCGTGGCGGCATGACCCCACGATTCGCCGTGGTCGGCCTGGTCGTCTCGGACCTGGCCGCCTCCCTCGCCTTCTACCGCCGCCTCGGTCTCGTCTTCCCCGAGGGCGCCGGACAAGAGCCGCACGTCGAGGCCGAGTTGCCCGGCGGCCTGACCCTGGCACTGGACACCGAGGACACCGTGCGCTCCTTCCATCCCGGGTGGCGGCCCCCGGCGGCGGGCGGCCGGGTCTCGCTCGCCTTCCGCTGCGCCACGCCCGCCGACGTGGACGCCGTCTACGAGGAGTTGGTCGGCGCGGGGCACCACGGGGAGCTGAAGCCGTGGGACGCGTTCTGGGGGATGCGGTACGCGGTCGTCCACGACCCGGACGGCAACGGCGTCGACCTGTTCGCGCCGCTACCCGCGGACGCCGAGTAGTCCACCCAGCGGCACGCCGGCCAACTCCCGCACGTCGCGGGAGAGATGGGCCTGGTCGGCGTATCCGGCCCGGATCGCGGTGTCCGCGAACGGCACCCCGCTCCGCGCCAGTGCCAGGGCCCGCTGGAGCCGCAGCACCCGGGCCAGCGTCTTGGGTCCGTAGCCGAAGGCGGCCAGGGAGCGCCGGTGCAGCCAGCGGGCGCCGACCCCGAGTTCGTCGGCGGTCGCGGCGACCGGGCGTCCCGCGTCCAGGGCCGCGACCAGGCGGCGCAGCAGCGGGTCGGGCGGCCCGGCCGACTCCGCCCGCTCCAGCGCCGCCTGTTCCAGGGCGGCGGCCGGGTCCCGCGCCGCCTCCAGGCGGGCGCGCAGCCGCCGCACCGCCGGGGCGGGCCACAGGTCGGCCACGTCGACGCGCCGGTCGCGCAGTTCGTGCGCGGGCACACCGAGGCAGGCGGGCGCCGTACCGGGGAAGAAGCGCAGGCCGGCCCAGTGCGCCGACGGCCCGTCGGGGGCGTACGCCCGTGTGTCGGGCCCGGCGACCAGCAGCCGCCCCTCGCTCCACAGCAGGTCCATGCACCCGTCCGGCAGGACGAGTCCGGCACCGGCGCCGGGCGCCGCCGGGCCCTTCGTCCAGAGCACCGCGCCGGGCAGCCGGGCGGGCCGTTCCGTGTATCCGCCGGGCTCTGGGGCCGCGTCCGCGGGAGCGGTCGGCGCCCGGCGCGCGCCGGGCGCACCGCCCGCTCCCCCCGCCCGGCGTGTCCCGCGGGCCCTGCACGCCCCGTTCGCGCCCTTCACGCCGCTCATACCGTTCACACCACTTACGCCTCTCAGGCCGCTCACACCGCTCACGTCCCTGACGCGCCGGAGCGCGGGACCCGCGTGCGGTGTTCCTGCGGGCTGACGCCGTAGGCGCGTTTGAACGCGGTGGAGAGCGCGAACGCGCTGCCGTAGCCGACCTGGCGGGCGACGGCGGCGAGTGGCTCGTCGGTGTCACGCAGCCGGTCGGCGGCCAGAGCCAGCCGCCAGTTCGTGAGGTACGCCATCGGGGGCTCCCCCACCAGGGCGGTGAAGCGCCGGGCGAGCGCCGCCCGGGAGACGCCGGCCCGCGCGGCGAGCGCCGCGACGGTCCAGGGGTGCTGCGGCTCGTCCTGGACGAGCCGCAGCACCGGGCCGACGACCGGGTCCGCGAGCGCTCCGTACCAGGCGGGCGCCGCCGCGTCGGGCCGGGCGAACCACGCCCGCAGCGCGGCGATGACCAGCAGGTCGAGCAGACGGTCCAGGACCACCTCCTGACCGGGTTCGTCGCGCACGATCTCGTCCGCGAGCAGCGGGGTGAGCGGGCACTGCCACACGTCCGGGGTCAGGGTGAGCAGCGGCGGGAGCGCGTCCAGCAGCCGGTTGCTGATCTCGCCCTTCATCAGGTAGGTCCCGATCAGCATCACCGTCCCGCCGTCGATCCGGTCGCCCCAGGTGCGCACCCCGAGGTCCATGGAACCGTTCAGGGAACGGCCGTCGGGGTGACTGCACTCGCCGCCCGGCAGGATCAGCGCCTGCGGCGCCGTGCCGGGGTCGTCGGCGCAGGTGTACGGGCCGGGGCCGCGCGCGATGGCGAGGTCGCCGGGGCCGATGCGCACCTTCTCGCCGCCGTCGGGCACGATCCAGGCGTGGCCGCGGGCCATCAGCATCACCGTGAGCGGGGCCTCGTCCTCGACGCGTACCGCCCACGGCGGCTCCAGGCAGGCACGGATCATGAAGGCGCCGCGCGCGCGGGGGCCCTCCAGGAGGCCGGCGAGTGCGTCCATGCGGACAGCGTAGACAGGCGCTTATGCGCGCGAGCGGTTCGGCGATGGTTCCCGTACGGGGCCCGGCAGTTGACTGTCCGCATGACACAGAACACGCGGAACGCACAGGACGTACCGAACACGCAGGACGTACCGAACGCGCAGGACGTACGGAACGCGTCGGGCGTACGGACCGGCGCGCGGCCGGCGCGGGGGACCACCGTGGTGGTCACCGGCGCCTCCGGCCGTACGGGGAGCAGGGTCGCCGCGGCGGCCGCGGCGGCGGGCCTGACGGTGCGGGCGGCGTCCCGGTCGCACGGCTTCGACTGGCGGGACGCGACGACGTGGGCGCCGGTGCTGCGCGGCGCGGACGCGGCCTACCTGGTGCACCCGTCGGACGTCGGCGCACCGGACGCGGCGGACACGGTCGGGCGGCTGGCCCGCGAGGCGGTCGCGCTCGGCGCAGGGCGGCTGGTGCTGCTGTCGGCGCGGGCGAGGAGCAGGCGCTGCCCACGGAGGAGGCGCTGCGCGCGTCGGGCGCGCGGTGGACGGTGGTGCGGGCCGCCTGGTTCGCACAGAACTTCAGCGAGGGCCCGCTGGCCGAGGAACTGCGGCGAAGCGGGGAACTGGTGTTCCCGGCCGGTGACGTGCGGGAGCCGTTCGTCGACGTGCGGGACATAGCGGACGTCGTGGTGGCCGCGCTGACCTCGGGCGACCGGTACGCCGGACAGGTCGTCGAGGTGTCCGGACCCCGGCTGCTTTCGTTCGGCGACGCGGTCGCGCAGGCCGCCGCCGCGGCCGGGCGCGCGCTGACGTACCGGTCGGTGCCGGTGCCGGCGTACGGGGAGATGCTGGCCCGGTCGGGGGTGCCGGCCGAGGAGGCGGAGTTCCTGGTGGAGCTGTTCGGGACGCTGCTGGACGGCCGGAACTCCTCCCTGTCGCACGGGGTGCGGCAGGTGCTCGGACGCGAGCCGCGGGACTTCGCCTGCTTCGCGCGGGAAGCGGCGGCGGCCGGGGCGTGGGACAGGCCGTGAGCCGGGCCCGGGAGCCCCGAGGCCCCCGGGGCCCTCACTCGTGCGGCGCCGGCCCGTTCCCGTCCTCCTTGTGCGGGCCGCGCGCCTGGGTGCTCTTCGCGTGCGCCCGCAGGCGCGCGGTCACGTCCTCCGGGGGCAGGAAGCGCGACCAGCGTTCGGGGAACTCGGAGGGCATGTCGGCGTCGCCCAGGCCGTCCGCGTCGTCGGTGTCGTCGGCGTCGTCGTCGAAGGCGTCCGGGTCCGCCCCGCGGACGGCGGCGGCCCGGGCGACGTACTCGGCGATCTGCGCCTCGCGCACCCGTTCGTTGGCGGCGCGGGCCGCGGCGGTCGCAGCGGCGGGCCAGACCCGGTCGATGGCGGCGTTGACCGCCGCCCCGACGAGCACGGCGAACGCGGACACGCCGATCCACAGCAGCACGGCGACCGGCGCGGCCAGCGAGCCGTAGATCGTGGGTCCCTCGACGGTGCTGGTCAGGTAGATGCGCAGGACGAAGCTGCACACCACCCACATGGCCAGGGCGACCAGCGCGCCGGGCACGTCCTCGATCCACGGGGAGCGCACGGGCACGGACACGTGGTAGAGCGTGGTGAGGAAGGCGATGGACAGGACGATGACCACGGGCCAGTACAGAACCTGCACGACCGTCGTCGACCAGGGCACGACCCGTACCACCGCGTCCGGTCCCGCCACCATCAGCGGCAGCGCGACGGAGCCGATCAGCAGCGCGACCACGAAGAGCAGGAAGGCCATCAGGCGGGTCCTGACGATGCCGCGCACGCCGTCGAGGCCGTACATGACGGTGATGGTGTCGATGAAGACGTTCACCGCGCGGGAGCCCGACCACAGGGCGAACACGAACCCGATGGAGATGATGTCCGGCCGGCCGCCCTGCATCACGTCCCGCAGGATCGGCTGGGTGATCTCCTTGACTCCCTGGTCGGACAGGACCGTGCGGGAGGCGTCCATGATGTTGCGCTCCAGGCTGGCGATGGTGTGCGCGCCGGTCCAGGAGTCGACGTAGAAGAGCAGGGCGATCAGGCTGAGCAGCAGCGGGGGCACGGAGAGCAGGGTGAAGAAGGCGGCCTCGGCGGCGAGGCCGAGGATGCGGTACTCCATGCACGAGTTGACGGTGTCCTTGAGCAGCAGCCAGGCGGTCCTGCGCTTGGAGACGTTCCGGTAGAGGGCACGGGCCCGGTGGAAGCGGCCGGTCGGCCTGTCGGGGGTTTCACTGGCTGGCTGCACGAGCCAAAGGTATCCCTGTCCCGCCCCGCCGCCCTCATCCACCGGGACACCGCACGGATCACCGCGCCGGACGCCACCGCCGCACCCGGCGCGTACCGCCGCCCCGGGCGCGGACCGCCCCGGCCGGACGGCCGCCCCCGCCCCGCCCCCGGCCCGGGACGGAGATCCCGCCGGTGTGGTGGCAGGGGGCGCGGCGCGGGTAGGTTCCGTGCCATGGCAGCCCGCACTCACTCCGTCACCAACCAGGTCCCCCCGCTGACCGGGTACGACGTCTTCGCCGCCGACCGGGCGCTGACCGAGGCGGTCGAACGGCATGTCGGACCGGGCTCCGGTCTGCTCGACGAGGTCCGCGGCGAGCTGTCCGCGCTCGGCCGGGCCGCCGGCTCCGCCCAGCTCCAGGAGTGGGGGGCGCAGGCGAACGAGAACCCGCCCCGGCTGCGCACCCACGACCGCTACGGCCACCGCGTCGACGAAGTGGACTTCCACCCGGCCTGGCACCGGCTGCTCGGCAAGGGCGTCTCGGCCGGCCTGACCGCCGCCTGGACGCGCCCGGCCGGACATGTGCGGCGGGCGGCGGCCTTCCTGGTGTGGACCCAGGTCGAGGCGGGCAACGGCTGCCCGCTGTCGATGACCCACGCGGCGGTCCCCGCGCTGCGCGCCGACCCGGAGCTGGCGGCCGAGTGGGAGCCGCGCCTGACCTCGACGGTCTACGACCGCGAGCTGCGGCCCGCCCGCCTGAAGGCCGGCGCCCTGCTCGGGATGGGCATGACGGAGAAGCAGGGCGGCAGCGATGTACGGGCGAACACCACGTCGGCGCGTCCGCTGGCCGAGGACGGCACGTACGAGCTGACCGGGCACAAGTGGTTCTGCTCGGCCCCCATGTCGGACGGCTTCCTCGTGCTGGCGCAGGCCCCGGGCGGTCTGACCTGCTTCCTCGTCCCGCGCGTGCTCGCCGACGGCACGCGGAACGTGTTCCTGCTCCAGCGGCTGAAGGACAAGCTGGGCAACCGTTCGAACGCCTCGGCGGAGGTCGAGTTCGACGGGACGTGGGCGCGCCGGGTCGGCGAGGAGGGGCGCGGGGTGCGCACCATCATCGAGATGGTCGCGGCGACCCGGCTGGACTGCGCGGTCGGCTCGGCCGGCCTGATGCGGCAGGCGGTGGCGCAGGCGGTGCACCACTGCACCCACCGGGAGGCGTTCGGCGGACCGCTGGCCGGCAAACCGCTGATGCGCAACGTCCTGGCCGACCTGGCGCTGGAGTCGGAGGCGGCGACCGCACTGGTGCTGCGGCTCGCGGCGGCCTGGGACGACGGCGGCGAGCAGGAGCGGGCGCTGCTGCGGATCGCGGTGCCGGCCGCGAAGTACTGGGTGACCAAGCGGTGCGCGCCCCTCGTGGTGGAGGCCGCGGAGTGCCTGGGCGGCAACGGGTACGTCGAGGAGTCCGGGCTGCCCCGGCTGGTGCGGGAGTCGCCGCTCAACTCCGTCTGGGAGGGCGCGGGCAACGTCCAGGCCCTCGACGTGCTGCGGGCGCTGCGCCGCGAGCCGCAGGCACTGGACGCCTTCCTGCGGGAGGTGGGGTCGGCGCGCGGCGCCGACCACCGGCTGGACGCCGCGATCAAGTCCCTGCTGACCGAATTCGCCGACCTGGAGGGCATCGAGGCCCGCGCCCGCCGTCTGGTGGAGCGGCTGGCGCTGGTCCTGCAGGGTTCGCTGCTGGTGCGGTACGCGCCCCCCGAGGTCGCCGACGTCTTCTGCGCCTCCCGGCTGGGCGGGGACCACGGCGCCGCCTTCGGCACACTCCCGCACACCCTGGACCTGGCGGCGCTGGTGGAACGCGCCCGTCCGGTGTCCTGACGCGGCGGACCGTGGCCGGGCCCGGCCGTCAGGGGCGGCCCGGCGCCCGGGGTCCGGCGGTGCCGGGCGATGCTTTTCGGACACCCCGCGGGGGTGGTGCCGCGCCGACACGGCACCACCTCCGCCGCAGGCCCGTCGCAGGCCGCGGACGCCGCGCGGGGCGGCACAGGACAAGTCTCGGGCAGCGCGGCCGGGTTCACCAGGGTTGCGGGGGGTTGCAACCGGCCTCGCGGATGGCCGGAGCCGTCCCCTGCGGCGGCGGCGGACGGCACTATGAACCGGACAGTGGCCGACGGCCGGTGAACGGCCGGGCGAGAGCGGGGCAGGGCGCCGGCGCGTGCCCGCGGCCCCCGGGGGATCCGGGTGCCGGCGGCCCCTTCTGGCGGGAGGATCCAGTGGCACAGGCGCCGGTGGACGTGACACGGCTCGCCGCCGTCGACGCGGCGGGGGCGGCACGGCTGCTCAGCGAGGTCCGTTCCCGGACGCTCGCCGGCCGCCCCACCCGCGTGGCCCCGCGGCCGGTGATAGGCCGGTCCTGGGAGCGGATGCTGCGCAGCGGCGTCGATCCCGACCACGACTTCCGCTCCGGGCTGCTGCCCCGCGACGAGGTGGAGCGGCGGCGGGAGACCTCCGCGCTGCGGCACGTGCTGCCGGTGCTGCGCGAGGGCCTGCTGTCGTTCGCGGACGCGGCGCAGCACATCATGGTGGTCGCCGACGAGGACGGTCGGGTGCTGTGGCGCGAGGGGCACCCGTCGGTGCTGCGCAAGGCGGACGGCCTCGGCTTCGAACTCGGCGCCGACTGGCGCGAGGACGTCGTCGGCACCAACGGGGTCGGCACCGCGGCGGTGGTGCGCCGGCCCGTGCAGGTCTTCGCCTCGGAGCACTTCGTGCGCTCGCACACCACCTGGACGTGCACCGGGGCGCCCGTCACCGACCCGCGCGACGGCCGGCTGATCGGGGTGGTGGACGTCAGCGGCCCGCTGGAGACCGTGCACCCGGCGACGCTGGCCTGGGTGGACTCGGTGGCCAAGCTGGCCGAGGCCCGGCTGCGCGAGCTGCACCTGTCCTCGCTGGAGCGGCTGCGCGCGGTGGCCGCTCCGGTGCTGGCCCGGCTGGGCGGCCGGGCGGCGGTGGTGGACCGCGACGGCTGGACGGCGGCGGTGACCGGGATGCCGTACACCGCGCGGATCACCCTGCCCAAGTCGCCCGTTCCCGGCCCCCGTTGGCTGCCGCCGATCGGACCGTGCTCGCTGGAGCCGCTGGCGGACGGCTGGCTGCTGCGGGCCGGCGAGGAAGCGGCCCCGCACGGTGAGGCGCACATCGTGCTCGACCTGTCCCGCCCGCACCGCTGGTCGCTCACGGTCTCGGGCGGCGCCGGCAGCTGGACGCGCGAACTGAGCCCGCGCCACGCGGAACTGCTCTGCCTGCTGGCCGTGCACCGGACCGGCCGCAGCGCGGCGGAACTGGCCGGGGAGGTGTTCGCGGATCCGGCCCGCACGGTCACCGTCCGGGCGGAGATGTCCCGGGTACGGCGGTACCTGGGCGCGCTGCTCGAACACCGTCCGTACCGCTTCCGTGAGGACGCCGGGGTCCGGCTGCTGCTCCCGGACGATCCCCGCGATCTGCTGCCGCAGTCGAC
The DNA here is from genome assembly GCF_000720185.1 of Streptomyces sp. NRRL S-340. Taxonomy (GTDB): domain Bacteria; phylum Actinomycetota; class Actinomycetes; order Streptomycetales; family Streptomycetaceae; genus Streptomyces. The sequence continues at coordinate 82,667 of NZ_JOIY01000027.1, read as the reverse complement.
GGCGCCGTCGGTGCGCCGGGGGCGGGCGGCGTCCACGGTGCCCTGAAGGGGCCCGCCGTGCCGCCGTCCCGTATCTCGCGCGAGTTTGCGGGGTCTTCGGCGTACGGCGCGCCGGACTGCCGTAGCATCACTGTGGGTCGCCCCATCCGCTCCTTGCTCAACGCTGGGAACCCGCGGCGCAGTTGGCCCGCCCGGCCGGCGGGCGTCCCGGAGGCGGACCGAGCCCTGGAACAAGGGGGGTTGGATGAAGCAACGCGGGCGACACCGCCGGCGCAGACGGGGCAGGGCGCTGCGCGCGGTCCTGGCCGGAGCCGGCCTCGCGCTGACCGCCACCGCCACCTTGATCAGCGCCTCGCAGGCCACGGTCACCGACGACCCGGGCGCCCTGCGACCACTCACCTCGGCCACCGAACTGGCCGGACTGCGGCTCACCGAGCAGCCCGTGCCCGCCGCGTCCCTCGACCGGCTCGCCGCGGCGATGGGCCGGCCGGTCGACGCCGGTACGGTGCTCGGCGCCGCCGACCGCAGCCTGCGCGACGCCGCCGACTGCACGGACGAGGAGAAGAAGGCCCTGCCCGTCGAACCGGCGGCCACGCGCGCGTACTGCTGGGACACCGAGGACGCCGCCACCGGCGAGTGGCGGCCGCAGTCGGTGGCCGCCGCGGGCGACGCGTCGGGCACCGGCCGGTGGGGCACGCACCGGGTGATCCTCTCCGGCTGGACCCACCGCGGCGACGGCACCGGCCGCGGGCGGCTGGCCCGGGTGGCCTTCGTCGACGCCGACGACCCGGCCCGCCTCACCTACACCTGGGCGCTGCTCGCCGTGCCGGTCGACGGCGGGCGTGACTACCGCGCGCTCGCGTCGCGCGTCACGGGCATGGTCCGGTACCAGGACAAACTGCTGGTCACCACCTCCGGTGCCGAGCGGGACGCACTGTACGTCTACGACCTGCGCCGCATCCAGCGGGCCACCGTCACCGCCGACGCGGTCGGCCGGGTGCCGGGCGGCTGGTCGGCGCACGGTTACCGCTGGGTCCTCCCGGCGGTCGCCTCCTACCGCCCGGCCGCGGGCGGCTGCGACCGCACGGCGGGCCCGGACGGCACGGGCGGGGCCGGGAGCGGCCCGGGCACGGCGTCCGCTTCAGCACGTATGTCCGTCTCCGGCGGCGGGTACGGGTCCGGCGCACCGGGCCGGGAGGGTTCCGCCCCTCCCTGCCCCACGGGCCTCTCCCTGGACGACAGTTCGACGCCGGACAGCCTGGTCGCGAGTCAGACGGCGGCGGCGGACGGCGACCGCCACACCCGTCTGTGGCGCTACCCCTTCAGTACGGACCCGGCCCGCGCCGGGCTGCTGGCCGCCGACTCCGCCGGGACGGTGGGCGCGGCCGAGGCGTACGAGACCGACGCGAACGGCGTGCGGGGCGTGTTCGCGCACCGCACGGGCCCCTCGGGCCACACCGACTGGTACCTGGGCCGCACGGCGGGCAAGCGGGGCGGGCACGGCACGCTGTGGCGGCAGGACGAGCACGGCGCCGAGGCGACGGAGTGCGGGGCGTCGGGCGACACGCACCGCTGCTGGGGCGACGGCGCCGGCTCCCTGTCCTACGAGCCCGGGACCGGCGAGCTGTGGTCCGTCTCCGGCCGCACCCTGTTCGCGGTGCCCCTGTCCGCCGTCGAACACGAACTGCACTAGGCCCTGTCGTCCGGGTCCGGCCCGACCCGGACGAGGGTCGCCGGCCCCGCACCGGGCCCCTCCCCCGGCGCCCGGGCAGCCCCTGTCGATCGACACGGACCCCGGCCGGATGATTCCCTGGCCGGCATGACGAACATCGCCGTGACCACCTGGTCCCTGGAGCAGACCGCCCCGACCGACCTCCTGCCGGCCACCGCGCCCGAGGGGGACGTCCGGGTCGTCCGTTCCGAGGTGCCCTCGCCCGAGTTCAGCCGGTTCCTGTACGCGTCGGTGGGCGGCGACATCCGCTGGACGGACCGGCTCGGCTGGACGCACGCCCGGTGGCGGGCGTACCTGGAGCGTGCGGGCGTCGAGACCTGGGTGGCGTACGACCGGGGCACTCCGGCGGGCTACGTCGAACTGGAGGCGCAGGACGACGGGGTGGTCGAGATCGTCTACTTCGGGCTGATCCCCGCCTTCCGCGGCCGTCGGATCGGCGGCCACCTGCTGTCCCACGGCGCCGCCCGCGCCTGGGACCTGGCCGACCGCTGGCCGGGGCTCGCGCCGACGAAGCGGGTGTGGCTGCACACGTGCAGCAAGGACGGCGAGCACGCGATGGACAACTACCAGCGCCGCGGTTTCAAGCTGTTCGACACCAAGGTCGAGGAGGAGGCGGAGGTGGCCGCTCCGGGTCCTTGGCCCGGCGCCTTCCCGGCCTGATCCGCGGGCGCTTCCCGGCCTGACCCGCCCGACGCCCCACCGGCCCGATCCACCGGCGCTTTCCCCCCGACCGGATCCGCCCGCGCCCGTCCCCACCTGACCGCTGCCGGGCGCCTTCCCGGGCGGATCCGCCCGCGCCCTCCCGGCGCGATCCGCCCCGCGCCCCGGCCTGGCCCGTACAGGGGGCAATCGCTTTCCCGTATGTGACCGCCGACACCTTGTCCCGCATCTCGGGACAAGGGTGTCCGCAGTCTGGACAAAGGTGGACTGTGTCCAGATCTCCGTGCCACTCTGCGGTCATGCCTGGAACTGGAACCGCCTTGGTGAGCCGACGGCACGTCGACCACGGCCGCATGTCCAGCGCCATCTGTCCGGCGAGCTGACTCGCCCGCGGTGGCCTGAGCGGCCGCCGGCACAGCACCACCGGATCTTCTCCCTCCCCTTCCCGCGCAACGACGCGCCCGCCTGCCTGTCTGCCCGTGCGCCCGCATCCGCGCAGGTCAGAGCCGCATACCCCGCTGTCCCGAAGGACGTATCGACCATGGCCGCCGCCTCTTCGCAGAACTCCGCCGCGCCCCGCCGCAAGGTGAGCCGTCACCGTGGCGAGGGACAGTGGGCCGTGGGGCACCTGACCCCGCTCAACGGCAACGAGCAGCTCAAGAAGGACGACGACGGTCTCAATGTGCGGACACGCATTGAGACGATCTACTCCAAGCGCGGTTTCCACGCGATCGACCCCAATGACCTGCGGGGACGTTTCCGCTGGTGGGGCCTGTACACCCAGCGCCGTCCCGGGATCGACGGCGGGCGCACCGGCCTGCTGGAGCCCGAGGAGCTGGAGGACGAGTACTTCATGATGCGCGTCCGCATCACGGGCGGACGGCTCACCACCGAGCAACTGCGGGCGATCGGCGAGGTCTCCGAGACCTACGCGCGGGGCACCGCGGACATCACCGACCGGCAGAACATCCAGTTCCACTGGGTGCGCATCGAGGACGTGCCCGCCATCTGGGAGCGCCTGGAGTCGGTCGGCCTGTCCACCACCGAGGCGTGCGGCGACTGCCCGCGCGGCATGCTCGGCTCCCCGGTCGCGGGCGTCGCCGAGGACGAGATCATCGACGGCTCGGCCGCACTGGACGAGATCGCCCGCCGCTACATCGGCGACCCGCGCTTCTCCAACCTGCCGCGCAAGTTCAAGACGGCCGTCTCCGGCTCGCCGCTCCTGGACGTGGCGCACGAGATCAACGACATCTCCTTCGTCGGCGTGGTCCACCCCGAGCACGGCCCCGGCTTCGACCTGTGGGTCGGCGGCGGTCTGTCCACCAACCCCCGGTTCGGCGTGCGGCTGGGCGCCTGGGTGCCGGAGGCCGAGGTGCCCGACGTCTGGGAGGGCGTCACCTCGATCTTCCGGGACTACGGCTACCGGCGGCTGCGCAACCGGGCCCGGCTGAAGTTCCTGGTCGCCGACTGGGGCGCGGAGAAGTTCCGCCAGGTACTGGAGGACGAGTACCTGCACCGCAAGCTGATCGACGGTCCCGCGCCCGAGATGCCCGCGCAGGCGTGGCGCGACCACATCGGCGTGCACCGGCAGAAGGACGGCCGGTTCTACGTCGGTTTCGCCCCGCGCGTGGGCCGGATGGACGGCTCCCTGCTCACCAAGGTCGCCGCGCTGGCCGAGGAGCACGGCTCGGGCCGGGTCTCCACCACCGTCGAGCAGAAGATGATCGTCCTGGACGTGCCCGGAGACCGGGTCGACTCGCTGGTCGACGGCCTGGAGGCGCTGGACCTGCGGGTCAGCCCCTCCCCGTTCCGGCGCGGCACGATGGCCTGCACGGGCATCGAGTTCTGCAAGCTCGCCATCGTCGAGACCAAGGACCGCGGCAGCGACCTCATCGACGAACTCGAGCGCCGGCTGCCCGGCTTCGAGGAGCCGGTCACCATCAACATCAACGGCTGCCCGAACGCCTGCGCCCGCATCCAGACCGCGGACATCGGTCTCAAGGGCCAGCTGGTCACCGACGCCGACGGCAACCAGGTCGGCGGCTACCAGGTCCACCTGGGCGGCGCCCTCGGCCTGGAGCCGTCCTTCGGCCGCAAGGTCCGCGGTCTGAAGGTGACCTCCGCCGAGCTGCCCGACTACATCGAGCGGCTCCTCAAGCGCTTCCAGGCGGAGCGCGAGGACGGCGAGCGCTTCGCCGCCTGGGCGGCCCGGGCCTCCGAGGAGGCGCTGTCGTGAGCGAGCGCGCGGCGCCCTTCTACTGCCCCTACTGCGGCGAGGAGGACCTGCGCCCGGGTGAGCAGACCCACGGGGCCTGGGAATGCGCGGCGTGCAACCGCGGCTTCCAGCTGAAGTTCCTCGGGCTGCTGGCCCGCGGGATCCAGCGGACCGCCGACGACGGAGGGAACGAGCAGACGTGACGGCCACTCAGCAGGAGCGTTCCGCCGAGGAGTTGAAGACGCTGGCCGAGCAGGCCGGCCGTGACCTGGAGGAGTCCTCCGCGCTGGAGATCCTCCGGTGGGCGGCCGACACCTTCGGCAAGCGGTTCTGCGTGACCTCGTCGATGGAGGACGCGGTGGTCGCCCACCTCGCCTCCCGGGCGATGCCCGGCGTGGACGTGGTGTTCCTCGACACCGGCTACCACTTCCCGGAGACCATCGGCACCCGCGACGCGGTCGAGGCCGTGATGGACGTCAACGTCATCACCCTCACCCCGAGGCAGACGGTCGCCGAGCAGGACGCCGAGTACGGTCCGAGGCTGCACGACCGCGACCCCGACCTGTGCTGCGCGCTGCGCAAGGTGCGCCCGCTCCAGGAGGGCCTCACCGGCTACCAGGCGTGGGCCACCGGGCTGCGCCGCGACGAGTCACCGACCCGGGCCGGCACGCCGGTGGTCGGCTGGGACGAGAAGCGGCAGAAGGTCAAGATCTCCCCCATCGCCCGCTGGAGCCAGGACGACGTGGACGCCTACGTCAGCGAACACGGCGTCCTGACCAACCCGCTGCTGATGGACGGCTACGGCTCCGTGGGCTGCGCGCCCTGCACCCGGCGCCTGCTGGAGGGCGAGGACGCGCGGGCCGGCCGCTGGGCGGGCCGCGCCAAGACCGAGTGCGGGCTGCACGGCTGACCATGACACACATACAGGAGAACCACGTGACGACCGGAGCCACCGTCTGGCTCACGGGTCTGCCGAGCGCCGGCAAGACCACCATCGCGCACGAGCTGGCGGGCCGGCTCCGCGAGGAGGGCCACCGCGTCGAGGTGCTCGACGGCGACGAGATCCGCGAGTTCATCTCGGCGGGCCTCGGTTTCAGCCGCGAGGACCGGCACACCAACGTGCAGCGGATCGGCTTCGTCGCCGAACTGCTCGCCCGCAACGGTGTCCTCGCGCTGGTCCCGGTGATCGCGCCGTACGCGGACAGCCGGGACGCGGTCCGCAAGCGGCACGCGCAGCACGGCACGGCCTACGTCGAGGTGCACGTCGCCACCCCGGTCGAGGTGTGCTCGGTGCGCGACGTGAAGGGCCTGTACGCCAAGCAGGCCGCGGGCGAGCTGACCGGTCTCACGGGCGTCGACGACCCCTACGAGGAGCCCGAGAGGCCCGACCTGCGGATCGAGTCGCAGCACCAGAGCGTGCAGGAGTCCGCGGCGTCGGTGTACGCCCTGCTCAGCGAAAGGGGACTGGCATGACGACGACCGTCACCGAGGCCGAGGAGGGCACGGCGGGGCCGTACGCGCTCTCCCACCTGGACGCGCTGGAGTCCGAGGCGGTGCACATCTTCCGCGAGGTGGCGGGCGAGTTCGAGAACCCGGTGATCCTTTTCTCCGGGGGCAAGGACTCGATCCTCATGCTCCACCTGGCGCTGAAGGCGTTCGCGCCCGCGCCGGTGCCGTTCGCGCTGCTGCACGTGGACACCGGGCACAACTTCCCCGAGGTGCTGGAGTACCGGGACCGCACGGTCGAGCGGCACGGGCTGCGCCTTCACGTCGCCTCCGTGCAGGACTACATCGACCGGGGCGTGCTCAAGGAACGCGCGGACGGCACCCGCAACCCGCTGCAGACGCTGCCGCTCACCGAGAAGATCCAGGCGGAGCGGTTCGACGCGGTCTTCGGCGGCGGACGCCGCGACGAGGAGAAGGCCCGCGCCAAGGAGCGGGTGTTCTCGCTGCGCGACGAGTTCTCCCAGTGGGACCCGCGCCGCCAGCGCCCCGAGCTGTGGAACCTGTACAACGGCCGGCACGCGCCCGGCGAGCACGTCCGCGTCTTCCCGCTGTCCAACTGGACCGAGCTGGACGTGTGGCAGTACATCGCCCGCGAGGGCATCGAGCTGCCGGCGATCTACTTCGCGCACGAGCGTGAGGTCTTCTCCCGGAGCGGCATGTGGCTGACCGCCGGCGAGTGGGGCGGCCCCAAGGACGGCGAGCGGGTGGAGAAGCGGCAGGTCCGCTACCGCACCGTCGGCGACATGTCCTGCACCGGAGCGGTCGACTCGGACGCCGACACCATCGAGAAGGTGATCACGGAGATCGCCGCCTCCCGGCTCACCGAACGCGGTGCCACCCGCGCCGACGACAAGCTCTCCGAGGCCGCGATGGAAGACCGCAAGCGCGAGGGGTACTTCTAACCATGACCAGCATCACCGAACCCACCGAGCCGCTGTCGGTCGAGCAGCTGCCGGAGACGACGCTGCTGCGGTTCGCCACCGCCGGGTCCGTCGACGACGGCAAGTCCACCCTCGTCGGCCGGCTGCTGCACGACTCCAAGTCGGTCCTCACCGACCAGCTGGAGGCCGTGGAGCGCGCCTCCGCAGGCCGCGGCCAGGACGCCCCCGACCTGGCGCTGCTCACCGACGGCCTGCGGGCCGAGCGCGAGCAGGGCATCACCATCGACGTGGCCTACCGCTACTTCGCCACCGCACGCCGCCGGTTCATCCTGGCCGACACGCCCGGCCATGTGCAGTACACGCGGAACATGGTCACCGGCGCCTCCACCGCCGAGCTGACGGTGATCCTGGTCGACGCCCGCAACGGCGTCGTCGAGCAGACGCGCCGGCACGCCGCCATCGCCGCCCTGCTGCGCGTCCCGCACGTGGTCCTCGCCGTCAACAAGATGGACCTGGTCGAGTACCGGGAGCCGGTGTTCGCGGCGATCGCCGAGGAGTTCACGGCGTACGCCACCGAGCTGGGCGTCCCGGAGGTCACCGCGATCCCCATCTCGGCGCTCGCCGGTGACAACGTGGTGGAGCCGTCCTCGGTGATGGACTGGTACGGCGGCCCGACCGTCCTGGAGCACCTGGAGACGGTCCCGGTCAGCCACGACCTGGCGCACTGCCACGCCCGGCTGCCCGTGCAGTACGTGATCCGCCCGCGCACCGCCGAGCACCCGGACTACCGGGGCTACGCCGGTCAGATCGCCGCGGGTTCGTTCCGCGTCGGCGAGGAGGTCACCGTGCTGCCCTCCGGCCGCACCTCGCGGATCTCCGGGATCGACCTGCTCGGCGTGCCGGTCGACGCGGCGTGGACGACGCAGTCGGTGACCGTGCTGCTGGAGGACGACATCGACGTCTCGCGCGGCGACCTGATCGTGCCGAGCAAGGACGCGCCGGCCACCACCCAGGACGTCGAGGCGACCGTCTGCCACGTCGCCGACGCCCCGCTGACCGTCGGCCACCGGGTCCTGCTCAAGCACGGCACCCGCACGGTCAAGGCGATCGTCAAGGACATCCCGTCCCGGCTCACCCTGGACGACCTGTCCCTGCACCCGCACCCCGGGCAGCTCGCCGCCAACGACATCGGCCGGGTGAAGATCCGGACCGCCGAGCCGCTGCCGGTCGACTCCTACGCGGACTCGCGCCGCACCGGCTCCTTCATCCTGATCGACCCCTCCGACGGCACTACGCTGACCGCGGGCATGGTCGGCGAGTCGTTCGCCGCGCCGGACCCGGTCACGGACGCCGCCGACGAGGACGGCTGGGACTTCTGACCATGAACTCCTGCGATTTCTACTCGATGTTCGCCAAGGAGGGCGGCCGGGTCGGCAGCGGCGCCCTCGGCAGCGGACAGGGCGGGGTGGCCCGATGTGTGCGCTGACGTACGCGCACCGCATGCGCGCCCTCACCCCCCGCCTCCGCAGTAGACGAAGACCTGCCGACCTCCCGGCCACGACCTGAGAGACCGTGACCGCCGGGCCAACGAGAGGAACACCTCCCGTGCCTGCCATCCGCTCCACCGCCCTGCGCCGCGGCCTCGCCGCGCTCACCGCGCTGCCGCTGCTGACGCTCGCCGCGTGCGGTTACGGCTCGAACGCCAAGGACGACCCCGCCGGCCAGAAGATCGCCGCCGGCGCCCGCAAGACCGACGGACTGGACTCCGTCAAGATCGGCTACTTCGGCAACATCACCCACGCGACCGCCCTGGTCGGCGTGCAGAAGGGCTTCTTCCAGAAGGCACTGGGGGCGACCAGGGCCAAGTACCAGGTGTTCAACGCCGGTCCGTCGGAGATCGAGGCCCTGAACTCCGGCTCCCTCGACATCGGCTGGATCGGCCCGTCCCCCGCGATCAACGGCTACACCAAGTCGGACGGCAAGAACCTGCGGATCATCGGCGGTTCGGCGTCCGGCGGGGTCAAGCTCGTGGTGAACCCGGCGAAGATCAAGTCCCTGAAGGACGTCAAGGGCAGGAAGATCGCCACCCCGCAGCTGGGCAACACGCAGGACGTGGCGTTCCTCAACTGGATCGCCGAGCAGGGCTGGAAGGTCGACGCCCAGAGCGGCAAGGGCGACGTGTCGGTGGTCCGCACCGACAACAAGGTCACCCCGGACGCCTACAAGTCCGGCTCGATCGACGGCGCCTGGGTGCCGGAACCGACCGCGTCCAAGCTGGTCGCCGAGGGCGCCAAGGTGCTCCTCGACGAGTCCACGCTGTGGCCGGACCGGAAGTTCGTCATCACGAACGTCATCGTGTCGCAGAAGTTCCTCGAGGCGCACCCCAAGGCGGTCGAGGCCGTCCTGAAGGCGTCCGTCGAGACCAACCAGTGGATCAACGCCCACCCGGACCAGGCGAAGGCGGCCGCCAACGCGCAGCTCGCGGCGGACTCCGGCAAGGCCCTGCCGGCCGAGGTCCTCGACCCGGCGTGGAAGTCCATCCGGATCACCGACGACCCGCTGGCCGCCACCTTGAACACGGAGGCCGCGCACGCCGTCAAGGCCGGTCTGCTCCAGCAGCCCAGGCTGGACGGCATCTACGATCTGTCCCTCCTGAACAAGGTCCTGAAGGCGCAGGGCCGGCCCACTGTCAGCGACGCCGGTCTCGGCGCCCGGTAGAGCCCGTAGCCGAAGAGTTCCCAGGAGGTGACGACCATGGCCACGACCACACTCGCCAAGGCCCCCGAGGCCGTCGAGCACGCGGCACGCCTCGAGAACGTCTCGAAGTCCTTCGCGGCTCCGGGCGGGCAGCAACTCGTCCTGGACGACATCAGTCTCGATGTCGCGCCGGGCGAGTTCGTCACCCTCCTGGGGGCCTCGGGGTGCGGCAAGTCCACGCTGCTGAACCTGGTGGCCGGCCTGGACCGGCCGAGCGCCGGTTCCATCACCACGGACGGCCGCCCCGCGCTCATGTTCCAGGAACACGCCCTGTTCCCGTGGCTGAGCGCGGGCAAGAACATCGAACTCGCCCTGCGGCTGCGGGGCGTGGCGAAGCAGGACCGGCGCGGCAGGGCCGAGGAGCTGCTCGAACTGGTCCGGCTGGGCGGCGCGTACGGCAAGCGCGTGCACGAGCTGTCGGGCGGTATGCGCCAGCGCGTGGCGATGGCCCGCGCGCTCGCCCAGGAGAGCAACCTGCTGCTGATGGACGAGCCGTTCGCCGCGCTCGACGCCATCACCCGTGACGTCCTGCACGACGAGCTGACCCGCATCTGGCAGGAGACGGGCGTCTCCGTGCTGTTCGTGACGCACAACGTGCGCGAGGCGGTCCGGCTCGCGCAGCGCGTGGTCCTGCTGTCCTCCCGGCCGGGCCGGGTGGCCCGTCAGTGGTCGGTGGACATCCCGCAGCCGCGCCGCATCGAGGACGCTCCCGTCGCGGAACTGTCCCTGGAGATCACCGAAGTACTGCGTGGGGAGATCCGCCGCCATGGCCAGCACTGAGACGACGCCGGCGCGGGACGCCGAACCGGCCGGCCAGGACTTGGGCCTGGGCGGTGTGGAGGCCGGGCTGGACGCCCTGGAGCTCCCCCAGGGCGGCCGTACGCCGCTGCGCAAGACCTTCGTGGACAAGATCCTGCCGCCGATCACGGCCGTGGTGGTGGTCCTGCTGCTGTGGCAGGGGCTGATCACCTTCCACGTGGTCGACGACCCGGCGAAGCTGCCCTCACCGGCCGACGTGGGCGGCGAGTTCAAGGACGCCTGGCTGCAGGGCACGCTCCTCGGCTTCATCTGGACGTCCGTCTCGCGCGGTCTGCTGGGCTTCCTGTTCGCGCTGGCCATCGGCACGCCGCTGGGTCTGCTGGTGGCCCGGGTGAAGTTCGTGCGGGCGGCCATCGGTCCGGTGCTGTCGGGGCTCCAGTCGCTGCCGTCGGTGGCGTGGGTGCCGCCGGCGGTGATCTGGCTGGGCCTGGACAACTCGATGATGTACGCGGTGATCCTGCTCGGCGCGGTCCCGTCCATCGCCAACGGCCTGGTCTCCGGCGTCGACCAGGTGCCGCCGCTGTTCCTGCGGGCGGGCCGCACGATGGGCGCGACCGGCCTGCGGGGCGCCTGGCACATCGTGCTGCCGGCCGCGCTGCCCGGCTACCTCGCCGGTCTGAAGCAGGGCTGGGCCTTCTCCTGGCGGTCGCTGATGGCCGCGGAGATCATCGCCTCCTCGCCCGACCTGGGCATCGGCCTCGGCGCGCTGCTGGAGAACGGCCGCAACGCCAGCTCGATGTCCATGGTGTTCCAGGCCATCGTCCTCATCCTGTTCGTCGGCATCGCCATCGACCTGCTGATCTTCAGTCCGCTGGAGCGGTGGGTGCTGCGCAGCCGCGGCCTCTTCGTGAAGAGCTGAACGCCCGTGTCCCTGCACCCCGTCCTCCTGGTCGTCGCCCACGGCAGCCGCGATCCGCGGCACGCCGCGACCGTGCACGCCCTGGTCCGGCGGGTGCGGGCCGCGCGCCCGCAGCTGCGGGTGGAGACCGGCTTCCTGGACTTCAACGTGCCCTCCGTGCCGGGGGTGCTGGAGTCCCTGGCGGCCGACGGGGTCCGGGACGTGGTGGCGCTGCCACTGCTGCTGACGCGTGCCTTCCACGCGAAGGCGGACATCCCGGCGGTGCTGCGTCAGGCACCGCCGGGGCTGCGGATCCGGCAGGCCGGTGTGCTGGGGCCCTCGCCGCTGCTGACGGCGGCCCTGGAACGCCGGCTGTACGAGGCGGGCCTCGGGCCCGCCGGCAAGTCCTCGACCGGGGTCGTCCTGGCCTCGGCGGGGTCCTCCGACCCGGAGGCGATCGCGGTGATCGCCGACATCGCGCGGGAGTGGTGGCGTACCGGTTGGTGCGCCGTGCGGCCTGCGTTCGCCTCCGCGTCCCTTCCCCGCACCGAGGACGCGGTGCGGGAGCTGCGGGAGCTGGGCTGCGCGCGGGTGGCGGTCGCCCCGTACGTCCTGGCGCCCGGGTTCCTGCCGGACCGTATCGTGCGGGGCGCGGCCGGTGCGGACGTGGTCGCCGATGTGCTCGGCGCGGCGCCGGAGGTGGCGCGGGTGCTGCTGGAGCGCTACGACGCCGCGCGGCTGCCGCGGGTCACGGCCCTCGGCGCCTGACCGGCCGCTGCGCGGCGGCCGGGCCGGGGGCCGTTCAGTCGAAGCGGAGGGTTCCGGTGCGGGTGCGTTTGAGTTCGAAGAGGTCGGGGTGCGCGGCCAGTACCCGGAAGCTGTCGAACAGCCGGGCCGCCTCGGCGCCCCGCGGGACGGCCCGCAGGACCGGCCCGAACCACACCGTCCCGTCCACGTGCAGGGTCGGCGTCCCCACGTAGCCGCCCGACTCCGGTTCGGCGCCGGCCTCGTGGCTGCGGCGCACGGCGTCGTCGTACGCCGGGTCGTGGGCCGCGCCGGCCAGCTCGGCGGCCAGGCCGAGTTCGGCGAGGGCGCCCGCGACGACCGCGTCGAAGTCCGTCTCCTTCCGCTCGTGGATGCGGGTGCCGAAGGCGGTGTACAGGTCGCGCAGCACCTTCTCGCCGTACCGCTCGGCGGCGGCCACGGCGACCCGCACCGGGCCGGTCGACCTGTCGACCAGGTCGCGGTACCAGTCGGGCAGTTCGTTGCCGGTGTTGTGCAGGAACAGGCTCATCACGCGGAAGCGGAGGTCGAGCGGGCGCTCCCGCTCGACCTCCAGCAGCCAGCGGGAGGTGATCCAGGCGAAGGGGCAGGCGGGGTCGAAGAAGAAGTCGACCCGGGCGGGGGCCGCGGGGTCCGGATCGGTACGTGTACGGGTCATGCCCTGGACGCTAGTGCCCCATTGGGGCACGATCACGACCCAATCAGCGGCTGTTTTCCTGATCCACTTCTCCCCTCCCGCCCCCCGGCGGCGCCACCGGCCGCACCTGCCCCGATGATGAGGGAGCGCACGGGGGGAGCCTCCCCCGCGCCGGCCACCTCCCGTCGGGCGTCCCGCGTCCCAGAGACCCGGAAACCCCCGAGCCCCGCAGACCCGCGGTCCCCGCGGCCCCGTGGACCGGGGCCACCGCAGACCAAGGAGCGCATGTGCAGTACCGGCAGACCTTCACGCTCGGCGGCGGCCTGCCCGTCCGCCGTCTCGGCTACGGCACCGCCCAGCTCACCGGCCCCGGCTACTGGGGCCCGCGCGGTGATCCCCGGGAGGCGGTGGCGGTGCTGCGGCGGGCGGTGGAGCGCGGGGTGACCCTGATCGACACGGCCGACAACTACGGTCCGTCGCTCGCCGAGGAGCTGGTGGCCGAGGCACTGCACCCCTACCCGGAGGGGGTCGTCGTCGCCACGAAGGGCGGGGTGGTCCGTACCGGCGACGACGCCTGGCACGTGGACGGGCGGCCGGCCTCGCTGCGGGCGATGTGCGAGGCGAGCCTGCGCCGGCTGCGGCGCGAGCGGATCGACCTGTACCAGTTGCACCGGCTGGACCCGGCCGTCCCGATGGCCGAGCAGCTGGGCGCGCTGGAGGAGTTGCGGACGGAGGGGAAGATCCGGCACATCGGCCTGGACACCGTCACGGCCGGGCAGCTCGCCGCCGCGCTGGAACTGGTGGAGGTGGTCTCCGTACAGAACCGCTACCACCTGCTGGACCGCGCCTCCGAGCCGCTGCTGCGGCTGTGCGAGGAGCGCGGCATCGCGTTCCTGCCGTGGTTCCCGCTGGGCAACGGCGAGCTGGCGGGGCATCCGGCGTGCGCGCGGATCGCCGCCGGGCACGGGGCGACGCCGGCGCAGATCGCCCTGGCCTGGCTGCTGCACCACTCCCCCGTGCTCTGCCCGACCCCGGGCACGGGCACCCTCGCCCACCTGGAGGAGAACCTGGACGCGACCGGTGTGCGGCTGGCGGACGCCGAGCTGGCCCGGCTCGACGCCCTGGCCCGGCCCGGTGACGTCCCCGCTTGACCTTTCCCCTGGGGCAAGGCGGAGGGTCGCGGGCATGGACGACTTCCACGGGAAACAGACGCCGTACAGCGATCCGGGGGACCTCGACGTCAGCGGGCTGCCGGACGATCCCGGCCGGCTCGCGGGGATCGTGCGGGACCTGATCATCCACCGGGTCGAGGGCGGACGCTTCGGCTACGCGATCCCCCAGGACCGGCTGCACCAGGACGCCGAGTCGCGGTACGTCCGCGAGATGCTGCGGCTCCTGCGTGAACGCGCCGGTACCCCGCTGACCGTGCCCCGGCCGCCCGAGGTGCGGTTCGTGGGCACCTGCCGCGACTTCGCCCTGCTGCACTGCTCGCTGTTGCGCGCCACGGGGACGCCCGCCCGCGTCCGCTGCGGCTTCGCGACCTATTTCGAGGACGGCGCCCACGCCGACCACTGGGTCACCGAGTTCCGCACGCCGCGGGGAGACTGGCGGCTCGCCGACCCTCAGCTCCACCACACCTACGAGGGCCTGGACTTCGACCCGATGGACGTGCCGCGCGACCGTTTCGTCGTGGCCGCCGACGCCTGGCGGGCCTGCCGGGCAGGGCGGGCGGACCCGCGGCGGTTCGGTGTGATCGGCCTGGAGGGGATCGCGGGGCTGTGGTTCGTCGGCGGCGGGGTGCTGCGCGACCTGGCCGCGCTGAACGGCGTCGAGCTGCTGCCCTGGGACTACTGGGGCCGCGAGATCTCCGACGACGCCTCGCTCACCGGGGACGACCTCGCCCTCCTCGACGAGGTCGCCGCCGCCCGCACGGAGGCGGAGCTGCGGCGGCTGTACGCCGAGGACCCCCGCCTGACCGTCCCGGACGTGATCACCTCGCACACCACGTACACCGGTGTGCGCGAGGTCAGTCTGCGGTCATCTCCACCAGCTTGACCACCGTGTTCCAGTTCCGGGTCGTGGCGATCAGGCCGCCGGTCACGGGGCGCCGGGCCAGTCGCTCGGCGAGCCGGGAGCGGCCGAGCCCGTCGGGTGCGTACAGGTAGAGCGCGCGGTCGCCGAGGCGGAACTCCTCGGGCAGGTGGGCGGCCCGGTCGATGTCCGCGTAACGGGACGGGTCGGCCGGGGCCGAGAGATAGGTGACGTGGAGCTGGCGCGGCTCCAGGGCGGCGGCCGGGAAGGGGCAGGCCTCGGCGACGGCCCGCAGATAGGCGTGGTCGCGCACGATGACGTCCACCGCGAAGCCGAACCGCGCCTCGATCGCGGCGGCGAGTTCCGCCGCGAGGGACTCCTCGTCACCGTGCCCGCAGGTGAAGACGGCCTGGCCGCTCTGGAGGTGGGTGCGGACGTCGTCGTACCCGGTCTCCTGCATCAGCGCGCGCAGTCCGGCCATGGGGAGCTTCCTGTTGCCGCCCACGTTGATCCCGCGCAGCAGCGCCGCGTACGTCGTCGTCATCCGCCCACCCTAGAACGCCGGACCGCCCCGGTCATGGCCTTCGCCCTCCGGCCGTCACCGGCCGGCCGTCACGCCGCCCGCGGTCGGCCGGCCGTCGCGCGACGGCCTCCACCACCGGCCTGCCTGCCTCCACGACCGGCCGGCCGCCACCGGACGGTCGTCGCCACCGTCAGGCCGTCACCACCGTCAGGCCGTCGCCTCCGTCAGGCCGTGCGGGCCGTCCGGGACGCCGCCAGTTCCGCCTCGATCAGGTCGGCCGCGCGGCGGGTGCCGCCCTCCTCGGCCATCCCCGCCTGGACGTCCGCCAGCCGCCGCGCCACCTCGGGGTCGTCGACCAGGGCGAGGGCGGCGGTGCGCAGCGCCTCGGCGGTGGCCTCCTCGGTGTCCAGGCGCCGGGCCACGCCGAGCCCCTGGAGCATGTCCGCGTTGCCGAACTGGTCGACGGCCTGCGGGACGGCGATCATCGGAGTCGCGGTCGCCAGGCCCTCCTGGCTGCCGCCGGCCCCCGCGTGCGTGACGAACAGGTCGGCCTGGCGCAGGACCGTCAACTGCGGCACCCACGAGTGGACTTCCACGTTCGCGGGCAGGTCGCCCAGCTCGGCGGGGTCGACGTGCTTGCCGATCTGGAGCACCAGGTGCCAGCCGGACAGCCCGCCGAACGCCTCCACGCAGGCCCGGTAGAACCCGGGCCGCTTGGTGAAGGAGGACCCGAGCGAGACGAGGGCCACCTTCTCGGCGCCGGCCGGCCGCTGCCAGTCGCCCTCGGCGCCGCGGTCGCCCTGGCAGGCGCCGACGAAGGTGTAGACCGTCTCGTCCACCCGGTCGGCGTTCGGCTGGAGCGCCTTGGGGATCAGCACCAGGGAGCGGGCCGGGTGGCCGGTGAACACGTCGGGGTGCTCGGTGATGCCGTTCTCCTCCAGCCAGGCGCGGAACCGGGCGTAGTAGGCCTGGCCCCGTTCGGTCTTCAGCGGCTCCTTCCACATCGGCTCGGCGATCTCCTGTTCGTACCCCTTCCAGGCGACCAGGTTCGGTGAGAGGGAGACGACGGGCACGCCCCAGCGGTGGCCGAGGACGCGGGCCGGGTAGGAGGTGATGTCGTGCAGCACCAGGTCGGGCTCGTCGCCCTTGTAGGCCTCGACGAGCTGCGGGAGTGCCTGGACGGCGTCGGCGAGGAACGGTTCGACGTTGTCCAGCAGTGTCGTCCCCCAGGCCTCCGGATCGGCGTCGGGTCCGGGCAGGGTGCTGTTCCACGGTTTGACTTCGGCGCCGGTCTCGGCGACCTTCTCGGCGAACAGCGGCGGGATCGCGTACGTCACCCGGTGTCCTCGTGCGACGAGTTCGCGGATCACCTCCAGGCTGGGGTTGACGTGGCCGTGCAAGGCGGTGGAGAACATGGCGATGTGGGCGGGAGCGGTCATGCACCCGACCCTAGGCGAGACGAGACGTCTCGTACAACGCCTTTTTCAGCGCTGGTAGCGGGCCAGGACGAGGTTGCCGTCCTTCTCCAGCCGTTCGCGCAGTGCGTCCAGGCCGATCGCGCCGCTGTAGTACTCCTGGAACGCCGGGGTGGCCACCTTGTCCTTCCACTCGGGGTAGCCCCGTACGGACTGCGCGGGGGCGCCGCGCAGGCGGGCGGCGAGGGCCGTGCCCGTGGCCCAGCCGTAGCGGGTCGTGTGCAGGGCGGGGTCCGCCAGTGCCCGGGTGCCGGTGGGCAGCATCCAGTCGCCGAGGGCGAGGCGCACCATGCTGTCCGGCTGGAGGAGGAAGTCGAGGAACGCGGCGGCCTCCTTCTTGTGCGGGCTGTCCTCGGCGATGGACAGGGTCTGCGGGCTGACCCCCTGGGTGAGTCCGCCGGCTCCGGCCGGGGCGGGCAGCACCTGCCACCGGAACCCCTTCGGCGCCTGCTGCCGGATCTGCTGCCGGTAGGAGAAGCCGAGCGGCACCATGGCGTACTTGCCGGCGAAGAACCCCGGGAGGGTGTCGGAGCCGCCGCTGCCCAGGGTGGAGGGGGAGGCGCTGCGGTCGGTGGCGACCTGGTCGTGGACGGTGCGTGGCACCACCTGGTCGGCGTCCTCGAACCGGACGGTGACCCGGCCGTCGGGGCCGCGGTGGAACAGGCGCCCGCCGGCGGACAGGGACAGGTTGAGCGTGGCGGAGACGGGTTCCTTCAGCGGCCAGGCCACCCCGTACCTGCCCGGGCCGCTCAGCCGCCGGCTCACCTGCCGGAACTCCTCCCAGCTCCAGGGGCGCTCCGGTGTGGGGATCCGCACGCCCGATTCCTCCAGCAGCCGCGTGTTGGCGATCAGCACCCGCGGCTCCTGGAGGAACGGCACGCCGTAGACGCCGTCCCCGAACGTCGTCGTCTCCCAACTGTGCTGCGGGATGCCGGACTTCAGCCGCCCGGACAGCAGAGGGGTGAGGTCGGCGAGGTAGCCGCCGTAGGCGAAGTCGGCGAGGTCGTCGGAGGCGTCGTGGATGACGTCCGGTGCCTCGCCCCCCTCGAAGGAGGTCAGCAACTGGTCGTGGACGCTGTCCCAGCTGCCCTGGACGTACTCGACCCGTATGCCGGGGTGCGCGGCGTTCCACTCCCGCACCAGTGCCCGGGTGGCGGCCACGGACTCCTGCTGCCACGCCAGGGACTGGAAGCGCAGGGTGATCCGGCCACCCCCGCCGGCCCCGCCGCCCGAGCAGCCGGCGAGCAGGACGGTGAGGACGAGGGCGAGGACCCGCAGGCTCCGGCCGCGCATCAGCTCTTCACCGCCCCGGTGAGCATGCCGCCCGTGATCCGCCGCTGGATGAGGGCGAAGACCAGCAGCGAGGGCAGCGTGGCCAGGAAGGCCGCCGCCGCGAGCGGGCCGAGGTCGGCGACGCCCTCGGCCCCGATGAAGTGGGTGAGGACGACCGGCAGGGTCTGTCTCCCCGGTGTCTTGAGCAGCACCAGCGCGAAGAAGAACTCGTTCCACGCGGTGACGAACGCGAACAGGGCGGTCGCCACGATCCCCGGTGCGAGCAGCGGTGCCGTCACCGAGACCAGCGTCCGCAGCCGGCCGGCGCCGTCGACGGCCGCCGCCTCCTCCAGTTCGGCCGGCACGGCGCGGACGTAGCCGGTGAGCATCCACAGCGCGAACGGCAGCGACCAGACCACGTAGACCAGCACCAGCCCGGCGAGGGAGTCGATCAGCCGGAGGTTCCTCAGCACCAGGAAGAGCGGGATGATCAGCAGGACGAAGGGGAAGGCCTGGCTGACCACGACCCATCCGGTGGCCGCCCGGGTGAGCCAGGAGCGGCGCCGGGCCATGACGTACGCCATCGGCGTGCCGATCAGCACGGCGATCACCGCGGCCCCCAGGGCGGCCAGCAGGGAGTTGAGGGCCGCGTGCAGCAGCGGCTGTTCGCCGAAGGCCTGCCGGAAGTTGCCGAGGGTGGGGTGGCGGGGGATCCAGGTGGGGTGCAGGTCCGCCAGTTCGCGCGGTGGTTTGAACGCCGTGGACAGGAGCCAGAGCAGCGGGAAGGCCAGGAAGAGGAGGTAGGCGAGCAGGGCTGCGTACTGGCCCGCGCGGGCGCGGGTCGACGTCCTCACGCCGGGTCACCTCCGCGGAGCCGGCCGGCGAGGAAGACGGCCAGCAGGACCGAGACGACGGCGACCAGGACGCAGCCCATCGCCGCCGCGTACCCGAACTGGCCGTATCGGAAGGCCTCCTCGTAGGCGAAGAGCGTGGGCAGCCGGGTCCGGCCGCCGGGGCCGCCGCCCGTCAGCACGTAGACGAGGGCGAAGGAGTTGAAGTTCCAGATCAGGTTGAGTGCCGTGACGGCGAGGGCGACCGGTCTGAGAGCGGGCCAGGTGACCGCGCGGAAGCGGCGCCAGGCCCCGGCGCCGTCCACCGCGGCGGCCTCGTGCAGTTCGCGCGGGGTGTTCTGGAGTCCGGCGAGCAGGGCGACCGTGGTCTGCGGCATCCCCGCCCACACGCCGACGACCACCACGGCGGGCAGGGCGGTGGCCAGGGAGCTGAGCCAGTCGCGGCCGTCCCCGAGGCCGAGGTCGCGCAGGGTCTCGTTGAGGATGCCGGCGTCCGGGTTGTAGACGAGCCGCCACATGATGCCGACGACGACCTCGGGCATCGCCCAGGGGATGACGGCCAGCGCCCGGGCCAGCCGGCGCAGCCGCAGGTTCTGGTCGAGCAGCAGGGCGAGACCGAGCGCGAGCAGGAACTGCGGCACGGTCACCGCGACGGCCCACACCAGACCGATCCGGAACGACTGCCAGAACAGCGTGTCGTGCGCGAGGTCCTGGAAGTTGAGGACGCCGGTCCACCGCGTGGGGTCCGTCCGCCCCGACTGCGCGTCGGTGAACGCGAGCAGGACGCCGTACAGGAGCGGGCCGACGCTGAGGAGCAGGATGGGGACGAGCGCGGGCAGCACCAGGAACCAGGCGCCGGGGTCGTGACCGCGCCGGGGCAGGCCCGGACCGGACGCGCGGCGCGCCGGTCTCCTCACCTCGGTCAGCGATGTCACGTGATCCACCCTCTGCGCGGCTCGGACGGGCCTGGTCATGGTCGTGAACGCGCCGCGGTCCGTCAAGACACCGCGCAAACGCCCCCACCTGTGCGAATGCGAGACTGGCCGATGCAAGGCGGGAATCCGGCGGACAGGGAGGCGGACGATGGACGAGGCACGGGCGCGCGAGGTGCTGGCGGCGGTGCGGGCGGTGCCGGGCCCGGCGGCGCGGCAGGCACGGCTGCTGGCGCTGGGCGAGAACGCCGTGTTCGCCGCCGGTGACCTGGTGGTCAAGGTGGGCCGCGACGCCGAGCTCCTGGACCGCGCGCGCCGGGAGCTGGACATCGCGGGCTGGCTGGCACGGGCCGGTGTGCCGGCCGTGCGGGCGGCCGCGCCCGAGGCGCTGCTCGTCGAGGGCCACCCGGTGACCGTGTGGCACCGGCTGCCCGACGCGGTCCGCCCGGCCGAACCGCGCGACCTCGCCGAACTGCTCCGTCTCGTCCATGCGCTGCCCTCCCCCTCCTTCCCCCTGCCGCCCCGCGAACTGCTGGGCGGCGTGGAGCGCTGGCTGCGGCTGGCCGGCGACGCGATCGACCCGGCGGACGCGGCGTACCTGCGCGAGCGCCGCGACGGTTTCGCGGCGGCCGCCGCCGCCCTCACCCCGCACCTGCCGCCGGGCCCGATCCATGGGGACGCGCTGCCCCGCAACGTGCACATCGGCCCGGACGGGCCGGTCCTGGTCGACCTGGAGACCTTCTCCGCCGACCTGCGCGAGCACGACCTGGTGGTGCTGGCCCTGTCCCGGGACCGCTACGGCCTGCCCGCCGAGGCCTACGACGCCTTCACCTCGGTCTACGGCTGGGACGTGCGGGAGTGGGCGGGCTGCTCGGTGCTGCGCGGCGCCCGCGAGACGGCCAGTTGCGCCTGGGTCGCCCAGCACGCACCGAGCAACCCGAAGGCGCTGGCCGAGTTCGAACGCCGGGTGGCGTCCCTGCGGGACGGCGACGAGACGGTGCGCTGGTACCCCTTCTGAGCGGCTCCGCTCCCGCTCTCCTCCCCCTCGCCGCCCGGGCGGCCGTCCTCAGACCGTCTCGTCCGCCGGATCCCGCAGCGGCCAGGTGCCCTCGACCACGGCGGCCGGGTCGCCCTTGCGGCGCAGGAAGTCCTGGAAGTCCGCCGCCCAGGCGGCGTACCACTCGATCTGGCGGCGGTGCAGCTCCGCCGGGCCGAGGGCCGCGACCTTGGGGTGGCGGTCGGCTATCGCGGCGGCCAGCCGGGCCGCCGCCAGCGCGTCGGCCGCCGCGTCGTGGGCGGAGTCGAGGACGATGCCGTACTCCGTGCACACCGCCTGGAGGGTGCGCTTGCCGCGCCGGTAGCGCTCGACGAAGCGGTCGATGGTGTACGGGTCGACGACGGGGCCCGGCTCGGCGCCGCCCAGGCGGTCGCTCAGCGACGGCAGCCCGTGTCTGCGCAGTTCGGCGGCGAGCAGGGTGAGGTCGAAGGCCGCGTTGTACGCGACCACGGGCACGCCCGTCTTCCAGTAGCCGGTGAGCACGTCCGCCAGCGCGTCCGCCACCCGGTCGGCGGGGCGGCCCTCGGCGGCGGCCCGCTCGTTGCTGATCCCGTGCACGGCGACGGCGTCCTCGGGGATCGGGACGCCGGGGTCGGCCAGCCACTCCCGGCGGCCCAGCGGCTCGCCCGCCCTGACCTCGATCACGGCGCCCGTGACGATGCGCGCCTCGTGCGGGTCCGTCCCGGTCGTCTCCAGGTCGAACCCGATCAGCAGCTCCCGGTGCCAGCCCATGGCGGCCCCCCTTCTCGGTGGTGCTTCCCCCAGTGGCTCCCACCTTCGCATGCGCCACTGACAATCCGGGGGCCGCGTTCCGCTGCCGACGGCATCTCAGGACACAGGGCGCGAATCAGCCCACATCAGCTCGAACTCCTCGCGGTAGACGGAGAAGAGTCCGCCTTCGTCCATCTCGCCCGACTTGACCACCTTGTTCCCGTTGCGCAGGACGAACACCGGCGCCTCCATGCCCCGGCTGCGCCGCAGGTGGGACTGGACGACCGCGATGCCGTCGGAGCCGTCGCCGTCGACCAGGTAGGCGGTCAGGCGCGGCGTCTCGTCGTAGACCTGGATCTCGAAGGCGTCCGGGTCGCGCAGCCGGGAGCGGACGCGGCGCATGTGCAGGATGCTCATCTCCACCGTCCGGCTCAGCTCGCCGCGCTTGAGCCCCAGCTCCCGCTCACGCCGCTTCACCGCGCTGGAGGCGGGGTTCAGGAACAGCAGCCGCACCCGGCAGCCGGACTCGGCCAGGCGCACCAGGCGGCGGCCGGAGAAGTTCTGCACCAGCAGGTTCAGGCCGATGCCGATGGCGTCCAGGCGGCGCGCGCCGCCGAAGATGTCCTCGGCCGGGAACTGGCGCAGCAGCCGCACCCGGTCCGGGTGCACGGCGACCACGTCCGCGTAGCGGTCACCGACCAGGTCCTCGACCGCGTCGACCGGCAGCCGCCGGGCGGAGGGCACGTCGCCGCCGGCGCCGAGGATCTCCAGCAGGCGCGCGGAGGCGCGCTCGGCCTGGTTCAGGACGGCCTCGGACAGGGCCCGGTTGCGCGAGACGACGTTGCGGGTGACCTCCAGCTCGTCGAGGGCGAGTTCGACGTCGCGGCGTTCGTCGAGGTAGGGCTCGAAGCAGGGCCAGTGCTGCACCATCAGCTCGCGCAGCTGGGGCAGGGTGAGGAAGCTGATGACGTTGTCGTCGGCCGGGTCGAGCAGGTAGCCCTTGCGGCGGCTGACCTCGCGGACCGCGACGGCGCGCTGCACCCACTCCTGTCCGGCCGGTCCGGCGGCGGCGACCACCCAGTCGTCGCCGTGCACGGGTTCGTAGACGGGGCGCAGCACGGCGGAGACGACGGCGCGCAGCCGCTGTTCGACGAGGTTCAGCCAGATGTAGGCCCGGCCGGCCCGCTGGGCGCGGGTGCGCACCTCGTGCCAGGCGTCGGCGTCCCAGTCCAGCTCCGGGCCGATGGCACCCGCGTCCATCGGCCGGGCCAGGGACACCGCGCCGGGCGGGACGTCTGCGGAGTTCCCCTCGTGACCCTCGTCACCAGGGGGAAGCTCCAGGCCTCCCGAGCCCACCCGTGCACCGCCTTCCGCTCCCCCGAGCATCCCCGTCCCAACGATCAAGGAAGGGTACTCCGGGAGCGGTGCGCGGTGCAGCCGGATGGACAGCTCCTTTCCCAACTTCCCCCTGCCGCATACGCGTTCCGGCATGGCCCGTCGGCACAGTGAGCGAAATCATGCCGTTGACGCCGCATCATGCCCGGCACCCGGGGTAATTCGAACACCTTCGGACGGGACCGGCGGGGCGACGCACCCGCCGCGAAGTCATAGGTGGCGGCCCCACTTTCGGGGACACTCGGGACCAGGGGCGCCACCCGCGGCGCCGTACACCTGAGAGAGTCGTGTCCATGCAGGTCTGGCCTGGAGAGGCGTATCCGCTCGGCGCCACGTACGACGGCGCCGGCACCAACTTCGCGGTCTTCACGGAGGCCGCGGACCGAGTAGAGCTGTGTCTGCTGCACGACGACGGCTCGGAGACGGCGGTGGAACTGCGGGAGAGCGACGCGTTCGTGCGGCACGCGTACGTGCCGGGCGTCATGCCGGGGCAGCGGTACGGGTTCCGTGCGCACGGGCCGTACGCCCCGGAGCGCGGTCTGCGCTGCAATTCCGCGAAGCTGCTCCTGGATCCGTACGCACGTGCGATCAGCGGCTCCGTCCGGTGGGGCGAGGAGGTCTACGGCTACCACTTCGACGACCCGGAGCGGCGCAACGACCTGGACTCCGCCCCGCACACCATGACCTCGGTCGTGGTGAACCCGTACTTCGACTGGGGCGACGACCGGCCGCCCAGGCGCGGCTACCACGAGACGGTGATCTACGAGGCGCACGTCAAGGGCCTCACCATGCGCCACCCCGGGCTCCCGGAGGAGCTGCGCGGCACCTACGCGGCGCTGGCCCACCCGGCGGTCATCGAGCACCTGACCGAGCTGGGCGTGACGGCGCTGGAACTCATGCCCGTACACCAGTTCGTGAACGACCACCGTCTGGTGGACATGGGCCTGAACAACTACTGGGGCTACAACACGATCGGCTTCTTCGCCCCGCACAACGCGTACACCTCCTGGGGCGACCGCGGCCAGCAGGTCCTGGAGTTCAAGTCGGCGGTCAGGGCGCTGCACGAGGCCGGCATCGAGGTCATCCTCGACGTGGTCTACAACCACACAGCCGAAGGCAACCACCTGGGTCCGACGCTGTCCTTCAAGGGCCTGGACAACCCCCAGTACTACCGGCTCACGGACGACCCGCGCTACTACATGGACACCACGGGCACCGGGAACTCCCTGCTGATGCGGTCCCCGCACGTGCTCCAGCTGATCATGGACTCGCTGCGCTACTGGGTCACCGAGATGCACGTGGACGGCTTCCGCTTCGACCTGGCGGCCACCCTGGCGCGGCAGTTCCACGAGGTGGACCGGCTGTCGTCGTTCTTCGACCTGGTGCAGCAGGACCCGGTGGTCTCCCAGGTGAAGCTGATCGCCGAGCCGTGGGACGTCGGCGAGGGCGGCTACCAGGTGGGGAACTTCCCGCCGTTGTGGACGGAGTGGAACGGCAAGTACCGCGACACCGTGCGGGACCTGTGGCGGGGCGAGCCGCGGGCGCTCGCGGAGTTCGCCTCCCGGCTGACCGGCTCCTCCGACCTCTACCAGGACGACGGCCGCCGTCCGCTGGCCTCGATCAACTTCGTGACCTGCCACGACGGCTTCACGCTGCACGACCTGGTGGCGTACGACGACAAGCACAACGAGGCCAACGGCGAGGACAACCGGGACGGCGAGAGCCACAACCGCTCCTGGAACTGCGGGGCCGAGGGTGCGACGGACGATCCGGAGGTGCTGGAGCTGCGGGCGCGCCAGATGCGCAACTTCCTCTCCACGCTGATGCTCTCCCAGGGCGTGCCGATGATCAGCCACGGCGACGAGTTCGCCCGCACCCAGAAGGGCAACAACAACGCCTACTGCCAGGACAACGAGCTGGCCTGGGTGCGCTGGCCGGAGCCCGGCGAGCAGGGCAGCGACCTGCTGGAGTTCGTGCGGGCGATGGCCCGGCTGCGCAAGGAGCACCCGGTCTTCCGGCGGCGCCGCTTCTTCCACGGGCGGCCGGTGGAGGGCACCCACGACGAGCTGTCCGACATCGCCTGGTTCACCCCCGAAGGCAAGGAGATGACCCAGCAGGACTGGGGCTCGGCACGCGCCTCCGCGCTGACCGTGTTCCTCAACGGCAACGCGATCTCCGAGCCGGGCCCGCGCGGGGAGCGGATCAGCGACGACTCGTTCCTGCTGCTGTTCAACGCCGCGCCGAAGTCCCTCGACTTCGTCGTCCCGGTCGATCACGGACGCCAGTGGCAGGTGGTCGTGGACACCGCCCGCACCGCACCCGTCCCGCCCGGTACCGGCCGCAAGGCCCAGGCCGGCGACCGGCTCACCCTCAAGGACCGCAGCATGGTCGTGCTCCAGCGCCCGGCCTAGTCCGTGTCGTCACATTCCCGTCGTCCGCCCGCAGGACGGGCCGCGCGGCGTCAGGTGCGTGCTCTCGGCGTGCCGGGCCCTGACGCTCGTAGGCCTCCGGACCGGGCCGGATCGCGGGGCGGGGTCTCAGCGGGCCGGGCCGGCGCGGTCGTCGGCGGGCACGCGCGCGCGGGCGGCGCCCGCGCGGTCCTCGCCGCGGACCGCCGGCCGCGCCGTCAGGGCGAGCACGGCGGCCAGCCCGGCCGCGGTGCTCGCCACGGCGAAGGCCGCACCGGGTCCCCGGGCGTCGGCGAGACGGCCGCAGACGGCGACGGCGAGCGCCTGTCCGGCGACGATCGCGCTCGTGGCGCAGGCCATCGCCTCGGCGAGCCGGGCCGGCGGCACCACCCGTTCGGTGAGCCCGAACACGGTGACCAGGTGCGGGGCGTACGCCACTCCGAGCACGGTCACCACGACGTACAGCCCGGTCAGTGTGTGCGTGCCCGGCAGCGGCAGGGACAGCGCGAACGCCGCCGCGGTGGCCGTGCGCCAGCGCGCCCGCAGCCCGAAGCGGGCGGGAAGGGCCGCCATGGCCAGCCCGGCGACCGCGCTCATCACCCCCATGGCGGCGTACACGAGCCCGGCCTGGTCCTCCTGCCCCAGCCGCCCGGTCAGCGCCGTGATCCCCGCCTGGCAGGCGCCGAACATCGCCCCCTGGAGGGCCAGCGCGGCCCGCAGCGCGTGCACGGAGCGCGGCATGGGCGCGCGTCCGGAGCCCGCCCGGCGGCCACCACCCGCGCGTGTGAGGACCCGGCGTACACCGACGGCCGCCCGGCGCCCGTCCACCGCCCGGCCTGCGTCCGCCGCCCGGACTCCCTCCGCCCGACGGTCCGCCGGGCCGGTCGCCGCGGCCGTCGGGTGGAGGGCGAAGCCCGTGCCGCACACGGCCACCAGCACCGCCGCCGCGCCCAGGGCGTACGCCGGGTGCGCGAGGACCGACGCCAGGCCGACGAGGGCGGGACCGAGGACGAAGGAGATCTCGTCGAGCGTGCTTTCGAAGGACAGGGCCGCACCGACCGTGGACTCGGGAGCCGCGGCCCGGCGGGCGAGGGCGACGAGACGGGCGCGGGCCAGCGGGCCGATCAGCGGCACGGTCGCCCCCGCGCCCGCGCCCAGCAGCGCGAGCGCCGGAGTGCCGAGCCCGGCGAGCGCCCCGGCGACCAGTGCGGTGACGGCGACGGCGTTGGCCCAGGCGCACAGGAGGACGACCGTCCGCTGGCCGTGCCGGTCCGCCAGGCGCCCCACGAGCGGCCCGCAGGAGACCTGGCCGAGGGCGAGCGCCCCGCCGGTCGCCCCGGCCGCGGCCAGCGAGTCACTCGTCCGGGCGACGAGCAGCACGCTGCCGAACTGGATGGTGGCCGTGGGCAGCCGCCCCAGGAACGACACCACCGGGAGCAGCGGCCCGGTCAGGCCGATCACGTCGCCGTAGGTCTCCCGTGTGCTGCGCGGCCGCGGTGTGGTCATCGTCCGAAGCTAGCCACGCGCGCGGGACACGTGGACGGACGGATGACACGAAACCCGGCCGGGCGGGTACGTAGCATCGCATGACACCCGAGCACCCCGTACCCGTCGTGCCCACGGCCACCTACCGGCTCCAGCTCCAGCCCGCGTTCCCGTTCACGGCCGCCGCGGCGGCCGTGCCGTACCTGGCGTCGCTCGGCGTCTCGCACCTGCACCTGTCCCCCGTCCTGGAGGCCGTGCCGGGTTCGCCGCACGGCTACGACGTCGTGGACCACACGCGCGTGCGCGGCGAACTCGGCGGCGAGGAGGGCCTGCGCGCGCTGGCGCGCACCGCGCGGGAGCACGGCCTCGGCCTGATCGTGGACATCGTGCCCAACCACATGGCGATGGTCCCGCGGCACAACCCCGCCCTGTGGGAGGTGCTGCGCGAGGGGCCGGCGTCCCCGTACGCGCGCTGGTTCGACATCGACTGGGAGGCGCAGGGCGGCAAGGTGCTGCTGCCGGTGCTCGGCGGGCCGGTCGGCGAGGAGACCGGCCACCTGAAGGCGGACGGCGACGTCCTGCGCTACCACGACCACGCCTTCCCGCTGCGCGCGGGCACCGAGGGGCTGCCGCTGCCCGAGCTGCTGGACGCGCAGTGGTACCGCCCGGTGTGGTGGCGGCTGGCGCGCACGGAACTGAACTACCGGCGCTTCTTCAGCATCTCGCAGCTGATCGGCCTGCGCGTGGAGGACCCGGAGGTGTTCGCGGCCACCCACGCCAAGATCCTCCAGCTGCTCGGCGAGGGCGTGATCGACGGGCTGCGGATCGACCACCCCGACGGTCTCGCCGACCCCGACGGCTACCTCCGGCGGCTGCACGGGGCGAGTGGCGGGTGCTGGACGGTCGTGGAGAAGATCCTCTCCGACGGCGAACCCCTGCCGCCCTCCTGGCCGGTGGCCGGCACCACCGGCTACGACGCCCTGCGGCACGTCGACGGCCTGTTCGTCGACCCGTCCGGCGCGGGCGAACTGCTGGAGCACTACCGGCGCTTCGCCGCCCCGCAGACCGACCGCGGCGGCGACTGGGCGGCCACGGTGCGGCGGGCCGCCTACAAGGTGATCACGCACGAGCTGGCCGCCGAGACCGAGCGACTGACCCGGGTGGCGGACCGCGCGTGCTCGTCCGCGCCGGATCCGGCGCTGCGCGACCGCGCGCCCTGGGCGCTGCGCACCGCGCTCCAGGAGCTGCTGGTCCGCCTGGAGGTGTACCGGCCCTACGCCTCCGTGGACGCCGCCTCGGTGGTCACGGAGGAGGCCGCAGGGGCCGCCCGGCGCGCCTTCACCGTGCCCGAGGAGGGCGGGGCCGTGGACGTCGTACGGGATCTCGTGCTCGGGCGGGCCGGTGCGGGGCCGCAGGCGGTGGAGCTGCGGACCCGGTTCGCGCAGGCCGCCTCCGCGCTGCGCGCCAAGTCCGTGGAGGACACGGCCTACTACCGGTACGTGCCGCTGCTGTCGGCCAACGAGGTCGGCGGCGATCCGGGCCGTCCGGCCGTGTCGCCGCAGGACTTCCACGCGTACTGCGCGCGCGTGCAGCGCGACTGGCCCGTCACCGGGACGGTGGTCTCCACCCACGACACCAAGCGCAGCGCGGACGTGCGGGCGGCGCTGGCCGTGCTGACCGAGTGCCCGGGGCGGTGGGCGGAACTGCTGGCCGGGCCGCTCGGTGAGGGGGTGGGCGCGCCCGACGCGCAACTGGCGTGGGCGGCCTGGCAGACGGTGTTCGGCCTCGGGGAGGCGGACGCGGAGCGGGTGGGGCCGGCGCTGCTGAAGCACGTGCGCGAGGCGGGCCTGTACACGAGCTGGACGGAGCAGGAGGCGCCGTACGAGGAGGCGGTGGAGCGGTTCGTCGCCGAGGGGCCGTGCGGGCCGTCCGGCGCGCGTGTGGCGGCCTTCCGCGCCGCGCTGGAGCCGCACATCCGGGCGAACGTGCTGGGCACCGCCCTGGTGCACCTGACGATGCCGGGCGTGCCCGACCTCTACCAGGGCACCGAGGCCGAGTACCGGGCCCTGGTGGACCCGGACAACCGGCGGCCCGCGGAGCTGCCGCCCGCGGACGCCGGCGTCAAGGGCGCGGTGACGGCGGCGGCGCTGCGGCTGCGCGCGCGCCGCCCGGACGTCTTCGGCGCCGCCGCGACGTACACCCCGCTGCGGGCCGAGGGCGCGGCGGCGGACCACTGCGCGGCGTTCGCGCGCTCGGACGAGGTCGTCACGGCCGTGACCCGGCTGTCCCTGCGCCTGGCCGAGGCCGGCGGCTGGCGCGGCACCCGGCTGCCCCTGCCGCCGGGGCGCTGGACGGACGTCCTCGCCCCGGGACGGCACTTCGAGGGCCACGCGCGCGCGGAGGACCTGTTCGCGGCCCTGCCGGTGGCCCTGCTGGAACGGACCGGCGGGCCCGGCGGGCAGGGCTGAGCACGGGCCGGGCCGGGCGTCCGGGGCGGCTGGGAGTGAGCGGCCACTTGACAGTCACCACCGGCCGTGGGGTACTGCGGATGCGAAGCCGGGCGGGCCAGTACGGGGGTGAGTCCAGTGCCGGAGCCGCGCTATCCCAGTGTTCCCGAACTCGTGGCCTCGGCCCGGTCGCTGGCCGCGCACCGGCCGGGCCTGTGCACCCTGGACCAGGTCGGCGTCTCCCGCGCGGGCAGACCGCTGCACCTGCTGTCCGTCGGCCGTGCCCGGCGGGCCGTCCTGGTGGTCGCGGGCGCCCACGCCAACGAGCCCACGGGCGGTTCGACCCTCCTCGCACTGGCACGCCGGGTGCTGACCGAGCGGGAACTGCGGGCCGGGACCTCCTGGCACTTCCTGCTCTGCGCGGACCCGGACGGGGCGAGCCTGCACGTGACGCCGGCCCCGCGCAGCCTGCTCGACTACCACCACGGCTTCTTCCGCCCGGCCGGGGCGGAGCAGCCGGAGTGGTCGCCGTCCGTGCTGCCGCCCGACCGGCTGCCGCCCGAGACCCGTGCGCTGACCGGTGTCATCGACGCGCTGCGGCCCTACCTCCAGGTGACCCTGCACGGCACGGAGCTGGGCGGCAGCTGGGTGCAGCTCACCCGCGACGTCCCGGGGCTGGCGGAACCTTTCGCCAAGTCGGCGGCGGAGCTGCACATCCCGGTGGAGACGGGCGCCTGCGACGCGGCCGGCTGGCCCGTCTCCGGGCCCGGCGTACGGGTGATGCCGACGCCCGGCTCAGCGCCGGCGTACCCGAGCCTGCCCGACGACGCGCGGCTGAGCACGTGGTACCGCGCCCACCGCCACGGCGGCCTGACGGCGGTCGTGGAGGTCCCGATGTGGGCGAGCGACCTGGTCGACGACCCGGCCCCGCACCCCGCTCCGCAGGCGGCGATACGACGGCTGGCGGCCCGGCTGCTGCGGGACGCGCGGGAGGTGGAGCTGGTGCTCGCCGACGCGCTGCCCCGGCTGCGGGGCGCCGACGGGCCGCTGCTGCGCGCGGCGCGCTGGGGGCTGGGCCTGGTGCCGGGGCTCGCGGCGGACTGGGTGCACACCCCGCCCGCCGACACGACGATGGCCTACGTCGGCAGCGTCGACGCGTTCGGCCGCCGGCTGCCGCTGCGGGCCGCCGCGATGCTGCTGCGGGTGCTGCGCGAGGCCGACGACCGGGCCGCGCCGGGCCTCGAACGGCTCGTCGCGACCTGGAGCACGGCCTTCGCGGACCGCTTCCGGGCCCGCTGGGTGCCGCTGGAGCACCAGGTCGAGCACCAGTCCCGCACGGTGGTGGAGACGGCCCGCCACGCCCGGGACGTGGGCGCGTGAGGGCGGGGACGCGGACGGGTGCCCGCGCCCCCGCCGGCGCGGATCCTCACCCGTCCAGCGTGAACACGTTCCCCGTCCGGGCGTTCATCTCGCACGCGTTGGCGAAGGTCTCCGTGTAGTCGACCGCGCGTCCCTGCCACTCGCCGCGCGCCTGGACGGTCACGGGGGCGTAGATCATCGAGCAGAAGACGTCCTTGCGGGGAATGCCGCGGATGTCGCCGCGCGCCGACCGCAGCTCGGCGCAGGCCTGGGCCGCGTGGGAGTGCCCGTGGGGCGGGTCGCACAGCAGCAGGGTGCCGCGGGTGTCACCGCCCGAGCGGGTGTCGCCGTGGGTGACGGTGACGTAGAGCCAGTCGCCGCGGTCCGCCTGCCGCGGGGAGGTCCGGGCCGCCTGGGCGGGGACCGCGGCCGCGATGAGGAGGGCCGCGGTGACCGGCAGCCCGCGGCGCAGCCACCGGGTCGCCGCCTTGGTGATGGAGTGGGTCATGGCCGGTGTATCGGCACGCCGCCGCGCGGACCGCAGTCCCGCTCACCCGAACGGGAGCACCGCCGGGCCTCCCGCTGCCCCGTCCGGGGGCGGTCCGGGCCGCTCAGTCCGCCGAGAGCCGGTACGTCACCTGCCCGAAGCCCACCTGGTCGCCCTCGCGGACGACGGCCGCGCCGGTCACCCGCCGGCCGTTGACGGTGGTGCCGTTGGTCGAGCCGAGGTCGCGCAGGATCCACAGACCGCCCTGCCGGCGCAGTTCGGCGTGGGCCCGCGAGACGGTCTCGTGGTTCAGTCTCAGGCCGCTCGCCGGGTCGCGGCCTATGCGCAGCGGATGGCCTCCGGCCGGGTGCGGCAGCAGCAGCTTGGGCAGCCGCTCGGCCTGCCAGGCCCTGCGCAGCCGTACGGTGAAGCCGGAGACGGCCTCCACGGTGCCGAACACCATGCGGGAGAGCCTGCCCTCGGTGGACAGGTCCGAGGTCAGCACCGCGAGTTCGTCGGGGCGACGGGCGGCCAGCGCCAGTTCCATGCGCCGCACGAACGTGTCGTGCGACAGCCGGCCCGCCGCGACGCCGTCGCGCAGCACCTTCAGTGCCCGGTCGCGCTCCGCGTCGGACAACCGCGCGGGGTACGGATGGATCTCGAAGGACGACGTCACGTTCGTGATTGTCGGCCAACGGCCGCGGGGTGTCCAGGAAACGCGAGGAGGGCCACGCGGCGCGCCGAAGTGACGACACCTCGCGCGAATGGGTGGATTCAAAAGCGCATCGACCTCCTTTGGAGGACGATGGAGGACTCCGTCACGGTGGACAGACGAAGGGGAACCGTCCGTGCAGTTCGAGGTGTGGGCACCGCAGGCCGGCCGTGTGACGCTCCAGTGCGACGGCGCCACGCGCGCGCTGGAGCGCGATCCCGAGCGGCCGGGATGGTGGAGCGGGCAGGCCGCCGCGCGGGACGGCTCGCGCTACGGCTTCGCCCTGGACGACGGCCCCGTGCTGCCCGATCCGCGGTCGCGGCGGCAGCCGGACGGCCCGGACGGGCTGAGCGCGGTGGTCGACCACGGGCGCCATGCCTGGCGCACCCCCGACTGGCCGGGGCACCCGCTGCCCGGCGCGGTCCTCTACGAGCTGCACGTGGGCACGTACACGCGCGAGGGCACGTTCGACGCGGCGGCGGCACGCCTGGAGCACCTGACCGGACTCGGCGTCACGCACGTGGAGTTGATGCCCGTGTGCCCGTTCCCCGGCCGGCACGGCTGGGGCTACGACGGGGTGTCGCTGTGGGCGGTGCACGAGCCCTACGGCGGACCGGAGGGGCTGAAGCGCTTCGTCGACCGGGCGCACGAGCTGGGGCTGGGCGTGGTCCTGGACGTGGTGCACAACCACCTGGGCCCCTCGGGGAACCACCTTCCGCGTTTCGGCCCGTACTTCACGGACACCCATCACACGCCGTGGGGCTCCGCCGTCAACCTGGACGCGCCCGGCTCCGACGAGGTGCGCGACTTCCTGGTCGGCAGCGCGCTGGCCTGGCTGCGCGACTACCGGCTCGACGGGCTGCGCCTGGACGCGGTGCACGCGCTGGTGGACACCCGCGCGCGCCACTTCCTGGAGGAGCTGTCCACGGCCGTGGACGCGCTCTCGGCGGACCTCGGCCGCCCGCTGTTCCTGATCGCGGAGTCGGACCTGAACGACCCGCGGCTGATCACCCCGCGCGCGGAGCACGGCCTCGGGCTGCACGCCCAGTGGAGCGACGACTTCCACCACGCGCTGCACGCGGCCGTGACGGGCGAGTCCCAGGGCTACTACGCCGACTTCGCGCGGGCCCCGCTCGCCGCGGTCGCCAAGACGCTCACCGGCGGCTACTTCCACGACGGGACGTACTCCAGCTTCCGGGGCCGCCACCACGGCCGCCCCCTGGACCGCACCCGCGTGGCCGGCCACCGGCTGCTCGGCTACGCCCAGACCCACGACCAGGTCGGCAACCGGGCCCAGGGCGACCGGCTGTCCGGCCTGCTGGCGGACGCGCCGGGGCTGCTGGCGTGCGCGGCCACGCTGACGCTGACCGCGCCGTTCACGCCGATGCTCTTCATGGGTGAGGAGTGGGCGGCGGGCACCCCGTGGCAGTTCTTCACCGACCACACCGACCCGGACCTGGCCGAGGCCGTGCGCCGGGGCAGGCGGAGGGAGTTCGCGGCGCACGGGTGGGCGGAGGAGGACGTGCCCGATCCGCAGGACGAGGCGACCCGGGACCGCTCCTGCCTGGACTGGTCCGAGCCGGAACGCGAGCCGCACGCGCGCGTGCTGGCCTGGTACCGGCGGCTGATCGCGCTCCGGCGCCGGCTGCCGGACCTCACCGACCCCGACCTCGCCGCGACCCGGGTCGCCTACGACGAGGAGGCGCGCTGGCTGGCCTTCCGGCGCGGGGACGTACGGGTGGCCGTCAACCTCGGCACCGGTGCGGCGGCGATCCCGCTGGGCACCCGGCCGGCCCGGGTGCTCGCCGCCTGGGAGCCGGTCGAGGCACCCGACGAGGACGGTCTGCTGCGCCTGCCCGGCCGGTCGTGCGTGGTGCTGGCGCAGAGCTGAGCCCGCACCGCCCTCGCCCGGCCGCGGGGCCGCCGCAGCCCCCGCCCTCGTTCCGGTGCGGCCTCCCGCCGTCGCCGGCCTCGTCGAGGTGCGGGGCCCTCGCCGTGGCCGGCCTCGTCAGCGTGCGGCGTCCCCGGCGTCCCCGCCTTCGTCCGGGTCCGGGTCCGTGCCCGGGTCCGCGTCCTCGCGGAATTCCGTGACCCGCTCCAGGAGGATCGCCTCCCAGGCGTGCCGCAACTGGACCCGCAGCAGCGGCAGCGGGCTGTCGTCGCGGCCCTCCAGGCGGGCGGCGAGGCGGATCACGGTGTCGCAGCGGGCCAGCCACAGGCCGCGCAGGCAGGGCCGGGCCCCGTACCCGGCGAGGGTGGCGGCGCGCACGGCGGCGGGTGACCCGACGGCCAGGGCGAGGCCCGCGATGTCCTCGGCGGGGTCGCCGACGGCCGCGTCGGTCCAGTCCAGAACGCCGCGGACCCGGCCGTCGGGGGCGACCACCAGGTGCTCGGCCGACAGGCCGTGGTGGACGAGGACCGCCGTGCCCGGCTGGGCGGCCAGCTGGGCCGCGGCGGACGGGGCGAGCTGGTGCATCCGCGCGGGTTCGAACTCGTCGGCCTTCCCGAGGAGTTCCGCGGCGTGCACGGCCATCCGGCGCAGCGCCTCCAGGGAGCGGGGGGCGGCGCGCGGCACGCCGAGCGTCTCGGCCTGCCGGACGGGCACCGCGCGCAGCCCGGTGAGCAGCCCGGCCAGGTCGTCCTCGCCGAGGGCGGAGACCTCGTGCTCGCCGGCCGTGCCGCCGGGGATCCTCGTGTCCAGGGTGTACGCCAGTCCGGGCGCCCAGTCGCCGTGCGCCACGCTCGCGGGGACGGCCACCGGCAGGTGCGGGCGGGCCAGGTCGCGCAGGCGCAGTTCGCGGCGCCGGCGCGCGGAGGCGGCACGGTCGGGGGCGAGGCGCAGCACATGGCGGGCGCCGACCCACCAGGTGGAGTGCTCGCCGCCCTCGGCGACGGGCCGGACGTCGGGTCCGCCGGTGCCGCCGCCCCGGCCCCCCGGGCCGTCGGGGAGCAGGGTGCGGACCAGCCGGCGGACCGTGTCCGCGGTGGGTGTCGGTGCCTGGGTCATCGTCGCGCCGTGTCGTTCGGGTCGGGGGTGGGGGCTGCCGGCGGGTCAGTCCACTATGACCATCTCCCGGGTGGTGTCGTTGAGGCGGCGGCCCCCGTCCTCGGTGACCGTCACGATGTCCTCGATCCGCACTCCGAAGCGGCCGGGCAGGTAGATGCCGGGTTCCACGGAGAAGCACATGCCGGGCACGAGGGGCTGCTCCTCCCCTTCGATCATGTACGGCGGCTCGTGCGTGGTGACGCCGATGCCGTGGCCGGTGCGGTGGATGAAGTACTCGCCGTACCCGGCGTCCGCGACGACCGCGCGGGCGGCCCGGTCGACGTCCTGGCAGGCGGCGCCCGGACGCACGGCGCGGAAGCCCGCCTCCTGGGCCTCGCGGACGACGTCGTGCACCCGGCGTTCCTCGTCCGTGGGTTCGCCGACGTGGACGGTGCGGGTGGTGTCGGAGCCGTAGCCGTCCTTGAGGCCGCCGAAGTCGAGGACGACCATGTCGCCGCGCTCGATGACCCGGTCGCCCATCTCGTGGTGCGGGTTGGCGCCGTTGGGGCCGGAACCGACGATGGTGAAGTCCACCTGGGAGTGGCCGAAGCGCCGCAGCAGGGCGGCGAGGTCGGCGCCGACCTCGAACTCGCGGCGCCCGGCGAAGCGGACCGTGCGGATCTCCTCGAAGGCCTGGTCGGCGGCGGCCGCGGCGGCGGCCAGGAGTTCGAGTTCGGCGGCGTCCTTGACGGCCCGGAGCATGGGCAGGGCCTCGGTGAGGGAGGCGTAGGAGGTGCCGGGCAGGGTCCGCTGGAGGCCCAGCAGGTGCATGGCCCACGCGTTGTCACTGATGCCGAAGCGGCCGCGGGCGTCGAGGAGGGCGGCGGTGACGGCGTAGGGGTCCTTGCCGTCGGTCCAGTCGCGCAGGGTCATCGCGGGCGCGCCGGTGGCCCGGGCGGCGTCCGGGGCCTCCAGGGTCGGGACGACGAGGACGGGGTCCTGCCCGGGGGCCAGGACCAGCAGGGTGAGCCGTTCGGTGTCGGCGGGCGGCGCGTAGCCGGTGAGCCACACCATGTCGGGGCCGGGGGCCACGAGGAGTCCCGCGAGCCCGGCGTCGGCCGCCGCCCGTGCGGCGCGTGCCATCCGGGCCCGGTAGTCGTCGGCGGTGAAGGGCGCGGGCGCGGTGCCGGTCATCCGGTCCTCCGTGTGCGGCTGGGGTGCGGTGAGGGACGAGCAGTGACCACGGGCAGCATCCTGCCCGCGCGCGAGGGGCCGCGCGAGCCGGTCGGCGGGCCCGACGGGTCACGCCCCCATCCTCGCCGGTGGGACGGCCCGAGGACCACCGCTTTGCCGGATCCATGTTAATGGTCAATGCTTGCCCAACCATTAATCCTCGTGGTGGGATCGCCTCACTGCCATGAGCCGGGGGACCGGGCGACAGGAGGGCGACGCCGTGCTCGTCATCGCGCACATCAGCGATCTGCATCTGGACGGCACCGCGCGGGCGACGGAACGCGCCGTGCGGGTGCGTGACACGCTCTGGGAGCTGCCGGGCCGGGTGGACGCGCTGCTGGTGACCGGGGACATCGCCGACCACGGCGCGGAGGCCGAGTACGAGGAGGCCGCGGCGCTGCTGGGACTGGCCGGCGGGGCCGCGCCGTTCCCGGTGCTCACCTGCCCCGGCAATCACGACGACCGCGCCGCCTACCGCAAGGCGCTGCTGGGCCGGGCGGCGACCGGCGGACCGGTCAACTCCGTGCACGTCCTCGACGGCGCGGCGGTGCTGATGTGCGACTCCAGCATCCCGGGCAGCGACGAGGGCGCCCTCGACGAGGAGACGTACGGCTGGATCGAGCAGACGCTCGACGGCCTCGGCGACGGCGTACCGGCGCTGCTGGCCCTGCACCATCCGCCGGTCGCACTGCACCACCCCCTGCCCGACCGCTACCGGCTGCGCGAGCCGCACCGGCTGGCCGCCCTGCTGCGGCGGCGGCCCGCGATCGCCGGGCTGATCACCGGGCACGCCCACACGGCCGCCGCCACGACGTTCGCCGGGCGGCCGCTCGTCGTCGGCCCCGGGGTCACCTGGACACTGCGGCTGCCCTGGGAGGGCGAGGGCGCGGCGGACCGGGACGCTCCGCCCGGAGTCGCCTACCACGTCCTGGACGACGAGGGGCGCCTGACGAGCCACTTCCGGGTCGCCGGGTGATCCCTGGCCCGATCCGCGGCGTCAGGTGGCCCGCGACTTGATAGGGGGCGCCGGGTGTGATCCGTGACGTCAGGTGGCCGGCGGCCTGATCCGTGGCATCAAGCGGCCCGGCATCTGTTGGGTGGCGCCCGGTGTGCCGTGACGTCAGGTGAGGACGCCCGGCGTGACGTGGAGCTGCTGGTACCCGCCGCCGGGGTGCCGCACGGTCAGGACCACCCGGTGGCCCGGGCCGGCCCCGGCCACCGCGCGCGCGAGGTCCGCCGCCGAGTCGATCCGCGTTCCGTCGAACACGAGCAGGACGTCCCCGCGGACCAGCCCGGCCGAGTACGCGGGCCCCGGCACGTGCACACCGACGACCCGGGCTCCGGGCCCGTCGTCGTCCACCGCCTCCAGCCCGAGGGCCGGGCCCACCGGCGCGGGCGCGTCACTCGCGGCCGGTGTCCGGCCCGCCGGCCCGGACCTCGCCGGCGGCGCCTGCCCGGCGGCGGCCGCCGCCCCCGCCGTCCCCGCCAGGCGCTGCACCTCGGCCAGCCTGCTCATGCCGATGACCGTGGCGCCCACCGCGCCCAGGCCGACACCGGCCAGCAGCAGGACCAGGCCCGCGACCAGGCCGCACACCGCCGCGGTGAACCGGCGGCCCCGCCGGTTCCCGGGCTGCGGGCGGACGCGCTCGCGCGCGGCGCCCGCACCGGGCTCGCCGCCGGGCAACGGCTTGGGTCGCAACGCAGTCTGTTCCATCGTTCTCCTCCGGCCTCCTTCGGCCTCCGGCTGGTGCCTACCCGGCTCCCGGGCCCGCCACGAGCCACGAACGAGTGAGACTGAAGGCGACGGGAGGAAAAGCGGCGGGACTGAGCGGCCGCCCACGGCGAGCGCCTGTGCCGGGGACGGGTTGTCGGCGGTGATGACTGTTGTCGGGCACGGCGGTTGGCAGTGATGACTGTTGTCGGGCACGGCGGTTGGCGGGGACGGTTGTTTTCTGTGATGACTGTCGTCGGGGACGGCTGAGGTCGGGGACGTCTGCCCGCGGCAAAGGCCGTTGTCGGTGGCGGCTGCCCGCGGCGAGGACCGCTGCCGGTGAGGGCTGTTACGTTCGGCGGCATGAGCGACCACCTCCTGCGCAAGCTGCGGAGCAGCCCGCGCCTGGCCGAACTGGCGGCCTTCCCCTTCGAGTTCGACCTGGGAAGCGCCGACCACGTCGAGCCGGTCCGGCTCGCCTCCGGCGGCCCCCTGGAGCCGATCGCGGGCGACGCGTCGGGCGGCACGTACTTCGTGTGCGGCGACGGCTCCGTGCTCTACGCCGACTCTGAGGGCTCGGCGGGGATCATCGGCTCCGACGTGGACACGGCGCTCGAGGTGCTCATCGGCCTGCCCGGGTGGCAGGACTGCCTGGACCTGTCACCGGCCGACGGCGCGGAGGAGATCCTCGCCCTGGTCGCCGAGTCCGAGGCGGAGATGCGCGAGGACTACGGCATCGACGAGGAGCGGGCCGAACTGCGTGCCGCCCTCGGCCTGCCCGAGCGCTCGCCCGTGGAACTCGTCGCGCTGCTGCACGCGGCGCTGCTGCGCACCGAGCCCGGCTTCCTGCTGCTCAACGCCGAGGAGGGATGTGCCTACGCCCTGCTGGACTCCCACCCCCGGCCGACGTTGCGCGAGACGGTCCTCGCCCACGCCCCCGACGCGCTCCCCCGGCCCGCGACCGGCCCCGACGGGCCACGCGGTCCCGGTGAACCGCTGCTCGCCTGGGCCGGGCCGGCCGTGGACCTGGGCCTGAGGGAGCACGCACGGGCGGCCCTGATCCGCGGGCTGGACGAGATCGTCATGAACCAGAGCACGCGGCGCTGGCCCGGACCGGCGCCGACCGCCGCGCCCCCACACCCTGACCTCCACCGCCCCCGGCTCCGGCACGGGCACCGGGGCCGGCCCCCGCACCGGGCGGAGCTGAACCGGTGCCCGTTCAGCCGACGGGCAGGGCGGGGGCCGGCGGGTGGTCGGGGAGGAAGGCGTGGGCGCGGCGGGCGAGCCACTCTGCCTTGTAGCGGTTCACGTTCCGGTGCCAGTTCAGAATCCCGGCCAGCCAGTTCTCCAGGTCCGCGACATACCGCCCCATGGCCGCGCGGGCCTCCGACGACAGCTGGAAGTCGTCGTAGACCACGGGCAGTTCGTGCGCGACGACGTGTTCGAACTGGCGCATGCGCTGGGTCATCAGATCGTGCACGACGGCGAGCGCCGCGGGGTAGCCGATGCCGAAGAAGTGCTGCACGACGAGGATCGCGTTGTGGATCTCGCCCTCGTACTCGATCTCCTTCTGGTACGAGAAGACGTCGTTGAGCAGGCAGGCATAGTCCATGGCCGCGTTCTCCAGGGAACGGACCGGGCCGCTGCGGTAGACCTCGGGCGGGATCGCCGGGCCGTGACCCATCCGGCACAGGCTGAGGGTGAGGTCGGAGCCGAAGGTGGCGCGCCGCATCTCCAGGTAGTCGACGGGGTCGGGCACCCGGTTCTGCATCTGGTTGGACAGCTCCCACACCCAGCTCTCGGTCATCGAGTCGACCGCGTGTTTGAAGGTGCGCCGCTGGTCCGGGGTCATCGCGGCGGTGGTCCGGGCCCACAGATCGGCCAGAGCGCGCTCCATGGCGTTGAGGGGGGCGGGGACCTCCTCGCCGTCGACCGGCATGCACGCCGACAGACGGGCCGTGGTCAGCCGCGCGGCGGCGAGGTCGCGGCGGTGGCCGTAGACCAGTGGGTAGTAGTCGTCGCCGTAGGTGCCCCAGGCGAGCCACTGCGCGCTCAGGTCGAGTTCCCCGGGTGCCGCGTCCGGGTCCAGCCCCGCCGAGCACAGGGCCAGGTCGTAGGCGGCGAGCTTGTCCTCGTCCCAGACGCCTTCCGTGAGGATGCCCATCCGGTGGCACCAGTCGGCGAGCCGGGCCCGTGAGCGCTCCAGGTGCGGGCTCAGCTCCAGCGGGAAGGGCATGTACAGGTCGGGGATGCGCGAGGGGCCTACCTTCTGGTACGGGACGTGGGTGTAGGCGCGCAGGCGTTCGGCGCCGGCCGCGGCGAGCAGCGCGCCCACGTCGACGGCCGAGGTGCCGGGTCCGGACGGGGTCTGCCAGGGGTTGACCGGGCGTGCCCGGGCGTTCATGTACCGGCTGGAGCGCATGTGCCATTCGTGGCCGCCGGACTGCCAGTCCTGCAGGCCCTTGGTGTACGCCGCCACCGCCGCGATCTCGCCGGGGGTGAGGCCGTGCTCCGCGGCCACGGCGGGCACCTCGGTGAGCGCGGTGTGCTCGAACTGGTGCAGGCGCGAGGTGAGGACGTCGTTGACGGTGTCCGCGGCCTCCTGGGTGGTGCAGCCGAAGAAGGTCTCCAGGACCAGCACGCCGTTGCTCAGCTCACCCTCGTCCTCCACCTCCCGCTGGTAGGAGAACAGGTCGTTGCGCAGGTGCACGGCGTCGGAGA
This sequence comes from Streptomyces sp. NRRL S-340, assembly GCF_000720185.1. Taxonomy (GTDB): domain Bacteria; phylum Actinomycetota; class Actinomycetes; order Streptomycetales; family Streptomycetaceae; genus Streptomyces. The sequence goes on along the minus strand of NZ_JOIY01000027.1, from coordinate 42,043 downwards.
AGGTCTCCATCAGCACCCTGAGCGGCCTCGACCGCGCGACGGACGCGGGCACTTCGGCGGTGGCGTACTCCACGAGCCCCGCCGACCAGGGGGCGCCGCCGACCTTGCGGCGCATCTCGATGTACTCGACGGGGTTGGCGATCCGCCCCTCGTTGATGTTGGACAGCTCCCACAGGGACTCGTTCAGCAGGTGCTCGGTGGCCACCGCGAACCGGCGTCGCCAGCCGGCCGACATCGACGGGACCGTGCGCGCCCACAGGTCGGCCAGGCCGGCCTCCACCGGGTTCTGCGGCTCGGGGACTTCGGCGCCGTCGTCCAGGGGCATGAACAGGGGCAGCCGGTCCAGGTAGGCCTTGCCGCCGGTCCGGTCCTGGGTGCGCTTGAACGTCTCCAGGAAGTGGTCGTCGAAGAAGAAGACCCACACGTACCAGTCGGTGATCAGGGACAGGGCGGGGCCGTCGCAGTCGGGGTGGGTGTAGGCGCACAGCAGTCCGTAGTCGTGCGCGTCGAGATCGGACTGGTCCCAGATCCCGGAGCCCTCCAGCATGCCCATGTTGCGCGCCCACCGCGTGGAGTGGGCGCGCGCCTCGTCGAGGTGCGGGTTCAGCCGCGCGGGGTACGGCATGTAGAAGTGCGGTAGTTCGAAGGGCTGCTGCGTCATGGCCGGGCCCTACCCGGCGTGCCCGGCAGCCATCCTCCGGCACGCATCCGATCACACCATCGCGTGAATCACCGCCGAACGCGCCCCGGGCGCGGGTCCGGTGACGTCGGACGCCGTCGCCCGCGGGCCGCCCCCGACGGACGTCAGGGGTCCGGTGCGGTCGTTCGGACCGGGTCTCCGGCTGTTCCGGTCCCTGCGGTCGGCCTCATGGAACGAGAACCGCGGAAGAATGTCCGAGCCGGCCGGCCGCTCGGCGCGCCGGCCGTCCTGGCCGTGGGTGCGGGAGCCGTCATGCGGCTCTCCCCCGGCGGGCTGGGCGAGGCACCGTCGGTGATGGTGCTGTCCACGCGGACGACGGTACGGACAGCGGGCACCCTCCGGCCACTGCCGGAAGTCGAATCCACGCCGGTGAGCGGCGAGCGCGGCGGGACGAGCACCGCACGGGCCGCACTCTCGCGCGGCCCGGTCAGCCGCGACCGGTCAGCCGGGGCCCGGTCAGCGGGTCAGCGGATCGGCGAGGGCGGTCTCCCGCTCCAGCTGGGCGGCGAGGCCGAGGTAGCGCGGTCGCCGGGGGACGGGCACCAGGCCGCGGATCAGCAGGTGCCACATCTCGGTCGTCCTGCGCGGCAGCCGGGCCACCGGTTCCAGGGGCCGGCCCGCGACCCGGGTGCCGACGAAGAAGGAGACCAGGGAGCGCGCGGCGGCATGGACGTCGACGTCGGGGTGGACGTCGGCCTCCCGCACCGCGGCGAGGAGCCGGTTCGTGGCGATCTCCAGCCACTCCGTGAAGGGGTGGCGCAGCGGTGGCCGCACCTCGACGCCGCCGGTGGCGAGCCGGAAGCCCGCGCGGACGACCGGACCCTCGACGGACAGCCGGGTGAAGGCGAAGGTGATGCGCATCAGCGCTTCCAGGGACGGACAACCCCGCTCCTCCACCTCGCCCGTCACCTGGCGCACGGCCCGGGACTGAAGCTCCATGATGGCGTGGGCCAGGTCCTCCTTGGCCGCGAAATGGAAGTACAGGGCGCCCTTGGTGACCTGGGCGTGCTCGACGATGTCGCTCAGGCTGGTGCGCTCGTAGCCGTGCCGGTCGAACAGGTCGGCAGCCGCCGTGATGATCGTCGAGCGTGTCTGCTCGGCGCGTAACTGCCTCGCCATGGCCAGAAGACTCCTGCTCTAACGAACGGGGCGCGCTGTTTGTTTCCTGCTCGTTCCACGATAGCCCACCGGCCAACCCCGTCACCAGACAGGTGAGTTGGTTCGTTCATGGCGACACACCGGTCTAAAAGCTGCCAAATACGCACAAACGGAGGAGTGTTCAAAACCAGCAGGACGGTTTCTTCTGTACCGCCTCGTGGGATCGCACGGGTGGGGATCCGGCGACCGGTGGAAGGCGACCGGTACTCGTCGGCGCCGCGCGGAACTTATCCGCGCCGCCGCTAGTTTCTACGGTGCTGTAGAACTGAACGATCCGACATTTGGAGAGCACCATGGCCCTGTGGGACCGCATCAAGGATTCCGCGACGCAGATGCAGACCCAGCTGGTGGCGAAGAAGAACGACCTGAAGAGCGGCGCCTTCCGTGACGCGAGCATGGCGATGTGCGCGCTCGTGGCCGCCGCCGACGGCACCGTGGACCCCTCGGAACGCCGGCGCGTCGCCCAGCTGATCGCCGGCAACGAGGTCCTGCAGAACTTCCCCGCGGACGACCTGCGCCGCCGCTTCGAGGAGAACCTGGACAAGCTGACCGCCGACTTCGACTTCGGCAAGGTGAGCGTGCTCCAGGAGATCGCCAAGGCGAAGAAGAAGCCCGCAGAGGCGCGGGCCGTCGTCCAGATCGGCATCGTGATCGGCGGCGCGGACGGCGACTTCGACAAGACCGAGCGGGCCGTGGTCCGTGAGGCCTGCTACGCGCTGGACCTGCCGCCGCACGAGTTCGACCTCTGAGAAGCGCCGCCGGCACCGCCGCGCCGCCCGTCGCCGCCCGCCCGCGCGATCACAGTCCCGCCAGGACCGGCAGGATCTCGGTCGCGGTGGTGACGTCCGCCGTCAGCGGGCGGTCCTCGGTGCCGGCGGGCAGCGCGGCGGCGGCCACGGCGAAGGCCGCGGTGCGCGGCGGCCGCGCACGCCGGCGCAACGCCCGGACGGCGACCACCAGTTCGCACGCCAGGACGGTCGCGTAGGCGTCCACCGCGCGCAGCGCCTGGCGGGCTGCCTGGGAGGCGAAGCTGGCGGCCTCCTCCAGGCCGTGGGAGAGCACCGCGTGACCGGCCGAGGCGGGCGCGGCGCAGGCGCGCAGCTCGGCGAGGGCGGAGTTCGCGGTGTACTCCAGGATCATCGTGCCGGAGCTGCCCGGCGGACCTTCGGCCAGGAAGGCGGGCAGGCCGGTGAGGTCCGGGCGGCCCAGCGCGGCGAGACGGGCGGCCGACAGCTGGGCGGTCTGCAGCACGGCGAGGTCGAGGGCGTCCAGGGCGAGGCCGAGCGGGGCCGCGTAGAAGCCGCCGTGGTGGTAGGCCGTCGTGCCGTCGGCGCTGATGAGCGGGTTCTCCGAGGGGCAGTTGACCTCCACCTCGACGATGTGCCGCAGCGCGTCCGCCGCTTGGAGGGCGGGGCCGTGCGCCTGCGGGAAGGCGCGGAAACCGAACGGGTCCTGGATCCGTTGCTCTCCGGTGCCGTGCGGCGGGCCGGGCGGCCCGGACAGTCGCCGCACCTCCGCGGCGGCGCGGGCGGCCCCGGGGTAGGGGCGCAGCGCGTGGACCTGGTCGGCGTACGCCTCCAGGGAACCGGAGACCGCGGCGAGCGACAGGGCGGCCACGGCGTGCGTGGCGCGCAGCAGCACGTCGAGGTCGTGGCAGGCGAGCGCGGCCTGGCCGAGGGTGAGCGCGTTGCTGCTGAGCAGTGCGAGCGCGTCGCCGGGCTGCGGCACTACGGGGGCGGGCAGCGCGGGAACGGCGGTGGCGGTGCCCGCGAGGGGCGCCTCCCGCGCCGCGCCGCCCGGACGCGGTGACATCTCGGCCGCGGGACCCGGACGGTGCTCCGGCTCCGCCACAGGGCCCGCGCGGTGCCCCGTCTCCGCGCCGCCGCCCGGACCGGGCGAGGTCTGCGCCGCACGGTATCCGCGCGCGGGCGGGACGCCGTCGGCCGGGGTGTTCTCCACGAGGGCGCCCGGCGTCAGGGATCCGCCGAGTCCGTCGCCCGGGTCGCGGCGCCCGGGCACGCCCTGCTGCGGTGCCATCGCGCGGGACCGGCCCGCGCCGGCCGGGGTGCCGTTCAGCCAGGGGCGTTCGCCGATGAGGGTCAGGCCCGTCTGCGCGAGGGCCGTCAGGTCTCCGGTGCCCAGGCCGCCGTACTCGTTGACCGCCGGGTGCACACCGAGCCGGAGTGCCTCGGTGAGGGCGGTGACGAAAGCGGGCTGGATGCCGGAGCCGCCGGCGAGGAGCTGGTTGGCGCGGACGGCCAGCATCGCCCGGATCTGCCGGGCCGGGAGCACCGCGCCCGCCCCGCCCGCGTGACTGCGCAGCAGCCGCAGGCCGTGCTCGGCCTCGTCCCGGCTGTCCACCGGCACCGAGCGGTGCGCGCCGACACCGGTGCCGCGGCCGTAGAGCCTGCCGCCCGCGGCCAGGCGCCCGGCGGCCCGCCAGGAGCGGTGGGCCCGTGCCAGCGCCTCGCGCGGTACGACGGGTTCGGCCGCGGCGTCGGCGAGGCGGACCACGCCGGCCGGCGAGAGGTGGCGGCCGTCCAGCGCGACACGGGTGTCCTCCGCGTCCCGGGGCGCCCGCGTCGCACTGTCCACTGCCGGTCCGGTCAGACGAGACCGGCCGACTTCAGCCAGGCCTTGGCCACGTCCAGCGGGTCCTTGTTCTGCGACTGCACCTGCGTGTCGAGGTCCAGCAGGGTGGCCGTGTCCAGCTTGGCGGAGAGCGCGTTGAGCGCTTCGACGCCCTTCTGGTCGAGTCCGCTCTTGTAGACGAGCGGCTGGACGTTCTCGAACCCGAAGAGGTTCTTCGGGTCCTGCAGGACGACGAACTTCTCCTTGGCGATGGTCGGGTCCGTGGTGAAGACGTCCGCGGCCTGCACGGTGTCCTTCTTCAGCGCCGCCTGGGTCAGCGGGCCGCCCGCGTCCAGCGCCTTGAAGGACTTGAACTCCAGCCCGTACAGCGACTTCAGGCCGAGCAGGCCCTGCCGGCGCGTCTGGAACTCGGGCGAGCCGCCGATGACGATGTCCTTCGCGGCGTCCTTGAGGTCCGCGATGGAGGACTTGTCGGTCAGCCGGTACTTCTCCGCCGTCGCGGCGTTGACGGTGACCGAGTCCTTGTTCTGCGCGGGCGACGGCTCCAGCAGCGTCAGCTTGGGGTCGAGCTTGGCGTTGATCGCGGCCGTCGTGGCGGCGACCGTCTTCGGGGCGGCGTTCTTGTCCAGGTAGGCCAGCAGCGCGCCGTTGTACTCGGGCAGGACGGTCACGGAACCGTTCTTGAGCAGACCGTAGGTGGTCTCGCGGCTGCCGATGTTGTGCTTGTAGGTGACCTTGACACCCTTGGCCTTCAGGGCCTCGCCGTAGATGTCGGCCAGCAGGATGCTCTCGGCGAAGTTGTTGGAGCCGACGACCACGCTGTCACCGCTCGCCTTGCCGCCCGCGAGCGGGTCGCTGCCGGACTTGTCGCCGGAGGACGAACACCCGGCGAGGAGTGCGACGGTGGCGGCGAGGGCGACGGTGGCCGCGCCGGCGCGCCTCGTGCTGGACCTGGTGCTCTTCGCGTAAGAAGTCACGATTCTCGTTCCGGGTTGGGAAGTCGTGGGGCAGGGCGGGGACAAAGGAGTACGGCATGCGGAACACCGCACTTTACTGATCCAATCCAGCCGCTTCTCGATCAGTCAAGAGCAGCCAGGTCACCGATCGGCTTCGTTTCCCTGGTACTTGTGAAGCGCAAGCGATTGCTTTGTAACGCATTCTTGACATGGGACGAGCCGGGCGCGGCTTCGAAGAGACGGTAGATTTCACGGCGGTTGACGTCGGTCACAGCGGTGTACACGGGCCGCACCGGTGTCGTCGCGCAACGTCGTCGTCACGTACGTCCTGGGTGGAGACACCCTTCGAAGGAGGCCCGGTGTCCACGAACGAGGTGGACGCGCCCACCCGGCAGGCCGCCCCGCCCCGGACCGGTGGCATCGGGGGATTCGCCGACCGCTGGCCCTTCCGGCGCAAACTCAACGTCCTGGTCGGCGTCCCGCTCACCGTGGTCGGTCTGCTGCTCGCCTACCTCATCGCCGACCAGGTCGGCCAGGCCAGGGACGCGGCCGCCGCGGCCCGGCTGGTACGGGACAGCGCCCAGGTCGCGGTGCTCGTCGACCGGGTGGAGGCCGAGCACCAGCAGGCCGTCCTGCTCTCGGTGCGCTACGAGGCCCAGGGCATCGGCGCCCGGCCCTCCGCCGCCGCCTACCGCACGGCGCAGGCGGCGGTCGACGCCCAGGTGGCCGTGGTACGGCACGCCTTCGGCGACCGGCTGCCCGGCACCGAGGCGCAGGCGCTGAGGGAGATCGAGGGCCTGAGCAGCCTGCGCGACACCGTGGAGCAGGGCTACCTGCCCGCCGACAACATCGACCCGGCCTACACGGGCGCCGCGAAGAACCTGATCGACGGTCTCGGCCTCGACCGGAACGCGGCCCTGGCGGCCACCTTCACCGGCAACCTGCTGGACTCCCTGCTGCGCGCCGACGCCGCGCACAGCTCCTTCGAGACCAGCGTGTTCTCGGCGACGACCGGCGACACCAACGCGCTCATCGAGTTCACCGGCGCGGTCGGCTCCTACGAGCTGTACACCTACCAGGCCGACCGCTTCGCCCGGTTCGCCACCGCCGCGCAGGCCGACCGGCTCGCGGAGATGGAGCACACCCCCGCGCAGCGCCGGATCGCCGAGGCGTACGCCGAACTCCGGATCGACCCGAGCAGTCTGCAGGCGAACACCCCGGACCAGATCCGTCGCGCCTTCCAGGACGCGCTGGGCGACTACCCCTCCTATCCCGAACAGGCCGCCGCCCGGCTGAAGATCGCCTCCTCGCTCATCGGCGAGATCGCCGGCTCGGCCGACGACGCCTCGGCCGACGCGTGGTGGCGGGCCGCCGGGCTGCTGGCCGCCGCCCTGTTCGGCTTCCTCCTCTGGCTCGGCTTCTCGGTGGCCGTGCGCCGCTCGGTGGTCCGGCCGGTGCAGGCGCTCACCGGGGCCGCGCAGGAGGTGTCCGCCGCCACCGGACGGGAACTCGCCCGGGTCGCCGACGACGACTCCGACGACAGCGGGCCGCCGCGCCTGAAGGACGTGCCCGTCACCGCGCGCGACGAGATCGGCGACCTGGCGGCGGCGTTCAACCAGGTGCAGAGCACGGCCGCGGCGCTGCTGGAGCGCCAGGTGCTCAGCCGCCGCAACGTCGCCGAGATGTTCGGCAACGTCGGCCGGCGGGTCAGCAACCTCACCACCCGTCAGCTCGCGCTGATCGACGCCGTCGAGCGCGGCGAGACGGATCCTGCCCTGCTCGAACGCCTCTACTCCATCGACCACATCGCCGTGCGCCTGCGCCGCAACGCCGACAGCCTGATGCTGCTGGCCGGCATCCGCGAGGCCGTCCTGGACTCCGGCCCCACCGCGCTGACCAACGTGGTGCGCGCCGCGCTCGGCCAGATCGAGGGCTACCAACGGGTCCGGCTGTACGCCGGGACCGAGATCATGGTCGCGCCGGACGTCATCGGCGACCTCACGCTGATGGTGGCCGAACTCCTGGAGAACGCGGTGGCGTTCTCCCCCGCGGGCAGTCCCGTCGAGGTGACGGTGCGCTCGGACGCCAAGGGCGCCTCGATCGCGGTCACCGACCACGGCCTCGGCATGAGCGCCGAACGCCTCGCCGAGGAGAACGCCCGCCTGATCCGCCGCGAACGCCTCGACGTGGTGCCGACGAAGGTGCTCGGCCTGTTCGTGGTGGGCACGCTGGCCCGTCGCTGGGAGGTCGGGGTCACCCTCACCCGCACGGCGGGCGGCGGTGTCACGGCCGAGGTCACGATCCCCTCCGCCCTGCTGCTGCCCCCGGGGGCGGCGGCCTCCGGCGGCGACGCTCCGGCGGACCGGGCCGCGAGCGAGGCGACGGCGGCGGAGCGGAACGGAACCGGCGGCGAGGCCGCGGCCGGGTCCCCGGGCGCCGGCGCCGTCGAGACCACCGGGCCGAGACCGTCCACCGCCGTGGTACCGGAGCCCGCCGCGGACACCGGCGACGAACCCGGCGCGCTCCCCCGCCGCCTCCCCCGGCGCGAGACGTCTCCCGCCGCGTCCGACGCGGAGACGACCGAGGGGCCGGAACCGGCCGGAGCCCCGGACACGGCCACGAATCCAGGAACAGCCGCGGTCCGGGAACCGGACGAACGCCCGGAACGGACCACACGCCCGGAACCGGCCGTAAGCCCGGAACAGGCCGCACGCGAGCAACCCGCCGGACGCCGGGATCAGGCCGCAGACCCCGAACCGGCCGCAGTCCGGGACCAGACCGCTCGCCCGGCATCGGAATCGGCATCGACATCGGCATCGGCATCGGCCCCAGGCTCGCAACCCGCCGTCGGGCCGCCCGCGGGGCGGACCCCGTTCATCCCCCGGGCCCGCAAGGAGACCGACCCGGCGCAAGCGGCGTCCGGCCGGACGGTGCCGGGTCAGGCGGGGCCCGGTCAGGCGCCGGCCTCCCGTCCGCTGCGCCGGCGGGTGCGCGGCGCGACCCTGCGCGCCGCCGGCGGCCCCTCCCCGAGCGCCCGCGAGAGCGCACGGCCCGCCGACGCCGACGCCGTGCGGTCCGCCCTGGAGGAGTTCGAGGCCGCCGTGGAGCGCGCCCACCGCGACACCGGCGCCCGTCCCGCCGGCACCCCCGCCCGCGTCCCGGGCGGGACCCCCGCGGACCCACCGCCCGCCGGCGGCCCGAACGGCCCCGCCGAGCCCGCCGACCCCGCCCCGGACAGCCGTACCGGCCCCCGCGCGGGCGCCCGGACCACCCCGGCCGCCACCGCGCACCCGACCACCGGGGAACCGACCGCCCCACGCCCCACCACCCCCGACACCCCCGACTCGCAGTACCAGAACGACCTCCCGGAAGGAGCCGAGCAGTGAGCACGTCGACAGGTGACACTCCGACGGGAGGCACCACGCCGACCGATCTGCGGGCCGCCGCAGCCGACTTCACCTGGCTGCTGAACCGCTTCGCGACCGAGACCGCCGGTGTCGTCGACGCCATCGCCGTCTCCTCCGACGGACTGCTGATCGCCGTCTCGCAGTTGCGCGAGCACGCCGACTCCGAGCGGCTGGCCGCGATCGTCTCCGGCATCACCAGCCTGGCCGCCGGCGCCTCCGGCAACTACCGCCTCGGTGCGCTCAACAAGGTCATCATCGACCTGGAGGGCGGTCACGTCCTGGTGTCCGCGATCGGCAGCGGCGCGGTGCTCGGCGTGGTCACCGACAAGGAGGCCAAGCTCGGCAACATCGCCTACGAGATGACGCTGTTCGCCAACCGCGCCGGTGCCGCGCTCAGCCCGCAGCTCGTCCTCGAACTGAAGAACAACGTCGGCGCCGCCTCGGCGCGCTGACCGGTCACCGCCGGTCGAGGAAGGAAGAAGAACCCATGGCGGACGGCTCCCCGCCCCCGGGAGGAGACCCGGTGGGCCCCGCCCCCGCCGTGCGCCCGTTCCTGGTCACGGCCGGCCGGGTGGCGCCCACCGCCTCCGGCCGGCCGGTGCCCGTGGAGACCCAGGTGGTGGCCACCGCCGCCGGGCTCGCGGCGCTGGGCGGTCTCTCCTTCGAGCAGCACGACATCATCGCCGCCTGCCGCCTGCCGCTGTCCGTCGCGGAACTCGCGGCCCGGCTGCGGCTGCACCTCAACGTGGTGCGGGTCCTCACCGAGGACCTGCGCGCCGCGGGGCAGCTGACGGTGCACGTGCCCGACTCCGGCGTGATCCACGACGCCTCCGTCCTGCGCAGGGTTATCGATGGCCTGCGGGCCATCCCCGACTCCCGGGGAGTACTCCGTGACACCGACTGAACAACTCGCCCGCGGCACCGCCGCGGCGGCCGGCCAGAGCGCCGTGCGGCCGCCGCTGCCGGTCAAGATGGTGATCGCGGGCGGCTTCGGCGTGGGGAAGACCACCGCGGTCGGCTCCATCTCCGAGATCGAGCCGCTGACCACCGAAGCGGCCATCACCGAGGTCGCCGCGGGCGTCGACGACCTCACCCACACCCCGCGCAAGACGACCACCACGGTCGCCATGGACTTCGGGTGCATCACCATCGACCCGACGCTGAAGCTGTACCTGTTCGGCACACCCGGCCAGGAACGGTTCGGCTTCATGTGGGACGACATCGTGGAGGGCGCGGTCGGCGGACTCGTCATCGTCGACACCCGCCGTCTGGACGACTGCTACGCGGCCGTCGACTACTTCGAGCACCGGCGGATCCCGTTCGCGGTGGCGCTCAACGCCTTCGACGGGCGGGTGGACCACTCCATGGAGGAGGTCCGCTGGGCGCTCGACGTCTCCGAGCACGTCCCGGTGGTCGTCTTCGACGCACGGGAACGCGGCTCGGTGCGCGACGCGCTGCTGGTCGTACTGGAGCTGGCGCTGGCCCGGACCGAGGCGTGACCCCAGACACCGGGGCGACCGCCTCACCGGCCGGCACGCTGACGCGAGGTGACCGGGCGGGTCGTGGCACGGCCCGCCCGGTCGGCTCCGTCAGGTACCGCGCCGCACGCCCCGGGACACCGTGAGCCGGGCCGCGGCCCAGAACAGCAGCAGCGTGGCGAGCGCCAGCGCCGCGACCAGGCTGGCGCCGCCCACCACTTTCTCGTAGTTGCGCTGGTAGAGACCGTCGATGACGTAGCGGCCGAGGCCGCCGATGCCGACGTAGGCGGCGATGGTCGCCGTGGAGACGATCTGGATGGCGCCCGAGCGCAGGCCGCTGAGGATCAGCGGGAGCGCGACCGGCAGTTCGACACGGAAGAGGATCCGCGACTCCTGCATGCCCATGCCCCGCGCCGCGTCCACCGGCGACGGGTCGACCGAGCGCATCGACTCGTAGGTGGTCACCAGGATCGGCGGGACGGCGAGGACGACCAGCGGGACCATGACGGGGACCAGGCCGAAGCCGGCCAGCGTGGTCATCAGCACCAGCAGGCCGAAACTGGGCAGCGCCCGTCCGGCGGTGGCCAGGAACGCGAGGACGTTGCCGCCGCGCCCGTAGTGCCCGGTGACCAGGCCGACCGGCAGCCCGATGGCGGCGGCGACGCCGAGCGCGATCAGGCAGTAGCGCAGGTGCTCGGCCAGGCGCGTGGGGATGCCGTCGTAGCCGTGCCAGTGGGCGCTGTCGCTGAAGAAGGCGTTGACGAAGTGCAGTACGTTCACCGGGCGGCGTCCTCCCGTACGGACACGGCCGGCTCCGGCCGCTCCTCGGCGGTCCGGGGCCCGCGGCGGCTGGTGCCGCGCGGCATCCACGGGGTCAGCAGGAACCGTACGCCGACCAGCACCGCGTCGACGAGGATGGCCAGGACGGCGGTGGTGACCACGGAGTTCACCGCCAGCTCGGGCCGGTGGTAGATGTTCGCGTCGTTGAGCAGGTTGCCGAGGGCGCCCTGGTTGCCGATGAGCATGCCGACGCTGACCAGGGAGATGCTGGACACGGTGGCCACGCGCAGCCCGGCGAAGACGGCGGGCACCGCGATCGGCAACTGCACCTGGAAATAACGCCGTACGGGACCCAGTCCCAGGGCGGTGGCGGCGGCCAGCGTCTCCTGCGGCACCGCGCGGACGCCGTCGACGATGGCCGGGACGAGCACGACCAGGCTGTAGACGGCCAGCGGGATCATGACGGTCAGCTCGGTCTGGCCGGTGTAGTCGATGAGGAAGACGATGAAGGCCAGGGACGGGACGGCGTACAGCACCGTCGTCAGGCCGAGCACCGGCGGGTAGAGCCAGCGGAAGCGCACACACAGCTGGGCGATCGGCAGGGAGGCGACGAGGCCCGCGAGGACGGGCAGCAGCGCCTCGCGCAGGTGCAGTCCGATCAGGCCGAACCAGCTGTGCTGGAGGTCGCTCGGCAGGTCGAAGAAGCGGTTCACCGGACGGCCTTGGCGTCCGCGCCGGCGTGCTCGCCGGCCTCCGTGCGCCCTTCTGCGTTCGCAGGGCCCCCGGCGTGCGCGGCGCGGATGGCCGCGCCGATGGTCTGCTGCGAGACCACGCCGACCGCGCGGCCGGTGTCGTCCACGCCGACCGCCCAGCCGGTCGGCGAGAGCACGGCGCAGTCCAGGGCGGCGCGCAGGGACTCGCCGCCCCGCACGAAGGGCCGCCCGTGGGGCAGCAGCCGGGCCGGGTCGATCCGGCCGCCCGTCAGGTCGCCGGGCTCGCTCCAGCCGAGCGGGCGGCCGTCGAGGCCGGTGACGAGGAGGTAGGGCACGTCGGCCCTCGCGCGGGCGGCGATCTGCTCGGCGGTGGAGTCCACGGCGACGATCGGCGAGGTGAGCAGTTCCAGTTCCGCGGTGCCGAAGAAGGACAGCCGGCGGATGCCTCGGTCGGTGCCGAGGAAGTCCTCGACGAAGGCGTCGGCGGGGTGGGTCAGCAGCTCGGCGGGCGGGGCGTACTGGGCGAGCCGGCCGCCGGTGCGCAGCACCGCGACCATGGTGCCCAGCCTGATGGCCTCGTCGATGTCGTGGGTGACGAAGACGATGGTCTTGCCCAGCTCGTCCTGGATGCGCAGCAGCTCCTCCTGGAGGCCCTTGCGCACCACCGGGTCCACGGCGGAGAACGGCTCGTCCATGAGCAGCACCGGCGGGTCCGCGGCGAGCGCCCGCGCCACGCCGACGCGTTGCTGCTGGCCGCCCGACAGCTGGTAGGGGTAGCGCTTGGCGAGGGCGGGGTCGAGGCCGACGCGCTCCATCAACTCCACCGCGCGCGCACGGGACTTCTGCTTGCCCCAGCCCAGCAGCCGGGGCACGGTGGCGATGTTGTCGACGATGGTGCGGTGCTGGAAGAGCCCGGCGTTCTGGATGACGTAACCCATCGACCGGCGCAGGGTGTTGACGGGCTGTTCCTTGACGTCGGCGCCGTCGAGGAGGATGCGGCCCTCGCTCGGCTCGACCATGCGGTTGATCATGCGCAGGGTGGTGGTCTTGCCGCAGCCGGACGGCCCGACGAGAACGGTGATCGAGCGGTCCGGTATCTCCAGCGAGAGCCGGTCGACAGCCACCGTGCCGTCCGGATACCGCTTGGTGACTGAATCTATGCGTATCAAAACGCCGCATACCCTTCGGGTCTGGCAGTAGCTGCCCGCTCTCGGCCACGGTCGCGCGGGCCGTTGCGGAGAGAGTCTAGACGCCCGTGATTGCGGCAGGATTGCAGCACCCGTGCGGGGCGCGGCCGTCGAGGGGCCGCCGCGCCGGGCACGACACCGCACCCGGCGCGGCGGCTTCGGCCGTCACACCGGGTGCGGTGCGAGGTGGTGACGGTGCACCGGGCGCGCCCGCCCGGTCACGGGATGAACCCGCCCGGGACGCGGTGCGTGGAGGCCCGCGCCACGGGTGCGGCGCGTGCTCGCCCGACCCGGTGCACGCACCGCCCGCGTACCGGCGCGGTACACGGAGCCCGTGGTACGGGTACGGCACCCGCCTCTCCGACCCGGTGCACGTACACGGCCGCGCCTACCGGCACGCTGCGCGAAGGCCATGGTAGGAGTGCGGCACCCGCTCGCCGGCCCGGTGTACGCACGCGGCGCCGTGTGCGGCATGTGCGCCGCCGGCCGGACGTGTCACGCGCGCCGTTCGGCACGGCGCGCGTGTGTTGCGTACGGACGCGTGGACGGCGCGGCCGGCAGGCCCGGTCAGGTACGGCCGGGTCCCCCGCTGCCGAAGGATCCGCTGCTGCCCGGAGCCCAGCGGCTGCGGTGCTGGTCCTGGCTGCGCCGGGTGCTCGCGGCGTGCAGCTCGTGCGGCAGGAGCCGCTTGCCGTCGTCGCCGCAGTGCACCTCGTCGGGCTCGCGCCTCTCGCTGATCTCCTCGACGGCGCCGGTGACCGGCAGGTGCGGCTGTTCGGACGTCTCGGGCCGATCCGGCTCGCGGCGCATCACACCGATGCCCATGCTGACGGCCCAGACGAGCGCCACCACGATGACGAGCCCGCCGATGAAGGCACCGAGCGTGGCCCACACGTGCGGAGCCATGGCCAGTACGACGTTGGACGCTGTGCCCATGTCTTCCACCCGCCTCTGCGGAGATGCGGCGAAACAACCGGTGGCGCCGACGACGCCACCAATGTCCCATATTGTCCCACCGTGGCCATTGTCCCACCACGGCAGGCCACCGCAAAGCGCCGCCCGGGACGGCGCCTTCCGCCCGGCCCCGGCTCAGCCCTCGGCGGGCGTCAGCCGCAGCGAGATGCTGTTGATGCAGTACCGCTGGTCGGTCGGGGTGGGGTACCCCTCACCCTCGAACACGTGCCCGAGATGCGACCCGCAGCGGGCGCAGCGCACCTCGGTGCGCACCATCCCGTGCGAACGGTCCTGGAGGAGTTCCACCGCGTCGGTGTCCTTCGGGTCGTAGAAGGACGGCCAGCCGCAGTGGGACTCGAACTTGGTGTCGGAGGTGAACAGCTCCGCGCCGCAGGCCCGGCAGGAGTAGACACCCCTGGTCTTGGTGTCGGTGTACTCGCCGGTGAAGGCGGGCTCCGTCGCGGCCTGGCGCAGCACGGCGTACTCGGCCGGGTTCAGCTCCTCACGCCACTGCTCGTCCGGCTTGTCCACGTCGTACGCCATGAGCCCTCAGCCCCTTCGCTCAGTTCTGCTGCAGTCGGTCCAGGATGCGCGGCCCGAGGTCGGTGACGTCGCCCGCGCCCATGGTGAGAACGAGATCACCGGGCTTGGCCATTCCCGCGATCACGTCGGGGATCTCGGTCTTGTCGTGGACCGCGGTGACGTCGGCGCCGGCGGCCCGGGCGGAGGCGATGATCAGTTCGCTGGTGACGCCCGGGACGGGGTCCTCGCGGGCCGGGTAGATGTCCAGGACGACGGAGGCGTCGGCGAGGGCGAGCGACTGGCCCATCTCCTTGCCCAGTTCCTGGGTGCGGGAGAAGAGGTGCGGCTGGAAGACGACCAGGATCCGGGCGTCGCCCGCGGCGGCGCGCATCGCCTCCAGGTCGGCGGTCATCTCGGTGGGGTGGTGGGCGTAGGAGTCGATCACCTGGACGCCGGCGGCCTCGCCCTTGAGCTGGAGGCGCCGCTTGACGCCGGTGTAGGCGGCCAGGGCGGGGGCCAGTTCGGCGGCCGGGATGCCGAGGGCCGCGCCGGCGGCGAGCGCGGCGACGGCGTTGTGGGCGTAGTGGCGGCCGGGCACGGAGACCGTGAAGGTCAGCTCGGTGCCGTCCAGCACGACGGTGACCTCGCTCTTGAGGCCCTGCGGCACCACGGACAGGATGCGCACGTCGGCGTCGGCGGACTCGCCGTACGTCACCGTCCGCACCGATCCGGCCAGGCGCCGGGTCAGCTCGCGCGCGCCCTCGTGGTCGGCGGCGATCACCAGCGTGCCGCCGGGGACGATCTTCCCGGCGAAGGTCTCGAAGGACTCGTAGATCTCGTCGATCGAGGCGTAGTTGGCGTGGTGGTCCAGTTCGACGTTGAGGACGATGGCGACCTCGGGCGCGTACTTGTGGAAGCTGCGGTCCGATTCGTCCGCCTCGGCGACGAAGATGTCGCCCTCGCCGTGCAGCGCGTTGGAACCGGGGGCGTCCAGGTCGCCGCCGATGGCGTACGACGGTTCCAGGCCCAGCTCGGTCAGGCAGACCGCCAGCATCGAGGTGGTGGTGGTCTTGCCGTGGGTGCCGGCCACCGCGATCGGGCGCAGGCCGTCCATCAGGGCGGCCAGGGCGTCCGAGCGGTGGACGGCCGGGATGCCCAGTTCGGCCGCCCGGACCAGCTCCGGGTTGTCCGCGCGGATCGCCGAGGAGACGACGACGCAGGTCGCGTCGGCGGCGAGGTGGTCCGCCGCGTGCCCGATGTGCACGGTGACGCCCAGCGCGCGCAGCGCCCCGGCGGTCGCCGACTCCTTGGCGTCGCTGCCGGCCACCCGGGCGCCGCGCTGCGCGAGGATCTTGGCGATGCCCGACATCCCGGCGCCGCCGATGCCGATGAAGTGCGGTCGGTCCATGGCGGTAGGAAGGCCGGGTGCCATGCGCTGTTCTCCCCAGGTGGTGCGGCGTCGGTACGGGCGTGCGGCGCACCGCGGGCGCGGGCGCCGCCCCAGCCTATGCCTTGCTGTGGGAGAAGAGCTTCAGGACCGGCACGCCGACCTTGTGGCGGGCCCGCGAGGCCCAGTCGCGGTGGAAGAACTCCTCCACGTAGTGCGGGTCGGTCAGCACGATCACCTCGTCCGCCCCGGCCTGGGCGACCAGGGATCTGAGGGCGTCCAGCGGGTGGTTCTCGACGAGCCGGCCCTCGGCGTCGGCACCGGCGGCGCGCAGCGCCCTGAGGGAGACGTCCAGGGCCTGTTCGCCCTCGCCCTTGGCGGCCTCGCCCTCGGGTGTCCCGCCCTCGCGCGCGGCCTCGTCGATCTCGCCGAGGGCGATGTCGTCGATGGCCCGCAGCAGCCGGTCCGCCTGGTCCCCGCGCGGCTGGAGCAGCACCTCGAAGCGGACCGCCTCCTCCCCGTGCAACGTCGTGACGAACTCCACGTCGGCGGACGTCAGGGCCTTCTCGATCATCAGTACGCTTGTGAACACCAGACGCCCTTTCTCGTGTGAGGGCCGCGCCCTCTCGCTACCTCCGTGTGGGCCGGAAACAGCCCCCGCAGAAACCATCCTGCCCTGTGATCGCACGGGTATCGCCGGAATTCCTCCCGCTGCCACCACCTGAACGGAATTACCAATTCCGCTTTCGGGCGACGCCGGGACCTCCCGGCCGGCCCCGGCCGGGAGGTCCCGGGGCGGAAGTGACGGGGGCGGCGCCTCCTCGTCACGCCCGGGGCGGACCGGCGCCCGGTCGTCACACCCGCTGGTAGCGGCTGAACAGGAACCCCTCCTCCTCCAGCAGGGAGGCCAGGGCGAAACGGTGCGGGACGGCGACCGGGGGGCCGCCCGCGATGCGCTGGGCGTCGCCCGCGGTCAGCGTCGGCGAGACGGTCAGGCACAGCTCGTCCAGGACCCCGGAGGCCACCATCTGCCCGAGCAGACGCGGACCGCCCTCGGTCAGCAGACGGGTGTGGCCCAGTCCGGCCAGCGCCCGCACCGCACGCGGGGGGTCGATGCCCACGCCGTCGCCCGCGGTCACCACGCGCGCCCCCGCCCGCTCGGCCGCCGCGATCCGGTCGGGAGCCGCGGCGGCGCCCGTGAGGATCAGCGTGGGCACCAGGGGCGAGGTGAACAGCGGCAGGGAGAAGTCCAGCTCCAGACCGGCGGTGACGACCGCGATCGCCGGGGCCGGCCCCTGCCCGGCCGCCGCCCGCACGGCCGCGAACTCCCCGCGCGCGCGGGCCGGACGGTACCCCTCCTGCCGTACCGTCTCGGCGCCGACCACCACCACGTCGGCCAGCGCCCGCAGCGTGCCGAAGATCCGCATGTCGGCGGCGCCGGAGATGGGCTGCGAACGGCCCTCGTGCTGCGCCGCCCCGTCGAGCGTGGAGACCATGTTGGCCCGCAGCCAGGGCTCCCGGCCGCCGGCCGCGGGCTCGGGATAGGCGTAGGCCTCGGCCAGCTCGGCGAGGGTCCACTCCCGGTCCGCGAGGGCGGCGCTCACGCGCTCACCGCCGGCCCCGGCGGCCCCGCGCGAGGTCTGGGCTGCTGTTTCGTCGGTCACAGGGAACAGGCGTCGCATGCCGTGCAGTGTTCCACGCGGCTTACCATGGGGAACCGTGTCGTCCTCCACAGCCGCCTCCCGGCCCACCCCCGTGACCGGTGCCGCCCCGCTCTCCCTGTGCGCCCGCGAGCCGCACGTCCCGGCGGACCGGCTGGTCGCCGAGATGGTGCCGCCGCCGCGGTTCGACTCGGTGCGCTTCGCGACGTACATCCCGGACCCGAAGCAGCCGAGCCAGACGGAGGCGGTGCACGTCCTGGAGGAGTTCGCCGCCGGACTCGGCGGCGCGCCCGGCGCCGGTTCCGCCCGGCGCGGCCTCTTCGGCTTCGGCAGGGCCCGGAGCAAGACGCCGAAGACCCCGGCCGCACCGCGCGGCGTCTACCTGGACGGCGGTTACGGCGTCGGCAAGACGCACCTGCTCGCCTCCCTGTGGCACGCCACCGAGGCCGAGCCCGCGCTCAAGGCGTTCGGCACGTTCGTGGAGCTGACCAACCTGGTGGGCGCCCTGGGCTTCCAGAAGACGGTCCAGACGCTCTCCGGGCACCGGCTGCTGTGCATCGACGAGTTCGAGCTGGACGACCCCGGCGACACGGTGCTCGTGTCCACCCTGCTCGGCCGCCTGGTCGAGGCGGGGGTCGCGCTCGCCGCCACCTCCAACACGCTGCCGGGCAAGCTCGGCGAGGGCCGCTTCGCCGCCGCCGACTTCCTGCGCGAGATCCAGGGCCTGTCGGCGCACTTCCGTACCCTGCGCATCGACGGCGAGGACTACCGCCACCGGGGTCTGCCCGAGGCTCCCGCGCCCTTCTCCGACGAGCAGGTCACGAAGGCGGCGCACACCACCGAGAACGCCTCGCTCGACGACTTCGCCCAGCTCCTGGAGCACCTGGCCAGGGTGCACCCGAGCCGCTACGGTGCGCTGACCGACGGTCTGGGGGCCGTGTGCCTGACCGGGGTGGGGCCGGTGCCCGACCAGTCGACCGCGCTGCGGCTCGTCGTGCTCGCGGACCGGCTCTACGACCGTGAGGTGCCGGTCCTGGCCTCCGGCCTGCCGTTCGACCGGCTGTTCAGCGAGGAGATGCTGAACGGCGGCTACCGCAAGAAGTACTTCCGCGCGATATCCCGGCTCACCGCCCTCGCCCGCGACGCCAAGGGCCTGGTCGAGACCGCCTGACCCGGCCAGCCGCGGCCGGCACCGGCCGAGCGGTGGCCTTTACTCGAACTCACGGGCGACCTGTCCGAACATCCGGGCGGCATCACCGCACGCCGGCGTCCGGTTCGCGCCAACACCAGCACACTTTTCGGGCGCCTTACGCGCCGTAACACGGCGTTAACCCAGCGGAAAGCCATGCCGGGTTATCGTGCTTCTTGACCATCCATTGACCAATCCTTGGTGTGTTCTAGAGCTACGTGCGGTGCGGAGGGAGGCGCATGTTCCGAGGCCCGGCGGCCCGTGCCGCACTCGCGCTCCTCACCGCCGCCCTGCTCGCCCTCGTCCTCGCCGCACCGGCCGCCCCCCTGGCATCCGCGCAGGCAGGGCACCACGCCGGGGCCGCGGCGCAGCCCGGCGGCACCCCGCTCGGCGCGTCGCAGCAGGAGGAGCGCGCCGCCCCGCGCGAGCGCGCCCCGGCCCATGACCCGGCCGGACCGGTGCGCGCCCGCGCCTGTCACCGGACCGCCGGCCCCCCGCACCCCCCGGCCCGCGGACAGCGGCCCGCCGCCGCCCACGAAGCGGCCGGGCCCGGCGTCGTCCCGTCCGCCCGCCCGCCAAGACCCCTGACCGGCGCCACCCCGGCCGCGCTCCAGGTCTTCCGCTGCTGAACCGCGCACCCGTCTCCCTCGCGCACACCCCCCACCTCTGTCGTGTCAGTCCGACGCGCCCGCGCGGCGCGCCAGGAGGAGTCACCGCACATGCAGCCGCTCATCGACAACGCCCGTACGTTCGGACAGCGCCCCGAGGAGTTCGCCGAACTCGCCGCGGGCCAGTCCCCCCAGGTCCTGTTCATCACCTGCTCCGACTCACGGGTCGTCCCGGCCCTCATCACCGGCGCGCGCCCCGGCCAGCTCTTCGAGCTGCGCACCGCGGGCAACATCGTGCCGCCGTACGACCCGGCCCGTCCCACCGGCGAGGCCGCCACCGTCGAGTACGCCGTGCAGGTGCTCGGCGTGCGGGACGTCGTGGTCTGCGGTCACTCGCACTGCGGCGCCGTCGGCGCCCTGGTCCGCGGTGACGACCTCGACGCCGTCCCCGCGGTGCGCGACTGGCTGGCGGGCGCCACACCCCCGCCGACGGGACCGGCCGAGGACCCGTGCGTCGCCGAGGGCGTCCAGAGCCATGTCCTCACGCAGCTGCTGCGGCTGCGCTCGTACCCGTGCGTCGCGCGCGGGCTGGCCGACGGGACCGTGTCCCTGCACGCCTGGTACTACGAGGTGCACACCGGTGCCGTCCTCGCGCACCGGCCGCGGACCGACACCTTCACGGCCCTGTGAGCGCCGCCGTGAAGACCGCGATATCCAGGTTCCCCTTCCTCCGGCAGGACTTCACCGCCTCCCTCGTCGTCTTCCTCGTCGCGCTGCCGCTGTGCGTCGGCGTGGCCGTCGCCTCGGGCGTACCGGCCGAACTCGGCCTCGTCACGGGCATCGTGGGCGGTCTGGTCACCGGATTCCTGCCGGGCAGCAGTCTGCAGGTGTCCGGGCCGGCCGCCGGACTGACCGTGCTCGTGTTCGAGGCCGTCCGCGAGTTCGGGCTGCCCGTGCTGGGCGTGATCGTGCTGTGCGCGGGGCTGCTCCAGCTCGCCATGGGCGCGCTGCGGCTCGGGCGCTGGTTCCGGGCCATCTCGGTCTCCGTGGTCGAGGGGATGCTGGCCGGCATCGGGCTCGTGCTCATCGCCGGTCAGCTCTACACGGCGGCCGGGCTGAAGGCCCCGGCCGCCGGCCTCGACAAGATCACCGGGCTGCCGGGAGCGCTCGTCGGCGCCCTGGGCAGTACCGGGGCGGCGGCCTCCCTCGCACTCGGCGCGGGCACCGTCGCCGTGCTGGTGCTGTGGACGCGCCTGCCGGACCGCACCCGGGCCGGCGGGGCGGCGCGGCGGCTGTGGACGGGCGTGCGCGCCGTCCCGGGCGCCCTGGTCGCGGTGGTCCTGGCCACGCTCGTCTCCCTCGCGTCCGGCCTGCCCGTCGCCACGGTCCGGGTCCAGGGCCTGTTCGACGCGGTCCAGCCGCCCGGCGCCGGGGCCTTCGGCGAACTGGCCGGCCCCGCGGTCTACGGAACCGTCCTCGCCTTCACGCTCATCGCCTCGGCGGAGAGCCTGTTCAGCGCGGCGGCCGTGGACCGGCTGCACGACGGACCGCGCACCCGGTACGACAGGGAACTGATGGCCCAGGGCGCGGGCAACTGCGTGTGCGGGCTGCTCGGCGCGCTGCCGATGACCGCCGTGATCGTCCGCAGTTCGGCCAACGTGCGGGCCGGTGCGCGCACCAAGGCGTCCCGGGTGCTGCACGGGGTGTGGCTGCTGCTGTTCGCGGCGCTGCTGCCGTCCGCGCTGGCGCTCATACCGCTGCCCGCGCTCGCCGGCATCCTCGTGCACGCGGGCTGGAAGCTGATCCCCTTCCGCCAGGTGGCCTCGCTGTGGCGCACGCACCGGGGCGAGGTGCTGGTCCTGGTGGCGACGGCCGTGTCCATCGTCGTGCTGAACATGTTCGAGGGCGTGCTGATCGGGCTGGCCCTCTCGGTCGTCAAGACCGCCTGGGAGGCCTCCCACGTGAAGCTGGACGTCGTCGACAAGGGCGCGGGCCCGGTCCAGGCGTACCTGACGGGCAACGCGACGTTCCTGCGGCTGCCGAGGATCCTCGACAGCCTGGAGTCCCTCCCCCGGGACCGCCCGGTCGAACTGCACCTCGCCGGCCTGCACCACCTCGACCACGCCTGCCGCACGGCCCTGGAGACCTGGGCCGAACGCCACAGCACGGCGGAGACGGAGCCGGTGAGACTGCTGGCGCCGGCGCCTTGACGGCAGGACCGCCGGCGCGGTGAGGACGGCGGGGCGGGCGGCGCGGCGCAGTGACGCGGGGCGACGGCGGCGAGCCGGCGCCAGGGCGGACGGCGACGCGGGCCGCCCGCCCCGCCGGGCCGACCGGGCCGCCCCGCCCGCCCGTCGTCCGGCCGCCCTTGCCCGCTGCCCGGCCGGCCGTCCCCGGCGGGGACTCGACCGTGTTCTCGGGGCGGGCATATCGTTGAACAAGGCCCCTCACGGGCGTTCGGACGACTGGCCGAGGAGTCGTCATCATGCTTCAGGACGTACTGACCGCCGTAATCGCCGCGGGCTGCGCCGGTCTCGTGTACCTCGCGGCGGCGGCGCGGGTCGTCAAGCAGTACGAACGCGGGGTGGTGCTGCGGCTCGGGCGGTTCGCCGGAGATCCGCGCCCGCCCGGCTTCACCATGATCGTTCCCTTCGTGGACCGGCTCTACAAGGTGAACATGCAGATCGTCACGCTGCCGATCCCGGCCCAGGAGGGCATCACCCGGGACAACGTGACCGTGCGCGTGGACGCCGTCGTCTACTTCAAGGTGGTCGACCCGGCCAACGCCGTCATCCAGGTCGAGGACTACCGGTTCGCGGTGTCGCAGATGGCGCAGACCTCCCTGCGCTCGATCATCGGCAAGAGCGACCTGGACGACCTGCTGTCCAACCGCGAGAAGCTCAACCAGGGCCTGGAGCTGATGATCGACAGCCCGGCCATCGGGTGGGGCGTGCAGATCGACCGGGTGGAGATCAAGGACGTCTCCCTGCCGGACACGATGAAGCGGTCCATGGCCCGGCAGGCGGAGGCCGACCGGGAGCGGCGGGCGAGGATCATCAACGCCGACGCGGAACTGCAGGCGTCGAAGAAGCTCGCCGAGGCCGCCCAGCAGATGGCCGACACGCCCGCGGCGCTGCAACTGCGGCTCCTGCAGACGGTGACGGCGGTGGCCACGGAGAAGAACTCGACCCTCGTCCTGCCCTTCCCCGTCGAACTGCTGCGCTTCCTGGAGAGGGCGGCCCAGCAGCAGCCCCCCGGGCAGGCACCCGCGCCCGCTCCGCCCCCGCCGTCCGGGACGCCGAAGCCCCTCGGCAACGGCACGGCACCGGTCCCGGACACATCCGGTGCCCCGCTCGACACCGCTTCGGGGACACCCGGCACCGCTTCCGTGACGCCGGTCCGGGCCGCCGCGGACGCCTTCTCCCCGTCCGAGGCCGAACCCTGACCGGTCCGCGGTGTCCCGCGCGCGCCGCCCTCGTCTGAGATCAGGCCGCCCGCGACGGGGTACCCGGCGGCCATGAGCGAACATCAGCAGGGCCGGGAGCGGCGGCACGGACGGCGCCGCGTCACCGGTTCGTACTGGGTCGAGACGGCACCGGGGCCCGAGCGCCCCGCCCTGACCGAGGACCTGGACGTCGACGTCGTCGTGATCGGCGCGGGCATGGCCGGGCTGAGCACGGCGTACGAGCTGACGCGGGCGGGGCTGGGCGTGGCGGTGCTGGAGGCGCGGCGGGTCGCGGCGGGCGTGACCGGGCACACCACCGCCAAGCTGACGGCGCTGCACACCCTCGTCTACGACAAGCTGCGCCGCACCCGCGACGCGCAGGCGGCCCGCCTGTACGCCCGTTCGCAGTGCGAGGCGCTGGAGCACGCCTGGGAACTGGTGGACGAACTGGGCATCGAGTGCGAGTGGGAGACCCGCAGCGCGTACACCTACGTACGCGATCCGGGCCGGGTGGAGGAGGTGCGTGCCGAGGCGGAGGCGGCCCGGGACGCGGGACTGCCGGCGTCGTTCGTGACGGAGACCGGGCTGCCGTTCCCGGTGGCGGGCGCGGTGCGGGTGGCCGGGCAGGCGCAGTTCCATCCGCGCAAGTACCTGCTGGCCCTGACGGCCGACCTGGTGGCGCGCGGCGGGCAGGTGTTCGAGAACACCGTCGTGCGGGGTCTGACCGAGGGCGAGCCGTGCCGGGTGACGACCGCGACGGGCGCCACCGTCCGGGCCCGGCACGTCGTGGTCGCCACGCACTACCCGATCTTCGACCGGGCGCTGCTGTTCGCCCGGCTCTCCCCGCGCCGGGAACTGGTCGTGGCCGGGCCCGTCGACGCCGCGGAGGACCCGGACGGGATGTACATCACCCCGGAGGAGAACACCCGTTCGGTACGGACCGCGCCGTACCGCGAATTCGGGGCCGAGGGGACCGCCGCCGACGAGGACGGGACCGGCGAGGACGGCCGGCGGCTGCTCGTGGTGACCGGGGAGCACTTCACTCCCGGCACCGGTGACACCCCAGCCCGCTTCGACCGGCTGACGCAGTGGGCGGGCGGGCACTTCCCGGGAGCGGACCTCCGGTACTCCTGGGCCACCCAGGACATCGACCCCACCGACACCGTGCCGATGGTCGGCCCGCTGCACCAGGCCGCCCGCAACACCTACGTGGCGACCGGCTTCGGCGGCTGGGGCCTGAGCGGCGGCATCATGGCGGGGCGGCTGCTCACCGCGCTGATCACCGGACGGGACTGCCCGTGGCAGGAGCTGTACGACCCGCGCCGGCTGCGGACGGCCGTACGGGAGGCCCCGACGTTCCTGAAGAACCAGGCCGAGGTCGCGCGGCACTTCGTGGGCGACCGGCTGCGCTCCACACCGCCGGTGGAGGCCATCGCGCCGGGCGAGGGCGCGGTGGTCCGCAGCGGTCTCGACCACCTCGCCGTGTACCGGGACGACGGGGGCGACCTGCACACGCTCTCCGCCCGGTGCACGCACCTCGGCTGCCTGGTCGCCTTCGACTCCGCCGAGCGCGCCTGGGAGTGCCCGTGCCACGGCTCGCGTTTCGACACCGAGGGCAACGTGCTCCAGGGCCCGGCGACCCAGCCGCTGGAGCGCCGCGAACGGTGAGCACGGGGCCGCGCCCCGCGGGTGGCGTCCGGCCGGGTGACCGCGCGGCCCCGCTGCCGCTCATATGATCACAGGCCGCTCTACGTTCGTCAGGTGATCCCACTTGTACGACGTATTACCGGTCTCGCCGCGACCTGTGCCTTGAGCGTCGCCCTGGCCTCGCTCGCCGCGTGCGGCACCACGCGGGCCACCCACGCCGCTCACCCCGTCTCCCACACGTCCCCCTCCGCCCCCGCCGAATCGTCCGCGACCGCGCCGTCCAAGCCGCCCAGGCTCACTCCGGGGCCCGGCGGGCTGACCCCCGTGTTCACCAACGGCCCGCGCGACCAGGGCAAGACGGTCGCGTTCACCTTCGACGCCGACATGACCGCCGACGAGGGCCGGCGCGCGGCGTCGGGCGAGCACTTCGACAACCCGCAGCTCATCGCCGCACTCCGGGCCCTCAAGGTGCCCGCCACGGTGTTCATGACGGGCAAGTGGGCGGAGACGTACCCGGACGAGGCCCGCTCCATCGGCACGGACCCCGGGTTCGAACTCGCCAACCACTCCTACAGCCACTACGCGTTCACCGGTGACTGCTACGGCCTGCCGACCGTCTCCCCGGACCAGGTCCGCTCGGACGTGGAACGCGCGTACACGGCCTTCGCCAAGGCCGGGGTGCCGCACCCGATGCCGTACCTGCGGTTCCCCGGCGGCTGCTACGACACGCGGGTGCTGCGCACCCTCGCGCCCCTCGGCGTCACCGCGGTCCAGTGGGACGTGGTGAGCGGTGACGCGTTCGCCACGGACGCGGACGCCGTGGCCCGCCAGGTCCTGGCCGGCGTGAAGCCGGGCTCGGTCGTGGTCATGCACTGCACCCGCAGCGCCGCCCCCACGACCGAACGCGTGGTGCGCGCCGTCGTGCCGGAGCTGCGCAAGAAGGGGTACCGCTTCGTGAAGGTGTCCGAGATGATCGGCGCCTCGGCGGGCCGCTCCTGACCCGCGCGGCAGGCCCGGGCGGCCGTCCCGCGCGCCGCCCCGCGCCGGCCGCGCCCGTCCCGCTGCCCGGCTGCCCGGCTGCCCGGCCGGCCCGTATCCGGCAAGGGCGCCCTACGCTGGACGCATGAGCGAGGACGCCAGGAACGACGACGACGAGGACGGCGGCGACCAGCACGGCCGCGACAGCGGTTACTGCCTGATCGACGCGACCCGGCCGCCCCGGGCCGACGGGCCGCCGTACGCCGAGTGCGTGCTGTGCCGCGAGCCGACCGAGTACCCGCAGTCGTACAAGGGGATCACCCTCTGCCCCGTCTGCGAGTGGCAGGAGGCGCAGCGCACGGCCTGCTCGGGATGACCTCCGCACGATGAGCACGGCTCAGGACGGCGGCCGGCCCCGTCCGGCCGTGGCCCTCTCGCGCGGGGGCCGTCCGCCGGTGCGCGCCGCGGTTGGCACACTGGGGGGCGTGACGTACGAGACCTCCGCCGAAAGCTCCGCCGCCGAGAGCCCCTTCCGCACCGAGCCCACCGCGCGGGACCTGGCCCCGCAGTTCGTGCTGCCGCTGGTCGTCCGCATCGAGCGGGCCGCCCCGCCCGCCCGCACCGACGCGCTGGAGACGGCCGCCCGCGCGGTGCTGGTGCTGCTGGACGACGAGCGTTCCGTCGGCGACGGCGTGTGGGCGGGGCCGGTGCGGGACTGGCAGGACGCCCGGATCCGCAAGGTGGTGCGGCGGGCGCGCGGCGCGGAGTGGCGGCGGGCCGGGGCGCTGGAGGGCATCACGGTCACCGGGGCGACCGCGGAGGTACGGGTCTTCCCGCCCGTCCCGCTGGACGGCTGGCCCAAGGACCTGGCGAAGCTCCAGGTCTCCGGCACCGACCTCGACGACCCGGTACCGCCCGCCCCGCCCGCCCCTAACGTCCCGGTGCTCTGGTTCAACCCCGGTCTTCGGATGTCCGCGGGCAAGGCGATGGCCCAGGCCGGTCACGGTGCGCAGCTCGCCTGGTGGGACCTCACCGACGAGCAGCGCGCCGCCTGGCGCGACGCCGGTTTCCCGCTCAGCGTGCGCACCGCGGCCCCCGCGCAGTGGCAGCGCCTCACGGACAGCCGACTGCCGGTGGTGCGCGACGCGGGCTTCACCGAGATCGCTCCCGGTTCGTGCACGGTGGTCGCCGACCACCCGGCGCTGCGGCAGGGCTCCTAGGTGTGCTGTCCCGGGACGCCGGTGACACGCGTGGCGCGAACATCGGCGTCATCTCGTCCAGGCTCTGCAGCTTCGCCATCTTCGGTACTCCCTCTCGCTTCTTTCCGGGACTTCTCCATCGTCCCGGCGCGAACGGGCCCTGAAGTCAGCCGCAGCTCCTGTTCCGGCGGACGACTCCGGTCGGAGCACATGACGGCGTGTCAGACCTGGGGATGACACCGGCCCCGCCCGGCCGCGATGCGGGCGAACCCTCAATTCTTGCTCTGAAGAGGCGCGCGGTGCGGTTCCCCGCCGCCCGGCTGGGCCATACCCTCTTCACCCGCGCCGCGCGCGGGCGTCCGGTGACAGGGGGCGAAGGGACCAGTGGGGGGCAGGACTCATGGAGCGACTGGGGACGGGGATCGGCTGGCGGCCGGAGATCGCGGACGCCGTGGAGGGCATGCCGGGGATCGACTGGGTCGAGGTGGTGGCCGAGAACCTGTGTCCCGGCCATCCGCCCGCCTCGCTGCGGCGTCTGCGCGAGCGCGGGGTGACCGTCGTGCCGCACGGGGTGTCCCTCGGTCTCGGCGGCGCCGAACGGCCCGACGAGGGACGTCTGCGGGCACTGGCCGAGCGGGCGGAGGCGCTCGGCTCGCCGCTGGTGACCGAGCACATCGCCTTCGTGCGTGCGGGCGGGCCCATGACGGCGTCGGACCGCATCGAGGCGGGCCACCTGCTGCCGGTGCCCCGCACGCGCGAGGCCCTGGACGTGCTGTGCGAGAACGTCCGCATCGCCCAGCGGGCCCTGCCCGTGCCGCTCGCCGTGGAGAACATCGCCGCGCTGCTGGCGTGGCCCGGTGAGGAACTGACCGAGGGGCAGTTCCTGTACGAACTGGCCGACCGCACGGGCGTACGCCTGCTGATCGACGTGGCCAACCTGCACACCAACCACGTCAACCAGGGCGAGGATCCGGCGCGGGCGCTGGCCGAACTGCCGCTGGAGGCCCTGGCGTACGTCCATGTCGCGGGCGGGTTCGAGCGGGACGGCGTCTGGCACGACAGCCACGCGCACCCGGTCCCCGAACCGGTGCTCGACATCCTGACCGACCTCGCCTCCCGGGTGTCCCCGCCGGGCGTGCTGCTGGAGCGCGACGAGAACTTCCCCGAGGCGGACGCCCTGGGCGGCGAACTGGAAGCCATCCGGAAGGCGGTGGGGCGGGGACGCGCGGGCGCCGCGGAGCGCGCCGCCGTCGCCGCGGCGCCGGGGGGCGCGAACACCGCTTCGCGCGGGCGTGCCGTCGTCGGAGGAAAGGGGCTGGCCGGGAGCCGGGAGCACCGGAGCGCGGGCACGGACGGGAGCCGGGAGCACGCGAAAGGGAGCGCGGACGGGCGGGTCGGCGAGCCGGCGGCGGCCGTCGCGGAGCCGGTCCGGCAGCGGCTCGCGCTCGCGCAGACCGCGCTCCTGTCGGCGCTCGTCGCCGGGACGCCCGCCCCGGAGGGCTTCGACCGGGGGCGGCTCGCGGTGCAGGCCCGGGCGCTCGCGTCGAAGCGGGCCGGTGTGGTGGCCAAGGTGGCGCCCGAGCTGCCGGTCATCCTCGGCGCCGGATACCGTGCCGCCTTCCTCGCGTACGCGCAGGAGCATCCGATGCGCGGGGGCTACCGCCTGGACGCGATGGCGTTCGCGGAGTCCCTGCTGCTCGCCGGGCAGCCGCAGGACGCGGGCGCCCGCCGGGACCTGCGGGAGTGGTGGCTGGAACGGTCGGGGCCCGTACCGCGGTCCCGCAGGCCGGTGGTCCGCGCGGCCCGGGCGGCGCGCCGCATGCTGCTGCGGCGCTGAGACGGAAAGGTGCGCGCCCCCGCACGCGGCCGGCGCGCACGGTCCGGCACCTCGTCCTGTCGGCGGTGCCGCGGGCGGCCGTGCCCGGCTCACGGACCGTGGGAGCCGGGCAACCGGGCGCACCGGCCCGCGCGCGGCCTTCCCCGTCGAGTCCGGCCCCCGGACATCCGAAGCGACGCGCTGACCTCGAAAAACAAACGGAACGTCACATACAGGCCACACGTGGTCCGGGATGTGAAAAGGGCATGGAGTTTCCCGGATCCCTGACATAGAAATTTGTCATGCTCTGGCTCCTTCTCCTCCTGCCGGCCTGGGCCGCCGCCGGGACGGCGTGCACGCGGCTGTGCCTGGCCGCCGTACGGGCGGCGGCCGCCGACACCCCCGACGCCGCCGTGGGCCTGGACCGGGAACTGACCCTGTACGAGGCCGCGTTCCTGTCCGGCGGTCCCGTCCGGGTCGCCGACGTCACCCTGGTCTCCATGGCCCGCCAGCGCCGGCTGCTGCTGGCGCACACCGGCTGGGCCACCGTCGTCGACCCGCGCGGGCGCGACGAGATGGAACGGTCCGTCATAGGAGCCATCGGCCCCGAAGGGCAGTCCCGCATCGCTGCGGTGCGGGCCGCCGCGGCCTGCGCGGACCCGGTGCGCGACCTGGCCGGCCGCCTGGTGAACGCCGGCCTGGCCGTCCCGGAGGGGACGGGTTCGGCGGTCGCGGCCGGGATGCGCCAGGTGCGGGCCGCCGCGCTGGCCGTGACCGCGCTGGCGGTGGCGGCGCTGCTGCTGCCCGGCCCGACCGGCATGCCGCGCGGCCTGGTCGCCCTCTGGTTCGCGCTGCCGCTGGCCCTCACCCTGAGCTGTCTGGCGATAGCCCGCGTCGAGGTCCACCCGTACTCGCGCTGGGCGTCCCCGGCCGGGCAGCGGCTGCTCGGCACGCTGGCCCGGCGCGCACGCGGCCGGGGCGACGAACGCACCTGCCTCGCCTCCGTCGCCGTGCGCGGCGTCCGCGCGATCGGCGAACCGGACCTGCGCGCCGCCTTCGCCCACCGCGACCAGCCCTGGCGGAAGTAGCCCGGGAGCAGCCCCGCCGGGCAGGAGCGCGCCCGGGGCCGTCCCGGCACGGCACGGCGCGCGGCCGTTCCGGGGGCGCATCGGGCGCATCCGTGCCGACATCCGCCATCCGGTGCTTGCCTTCCTCCCCCGGCGAACGAAACATCCCTTGTGCCGCCGCCGGGCGCGGCCTGGTCACCGGTGCGCGGCGAAGGCGAAGCCGCCGTGCGCCGAAGGGATGACACCGATGAGAGCAGCCGCCGTGTGGACGGTCGCCGGGTCCTTGGTCCTGACCGCCCTCGCCGCCGCACCCTCCGGCGGCGTGCCGCAGACCGGCCGCGCACCGCGGAGCGGGCCGTGGCCGGCCGGCGGGGCGGCCGAACTGCGCGGCACCGTCGTGGCCGCCGCGCGCGCCCGGCTGACCGGCATCGCCTTCGGCCCGTGCCCGGACGCACGGGAGACGCCGGGGTCCATGGAGTGCGGCACCGTGTCCGTACCGCTCGACTACGCCCGGCCCGACGGCACGCGGATCGAACTCACCGTCAGCCGGGTGCGGGCCACCGGCAGGGATCCGCGCTCCGCGTCCGGTGCGCCCGCGGTACCGCGGCAGGGCGCCCTCGTGTTCAACCCGGGCGGACCGGGCGGCGACGGCATGTCCTTCCCGCTGGTCGCCCTGCTGCCGGAGTGGAAGCGGGTCGCCGCCGCCTACGACCTCGTCGGCTACGCCCCGCGCGGGGTGGGCCGTTCGGCGCCGCTGTCCTGTGTGGACCCCGGGAACTTCTTCAAGGCGCCGAGCGCGGTCCCCGAGCATCCCTCGGCGGCGTACAAGAGGAAGCGCGTCGCCGAGGCGCGGGCCTACGCCCGAGGGTGCGCCCGGCGTTCCGGGCCCGGTCTGCGCTTCTACACCTCGCTCGACAACGCCCGGGACCTGGAGGTGCTGCGCGCGGCGCTCGGCGAGGACCGGCTGACATTCATGGGCGCCTCCTACGGCACCTACTTCGGCGCGCTGTACGCGACGCTGTTCCCCGCACATGTGCGCCGGATGGTCTTCGACTCGGCCGTGAACCCCGACCCGTCGCTGGTGTGGTACGGCGACAACCTCGACCAGTCGGCCGCGTTCGAGGCCCGCTGGGCGGACTTCAGGGCGTGGGTGGCCCGGCACGACGACGTGTACGGCCTCGGCCGCACGGCGCGGGCGGTGCGGGCCGCCTACGAGAAGGCGCGCGCACGCCTGGCCGCGCGGCCGGCGGGCGGCACGGTGGGCCCCGGGCAGCTGCAGGGCGCGTTCCTGAACGCCGGGTACGACGACGGCTTCTGGCCCATGGCCGCCGACGCCCTGGCCGCCTATCTGAGGGGCGACGAGAAGCCGCTGGTCGCGCTGGCCGCGCCGTACCGGGCGGGGGCGGCCGAGGCGGAGAACAGTGCCGCGGTGTACACGGCCGTGGAGTGCAACGACGCGCCCTGGCCGACCGACTTCCGGGTCTGGGACCGGGACAACACGCGGCTGGCCCGCACCGCGCCGTTCGAGACATGGGGCAATGTGTGGGCGAACCTGCCGTGCGCCTACTGGCCGGTGCCCCGGCAGCGGCCCCTGGACGTGCGGACCGCGCCGGGCGCGCTGCCGCCCACGCTGGTCCTGGCCGCCGAGCGGGACGCGGCCACGCCGTACGGCGGCGCGCTGGAACTGCACCGGCGGCTGGCCGGTTCCACGCTGGTGACCGAGCGGGGCGCGGGCACGCACGGTCTCGCCTACGGCCCGAACCGGTGCGTCAACGCGTACCTGGACGCCTACCTGCTCCAGGGGCGGCTGCCGGGCCGGAGCGCGGACTGTGCCGCACGCCCCGAGCCGCGGCCGGACCGGCCGGCCTTCCGGGAGACCCGCGGCCGGGAGCTGCGGGACGCCCTGAAGAGCAAGGCCGACCGGCCCTGAAGGACAAGGACGACCGGTGGTGGAAGGCGGGAGGGCCGGCCCGCGCGGGCGACCACGGCCGGCCGCGGACCTCGGGGGCGGCCGGCCGTCGGCCGGGACGTGAGCGGAAGCGTCAGGCGAGCCCGGCGACCAGGTCCGCCACGTCCTTGCGGCGGCCGGTGAAGAACGGCACCTCCTCGCGGACGTGCCGGCGGGCCTCCGAGCCGCGCAGGTGACGCATGAGGTCGACGATGCGGTACAGCTCGTCGGCCTCGAAGGCGAGGACCCACTCGTAGTCGCCGAGGGAGAAGGAGGCGACGGTGTTCGCCCGCACGTCCGGGTAGCCGCGGGCCATCTTGCCGTGGTCGGCGAGCATGCGCCTGCGGTCCTCGTCGGGCAGCAGGTACCAGTCGTAGGAGCGTACGAACGGGTAGACGCTGATGTAGTTGCGCGGCGTCTCGTCGGCGAGGAACGCCGGGATGTGCGAGCGGTTGAACTCGGCGGGACGGTGCAGCGCCATGTTCGACCACACCGGCTCCAGCGCGCGGCCCAGCTCGGTGCGGCGGAAGAGGTTGTACGCCTCCTGGAGCTGGTCGCTCGTCTCGGCGTGCCACCAGATCATGATGTCGGCGTCCGCGCGCAGGCCCGAGACGTCGTACGTGCCGCGGACGGTCACGTCCTTCGCGGCGAGCTGGTCGAACAGCTCCTGGACCTCGTCGGCGTAGCCCGCGCGGTCCTCGGGGAGCACGTCCTTCAGCTTGAAGACGGACCACAGCGTGTAACGGATGACCTCGTTGAGGTCCTTGGCCAGCTTGCCCTTGTTCGGGATCCTGCCGGAGTCGGTGGTGGAGGCGTCGTCACTCATGGGCCTATTCTCCCGCTCCGCCGTGCAGACTCTGCACCGGGTGGGCGGTGAGTTCCTGCACAGCGCGCAGGTCGCCCGCCAGCTGGTCCACCGCGGCGTACGCGCTCGCCACGCACGCGGGGATGCCCACGCCGTCGTACACCGCGCCGCACACCGCGAGGCCCGGCAGCGCGGCGACGTGGGCGCGGACGCGGGCCACGCGCGCGTGGTGGCCGACGGGGTACTGGGGCAGACCGTCGGTCCAGCGGGTGACGCGGGTCCGCAGCGGCACGGCGTCCAGGCCGGTGGCCTCGCGCAGGTCGTGCCGGGAGAGACCGACCAGCTCGGCGTCCTCGCGCTGGAGGATCTCCGTCTCGCCGTACCGCCCGACGGAGGTGCGCAGCACCAGCACGTCCGGGTCCTCGTCGGCGATCCAGCCCCACTTGCGGGAGGCGAAGGTCGACGCCTTGACGGTGCGCCCGTCGACCGGCGGCACGAGGAAGCCGCTGCCCTCGGGCAGGGCTGCTTCGGCGCGGCGGTAGGCGAGGGTGATCAGGGCCATGGAGGCGTACTCGACGGCCCGCAGCTCCGCGGCCGCGCCGGGGGACTCGGCGTCCAGCAGCCCGGCGGCGGCGGGCGCGGGCGCGGCGAGGACCACCGCGTCCGCGTGCAGGACGCGGCCCGCCGCGACCACGCGCCAGCCGCCCTGCGGCCGCCTGCGCAGCTCGGTCACCGGGCAGCCGGTGCGGATCTCGCCGCCGCGCGCCCGTACCGACTCGGCGACCGCGAGGGGCAGGCTGCCGACGCCGCCCCGGATGCCCATGAAGACGGGTCCCGTCCGGCCGCCGCGCTGGGCGTCGGCCGCGGCGGCCTGGATCCCGCGGACCGCCTCGGTCAGGGAGGTGTGCCGCCGCGCGGCCTCGAAGAGCTGGGGGACCGCCGAGCGCATCGAGATGCGGTACGCGTCGCCCGCGTAGACACCGCCGAGCAGCGGTTCGACCAGGCGGTCGACGACCTCGCGGCCCAGGCGGGCCGCCACGTACTCCCCCACCGCCACGTCGTCGCCGACCTCGGTGCGGGGCAGGTCGGCGTCGCGCTCGACGCGGGCCAGGCCCTCGGCGGAGAGCACTCCGGTGAGGGCGGCGGCGGTGCCGGGGACGCCCATCACATGGCCCTTGGGCATCGGGCGCAGGGTCCCGCGGGTCCACAGGCAGGCGCCGGCGGTCGCGGGCGGCTCCAGCCGGTCCGCCAGGCCGACCTCGCGCGCCAGGTCCACGGCCTCGGGCCGGCGGGCCAGCATCGACTCGGCGCCCAGGTCGACCCGGACGCCCGCGATCTCGCCGGGCAGCAGCTTGCCGCCGACCCGGTCCGCCGCCTCCAGCATGGTCACCCGCGCGCCGCGCTCCAGCAGCCGGTGCGCGGCGGCCAGCCCCGCGATCCCGCCCCCGATGACGACGACCTGCCCCGTGCCCGTACCCGTTGCGCTCATGTCCCCCACTCTCTCAGACCCCGCTGACGCTCCCCGCGGGCGCTCCCGCCGGGTCCCGGTGTCCCGGGCGAGTCCTGACCGTGACCGCATCGGAACCCGATTCCGGCAACGCCCCGCGCACCCGGCGAGTCGAAGAGGCGTCAGAGGTCAACACGGCCCAGGGGGTACGCGTCATGCGCGCACGGTGTTCTGTTCGACGTCCGGTCCCGTCCGCGCCGGCCCTGGCCGGGCTGCTGCTCGCGGCGGCGCTCGCGCTCACCGGCTGCGGCGGCGCCGGGGACTCCGGCGGCAGCGCGTCCGACAAGGCCGCGGGGAGCGGGGCGCAGCGGGGCGTTTCCGCCACCGGGAACGGCGGCAGCGGGTACGGCGGCAGCGGCGCGTCCGGCGCGAGGGCCACGGCGCCGCCGAAGGTCATGGCGAGTCAGATCGTGCGCACCGCCTCGGTGACCGTGGAGGTCGAGGACGTGGGGAAGGCCCTCGCCGCCGCCCGCGCGGCCGCCGTCGAGGCGGGCGGTTACGTCGGCGACGAGAACACCAGCCGCGACGCGGAGGGCCACGAGCGGACCCGGGTCGTGCTGCGCGTGCCCTCCGGGAAGTACGACGAGGTCCTCGCCGGTGTGCAGGGCACCGGCCGGCTCGTGGAACGTTCCGCCAAGGCGGAGGACGTCACCGGCCAGGTCGTGGACGTGGACAGCCGCATCAGGTCGCAGCGGGCCAGCGTGGCCCGGGTCCGCGGCCTGATGGACAAGGCCGGCAGCCTCGCTGACGTGGTCGCCCTGGAGAGCGAGCTGAGCCGCCGTGAGGCCGACCTGGAGGCGCTGCTCGCCCAGCAGGCGTCGCTGAAGGACCGTACGAGCCTGGCCACCATCACGCTGTCGCTGTCCGTGACGCCCGCGCCGGGGACGAAGGACGCCGACGACGGCGGTCCGGGATTCCTCGACGCCCTGGCGGGCGGCTGGCACGTGTTCGTGACCGTGGTCCGCTGGATCGCCCTGGCGCTGGGCGCGGTCCTCCCGTTCGCCGCCGCGGCCGCGCTCCTGACCGTGGCGTGGCTGCGCCTCGTGCGTCCCCGGCTCCCGCGCCGCGCCGCCCCCGCCGCGGCGGCGGCGATGACCGCGCTGGGACCGCTCGGACCGGTCGGGCCCGCAACCGGAAGCGCGACCGGAACCGGAACCCGGACTGGAAGCGGCATCGCACCAGGAACCGGCACCGGCACCGCCACCACAACAGGCATCGCAACAGGAACAGGAACAGGAACAGGAACCGAAGGCTCCGGTGAGGCGTCCGGCGACGGCTCCCGGTGAGGCGGGCCGCCCCGGGAGTCCGGCCGCGGGACCGGGCGGTACCGGCGCCGGTCCCGGCCGGCCGTAGCGTGTCCGCATGACCATGAGCAACAGCACCAGCGGCGGCACCGGCACGGACACGGCCGGGGCGCGCCGGGCACGGGGTGGGCGGGAACGACTGGTCGTGATCGGCGGGGACGCCGCGGGGATGTCCGCGGCGTCCCAGGCGCGCCGGCTGCGCGGGCCCGGCGAGCTGGAGATCGTGGCGTTCGAACGCGGCCACTTCAGCTCGTACTCGGCCTGCGGGATCCCCTACTGGGTGGGCGGTGACGTCACCGACCGGGACCGGCTGATCGCCCGCAGCCCCGAGGAGCACCGCGCCCGGGACATCGACCTGCGGCTGCGCACCGAGGTCACCGAGATCGACGTGGCCGCGGGCCGCGTCCGCGCGCGGGACGTCGATTCCGGGGCGGAGTCCTGGACGTCGTACGACAAGCTCGTCATCGCCACCGGGGCCCGCCCGGTGCGGCCGGAGATGCCCGGCATCGACGCGCCCGGCGTGTACGGCGTGCAGACGCTGGACGACGGCGAGGAGCTGCTCGCCGGCATGGCACGCGCGCGTGGCCGCCGGGCGGTGGTGGTCGGCGCCGGCTACATCGGCGTGGAGATGGCCGAGGCCCTGATCAAGCGCGGGTACGAGGTGACGGTCGTCGACCGCGGCCGGGAGCCGATGTCCACCCTGGACCCGGACATGGGCCGGCTGGTGCACGAGGCCATGACGGGCCTCGGGATCACCATGGCCGGCGGCACCGAGGTGACCCAGGTGCTGACCGGGCCGCGGGGCCGCGTGCGGGCCGTGGCCACCGGCGAGGCGGAGTATCCGGCGGACGTGGTCGTGCTGGGCATCGGGGTGCGCCCCGAGACGTCCCTCGCGCGCGCGGCCGGGCTCCCGCTCGGGGCGCACGGCGGCCTGCTCACGGACCGCGCGATGCGGGTGCGCGGTCACGAGAACATCTGGGCGGGCGGCGACTGCGTCGAGGTCCTCGACCTGGTGTCCGGCCAGCAGCGCCACGTTCCGCTGGGCACCCACGCCAACAAGCAGGGCCAGGTCATCGGCACCAACGCCGGCGGTGGTTACGCGACCTTCCCCGGCGTGGTCGGCACGGCGGTGAGCAAGGTGTGCGACCTGGAGATCGCGCGGACCGGGCTGCGGGAGCGGGACGCCCGGCGGGCCGGACTCCGCTTCGAGACGGTCACCGTCGAGTCGACGAGCCGGGCGGGCTACTACCCGGGCGCCTCGCCCATGACGGTGAAGATGCTCGCCGAGCACCGCACCGGCCGGCTCCTGGGTGTCCAGATCGTCGGCCGGGAGGGCGCGGCCAAACGCGTGGACATCGCGGCGGTCGCGCTCACGGCGGGGCTGACCGTGGAGCAGATGACCGCCCTCGACCTGGGCTACGCGCCGCCGTTCTCACCGGTGTGGGACCCGGTCCTGGTGGCGGCCCGCAAGGCGGCGGCCCAGGTCGACGCGGCGCGGGGGTAGCGCCTGCGGCGGGGCCGGACGGGGGACGCGGGGGCGCGTCCCCCGCGCGGGGGGACACCGGTTCGCCCGGCGCATCCCGGGCACTACTCCTGTGTGGTGATCCCCGTCCATGACGTGAACCCGGTGCGGCGCACCCCCTGGGTGACGTACGCCCTGATCGTCGCGAACGTCGTCGTGTTCCTGGCCACGCCCGGCATCTCCGGCTCCCTGACCGGGAGCAGCACCCTGGCCCAGCTGTGCCACGGGCAGGCCTTCACGGAGCACTGGGCGCTCGTCCCGCGCGAGCTGATCCACCACCGCATGCCGTCCCTGGTGCCGACGGGCGCGGTGGGCGTGGGGGCGCACGGACCGGGCTGTGTGCTGGGGCCGCCGGCGTACGCCAAGTCTCCCGTGCTGTCGGTGCTCACCGCGATGTTCCTGCACGGCAGCTGGCTGCACCTGCTGGGGAACATGCTGTTCCTGTTCATCTTCGGCAACAACGTCGAGGACCGGATGGGGCACCTGCGCTTCACCCTGTTCTACGTCGTCTGCGGCTACGCGGCCGGGTACGGCTTCTCGTTGCTGGACGCGGACTCGGGCCAGCCGCTGATCGGCGCGTCGGGGGCGATCGCCGGGGTCCTCGGCGCCTATCTGGTGCTGTATCCGAGGGCCCGGGTCTGGGTCCTCGTACCCTTCCTGATCTTCCTGCCGCTGCGCCTGCCGGCCTGGATCGTGCTCGGGTTCTGGTTCGTGCTCCAGGCGTTCTACTCCGCCGGGGAGGGCGTCTCGGGCGCGGGCACGGTGGCGTACACGGCCCATGTGGTCGGTTTCGTCGTGGGCCTGCTGATCGCGCTGCCGCTGCGCCCCGGCACCCCGCCCCCGCCCGAGCCGCGGGGGCTGCTGTTCGGTCGGCGGGCCCGCACGGGCTGGTGAGGCCCGCCCGGGCGCCCGCGGGCCCCGGGACGCCCGACCGGACCTGTTGACTCATTGGTCCAGACCTTCTACGTTGTGGGCGCCTGCCCGAAGCGGCACGGCCGTGCCCCGGACCGCCCCGCGCACCGGCCTGCCTTCGTCCGGGCACACGCATGCGCACGCGCACGGTTCACCTCACCCCTGTACCACCCCACGATCACAGGGAGAGCCATGTTCCACAGGCGCAGACCACTTCCCGGAACGGGACCACGGCCCGGCGGACGGGCGATGCCCGGCGCGGCGGCACCACACGCACCCGGCGACCGCGGCGCCGCCCGGCTGAGGCGGCGGCTCGCCGCCCTGGGGACCGCGCTGCTGCTGCCGGTCGCGGCGCTCACCGTCCTCGCCACGCCCGCCCACGCGGCCGGCACCCTGACGGCGGCCTTCAGCACCCAGGACAACGGCTCCTGGTGGAAGGGGACGTACGTCGTCCGCAACAGCGGTCCGGCGGCCGTCAGCGGCTGGACCCTGGAGTTCGACCTGCCGGCCGGGGTGTCCCTGACCGGGAACTACAACGGCGACGCGACCGTCTCCGGGCGTCATGTGACCGTGAAGAACGCCTACTACAACGCGAACGTCCCGGCCGGCGGCAGCACCGAGCCGTACAGCTACTGGTTCACGGCGACCGGCACGGCCGCCGCGCCCACGGGCTGCACGGTCGACGGCGACAAGTGCGACGGCACCCCCGACGTCCCGCCGACCGCCCCCGGCACGCCGAAGGCGACCGCCGTCACCGCCCACTCGGTGGCCCTGAGCTGGGCCGCCGCCCAGCCCGGCGACCACACCGTGGCCTCCTACGAGGTGCTCAGCGGCACGGACACCGTCGCGACCGCGACCGGCACCTCGGCGACGGTCACCGGCCTGACGCCCGCGACGGGCTACAGCTTCACCGTGCGGGCCAAGGACTCCCGCGGCAACACCGGGCCCGTCAGCGCCCCGCTGACCGTCAGGACGGTCGATCCGTCGACCGACCCGACGCCGCCGACCGCGCCGGGCGGCCTGCGCACCACCGGCAAGACCTCCTCCAGCGTCAGCCTGGCCTGGGACAGGTCCACCGACAACGTGGGCGTGGCCGCCTACGACGTCTACCGCGGCTCCACGCCGGTCAGGTCGGTCGGCGCGGACACCACCTCGGCCACGGTCGACGGGCTCTCCCCGGCCACCGCCTACACCTTCACCGTCAGGGCCCGCGACACCGCCGACAACCCGTCGTCCGCCTCGAACGCGGTGACCGTCACCACCGACGACGTGGCCGGGCAGGGCAAGCAGCTCAAGGTGGGCTACTTCGTGCAGTGGGGCATCTACGGACGCCAGTACTTCGTGAAGAACCTCGACACCTCCGGCGCCGCCGCCAGGCTGGACGTCGTCAACTACGCCTTCGAGAACCTGGATTCGAAGGACCTCACCTGCAAGGCGGGCGTGACCAAGGGCACCTCCACCGACCCGGAGGACCCCGACCAGGGCACCGACGCCGGCGACGCGGACGCCGACTACGCGCGGCCCATGTCCGCCGGTCAGTCGGTCGACGGGGTCGCCGACGACGGCTGGGGCAAACTGCGCGGCAACCTCAACCAGTTGAAGAAGCTCAAGGCCAAGTACCCGAAACTGAAGGTCCTCGCCTCGATCGGCGGCTGGACCTACTCGAAGTTCTTCTCGGACGCCGCCGCCACGCAGGCCTCCCGGGAGAAGTTCGTCAAGTCCTGCATCGACGTGTGGATCAAGGGCAACCTGCCCGTCTACAACGGCGCGGGCGGCCCGGGCACCGCGGCCGGCATCTTCGACGGCTTCGACATCGACTGGGAGTGGCCGGGCTCGGAAGGCCACCCGGGCAACCACTACGGCGCCCAGGACAAGGACAACCTGACCGCGCTGCTCGCCGAGTTCCGCAAGCAGCTCGACGCGCTCGGCGGCGAGCACCGGCTGCTGACCGCGTTCACCCCGGCCGACCCGGCGAAGATCTCCGCGGGCTGGGACCTGAAGCGGATCTTCGACTCCCTCGACTACGCCGACGTGCAGGGCTACGACTTCCACGGTTCGGGCAGCGACAACTCCTGGGAGCCGAAGCGCACCGGTGACGCCTCCAACCTGTACACCGACGCCCAGGACCCCTATCCGTTCCACTTCAGCATCGAGAACGCGATCCGGGCGTACCTCGACGCGGGGGTCAGCCCGCGCAAGCTGGTGGTGGGCTTCCCGTTCTACGGGCGCGGCTGGCAGGGCGTGAGCGACGGCGGCGCCGCCGGTGAGTGGCAGGACGCGAACGGCGCCGCCCCCGGCCAGTTCGACACCGAGGCCGGGGTCCGCGGCTACGGCAACCTGATCATCAGCTTCCCGTCGATGACGGTCCACCACGACGAGCAGTCGGTGTCGACGTTCGGCTACACCGGCGCGAACGGCCAGTGGTGGTCCTTCGACGACGCCTGGTCGATCGGGAAGAAGACCGCCTGGATCAAGTCCGAGGGGCTGCTGGGCGGGTTCGTCTGGGAGATGTCCGGCGACACACCGGACGGCCGGCTGATGACCGCGCTGGACGGCGGTCTGAAGTAGCGCGGCGCGGCCCGGGCACCGCCGGGCCGCGCACGGCTCCCGGGCGGGCGGCCGGCGGACCGCCCGCCCGGGTCACCTCCTGGCCGGACGCCTCAGCGGGCGGTGTGCGTGTGGACGTGGTCCACGAGCCGGGTCAGCGCGTCCGGGTCGGTGGACGGCATGACACCGTGGCCGAGGTTGAAGACGTGCCCCTCCAGCCCGGCGGCGGACTGGAGCACCTCGCGGGTCTTGGCCTCCACGGCCTCGCGGGGGGCGAACAGGACGGTCGGGTCCAGGTTGCCCTGGAGCGCCTTGCCCGGGCCGACCCGGCGGGCGGCCTCGTCCAGCGGGACGCGCCAGTCGACGCCGACGACGTCCGCGCCCGCCTCGCCCATCAGGCCCAGCAGCTCACCGGTGCCGACGCCGAAGTGGAGGCGCGGGACGCCGTACCCGGCGACGGCCTCGAAGACCTTCGCGGAGGCGGGCAGCACCGAGCGGCGGTAGTCGGCGGGGGACAGGGCCCCGGCCCAGGAGTCGAAGAGCTGCACGGCGCTCGCGCCGGCCTCGATCTGCACCTTCAGGAAGGCACCCGTGATGGCGGCGAGCCGGTCCAGCAGGTCGGCCCACAGCCCGGGGTCGCCGTACATCATCGCCTTGGCGTTCTCGTACGTGCGCGACGGGCCGCCCTCCACGAGGTAGCTCGCCAGGGTGAAGGGCGCCCCGGCGAAGCCGATCAGCGGCGTGCCGCCCAGCTCGCTCGTGAGCAGGCCGATCGCCTCGGTGACGTAGGAGACGTCCTCGGGGGTCAGGTCGCGCAGCCGGGCCAGGTCCTCGCGGGTGCGGAACGGGCGCTCGACGACCGGGCCCACGCCCGGCTTGATGTCGAGGTCGACGCCGATGGCCTTCAGCGGTACGACGATGTCGCTGTAGTAGATCGCCGCGTCCACGCCGTGCCGCCGGACCGGCTGGAGGGTGATCTCGGTGACCAGCTCGGGACGCGTGCAGGACTCCAGCATGCCGATGCCCTCGCGCACCTTGCGGTACTCCGGCAGGGAGCGCCCCGCCTGCCGCATGAACCACACGGGGGTGTGCGGCACCGGTTCGCGCCGGCACGCCCGGAGGAAGGCGGAGTCGTAGGGGGCCGTCGGCGGCCGGTGGCTGGCGGGCGTCTCGTTGGCACTCACGGGGGCAAGTCTCGCACGGCGCCGGGGGCGCGCAGGCCGCGGTGTGCGGCCCCCGGGCGGCGCTCCTGCCTGCGGCGGGGTGTCTTGCCCTGCACAAAGGCCCGGTTCCCCTTAATCTTCCCGGCATGGCTGCGGCTCAGGGACGACTGTCGGACGGCGCTGGCGGAATGGACGACGCGAAGGAGGGGGACGGCAATGCGGGCAGGGCGGATCAGGTCCCGTTGCCCTTCCGGGCCGCCGTCGACGCGCTGAGAGCCGCGCGGCTGCGGCCGCAGGTGGAGATCGAGCAGGTACCGCCGCCGCAGCGGCTGGCTCCGTACGCGCACGCGCTGGAGGCCACGGTCGTCGACGGCGAGCAGGACCTCGCCGACGGCCGCCTGGTGCTGCTGCACGACCCGGCCGGGCACGACGCGTGGCGGGGCACCTTCCGGCTGGTGACTTTGGTCCGGGCGGAGCTGGAACCGGAGATGGCCGCCGACCCGCTGCTGCCGGAGGTGTGCTGGTCCTGGCTGACCGGGGCGCTGCAGGCGCGCGGTCTGACGTACGGGGAGCCGAGCGGCACGGTCACGCGCGCCGGCTCGCACTACTTCGGCGGGCTCTCGGCACGACCGCCGGCCTCGCAGATCGAGATCAGGGCCTCGTGGACGCCGCGCGAGAGTCCGGGCGGGGCGCCGGACACGGGGGCGCACCTGGCCGCCTGGTGCGACCTGCTCGCCCAGGTCGCGGGGCTGCCGCCGGCCGGACCGGGTGACGCGTCGGTGGTGACACTGCCGCAGCGCCGGGGTCCGCAGTCACGCTGAGTCACCCCGGTCGGCGAAGCCCGCCGCCCCCTCTCCGTCGCATCCGCCCCTTCTCCCCCCTTCTCCACCC